>NZ_CBCOPJ010000003.1:0-4668 GCF_965111935.1 Streptococcus sp. Marseille-Q7087 | reverse complement strand
TTTTAGAGCAAATGAATTTAGATACTTTGCCTTTTGCTGAAAATGAAACAGGACGACACGGTTATAATAGATCATTATCACTTCAAAACTATATCAATGTTTATTATAACGAAGTGAAATTTAATGAATATGATGATAATAATGCTGATAAATTGGATCGAATTATAAAAATGGGTGTGCATTTTGAATTTACTGGTCAAGGTTGCAGAATTTTAGAACAGGATAGAGACTGGTTTGATTATTTTAATCTTTTAAATGATTTAAATGCTAGATATTCTAGAATAGATATTGCTTTAGATGATTTCATAGGTTTGCTAGATTTTGATTTGATGGAAGAGAAAATTAAAAAAGGGGAAGTCATTTCTTTATCTAGAACTAGAAACATTGAAGCTAGTTTAGATTTTAAAAAGGCTGAAAAGTTAGATAATAATGGGAAAAGTAAGGGGAAGACTATTTATTTCGGTAACAAAAATTCTCTTATGATGATCCGTTTTTACGATAAAAAGAGAGAACAACAGGCAAAAAAAATCTTTTGCCCGTTTGAGTTTTGGCAACGGTATGAAATAGTTTTAAAAAGAGAAAAAGCTATTGATTTCGTTGAGAAACTGAGATCCGGAGAGAACTTTAGTGATCTCTACTTAAAAGTAATGTCCGGTTTAATTCGTTTTGTCGAGCCGTCAGATGATAAAAATAAAGCAAGATGGAAAACTAGTCCATTTTGGGATGATTTTATCAAGGGATCGGAGCCGATCAAACTAGAACGAAAAAATCTAGATCCCTCAATTCTTAAAACTATTTCTTGGGTAGATCAAAGTGTGATTGGATCTTTGCAACTATTAGTTGAGATTGCTAAAATGGGCGATTTTGATCTTTTAGAGTTACTGAAAAATAGTCAATCAAGAGAGAAATCCGATAGACAAAAAACTATATTAGGTGAATTTGATCTTTTAAGTGAAGAACAAAAACAAGAAATCTTTAGCAAAATAAAAGAATTAGCTATATAGCAATGTTATAGCTTTATGATATAATTAAGATAGCTTTAAGATAGCTTCTACAAGATAACTTCTACGAGAGATGGCAAATTGATAACTTTATGATATCTTATTGCTAGTTAAATGCTATCTTTTGCAGAAAGGATAAATAGAAAGGATAATTATGAAAAAAGATAGGGCAAAAAAAGTTTTAATTCGTCTTACAGAAGAAGAAAAAAACAAACTTCAAGAAATGGCCGAAGAAAACGAGATGAAAGTAGAGCCTTTTGTCAGGAGGACGATATTTTCAAATGATATCAAAAAGCTATCAAATGAAAATGATGCTCTTCGAGAAGAAATTAAAGATTTGAAACAAGATATTAGAATTTTAACAAATCAAAATTTAGCAGATAAAGAAGTGTTGTCTAAATTTACTTCTCAATTGTTAGAAATGTTAGAAAAGTTAGATAAAATGAAACAAGAAAAAGAAATTTTATCGCTTGAATTGAGTGAAATGAAAGAAAAAAAACCCTTTTGGAAAAAATTTTTTGGAAGATAAAAAAAGAGCGATTTGTATCGCTTTTTTTGTTTCCAATTTTTGTAAAAAAAAGACGCTATAATTAATGTAGAAGAAGGAAATAAAAAAAAGGAAAGTTTTACAAAAAAATGTGAAACTTAGAGGTGAAAAACCTATGAAATATGTTGGAGATTATGTCCAAAGAGAAATTATTAAAAATCATATCTTTCATAATAAGAAAGACAAATTTGAATCTTTTGTCTTAGATATTATGGGGCAAATGATTGAAGATTTTTATTATGGATATTCACTTGAGTTTGATTTACTTTTGAAAGAGTATTTTAAATTTATTCCAAAATTTAAAGTAAAAAAACGAACCCTGGAAAGTCTTAATATCGATTTTCACTTTTTGTATGGTTCTTCAATGACAGAAAAAGAAATTGACAAGTTTTTTGATGATTTTGTTTCATCTTTGGTTAATCGTATTGCAGTCTTCATTCTTGAAGAAGGTTTTATGCAACGACTGAGTGAGGCAGTTCTGAGATGTGATTATTCGATTTATGAAGAAGAAGTGAATAGCGTTTTATTATATTGGGCTCCAAAAAGAGTTGACGTAATCTCTGAAGAATATCGTTTTTGGGAGGACGATTAAAATGGCCAAAAAACAAAATTTAAAAATATATGCCTATAGAATTGCGAATCTATCGCAAAGTGCATTATACTTTCTATCTAGACATCAGAATTTAACAACTAATGATTATCAATTTTTAAAAGCAAAATTAGTTGATTTATATTCTCGAGCGTTGGAACTCTTGATAATGGCTGGTGCAGATGATAGCGAGATAAACGATTTTATCAATGATTATAAGGAAAAAGGAGAAATAAAGTGAAAGGACTGAAGCAATTTCAAAAATTTGATTTAGACGAATTTTTAAAGGATAAGGAAATTACCTTTATTAGTTCAAAAGCGTATTATAATTATGTTGATGGACAGGCTTCTGATGAAGTAGCTGGAATGAAATTGGAATGCGTTATTACTAAAGACAATACTGTTTATAATAATAATGAGATTACCAATGAATATGAAAAAATTACAATTAAAGTTCCTCGAGCTGAGAAAATTAACTTAAAACGAGGAGCTAAATTGAAGATCGAAGGTGTTGGCAAAGTTTGGGGAGAATATAGCCAAAATTTGACTGTTGAAGCGACTAATATAATGGTCTTAAAAAATGATCAATGATTTCCAGATCATTTCCAAAGAAAAGCAGTTAGATAAGCAACTGTTGCTGTTGCTTATCCTCTTTCTTTTGTTGTTGATCATTTCATTTATTAGACCGATAGCATTTGTTATTTTGGGATTTATAGTTATCTATTTCCTTTGGCGATTTGATTTTATTAAAACAAAAAAAGATTTTTTCCGATTTATGATTTATAAAATCAGACTGGAAAGAGAATTGATAGACTCTAGATTTTATGTGAAATTGAGATCTCAAAAAGATGGACGGATCTTTGTTAAACTGCCTAAAATTGAGATTTTGCAAAAATCTGATTTTATAATCATTGTGAAAATAGGTTGCTCCATTGAAAACTTTGAAAGGTTGGAAAAGCTAGATTTATCTCCTATTTTTAGTGGATATCGACAAATGATTGTATCAAACGATATAGAACGAGATAAAATAGTCTTCGAACTGGAAAAAATCGATTTTGATCGTCAATTAAAGATTGAATCGATTGAAGAAATTGAGCAGATCAATGAAAAGTCTGATCAGATTGTAATTGATAGATTAACAAGCATAAATGCTAATTCTCATTTATTGCTGACTGGCCAAACTGGTTCAGGTAAAACATACGGATTATTATATCTCTTGTTATTTTATAGAATGAGAAATGCTGATGTTTCAGTATGTGATCCTAAAGTTAGTGATTTAGCAGACCTTTCTAAAACAATGAGTTGTCCGTCTGCAACATCAAAGAATGAAATTATAGAAGAAGTTCGCCAAACTTTCTTAGAAATGGAGCGACGAAAACAACTACGGCAACAAGAAGACTGGAAGATCTCGACAACTGCAACGCAAAACGGATTGAATTTAAAGATCTTGATCATAGATGAATTTGCTAGCTTACAATTAAAGTTAGATAAGAAAGAACTAGCTGAATTGCTTGGTTATCTTTATCAGATTATCCTTGAGGGGCGAGCGCTTGGCGTTTTTGTAATTTTAGGTTTGCAACAAGCAAATGCAACGGTCTTACCTACTGCCCTGCGAGAGCAATTCTCTTCTATCTTTGTTCTCGGCAATAGTGGAGAGCAAACTAAAAACGTAGCTTTTCAAGAGAAAGCACAAAAAATCCCCAACTTTCCTTTAAGTGTTGGGGAGGGGTGGTGCTTAACTTCTTCTGAAATCAGTTTGCGCTTTATCTGTTTTCCTTATTTGTCGTTTTTAAATGATTTAAGATAATGTTTACAATTTTAAAAAAAGAGAGTATAATTAAAAAAGATGAAAAAAGAAAAAGCATCCACCCACCGCCAAGTTTCGGAATGCTTTCAATTTTCTTCTATACGAAGATTATAACAGAAATAGTATCGAAAAGCAATAGTATTAAATTGAAATAATCAGTATAGAAAAAAGTGAAAAATTCAGGCGATGGCAAAATGCTATCGTCTTTTTATATTATTTGCTACTATAATTTATATGACTAATAAATAGTATGATCTAATCTAAAAGCGTTCGTTCTTCTCTGCTATACTTGTTTAGTTCAAAGCTGATTAAATAAAGTTCTTTTGTTTGGTTCGGCTTTGACGAAGAAAACGAAGCAGAGAAGATGGAGTTTTTCAAGATCGATCTTGATCGAGAAATAAAAAAGTTTTTTAGCGGCTGAAAGCAAGCGACAAAAAGTTTTTTATTTCTGAAATCTTGAAAAGCGACAAGAAAAGCGCCTATTGTTTGGGTGGCTGACCAGGTTCGGACAGAGTCCGAGAAAAAAAGAATATTATGAAAGCAGGGACTATTTTAGTTTCTGCAAGAACCCCCAACAGCTAAACAGGGGGGTTCTAAATACATTATATTGAATTAAGGAGTATTATGAATACCAAAATAAAGGAAAATAGTTATTTGATAGACTGGCTTAGTTTTACAATTCAGACCGATATTCACGGAGTTGGTAAAAGAGCAGTCCGAGAAT
>NZ_CBCOPJ010000002.1:0-10252 GCF_965111935.1 Streptococcus sp. Marseille-Q7087 | reverse complement strand
ATTTTAGCGGCTGGTTTAGAAGCTGCTGCTGTTTTAATTGGTTATAATAATGCTGCTGGACGAGGAATTATCATTGCTTTTATAGGAATATTTCCAAATGGGACTGCACACTGGATAAGTTCTCAATGATAATATATATACTGAAATATGTGGTGTTTATCACCTCTCTTACATTACTCATGTTCTCAGATAAAATTTTTGGAAAAAATAAAAAAATTTGGAAAATAGTTCTCTGTATATTGGCAACATTAGCAGCATTGTCATTTATGTACTAATTTATTTTAAGAATGTAGGAAAATGAATCCTACAATCTATTTTAAGCTCTGAAATGTGTTTAAACAGCCGTAAAAAACGAAGAGAAAGGTCTTCCGAGGTAAATATACCACCTCGACAATTAAGGCTCTTAAAACACGTTATATTGCCTTAAAAAACGACACAAAAAAGCAAGATCATTTTGACCTTGCTTTTTTACTCTTATTTCAAATCAAATAAAGAGAGAGCATATACTCTCTCTTTACATTATCTGCCTCCGATTTTACTTCCGAGCAAAATACCGATTATAATAGGTAAATACCACATATGCAGTCTCCTTTTTGTTTATTTTACACTATGATATCATTAAAAGAACAAATAGTAAAGCCCTTTCAAAGTCGAAAAAGACGTTCTATAGGTTCTTTTAAAACTTTAGCTAATTTTAAAGCTGTTTCTACGGATGGTATTGTTTTATTGTTTTCTATTAAGCCTATCATTTGCCTTGAAGTATTTATTTTTTTAGCTAATTCTTCCTGTGTCAACCCCTCTCTAACTCTAAATTGCTTTATATTATTTTGATAATTATTTTTTTCTAACACCCTAAATACCTCTTTTTATAACTAGGCTATTAAACTAGTTATAGTTATCATTTCTTATACGGTTTTGCGTTGTTTAACTTTTCCAAACCCTTGTCTACTTCATTGTTTAGACGAGCTAACAACTCTTGTTTTTTGGCTTCTAATTCAACTTTTGTTTCTTCTGGTGTCTCGTTTTTATAGTCAGGATTGTAGTAGTCCGGCACGTTTGTTTTCTTGCTTGTTTTCTTCGGTTTTGGAGATGCAGTAGTGTTGATTACATTCTCTGTTTGATATGGTAAACCACTCTGCTTTTTAAACTTGAAAACATAACTCTTGATAGGAGTTCCACGTCCTGAACCTTTAATAACCTCATACTTCAAGCCCTCAAAGAACGGAGATAGTTCTTTGATGATTTGAAAAACAACACGCCTTGTTACTTCTCCGCTTGTATAACTTTCTGGAACGTCTAACATTTCACGGAAACGCTCGATAGGAAACTCGGCTTTTCCTGTTGTCCGCCATTGCTTCAAATGTCGGTACATTGTCTTTGCGTATGTACTTTTAATTTGTACAAACTCTTCTAGCTCGTAAAAAGTGAACTCTCCGTTTTTTAAAATAACGTTGACAATCTTTTCAAAATGCTCTGATACTTTGACTTCGATTTTCTTTTCATCGAAAAAAACATCGAATTTGGAGAATGGAAAGACTAGAGAATAAGCTTTGTCAGTGTAGCTATGGTACTTTAATTCTCCGATTTTATTAACAACAGATACTACTGTTTCTTTCCACCGATCCAAATTCTTTTTTTCGGATATAATGGTGCGTAACTCTTCTGTATCAAGTGTTACCACGTCTTGTTTCTTATTCATCACTTTTGACACAATAGCAATAAATAAATCCATCTCTTTTGCAGTCCATTGCCTCATGGAGACTTCGTTGAACTCGTTATGGACTACAATTTCACTTTTACTCTTGCTCTTGCTCTTCTTAATCTCTTTAGCCACGTTACACCTCTTTTTTCCTTGTTTTGTAACTGTTCATCACTACCATAAATATATACTTTTTTACTTATTTTGTCAAATAAAAAATTCGTTGCAAAATGAACGGCGTTTTTTCCCCATTTTGTACATCATAAACTCCCCATTTTGTACATCATAAACTCGATTTTTTCCCCATTTTGTACATCATAAACTCCCCATTTTGTACATTAGAACAGACCTTTTAAAAATGCGAAACCCCTTGGTAATGTAAGGGTTTCGTTGTTTTTTGCGCTAGTCCGTAAAAGATAAATAAAAAAGATATATATAAAAGATATATAAAAAAGAGACTCGCTACGCTCGTTTTTTTCTCTATCCATTTTCTTTTTTAAAAATCTTCTTGACTGGTTCATACAAGTGAACCATGTTCGCTACGCTCACGCTGGCAAGGAGAGCTTCGCTCTAAGGCTTACGCCCTCGCTTCTTGATAGCAATCAATCCAATTAAAGTGGTTTAGATACAGTTGATACAGTTAGTACAAAAGCTCTAATCCCTTGATACTACTGCATTGATACAGTTGATACACTTTCTCTATTTCTGAAACGTGTATCTTTTGATGTACAAAATGGGGAATAAATACTATAACTAGTTTAATAGCCTAGTTATAAGCATTATTCCCTTATCGAAACCCCTAAAACCTTGATATGACTGCGTTTGTGAGGTGCTGAGACGAGCGTTGTGGCGCTTTTAAAATCTGAAGCGTGGATAATCTATCACTAACCCCCCCTATAAACGCTTACCTGACAAGCTTGTAGGCGTAGGATTTTCTAAACTCGTCTACTCTCTCATGCCCTAACGCCTTTGATGCTGCCAATTCTGCCATTTTATCTAAGACGTGTCCCTTCAGATCCTTGCGCAGAAACGTCTTCTGCGACTTCGGAAGAACGGTCACGTCCCTCTCATTCAGCAAATACACACGTTTTGCGTACTCTGCTCGTGAAGAGTGTTCGTCCAATTTCTTTGGCACTGCATACGTCTGAACCTCGTTCACTCGGTCATTAAAGACGTAGAAATCCTCACTTTGACGGAATAAAGAAACGATAAGACGTTCTTCTTCCTCGGTTCGTGCCACTAATGGACTTCTACGCCATTTTCCACCCTTTCCCTTAATGTGAAAGTAGTAAAATCCGTCTACGTCACGCTCTTTCTCTAATGCAGAACCTTTGATGCTTTGCAATTCAGACTTACGCAAGCCAGTAGCTCCGCCCACCATCTCGAAAAAGTCCTTTTTCTCTTGTGAGATATGTTTATCACTTTCCACGTCTTGACGTGAGCGCTTGGCATCAGCTCTGCGCCTTGATTTTGTAGGCATGAAAGCCGTAGTTGATAAATCAAACACTTTGCCCAGGTGCGCCTTGTACGTTGTCAACGTCCAAGCCGACAAATCTTTATCAACGCAACTCTGAATATAACGGTCTGCATACTTCAAAATCGATTCTAAACCGTCCAAATCGTCCCCTAAGCTCCGTTTTGCGACGAACTGGGAAAATCTACGCCAGTTTGCTAAAACGTCCCTGTGAGCCTTTTTAGACGTTATATAACGATACACGTCTCCCTCTTTCTTCCCTTGATGCCGTGACCGTCCTTGACCGTCCGCCCACTTTTTATCAATAATCTGACGTCCAAGCTCGTATACTTTCTCAAATCGAGCTTCCTCACTCGTTCGCAAGCTCTGCACTTGCTCTTCTGCTCTCTGTTTTCGTGCTAAACGCTTCTCTTTCCTTGATTTAGCCATATTGACCCCCTCTCTTTTGGATACTAAAAAACCGTCTATAACTAGGCTAATAACCTAGTCATAGACGTAATTTTTTCTGCTTGTCAGTTGGACGAGCCAACTCGGTAAGTGAACCGGTTGAAGCAATAACGCAAATCTTCAACACTGTCAGCTAAGCCCATGCGCTTGGGTATTAACTTTAGTTTGGCTAAGCAGATAGCCCAAGGGTGAAACGTCCCCTGACGCTTTTTTTCTTCGTAAAAAAGCTATAAAAACATAGTCGTTTAAAGCAACGACGGGCTATATAAAAAATAAAATATAAGACCAGTAGACACTTAAAAAACACGTCCTACTGATTGTTTTTTCTTTACGTTACAACGATAGCTAATCGTTGTAATAACCAGTCTTAACTGCTACGAACCTTACTACCAACTGTTTCCTCTTCCTCTCTTTCTTTTGTCTAGTTAGTTGTATTTACATAACGTTATACAATGTACTTTAAATAAGTTTTTCCGCATAATTGAATTTAATAGCTAAAGATAATTATTTTTTCTCCTCCTTTATATTTTTGTTTCCTCCTTAGTTATAAATACTTTTTAGAAAAATTTAATTTGATTTTTAGATAAATGATATATAAACTATTTTTTGACCGAGCTATTAAAATTATTTTTATTTGAATATGTTGGTGTAAAATCCATTAAAACCGTCTTCTGTCTCCTCTTTTGCAACCCTAAAAATCGGTTGCTTATTTTTTCATGCTCTAGCCAATCAATCTTTTATAATTATAGTATGCCACAAAAAACAAAATAAAAAAATAAAATGTCAGAAACAAAAAATCAACATGAAACTTTTTACCTCATCTTTAATAGAAAAAAGATGAAATAACCGTCATTTATCCCTGATAAATGTTTAGCCGACCATAAAAGTGGCTTTCAGACCCTTTATAGATCAGCTAAACATTTATGCCTTTCAGCCCTTTTTATTGCTCCACGCAATAAAAATTCCTTGATTTTTTCTCACAAAACGTCAAGCGTTTTTCTCAAAAAAAGGTTCGGTCTTCTAAAATCAGACCGAAGTGCCTGCGAACCGCACAGGCACAAGCTCGCCCCTGCTCGCAAGCCTCCACGCTCAAAAGTAGTGTCACAGAACATAATTCATCTTTTTACTTGTATATAATTAAAATATATAATACAATAAAGTTGTAAATAATACTGTATCAAAAAAATATATATATCGAAAATATAAAGAGGTGAAAATAATGGAACAAATCACAAAGACAGAAGAGCGAGAGGTTTCGCAAGCCGAAAAGAAAGGTGGGCGCAAATCTATAAGCTATGATTTTAAAGGGAAAGTTGATTTTGTAAAACGTGAAAAAGCTATCCGTGAAAAGATGATTGCAGACATCACTTTTACATCAGCAGATAGAAAACTGGTTCGTGAGCTTGCAGTCCGTCAGTATTTGTTTGCTCACAACATGACAGAAGACTATGCTGCCAAAATACTTTGCTTTATCTATGACAACGTTACGGAGATTGAAAGCAGAAAAGTCTACCTCTTGGGTAATCAAGAAATCGCAAATAGTCTTGAATTATCATACCCAACCGTGCAGAAAATCGTCCAAAGGCTACACAAAAAGAGTATTGTTATCAAAGAGCCATTTATTAAAAATGCCTACCACGTCGGAGAAGAAGCTGACCGATTTTTCCAATCGATCAGCAACAATGCGCAGATTTTGCTGACCTTTGAAGCAATCGAAGAAGAGCAACTGGAAGCAGTCAAAGAAGACGGAACAATTAACGAAGAAATGGTAGACTAAACTATATCCTGTGGATGTTTCTCTATAAGAGTAGCACCCATATGTTTAATTCCGAGATTACATTTGAAATAAAAAAGAATGCTGATAAATCAACATTCTTTTTATGTTCTCTTTGATAAACATTATAAAATTTTTCTGTTTAGCTACCAAAAAGCTACCAATAGATTTGTATTTTTAAAAAAATAAATTAGTAGTACAATATTTAAATACCTAGTTATCTAAAAGAATAAATTTACTAGATTAGTAAATTAAATTAGACTTTGCCAGTAATGACGTTACCATGGATAGACTTGACAAATGAAAAAAATAGCTCTATTAAATAACTATAAATTAGTCAGCATCAACGCTGATATCTTTATACACAATGTATAAAACCCAATTTTGATTCTGCCTCACTTCAATTTTTGCAAAGCCAACATTTTTTAAAATATTATTCAATGCATGAGTTTCAGTATATTCTGGCATATGATAATTTATTTTTTCTTTTTCGCAAGCAATAATTAAAGTGGAGTGGATAGACATGACCCGATAGATCTCCAGAAAGCCTTTTTTTAAATCATCCCAGAAAATATGTGTTTGAATGGCAAATACAAGATCAAAGTAGTCATTTTGATAAGGTAGCGCGTCTACATTTCCAATCCTAAGATGAACATCACCATTTTGTATAGCATCTGAATTAATTCGTTTTGCAACTTGATAAGATTCCTCAGAAATATCAATGCCATGAATTTCAAGATGCTTATTCAAAGCAAGGAGATTTTTGATGGTGCTGCCACCTCCATAGCCGATTTCTAAAACTCGACTATTATCTATAATTGTGGTTTGTTTTATTGTCCAAAGGCTAAGCTTTTTAAAATAGGAAGTCCAAATTTTCGCAATCACATGGCCTACAATACCACTAGGTTTTTTAGATTGATTAATAAGATATTGAATGAACATTTTAGATACCTCTCATTTAGGGGGATTTTTGAAAGAATATTAGATAAAATTCAAAATATGTAGATAGTAGTTCTTGTATGGTTTGATTAGTCATTAGGATTTATTCTAATGACTAATGTATTATTTATAGGTAATCTGAAATTGAGTTTGAAATATTAATAAGAATTGTGTGGAAAAAAATCAAGAGATACTGGTATTGGTTGAGTAAGCCATGTTTCAATAGTTGCTAAAATCATGGTAACAAATATAGTTTCTTTACCCAGTGTTTCAGATAGCTCTTTAAGCGTTTAGTATCTTATCTATCACAGGCTCTGCTCCTTTTGCTTATTTTTGACTTTATCTTTAGAAATTGTATTCTTAGCCATCTTTTTAAACTTCTCTATGTTTTTATGAATTGACTCTTTCTTTTTTTCATCACTTGAAAAGTCAAGAGGTGTGTTTAATTCTTCGTCAGATAACTTAGCAATTAATCGTCTTTAATACTTTATATTCCGTTCGACAAACTGGGAGCTGTCTTTCCGTTGTTATCAAGAAAGCCTCAATTTATCTATATTTTTCCAATCTCAATAACCCTTCTTCGTCCGGAAGAGTAATCCCATTCTTATAATTATATCCCATCTTCAAATAAAAAGGAGTTGCAGTTATAGAAGCTGGAATTTCTACTCTTTTTGCCCGAAGGAAAAATTCATCTTTCTCAAGTGTTTCAATAATCAGTCGCCCCACACCTTTTCCTTGATAATCCGGTAGTACAAAAATAGTGAAAAGACTACTTTCATCTTCTTTATCCCAATATGGTCCTATCGCACCACACCCAACAATCTTTTCAGCATCACATACCACATAAAAATGCATCCAGTTAGCTCTTTCTAAAATATTTTGTGGTTGCAAATTCTTTACATCATTTTCTATATACTCTAATGAATAATCTTTGATATTAGTAGTTCTTAAAGTTGTTACAACTAATTCCGACACTTTTTCTGCATCTTTAGGTTCAAATCTTCTCACAAACATCTTATTTTTTCCTCTACACCTTCAAATTTGTCTTATTATACCATATTTATCCCTGTCACATAAAGCTATAACAGAAAAATATTACAATCTTGTAATTACTGTATTTCTATTAAGCTTAACTTTGCCTTTTCTCTTGATATAGTCTTCAATATCAAACACATTCTTTTTATCTAATTCTTCAAGCAACTTCTAATTGAGTAAATCCTGTTTCTAAGGGGGTGACAATATGCTTAATGTGAAAATTTTTTATATATTTTTATTTTTGATCTTTGTCGAAACTACAGGCTTGTTGTTGTTGAAAAACGGTCTTGAAAGAGGTTATTTAGATACAGGAGCTATCATCCTTGCAGTTTTTTCATTTGCTTTCTACAACCTATGTTCATTCGGTTATGTCTACTTTACAATAAAAAACCATAAAAAATAAATATCTTTCCGAAAAATGTTTCTTTTTCGGAAAGTTGTTCGATGAACTAAAAAACAGCGCAAACCATTGACGCTGTAAGGATTTTTAGCAGTAGATTGTCCGTACTTTAATCTGAAAATAGCTCAGAATGACTATCTCAGCATCATTTTTTGACAATTTATACAGAAAAATTATCAACGAGAAAAAAATAGTTTGAAGAAATCTGTTTTTTTGTGTATAATATACACAAAAAGATGAGGTGATTTAAATGGCTATTACAACTACAAAAGCAAGATTGAATCTAAGTATTGACTCTGAATTAAAACAGGAAGTCGGTGAGGTCTTAAACGAGATTGGACTTGACTATACTACAGCAATTAATTTATATTTCAATAAAATCAGACGTGATCGTAAAATTCCATTTGAACTTGAAGCACGAAAAAATTTAACTGTCGATGAATTTCTTGGTTCAAATTGGCGTGAAGGTTTGGAAAATGTAGAGGATGGTTGGGATTGAGTTATAAAGTTGAATTGATACCTGAAGCACAAGATGATTTTTATAAATTAGATAATAGTCAACGTCTTCATGTTAAAAAGTCACTTATCAAGTTAGAAAATCAAGGAATGCTTGCCGGAGAGGCTCTTCACGGTAATTTAGCAGGTTACAGGAAGTTAAAACACAAAAAACTGGGCCTGAGAATTGTTTTTCATGAAACTGTCAATGCGATTGAAATTATTGAAGTCATTGCTATTGGTAAGAGAAGTGATAACGAAATTTATACAATTTCTGAAAAACGTATAAGAAACAGATGAATTTATTTTAGCCAATCTATAAAAAAATAAAGCAAATGGGCGCAAATCAGTTGCAACTGGCTATTGCTTGTTTCAATTATGTCAGCAATCTGCTTGTCTTTTTGATCGATTTGATCTACTAGTTGAGTGCGTTCGCGTTCAAAATCCTCACTTCCAAAATTTCTACTAGCTATAGACCATTATTTATCCTTTCTACCAGAAAACAACCGTTGCCACCATCTTTGTTTTGTTTCTAAAAGCAGCGTCTCGTTTTTAATCGTGAGTGCTCCAATCAGCTGGAGTTGATTATTATTAGTCTCTAACATATCAGCAAGTTGTTTATCTTTTTGCTCGATTTGAGAAACATAAAAGCTACGTTCAGTCTCAAAATCAGCACGAATTTGCTCAATTTGCTCGTGTAGAACTTCTGCTACACGATTGCTAGCATCATCTACATTGCTAGCATCTGTATAGCTTTCTTCTACAATACAGCGATCTACTATGTATTGAGTGATTGTTTTGTTCTCATTTTTAGCTAACTCTACAAGTTTCTCCTTTTGTTCTTTTGAAACTCTAACGCTGATTTGAACGCTCATTTTTTCTCCTAGGTGTATTTATTTGCTACACAAACATAGCACTATGTATAGATACATTGTAGCATATTTTATACAATTCTACACACACAATTCCATGAAAACACTTAAACAATCAATTTTAAAATGCTTTTTAAAATTGATTGTTGTCTTCCTTCTTCTGTTAATCTGGTTATAGATGTCATAGTATATTTTTATTTTTTGAGAAAGTATTTATCGAGAATCGATTTTAAGCTCTGAAACGCTTATCAGTTGCAATAAAAAACGACATGAACTATCTTCCGAGGGTAAATATACCACCCTAACAATTAAGACTCTAAAAACACGTTATATTGCCTTAAAAAAACGATACAAAAAAGCAAGATCATTTTGACCTTGCTTTTTTCTTCTCGTTCTCTAAATTAGATTCCCCCAGGTGCTATGTTTGAAAGGGGTAAAAAAAGCGTTTGAGACAATGACTCTTTTACCCCTTTTAAATTTTGAGGGAGTTCCCAATCTCCCTCGCCCCACAATTCCTTTTTAGTTCGTTTTCTTTGAAATAATAACATTTTATGGTATAATGTAAGCGTATACATAAAAACTAATTCAGTAGGTGAACTAATAGAATTCATCACTTTAGTTTTTCGATTCCAATTTGTTTATAGAAAGGAGAATTCTTATGAATAAACAAATAAAAACTTCAGCCCTGTTAGGGATATGTATTGTGTCTTTAGGGATTGTTTCTCCCGTTTTAGGAGCAAATCCAGTTGTTGCTGATTCTATCACAGAGACAACAGTTCAAGAAAATCTTAATAAGAACGATGTTGTTGAAACACTCTCTGATAAAGGATATCTATATGTAGACCCTAATACTAAAAAAGTTACCATTACTGAAAAATATAAACAGGAGCTGCTGGCTAATACTGACACTAACTTATATAATGTCACTTTTACCGAAAATTCTATTACAATAGTTCCTAAATATTCTTCCAGAAGTTTCTCAGGATATAATAAAATCGTTTATACTTGGAAAGGATATGATGTTTATTTAGATAGCACTAATGCTAATAAACTAGCTGCTGGATATGGCATGGCCGCGATTGCAGCTGCTTTAATTCCTGACGCAACTGCCTCCAAG
>NZ_CBCOPJ010000001.1:197500-1722823 GCF_965111935.1 Streptococcus sp. Marseille-Q7087 | reverse complement strand
CAAACTCCTCCTTTTCTAAATGGTGTAATCTTAAACACTATTTTATCACATAGCAAGCATTTTTTCCACAACTTGTGAAAAACAATCCACAATGTTTAAAAGATTTATCCACAACTTGTGGATAAAAGGTCTAGATTTTGATTTAATAGACTTTTTCTATACTAATCCAGTGGATAAATATGTGAGTTTAGAAAAATAAAATAACAGCCTTATTTCAGGCTGTTAATAAAACGTTGGTATTCTTCTTGATTATGAAAAGAGATAGTTATTTTTCCTGCCTCTTTTTTTTGAAGGACGATTTGGACATCTAATCCCAACAATTTTTTCAAATTTTCTTCTTCTTCTTTGATAAAGTGATCTTTTTCTTTGCTTTTCTTCTTATTTTTTTCTTCTTTAAGTAGATGTTCCACCTGCCGAACTGATAAATCCTCTTTCTGAATGCGATTGAGTAAATTTTTTTGTTCTTTCAAAGGTAGTTGGATTAGAAGTCTAGCATGTGCTTGAGACAATTTTCCAGTTTCTACTTCTTTTAAAATAAAATTAGGGAGCGTTAGCAATCGAACAAGATTAGTGATATAAGGGCGTGATTTCCCTATTTTTTCAGCAATGTCTGCATGAGTATATCCTTTATCAATTAAAGATTGATAAGCTTTTGCTTCTTCAATCGGATTTAAGTCTTCTCGTTGTAAATTTTCAATGATTGAGTGAACCATCATATCCTGATCAGATAATTTTTTGATGATTACAGGAACTTCTGATAGCCCAGCTGCTATCGATGCCCGATACCGTCTTTCTCCAGCTAGGATTTCATATCCGATAACTGGAGATTGACGAACGATAATCGGTTGAATTAAACCATTTTCTTTAATAGATTGGGCAAGTTCTTGAATCTTTTCTTTTGAAAATTCTTTACGAGGTTGATAGGGATTTTTTTGAATATCACTGATACGAATTAATTTGAATTCTTCCATATTTCTACAGTATCACATCTTTGATATTCTGTAAAGTAGGTTTACAAATATGTAAACTATTGATTTAAATCACTTGTACTCTTATCTAGTTTGATTGTAGTTTTTTCTTCTTTACCATTACGGTAATAAGTTACAGTCATTTCATCTCCAATAGAGTGACTGTAAAGCGCATTTTGCAATTCAGTAGTAGATGAAATCTTGGTATCATCTACTTTTGTGATGACATCATACTGTTGTAAATGTCCATTTGCAGGCATGTTCTTTTGAACAGAACGAACAGCTACACCAGAAGTAACGTTGTCAGGAAGTTTTAATTTTTGAAGGTCAGCTGTGTTGAGGTTTGTTAAGTTAACCATGTGGATACCAAGCGCTGGTCGAGTTACTTTTCCATCTTTTTCTAATTGTTTAATAATATTAATAACATCATTTGCAGGAATAGCAAAACCAAGGCCTTCTACAGATGTTCCACCATTTGAGGCAATTTTACTTGATGTAATACCGATAACTTGTCCCTGGATATTAATCAAAGGACCTCCAGAGTTACCAGGGTTAATAGCTGTATCTGTTTGGATAGCATTCGTTGAAATGGCTTGACCATCTTCAGCTTTCAAAGAAACATGTCTGTTCAAGCTTGATACAATCCCTTGAGTAACCGTATTTGCATATTCTGAACCTAAAGGACTACCGATTGCGATAGCTGTTTCTCCAACAGCTAATTTACTTGAATCACCAAACTCAGCAACTGTAGAAACTTTTTCTGAAGAGATTTTAACTACTGCAATATCAGAATAGGTATCAGAACCAACAATTTCACCTGGGACTTTTGTTCCATCTGCTAGACGAATATCAACTTTTTTAGCGCCATTAATAACGTGAGTATTAGTAACTAAATAGGCAGATTCACCTTCTTTTTTATAAATAACACCAGAACCTTCACTGTTAACTTGCTCAGTATTTGAATCTATATCAGTATCATCAGTTCCAACAAAACCACCTTGAGAGTTTCCTGAATAAGTGATAATAGATACAACAGCATCTTTAACTTTATCAACTGCTTGTGTAGTTGAGTTTTCATTTTTTACAGCTGTTTGAGTGATTCCTGTACTATTTTGTTTTGTGATTTCTTGTTTCTGGTTGAATTGAAGAATTACCAGACTACCTAAAATACCACTAAAAAAACCAACAAGAACAATGAGTAAAAGTTTCCCAATCTTTTTCGAAAAATTATGTAAGTGTTTCATACAATCCTCCATATTTTATTAAGTTAGTAAAAGTATAAAATTACTAACTTAATTTATGCTTAAAATTATTTAGTTTTCAACAATCTGTGGAAAACTGTTAAAAATTTGTGAATTTATTGCTATTTTCTCCGCTTTTATTTGTGAATAAGATGTGAATAGAATACGATTATGATAAAATAGAAGTATGAAAATTAAAATTGTAACGGTTGGAAAACTGAAAGAAAAGTATCTCAGAGATGGAATAGCTGAGTATTCTAAAAGAATTTCTCGTTTTGCTACTATCGAAATGCTTGAATTAGCTGATGAAAAGACACCAGATCGTGCCAGTGATTCTGAAAATGCAAAAATTTTAGATGTAGAAGGAAATCGCATCCTTTCAAAAATTGGAGATAGGGAATTTGTTGTTGTTTTAGCCATTGAAGGGAAAAACTTGTCTTCTGAAGAATTCAGTAAACAGCTAGAACAAGCTTCTATAAATGGTTATTCAACCTTAACCTTTGTTATCGGTGGAAGTTTAGGATTATCCAATGAAGTGAAAAAACGAGCTAACTTATCAGTAAGTTTTGGCCGTTTAACTCTTCCACATCAATTAATGCGTCTAGTTCTTGTAGAACAGATATACCGAGCATTTACTATCCAACAAGGTTCTCCATATCATAAATAGGATTGACTAATCTCGATTATTTTGATAAGATAAACTAGTTAGGTCTCATAGCTCAGCTGGATAGAGCATTCGCCTTCTAAGCGAACGGTCGCAGGTTCGAATCCTGCTGGGATCATATACTAGATGTAACGCTGGGGAAACCCAGCGTTTTTGTAAAAAATGACAGTTCAAGCATAAAAATGTGCAGTTGAGAATGAATTGTTTTAAAATAAACTCCGTTTTGTATAATAGGTTTGTAAGTTAATTTATAAGAAAAACAATACAGGAGACTTTATTATGAAAAACACAGTTAAATTAGAATAGAGGTAGAATTGTAGGAGATTCGAGGTGGAGATAAAAGAGGATTTCAAACACATTCCTATTTTTAGGAGAAAAAAAGGAGTATAAAATGGACATTATAGTAGGAATATTAGATGAATTCTTAACTTGTGTTATTATCAGTAAAATTTATAGTCGAATTTGTGAAATTTCAAAAAAAGAAAGTTATATTTTGGGTTTTCTATTCTTTGTATTTCAACTAATTTATGCCTTTATATTTTCTTTTATAGATTCTGATAAATTAATACTCATTTTACATTATACTTTAAAGAATTTTTATCCAATTCTATTCTATTGCTATTTTAAATTTTTTAAAAAGTATGACTCCTCAAAAAATATATTTTTAAGTTTAATTATTTCACTATTGTATCAAAGTGCTCATACTTTTTTGTCTGTTACTCTATCATCTATTACAGGGGACTTACTTGTAGAACAACATGAAAGATTATTCTTTTTCATCATTAATTTAATTTCCTATTTTGTAATAGATAAAATTATTACCTATTTTAACCTAGAACTTAAATATTTCGATAAAGACTATCTCTATACTTTTTTAAAAAAAGTTATAGTTTCTTGCTTTATTTTACATACTGTACTGTTTATTTCAGATATTGTCAGTATTTTTCCTCATTTAAATAGTTTTAGTAGTATTTTAGCAACAATTGTCTTTATTTGTTTATTACTAATCTTCTTTGCAATGAATGCCAAGAAGGTTCAAGTTGAAAGAGAAATTGCTCTAAATCAGAAAAAATTTGAACAAGAACATTTACAGACATATACAGATGAAATTGTTGGTTTGTACAATGAAATCCGTGGTTTTCGTCATGATTATGCAGGGATGCTTGTCAGTATGCAAATGGCGATTGACAGTAAAGATTTACAGGAAATTGACAGGATTTACAATGAAGTTCTAGTCAAAGCTAATCAAAAATTACGTTCAGATAAGTATACATACTTTGATTTAAACAATATAGAAGATTCAGCTTTACGAAGTTTGATTGCTCAATCTATTGTATATGCCAGAAATAATGACGTAGAGTTTACATTAGAAGTAAAGGATATTATCACAAGATTGTCAATCGATTTACTCGATCTTGTTCGGATTATGAGTGTTTTGCTAAACAACGCTGTTGAAGGTGCTGCAGAAAGTTATTTGAAACAAATGGAAGTTGCAGTGATTAAGATGGATTTGGAGACAGTTATTGTGATTCAAAATTCATGTAAAATCACTATGACACCTTCAGAAGACTTGTTTGAACTAGGTTTTTCTACTAAAGGTAGAAATAGAGGAATTGGCCTTAATAATGTCAAAGAGATTTTGAATAAGTATGAAAATATCATTTTAGAGACAGAGATGGAAGATAGTACGTTTAGACAGATTATTAGATTTAAGAGAGATTTTGCATGAAAGTATTAATTTTAGAGGATGTTATTGAACATCAAGTCAGATTAGAAAGAACCTTGGATGAAATTTCAAAGGAATTAAATATTCCTATTTCTTATAAAACAACAGGTAAAGAACGAGAGTTTAAGGAATATATCGAAAATGATGAAGTAAACCAGCTTTATTTTCTAGATATTGATATTCATGGCGTTGAGAAAAAAGGATTTGAGGTAGCACAGTTTATTCGTCGCCACAACCCCTATGCAATTATCGTATTTATCACTAGTAGATCAGAATTTGCTACCTTAACTTACAAATATCAAGTATCAGCCTTGGATTTTGTTGATAAAGATATCAATGATGAATTATTTAAAAAACGTATCGAACAGAGTATCTCATATACCAAAAGTATGCTGCTTGAAAATAAAGATGTTGTGGATTATTTTGACTATAATTACAAGGGAAATGATTTAAAAATTCCCTACCATGATATTTTATATATTGAAACAACAGGAGTATCTCATAAGTTAAGAATTATTGGTAAGAATTTTGCCAAAGAATTTTATGGTACTATGGCGGATATTCAAGAAAAAGATAAAGATACTCAAAGATTTTATTCTGCTCATAAATCATTTCTTGTCAATGTAGGAAATATTAGGGAAATTGATCGAAAAAATTTAGAAGTGGTTTTTTATGAGGATCATCGTTGTCCAATTACCCGTCTAAAGGTACGGAAATTAAGAGATATTCTGGAGAAAAAATCTAAAAAGTGATTGACAATTAGTAAGAAATTGATATAATGGTTATATCTGCTACAGATAGATGGTCCGTTGGTCAAGGGGTTAAGACACCGCCTTTTCACGGCGGTAACACGGGTTCGAATCCCGTACGGACTATATTATCCGCCATAGCTCAGTTGGTAGTAGCGCATGACTGTTAATCATGATGTCGTAGGTTCGAGTCCTACTGGCGGAGTTAAACAAAAAGAACACCATTGGTGTTCTTTTTTTGTCTCTAATTTGCATCTCCCAACATTTTCATAAGAAAGTTTGTCATTTCTTGTGGACTTTCTTTTTTTCCATGAGCAATCCAGGTTTGGCATACACCAAATAGTGCGTTTGTTAGATAAATACTGCTATACTCTAACTCAATATTGTTTAAATTTAATTGCATAAAGCGTTTTTGGAGGTCAGTGCTAAGCATAATGTGAAGTTTATTTCTCAGAAAGTTTTGTATCTCTTTTGTACCATTTTCAGATAGAAGAGCAGCTAGTAAAGGTTCAGACTCTAAGTATTCAAACACTTCTAGAATAGCATCTCTTTTATGATTTGCATGTTTTTGAAAAATATACTCAAAGGTATGAAAAAGCTTACTTTGGTACTGTTCAATCATATCATACTTATCTTTGTAATGAGTATAAAAACTAGAGCGACTAATTCCAGCTTTTTCTGCCAGTTTAACGGTGCTAACTTGATCAAATGGTTGTTCCATTAATAATTGAACCATGGCGTTCTCAATAGTACGTTTAGTTTTTAAGCGTTTGTTGCTCTCTTTCATAGTTCCTCCTCATGAACAAAAATAGACGTAGTGTCCAAATATAGTGATTTTGACTTGTAAATAAGAATTTTTAATGTATAATCTATTATATCAAAATTTTAGACAATATGTGTAAAAAAGGAGACAATATGTTTAAAGAATGGAAAGCAATTTTTAAAAAACCAACCTTTATCATTGTAATGATAGGGATTTCTCTTATTCCTGCTTTATACAACATCATATTTTTATCATCTATGTGGGATCCATATGGCAAATTATCTGAGTTGCCTGTAGCGGTCGTTAATAATGATAAAGAAGCATCTTATAATGGAAACACAATGACTATTGGAAAAGACATGGTGTCCAATTTAGAGCAAAATAAATCATTAGATTTTCATTTTGTCAGTGAAGAAGAAGGTAAGAAGGGTCTAGAAGATGGTGATTACTATATGGTAGTAACTTTACCAAGTGACTTATCTGAAAAGGCTGCTTCTATTCTATCAGATCACCCAGAACAAATGAATATCAACTATCAAACTTCTAGCGGGCATAGTTTCATTGCAAGTAAGATGAGTGATTCTGCCATGACACAGTTAAAACAGAATGTTTCTGCTAATGTAACCGAAACCTATACGAAAGCTTTATTTCAAAAGATGGGAGATTTAAAATCTGGTTTAACGAAGGCAGCTGATGGAAGTGAACAATTGGCCAATGGGGCTAGTCAGTTAGCTGTAGGAAGTCAGACATTGTCTTCTAATCTTGATACTTTAGCTAGTTCAAGTTTAACCTTTTCTGATGGCACAAATCAATTCACAAAAGGGTTGACAACGTATGTAACAGGAGTAAAGCAACTGAATAGTGGCTTAGGTACATTTAATGATGGTTTACAGAACTATACAAGTGCAGTTTCACAGGTTGACACTGGACTTAATCAATTATCTTCCAAGACTCCAGAATTAGTAGCAGGTGTCAATCAGCTAAATACTGGAATGAAGTCATATGTAGGAGGAGTTTCGCAACTGAATACAGGTCTCAATCAATTTTCAGTTGGTGTCAATGCTTACACAAGCGGTGTTGACAAACTATCTATTGGGGCAAATCAATTATCTAGTCAATCAGATACATTGAGAGACGGTATTACCCAATTAAATAAAGGGATTAAAGAAATTTCGACTCAATTGAATACTTCATCTCAACAAAAAGAGGAAATCACTCAATTAGCAACTAGTTTAGATGAATTGAATAAAGCACTTCAAGCTGTAACTATTTCAGATAATACTGAACTTAAAAGTACAATATCTAATGATTTAGCGAATATATCTACTCTTGCTCAAACTATTGTGACTAATAGTCAAACAGAGCAAGAGAAAACTCTTACCAATCTTCAAGCAACAGCAACTTATCAATCTCTTACTGATACTCAGAAACAAGAACTGACTGCAGCTGTTTCAAATAATTCTAATTCTACGATAGAGTCAGCAAAAGCAATTTTAACGACGGTAGGAGATTTAAAAGAAAATTTGGGAAGTGTAAACCAACCAGTCTCTAATCTTTCTACTTTACAGACTAAAGCAAATCAAGTATTACCTGTGGCGTCTAGTTCCTTGACATCTATGTCAAGTGGATTTACACAGTTGCAAAATGCTGTAGATAATCAGTTAGTTCCTGGAAGTCAATCGATTGAAAATGGAGTTAATGATTATACTAAAGGGTTGGATACTATTTCTTTAGGTGTAAATCAACTAAGTGAAAAGAATACAACTTTAACAACAAGTTTGAATCAATTGGTTTCTGGATCAAGTAAGTTGACAGAAAACTCTTCAACCTTGACAACTGGTTTGGATTCGCTAGCTGGAAAAACTCCAGAATTAGTAACAGGTATCGAAAAACTCTCATATGGTTCTAGCCAATTAAATAGTAAGAGTTCAGACTTAATTGCAGGACTGAATAAAATACAGTTAGGTTCTAGTCAATTAACAGATAAATCAAGTCAATTGCTTTCAGCTAGCTCTCAGTTGGAAAGTGGAGCAATGAAAATTGCTGATAGCGCTGGAAAACTAGCAGATGGTGGAACAACTTTAACTGCTGGTATTGAAAGTTTGCAAGTAGGAGCTACAGGACTAGGAGAAGGATTAAATAGTGCTAGCAATCAACTAAAAACAGCATCAACAGAGTCTAATAACGCAGAAGTATTATCTGCACCCTTGAGTCTTTCAAAAACAGACAATGATCAGGTTCCTGTAAATGGGATTGCTATGGCTCCTTATATGATATCTGTTGCCCTCTTTGTTGCTGCGTTATCAACAAATATGATTTTTGCTAAGTTACCTTCAGGTCGTCATCCTGAAAGTCGTTGGGCTTGGGTTAAATCTCGTTTCGAAATAAATGGAGTTATAGCTGTTTTAGCAGCTGTCTTAGTCTATGGAGGAGTTCATCTTATCGGTCTAACGGCAAATCATGAAATGAGAACCTTGTTCTTAATCATCATCGCAAGTTTGACCTTTATGTCTATGGTAACCGCGTTAACGACATGGAATAGTCGCTTAGGTGCTTTCTTCTCTCTTATTTTACTATTATTACAATTAGCATCAAGTGCAGGAACTTATCCACTTGCTTTGACTAATGATTTCTTTAAGGCTGTCAATCCTTGGTTACCAATGAGTTATTCAGTTTCAGGATTGAGACAAACGATTTCTATGACAGGGAATGTTCATTATCAGGTAATTTTCCTTCTCGTAACTTTAGTTCTATTCATAGGATTAGGTATGCTTGCTTATCAACCTAAAAAACTGGAAGAAGATTAAAAAAATCGACCAATTTGGTCGATTTTTTATGTGCATGAATCTTGTCAAGAATTTATAAATCTAATAATAGAATGTTTCACGTGAAACAATGAATATGTTGAATAGAATCAGATTGACAGAACTATCAACTAAAAATTCATAAGAAATAAAAAAACTCAGTTGGATTCCCAACTGAGTTTTTAAGTTTTACCTAATCTTTCCAAAGTTCTTTGACTTTTGCTTGAACTTCAGCATTTTCTAAAAATTCATCATAGGTTTCATCAATACGATCGATGACGCCGTTTTTAGATAAGACAATAATGTGGTTAGCCAAAGTTTGAATAAACTCATGGTCGTGACTGGCAAAGATGATGGACTCTTTAAAGTTTTTCAATCCATCGTTCAAGCTTGAGATAGATTCCAAATCTAAGTGATTTGTAGGATCGTCAAGTACAAGAACGTTTGATTTTAAAAGCATGAGTTTTGAGAGCATCACGCGCACTTTTTCTCCCCCTGACAAGACGTTTACAGGTTTGTTAACCTCGTCTCCAGAGAAGAGCATACGACCTAGGAAACCACGCAAGAAAGTGTTGTCATCTTCTTCTTTACTTGCGAATTGACGGAGCCAGTCAAGGATAGATTCACTGCCAGCAAAATCAGCTGAATTGTCTTTTGGCAAGTAAGAGCGACTAGTTGTAACTCCCCACTTGACAGTCCCTTCATAGTCAATTTCACCCATAATGGCACGAATCAAGGCAGTTGTTTGGATGTCATTTTGTCCGATAAGAGCTGTCTTATCACCTGGACGCAAGATGAAGCTGATGTTGTCAAGAATAGTTTCACCGTCAATCTTTACAGATAGATTCTCTACTGTCAAGAGGTCGTTCCCAATTTCACGTTCAGCTTTAAAGCTGATAAATGGGTATTTACGACTAGAAGGAACAATTTCCTCTAGCTCAATCTTGTCAAGCATTTTTTTACGTGAAGTTGCTTGTCTTGATTTAGAAGCATTAGCAGAGAAACGAGCAACGAATTCTTGAAGTTGTTTGATTTTTTCTTCTGCTTTAGCATTACGGTCTGCTAGTAATTTAGCAGCAAGCTCAGAAGACTCCTTCCAGAAGTCGTAGTTTCCGACATAGAGTTTGATTTTTCCAAAGTCAAGGTCAGCCATGTGAGTACATACTTTATTCAAGAAGTGACGGTCGTGGGATACGACAATGACAGTATTATCAAAGTCGATTAGGAAATCCTCTAGCCAAGTGATGGATTGAATATCCAGACCATTGGTTGGCTCGTCCAAAAGAAGGACATCTGGTTTACCAAAGAGAGCTTTGGCTAGGAGAACCTTTACTTTGTCGCCATTTGCTAGTTCACTCATATTTTGGTAATGAAGTTCTTCTGGAATATTCAAATTTTGTAAGAGTTGTGAAGCTTCACTTTCTGCTTCCCAACCACCTAGTTCAGCGAATTCTCCTTCAAGTTCAGCTGCGCGAACACCATCTTCATCTGAAAAATCTTCTTTCATATAAATGGCGTCTTTTTCTTTCATGATGTTGTATAGTTTTTCATTACCCATGATAACAACATCAATAACACGCTCATCTTCGTAGTCAAAGTGATTTTGACGAAGTACTGAAAGACGTTCGTCTGGTCCAAGAGAGATATGCCCAGTTGTCGGTTCAATATCCCCAGCTAAGATTTTTAAAAAGGTTGATTTTCCAGCACCGTTGGCACCAATCAAACCATAGGTATTTCCTTCTGTAAATTTGATGTTTACATCATCAAAAAGTTTACGATCACTAAAACGTAGTGAAACATCAGATACTGTTAGCAAAGTTTTTCTCCTATTATATGTAATACTCTAATTCTACTAGAAAATCACCAATTATTCAAATTTTTATTTGTCAATTTTTTGTAAATAAAGTTGACAACCCCTTTACGATTGAAAGGGGTAACATATCTGTTGTTTCAATAAAAAAATTATCTGTCTTTTTATTAAAAAAATGCTATAATTGAAAGGACCATATCAAAGGAGAATAAGATGAGTAAACCCATTATTTTAACAGGAGATCGTCCAACGGGGAAATTACATATTGGGCACTACGTTGGTAGTTTGAAAAATCGTGTCTTACTACAAGAAGAAAATAAATATGACATGTTTGTTTTTTTAGCTGACCAGCAAGCACTAACAGACCATGCAAAAGATCCACAAACTATTGTAGAGTCTATTGGGAATGTTGCTTTGGACTATCTTGCAGTGGGATTAGATCCTAATAAAGCAACGATTTTCATTCAAAGTCAGATTCCAGAATTGGCAGAGCTCTCTATGTATTATATGAACCTAGTTTCATTAGCTCGCTTAGAACGAAATCCAACCGTAAAGACTGAAATTGCTCAAAAAGGCTTTGGAGAAAGTATTCCAACTGGATTTTTAGTTTATCCAGTTGCGCAAGCAGCAGATATTACAGCATTTAAGGCTAACTTGGTTCCAGTAGGGAATGATCAAAAGCCGATGATTGAACAAACACGTGAAATTGTGCGTTCTTTCAACCATGCCTATAACTGTGATGTTTTAGTAGAACCAGAAGGAATTTACCCTGAGCACGAAGGTGCGGGACGTTTACCAGGTCTTGATGGTAATGCCAAAATGTCAAAATCACTTAATAATGGAATTTACCTAGCTGATGATGCAGATACTTTGCGTAAAAAAGTAATGAGTATGTATACAGATCCAGACCATATTCGTGTTGAGGATCCAGGTAAGATTGAAGGAAATATGGTTTTCCATTATTTAGATGTATTTGGATGTCCAGAGGATACTCAAGAAATTGCTGAAATGAAAGAACACTACCAACGTGGGGGTCTTGGGGACGTTAAGACTAAGCGTTACCTCCTTGAAATTTTGGAAAGAGAGCTTGGTCCAATCCGTGAACGTCGCCTAGAATATGCTAAAGACATGGGTGAAGTCTATAATATGCTACAAAAAGGTAGTGAAAAAGCTCGTGAAGTTGCTGGTCAGACCTTATCAGAAGTAAAAGCTGCAATGGGTCTAAATTACTTTCACTAATGGATAAAATATGAACTATAAAACTATTTCTTCTTTAAAATAAGAGGGATAGTTTTTTATTTATTCTCTTATAAATTTAATTGACAAATTTTCATAGAATGGTATGATAGATACAATACAAAAAGCGTTTAGCTCAATAAAGGAAGAAAAGAGGAAACTTCAATGTCTAATTGGGACACTAAATTTTTGAAAAAAGGTTTTACCTTTGATGATGTATTGCTAATTCCAGCAGAGAGTCATGTGTTGCCTAATGATGCTGATTTAACAACAAAATTGGCAGATAATTTGACTTTAAATATCCCAATTATTACAGCTGCAATGGACACTGTAACAGAAAGCCAAATGGCCATTGCAATCGCGCGTGCAGGTGGACTTGGAGTTATCCATAAAAACATGTCTATTGAGCAACAAGCTGACGAAGTTCGTAAGGTAAAACGTTCTGAAAATGGTGTTATCATTGATCCATTCTTCTTGACTCCTGAACATACAATCGCTGAAGCAGATGAACTCATGGGCCGTTACCGTATCAGTGGTATACCAGTGGTTGAAACTCTAGAAAACCGTAAGTTAGTTGGTATTTTGACCAACCGAGATCTGCGTTTCATTTCTGACTACAACCAACCAATTTCAAAACACATGACTAGTGAAAACCTAGTTACTGCTCCGGTTGGTACAGATTTAAAAACTGCTGAGAGTATTCTTCAAGAACACCGTATTGAAAAACTACCTCTAGTTGACGAAGAAGGTCGTCTTTCTGGTTTAATCACCATTAAAGATATTGAAAAAGTGATTGAGTTCCCAAATGCGGCAAAAGATGAATTCGGTCGTCTTCTAGTTGCTGGTGCGGTAGGAGTTACTTCTGACACATTTGAACGTGCAGAAGCCCTATTTGAAGCAGGAGCTGATGCTATCGTTATCGATACTGCCCATGGTCACTCAGCGGGTGTACTTCGTAAAATCGCTGAAATTCGTGCTCATTTCCCAGACCGTACACTGATTGCTGGGAACATCGCTACTGCTGAAGGTGCGCGTGCTCTTTATGATGCAGGTGTTGACGTTGTTAAAGTCGGTATTGGCCCAGGTTCAATCTGTACAACTCGTGTTATTGCTGGTGTAGGAGTTCCCCAGGTAACAGCAATTTACGATGCAGCAGCAGTTGCTCGTGAATATGGTAAAACAATTATCGCTGATGGTGGAATCAAATATTCTGGAGATATTGTAAAAGCCCTTGCTGCTGGAGGAAACGCAGTGATGCTCGGATCAATGTTTGCAGGAACAGATGAAGCTCCAGGTGAAACTGAAATCTTCCAAGGGCGTAAGTTCAAGACATACCGCGGTATGGGTTCAATCGCTGCTATGAAGAAGGGTTCAAGCGACCGTTACTTCCAAGGTTCTGTCAATGAAGCAAACAAACTAGTTCCAGAAGGAATCGAAGGTCGTGTTGCTTATAAAGGTGCAGCAGCTGATATTGTTTTCCAAATGATTGGTGGTATTCGTTCTGGTATGGGTTACTGTGGTGCTGCTAACTTAAAAGAATTACATGACAATGCTCAGTTTATCGAAATGTCAGGTGCGGGTCTAAAAGAAAGTCATCCACACGATGTGCAAATCACTAATGAAGCGCCAAACTATTCAATGTAATAAAAAAATCTCCTGTTAAACGGGAGATTTTTTTATTTTACATAGATGTAAATTTTAATTTACAGTCAATTGACCATTATCTACTGTAAAGACGCTCAAGTTATCAGGCAAGTTTTGAAGATGGTCTAAACTAGTAGTTGTAATAAAAGTTTGAATGTTATGAGAAATAGTTTCCAACAATTTAAGTTGACGAGTATTGTCAAGCTCACTCATGACATCGTCAAGCAAAAGAATGGGAGATTCTTTGGTAATGCTCTTCATCAATTCGATTTCAGCAAGTTTTATAGAAAGCACCAAGCTACGATGTTGCCCTTGACTTCCAAAACTTGCTTCCATTCCATTAATCATGAAAATCATATCATCCCGATGAGGACCAACTCCAGTATTCTTCTTAAATAAATCTCTGGATCTACTTTTTTGAAGTGCTATATAGAAAGATTCAGCCAAATGTTCCTTGTCAACAAAGTTTACAGAAGGTTGATAACGGATTGACAACTCTTCTGACTGGTCTGAGATATCAAAGTGTTTCCTCTTTCCAAAGTGATCCATTTTTTGTAAGAAGTCAGCTCTATGAATCATTACACGACATCCGTACTCTACAAGTTGGTCATCAAGGACAGATAAAAAAGTGTCATCAATATTTTGTGTAGATTTTAGATAGCTATTTCTCTGTTTAAGGATGTGGTTATAACTTGACAAGTCTGACAAGTATATTGGTTTGATTTGACCCAACTCCATGTCAATGAATTTACGTCGAATGGCTGGAGCACCTTTGACAAGCTGTAAATCTTCTGGGGCAAATAAGACAACGTTCATATGTCCGATATAATCAGAAAGACGAGCTTGCTTTAAATGGTTTACTTTTGTAATTCGACCTTTTTGTGTGAGGTCTATTTCAAGTGGTATAGTTGCCGTTTTTTTCTGCAAGATTCCAGAAACTTGTAGTTGCTCTTCTTCAAATTGAATTAAATTTTTGTCAGTCTTTGTTCTGTGACTTCTTGTTAGAGCTAAAAAATAAATACTTTCAAGAAGATTTGTTTTTCCTTGAGCGTTCCGGCCAACAAATACATTTAATTTTGGGTTAAAATCAATTTCTGTATCACGATAGTTACGAAATTGTTTAATGGATAAATTTTTCAGCCACATATTTACCTACCTGGGAAACGTGGTGCATTTTTTGCTTTTGGTGGTTGGTTCTTTTTGTCTGGCTTTTTTTGAACCTTTTTATTCATTTCTTTAACAAGTTTAGCTACACGCTCTTTCTCGATTTTATCTTGTTTAAATTCCTCAAGTTCTTCAGGATTTGGTTGAACTAAAACAATTTGAGTTTTTAAATCAGGAATGTCAATAGTATCACCGATTCTAATTTTTTTCCCGCGACGATTTTCTAATTCCCCATTAAAATATACAAGATGGTCAGCTAAAAATGATTTAATAGCGCCACCACTTTGGATGATTCCAAGATCTTTCAAAAGAGCTTGGAGCGTAATAAATTCTTCAAATAATTTGTATTTCATAGTTCACCTCAATCTTTGGTATTATACCATATTTTACTTAAAATAGTAGAGGAGAAACCACTGAAGTGAAAACGATTTTAATTTTAAAAGAGTCAAAGAGAACAAGAAAAATTTTCGTTTTCATGGTATAATAGAACTCTATGTAAAAGGAGGTAAAGGATGGAATTATTCCCTGGAATTGCAGTGCATTTTATCCAATCTAAAAAATTTAAGACAAATAAAATAACCATGCGTTTCACAGCTCCATTATCTCTGGATTTAATTTCAGGTCGCATGTTAAGCGCAAGTGTGCTTGAAACAGCCAATAAAAGTTATCCAATAGCTCAAATTCTTAGGAAACATCTGGCAGCTCTGTATGGGGCAGATCTATCAACTCATGCTTATCGAAGAGGACAAAGTCACCTTGTAGATGTTAGTCTTACATATGTTCGAGATGAATTTTTAAGTAAGAAAAATATATTGACTGCGCAGATTTTAGAATTATTGCATCAAGTTTTATTTAATCCTTTGTTGGATGATGATGGATTTGAGAAAAATACTTTTGAAATTGAGAAAAAACAATTGTTGGCGAGACTAGAATCAGAATTAGAGGATCCTTTCTTCTTTGCACATAAAGAATTAGACCAGTTGTTTTTCCAAGATGAATCAATGCAGTTAGTTCCTAAAGATTTGATTGCCAGAATTTCCGAAGAGACTTCTAAATCTTGCTATTCAAGTTTTCAAAAAATGCTGAAAGAAGATAGGATTGATTTATTCTTTTTAGGAGACTTTAATGAAATTGAAGTTCTAGAAAGCCTGAAGAAATATAAGTTGACAGGTCGTAAAAAAACTGTAAACATTCAATATCGACAAGAGTATTCAAATGTTCTTAGAGAAGGAATTATCAGGAGAAACCTAGGTCAGTCCATTTTAGAGATGGGTTACCATAGCACGATTGGTTATGGGGATGATCAAAAAATGGCTTTACTTCTTGTAAATGGTCTACTTGGGGCTTTTCCACACTCTAAATTGTTTACTCAAGTAAGGGAAAAGGAAGGCTTGGCTTATACAGTATCTAGTCATTTAGATCTTTTTAGTGGTTTTTTGCGACTCTTTGCTGGTATTAACCGTCAAGACCGAAATCGAGTACGGAAACTGATGAATGATCAATTATCCGATATCAAAAATGGTCGATTTACAGATGCAGAAATCAATCAAACTAAGGAAATGATTCGCAGAAATATGTTGTTAAGTCAAGATAACCAAGACTCGATTATAGATAGAGAATACTTAACTATCTTTTTTGGTAAGTCAGTTTTAGACCTAGAGACTTTGATAGAAAAACTAGAACAAGTTGACAAGGATGCGATTTGTAAAGCTGCATCTAGTCTAAAATTGCAGGCTATCTATTTTATGGAAGGAGCAGAATGACTAGAGTAACTTTTCAAGAGAAATTTTATCCTGCTGTAAAGGAAACTCTTTATCAAGCGAAATTAGAAAGCGGATTGACAGTTACTTTACTTCCGAAAAATGACTTTAATGAAGTTTACGGGGTAGTCACTGTCCAAGTTGGTTCGGTTGACATAGAGTTTACAGTTAGAGATGGGAGAAAGAAAACATATCCTAGTGGGATTGCTCATTTTTTAGAACACAAACTCTTTGAAAGAGAAAATGCTGAAGACATTATGGCTGCTTTTACTGAACTAGGAGCAGAAAGCAATGCCTTTACAAGCTTTACAAACACAAGCTATCTTTTTTCAACTTCTGACAATGTTACTGAGTGTTTAGACTTGCTTGACGATCTTGTTACTAGCTTTAATGTTACTGAAGAATCTGTTGAACGTGAAAAGGATATCATTCAACAAGAACGCGAAATGTATCAGGACGATCCTGATTCTTGCTTGTTCTTTAAAACACTTGCAAATCTATATCCGAAAACTCAACTAGCTTCAGATATTGTTGGGACTGAAGATTCGATAGAAGATATTCGTTTAGAGGATTTACGAGATAATTTTGATGAGTTTTACACACCTGTCAACAGCCATGTTTTTCTCGTTGGGAATTTTGATTTAGGATTAATACAGAATTATTTTTCTAATAGACATACTGGAAATCAGATAACTAAAACCGCTAGAGAAAAGATAGCTTTACACCCTGTAAAGAAGGTAGAGAGCATTCGTATGGATGTGGCTTCTCCTAAATTAGCAATTGGAGTTCGAACAAATGCTGAGATGGAGAATAAAGACTGCTATCGATACGGTGTATTGTTGAAGGCCTTGTTTTCGATGATGTTTGGATGGACCTCAAAAAGATTTCAAAGTTTATATGAAACTGGGAAACTAGATTCTTCATTATCTATGGAGGTTGAAATCAATCATCGTTTTAATTTTTTGATGCTGACAATGGATACAAAAGAACCTGTTGCCATTTCACACCAATTTCGAAAGGCAATTAAGAATTTTGTAACTGATCCGGATGTGTCAGAGGAACATCTTGATTTAATAAAAAGCGAAATTTATGGTGAGTTTATCCATAATATGAATTCTTTAGAATTTATAGCGACTCAATATCAGTCGCACGTTGATGAATCAACTTTGTTTGATTTGCCAAAGATTATACAAGAAATGACCTTGGAAGATGTTCTTGAGGTAGGGCATCATTTTATCGATAATAGTGAGATGGTTGAGTTTACAATTTTTCCACTATAAGAATCGAAGATAAATAGACTAGAAAGAAGGAATGATAAGTATGAGGAAAAAAACAATCGGTGAAGTTCTACGTTTAGCAAGAATTAACCAGGGATTGAGTTTGGAGGAATTACAGCGCAAGACGGATATTCAACTGGATATGCTAGAAGCTCTGGAATCAGATGATTTTGATAAATTACCTAGCCCCTTTTATGTTCGCTCTTTTTTGAGAAAGTATTCTTGGGCAGTTGAATTGGATGAAAGTATAGTTCTAGATGCTTATGATTCAGGTAGTATGATTACCTATGAAGAAGTTGATGTTGATGAGATAGAACTATCAGGTCGTAGACGTTCTAATCGAAAGAAACGTTCCCTGCTTCCGCTTTTTTACTTCGTCTTATTCTCCTTATCAATTTTAATTTTCGTTACCTACTATGTTTGGAATTATATTCAAACACAACCAACAGAAACAACTTCAGCTAACTATAATGTTGTAACTACTACAAATACAACAACTAGTGAAACAACAACTAGCAACCAAACCACTAGTCCATCAAGTTCGAGTGAAGCATCAACTGTGACTGTTTCAGGTCAGGGAGATGTTATATCAGTAGAGTATAAAACTTCTAAAGATACTGCTGAACTTCAATTATCTGTGACGGATGCAACAAGTTGGATTAGTGTATCAGATACGGATCTAGCTGGAGGAACTACTCTCGAGCCAAATAACAAAACAGCTAAAACAACAATTTCTAAAGGCTCTCCGGTAACAATCACATTAGGCGTTGTAAAAGGCGTTAAAATTAAAATCGATAATCAAGAAATTGACACTGCAAAATTAACTGGTCAAACTGGTTGGATTAGACTAACAGTGAGTTCAAACTAAGGAAGGATACTATGAAAAAAGAAAATATTCCTAACATACTTACGCTTGGTAGAATTTTATTTATTCCGATTTTTGTTCTCCTTCTATCATTTGGACAGTCTCCTATGTTACATAAAATAGCAGCAATTATTTTTGCCATCGCAAGTATCACTGACTACCTAGACGGCTATTTAGCTAGAAAGTGGCAAGTAGTTAGCAATTTTGGGAAATTCGCTGATCCAATGGCTGATAAGTTGTTGGTTATGTCGGCCTTTATTATGCTAGTTGGTCTTGATATGGCTCCTGCTTGGGTAGTGGCTGTTATCATTTGTCGTGAACTTGCAGTTACTGGTTTGCGCTTGCTTTTAGTTGAAACCGGAGGGACTGTTTTAGCTGCAGCAATGCCAGGAAAAATCAAGACATTTAGCCAGATGTTCGCGATTATCTTCTTGTTATTCCATTGGAATTTACTCGGTCAGATAACTCTTTATATTGCCTTGTTCTTCACAGTTTATTCTGGTTATGATTACTTCAAGGGAAGCGCATATTTATTTAAAGGAACCTTTCGCTAGATATGGAATCGATTATTGAAATTAGGGATCTGTCATTTCGATACCAGGCAGATCAAGAACATTATGATGTTCATAACATTTCGTTTCACGTGAAACGTGGAGAATGGTTGTCAATCGTTGGTCACAACGGGAGTGGGAAATCAACGACAGTTCGCTTGATTGATGGCTTACTCGAGGCTGAATCTGGAGAAATTTGGATAGATGGTGATTGCCTAACACCGGAAAATGTCTGGGAGAAAAGACGTAAGATTGGTATGGTATTTCAAAATCCCGATAATCAGTTCGTGGGAGCAACTGTTGAAGATGACGTTGCTTTTGGCCTAGAAAACCAAGGTATTCCGCTTGAAGAGATGAAGAAACGAGTCTCTGAAGCTCTGTCATTAGTTGGGATGGCGGAATTTACAAAAAAAGAACCAGCTCGCTTGTCTGGAGGTCAGAAACAGAGAGTGGCAATTGCAGGAGTTGTAGCTCTGCGACCAGATATTTTAATCTTGGATGAGGCTACAAGTATGTTGGATCCAGAAGGACGACTAGAGTTGATTAAGATAGTCCAGAAGATTCGCCAAGACCACCAGATGACAGTTATCTCCATTACGCATGATTTAGATGAGGTTGCTATGAGTGACCGTGTTTTAGTAATGAAAAAAGGGAAAGTCGAGTCAACAAGCACTCCTAGAGAATTATTTTCTAGGTCAGATTTAGATCAAATTGGCTTAGATCAACCCTTTGTCAACCAATTGAAAGAATCATTACGTACTAGTGGTTTGAATTTGCCAGAGTTCTATCTTACAGAAGAGGAACTTGAGGAGGCTTTATGGGAATTATTCTAGACAATGTTAGTTATACGTATCAAGAAGGAACGCCGTTTGCCTCAGCTGCCTTGTCTGATGTCAGTTTGACAATAGAGAATGGCTCTTATACTGCGATTATTGGGCATACAGGAAGCGGAAAGTCTACAATCCTTCAACTTTTGAATGGTTTGCTCGTTCCTACAGAGGGAAGTGTTCGTGTCTTTGATACATTGATTACATCAACATCTGTCAATAAGCAAATTCGTCAAATCCGCAAACAAGTAGGCTTGGTTTTTCAGTTTGCTGAAAATCAAATTTTTGAGGAAACAGTCTTAAAAGATGTGGCTTTTGGTCCTCAAAATTTTGGAGTTTCTGTAGAAGAGGCAGAAGCTATCGCGCGTGAAAAATTAGCTTTAGTGGGAATTGACGAGTCACTTTTTGAACGTAGTCCATTTGAACTCTCAGGAGGACAAATGAGAAGGGTTGCTATTGCTGGGATTTTAGCAATGGAACCTAAGATCTTGGTTTTAGATGAGCCAACAGCTGGTTTGGATCCAATTGGTCGAAAAGAGTTGATGACCTTATTTAAAAAGCTTCATCAGGATGGTATCACGATTGTTTTGGTGACTCACCTTATGGATGATGTGGCAGAATTTGCTGACCAAGTTTATGTGATGGAAAAAGGGAAACTAGTTAAGGGTGGGAAGCCAAGTCTTGTCTTTCAAAATGTCGAATTTATGGAAAAAATCCAATTGGGTGTTCCAAAAATTACAAGATTTGCTCAAAGACTAGCTAACAGAGGAGTTTCTTTTAAACAATTGCCGATAACGATAGAGGAGTTTAAGGAGTTCATCAATGGATAATATGATTTTAGGTCGTTACATACCAGGAAATTCGATTGTTCATCGTCTGGATCCTCGTAGTAAGTTAGTGGCAATGATTTTATTAATTCTGATTGTTTTTTGGGCCAATAATCCAATAACAAATTTGATCCTTTTCGTTGCAACAGGTATATTTGTAGCTTTATCAGAAGTTCCCTTATCTTTTTTCATAAAAGGTTTGCGGTCTATGTTTTTTCTGATTGCTTTTACAACCCTTTTTCAACTGTTCTTTATCTCAGGTGGAGATGTCTTGTTCGAGATTGGGTTTATAAAAATCACAAGTCATGGAATTGAACAGGCTGGGATTATTTTTTGTCGCTTTGTGTTGATTATCTTTTTCTCAACCTTACTTACTTTGACGACCATGCCACTAAGTTTGGCAACAGCAGTAGAGTCCTTGCTTGGACCTTTGAAAAGACTCAAGGTTCCTGTTCATGAAATTGGGCTTATGTTGTCTATGAGTTTGCGCTTTGTACCAACCTTAATGGATGATACGATTCGCATTATGAATGCTCAAAAGGCGCGTGGTGTTGATTTTGGAGAAGGGAATGTAATCCAAAAAGTTAAGGCTATGATACCTATTTTGATACCTTTGTTCGCTACCAGTTTGAAACGAGCAGATTCTCTTGCTACAGCTATGGAAGCTAGAGGGTATCAAGGCGGGAATGGACGTAGTCAGTATCGACAGTTGAAATGGATGAATAAAGATAGTGTAGCTCTATTACTTATTTGTGTCTTGGGTGGTATTCTATTTTTGTTAAAATCCTAGAGTGAAGTATAGAATGAGATAGGGTAGAGGTATGAACCGTTTTAAAAAATCAAAATATATCATTGTTCTATTTGTCGTCGTATTGATAGTTTCAGTTTTTTTAGTGATGACGAAATCAAGTGCGGTTGTGACAAAAGTTGGAGATGGCATTTCTCTGATAGATAGAATTGTTCAAAAGCCATTTCAATGGTTAGAATCTACAAAGTCTGATTTAGGAAATTTGACGAGAGCTTATAATGAGAATGAAACTCTTAAAAAAGAACTCTATCAAATGGAAAAAGAAACGAATGAAGCAAACAGTCTGAAGGAAGAAAATGAGCAATTACGTCAGTTATTAGATATGAAGTCCAAATTAAATGTGACCAAGTTAATTGCTGCGGATGTCATCATGAGAACTCCATCAACCTGGAAACAAGAATTAACAGTTAACGTTGGTTCTCAACAAGGAGCAACGACAAACATGCTTGTTGTTGCTGGTGGAGGATTGGTTGGAAGTGTTGAAAAAGTAGAAGACAACTCAACTGTGGTCAATTTATTGACAAACGCTGAGAATACAGAGAAGATTTCCGTTAAAATCCAGCACGGTTCTAGTAGCATTTATGGTATTATTATCGGTTATGATAAGGAAAAAGAACTTTTGAAAATCAGCCAGCTCAATAGCAATGGCGACATTAGCCAAGGCGACAAAGTGGTGACTGGAGGTTTGGGAAACTTTAATGCTACAGATATCCCTGTAGGAGAAGTCGTATCAGTGACACATAGTACTGACTATCTAACTAGAGAAGTTATGGTTAAACTACACGCTGATCCAATGAATCTTAAGGTTGTAGAGTTAGTGGGGAATGCGTCATGAGACTTTTTAAGCAGATAGGAATGTTTGTACTATTGCCCTTGATTATCTTGATCGATAGCCATTTAGGGCAGTTTGTAAATAGTTTTTTCCCACATATACAAATTGTTAGCCACTTTATTTTTATCTTCTTATTATTTGAAACGATAGAAGTATCTGAGTATCTGTTTTTAGCTTATTGCCTAGTTGTAGGACTTGTATACGATATTTACTTCTTCCATTTGATTGGAATAGCAAGTCTCCTTTTTGTGATTATTGGAGCAATTGTCTATAAAAGTAACTCTGTCATTTTGATAAATAGATGGACCAGATTGCTTGCTGTCTTAATGATGACCTTCATTTTTGAGTTTGGTAGCTTTATGTTGGCAGAGGTGGTTGGGCTAACAGCTGAAAATCTATCCGTTTTTATGGTTTATAGTCTTGTGCCTACTCTAATATTGAACTGTTTATGGATGTTGGTTTTCCAATATATTTTTGAAAAAATATATCTATAAGAAAGAAACAAAACTGTAATAAAGGCGTAATATTTATTAGGCCTTTTTTTGATATACTAGTATTGTCTTTTTAAAGAAGGAGTATTTACACTTATGAAGAAAAAAATTCTAGCATCACTTTTATTAAGTACAGTATTAGTTTCACAAGGAGCTGTTCTTTCAAGTGTTCAAGCCAATACAACAGATGAAAAAATTGCTGCTCAAGATAGTAAAATTAGTAACTTAACAGCTCAACAGAAAGAAGCTCAAAAACAAGTAGATGAAATTCAAACTAAAGTTTCAGCTATTCAATCAGAACAAGAAAAATTACAATCTGAAAACGAAAAACTTCAAGAAGAATCTAAAAAACTTGAAGGTGAAATTGCAGAGCTTTCAAAAAATATCGTAGCACGTAATGAATCACTTGAAAACCAAGCTCGTAGTGCACAAACAAATGGAACTGCTACAAGTTACATCAATACGATTATTAACTCTGACTCAATCACAGAAGCTATTTCTCGTGTTGCAGCTATGAGTGAAATCGTATCAGCAAACAATAAAATGTTGCAGCAACAAAAAGAAGATAAGAAAGCTATCTCTGAAAAACAAGTTGCAAACAACGAAGCAATCAATACAGTCATTGCTAACCAACAAACGCTTGCTGACGATGCTCAAGCTTTGACAACAAAACAAGCTGAATTGAAAGTAGCTGAGTTGAATCTTGCAGCTGAAAAAGCATCAGCAGAGAGCGAAAAAGCTACTTTGTTAGAACAAAAAGCAGCAGCAGAAGCTGAAGCAAAAGCAGCAGCAGAAGCTGAGGCGGCTTATAAAGCTAAACAAGCAAGTCAACAACAAACACTTGCAGCTTCAGCCAACACAACTTTTGCTGCACAAGTACAAGCAACTTCAAGTTCTTCATCAGCTTCATCATCAGATGATGATTCAAGCTACACACCTGCAGTAACTACTGTAAGTCAACGACCAACTTATAGTTCAAATGCTTCAAGTTACCCTACAGGTCAATGTACATGGGGTGCTAAGACCTTGGCTCCATGGGCTGGTGATTATTGGGGTAATGGTGGTCAGTGGGCTACTAGTGCAGCAGCAGCAGGTTTCCGTACAGGTTCTACACCACAAGTTGGTGCGATTGCTTGTTGGGATGATGGTGGATATGGACACGTAGCGGTTGTTACAGCTGTTGAATCAACAACGCGTATTCAAGTTTCAGAATGTAACTATGATGGTAGCGGAACTCAACCAATCGGAAATTATCGTGGATGGTTTAATCCTACAGCATCACGTGGTACAGTAAGATACATTTATCCAAACTAATATACTGATTATTACTAAATTTAGGGTGAGGTTTTATTAATCTCACCCTTTGTATAGTGCTGAAAAATAAATTTCATTATATAATTACTTGAACTTCTTTTGTATTCTATTCTTAATAATTATTTAGTTAAAGTTAGATGAAATTTAGAGATTTAGTACGAGTGTAGCTTGTTAATAAAAAATGGTTTCTAAAGGGAATTGGTACTGGAATTATGTTTACTTATAAAACGAATGTTGATGTCAAAGAGTGGGATTTATTTTTACAAAATCATCCTCAAGGAAATTTATTGCAGAGTAGTGATTGGTCCAAGATAAAGGATACTTGGGGGAATGAGAGAGTTGGATTTTATAAAGAAAATCAACTAGTTGGAGTAGCGAATATCTTAATTCAGCCGCTACCATTAGGACTTTCTATGTTCTATATTCCACGAGGTCCAGTAATTGACTATGAAGATAACGAACTTCTGAAATTTGTACTTTTAACGTTGAAAAAACTTGCTAAAAAAAACCATGCAATAATGGTTAAATTTGATCCAAGTTTATTTATCAGTAGAGGTCTTATTGGTCAAGAAACTATCCAAAATTCTAAAACTTTTGAAATTATTGAGGAATTGCAAAAAAACAAAGTTCATTGGACAGGTTTGACAAAGGATATGGCAGAAAACATACAACCTCGTTTTCAAGCTAATATTCATAAAGAAAACTTCTCGCTAGATCAACTATCCAAGTCTACTAGACAGGCAATCCGAACTGCAAGAAATAAAGGATTGGAAGTAAAATTCGGCGGACTGGATTTATTAGATGAATTTTCATTTTTAATGAAGAAAACAGAGTCTCGTAAGAATATTAGTTTACGAGGCAAAGATTATTATCAGAAGTTACTGAATACTTATCCTGATCACTCCTTTATCACACTGAGCTATTTAGATTTACCTAATAGACTGAAAGAAGTTGAGCAGCAACTCGAAAAGAATCTTAAAATAGCGCAGAAATTTAATGATAAAACGAAAGAAGGCAAAATAAAAGAAAATCAGCAAGAGAGAAAACGATTAGAGGAAGAAATTTCTTTTCTTAAGAATCATATTGATAGAGGGGACAGTATCGTCCCATTGTCTGGAACTTTGACCATCGAATTTGGAAAAACCTCAGAAAACTTATATGCTGGAATGAATGAGGAATTTAGACATTATCAACCTGCTATTCCTACATGGTTTGAGACTGCTCAGCATTCATTTGAACGTGGGGCAGAGACTCATAATATGGGTGGAATTGAAAACAACTTAGAAGGCGGGTTATTTAATTTTAAATCTAAGTTTAATCCCACTATTGAGGAGTTTGCTGGTGAGTTTAACTATCCAACTAGTTCATTATATTTCTTGTTTAATCTAGCTTATAAGATTCGTAAGAAACTTCGAAGTAGATAGCATAAACTAACTATTTTAACACTACATTAAATTTTAAAAAATTAACTATTAGAACATCTCAGCAGTATATGTTGAGATGTTTTAAATTTAGAGCTTTTAACTGGTAATTTAATAAGGAGAAAATAACAAAATTACTTGAAATAAAGCTCCAATTATGATAAAATGAAACTTGTCGTGTGAACGATAATACTCATTCTTGATGAATTGTGAAACTGTTGCCTTTTGGTTGTTTTGCAAGTTGAAATCAAGAAGAGGAAAAAACAAAAAAGGAGAAATACTCATGGCAGTAATTTCAATGAAACAACTTCTTGAGGCTGGTGTACACTTTGGTCACCAAACTCGTCGCTGGAACCCTAAGATGGCTAAGTACATCTTCACTGAGCGTAACGGAATCCACGTTATCGACTTGCAACAAACTGTAAAATACGCTGACCAAGCATATGACTTTATGCGTGATGCAGCAGCTAACGATGCAGTTGTATTGTTTGTTGGTACTAAGAAACAAGCTGCTGATGCTGTTAAAGAAGAAGCAGAACGTTCAGGTCAATACTACATCAACCACCGTTGGTTGGGTGGAACTCTTACTAACTGGGGAACTATCCAAAAACGTATCGCTCGTTTGAAAGAAATTAAACGTATGGAAGAAGAAGGAATCTTCGACGTTCTTCCTAAGAAAGAAGTTGCACTTCTTAACAAACAACGTGCACGTCTTGAAAAATTCTTGGGTGGTATCGAAGATATGCCTCGTATCCCAGACGTAATGTACGTAGTTGACCCACATAAAGAGCAAATCGCTGTTAAAGAAGCTAAAAAATTGGGTATTCCAGTTGTAGCGATGGTTGACACAAACACTGACCCAGATGATATCGATGTAATCATCCCAGCTAACGATGACGCTATCCGCGCTGTTAAATTGATTACAGCTAAATTGGCAGACGCTATCATCGAAGGTCGTCAAGGTGAAGACGCAGCAGCAGTTGAAGCAGAATTTGCAGCTTCAGAAGCTCAAGCAGACTCAATCGAAGAAATCGTTGAAGTTGTAGAAGGCGACAACGCTTAATTCAAATAAGTAATCATTACCTAGGAGGGCGGGGCTTAGCCCGGCTCTCCTATTTTTAAAAAATATAGGAGAATCAAAATGGCAGAAATTACAGCTAAACTTGTTAAAGAGTTGCGTGAAAAATCTGGTGCTGGTGTTATGGACGCTAAGAAAGCATTGGTTGAAGTTGAAGGTGATATCGAAAAAGCGATCGAATTGCTTCGCGAAAAAGGTATGGCTAAGGCAGCTAAGAAAGCTGACCGTGTTGCAGCTGAAGGTTTGACTGGTGTATTTGTTAACGGTAACGTTGCAGCAGTAGTTGAAGTAAATGCTGAAACTGACTTCGTTGCGAAAAACGCTCAATTCGTTGAGTTGGTAAACGCTACAGCTAAAGTCATCGCTGAAGGTAAACCAGCTAACAACGAAGAAGCACTTGCTTTGACAATGCCTTCAGGAGAAACTCTTGAAGCTGCATATGTATCTGCAACAGCTACAATCGGTGAAAAAATCTCATTCCGTCGTTTTGCTTTGCTTGAAAAAACAGATGCACAACACTTCGGAGCATACCAACACAATGGTGGACGTATCGGTGTTATCTCTGTAATCGAAGGTGGAGACGAAGCGCTTGCTAAACAAATTTCAATGCACATCGCTGCAATGAAACCAACAGTTCTTTCATACAAAGAATTGGATGAGCAATTTGTTAAAGATGAGTTGGCACAATTGAACCACGTTATCGACCAAGATAACGAAAGCCGTGCTATGGTTGGTAAACCAGCTCTTCCACACCTTAAATATGGATCAAAAGCTCAATTAACTGATGAAGTGATTGCTCAAGCTGAAGCTGATATTAAAGCTGAGTTGGCTGCAGAAGGCAAACCAGAAAAAATCTGGGATAAAATCATCCCAGGTAAAATGGATCGTTTCTTGCTTGACAACACTAAAGTTGACCAAGCATACACACTTCTTGCACAAATTTACATCATGGATGACAGCAAGACAGTTGAAGCTTACCTTGAATCAGTTAACGCTTCAGTAGTTGAGTTCGCTCGCTTTGAAGTTGGTGAAGGTATCGAAAAAGCTGCAAACGACTTTGAAGCAGAAGTTGCAGCTACAATGGCAGCAGCCTTGAATAACTAATAATAAAAAATTAAATAATGAATTGCACTCTAAATATTAGATTTTTGTATCTAACTTTTGGAGTGCAGTTTTTATTAGCTCCTTACTTGATTAAGACAAATTTATTAGTAGTAATAATTTGATTCAATTAATACTTTGGTAGTGTGTAATAGTGAGATTGACATATCCTACCGAAATGAATGTATGAGAATTTAGCAGTGGAATGAAAAATAGTTTAAGATATTCTTTTATATCCACTTTGTGATTCTGAATACTTATTTTTCCTTTTGGAACAAGAATAAAGTTCTCATTTTAACTCAAATCAATCTTAGAAAATCGCAAATGAAAATTCGTTTGCGATTTTTCTGTACTTTTTCAGATATGATATCAAATATAGTTCGTGAAATATTTGATTTTTAGTATTTGTTATGTTAGAATGATGTAAAGTAATACGAAAGGCGAACAAGAAAATGTCCAGTAAACTTATTTATACGGGAAAAGCTAAAGATATCTATACTACAGAAGACGAAAATGTGATTAAGTCGGTCTACAAGGACCAGGCCACTATGCTGAATGGAGCTCGCAAAGAGACCATTGAGGGTAAAGGTGTGCTGAATAATCAGATTTCGTCTCTTATTTTTGAAAAATTGAATGCTGCTGGTGTAGCTACTCACTTTATCAAACGTATTTCTGACACAGAACAACTCAACAAGAAAGTGACAATCATTCCTTTGGAAGTTGTGCTTCGTAACGTGACGGCGGGTTCTTTCTCAAAACGTTTCGGTGTTGAAGAAGGTTTGGATTTGGAAACTCCAATCGTTGAATTTTACTACAAGAACGATGATTTGGATGATCCATTTATCAATGATGAGCATGTGAAGTTCTTGGATATTGCTAACGATGAGCAAATTGCTTATATCAAGGAAGAAACACGTCGTATTAATGAATTGCTGAAAGATTGGTTTGCACAAATTGGTCTTCGTTTGATTGATTTCAAATTGGAATTTGGTTTTGATAAGGATGGCAAGATCATCTTGGCAGATGAATTTTCACCAGACAACTGTCGCCTTTGGGATGCGGAAGGTCATCACATGGATAAGGATGTTTTTCGTAGAGATTTGGGCAGTCTAACGGATGTTTATAAGGTTGTGTTAGAGAAATTGCAGGGATTGAAGTAAAGTTTTACTTGGTCGTCACTACAATCTTTAAGTAGAAATAGATAAAGGAACTAAAATGGATAAACGTATTTTCGTTGAGAAAAAAGCTGATTTTCGTGTGAAATCTCACTCTTTAGTAAAAGAATTACAGCATAATCTTCAGTTGAAAACTTTGAAGGATCTTCGGATTGTTCAAGTTTACGATGTTTTTGGTTTGGCAGAGGACTTGTTTGCGCGTGCAGAAAAACATATCTTCTCTGAGCAAGTGACCGATACTGTTTTAGATGAAGCTGCGGTTAAGGCTGATCTTGAGAAATATGCTTTCTTTGCTATCGAAAGTTTGCCTGGTCAATTTGACCAACGTGCAGCATCTTCACAAGAAGCTTTGCTTTTGTTGGGAAGTTCTAGTGACGTAACAGTCAATACGGCACAATTGTACTTGGTTAACAAGGATATTGATGCGAATGAGTTGGAAGCTGTCAAAAACTACCTTTTGAACCCAGTGGATTCTCGTTTCAAAGATATCACTGTTGGCATTGCGAAACAGGATTTCTCTGAGTCTGACAAGACCATTCCAAACTTGGATTTCTTTGAAACTTATACAGCAGAAGATTTTGCACAGTATAAGGCAGAGCAAGGATTGGCCATGGAAGTGGATGACCTTCTCTTCATTCAAGACTATTTCAAGTCAATTGGTCGTGTGCCAACTGAGACTGAGCTTAAGGTGTTGGATACTTACTGGTCTGACCACTGCCGTCATACTACATTCGAGACTGAGTTGAAAACCATCGATTTCTCAGCTTCTAAATTTGAAAAACAATTGCAAGCGACTTATGATAAGTATATTGCCATGCGTGATGAGTTGGGACGTACAGAAAAACCTCAAACTTTGATGGATATGGCAACTATTTTTGGCCGTTATGAGCGTGCTAATGGTCGTTTGGATGACATGGAAGTGTCTGATGAAATCAATGCCTGCTCTGTTGAAATTGAAGTGGATGTCAATGGTATCAAAGAGCCATGGCTTCTCATGTTCAAAAATGAAACTCATAATCACCCAACGGAGATTGAACCATTTGGTGGTGCGGCTACTTGTATCGGTGGTGCTATTCGTGACCCATTGTCAGGTCGTTCCTACGTTTACCAAGCCATGCGTATCTCAGGTGCTGGTGATATTACAGCTCCTATTTCAGAAACTCGCGCTGGTAAATTGCCACAACAAGTGATTTCTAAAACAGCGGCTCATGGTTATTCTTCATACGGTAACCAAATTGGTCTGGCAACAACTTATGTTCGCGAATACTTCCACCCAGGTTTCGTTGCTAAGCGTATGGAGCTAGGTGCAGTTGTCGGTGCGGCTCCTAAGGAAAATGTTGTCCGTGAAAAACCTGAAGCAGGTGACGTGATTATCTTGCTCGGTGGTAAGACTGGACGTGACGGTGTCGGTGGTGCGACAGGTTCTTCTAAAGTTCAAACGGTTGAATCTGTTGAAACAGCTGGTGCTGAGGTTCAAAAAGGGAATGCCATCGAAGAACGTAAGATTCAACGTCTTTTCCGTAATGGGGATGTGACCCGTCTGATTAAGAAATCAAATGACTTTGGTGCTGGTGGTGTCTGTGTGGCTATCGGTGAATTGGCTGATGGTCTTGAAATTGATCTAGACAAAGTGCCATTGAAATACCAAGGTTTGAACGGTACAGAAATTGCTATCTCTGAATCTCAGGAACGTATGGCCGTAGTGGTTCGTCCAGAAGATGTAGATGCTTTCGTTGCTGAATGTAACAAAGAAAATATTGATGCTGTTGTCGTTGCGACGGTGACTGAGAAACCAAATCTTGTCATGCACTGGAATGGTGAAACAATCGTTGATTTGGAACGTAGTTTCCTTGATACAAACGGTGTGCGTGTAGTCGTAGATGCTAAGGTGGTTGACAAGGATGTCAAGCTGCCAGAAGAACGTCAAACATCTGCTGAAACCCTTGAAGCGGATACTCTTGAAGTCTTGGCTGACCTGAATCATGCCAGTCAAAAAGGTTTACAAACCATCTTTGATAGCTCAGTTGGTCGTTCAACAGTTAATCACCCACTTGGCGGGCGCTACCAAATCACACCAACGGAAGCTTCTGTACAGAAATTGCCAGTCCAACATGGCGTGACAACAACTGCTTCTGTTATGGCGCAAGGATTCAACCCTTATGTAGCAGAATGGTCTCCATATCATGGCGCTGCCTATGCAGTAATCGAAGCAACAGCTCGTTTGGTTGCTGCTGGTGCAAACTGGTCTAAGGCTCGTTTCTCTTATCAAGAATACTTCGAGCGAATGGATAAACAAGCAGAGCGTTTTGGTCAACCAGTGGCTGCTCTCCTTGGATCCATTGAAGCTCAGATTCAACTTGGTTTGCCATCTATCGGTGGTAAAGACTCAATGTCTGGTACCTTTGAAGAATTGACAGTACCACCAACCTTAGTTGCTTTTGGGGTAACAACTGCAGATAGCCGTAAGGTTCTTTCTCCAGAATTCAAAGCTGCTGGTGAAAATATTTACTACATTCCTGGTCAAGCTTTGGCACAAGAAATTGACTTCGATCTTATCAAGTCTAACTTTGCTCAATTTGAAGCCATCCAAGCTGATCATAAAGTCACATCTGCATCAGCTGTCAAATATGGTGGTGTGGTTGAAGCTCTTGCCCTTACAACATTTGGGAACCATATCGGTGCTAACGTCGAATTAGCTGCCCTTGACACTAGCTTGACAGCCCAATTGGGTGGATTCGTCTTCACATCGCCTGAAGAAATTGCAGGTGTTGCCAAGATTGGACAAACAACAGCTGACTTTACACTTACTGTCAACGGTGTAACGCTGGATGGACACAAACTTGACAGTGCTTTCCAAGGTAAATTGGAAGAGGTTTACCCAACGGAATTTACACAAGCAACTGAGTTGGAACAAGTACCTGCTGTAGCATCAGATGCTGTGATCAAAGCCAAAGAAACTGTTGAGACACCTGTGGTTTACATTCCAGTATTCCCAGGTACTAACTCTGAGTACGATTCCGCTAAGGCCTTTGAAAAAGAAGGTGCAAAAGTCAACCTGGTACCATTTGTCACACTGAATGAAGAAGCGATTGTCAAGTCTGTTGACACCATGGTTGCCAACATAGAAAAAGCGAATATTATCTTCTTTGCAGGTGGTTTCTCAGCAGCGGATGAACCAGATGGATCAGCTAAATTTATCGTGAACATCTTGCTCAATGAAAAAGTACGTGCAGCTATTGATCACTTCATCGAAGGTGGTGGTTTGATTATCGGTATCTGTAACGGATTCCAAGCCCTTGTTAAATCAGGTCTTCTTCCATACGGTAACTTTGAAGATGCAAGTAGCACCAGTCCAACCCTCTTCTACAATGATGCCAACCAACACGTGGCTAAGATGGTGGAAACACGTATTGCTAACACCAACTCACCATGGCTTGCGGGAGTAGAAGTTGGTGACATCCATGCCATCCCAGTATCACACGGTGAAGGTAAATTTGTCGTGACAGCTGAGGAATTTGCAGAGCTTCGTGACAATGGTCAAATCTTCACCCAATATGTTGACTTCGAAGGGAAACCAAGCATGGATTCTAAATACAATCCTAACGGATCTGTCAATGCTATCGAAGGTATTACAAGTAAGAACGGTCAAATCATTGGTAAGATGGGTCACTCAGAACGTTTCGAAGACGGTCTCTTCCAAAATATTCCAGGAAATAAAGACCAACACCTCTTTGCGTCAGCAGTTAAATACTTTACTGGAAAATAAAAGGTATATAAAATGACATACGAAGTAAAATCTCTTAATGAAGAATGTGGTGTTTTTGGTATCTGGGGCCACCCAGACGCTGCCAAATTGACCTATTTTGGACTCCATAGTCTTCAGCACCGTGGTCAGGAGGGGGCAGGGATCCTCTCCAATGATCATGGACAATTGAAGCGTCATCGTGATATGGGGCTTTTATCAGAAGTCTTCAAAAATCCTGCTAATTTGGATAAATTGACAGGGACTGGAGCGATTGGACACGTGCGCTATGCGACTGCGGGAGAAGCTTCTGTAGATAATATCCAACCTTTCCTCTTCCGCTTTCACGATATGCAGTTTGGTTTGGCTCATAATGGGAATCTGACCAATGCAGAATCGCTCAAGCAAGAATTGGAACAAAGAGGGGCAATCTTTAGCTCGACTTCTGATTCAGAAATCTTGGCTCACTTGATTCGCCGTAGCCACAATCCAAACCTGATGGGTAAAATCAAGGAAGCGCTCAGTCTGGTTAAAGGTGGTTTCGCTTATCTCTTGATGTTTGAAGATAAGCTAATTGCAGCCCTTGATCCAAATGGTTTCCGTCCTCTGTCAATCGGGAAAATGGCCAATGGAGCAGTTGTGGTCTCTTCTGAAACCTGTGCCTTTGAAGTCATCGGCGCTGAATGGATTCGCGATGTGAAACCAGGCGAGATTGTCATTATTGATGACAATGGCATCCAGTATGACAGCTATACAAACGATACTCAGCTTGCTATCTGTTCCATGGAGTATATCTATTTTGCCCGTCCTGACTCCAACATCCATGGTGTTAATGTTCATACGGCTCGTAAGAGAATGGGAGCTCAATTGGCACGTGAGTTCAAGCATGAAGCCGATATTGTAGTTGGGGTACCAAATTCCTCACTCAGCGCAGCGATGGGCTTTGCGGAAGAATCAGGTCTGCCAAATGAAATGGGGCTCATCAAGAACCAATACACGCAGCGGACCTTTATCCAGCCGACTCAAGAATTGCGCGAGCAAGGAGTTCGAATGAAGTTGTCTGCCGTTTCTGGTGTCGTTAAAGGCAAACGTGTGGTCATGATTGATGACTCTATCGTGCGAGGAACAACATCTCGTCGTATTGTCCAACTCTTGAAAGAAGCGGGTGCATCAGAAGTGCACGTTGCCATTGGTAGTCCTGCTCTTGCCTATCCATGTTTCTACGGGATTGATATCCAGACACGTCAGGAGTTGATTGCGGCTAATCATACCGTTGAGGAAACTTGCCAAATCATTGGTGCGGATAGTCTGACTTATCTTTCGATTGATGGCTTGATTGACTCTATTGGGATTGAAACAGATGCGCCAAATGGCGGTCTCTGTGTGGCTTACTTTGATGGGAAATATCCAACTCCTCTCTATGACTATGAAGAAGAATATCGTAGAAGTTTGGAAGAAAAAACGAGTTTTTACAAATAAAATTCCCCATTGAAGGAAAGGAAAAGGAATAGATAAATGACAAATAAGAATGCATACGCTCCACGTCTCACTACTGACTAAAAGCTAAAGCATTTGTCAGTAGACGCTTTCTCCTATGGGACCAAAGCTAGAGACCTGACTAGTATTTTTAGATAAAATAATTGTTTATCTAAAAATACGTCGCAGTCTTTCTCAAAAAAAGAAAAGGAATGAATAAAATGACGAATAAAAATGCTTATGCGCAGTCTGGTGTGGACGTTGAAGCGGGTTATGAGGTTGTTGAACGGATCAAAAAACACGTGGCACGTACAGAACGTGCGGGTGTTATGGGAGCTCTTGGTGGTTTCGGTGGTATGTTTGACCTTTCAAAAACAGGTGTCAAAGAACCTGTTTTGATCTCAGGTACAGATGGTGTCGGTACTAAGCTAATGCTGGCTATCAAGTACGACAAACACGATACCATCGGACAAGACTGTGTGGCCATGTGTGTCAATGATATCATCGCTGCAGGTGCTGAGCCTCTCTACTTCCTCGACTATATTGCAACTGGTAAAAATGAACCAGCTAAACTAGAACAAGTCGTTGCTGGTGTGGCTGAAGGGTGTGTACAAGCAGGTGCAGCGCTTATCGGTGGTGAAACGGCTGAAATGCCTGGTATGTATGGTGAAGATGACTATGATTTGGCTGGATTTGCTGTCGGTGTCGCAGAAAAATCTCAAATCATCGATGGTTCAAAAGTAGCAGAAGGAGATGTGATTCTGGGACTTGCCTCAAGTGGTATCCATTCAAATGGTTACTCACTTGTTCGTCGTGTTTTTGCGGACTATACAGGTGAAGAAGTTCTTCCAGAACTTGAAGGCAAAAAACTTAAAGACGTTCTTCTTGAACCAACTCGTATCTATGTCAAAGCAGCTTTGCCACTCATCAAAGAAGAATTGGTCAACGGGATTGCCCATATCACAGGTGGTGGTTTTATCGAAAATGTACCACGTATGTTCGCTGATGACTTGGCTGCTGAAATTGACGAAAGCAAAGTCCCAGTTCTTCCAATTTTCAAAGCCCTTGAAAAATATGGCCAAATCAAACATGAAGAAATGTTTGAAATCTTCAACATGGGTATCGGTCTTATGCTTGCGGTTAAACCAGAGAATGTGGAACGTGTCAAAGAACTTCTTGACGAACCTGTTTATGAAATTGGTCGTATTGTGAAGAAAGATGGCGCAAGTGTGGTGATTAAATAATGGCTAAAAAAATTGCTGTTTTTGCCTCTGGAAACGGCTCAAACTTTCAGGAGATTGCGGAACAATTTCCAGTAGAATTTGTTTTTTCAGATCACCGGGATGCCTATGTCTTAGAGCGTGCCGAAAAGCTTGGGGTATTATCCTACGCTTTTGAACTCAAGGAATTTGAAAACAAGTCAGACTATGAAGGAGCCATTGTCGAACTTTTGGATGAACACAAGATTGACTTGGTTTGTCTCGCAGGCTACATGAAAATCGTCGGCCCTATCTTGCTAGCAGCTTATGAAGGTCGTATCATCAATATTCATCCGGCTTATCTCCCTGAATTTCCAGGAGCTCATGGTATTGAGGATGCTTGGAATGCAGGAGTTGACCAGTCTGGCGTTACTATTCACTGGGTGGACTCTGGTGTTGATACCGGTAAGGTCATCAAACAAGTCCGTGTGCCACGTCTTGAAGGTGATACCCTTGATACTTTCGAAACTCGCATCCACGAAACAGAGTACAAGCTCTATCCAGAAGTATTGGAACGTTTGGGAGTTGCACGCAAATAAGGAAGTGCTAGAGCTGAAAGAAAATTTTCGACTGTAGTAGCTGAAGAACTTTTTAAAAAGGAAGAGAAAAATGACTAAACGAGCACTTATTTCAGTCTCAGACAAAGCGGGCATTGTTGAATTTGCCCAAGAACTCAAAAAACTTGGTTGGGATATCATCTCGACAGGTGGGACCAAGGTTGCCCTTGACAATGCTGGGGTGGAAACCATTGCTATTGACGATGTGACTGGTTTCCCAGAAATGATGGACGGTCGTGTGAAGACTCTCCACCCAAATATCCACGGTGGTCTCCTCGCTCGTCGTGACCTCGATAGCCACCTAGAGGCTGCTAAGGACAATAATATCGAATTGATTGACCTTGTTGTGGTCAACCTTTATCCATTCAAGGAAACCATCCTTAAATCAGACGTGACTTACGCGGATGCGGTTGAAAATATCGATATTGGTGGGCCATCTATGCTTCGGTCAGCAGCTAAAAACCACGCTAGCGTAACAGTTGTGGTAGATCCTGCTGACTATGCTGTTGTTCTTAACGAATTGGCAACAAATGGTGAAACTACTTATGAAACTCGCCAACGTTTAGCAGCCAAGGTTTTCCGTCACACAGCAGCTTATGATGCCTTGATTGCAGAATACTTCACAGCTCAAGTGGGTGAAGCAAAACCAGAAAAACTCACTTTGACCTATGACCTTAAGCAACCAATGCGTTACGGTGAAAACCCTCAACAAGATGCAGACTTCTACCAAAAAGGTTTACCAACGGCTTACTCCATTGCTTCAGCTAAACAACTTAACGGTAAAGAATTGTCCTTTAACAATATCCGTGATGCTGATGCCGCTATCCGTATCATCCGTGACTTCAAAGATCGTCCAACCGTGGTGGCTCTCAAACACATGAACCCATGTGGGATCGGTCAAGCTGATGATATCGAAACCGCTTGGGACTACGCTTATGAATCTGACCCAGTATCTATCTTTGGTGGTATTGTCGTTCTCAACCGTGAAGTTGACGCTGCGACAGCTGAGAAGATGCATGGTGTTTTCCTCGAAATCATCATTGCACCAAGCTATACGGATGAAGCGCTAGCCATTTTGACCAACAAAAAGAAAAATTTGCGTATCCTTGCCTTGCCATTCGACGATCAAGACGCCAGTGAAGTGGAAGCAGAATATACAGGTGTTGTCGGTGGACTCCTCGTTCAAAACCAAGACGTGGTGAAAGAAAGTCCTGCTGACTGGCAAGTAGTGACTAAACGCCAACCAACTGAGACAGAAGCGACAGCCCTTGAGTTTGCTTGGAAAGCTATCAAATACGTCAAATCAAACGGTATCATCGTGACCAATGATCACATGACACTTGGTGTTGGCCCTGGTCAAACCAACCGTGTAGCTTCAGTCCGTATTGCTATTGACCAAGCTAAAGACAGTCTTGACGGCGCTGTTCTTGCTTCAGATGCCTTCTTCCCATTTGCGGATAACGTGGAAGAAATCGCCAAAGCAGGTATTAAGGCCATCATCCAACCAGGTGGATCAGTCCGTGACCAAGAGTCAATCGAAGCGGCTGATAAATACGGCTTGACCATGGTCTTTACAGGCGTGAGACATTTTAGACATTAAGAAAATAAAAGGGAAGAAAACAGTTTCTTTCCTTTTTTGTTTAAAAAAACTTAACGAAACAAGATTAAAACGAACGTTTATGATATAATATTAGTAAATAATTCGCAAAAGAGGTTGAGAGATGAAACTGTTAGTTGTTGGCTCAGGTGGTCGTGAGCACGCGATTGCCAAAAAGTTGTTGGAGTCTAAAGACGTTGAGCAAGTTTTCGTGGCGCCTGGAAATGATGGGATGACCTTAGATGGACTTGATTTGGTAAATATCTCTATTTCCGAACATTCTAAACTGATTGACTTTGCAAAAGAGAACGATATTGCTTGGACCTTTATTGGACCGGATGATGCCCTTGCAGCTGGTATCGTAAATGATTTCAATGCAGCTGGACTCAAAGCATTTGGTCCGACCAAGGCTGCGGCTGAGCTGGAGTGGTCTAAGGATTTTGCTAAGGAAATCATGGTCAAATACGATGTTCCGACAGCAGCCTATGGGACATTTTCAGATTTTGAGGAAGCCAAGGCTTATATCGAGGAGAAAGGCGCTCCAATCGTCGTCAAGGCAGACGGTTTGGCCCTAGGTAAAGGTGTCGTCGTTGCGGAGACAGTTGAGCAAGCAGTCGAAGCCACTCATGAAATGCTTTTGGACAATAAATTCGGTGACTCAGGTGCGCGTGTGGTCATCGAGGAATTCCTTGACGGGGAAGAGTTCTCTCTCTTTGCCTTTGTCAATGGGGACAAGTTCTACATCATGCCTACAGCTCAGGACCACAAACGTGCTTATGATGGCGACAAGGGTCCTAACACTGGTGGGATGGGTGCCTATGCACCAGTTCCTCACTTACCACAGAGCGTGGTTGACACAGCGGTTGACACCATTGTCAAGCCAGTTCTTGAAGGTATGATTAAAGAAGGGCGTCCCTACCTTGGTGTCCTTTACGCGGGGCTAATTTTGACAGCTGATGGTTCTAAAGTCATTGAGTTCAACTCTCGCTTTGGAGATCCAGAAACGCAAATCATCTTGCCTCGTTTGACATCTGACTTTGCACAAAACATCACTGATATTTTGGATGACAAAGAGCCAGCCATCACTTGGACGGACAAGGGTGTGACACTGGGCGTGGTTGTAGCATCAAATGGCTATCCACTCGCTTATGAGAAGGGTGTCAAGCTTCCAACCAAGACAGATGGTGACATCATCACTTACTATGCTGGTGCTAAATTCGCTGAAAATGGGCAAGACCTTCTCTCAAACGGCGGACGCGTCTACATGCTGGTTACCACAGCAGATACCGTTCAAGATGGCCAAAACGTTATCTACAATCAACTCAACAAACAAAACACAGAAGGCCTCTTCTATCGAAACGATATCGGTAGCAAGGCCATAAAAGATTAACAGATACTAACTTTGTCATGGCGAGCGAAAGCGAGCCAAAGTAAGATAATGGTCGCCGTGGTGAAAAGACCAGAACAGAAACTGTTTCTGGTCGGAGGAAACTTTGATACCTTAGGCTCAAAGTTTAGGAATGAAACCGAAGGTTTGCTTCCGTCCCCACCACCTAAGACCATTATCAAAAAAGAAAAGGATATTAACTATGAAACCAGTAATTTCCATCATTATGGGCTCAAAATCCGACTGGACAACCATGCAAAAAACAGCAGAAGTCCTAGACCGCTTCGGCGTTGCTTACGAAAAGAAAGTTGTTTCCGCACACCGTACACCAGACCTCATGTTCAAACATGCCGAAGAGGCACGTAGCCGTGGCATCAAGGTCATCATCGCAGGTGCGGGTGGTGCTGCTCACTTGCCAGGTATGGTTGCTGCTAAAACAACCCTTCCAGTTATCGGGGTACCCGTCAAATCACGTGCCCTTAGCGGTGTGGATTCGCTCTATTCTATCGTTCAGATGCCGGGTGGCGTGCCTGTGGCAACAATGGCCATTGGTGAAGCAGGAGCGACAAACGCTGCCCTCTTTGCCCTTCGTCTCCTCTCAGTAGAAGATGAAACCATTGCGACTGCACTTGCTAATTTTGCTGAAGAACAAGGAAAAATCGCAGAGGAGTCTACAAATGAGCTCATCTAAAACAATCGGAATTATCGGTGGTGGTCAGCTTGGTCAGATGATGGCGATCTCAGCTATCTACATGGGACACAAGGTTATCGCGTTGGACCCAGCAGCTGATTGCCCAGCCTCCCGTGTGGCAGAAATCATCGTGGCCCCTTACGACGACGTAGATTCTCTTCGTCAGTTGGCAGATCGCTGTGATGTTCTCACTTATGAATTTGAAAATGTGGATGCTGACGGTTTGGATACTGTTATCAAAGAAGGACAGCTTCCACAAGGGACCGACCTACTTCGCATCTCCCAAAACAGGATTTTTGAAAAGGATTTTCTCTCTAACAAGGCTCAAGTAACGGTGGCTCCTTACAAGGTTGTGACCTCAAGACAAGACTTGACAGATATCGATCTGTTGAAAAACTATGTCCTCAAGACAGCAACCGGTGGTTACGATGGCCATGGTCAAAAGGTTATTCGTTCAGAAGCAGACTTGGAAGAAGCATACACTTTAGCGGACTCAGCAGACTGCGTCTTAGAAGAGTTCGTCAACTTTGACCTTGAGATTTCTGTCATCGTGTCTGGAAATGGCAAGGACGTGACAGTCTTCCCTATTCAGGAAAATATCCACCGCAACAATATTCTCTCTAAAACCATCGTTCCTGCTCGCATTTCAGAAAGTCTAGCTGAAAAAGCCAAAGCAATGGCCGTGCGAATCGCAGAACAACTGAACTTGTCTGGTACACTTTGTGTAGAAATGTTTGCGACAGCTGATGACATCATCGTCAACGAAATTGCGCCACGTCCACACAACTCAGGGCATTATTCGATTGAAGCTTGCGACTTTTCACAGTTTGATACCCATATTCTAGGCGTTCTCGGAGCACCACTCCCAGCAATCCACCTCCATGCACCAGCTGTCATGCTCAATGTTCTAGGCCAACACGTCAAGGCTGCTGAAACATATGTCACAGAAAATCCAAGCGCCCACCTCCACATGTATGGTAAAATAGAAGCGAAGCACAACCGCAAGATGGGACACGTGACTTTGTTTAGTGATGTGCCGGATGTGGTAGAGGAGTTTGGGAAAGGAATTGATTTTTAAGTGAAAATAGCGATTCTAGGACTCGGAGTGATTGGGACCACTTATGCCTACGCCTTTCAAAAAGCAGGCCATCAAGTGGAACACGTATTGAGAGATAGTAAGAAAAGCACTGCTCCGAAGGAGTTGTCAGTTGTTCTGCTAGATGGTCGCTATCATTCCAAAGGTGAGAACAAGCATGATACCTATGAGGTTCATGTGGCGGGAGCTCATTCGGAATATGATTTTATTTTTCTCAGTGTGCGTCATGGTTTTGTCAAAGAAGCTGTGGAAACCTTGCGAAAAAATAATATCAAAGGCACCCTTGTTTTCTTCTGTAATTTCTGGGATACTCGAAAAGAGGTCCAAGAGTGGGCAGGGGATTACGACTATATTCTGGCTTTTCCGACAGCGGGTGGTCACATACAGGAGGAACATTTGGATGGTGTCTTGTTCGACCATTTAATGCTAGAAGGTGAGCAAAAAGCACACATTTCTAACTATGCTGATCTGACGGCTTTACTAGTTTCTGCAGATTTGAAGTGGGAAGTGCCTCATGATATGGTCGAGTGGATTTGGATTCATATGGCGATTAACGCAGGGGTTACTTCGACAGCTGCACGTTCAGGGAATCTGGAAAACCCAGAAGAACTAGCTTTGAACTTGATGAATAGTTCTTCAGAATTATCATTGGCCATCAAGGCCATTCGAGAGGCTTTGAAAGTGGTAGAAGCGCGTGGCGTGAATTTGAAGCTTTACAAAGCAGAACTCTTACCCTACAAAATTCCGGCTTGGATAGCAGGCAAAGCCATGAAAGTCATGTTTGCGAAAAATGAGCTGACCCGAAAAATCATGACCTTACACAATGATAAACAGGACATCTTCTATTGTTGTCAAAGTGTTTATCAGACTGGTCAGGACTTAGGTGTCAAGATGCCTATTCTGGAAGCAAATATGAAGGGCATTTCGCTTTAGGAGGTTTTATGATTCAACTCATTGTCAATGCTTTCGTTGAGAAGGATAAGACTGGAGCAGTCGTCGAAGTCTTGTATGCTAGTAGCGATCACGAAAAAGTGGAAGCTAAGTATGAAGAGCTGACTGCTCAATATCCTGAAAACTATTTAGCTATCTATGATGTCCCACTGGATACGGATTTGAATACACTCGATCACTATCCATCTGTGTGGATCGGGAAAGAAGAATTTGAGTAAAACGACTTTTAGTTGTTAGACGGATGTTTCACGCCGTGGGGAAAGCGTAAGCGACGGAAATCTTGAGACTTTAGGTTCAAGATTTAGTCATGAGATTCCGGAGGAAGCTGCTGACGTCCGCCCCACATAAGTGAAACATCAAAAGAAAGGAAAATTAAACATGATCGAACGTTACTCTCGCCCAGAAATGGCGAACATTTGGACTGAAGAAAATAAATACCGTGCGTGGCTTGAGGTGGAAATCTTGGCTGACGAGGCATGGGCTGAATTGGGAGAAATCCCTAAGGAAGATGTGGCTTTGATTCGCGAGAAGGCGGATTTTGACATTGACCGTATTTTGGAAATAGAGCAGCAAACTCGCCACGATGTGGTGGCTTTCACGCGTGCAGTTTCTGAGACTCTTGGTGAAGAGCGTAAGTGGGTTCACTATGGTTTGACTTCCACTGACGTGGTAGATACTGCCTATGGTTACCTCTACAAACAAGCCAACGACATTATCCGCAAGGACCTTGAAAACTTCCTTAACATCATCGCTGACAAAGCGAAAGAACACAAGTTCACCATCATGATGGGCCGTACCCACGGTGTGCACGCTGAGCCGACAACTTTTGGTCTTAAATTGGCTACTTGGTACAGCGAAATGAAACGGAACATCGAGCGTTTCGAGCATGCGGCTGCTGGCGTCGAAGCTGGTAAGATTTCTGGTGCGGTTGGTAACTTTGCCAATATCCCACCATTCGTTGAAAAATACGTCTGCGACAAATTGGGTATCCGTGCTCAAGAAATCTCTACACAGGTCCTTCCTCGTGACCTTCATGCTGAGTACTTTGCAGTTCTTGCGAGCATCGCAACTTCTATCGAGCGTATGGCGACTGAAATTCGTGGTCTTCAAAAATCCGAACAACGTGAAGTGGAAGAGTTCTTTGCCAAAGGTCAAAAAGGATCTTCAGCAATGCCTCACAAACGTAACCCTATCGGTTCAGAAAACATGACAGGTCTTGCGCGTGTTATCCGTGGTCACATGGTCACAGCTTATGAAAACGTAGCCCTTTGGCACGAACGTGATATCTCTCACTCATCAGCTGAGCGGATCATCGCACCAGACACAACTATCTTGATTGACTACATGCTCAACCGTTTCGGAAACATCGTTAAGAACTTGACAGTCTTCCCAGAAAATATGATCCGCAACATGAACTCTACATTTGGTTTGATCTTCAGCCAACGTGCTATGCTTGCGTTGATTGAAAAAGGCATGACGCGTGAGCAAGCTTACGACCTTGTTCAACCGAAGACTGCCAAATCTTGGGATAACCAAGTAGACTTCAAACCACTTCTTGAAGCTGATCCAGAAGTGACTTCACGCCTCACTCAAGAAGAAATCGATGAAATCTTCAACCCAACTTACTATACCAAACGTGTGGATGAAATCTTTGAACGCATCGGTTTGGGTGACTAATCATAATAATAAAAAAGCGAGATACAATCTCGCTTTTTTATTTGTGCCTAATCTTCTTTCTTACTAAGTCCATAAGCTGTGAGTGCAGCCATCAAACCTGTAGCAATCAACCATTCTGAATCTTGGTTTCCTGTTTCAGGAAGTTTATTTTCTTTTACTGCAGGAGCTGGACCTTGAGGAAGAGCTTGTTTTTCCTCAGCAGGAACAGTTGCTGGAGTTGTTTTACTTGAAATTCCAAGTTTTTGATTTTTTTCCACAATAGAAGCAGGTTCTTTTTTATGAGCAGTAGGTGTTAGATACGTTTCTTGACTAGGTCGTTCTAATCGTGGTTTTGTTTCTGTAATAGATGCTTGTCCATTTTCTACATGGGTGACAAGTTTACCAATTTCGATAACTTGAGCAACTGGCTCTTGAGCGACGACGCTAGTAACCAATGTTTTAACTTCAGAACCATCAGCATTAGTGGTCACTGAATAGAAATGACTACGACGACCATTAACACCTTCAGTTACAACACGAGTTTCTCCTTTAGGCAATGCATCAGTTTCACGAGTGATAGTTGTAAACGGAATTTCTTCTTCTTCAATCACAACACGTGGTTTTGCATCTGCAACTGGAGCAACATCTTCTTCGTCACCAACATGAGTGACTGGAGTTCCAACTTCGACAACTTGATTGACAGCTTCTTTCGTTACTTGTTTTTCGATAACTGTTTCTGTTTGCTTGCCATTTTCAGTTACAACTGAAAGATAGATAGTCCGTTCACCTTTGACACCTTCAGTGATGACTTTCTCCTGTCCTGCTTGAAGGTTAGGATTTTCTTTCTTAACAATCTCAAACGGAATTTCTTCTGTCTTAACTAGAAGCTCTGGTCGGTTTTCAACTGTAGCAGTAGTTTCACTCTCATCGAGGCTTCCTGAGTGAGTGGCAGCTGGTTTGAGACCAAGTCTAGCAGCTTTGAGATTAGCTACAAGTGTGTCCAATTCAGCTTGTTTGTTACGATTGAGGTTGTAGTTAAGAGCGTCTTTAGCAGCCTTGAGAGCGTCGAGACTTTCTGTTCTATATCCTTCTAAGTTTTCAGGGATTTGAGCAAGTTCTTCACGTAGCGCTTTGTAGTCAGCACGGAAGTAGTCCTTGTTGTGGTCTGCAAAAGCAGTCATGAGTTCAAAGATTTCTTCTTCCTTGTATTCTGCGCTTGGTCTATCAGCCCAGATAGCTAACATACTACCAACAGTAGGTAGGTCAACTTCAGGATATTTAGTTGATGCTAGTTGGTTAAATGGAGTTTTTTCAGTATTTTCAATAGCTTTCTTGAGGAAGCCACCGCCATCTTCTGGTTTTTGACCGAGAATGTAGTACCAATCCCCATTCGTGTTAAGGAATTTGTACCCCTTACTTGCTAGGTATTGAGGAGACGCAAGGTTGTAACCCCACCATCCTTTAGACCAGTAAGAGATGATAACGTCTTTATCAAACTCGACATCGTCCTTGTCTTCGTAGTAGAAGCCATCGTTAAAGGCCATTGGTTGCAAGCCTTTTTCTTTAGCCATGGCAGCTAGGCTATTAGCGTATTCAGCAAATTTACCGTAGAGACCATACCACTTGAGGTAGTACCAACCTTGAGCATTGGTAGCGTCATTAGCATACTCATCTGTACCATAGTTAAAGATCTTAGTCTTACCAGCAAAGAAGTCCATATACTTGCCGATGAGGGCTTTTGTAAAGTTCATTGCTTCTTCGTTTTCAAGGTCCATAGTTGTTTTTGAAACCTTGTCAAAGTTAGCTTGAGGGTTTGCGATGCCTAATTTTTCCATAGCGACAAGCATAGCATCCATGTGACCTGGGCTATTGATAGCTGGGATTAGTCCAATACCTTTGTTCTTAGCATACTGGATAAGCTCAGTGATTTCAGCTTGGTTCAAAGTAGTTCCATTAGGATCGTCGTAGTAAGATTTTGTTCCCTCAATGATGGCATTTTTCACATCGTCGCTTGCATAAGTCTTGCCGTTTGCTGAGATACTCATATCATCAAGTAGGAAGCGAAGTCCATCGTTTCCAAGGAGCAAGTGAAGGTCAGAGTAACCGAGTTCGCTGGCTTTATCTACGATGCGTTTAAGTTGGTCTAGCGTGAAGTATTTACGTCCAGCATCGATAGAGATAACCTTGTTCTTAGCTAGTTTTTCAACTTCGCGTTTAGCATCTTCTTCTTTTTGAGCTTCTGGAGTGAAGGTCAAGTTGCTAACAGCTTCCTGGAGTTTTGCAATTGCTTGGTCAATGCTATCTTGTTCAGCACGGCTGAGGTTGCTATCGAGAGCACGGATGGCTTTTTCAGCTTCTTTAACAGCTGCAATACTTTCTTCTGTGTAGCGAGTAAGGTCTGTTGGAACTTCTTTCAGAGCTTGTTCAGCAGACTCGTAATCAGCAGCGAAGTATTCAGCATTTGAGTTTGCGAATTGACGCATGAGTTTGAAGAGACGAGATGGAGAGTAGCGAGCAGATGGAGTATCAGCCCAAGCAGCTACCATACCACCGATAATAGGAACGTCAGCTCCTTCAGTTTTTGGTACAGAAGTGATTGGTGTGCTCTTAATACCGTTCAATCCTTGATCTAGGTTATACCACCCTTGTCCGTCAGCATTACGACCGAGAACGTAGTACCATGCATCGTTAGTATTGAGGATTTCGTGTCCTTTTTCAGCTAGTAACTTAGAAGAAGCGACATCGTAACCACCCCAGCCACCAGTCCACATAGAGACGATGATGTCCTTGTCAAAGGTACCAAAACTTGTATCGCTATTATAGTAGATACCGTCGTTGAAGGCCATAGGTTTTAGACCGTGAGATTTGACGATACGAGCTAGGTCATTAGCATAGGCGATGAATTTGTCATAGCCCTTGTCTGGGAATCCATCTTCTGGATACCATTTATAGGCTTGAAGAACGCTCCATCCTTTGGCATCAGTAGCATCGTTAGCGTACTCATCCAAACCGATGTTGAAGATTTCAGACTTACCAGCAAAGTAGCCTGCATACTTATCAATCAAAGCTTTTGTGAAGGCAACTGCTTTTTCATTGTCAAGGTCGACAGTACGTGCTGATTCTTTACCAAAATAGTTAAAGTTAGGCTTTTCAATACCCAGTTCTTTCATGGCATTGAGGATAGCGTCCATGTGACCAGGACTGTTAACAGATGGGATAAGTCCAATACCTTTATCTTTAGCATAGTTAATCAAGTCGGTCATTTGGCTTTCAGTGAGATGATTGCCGTTTGGATCGTTGTAGTAAGCATTTGTTCCGTTTTCAACAGCGCGTTTGACATCGTCGCTCGCATAGGTCTTATCCCCTACAGTTAGAGACATATCATCAAGCATAAAACGTAAGCCGTCATTTCCGACTAGGAGATGAAGATCAGTATAGCCATAGTGTTTGGCTTTGTCGATGATTTCTTTCAGTTGTTCAGGAGAGAAGTATTTACGCCCTGCATCGATTGAAACGATTTTCTTTTTAGCCAGTTTTTCATTGACTTGAGCTGCTTTCTCTGTAGCGACTACAGGAGCTTCAACTTTAGCAACTTCTTTGTTTTCTGCCTTTTCTGGTTCTGGCTGCTTAGCTTCTTTAGTTACTTCTGGTTTTGCTGGAGTTTCTTCGGTTGTAACAGCTTTTTCTACAATAGGTGCAGGAGTAGCTTCAACTTTTGGTGCTTCAGTGTTTGTTACAGGTGTTACTGGAGCTACAGGAGCTACGGCTTCTGGTGTAGGACTAGTTTCAAGTTTTTCTTCGCTGGCCTGTGGAGACGACTCTCCTGCGGCTTGGATAGTAGGTTGATTCTCTGTTGTAGTAGGTACGACTCCATCAGCAGCAACAGCCTGGGCATGAAAGGCAAAGCCGATCAAGACAGAAGCTGCTCCGATTGCGTATTTACGAATAGAGAAACGCTGTTTATTTTCTGGTTTCATTAAATAACCTCCTAATTTATTATTTTGGTAGCGTTTTCATATACAAATCATATTGTATGTTCTAACTAGAATAAAGTCAAGTTTTTGGATAGATATACTATAAAAAATAGAATAATTTATAAATTAAGATATATTTTTCTAGTTTTGACTCTTTTTTAGTAAAAAGGTTACTAATTATAGATTTGATTGAAATGCTATTCTCAGAAAAGGGAGTCGATGCTATAATGGGTATATAAAAAACCTGAGACAGTCGCCTCAGGATTTTTAAAGATTAGTGGTCACGATCACAAGAAATGAATTTAATTTTGTAGAAATCAGAACGTTTATATGTCTCGATATATTCCAAAACTTGACCAGTTGCTTCAAGCTTAGTTGTCTTAGTTTGGAAAACAGTTGGGAAATGAGTGTCGATTCCTAATACAGAAGCGGCATGTTCTGGAGTTGGAAATACAATTTCATTAATTTCTTCAAAATGCTCATCATTCATGTGAATGTGGTAGTCCAATTTGAAACGATTATAGATAGAACTATAGTATTCAAGGTTTGGATAGTTGGCATTGATATATTGTTCAGGAATGTATGAACTGTGATAGATATAGGTGATGCCATTTGTTTCACGAACACGTTCAATCTTGTAGTAGAATTGATCGCCACGTAGGCCGAGCTTTTCTAGATATTTAAGATCGTTCCCGCGTTCGATAGAAAGAACCGTTACCTTATCGTCTTTGGTCTCGAAGATTTCTACATCAGAAAATTCAACGAGTTTATGCTTGCGGGCACGAGCTACGAATGTTCCTTTACCTTGTTGACGAACAATGTATCCGTCTTTAGCAAGATCATTCAAGGCACGAACCACTGTGATTGAGCTAACATCATACATGGAAATCAATTCTGCTTCAGTGTAGAATTTATCTCCACTAGCAAATTGACCAGAAATAATCTTGTTTTTCAATTCATCTTTAATATACTGATACTTTGGAATTGCCATAATTTCACCTCATTTTTTCCTTCTCCACCTATGATTTTAACATAAAATCGAAAAAAAGAGTAGAAAAGCACTGAAAAAATTTAAAATATCGGAATGAGAAATTAGGATACATATAAATTATTTGAGTTTTAATTCCTATTTTTGCTTTCTATTTAGAACGTTGATTTTATGGGCATTTTGATATTTTTTAGAAAAAATTTAGTAAAAGACAGAAAATTTTTAAAGAAAATTTCAAAAAGTATTGACATTAATCCTCGATTAGTTTATAGTTGATATAACAACAAATGAAAGCGCAATCTTTTTCGTTTTCAGAGGAGGAAGAATGGCAAGATTTGAAATTAAAGATGATTTCTATCTGAATGGAAAACCATTCAAGGTTTTGTCTGGTGCCATTCACTATTTTAGAATTCCTGCGGAAGATTGGCATCATTCATTGTATAACCTCAAGGCTTTAGGTTTCAATACAGTTGAGACTTATGTCGCCTGGAACATGCATGAACCTGCTGAAGGAAAATTTAACTTTGAAGGTAATCTTGATTTAGAGAGATTTCTTCAAACTGCACAAGATTTGGGCTTATATGCAATTGTACGTCCTTCTCCATTTATCTGTGCAGAGTGGGAATTCGGTGGTTTACCTGCATGGCTCTTGACCAAGGATATGAGAATTCGGTCGTCTGATCCAGCTTTCATTGAAATGGTTGGCCACTACTATGATCAGTTACTTCCACGTCTAGTTCCAAGATTATTGGAAAACGGTGGGAATATTCTCATGATGCAAGTCGAAAATGAGTACGGTTCATATGGTGAAGACAAGATCTACTTGAGGGAAATTCGACGTTTGATGGAAGAACGAGCAGTGACTTGTCCGCTCTTTACATCAGATGGACCATGGCGAGCAACTCTTAAGGCTGGAACCTTAATTGAGGATGATCTCTTTGTGACTGGGAACTTTGGTTCCAAAGCTACTTATAATTTCTCACAGATGCAAGAATTCTTAGATGAGCACGGCAAGAGATGGCCACTCATGTGTATGGAATTCTGGGATGGCTGGTTTAATCGTTGGAAAGAACCTATCATCAAGCGTGATCCAGAAGAATTAGCAGAAGCAGTTCGCGAGGTTTTGGAGCTAGGCTCTATCAACCTTTACATGTTCCACGGTGGAACAAACTTTGGTTTTATGAATGGTTGCTCAGCTCGAGGAACGATTGATTTACCACAAGTAACTTCTTATGATTATGACGGTCTTTTAGACGAAGCTGGAAATCCAACTGCTAAATATTTCGCAGTGAAGGAGATGATGGCGACTCACTATCCTGAGTATCCGCAATCTGAACCGCTTTACAAAGAGAGTATGGAAGTTAAAAACATTCCACTGGTCGAGAAAGTTTCTCTTTTCGAAACCTTGGATAGCCTGACAAGTCCTATCGAAAGTCTCTACCCTAAGAAAATGGAAGAGCTAGGACAAGGTTACGGCTACCTACTCTATCGTACGGAAGCAAGTTGGGATGCGGATGAAGAACGCATTCGAATCATTGACGGACGTGATAGAGCTCAGCTCTTTATCGATGGCAAACGAGTGGCAACACAGTACCAAACAGAAATCGGTGAAGATATTTTTTATCAAGGAAAAAAGAAAGCGCTCTCTAGATTTGACATCCTTATTGAAAATATGGGGCGTGTCAACTATGGACACAAATTCTTAGCAGATACACAGCGAAAAGGAATTCGCACAGGTGTTTGTAAAGATTTGCATTTCTTGCTCAACTGGAAGCAATATCTACTTCCTCTTGATAACCCAGAGAATATTGATTTCTCTAAGGGATGGACAGAAGGGCAACCTGCCTTTTACGCTTATGACTTTGAAGTTGAGGCGCCAAAGGATACCTACTTAGACTTATCTGAGTTTGGTAAAGGGATTGCTTTTATCAACGGACATCATCTAGGTCGTTTCTGGAATGTCGGTCCAACCTTATCTCTTTATATTCCACATAGCTATCTCAAAGAAGGTGCCAACCGCATCATTATCTTTGAAACAGAAGGGGAGTATAAGGAACACATACATTTAACTTGTAAACCTACACTAAAACTTATAAAGGGGGAAAACTTATGACAATTGTAGGATGCCGTATCGATGGGCGCTTAATTCACGGACAAGTAGCAAACCTTTGGTCTGCTAAACTTAATGTTTCACGTATCATGGTCGTTGACAATGAAGTTGTGAACAACGACATTGAAAAAAGTGGCTTGAAACTTGCAACACCACCAGGTGTAAAACTTAGTATTTTGCCAGTTGATAAAGCAGCAGCGAATATCCTTGCTGGTAAATATGATAGCCAACGTCTCTTGATTGTAGCACGCAAACCTGATCGTTTTCTTGGTTTGGTTGAAGCAGGCGTGCCACTTGAAACAGTCAATGTCGGCAACATGTCTCAAACACCAGAAACTCGTTCTATCACACGTTCTATCAACGTTGTAGATAAAGACGTAGAAGATTTCCACAAATTGGCGGAAAAAGGTGTTAAACTTACTGCTCAAATGGTTCCAAATGATCCAGTTTCAGACTTTTTGAGCTTATTAAAATAGGAAAAAATTTTTAGGAGGTCATTGTTATGATACAATGGTGGCAAATTTTACTTCTCACTTTGTACTCAGCTTATCAAATCTGTGATGAGTTGACGATCGTTTCTTCTGCAGGTTCGCCTGTATTCGCTGGTTTCATTACTGGTTTAGTCATGGGAGATTTGACAACTGGTTTGTTTATCGGTGGTAGCTTGCAGTTGTTCGTACTTGGGGTAGGTACCTTCGGTGGTGCTTCTCGTATCGACGCAACTTCTGGTGCGGTTCTTGCGACTGCTTTCTCAGTTTCACAAGGAATCGAAACAGACCTTGCGATCACTACAATCGCTGTACCAGTAGCAGCACTTTTGACTTACTTCGACGTACTTGGTCGTATGACTACAACATTCTTCGCTCACCGTATTGATGCTGCGATCGAACGCTTTGACTATAAAGGAATCGAACGTAACTATCTTCTTGGTGCAGTTCCTTGGGCTCTATCTCGTGCCCTTCCAGTATTCTTCGCCCTTGCTTTCGGTGGAGAATTCGTACAAGGTGTTGTAAACCTTGTTAAAGAATACCAATGGGTTGCAGACGGTTTGACTCTTGCAGGTCGTATGCTTCCAGGTCTTGGATTCGCTATCTTGCTTCGTTACCTTCCAGTTAAACGTAACCTTCACTACCTTGCTATGGGATTCGGTTTGACAGCTATGTTGACTGTACTTTACTCAAACGTAACAAGTCTTGGTGGAGCAGTTGCTGGAATCATTGGCACTCTTCCTGCTGAAGTTGCTGAAAAAATTGGCTTTGTTAACAACTTCAAAGGATTGTCTATGATCGGTATCTCTATCGTAGGTATCTTCCTTGCGGTTGTTCACTTCAAGAACAGCCAAAAAGTTGCTGTAGCAGCACCTTCTACACCATCAGAAAGTGGGGAAATTGAAGATGACGAATTCTAATTACAAATTAACAAAAGAAGATTTTAATCAAATTAACAAACGTAGCTTGTTCACTTTCCAATTGGGATGGAACTACGAACGTATGCAAGCATCAGGTTACCTTTACATGATCTTGCCACAATTGCGTAAAATGTATGGAGATGGAACTCCTGAGTTGAAAGAAATGATGAAAGTTCATACTCAATTCTTCAACACTTCACCATTCTTCCACACAATTATCGCTGGTTTTGACCTTGCTATGGAAGAAAAAGATGGCGTTGGTTCAAAAGATGCGGTTAACGGTATCAAGACAGGTTTGATGGGACCATTCGCTCCTCTTGGAGATACTATCTTTGGTTCACTTGTACCTGCTATCATGGGATCTATCGCTGCAACAATGGCTATTGCTGGTCAACCTTGGGGTATCTTCCTTTGGATTGCAGTTGCAGTAGCGTATGACATCTTCCGTTGGAAACAGTTGGAATTTGCATACAAAGAAGGGGTTAACCTTATCAACAACATGCAAAGTACTTTGACAGCTTTGATTGAAGCTGCATCTGTACTTGGTGTATTCATGATGGGTGCTCTTGTAGCAACAATGATCAACTTTGAAATTTCATACAAATTACCAATCGGTGAAAAGATGATTGACTTCCAAGACATCTTGAACTCAATCTTCCCACGTTTGCTTCCAGCAATCTTCACTGCATTTATCTTCTGGTTGCTTGGTAAGAAAGGTATGAACTCTACAAAAGCTATCGGTATCATTATCGTGCTTGCCTTGGCTCTTTCTGCCTTTGGTAAATTTGCACTTGGAATGGGCGCATAATTTATGACTAAATCATTGATTTTAGTGAGCCACGGTCGTTTCTGTGAAGAACTTAAAGGTAGCACAGAAATGATTATGGGACCACAAGACAACATTCATGCGGTTGCTCTTCTTCCAGAAGATGGACCAGAAGAATTTACTGCTAAATTTGAAGCTGCTGTTGAAGGATTGGATGATTTCCTAGTCTTTGCGGATCTTCTTGGTGGAACTCCATGTAACGTGGTGAGCCGTTTGATTATGGAAGGTCGTGACATTGAACTTTATGCAGGAATGAACCTTCCGATGGTCATTGAATTTATCAATGCAAGCCTAACTGGCATGGATGCGGACTATAAGAGTCGTGCTTCAGAAAGCATTGTGAAAGTTAATGATTTATTGGCTAGCTTCGACGACGATGAAGATGAATAATACTCTTCAAAAATCAAATTCAAACCACGTCAGCTTCGCCTTGCCGTATATATGTTACTGACTTCGTCAGTCTTATCCGGCAACCTCAAAGCAGTGCTTTGAGCAACCTGCGGCTAGCTTCCTAGTTTGCTCTTTGATTTTCATTGAGTATAAGATGTGATTGCGTTAAAACGTTAAATCATCTTATAGAAAATATACATGGGAATGGGAGCGACTCCCATTCCCATGTTTTTAATCATGAAACAATATTAGATTAGAGGTTTTCAATGCTAGATTATACAAAAGAAGATTTGCTTGAGTTGGGAGCAGAGATCACCACACGCGAAATTTACCAACAACCAGATGTTTGGAAGGAAGCTTTTGAATCCTATCAAGCCCGTCGTGATGAAATTGCAGCCTTTTTGCAAGGAATTGCAGATAAACATGACTACATTAAGGTTATCCTGACTGGTGCTGGGACTTCGGCTTATGTAGGTGACACCTTAGTTCCATACTTCAAGGAAGTCTATGACGAACGTAAATGGAATTTTAACTCTATTGCGACAACGGATATTGTTGCCAATCCACAAACTTATTTGAAAAAAGACGTGGCAACTGTTTTGGTATCATTCGCACGTAGTGGAAATTCACCTGAGAGTGTAGCAACGGTTGACCTGGCTAAGGCCTTGGTTGACGAGCTTTATCAAGTAACGATCACTTGTGCGGCTGAAGGGGAATTAGCACTTCAAGCTCACGGTGACGATCGCAACCTCTTGCTCTTGCAACCGGCAGCTTCTAACGATGCTGGCTTTGCTATGACATCAAGCTTTACTTCAATGATGTTGACAGCCCTTTTGGTCTTTGATCCAACTGAATTTGCTCTTAAAGCTGAACGTTTTGAAGTGCTTTCTAGTCTTGCTCGTAAAGTTCTTGACAATGTGGCAGATGTGAAAGAGTTGGTAGACCTAGACTTTAACCGAGTGATTTACTTAGGTGCAGGTCCATTCTTCGGACTTGCTCATGAAGCACAACTGAAAATTTTGGAATTGACTGCTGGTCAGGTTGCAACTATGTATGAAAGCCCAGTTGGCTTCCGTCATGGTCCAAAATCTCTTATCAATGAAGATACTGTAGTTTTAGTCTTTGGTTCTACAACAGATTATACTCGTCAGTATGACTTAGACTTAGTTCGTGAAGTTGCAGGTGACAAAATTGCTCGTCGCGTTGTTCTCTTGAGTGACCAAACTTTTGGACTTGAAAATGTCAAAGAAGTAGCACTTGGTTGTGGCGGTGTCTTGAACGATATTTACCGTGTCTTCCCTTACATCGTTTATGCCCAACTCTTTGCCCTTTTGACTTCGCTTAAGGTTGGAAACAGACCTGATACACCATCACCTACAGGTACAGTAAACCGCGTCGTTCAAGGTGTTATTATTCACGAATTCAAATAATAAGGAGAAAAGGATGAAAACATACACAGAACGTGTATTTGGGAAAGTTGATGACAAGGATGTTGTCGCTTATCGCTTTGAAACAGAAGCAGGCTATCAACTAGAAATCATGACCTATGGTGCAACGATTCTACGCTATGTAACTCCTGATAAGGCTGGTAATTTTGCCAATGTTATCCTAGGCTTTGATGATTTTGACAGCTATGTAGGTAACAGTCCTAAACATGGAGCGAGTGTAGGTCCAGTTGCAGGTCGTATCGCAGGTGCGACATTCGAATTGAACGGGAAAACCTATGAACTCGAAGTCAATAACGCAAGCAACTGTAATCACAGCGGCTCAACAGGTTGGGATTCTAGTCTGTTTGAGCTAGTCGAGGTGAGCAACCATGGTTTGACTCTTTACACAGAAAGGACAGATGGCACAGGAGGTTTCCCTGGGAATCTTAAAATCTGGATTAGCTACCACTTGGAAGAAACTGGTGCCTACGAGGTTAGTTATAAGGTAACGACAGACAAAGATACTTTGGTCAATCCGACCAACCATAGCTACTTTAACTTGTCAGGCGATTTCACTCAGACTATTGACCGCCATGTATTCCAACTGAATACAGAAGGTATTTATCCAATCGCTCCTGACGGTGTCCCAGCTAAAGCTCCAGATGCTAATCGTGACGTGGTTAAGCATATCTACAATGGTGCCTTGTTGAAGGATATCTTTGCAGAAGAAGATGAACAAATCAAACTCGTATCTGGTTTAGACCATCCATTTGCTCTGCCTACAGGACATGACAATGCTGGTTTCCTCTATGACCAGGGTTCAGGTCGCTTCTTACTCTTTAAGACAGAAGCTCCTTGTTTTGTAGTTTATACAGCAAACTTTGTGGATGAGAGTGTCATCATCGCTGGTCAACCAATGATGCAGCACAATGGGATTGCTCTTGAAGCACAGGCTTTACCAGATGCTATTCATAGTGATCTGAAAGACCAAGTCATTCTAAAAGCAGGTGAGACTTTCACTAGCAAAACTCGTTACGAAATTGTCGTTAAATAAAAAAATTCTCTGGAATCATACGATTTCAGAGAATTTTTTATTATTCTTCATCTTCATCTGGTGTGAGAATCATCGGGATGATGATTGGTTCACGTTCAGTGTTTTCATAAAGGAATGGTCGAATAGCATTGACAATGGCGCCATTGACAGACTGAATGCTGGCATCTTTGTTTTTCAAAGCGATACGAATAGCATTGAAAAGGATACGTTGACTTTGACGAATCAAATCACCAGACTCACGCATATAGACAAAACCACGGCTGAGAATATCAGGCCCAGATAGAATCATCTGAGATTTGAAGTCAACGGTTGCGACAGCAAGTACAACACCATCTTCCGATAGATCGCGACGATCTTTTAGGACTGCTGCACCGATTTCACCGATACGATTACCATCGACGTAGATATCCTGGGCGTTGAAATGTCCTGCGATACGAGCAGAATCTGCAGTGAGAGCAAGCACATCACCATTGCTCATGATAAAGATATTGTCCTTTTCTACTCCAGTATCTATAGCTAGTCCAGCGTGGACTTTCTGCATACGGTATTCACCGTGAACAGGCATGAAGTATTTTGGCTTGATGAGGCGGAGCATGAGTTTTTGTTCTTGCTGGCCACCATGTCCAGAGGTATGGATGTTATTAATCTTACCATGAATTACTTCAACACCAGCTTCAGAAATAATGTTAATCAATTTGTTAACGCTAGTGGTATTTCCTGGAATTGGGCTTGATGAGAAGATAACAGTATCACCGGGTTGAAGTTGCACCTGACGGTGGGTTCCGTTAGCGATACGTGAGAGAGCCGCCATAGGTTCACCCTGGCTACCTGTACAAAGGATAAGAATCTCACCCGCAGGGTAGTCTTTGATTTCATTTGGCTCGATGAAGGTCCCCTTAGGAGCCTTGATGTAGCCGAGTTCAATCCCATTGACAATGGCTTTCTCCATAGAGCGACCGAAGACTGCGATTTTACGACCAGTCTTAACAGCAGCTTCTGTTGCTTGTTGGAGACGGAAGATATTTGAGGCAAAGGATGCAAAGATGATTCGTCCTTCGATACCTTCGATAATCTTCATGATAGACTGACCAACGACTTTTTCAGAGTTTGTAAAGGTTGGCACTTCGGCATTTGTCGAGTCAGAGAGAAGACAAAGTACTCCGTCCTCGCCTAAAGCTGCCATACGGTGCAAGTCTGCAGGTTCACCAACTGGTGTAAAGTCAAACTTGAAGTCACCCGTACAAACGATTTTCCCTTGAGGTGTGTGAATAACGATACCCAAAGGCTCTGGAATCGAGTGGGTTGTTCTAAAGAAGGTTGCCTTAAGATTTTTAAAGGTCAACTCAGTATTGTGGTTGATTTCGTGAAGTGTAGCGTTGCGCAAAAGTCCGTGCTCTTCGAGTTTGCCACGGATCAAGGCAAGAGCTAGAGGTCCTGCATAGATAGGGATATTTGCTTGCTTGAGCAAGAACGGAATCCCTCCGATATGGTCCTCGTGTCCGTGGGTAATCAAGAGAGCCTTGACTCGGTCGATATTTTCGACAATGTAAGAGTAATCAGGGATAACGTAGTCGATACCAAGAAGATCATCCTCAGGGAATTTAATCCCTGCATCAACGATGATGATTTCGTCTTGGTATTCGATTCCGTATGTGTTTTTACCGATTTCTCCTAGACCACCAATGGCAAAAACGCCCACTTCTTCTGGTTTAAGAGTATAGGCCATATTAGAACTCCGTAATTTCGAATGCGCCAGTTTCTTTTTCGTAGTCTAGCAATTTGTCTGACAAGAGCTCGATATACTCAACGTTGAATTCTGGACGGTTTTTTTCAACAAGTTCACGGGCAATGATACGTCCCTCAAGTTCTGAGCTGGCATCAATGTCTAAGTAAAGTGAGCGTGTTGTTTCACGACGTGGGCTACGGTCTTTTGTTTCTTGATAAAAAACTTTGTAAATCATGTGTTTCCTTTCTGTTTTCAGGTCAGCTGTATTCAAAAAATTACCAGCTTGAAGCTGTTTGTTTCTATTTCATTTTCTGCCTGTATTGACCTTGATTCGTTACAATTATCTCAATTATAACATAAAAAGGGGAATTAGTAAAAGCAGGAAACATGAAAGTAAGGAGCTTGAAATGCGTTTCATTTTACCTTGTATAAGTATTTGAAGACATAAGATGCAAGTGCTATAATAAAGTTAGAAAAGAGGTTTTTCCTTATGAAGGAGGGCAGGACATGTTTCAACTAGCTATTGTCATTCGTCTTATGGCCTTTGCGGCATTTGTTGTCTGTGTTTACGGAGGAAATGTTTTGTATACTCGGCTAGAGTATCGGAAAGCCAATCTCCTTTGGAAGATTTGCTTTGTGACTCTGTATTCGTTTTTCCTTCTCCTAGTGACCTATGTGGTCTGGTTCGTATTTTACTTTGGCTTGAATACTTAAGTGCTTGTCCTGTCTATTTGGCAGGGCATTCTTGTTTCAAAACAAAGAAAATTCCCTTGTGTCGGCTTTTGTAGTATAATAGTAAACAGACAAAAAGATAGGAATGTGTTATGAAAGTATTAGCTTTTGATACGTCCAGCAAGGCTCTGTCTTTAGCCATTTTAGAGGACAAGCAGCTTCTTGCTGAGACCATGATTAATATCAAGAAAAATCACAGTATCACTCTGATGCCTGCTATTGATTTCTTAATGGCAAGTTTGGATTGGACACCTAAGGATTTGGATCGAATCGTCGTGGCAGAGGGTCCTGGTAGCTATACAGGTTTGCGAATCGCAGTAGCAACTGCCAAGACTCTGGCTCATACCCTAAACATTGAGTTAGTAGGGATGTCTAGTCTTTTAGCTCTGGTACCGAATCAACAGGAAGGTCTGGTTGTTCCTTTGATGGATGCACGTCGTAACAATGTATACGCAGGGTTTTATGAACATGCTCAACCTGTCTTTCCAGAAGCGCATCTGTCCTTTGCGGAAGTACTTGAGCAAGTCAAGGATGCTGACCAGGTAACCTTTGTCGGTGAAGTGGGTGCCTTTGTCGAGCAGATTCAAGAGCAATTACCACAGGCTAACTATCAAGAAACCTTACCAAACGCAGCGAATCTAGCTCTATGGGCCTGGGACAAGGAAGCAAACTCCTTGCACGACTTTGTGCCGAATTATCTCAAGCGTGTCGAAGCTGAGGAAAATTGGCTCAAGAACCATACTGAGTCGGACGAGTCCTACATTAAACGCCTATGATAGAGATCAAACGAATTCAACAGCAACCTGACTTGGCTCAAGCTATCTACGCTGTTATGGTAGATGTTTATCCAGTCAGTCCTTGGACGTTGGAACAAATCCAAGCAGACCTGTCTCAAGACCAGACTTGGTATGCTCTAGCTTATGATGGGGAAGAAGTGATAGGTTTTCTAGCAATTCAGGAGAATCTTTTTGAAGCAGAAGTCTTGCAAATCGCTGTCAAGAAAGCTTATCAAGGTCAGGGGATAGCCTCAGCCTTGTTTGCTCAATTGCCCGCAGATAAGGAAATTTTCCTCGAAGTCAGAAAGTCAAATCAAAGAGCGCAAGCATTTTACAAGAAAGAAAAAATGGCGGTCATCGCTGAGAGAAAGTTCTATTACCATAATCCAGTTGAGGATGCCATTATCATGAAGAGAGAAATAGATGAAGGATAGATATATTTTAGCATTTGAGACATCCTGTGATGAGACCAGTGTCGCCGTCTTAAAAAACGATGACGAGCTCTTGTCCAATGTCATTGCTAGTCAAATTGAGAGTCATAAACGTTTTGGGGGCGTAGTTCCAGAAGTAGCCAGTCGTCACCACGTCGAGGTCATTACAGCCTGCATCGAGGAGGCACTAGCAGAAGCAGAAATTAGCGAAGAGGATGTGACAGCTGTGGCGGTTACCTACGGACCAGGCTTGGTCGGAGCCTTGCTTGTTGGTTTATCAGCTGCCAAGGCCTTTGCTTGGGCACATGAACTACCTCTAATTCCCGTTAATCACATGGCTGGTCATCTCATGGCGGCTCAAAGTGTGGAGCCTTTGGAATTCCCTTTGTTAGCCCTTTTAGTCAGTGGTGGACACACAGAGTTGGTCTATGTGTCTGAGGCTGGTGATTACAAGATTGTTGGCGAAACCCGAGATGATGCAGTTGGTGAGGCCTATGATAAGGTCGGTCGTGTCATGGGCTTGACCTATCCAGCAGGTCGTGAAATTGACGAGTTGGCTCATCAAGGTCAGGATGTCTATGATTTTCCTCGTGCCATGATCAAGGAGGACAATCTGGAGTTTTCATTCTCTGGATTGAAGTCTGCCTTTATCAATCTTCATCATAATGCTGAGCAAAAGGGAGAAAACTTGTCCACAGAGGATTTGTGCGCCTCCTTCCAAGCAGCAGTTATGGATATTCTTATGGCAAAAACCAAGAAAGCCTTGGAGAAATATCCTGTTAAAACTCTAGTTGTGGCTGGTGGTGTGGCTGCCAATAAAGGTCTCAGAGAACGTTTGGCGGCTGAAATCACCGATGTCAAGGTTATCATTCCACCTCTACGTCTTTGTGGAGATAATGCAGGAATGATTGCCTATGCTAGCGTCAGCGAGTGGAACAAAGAAAATTTTGCAGGCTTAGATCTAAATGCCAAACCAAGTCTCGCTTTTGATACTATGGAATAAAGAGTTAGCTCAGCGTTAACTCTTTTATCTTGGACAAATGCGCGAGTTTTTTAGTATAGTAGGAATATGAGATTTAAAAAAATAATTAGTGTAGCACTTGCCCTAGTGGTATTGTTGCTGTCTCTAATGGTTTTTCGGATGTTTCAAAAGACGCAATTGGTCATGTTTGAAACTATTTCATTTAATATGCCCCTCGAATCCTTTGAAAAAGAGTTTGGAAAACCTAATGAAATAGTAGAAGAAACAGAAACAGGCTATCACGATACTTGGCATGCAAGAGATCCCTATCTCTATAAAACTGGGCGCCTTTTCTATGACTACGAAAACTTTAAATGGAAAAGTTACAGTGGCCGAGTGACCGTTACCTTTTCAAAATCGCATCGTTTACAAGGGGCGTCGGTTTATTTCCCTGTGGCTTCCAAGGTTCAACAGAAGGAAATGCTTTATAAGATAACCCAAGATATGAAAGCAGAAATTGAAGCTCTACCAAATTTTCAGTCTTTGAAAGTTGATGACTTGATTGGGGATGGTGATGATGGCTATCGATTTAAGGTCAAACTGAAAGAGCAAAGGAGAGAGCTCTGGATTGATGTTTATCCTACAGAATATGAGGATGATGACAATCCTGAGAACAACCAATATAATATTCGAATCGATCAATCCAGATGGTAGTTACCCTAGCGATCTTGTTTTGAACGTTTGGTAGTTGTAGAATGCTGTATTTGTAAGAATGAGGAGGTTTATGAAAGAAAAAGGATTTTGGGAAGGTGTGCAGGCTGCGGTGCCGACGGCTTTAGGTTATATCAGCATCGGTCTTGCTTGTGGCATTATCGGTTCTCCCTATGTAACACCTGTGGAAATGGGCTTGATGAGCCTCTTTGTCTATGCTGGTAGCGCCCAGTTTGCCATGATAGCCTTGATAGCAGTTCAAGCACCTGTGGCAGCCATTGCTATGACCGTCTTTTTGATTAATCTGCGTCTCTTCTTGCTGAGTTTGCATGCGTCGACCTATTTCCGTCATACTAGCTTATGGCATAATATCGGAATGTCCAGTCTCTTGACCGATGAGACTTACGGGATCTTGATGGGAGAGTTGGTTCATACGGATAAGGTCAACCCTATGTGGATGCATGGGAACAATCTCAATAGCTATATTTCTTGGTTTTTGGGAACAGTTGTCGGAACTGCTCTAGGTGGCCTTTTGCCAAATCCAGAAATTTTTGGCTTAGATTTTGCCCTAGTGGGGATGTTTATTGGGATTTTTACTTCCCAGTTTCAGATTATGCAAAAACGGATTCCTTTGCGCAATCTCTTCATCATTCTGGGAGTTGTTGCTGTTTCCTTTTTTGTACTCTTGACAGTAGTGTCTCAGTCGCTAGCTGTTCTGTTTGCGACCTTGCTAGGTTGTACCATGGGGGTGGTCTTGGATGGTCAGTAAGTATATTTTAATGGCAATCGTCTTTTCTAGCTTGGTGACTTGGATTCCGAGAATGATTCCTTTTATCCTTGCCAAGTACAAGGGGTTGCCACCTATCGTAGAGCGCTTTTTAAAATTCCTCCCAGTTTCTATTATCTTCGCTTTGATTCTTTCAAGTGTTGTGAGCGGAAAAGCTGGAAGCATCCCGCAGATAAAATGGCTAGACTTTCTAGCAGTCTTCCCAACAGCCTTTGTGGCCTTTCGCTACCGCAATCTGGTGGGAACCGTTCTCTTTGGAGTAGTCTTGATAGCCGTCCTGCGTTTGGTCTTTTAATCAGCCATAAAGAAAACCTATCACAAATATAGAAATCATATAATGGCGCAATCTCATTTTTTCTGTTAAGATAAGACTGTATTTTATTTTGGAGGAATTATCATGAAAAAAATCGTTAAATATTCATCACTTGCTGCCCTAGGGCTTGTTGCCGCAGGTGTATTAGCAGCTTGCTCAGGCGGTGAGAAGAAAGATGCTGCAACTAGTGAAGCAACATCTGGTAAGAAAGAAATTATCGTAGCGACTAACGCTTCACCAAAACCATTTAACTATGAAGAAAATGGTGAGTTGACTGGTTACGAAATCGAAGTTGTTCGTGCTATCTTTAAAGACTCTGATAAGTATGATGTCAAGTTTGAAAAGACAGAATGGTCAGGTATCTTTGCAGGTCTTGACGCAGATCGTTACCAAATGGCAGTTAACAACATCAGCTACACTAAAGAACGTGCAGAAAAATATCTTTATGCAGCACCAACTGCTAAAAACCCTAACGTTCTCGTAGTTAAGAAAGATGACAACAGCATCAAATCACTTGATGATATCGGTGGAAAATCTACTGAAGTCGTACAAGGAACAACATCAGCTAAACAGTTGGAAGAATACAACAAACAACATACAGATAATCCAACTGTCCTTAACTATACAAAAGCTGACTTCCAACAAATTATGGGACGTTTGAGCGACGGACAATTCGACTACAAGATTTTTGATAAAATCGGTGTAGAAACAGTTATCAAAAACCAAGGTTTGGATAACTTGAAAGTCATCGAACTTCCAAGCGACCAACAACCTTACGTATACCCACTTCTTGCAAAAGGTCAAGATGAATTGAAATCATTTGTTGACAAACGCATCCAAGAACTATATAAAGACGGAACTCTTGAAAAATTGTCTCAACAATTCTTCGGTGGTTCTTACCTCCCAGCAGAAGCTGATATTAAATAAGTTTGTAAATCATCCACTCTCTCAGAGCTGGATGATTTTGCAACTTTTAGACATATAGTTTCAAACTATATGTCTGCCTATCTAATAACAATTTGCGAAATCAAATAAAGTATGAGATACTATTACGGTATTATTTTTAAAGGAGAATGAATCATGAAAATTAAAAAATGGTTAGGCGTAGCAGCTATCGTTACAGTAGCAAGCCTTACACTTGCAGCTTGCGGAAATTCAGACAAGAAAGCAGACAATACAACAACAGTTAAAATTGCAACTGTTAACCGTAGTGGATCAGAAGAAGCACGTTGGGATAAAGTCCAAGAATTGGTTGAAAAAGACGGAATTAAATTGGAATTCACAGAGTTTACAGACTACTCACAACCAAACAAAGCAACTGCTGATGGTGAAGTAGACTTGAACGCTTTCCAACACTACAACTTCTTGAACAACTGGAACAAAGAAAACGGTAAGGACCTTGTAGCGATTGCAGATACTTATATCTCACCAATCCGCCTTTACTCAGGTAAAAATGGGGAAGAAAACAAGTACACTAAAGTGGAAGAAATCCCAAATAACGGTGAAATCGCAATTCCAAATGATGCTACTAACGAAAGCCGTGCCCTTTACCTTCTTCAATCAGCAGGTTTGATTAAATTGGATGTTTCAGGAACTGAACTTGCTACAATCGCAAACATCAAAGAAAATCCAAAGAACTTGAAAATCACTGAGTTGGATGCTAGCCAAACAGCTCGTTCATTGACATCAGTTGATGCAGCAGTTGTAAACAACACTTTTGTTACAGAAGCAAAATTGGACTACAAGAAAGCACTCTTTAAAGAGCAAGCTGATGAAAACTCAAAACAATGGTACAACATCATCGTTGCGAAAAAAGATTGGGAATCATCACCTAAAGCTGATGCAATCAAGAAAATTATCGCAGCTTACCACACTGACGAAGTTAAAAAAGTCATCGAAGAAACTTCAGACGGCTTGGATCAACCAGTTTGGTAATAAAAACAGGGAGGTGGGAGAGATTTTTTCCACCTCTTGCTTTTATTTATATAGAGACCAAAGAAAAGGAACATCCACTTGTATTGATTCTAAAGGTACAAGTCCTAGTAGAAAGGTAGAGAGAAAATGGTTTTCCCTAGCCAAGAAGAACAAATTGAAAAGTTTGAAAAGGATCATGTAGCGCAGCATTACTTTGAAGTTTTGCGTACCTTGATTTCTAAAAAATCAGTCTTTGCCCAACAAGTCGGCCTGAAAGAAGTGGCTCGTTATCTAGGAGAGATTTTTAAACGTGTTGGCGCAGAAGTTGAGATTGACGAGAGCTATACAGCGCCCTTTGTCATGGCGCATTTCAAAAGTTCACGTCCAGATGCCAAGACTATCATTTTCTACAACCACTATGACACAGTACCTGCGGATGGCGACCAAGTCTGGACAGAGGACCCTTTTACGCTTTCTGTCCGTGATGGTATCATGTATGGACGCGGGGTCGATGATGATAAGGGACATATCACTGCCCGCTTGAGTGCTCTGAGAAAATACATGCAGAATCATGATGATCTACCAGTAAATATTAGTTTCATCATGGAAGGGGCTGAAGAATCTGCCTCTATGGACTTGGACAAATATCTAGAAAAACATGCGGACAAACTTCGTGGTGCGGATTTGTTGGTCTGGGAACAAGGAACCAAAAATGCTTTGGAACAACTAGAAATCTCTGGTGGAAACAAGGGAATTGTGACTTTTGATGCCAAGGTCAAGAGTGCCGATGTGGATATCCACTCTAGCTATGGCGGTATTGTAGAGTCAGCTCCTTGGTATCTCATTCAAGCTTTGACCAGTTTGCGAGCTGCAGATGGACGTATTTTAGTTGAGGGCTTGTACGATCATGTGCAGGAGCCTAATGAACGTGAGTTGGCCTTGGTTGAAACCTATGCCCAACGCAATCCAGAGGAGATTAGCCAGATTTATGGCTTGGAATTGCCACTTTTACAAGAGGAACGTACAGCCTTTCTAAAACGGTTCTTCTTTGAACCAGCACTCAATATCGAAGGAATTCAGTCCGGTTATCAAGGTCAAGGAGTTAAAACAATTCTGCCAGCAGAAGCTAGCGCTAAACTAGAGGTTCGTTTGGTTCCTGGCTTAGAACCATATGATGTTTTGGAGAAAATCCGGAAACAACTAGACAAAAACGGTTTTGATAAGGTAGAATTGTACTATACTTTGGGTGAGATGAGCTATCGAAGCGATATGAGTGCACCATCTATTCTCAATGTTATTGAGCTGGCCAAGAAATTCTATCCACAGGGCGTATCTGTCTTACCGACAACTGCAGGGACAGGTCCTATGCACACGGTATTTGATGCCTTAGAAGTACCGATGGTTGCTTTTGGTCTAGGAAATGCTAATAGCCGAGACCATGGTGGAGATGAGAATGTGCGAATCGCAGATTATTACACCCATATTGAATTAGTAGAGGAGCTGATTAGAAGCTATGAGTAGAGATATTATCAAATTAGATCAGATCGATGTGACTTTTCACCAAAAGAAAAGAACCATCACAGCGGTCAAGGATGTGACTATTCACATCCAAGAAGGGGATATCTACGGAATCGTTGGATATTCTGGAGCAGGGAAATCAACCCTAGTTCGTGTTATTAACCTTTTGCAAAAACCATCTGCAGGTAGAATTACCATTGATGATGATGTAATCTTTGATAACAAGGTTACCTTAACTGCGGAGCAATTACGCCATAAACGTCAAGATATTGGGATGATTTTCCAACACTTTAACCTGATGAGTCAGAAAACAGCAGAGGAAAACGTAGCCTTTGCCCTTAAACACTCTGGCCTCAGTAAGGAAGAAAAGAAGGCTAAAGTAGCTAAGTTGTTGGACTTGGTAGGCTTGGCTGACCGTGCCGAAAACTATCCTTCACAACTATCTGGAGGTCAAAAACAACGTGTGGCTATTGCGCGTGCCTTAGCCAATGATCCAAAAATTTTGATTTCGGACGAGTCGACTTCAGCTCTTGATCCAAAGACGACGAAACAAATCTTGTCGCTCTTGCAAGAATTGAACCGTAAACTAGGTTTGACGATTGTTTTGATTACACATGAGATGCAGATTGTCAAAGACATTGCTAACCGTGTGGCAGTGATGCAGGATGGTCGATTGATTGAAGAAGGTAGCGTTCTTGAAATCTTCTCAGATCCTAAGCAACCATTGACTCAGGACTTTATCTCAACTGCGACAGGTATCGATGAAGCTATGGTCAAGATTGAGAAACAAGAAATCGTAGAGCACTTATCTGAAAATAGCATTTTGGTACAGCTTAAGTATGCAGGAGCTTCGACAGATGAACCACTTTTGAATGAGTTGTACAAACACTACCAAGTAACAGCCAATATTCTTTATGGAAATATTGAAATTTTGGATGGTACTCCTGTAGGTGAACTTGTGGTTGTCTTGTCAGGGGAAAAAGAAGCCTTGGCAAGTGCTCAAGATGCTATTCGTCAAGCTGGTGTGCAACTAAAAGTATTGAAGGGAGGATAGTAAGATGGCAGAATTGATTAAAGCATACTTACCAAATGTCTATAAGATGGGTTGGTCTGGGCAAGCTGGTTGGGGAACAGCAATCTACTTAACCCTTTATATGACGGTTCTTTCCTTTATCATCGGAGGTTTCCTAGGGTTGGTTGCAGGGCTTTTCCTTGTCCTGACAGCTCCAGGTGGTGTCTTGGAAAATAAAGTTGTTTTCTGGATTTTAGACAAGATCACGTCAATCTTCCGTGCGGTGCCATTCATCATTCTCTTGGCTGTCTTGTCACCCTTCTCTCATCTAATCGTAGGGACAAGTATCGGACCAAATGCGGCTATTGTACCCCTATCTTTTGCAGTCTTTGCCTTCTTTGCTCGTCAGGTGCAAGTAGTCTTGGCAGAGCTTGACGGAGGTGTTATCGAGGCAGCTCAAGCCAGTGGAGCTACATTCTGGGATATCGTGGGTGTTTACCTATCAGAAGGTCTACCAGACTTGATTCGTGTGACAACTGTAACCTTGATTTCCCTTGTCGGTGAAACAGCTATGGCGGGAGCGGTCGGAGCAGGTGGTATCGGTAACGTAGCTATCGCTTATGGATTTAACCGTTTCAATCATGATGTAACAGTCCTTGCGACTCTCATCATAATCTTGATTATCTTTACAATTCAATTCTTAGGAGACTTCTTGACTAAGAAATTAAGTCATAAATAAAAAAAGGGCCATTTGGCTCTTTTTTATTATCTAACTTTTATGTGTAAACTTCTTACTAAGTGCTTGTCCGATAAGGGCACCGACTAGAGCGCCGATAAGGACGCTTGCTACAAAGAGAAGGATAGTACCAGGGTTAGGCGCGACCATGATGCGGTTGATATAGTCCTGAGATTTTCCACGAGCTACGAGGGTTGCTATATAAGCCTGAGGAGTTAACCACATAAGTAGGATAGGGCCAGTAGTACCAAAAGCAAAAACTAGGAAGGAAAGAAGATTCTTGACCTTATCCTTGTATTGGCCTAGGTAGGCGATACCATCCGCTGCAAGACCGCAGATGATTCCTGGTAGAAAGGCTCCGGCACCATGCTTGCTCCCGAGGAAAAAGAGAGAAATCATAAGTCCAATCGTTGTAATCGCTCCAGAGCGAGGCACTTTTTCTAAAAGGATTATATAGACGCTACCGCCTATAAGAGCAGAAAAGGCAGGGGCGTAAAACATATTTCCAGTATGGTCGACAAGGCTTCCTAGTAGAACCCCCACCCCAATACAGAGAAAGTAGACAAGGGCAGCCACAAGAGTTGTCAAGATATTCTTTTTCATAAATTCTCCTTCGTATATCTGATGGTTTTCATTGTACCATGCCTTGCTTAGATTGTAAATGCAGGTAGAGAATAGGTATTTAGCAAAAGTGATAAAAAGTATGCCCGGATAGAGCTATTTCTTTGTTCCTCATACTGTCCCTATCCTTTCATTTATGGTAAAATAGGACTATTAAGTTATAAAGAGGATTCCCTATGAAATTACAAAAACCAAAAGGAACGCAGGATATCTTACCTGCTGAGTCTGCCAAATGGCAGTACGTTGAAGGCTTTGCGCGTGAAATCTTCAAACGCTACAACTATGCAGAAGTACGCACGCCTATTTTTGAACATTATGAGGTCATCAGTCGTTCTGTTGGAGACACAACCGATATCGTAACCAAGGAAATGTACGACTTTTACGACAAGGGCGACCGCCATATCACCCTTCGTCCTGAAGGAACTGCTCCAGTCGTTCGTTCTTATGTGGAAAATAAACTCTTCGCACCAGAAGTTCAAAAACCAAGTAAGTTCTACTACATGGGTCCAATGTTCCGCTATGAGCGCCCACAAGCAGGTCGCTTGCGTCAATTCCACCAGATTGGTGTGGAGTGCTTTGGATCTAGCAATCCAGCCACAGATGTAGAAACGATCGCTATGGCAGCCCACTTCTTGAAAGCAATCGGTGTTCAAGGTGTGAAATTACACCTTAATACTCTCGGAAATCCTGAGAGTCGTGCGGCTTACCGTCAAGCCTTGATTGATTATTTGACACCGCTCAAGGAGACCTTGTCTAAGGATAGCCAGCGTCGCTTGGAGGAAAATCCTCTCCGTGTCTTGGACTCTAAGGAGAAAGAAGACAAGGTGGCAGTGGAGAATGCACCGTCTATCTTGGATTTCCTTGATGAGGAAAGCCAAGCCCACTTTGATGCTGTTCGTCAAATGTTGAAAAATCTTGGAGTAGACTATATCATCGATACCAACATGGTGCGTGGTCTGGACTACTATAACCATACGATTTTTGAGTTTATCACAGAAATCGAGGGCAATGACTTGACAGTCTGTGCAGGTGGTCGCTACGATGGCTTGGTTGCTTACTTCGGGGGTCCTGAAACTGCTGGATTTGGTTTTGGACTTGGTGTAGAGCGTCTTCTTCTAGTCCTTGAAAAGCAAGGTGTGGCCCTACCTATCGAAAACGCCCTAGATGTTTATATTGCTGTCCTTGGTGAAGGAGCAAATCTAAAAGCCTTGGAGTTGGTACAAGCACTTCGTCAGCAAGGTTTCAAAGCAGAACGAGATTACCTTAATCGTAAACTCAAAGCCCAGTTCAAGTCAGCTGACGTTTTTGCTGCTAAAACTCTTATCACTCTTGGAGAGAGCGAAGTCGAAAGCGGACAAGTAACAGTCAAGAACAACCAAACTCGAGAAGAAGTTCAAGTTTCGCTTGAAACTATTAGCAAAGATTTCTCAGAAGTATTTGGAAATTTAGTATAAAAGAAACAAGAAAAAGCTAGGAAAATTTCCTAGTTTTTTTGAATAAAAAGTACCAAAAAGACACAGAATTTAGAAAAAATTTTTATATGAGGAATAATAGTTGGATAAATAAAAATTTCGGTTAAAATTTATTGACTTTCGCCCTCTATCACTGTATTATTGAATAGTATAGAATAAATATTTTGCGCCCTAAAACAGGGAGTCTAAGGATATTTATGCATAATTCAAATCTTATAAAGAGATGATGGCTAAATGAGAGTTTGGAGAAAAAGAAAATGAACATTAGAAAATCAACAAAATATTCACTGTTGACAATTGGGATTTTAACGACCGTCCAATTAGGTCAAGTGCATGTTAAAGCTGATACAACTGATTTTTCAAATAACACAGTTGTTCAAAATCAGGATGAAAAAGCAACTTCATTAAATAAGAACACAAATCAAAAGAGTGAAGCCACTGCTAATGATAAGAAAGAGCCGGTTGCTAATGAGGAAAAGCCTGCAGCTTTAACGCCGGAAAACTCTACTTCTACAACGGAAGTGGCAGAAAAGGAAGCAGACAAGTCTCCTGCTGAGAAGGAAGTTGCTGAAGAAAAACCAGTAGCAGAACAACCAAAAGCGGAACAACCTGTCCAAGAGCAATCAACAAATGAGCAGCCAAAAGCAGAACAGCCTAAGGTAGAAAAAACAGCAGCTGAACCAACACCTGAAGAAGAACTTAAAAAGTTGTTAGAAACGCCTCAAGAGGGTGTAACGGCTCCTAAAGAGCAACCGACAACTCCTAAAGATGAATCAACAACTCCTAAAGTTCGTCGTAGAAGAGCTGCATCTAACGATACGAAAGTATATGAAGATGCAACATATGGTAAATATGTAAAAGCTACAGATTTCGGATTAGATACGACTGGTAAGGTTGAAGCAAGTGATGCTCTTCAAAAAGCTCTGAAAGCAGCCAATGAGGTTGAGGGTGGAGCTTCCGTAATGGTTTCAGGGAATGTCCTTTTGAAGAAAACCTTGGTTATCGATGAGAACTATGCTAATGTAAAAGGTTTGATTGGTAGTGGTCCAAGTCGTAACAATACAAAAATCGTGTTTAACAAAAAGCAAGATGGCGAACACGATCCGGAAACAAACTTGACGGATAACCGTTACGAGTCTGCAATCCTCATTCAAAATCAGAATAACTTTACTGTAGGTCGCTTAACGGTTGAGCATGCCTATGATTCATCAGACTACACTAAAGATAATGAGTTTTACCGTAAAGGTAAATCTTACTTTGGACGTTCAAACGGTATCTATGTAAACGATTCTTCAAATGTTACGATTAATGATGTTCGTGCTATGAAATTCAACAGAGCCGGTGTCTTCTTTAGTTCAAGTAAGGCAACAGCGCAAGAGTATGATAGCAATGGAAGACCAATCCGTTATAGTAGTATCTCTGAAAAAGTTTCAAACGAAGTCAAGTCTATCGGAGATCCAGATGTTCCAATCATGGACGGTAACAAGGTAACCAACTCTTTCCTTCACAATAACCGTGTTGCTGGAGTTATGTTTGGTTACCAACGTAATTTTGTGGTAGACAATAACATCTTGTCTTATAACGGTCACGTTTTGGACGGTGGTACCGGATATGGTGCAGCCTCAATGGCTGGATCTTACAATGATGGTATTACCTATACTGGAAACTATACCAACTACAACTACCGTAAAGGATTGGATATCCATGATGGGAATAAGATCCTCATCGAAAACAACGTTTCACTCGGAGACCGTTTGAATGGTATCGAGGTCTATAACCGTGCTAATCCGATGACAGATGTCATTATTCGTAACAATAAGGTAACACAGGATCCAAACTCTAAGTTGGAAAACGATGATGATGATCCAGCTCGTTACCGTGGTTACACAGCTATCTCTATCCTGACAAACGAGAAAAACCACAAGTGGACAAAACCTCTTGAAAAAGGTCGTTACGTTATTTCAAATAATACCATTGAAGGTTTGACAAAACCATTTGAAAATGGACAACTAGGAACGTTTGGTATCCTCTTTAGAAATAACGAAAGTTCAAATGACTATAGCCTAAACATCGAAGGAAACACCATTACTGGTGATTCAACAGACTATATCATCTCTGTTAACAACAATACTGCTCAAGCATCTAGAGGTGTTGAAGGTGGCGGTTCAGGTGACATTACTATTTCAAGAAACAAGATTGAAGTAGATGACATCAAGCAGTTACCGATTTACATCAATGATGATACAACTTATGTAGCAAGTGTTATTGACCGTACAACTGGTAAACGTGTCAACAAGGTTACAAAAGTACCGTTTACTAAAACTAGAGGAAGCATTAACATTGATAACAATGAGTTGACCGTTTCTAAGATTAAATCTAGATGGAAAAACGCGGTTGCGATTGAAAGTACAAACGCAGCTTCGATTGATGTCAATAGCAATACTTTCAAGTATAAAGACAATGAGCCATGGCAACGTTATGATGTCACTCGTAAAACAGACGGAGCAGTTATCAAGGACTTGATGCAAGCTTTCTTTGGTATCAACCGTCTCAACGATAGTGTTAAAGTAACAGCGACAGACAACAAATTCATTGCAGACACACCAAACAAAAATGGTTTCTTTAGACTATACAATGGTGAGTGGGTGAACTTGAATGCCAAGAATAAGAATGTCTTCCTTGGTCGTAATACTCTAGATGGCAAGCCATTAGCTCCAGTAGATATCGTTGGTGATAAAACGGTTGAAACACTTCGTACAACAACAACTACAGAGTACATCATCGAAACTCGTGAGACAGATGAACTTCCTATCGGATTTAAAGAAACCGTACAAAAAGGTGTTCCTGGTAAGAAAGTTAATGTTTATAAGATTACCAAGGTTGGTAATACAGTCGTAGGTCGTCAGATTGAATCTGAAGAAGTAATTCAAGAACCAACAAGAGAAATCGTCTTGATTGGTACAGCAACAGAAACATTTGAAACTGTTACTGAGAAAGAAACTGTTGAATTCGAAACAGAAATTAGAACGGATCCAACAAAACCAAAGACTTATCTATTTGAAAATCAAGCAGGTAAGAATGGTTCTGTTGAAAAGACTTACCAAATCAGAAAACTGAATGGTAAGGAAGCAGGCAAGACTTTGACATCAGAAACAGTGATTGACCAACCAGTCAAACGCATTATCACTGTTGGTAGTGCAGTTGAAAAAGTAGAATACACTACTGAGGTCAAGGATGTTGACTTTGAAACTGTCATCGAATACGACTACACGAAACCAAAAGGCTACGAAGAAGTTCGTCAAGAAGGTGAAAAAGGCCGTATTGAAAGTCAATACAAATTGACCTACCTCAACGATGAACTTGTTGACCGTACCTTAGTCAATGAAAATACTCTCAAAGAGAAGAAGGACAAGATCGTTGTTAAAGGTCTAGGTGTGGTTGTATCAATCAGATCCGTAGTTGTTGTCGAAGAAAAAGACTTCAACAAGGTTATTGAAAAAGATGAAACCCAACCAGAAGGCTACAGCAAGATTACTCAAGTCGGATCTCCTGGTACTATCACAACAACTTATGAAGTTACCTATGAGGATGATGTCGAAGTTTCTCGTAAGGAAATCTCAAAAGTCGAAAATCCAAAAGCTGTTGATGAAATCACAGTAATCGGTACTTCTAAGATGACAGAACGTACTTTGGATGAGCAGGTTGATGTTCCGTTCAAGACAGTTTATGTTTCTGACAATACACTTCCAGCAGGAGAAAGTGTTGTCGACGAAGAAGGAAGTCCTGGACAAATTATCCGTACTTTCTTGGTAAGCTATCGAAATGGTAAAGAAATCGGTCGTACCATTGTTTCTGAACACCAAATTAAAGATGCTGTCAACCGTGTCGTTCGTGTCGGAAATGCGACACCTATCGTGGAAACAACTGAGCTTGTAGATGAGACAGAGTCAATCGATTACAATACTTTCAAAGAGTTTTCAGACCAACTTCCTGCAGGAACAACCAAAGTTATCCAGACAGGTAAGAAGGGGCAGAAAACAAATCGCTACTCTGTAACGAAAGTAAATGGCGAAGAGACATCTCGTACATTTGTAGAATCTAATATCACTACAGATCCAGTGGATGAAATCATCCAAGTCGGAACTCGTGTCAAAGAAATTAGAGAAGCAAGCGAGACAAGCCCAATTCCATTTGCCGTTAAGGTTCGTAAAGACACTACGAAGCCAATTGGCTATCGAGTGACTGAAGTAGAAGGACAAGACGGTGAGAAGTCAGATCTCTATAAAGTAACCTACATCAATGGTACCGAAACAAAACGTGAACATCTCAAGACAACAGTCGTTAGAGAAGCTGTTGACAAGGTGATTGTTGAAGGTGCTGGTGTAGAACGTGCCCTCTTTGAAATTCAAGAAGAAAAGATTACAAGCACAACTGAGTACCGCAATGATGACACTCTTCCAGAAGGTGAAACGAAGGTTACCCAAGTTGGTGAAGAAGGACTTCTTCGTAAGACGATTGAAAAACGATACTTCAATGATGAATTGCGCTCTACGAAATTAGTAGACAGCAAACTAATCAAAGAAGCAACTCCAACTATCATCTTAGTAGGTACAAAACACGTGCCAACTATCAAGGTAGAACAGGATACTCAAACTGAGAAGATTGCCTATAAGACTCAAAAGATTGAGGATCCAGACCTACCAAAAGGTCAAACTAAGGTAGTTCAAGTGGGTCGAACTGGTCTCATTGAAAAAGTTTACCAATTGACTTACAAAGATGGAATCTTGATTAAGACAGACTTAATCAGCAGTAAGGAAGTTCAAAAAGTTCAAGATGAGATTATCCATATCGGTACTCAAGTCACTGAAACTAAGGAAATCAACACAACAAGTCCAATTCCATACAAAGTTATTATTCGTAAGGATAAGACCAAGCCAGTTGGTTACAGCCTTGTTGAAGTAGAGGGTCAAGAAGGAACACAAACAGACTACTATCAAGTAACTTACGTCAATGGTAAGGAAACGAAACGTGAGCACCTCAGAACGGACATTACTGTTCAGCCTGTCAATAAAGTCCTAGTTGAAGGTTCTGGTATTGAACGTACAATCTTCGAAATTCAAGAAGAGAGAATCACAAGTCCAACGGAGTTCCGTAACGACGATACTCTGCCAGAAGGTGAAACGAAAATCATCCAAGAAGGTCAAGATGGACTGATCCATAAGACTATTGAAAAGCAATACTTCAATGATGAAGAGCGTTCTTCAAAATTAATTGAAAGCAAGGTAGTCAGAGAAGCAGTTCCAACCATCATTTTAGTAGGAACAAAACATGTTCCAAATATTAAAGTGAAACAGGATACACGAATCGAAGAGACTAACTTTAGAACTGTTACTGTCATTGATGAAAACTTACCGAAGGGTGAACGTAAGCTTGTTCAAGAAGGTCGTCCTGGTCAAGTAGAAAAAGTTTATCAGCTAACATATAAGGATGGAGTTTTGGTCAAGACTGATTTGATTAGCGTCAAGGAGTTGAGTCCAGCACTCGAACAGATTATCCATATCGGTTCTCAAGTTACTGAAACCAAGGAAATCAGCACCACAAGTGCAATTCCTTACAATATCATCGTTCGTGAGGATAAGTCTAAGCCTGTTACTTACCGTTTGGTCGAAGTAGAAGGTCAAGAAGGAACACAAACAGACTACTATCAAGTAACCTATGTCAATGGTAAAGAAACTCAACGTGAGTATCTAAGAACAGTTATCACAACTCAACCTATCAACCAAGTTGTTATAGTTGGTGCTGGAGTTGAGCGTACAGTCTTGGTAACTGAGGATGAAGTTATTACTCATGAAACTGAATATCGCAATGACGATAGCTTGCCAGAAGGTGAAACTAGAGTCTTCCAAGAAGGCCAAGATGGGCTGATCCATAAGACTTTTGAAAAATACTACTTCAATGATGAAGAACGTTCTGCAACATTGGTTGATACGAAAGTAATCCGAAAAGCAGTAAATCGTGTTATTTTAGTAGGAACAAAACGAGTTCCTACTATTACAACAGAAGAACTCATCCAAGTAGAAGAAATAGCCTTTGAGAAACAAACAGTTGAAAATGCAGAGTTAGCAAAAGGAACTGTTAATGTTTTACAAGAAGGTAAAGCAGGTAAACGACAAGATGTGTATCGCTTAACGTTGCAGGATGGAGTTGTGATCAAGAAAGAATTGATTCGCTCAGAAGTCCTTGAAGAACCACAAGCAGAAATCACTGAGATCGGAACCAAGTATGTTTCTTCTATTACAGTAGAAGAAAACATCCAAATAGAAGAAATCGACTTTGAAAAGCAAACAGTTGAAAATCATAAGCTTGCTAAAGGCATACAAGTTCTTCTACAAAAAGGAAAACCAGGGAAACGTCAGTATATTTATCGTGTGACTCTTCAGGATGGAGTTGTGATCAAGAAAGAGTTGATTCGCTCAGAAGTCCTTGAAGAACCACAAGTAGAAATTACTGAGATTGGAACACTGGTTGAACAACCAAGGCAAGAACCTTCAGCGCCAGCTGATAGCATCATCCCAACAGTTCCATCTCCTAAACAGGAGGAGCTGAAGTCATTGGCAGTTCCGGCTCAAGAGCCTCAAACAGCTGAGGCACCAGTAGTCCAAGATAATTTCTTGCCAGAGACTGGCGAACAGTCGAACTGGTGGTTAAGCTTTATTGGAATTCTGATGATGTTCTTAACATTTATTGGCCTTAAAAATAAAAAAGACGATTTTTAAAGACAATTATTGTATAAAAAATACAATGAAAAACTAAAAACTGAATATTTTTATAAAAAAAACTGAAAAAAAGTCGAAAAAAGACTTGCCAGTATATTCTAAAAATGCTATGATATATCTGATTAAATTAAAGGAGTTTATGTGATGAAGATTTCACAAAAGAGCGTTACACGCATCTTAGCGTTTGTAAGTATCTTTGTACTTTCATTGACATCATTGACGACAGTCTTTGGTGCTGAAGTAACAAACTATACGAACAACACTACAATTACCCTCAATGGTAAAGCTATTACTGCTGATACAAAAGTAGGTAGAGGCCAAGCCATGGAAGCTACAAACAGCATTAGTTTCCCAGATTCTCAAGCAATCAATGCAGGTGATACACTTGTTCTTGACTTGCCAAAAGAATTGAACTGGCCAGTTAAGTCAGAATTCCCAATCAAAAACGGTTCTGAAATCATTGGTAATGCAGTTGCTGACCCAGCTACTGGTAAAACAACAGTAACCTTCACTGACTATTTCTCTAAAAACCCACAAAACAAGAGAATGTCATTGAAATATGATATTGTTATTAATGCGGCGAATGTTACTAAGTCAGGACCACAAACATTTAAGTATGGTGAGCAAACTTATAATTTGACATATGATCCAGATTCTACTGCAATTGGTCAATACGAGTACAAGTATGGATACCAAGACCCACAAAATCCTAAACGTATCAAGTGGAAAGTTATCTTGAACGCTGCTCAAGACAAATTGAACAAGATGGTTATCACAGATGAGCTTGCTGACGGACAAGTATTGGTAAAAGGAAGCCTTCGTGCTGTACGTTACGCTCGACAACCTAAAGCTATCGAAAGTGAAGAGCAACTTACAAAACTTGACCCAACTGACAACTTCACTAAGAAAGCTGAGTATACTACGAACGCTGCAGGTCAAATCACTGGTTTCACGATCAACTTTGGTGACAACTGGAACTGGCCAATGTACTTGGAGTACACTACTGAGTTGACTGAAGCTAAGAAAAAAGGTGATGTAGTTAACAACGTCATCAAGTGGAAAGCTGAAAACTTCCCTAACGAACGTAGCTATCCTGCTAAGACACTCATCTACACTGCGTCTGGTGAAGGTGAAGGGGAAACTACAACAACAACTACAACAACTACAACTACAACAACTACAACTACAACAACAGAAGCTCCTACAACGACAGAAGCTCCTACAACAACAGAAGCTCCTACAACAACAGAAGCTCCTACAACAACAGAAGCTCCTACAACAACAGAAGCTCCTACAACAACAGAAGCTCCTACAACAACAGAAGCTCCTACAACAACAGAAGCTCCTACAACAACAGAAGCTCCTACAACAACAGAAGCTCCTACAACAACAGAAGCTCCTACAACAACAGAAGCTCCTACAACAACAGAAGCTCCTACAACAACAGAAGCTCCTACAACAACAGAAGCTCCTACAACAACAGAAGCTCCTACAACGACAGAAGCTCCTACAACGACAGAAGCTCCTACAACAACAGAAGCTCCTACAACAACAGAAGCTCCTACAACAACAGAAGCTCCTACAACGACAGAAGCTCCTACAACAACAGAAGCTCCTACAACGACAGAAGCTCCTACAACAACAGAAGCTCCTACAACAACAGAAGCTCCTACAACAACAGAAGCTCCTACAACAACAGAAGCTCCTACAACAACAGAAGCTCCTACAACGACAGAAGCTCCTACAACAACAGAAGCTCCTACAACGACAGAAGCTCCTACAACAACAGAAGCTCCTACAACAACAGAAGCTCCTACAACAACAGAAGCTCCTACAACAACAGAAGCTCCTACAACGACAGAAGCTCCTACAACAACAGAAGCTCCTACAACAACAGAAGCTCCTACAACAACAGAAGCTCCTACAACAACAGAAGCTCCTACAACAACAGAAGCTCCTACAACAACAGAAGCTCCTACAACAACAGAAGCTCCTACAACAACAGAAGCTCCTACAACAACAGAAGCTCCTACAACAACAGAAGCTCCTACAACAACAGAAGCTCCTACAACAACAGAAGCTCCTACAACAACAGAAGCTCCTACAACAACAGAAGCTCCTACAACAACAGAAGCTCCTACAACGACAGAAGCTCCTACAACAACAGAAGCTCCTACAACAACAGAAGCTCCTACAACAACAGAAGCTCCTACAACGACAGAAGCTCCTACAACAACAGAAACTACTACAACGACAGAATATCATAACCCACATGGTAGAGGTGACGGTAGCACTACAACAACAACTACAACAACCACTACTACTGAAGAACCAGGTCGTCCAGGAAACGGAGATGGAGATGGTGCTGGTAGAACAACTACAACTCCAGAACCAGGTCGTTCAACTACAACAGAAGAAGGACAAACTCTTCCATTTACTGGTGAAGCTACAAGCCTAGTACTTGTATTGGCAGGTATGGTAATCTTGTCAGGTACTGTAGTAATGAAACGTAAATTTTCTAAATAATATTAGATAAATTACTTTAGAGAGGAGAGAGCATTGCTCTCTCCTTTTTTAAATGTTAAAATGATGGAGTAGATTAAAGATTCTATTCTTGCTCCATAAAGCGAGAATATCTTCTATCACAAGCTCATAAAGCGAGAATATCTTCTATCACAAGCTCATAAAGCCAATTTTTAGAAACTGATAGCAGCTAACGAAGAGAAGATTGGCTAAAAACATAGAGGAGAAGTCAATAATGAAAAATTGGTTGATATATTGGCAGGAATTAAAGGAGACATATCCTAGGGGAGTCCTTTATGTTAGCAGTACTTTACTACCGATGACAATCATGCTGGTGGTATGGTTTTTCATGGGGAGTTATCCTTTTGGAAATAAAAGTTTAATGACCATTGTCTTTGATCAGCAGTATATTAGTTTTTATGTATTGCTAAAGAATGCCATTCTATCTGGAGATTTAAGCAGTCTGACATACTCTTTTACCAAATCTATCGGTGGAGATATGAGTGGAGTATTGGGCTATTATTTGATGAGCCCTTTCAATTTTATTTATGTTCTGCTGCCTTTAAAGTATATAGGATTATCTGTTTTTCTAACAATCTGGCTCAGATATGGTGCCTTTGGACTTTCCTTTGCTCATCTCTTAATTAAACGTTATAAGGGTGCAGAGTCAAAACGATGGATGGTTCCCTTGTTTGCGACAGCTTATGCCCTGTCTGGAATGTTGGTATCCTACCAAATGAATGTTATCTTTTATGATGTCATGTTTATGCTTCCTCTCGTCATCCTATATTTAGAGCAGTTATTAGATGGTGAAGCGGCCTATCCCTATGCCTTTGTACTAGGTTTAACGGTTTTTCTTCAATTTTATATGGGTTATATGATTTCTCTATTTGTGATTTTGTATGCCTGCTATTATCTTTCACCACGTCTTTCTATCGATGGGACATGGAAAGTAAGACTAAAATATTACCTCCAACCCTTATGGGATGTCTTTCTCTACTCTATACTAGGGGTTGCGACAGCCTCAATATTATTAGTTCCCGTATTTTTCAACTTGCTTGAAAGTAAGGGACAAGCAGGAGGAGCCATGACATTTTCCATGGCTTTTCAGATTAACCCCTTAGACATTCTATCCAAACTAACTATCGGGGGCTTTGATGCACAATCAGGTTGGGAAACTGGACCAAATCTACCAAATATCTATATTGGTGCTCTCGGATTTATCGGCTTTATCTTGTACTTCGTATCAAGAAAGATAGTCAAAGAAAGAAGATGGGCTGCTGGAGTGGTTACTCTCATATTCTTTACCTCCTTTGTAAATGAATTTGTCAGTAAGATTTGGCATATGGGACAAAACCCTGCTGGATTCTTTTTCCGTTTTTCATGGCTATTCTCTTTCTTTATGCTGCTGCTATCCTATCAAGCATTAAAAGAGAAATTTAAAATCTCGCGCCGGGGAAAATTGCTCTCAGTTGTAGCCCTAGTCTTGTCAGCAATCTACCTCTACACCAAAGACTTTACCTATCTACCAAAGAAACAACCTGAAGCTCTAACTCGGTTTATCAATGGCCATTTTATTGAATTTGTGATATTGGTTGTAATAGCTACAGCTGCAGGATTTTATCTATACCGGGAACGCTCTACCAAGTCTCAGAAAGAAAAGGAAAGGGTATTGGTGATTGCGACTGGATTTGTGGTGGTATTGGTTTTATTGTTACAAACAGGTTATCTCTTTTCTCGTGTAGTCTTAACTCTACTTATTTACTTAGCTGTGCTGGCCTTATTGCATCCGCGAATGATTCGCTTGGCTGTTGTCTTGTTATCAACTCTGACAATATTTGAGCTAGGTTACAATGCTTATCTATCGCAAGTGACCTTTAGTTATGCAAATGTTGATAGATTTGTGGATGGGACAGTCTCTGTTAAACGTGTGACGGATAACATCCAAGAAAATGCAGATCAGCCTTTCTATCGAATTGCGACGACCTTTGCCTATTCTCGCACAGCGCCATCTCTTATCGGTTATCCAGGTTTGAGTGCTTTTAGTTCGAGTTTGGAGAGATCTACTATGAATCACTTTGCTTATATGGGTGATCAAGGGATCAATGAAGCAACTGAATATGAGAATGGAACTCCTCTGACTGATGCTTTATATGGAATTCGCTATTACATGGATATTAAAGATATCGATCAAAAGGAGAGAGACAGCCATCCTGAGAAGATGTACTTTTACCGTTTTGCCAGTCGTTTTGATATGCACCGTTACTTCACTGAAAAAGTTTATGAAGATGAACGTTACGTAGTTTATAAAAATCCTAATTCATTCCCGATTGCTTTTGGGGTAAATGAATTGGTTAGAAATACTCAACTTGATTTCAATGACGCTGTAAAAAACCAAAATAAGATTCTCAACTCTATGGAGGGTATTAAAAAAGGCCAGGAGAATTACGTTGATTACTTCAAGCCCCTAGCTTTTGGTGCAATTGAAACTGAAAATCTAGTAGCAGAAGATGTCAATAAAGAAAATGGGACAGCGATCTATAAACGTGAAGATTCCAGTAAGGAAGCAATTGTTCGTTATCGCATTACTCCTCAGACGGACTTGACCTATTATTTCTTTGCGCCCGATTCACTCAATTTTGTAGATGAATACTCTGTCTTGTTAAATGGGCAATGGTTTACTCATTCCAAGAAAAATATGCAACGTCAACTGTGGCAGATTGCAGCTAAAGCAGCAGGAAAAGAATCTGTCTTAGAGTTTCGCTTTAGGTCTGATAAGGTAGATATCTCGCATGTAGGTCTTTATCGTTTAGACGTTGATCAAATCCAGAAAGTCCTAGAAAAGAGAAAAGCTCAAGGTTTACAAGTTGAGAAGTTTTCAAATACTCATATCGTTGGATCAGTTGATATCACCGATGATAGTCAGTTTATGCTGACTTCGATTCCCTATAGTGCTGGTTGGAAAGTAAAAGTGGATGGAAAAGATGTTCCGACATCAAAAACTTGGAATAGTCTCTTGTCCTTCCCGATTACTTCTGGGCAACATAAAGTTGAATTTGTATTCTCACAAAAAGGTACTTTGCTTGGACTCATACTAAGCTTGATAAGTATCACAATCTTATACATAGATAGAAAATATTATCAAAAGAAAGCTAAGCTTACCTCTCAAGATAAAAAAACTGAGGAAGGATGATTTTCTTCAAGCTAAGCTAAAAACAAGGTCAGGAGTACAATCCTGACCTTTTTATTTTGCAAAATGACAAAAATCTTAAACTTTTTGACAAAAATACTTGTCAAAAATAAAAAGATGTGTTACAATAAAATCAAGATAAAGAACAAAGGAGAAAAAAGACATGCTAAAAAATCGTCTAAAAGAGCTTCGGGCTCGCGATGGCCTGAATCAAACAGAGCTGGCCAAACTAGCTGGCGTGTCCAGGCAAACTATCAGCTTGCTTGAGCGGGATGAGTACACGCCATCCATCGTCATTGCCCTGAAGATTGCTCAGATATTCCATGAGCCAGTCGAGTCAGTCTTTCGCTTAGAGGAGGATGAGTGATGAACAAGTATAAAGTGATTTATTATCTATCTATAGTTGTGTTTATCGTAAATCTTTTGGCTATGATTGGAAGCCTATTTGGTTGGTTTACCATCGTAGAAGGCAAGTACCTCTTCTGGAATAATATAGTGCTACTATTAGTCTTTAGATGGGTAGAGAAAAAAATAAAGTTTAAAGAACTCGTAAAAGGAGAAAAGTTATGAAAGAGTTTTTAGCAGGTTTTCAAGTCGATACTGAGAACAAAGAACTTGCCGGTGTTTGTGCAGGTTTAGGAAACTATTTTAACATTCAAGCCAACATTGTTCGTTTGGTGACAGTCTTCTTGTTTCTCTCTTCGACGGAGATTGGGATTATAACCGTGACTCTCTATGCTTATCTAGCAGGTTGGCTTGGGAATGAGCCCTTGGGAGATGGAGCGAAGAAAGCAAGAAACCAAGCTATTCTCTTACTTGTTGTTTGTTTGCTTTTGGTGTCGCTTGGAGCAGAAGGTTTGACAGCTATTTTTGAATCGGGGAAATCCTTTGGTCAATGGTTGTCTGGCTTGTTTTAGAAAGAGGTTAAAATATGGAAAAGAATCACATAATTTTTGCACTGAAACTTTTTATTATAGGAGCTTTATTAGGAATACTTGCCGGAGCTCTTGGAGTTAAACCTTTAGGTATTAGTCAAGAGCAAGTAATCCCTGTCTTGTTCTCAATCTTTTTTGGTCTAGGGCTGATTACGGCAATCCTAACATTTTATTTCACTAGAAAAAGTCATCAGGCTTATCAGAATTATCAACGAGAAGAAGAGGATGAAGGAAATGAGCAAGACTATCTTGCTACGTATCGTTTCTTGGATTATGCTACAGTAGCTTGGAATGTTTCCCAAATTAGTATGCTATTCTGTATGCTTTTAGACTTAGGAAGATTCGGCATATCAGCAACATCCTTACTTTTGATAGTTGTAAGTATTTGGTCGGGTGTTTACTGCCTCAAAATTACTAGCAAGATTCGTAACTATAAACTTTCTGTTATGGCCACACCCAAGGAAGTTTTGGAATACCTGGATACTTATGATGAGGGAGAAAAACAGGCTGAGATGGAAGAAGCTTACTTGATCTTGTTCAAGGTCAATCAACTCCTCATTCCTGGTATCTATATTGTCTTAGTAATTCTATCTATGGTATTAGGACAAGTACAGTTGGTTGCTCTGCTGGTAGCAGTTGTCATCCATTTGTACACGAATGTTGCACAGTTGCGTAAAACAAAACGTTATTTCAAATAGGAGAATCTTATGAAAACACTTAAAAATATCGGCTGGTATAGCCTTGCCTTCTTATCATTTCTTATGGTCTATAGTTTTATTCAGGGCGTAGGCTTAGAAGCCATGAAAATGGGTGCGCCTGAATATGTTGCTGTCCCAATTTATGTCTTATTAGCAGGAATTTTCACCTTCGTTACCTACAAGTGGTATAAGACAGGAACCGTTACGATTGAAAAAACAGCCCTTAACAAATACATCTGGCTGCCAGCCTTGGTATGGGCCCTTGCCATTGTTGCTCAATTCTTTTTGCCAAATGATCCATCAGTCAGTCAAAAGATGGTAGAAGAATTGACTCATAATCAACCTCTTTTCTCTTTCTTTATGGTGGTTATCTTTGCACCCCTAACAGAAGAATTGACCTTTAGAGGTATGTTAGCTCGCTTTGTCTTCCCTCAACAAGACAACGTCAAGAAGACAGCTCTCTTTCTTCTTGTAAGCACTGTACTTTTTGCATTTGCTCATTTCCCTACTACTCCTCAACAATTCCTAGTCTATAGTGCCCTTGGTTTAAGCATGGGATTGGCTTATATCAACAAGGGAGGTCTGGCTTATAGTATGGGATTGCATGCCTTGAACAATTTAATTTCATTTGTCATGATAATGATGCTATAATAGACTCAGGAGGAAATTATGAAGCGAGTACTATTATTAGCAGTGATTCAGGCTGTCTTTCTCTTCTTTGTCATCGGCCTACTTGTTTATTTCATTAAGGGGGATTTCTTTTATAACAATCTAGCGGTTATCTTTGCTCCTATCGCAGGAGTGATACGATTTGCGACAGCTTATGTGACAGAAATTGTCCTTCCTAAGAAGACAGAAGAGATTGCTGAAAAGCGTAAAAAATAAAGAAATACTAAATCCAGCGAATGACTTTGCTGGATTTTTTTCATTTATAGCAGGATTCTTCTCAACTTTTCTGATGATTTTCATGAAGAGCCTGCGCTTTTATGGTAAAATAGTAACAGAATAAAAGAGGAGAGAAAACATGAAACGTAGTATGTATGCTGGTCGTGTTCGTGAGGAGCACATCGGACAAGAAATTACCTTGAAAGGCTGGGTTGCTCGTCGTCGTGACTTGGGTGGATTGATCTTTATCGACCTTCGTGACCGTGAAGGAATCATGCAGTTGGTTATCAACCCTGAAAAAGTATCAGCAGAGGTGATGGCAACAGCTGAAAGCCTTCGTAGTGAATTTGTCATCGAGGTAACTGGACAAGTTGCAGCACGTGGGCAGGCCAATGATAAGTTAGCGACAGGAGCGGTTGAACTGAATGTTACAGCTCTTACTGTGCTTAATACAGCCAAAACAACACCATTTGAAATCAAGGATGGCATTGAAGCAAACGATGATACGCGTCTACGTTACCGTTACCTTGACCTTCGTCGTCCAGAGATGTTGGAAAATCTTAAACTTCGTGCCAAGGTGACTCACTCTATCCGCAACTACTTGGATGAGTTGGAATTTATCGATGTGGAAACACCATTCCTTTCTAAGTCAACACCAGAAGGGGCGCGTGACTATTTGGTGCCATCTCGTATCAATAAAGGGCATTTCTACGCCCTTCCTCAAAGTCCGCAGATCACAAAACAGTTGTTGATGAATGCTGGATTTGACCGTTACTACCAAATCGTCAAATGTTTCCGTGATGAAGACTTGCGTGGAGACCGCCAACCAGAGTTTACTCAGGTCGACTTGGAAACTTCTTTCCTTACTGAACAAGAAATTCAAGATATTACAGAAGGCTTGATTGCGCGCGTGATGAAGGAAACAAAAGGCATCGAAGTGACATTACCATTCCCTCGTATGAAGTATGATGATGCCATGGCTCTTTATGGTTCTGACAAACCTGACACTCGTTTTGAGATGTTGCTTCAAGACTTGACAGAAGTTGTCAAGGGTGTTGATTTCAAAGTCTTTTCAGAAGCACCTGCCGTCAAAGCCATTGTCGTCAAAGGTGCAGCAGATAACTACTCACGTAAAGACATCGACAAGATGACAGAAGTAGCCAAGCAGTATGGGGCTAAAGGTCTTGCTTGGGTCAAGGTTGTTGACGGTGAATTAAATGGTCCAGTTGCTAAATTCTTGACTGGCATTCAAGGCGATTTAACAAGTGCGCTTGGTCTTGAAGATAAGGACTTAGTTCTCTTTGTAGCAGATACGCTTGAAGTAGCTAATGCAACACTCGGTGCCCTTCGTGGACGTATCGCCAAAGAACTTGGCTTGATTGATACTGACAAGTTCAACTTCCTCTGGGTTGTTGACTGGCCGATGTTTGAATGGTCTGAAGAAGAAGGTCGCTATATGAGTGCCCACCATCCATTTACTCTTCCTCAAGCAGATACTGCGCATGAGCTTGAAGGTGATTTGGCCAAGGTTCGTGCCATTGCTTATGACATCGTCTTGAACGGTTATGAACTTGGTGGTGGTAGCCTTCGTATTAACCAAAAAGAACTCCAAGAACGTATGTTTAAGGCCCTTGGATTCTCAGCAGAAGAAGCCAATGACCAGTTTGGATTCCTTTTGGAAGCCATGGATTATGGATTCCCACCACACGGTGGCTTGGCTATCGGACTTGACCGCTTTGTAATGCTCTTAGCAGGCGAAGATAACATCCGTGAAGTCATTGCCTTTCCTAAGAACAACAAAGCCACTGATCCAATGACCCAAGCGCCATCAACAGTAGCTCTTAAACAACTAGAAGAACTCAATCTACAAGTAGAACAAGATGAAACAAACGAAACTAACTAAAAAGTGGTACCATTATCTTCGCCGCTTTGCTTATCGAGTAAAGATTTTGCGTGTTTTACAAAGTATTTCTCGAGAAAAATACGATGAAAAAATCTCAGCTTCTCTGGTATATGGTTTTCTATCAGCAGTAGCCGTCAATTTCTTCTTCCAACCAGGGCACGTTTATTCAAGTGGTGCAACAGGTTTAGCTCAGATTATCTCAAGCCTTAGTAACTACTGGTTTAATTTCCACATTCCAATCTCTGTAGCTTTCTATTGTATCAATATACCACTCATGATTTTAGCTTGGCGCCAAATTGGGCATAAGTTCACGATATTTACCTTTATCACGGTATCCATGAGCTCGCTCTTTATCCAGTTTGTGCCAGTAGTGGTCTTGACAGAGGATCCCATCATCAATGCTCTCTTTGGGGGTGTCGTTATGGGGTTGGGAATCGGCTTTGCCTTACGCCATAACATTTCCAGTGGTGGAACGGATATTGTCAGTCTTACTATTCGTAAGAAGACAGGTCGTAACGTCGGAAGTATCTCCTTCCTAGTGAACGGGACAATCATGCTGATTGCTGGTTTGACCTTTGGTTGGAAATATGCCCTCTATTCTATGATTACCATCTTTGTCTCAAGTCGTGTAACAGACGCAGTTTTCACCAAACAAAAACGCATGCAGGCTATGATTGTTACTAGTAATCCAGATGCAGTCATTGAGAAAATTCACAATAAATTACACCGTGGAGCAACGATGATCCATGATGCTGAGGGAACCTATAATCACGAACGTAAGGCAGTTTTGATTACGGTTATCACTCGTGCAGAGTTTAATGATTTTAAACTAATCATGAAGCAAGTGGATCCAACAGCCTTTGTATCGGTCTCAGAGAATGTTCATATTCTTGGACGATTTGTCGAAGTTGAAAACTAGTTGTTCAGGTAAATAGAATACAAAAAAACCAACTCAAAATAGAGAGTTGGTTTTTATTTTTCAACGATTTCGTGTGCAATTACTTGTCGATAGCAGATTTGACGATTTTCCTTGACATCATTAATGATTTGAAGAATGGTTTCAAATGAAGTTCGGCCAAGAGCAAGACCATTGATATCAACATAGGCAGCTAGATTCAATCTTGGATTCACCGAATCAAAGCTGAGAACCGGAACATCAAGCTGGTGTTCGTTGAGGTAGTTACAGACACCTTCAGCTAAGAGACTATCGGTTGTAATAATAGCATCGGTCTGAGGGTCGTGTTTAAAGAGTTGTTTACTAAAGTTATAGCCCTTTTCTTCTAGAAACTCGTCTGCAAAGAAGGTACGGTGACTATCAAGAGGCAGATTGTGTTCTTGAAGTGCTTGCTCGTAACCTGTCAGACGGTCCTGGGTAACGAAGAGCTTCTTGGTACCACCAATGAAAGCAATGCGACTGCATCCTTTTTTGATGAAATATTCGGTCGCATCAAATCCGGCTTGGATGTTATCATTATCAACAAGTGGAATAAAAGGGGAAAGTGATTTTCCAAGGATGAGGAAAGGGAATTGTTCTTCGGCTACTAATTGCACCAAGGGATCATTCTCTTGGGCATACAAGAAGATAAGTCCGTCTACACGCTTTCCATAGACCATCTGTGAAATTGCATTTAAGCGCTCTTTTTCATCTTTTCCAGTTGCAATCTGGATAGCATAGTGATTTTCCGAGGCAACCTGTGCAATCCCTCTAAGAACAGAAGGGAAGAAAGGGTTTTGGTAGAAAACGTCAGAATCATCTGGAAGAACCAAGCCAATGACTTGCGTATAACTGCTAACGAGACTTCGAGCATTTAGATTAGGATGATAATTGAGTTCTTTCATTGCTTTTCGAACTCGTTTTTTGGTTTCTTCACTAATCGTTGATTTGTTTTGAATAACACGGGTTACGGTTGAAGGTGAAACTCCTGCAGCCTTGGCCACGTCTTTAATCGTAACAGGCATAATAATCTCCTACTTTTGGTAGTCTGGATCACGATAATGAGTCTTGTAAAAGATAGTGACCAGGTATAGAACAAATAAAATGTTTTGAACAGTAATTAAAGTTGCCATATTCTGTCCTAAAAGACCTAGAATCAGGGTAATTAAAGTTGGCAATCCTAAACAGTTCAAAATAAAATGATAGCACTCTTTATAGGTCTTAAATGAGAAGAGACGTGATTTTTTCGTAAAGTAGAGCAAAAGGCTCGCACCTAAAGCTACAATGAAAAAATTAAGTCCAAAGAGGAAACTAGCACCTAAGACCAGGAAGAGGCTGATATAGACACGGTTCTGTTGATACCAGTCTTTAGAAATGGCCTGAGTCAAGCTCTCCTTGTTTTGAAAACTTTCAGTCGTGATAGCGTGATAGCGAATGCTGGTTAGTTCTTTTCCTTGCTTACTGATGACGAGATTCTCGGGTTCAAAGCTAAGGAGCAATTCCTCAGGAAAGTTTGTGCTAGAAGCGTCTCCGATTTGAACAGAAGCTTGATGAGGAGTTGAACCCGTATAGCTTAGCTTCCCATCATTAATCTGAGTATTTGCAGCTAAATCTTGTACGACATCGTCCGTCAGAGGAGCGTAGACATCATCGATGAAGGTTTCTAAAGGATAGGTGTCCTGAGAGCTGTTTTGGATGGCAATAGGAACCATAGACAAGCTAATCAAGAAAATACTGGTAAAAATCAGTTGAAACCAGTTTAGACCAAAACGATGAGAGAGGGGCTTACGGAATCCCCAAATACTATTAAAATAAGAAAACGGATATGGTAACATAAATCTCTTTCTATAGGCATTTTCTATACGAGTATTATATAGAGAAATGTTTTTTATTTCAAGCGGGGATAGTAGAATCCTTGGTAAAAGTGAATGTTTGTTATGATTCATCCACTAACTAACAAGGAAATTTCAGCAAGCTCATGTTTCTCACCAGACAATCGATGTACAAGTTCAAAAATGAAAAAGGGTGGCGAGGGTATATTACCCCTTGTCGCCACCGCTTGTAAGTCCTGAAACGAAGTTCTTTTGCAAGAAGAAGAAAAGTGTACAGATTGGAAGAGCGATGAGGATGGCACCTGCTGAGAAGTAGGCAATCTTCAAGTTCTTCGCATTATTGACGAAGGTTTGTAGACCAACGGCAACTGTAAAGTATTCTTTTTCACGAAGCAAGAAACTAGAGAGGATATAGTCTCCAAAAGGTCCCATGAAAGCCCAGAGTGCTTGTACAGCCACCATTGGGCGAACAAGAGGGAGAACGATTTGCCAGAAGCGGCGGAAGTGTCCTGCACCATCTAGTTTTGCAGACTCATCAAGAGACATTGGCACGGTGTCAAAGTAACCTTTCATCAACCAAGCATTCATAGGGATACCACCACCGACGTAGAGGAAGATGAGGAACCAGCTATGGTTAAGGGCGTTCAACATGAGGGCCATAACGAAGAAGGCAGTCAAAGCGGCCATTGTTGGCACCATTTGGATAATCAAGAAGAAGACCAAACTTTGCTTACGAGCCAAGAAGTTGTAACGGCTGTAGGCATAACCAGCAAGTACGATAATACTTGTCTGAACGACCATAGTGACCAAAGCGATGATCAAGGTATTAAGGTACCATGTGCCGTACAAGGTTTCTGTAAAGAGTCCTTTGAAGTTATCAAGACTAAAGTTGACATTGCCGTCGAGTTTAAAGGCCACAACGTTACCAGCCTTGAAGGCTGACATAATCGTGATTAAAAGTGGATAGATAATGACGATTGAAAGTCCGATCAAGTAGAGGTAAGTGAGGGTTTGAGTCAGTCTACGTTTGAGTTTGATTGAGTTATTCATCTTAGACGTCCTCCATATCAAATGCGTGTAGTTTCTTGAATGCAATCATAGAAATAGAGATGACAATGATTGAAATAATCAAGGTAACGGCAGCTGCCATAGAGTATTGAGGAGCTGTACCAGTTGTCAAACGGTAGATCCATGAGATCAAGATATCTGTTGAACCAGCTCCACCACCGACACTACCAGGACCACCACCATTGAAGAGGTACATGATAGAGAAGTTGTTAAAGTTGAAGGTGTATTGGCTGATCAAAGTAGGTGCCGCAACAGCCAAAATCATTGGGAAAGTAATGTTGCGGAATTTTTGCCAAGCGTTTGCACCATCGATATAAGCTGCTTCGTACAAGTCGTTTGGAATAGACTGTAGGATACCGAGAGTCAAGACATAGATATAAGGGAATCCAAGCCAACCTTGCATCATAATCAAGGCAACCTTAGTCCAAGTTGGGTTTGTCTTCCAAGGGATAAGTGCTCCATCTAGGAAAGGAAGAACCTTAGCAAAGAGAGGGATAACTTGAGTATTGATAGCTCCGACACTATCGTTGAACATGTTTGAGAATGTCAAGATAGTGATGAAGGCTGGAACAGCCCAAGGGAGAAGGAAGATAACACCAAAGATACGTTTTCCTTTGATGAATGGTTGGTTAGCAATAATAGCTGTAAAGATACCGAGTACGATTTGCAAAGTAGATGCAGATAAAGCCCAGATAATCGTCCAAGAAAGGACAGCACCGAAGGCTGAACGGAAGGTACTCAAGCTCCAGATGTTTGTGAAATTAGTCAATCCAACCCAATCCAACAATTTATTTGGTGGTAAATGTTGGAAATCATAGTTGGTAAAGGCGATCATTAAGGTTACAATAACCGGGAAGATGATGGCAAATGTCATGGCAACGTAAGAAGGAATGATAAGCAAGTAAGGGAATCCATTTTCATAGATACCTTTAATCATATCCTTCAATGTCAATGGGACAGGGATGCCATTATTGATACGTTTTGCAATCGTATGAGCGTCTTTAATATTGAGAATATAAAAGGCTAGGTAAACAATTACAAAAATAGAGTGGAATGCACCACGAATCAACATGAAGAGAGAGTTGTCACGGCCAGGTTTTTCACCGAGCGTGATCAAGTTGCTCAATTCAGGTGCTGCAAGTACTATAAAATAGAGGACAAAAACTAAAGTTACAGCAAGGAAGATAAAACCTTTAGCTTTTTGCTTGTTGTAGATTTGTCCCAACCCAGGAATCAATGAAAGCAAGGCTGCTTTTTTTGGTTGTTGTTCCATGAGTGCTCCTTTCATAAGATACGAGCATTGAGCTCGATGCTAATCAGCAAAATTGCTGAAAACATTGTCAATATATCTAAAAATCAAGGGAGATGTTTAAATTATCTCCCTTGAATCAATCAATTAGTTACCAAATTTTTGTTGGATTGTTTCTTTGATCAATGTTACAGCATCATTAGCAGCTGTTTTAGCATCTTTCTTACCGCTTACAGCGTCAAAGAGCATTGTTTTAGCTGGGTCCCAAACTGTTGACATTTGAGAGATGTTTGGCATTGGTTGAGCGTTCTTGAACTGTTTGATAACAGCTGTAGTCAACTCATCGTTTTTACCTTCAGCGTAAGCGCGAGCTTCAGTGTTCGCTGGGATTTCGTTAGTAGCATCGTAGAATGCTTTTTGTTGGTCAGTTGAAACAAGGAAGTCTACAAATTTTTGAGCGCCTTCAAGGTTTTTAGTGCTTGATGGGATGATCCAAGCTTTACCACCACCAAAGGCTGCGTAGTTTTTGCCGTTTGGAAGAGTTGGGATAGTTGCAACACCGTAGTTTACTTTAGCATCTTTGAATGCTTGAGCTTTCCAAGGACCATCGATGATAGCAGCTGTTTTACCTTCTTGGAATTGAGTTTGGATCAAGTTTCCAGCACCTTCAGTATCTTGCATACCTTTAGGCCATTTTTCGTACCAAGTCTTAGCGTATTCGATACCTGCGATAGCACCATCGTTAGCAAGACCGATATCTTTAGGATTTTTACCGTTGTCACCAAATACGTAAGCACCGTTACCTGCAAGAAGTCCGTATGCGTAGTAGAAGTTAGTCCAGTCAGCTAGGAAAGCAGTTGTTTTTCCGTCTTCACCAGCGAAAGCGTATTTGCTATCTTTAGCAAGGTTTTCTAAGTCAGCAAATGTTTTTGGAGCTTCTTTAATCAAATCTTTGTTGTAGTACATAACAAGTGATTCGATAACGGCTGGAGCACCGTAAACTTTACCGCCCACAGTTACAAGAGATTTAGTAGTGTCGTCAGTTTTAGCACCATCGCTCAAAGTAACTTCTGAAAGTTGTCCGTCAGTACCAAGGCTACCTACACGGTCGTATGGCGCCATCATGACATCAGCAGCTTTACCTGATTGGTTATCAAGTGAAAGATTGTCAAGTCCACCTAATTGGTCACCAGTTTTAATAGTAACTTTTACACCAGATTCTTTTTCGTAAGCTTTTGCAGCTGATTCAGCGAAGGCTTTATATTGATCTTCAACGTAGAAAGTAATTTCTTGACTTCCTGATGCAGATGAATCAGCAGCTTTATCTGCAGTTTTACTTCCGCAAGCTACCAAAAGCAAGCTAGCAAGAGTAGCAGTACCAAGTACAGCTGCGCTCTTCATGAATTTAGTTGACATAGTGTATTCCTCCTAAAGAATAACAAATTTTAATTTCGAGGAAACGCAAACGTTTTCCCTTATGACCATAGTATAGCACAAACAGAAAACGGTTGCAAGCGTTTTTTTAAAAAATTTTTAAAAAGCTTAAAATTAAGAGAAACCGAAAACTGTCGATATAATAAGAAGAAAAAGTAAATAATTAAGAAAAACTTGTTCGGAAATGGACAAATGGAAACGATTGCGCAATTTTTTTGAAAAAAATATCAAGATAAGAGAAGAGGATATAGTAAATTTCATTTTTAATTATATAAATAAATCAAAAAAAGTTTTCTAAAAACGCTTGCATTTCTTTTTGAAATGGGTTATACTTTAAGTAGCGCAAACGTTTGCGCAAAAATTGAAGTAATTAACAATATAAACACTTGAGGTGCTAATATGAAAAAACGTCAAAGCGGTGTGTTGATGCACATCTCATCACTTCCAGGAGCATACGGAATCGGATCATTTGGTCAAAGCGCCTATGATTTCGTTGACTTCTTGGTTCGTACTAAGCAACGCTACTGGCAAATCCTTCCTTTGGGAACAACAAGCTACGGAGACTCTCCTTACCAATCATTCTCAGCCTTTGCTGGAAACACTCATTTTATCGACTTTGATATTTTGGTAGAGCAAGGTTTGTTGGAAACAAGTGATCTTGAAGGTGTGGACTTTGGTAGCAACCCAACTGAAGTTGACTACGCTAAAATCTACTATGCACGTCGTCCACTTTTAGAGAAAGCTGTCAAACGTTTCCTTGAAGTTGGAGATGTCAAAGACTTCGAAAAATTTGCTCAAGAAAATCAATCATGGCTTGAACTCTTTGCTGAGTATATGGCTATCAAAGAGCATTTTGACAATCTTGCTTGGACTGAATGGCCAGATGCTGATGCTCGTGCTCGCAAAGCTTCAACCCTTGAAAGCTACCGTGAGAAATTAGCAGACAAGCTTGTTTACCACCGCGTAACTCAATATCTCTTCTTCCAACAATGGTTGAAATTGAAAGCATACGCCAACGATAACCACATTGAAATCGTTGGAGACATGCCTATCTATGTGGCTGAGGACTCAAGCGATATGTGGGCAAATCCACACCTCTTTAAAACAGATGAAAACGGAAAAGCAACACACATTGCAGGATGCCCACCAGATGAGTTTTCTGCAGATGGTCAACTTTGGGGTAACCCAATCTATGACTGGGAAGCAATGGACAAAGATGGCTACAAATGGTGGATTGAACGCTTGCGTGAAAGCTTTAAAATCTACGATATCGTTCGTATCGACCACTTCCGTGGATTTGAGTCTTACTGGGAAATCCCTGCGGGTTCTGAAACAGCGGCACCTGGTAAGTGGGTAAAAGGGCCTGACTACAAACTCTTTGCAGCGGTTAAAGAGGAACTTGGTGACTTGAACATCATCGCAGAAGACCTTGGATTTATGACTGATGAAGTTATCGAGCTTCGTGAGCGTACTGGATTCCCAGGAATGAAAGTTCTTCAATTTGCCTTCAACCCAGAGCACGAAAGCATCGACAGTCCACACTTGGCACCTGCTAACTCAGTTATGTACACGGGAACACACGATAACAACACTGTTCTTGGTTGGTATCGCAATGAAATCGACGATCCAACTCGTGAGTACATGGCACGTTATACAAACCGCAAGGAATATGAAACAGTAGTACATGCTATGCTTCGTACAGCTTTCGCATCAGTAAGCTTTATGACTATCGCTACTATGCAAGATTTGCTAGAGTTGGATGGTTCAGCTCGTATGAACTTCCCATCTACTCTTGGTGGAAACTGGTCATGGCGTATGACAGAGGAACAATTGACTCCTGCTGTCGAAGAAACTTTGCTTGACTTGACTACAATTTATCGCCGAATCAATGAAAATTTGGTAGAATTAAAGAAATAAGACATTATCAGGAGACACAAAAATGTTACCATTAAAAGAATTTGTACAAAATCGTTACAATAAATCTATCGCAGAATGTAGTAACGAAGAGCTTTACCTTGCTCTTCTTAACTACAGCAAACTTGCTAGCAGCCAAAAACCAATCAACACTGGTAAGAAAAAAGTTTACTACATCTCAGCTGAGTTCTTGATTGGTAAACTCTTGTCAAACAACTTGATTAACCTTGGTCTTTATGACGAAGTTAAAAAAGAACTTGCTGATGCAGGTAAAGAGTTGATCGAAATCGAAGAAGTAGAATTGGAACCATCACTTGGTAATGGTGGTTTGGGACGTTTGGCAGCCTGCTTTATCGACTCAATCGCTACACTTGGTTTGAACGGTGACGGTGTTGGTTTGAACTACCACTTCGGTCTTTTCCAACAAGTTCTTAAAAACAACCAACAAGAAACAATTCCTAACGCTTGGTTGACTGACCAAAACTGGTTGGTTCGTTCAAGCCGTAGCTACCAAGTGCCATTTGCACACTTTACATTGACATCTACTCTTTACGATATCGATGTACCTGGTTACAAAACAGCTACAAAAAACCGTTTGCGTTTGTTTGACTTGGATTCAGTTGATTCATCTATCATTGAAGATGGCATTAACTTTGATAAGACAGACATCGCTCGCAACTTAACTCTTTTCCTTTACCCAGACGATAGCGATAAACAAGGTGAATTGCTCCGTATCTTCCAACAATACTTCATGGTTTCAAACGGTGCACAATTGATCATCGATGAAGCAATCGAAAAAGGAAGCAACTTGCACGACCTTGCTGACTACGCAGTTGTACAAATCAACGATACTCACCCATCAATGGTTATTCCTGAATTGATCCGTCTTTTGACTGAACGTGGTATCGAACTTGACGAAGCAATCTCTATCGTTCGTAGCATGACTGCCTACACTAACCACACAATCCTTGCTGAAGCCCTTGAAAAATGGCCTCTTGAATTCTTGGAAGAAGTGGTTCCTCACTTGGTACCAATCATCAAAGAATTGGACCGTCGTGTTAAAGCAGAATACAAAGACCCATCTGTTCAAATCATCGATGAGAGCGGACGTGTTCACATGGCTCACATGGATATCCACTACGGATACAGCGTAAACGGGGTTGCAGCTCTTCACACTGAAATCTTGAAGAACTCAGAGTTGAAAGCTTTCTACGACATCTACCCAGAAAAATTCAACAACAAAACAAACGGTATCACATTCCGTCGTTGGCTCATGCATGCTAACCCAAGCTTGTCTCACTACTTGGATGAGATTCTTGGACGCGAATGGCACCATGAAGCTTCTAAATTGGAAGACCTTCTTTCATACGAAGATAAGGCTGCTGTCAAAGAAAAATTGGAAAGCATTAAAGCTCACAACAAACGTAAATTGGCTCGTCACTTGAAAGAGCACCAAGGTGTGGAAATCAATACAAACTCTATCTTTGATATCCAAATCAAACGTCTTCACGAGTACAAACGTCAACAAATGAACGCTTTGTATGTGATCCACAAATATCTTGACATCAAGGCTGGTAACATCCCTGCTCGTCCAATCACAGTATTCTTTGGTGGTAAAGCAGCTCCTGCCTACACTATCGCTCAAGACATCATCCACTTGATCCTTTGCTTGTCAGAAGTAATTGCCAACGACCCAGCAGTAGCTCCACACTTGCAAGTTGTTATGGTTGAAAACTACAACGTTACTGCAGCAAGCTTCTTGATCCCAGCATGTGACATCTCAGAACAAATCTCACTTGCTTCTAAAGAAGCTTCAGGTACTGGTAACATGAAATTCATGTTGAACGGAGCTTTGACTCTTGGTACTATGGACGGGGCTAACGTTGAAATCGCTGAATTGGTTGGCGACGAAAACATCTACATCTTCGGTGAAGATTCAGAAACTGTTATCGACCTTTACGCGAAATCAGCATACAAATCAAGCGAATTCTACGCACGTGAAGCTATTAAACCATTGGTTGACTTCATCGTGAGCGACGCTGTTCTTGCAGTTGGTAAGAAAGAACGCTTGGAACGTCTTTACAACGAATTGATCAACAAAGACTGGTTCATGACTCTCCTTGACTTGGAAGACTACATCAAAGTCAAAGAGCAAATGCTTGCTGACTACGAAGACCGTGACGCATGGTTAGATAAAGTCATCGTCAACATTGCTAAAGCAGGATTCTTCTCATCTGACCGTACAATCGCTCAGTATAATGAAGATATCTGGCACTTGAACTAAGATTCTTTGTAACAGATTATAAAACAAAAACGCATCTTAAATAGATGCGTTTTTTTGTATTTAGACTAGTTTATAGTGCTTTCCCAACCAGAATCTCTGCTTCGATAGTAATCTCTGTCAGTTGATTCCAGTCAATCTTGCTTTGGTCAACGTGGAAGAGCAGGGGAGTCATGCTGAGTAAGGCTTGGCGTTGTTCTGCTGTAATGGGCTTGGTCAGGGAAGCGATTTGACTAGACTGGATGCTAAAATGTTCCTGGAAATGTTCTTTGATATCTTGGTTAGAATAATCTTTCTTTGTCAATTGTTCCTGTACCATTTGGCGGATTTCCTTGAGATGGTTTTCAGTAGGAATAACCTTGATTAAGATGCCGTCCTTGGATAAGACACGATGAAATTCTCCATAGTTGGCAGGTGAAAAGATATCAAGCGAGATATCCATGCTGGAATCTTTTATAGGAAGGCGAGCTAGGTCACCGACAAACCAGTTGACTACCCAGTTGGGTTCACTCTTGGTAGCGATTTGGACTGAGTCTTTCGAGATATCAAAAGAATAGAAGGTCTTGTCAGGATGGGCTTCTTGGAGTTTACGAGAGTAGAAGCCTTCGCCACAGCCAATGTCCAAGATGGTTTTTGCGGATGGGTTAGTGGTTAGTATGCCCGAGATACCTTCTAAGATAGCCTGATAAAAGCCAGCTTCTAGGATTTGCTGGCGATTTTGAAAGTTTTCCTTGTCGTAGTTGGCGGATTGCTTGATTTGAGGAGCCAGATTGACATAGCCAAATTTTGCCAAGTCAAAAGAATGACGATTATCACACTTGAGACTGTTTTCTACCAAGGTTAGATTTTCTTGGCAGATAGGGCAGGCAAAGGCACTAGCAGAAGCAAAGCGCTGGAGTTTGGGTTTGAGGTTTGTATTCATAGTTTTAGTCTAGCAAAAAAAGAACTGGATGGCAAATGCATCCAGTTTGTTTTTTAGTATGTTAGAACAAAGTATTTCTTCTTACCACGGCGGATAACGGTGAGTTCGTCCTCTAACTTATCTGCGTCACTCAAGACATAGTCAAGGTCTTGGATGCGGTCGCCGTTGATATAGATAGCTCCATTTTGAACATCTTCACGGGCTTGACGTTTTGAGTTAACCACACCGGAAGATACGAGAAGTTCTACGATATTGTGGTTTTCGTCTGCTTGTACTTGGTAGTTTGGAACACCACGTAGTCCTTGTTTGAGTTCTTTGACAGAAAGGTTTTTGATATTTCCAGCAAAGAGTTGTTCAGTGATGTTAAGAGCTTCTTTATAAGCTTCTTCTCCGTGGACAAGTGTTACGACTTCACGAGCTAGGACTTTTTGAGCCAAACGTTCGTGTGGCGCCGCTTCAAATTGTTTGCGGATGTCTTCGATCTCGTCAAGTGACAAGAAAGTAAAGATTTTCAAGAAGCGAACAGCGTCAGCGTCCATGACATTCATCCAGAATTGGTACATTTCGTATGGAGAAGTCTTTTCAGGGTTGAGCCAAACAGCATTTCCTTCAGATTTACCAAATTTCTTACCAGTTGCGTCTGTAATGAGTGGAACAGTGATAACGTGACCAGTCTTGTCAGCCTTACGACGAAGCAATTCTGTACCAGCAGTCATATTTCCCCATTGGTCAGAACCACCGATTTGAAGAGTGACATTGTGCTCTTGGTTAAGGACAAAGAAGTCGTACCCCTGCATGATTTGGTAGGCAAACTCAGTGTAAGAAATCCCTGTTTCAATACGTTTCTTCACAGACTCCTTGCTCATCATGTAGTTGACAGTGAAGTATTTTCCGATATCACGGAGGAAGTCAATGAAGCTGATGCTGCCAAACCAGTCGTAGTTGTTGACCATGACAGCTTTATTTTCCCCATTTTCAAAATCAAGAAAGCGAGAAAGTTGTCCTTGGATAGACTTGACCCAGCCATCTACTGTGTCTTTTGTTTGGAGACTACGTTCAGCATCTTTGAAGGACGGATCTCCGATGAGACCTGTAGCACCGCCAACGAGCGCATAAGGTTTGTGACCTGCTAGCTGCAAACGACGACTTGTCAAGATAGCGACAAGGTGGCCTAGGTGAAGGCTGTCAGCAGTTGGATCGTAGCCAGTATAATAAGAAACTTGACCTTCTTCTAGGGCTTTACGCAAAGCTTCTTCATCAGTCGTTTGAAAAATCAAACCACGCTCTTTTAGCTCATCAAAAATGTGCATGTGTCTTTTCTCCTTTTTAAAATATTGTTTCTACCTATTTTACCACAAACTTAGTAAATAACCTAGTAAAATCGGGAAGAAAGTTGCTACTCGGACTTTTTTGGAAACGAGTGAAATATGGTATAATAGCACTAGCTTATACTCAATGAAAATCAAAGAGCAAACGAGGAAGCTAGCCGAAGGTTGCTCAAAACACTGTTTTGAGGTTGTGGATAGAACTGACGAAGTCAGTAACACATATACGGCAAGGCGAGACTGACGTGGTTTGAAGAGATTTTTGAAGAGTATTATTTTCAGAAAAATAGATAAAAACAGTTAAGAAAGGGGCTGAAAGATGTCTCATATTATTGAATTGCCAGAAGTCTTGGCCAACCAGATTGCAGCAGGAGAAGTGATCGAACGTCCTGCCAGCGTAGTTAAAGAGTTGGTTGAAAATGCTATCGATGCTGGCTCTAGCCAGATTATTGTTGAGATCGAAGAAGCTGGTCTTAAGAAAATCCAAATCACCGATAATGGTCACGGGATTGCCCACGATGAAGTCGAGTTGGCTCTCCGCCGTCATGCGACCAGTAAGATTAAGAATCAAGCGGATCTCTTTCGGATTCGGACTCTTGGTTTTCGTGGTGAAGCTTTGCCTTCTATCGCATCTGTTAGTGTGCTGACTCTTTTGACAGCAGTGGATGGAGCAAGTCACGGGACTAAACTAGTGGCTCGTGGGGGAGAAGTTGAAGAAATCATCCCTGCGACCAGTCCTGTTGGGACTAAGGTTTGTGTGGAGGACCTCTTTTTCAACACACCGGCTCGTCTCAAGTATATGAAGAGCCAGCAGGCAGAGTTGTCTCATATCATTGATATTGTTAATCGTCTGGGGCTAGCCCATCCGGAGATTTCCTTTAGTTTGATTAGCGATGGCAAGGAGATGACACGAACAGCTGGTACGGGTCAACTGCGCCAGGCCATTGCTGGAATCTATGGTCTAGCCAGTGCCAAAAAGATGGTTGAGATTGAAAATTCTGACCTAGACTTTGAAATTTCAGGCTTTGTCTCATTGCCTGAATTGACACGGGCTAATCGCAACTATATCAGTCTCTTTATCAATGGCCGTTATATCAAAAACTTCCTGCTCAATCGAGCTATTTTAGATGGTTACGGTAGCAAGCTTATGGTGGGGCGTTTTCCGCTAGCTGTTATTCACATCCATATCGATCCTTATCTAGCAGATGTTAATGTGCACCCGACCAAGCAAGAGGTGCGGATTTCCAAGGAAAGAGAGCTGATGGCGCTAGTTTCAGAAGCTATCGCAAAGAGTCTCAAGGAACAGACCTTGATTCCGGACGCCTTAGAAAATCTTGCCAAATCTACCGTTCGCAATCGTGAAAAAGTAGAGCAAACGACTTTGCCCCTGAGAGAAAATACGCTTTACTATGAAAAAACAGAAGTATCTAGACCGACTCAAGCTGAGGTAGCAGACCATCAGGTGAACCTGACTGAAGAGAAACAGGATTTGAATCTGTTTGCTAAGGAAACCCTAGACCAGATGACCAAGTCGGCCAAACTACATTTTGCAGAGAGAAAACCTGCTAGCTACGACCAACTGGACCATCCAGAGTTAGATCTTGCTAGTCTGGATAAGGCTTATGATAAGTTGGAGCGGGAAGAGTCCTCGAGCTTCCCAGAGTTGGAATTTTTCGGGCAAATGCACGGGACCTACCTCTTTGCCCAAGGTCGAGATGGTCTCTACATCATAGATCAACACGCAGCTCAGGAACGGGTTAAGTATGAGGAGTACCGTGAGAGCATTGGCAATGTGGACCAGAGCCAGCAGCAACTCCTAGTGCCTTATATCTTTGAATTTCCTGCAGATGATGCCCTTCGTCTCAAGGAAAGAATGTATCTCTTAGAGGAAGTTGGTGTCTTTCTATCAGAGTATGGAGAGAATCAATTTATCCTACGGGAACATCCGATTTGGATGGCAGAAGAGGAAATCGAGTCTGGTATCTATGAGATGTGTGATATGCTCCTTTTGACTAAGGAAGTTTCGATCAAGAAATACCGAGCAGAGCTGGCGATTATGATGTCCTGCAAGCGTTCCATCAAGGCCAATCATCGTATCGATGATCACTCAGCTAGACAACTCCTCTATCAGCTCTCTCAATGTGACAACCCATACAACTGTCCGCACGGACGTCCTGTTTTGGTTCACTTTACCAAGTCAGACATGGAAAAGATGTTCCGTCGCATTCAGGAAAATCACACTAGCCTACGAGAACTAGGTAAATACTAATACTCTTCGAAAATCTCTCTAAACCTCGTCAGCTTTACCTTGACTAACTAAAGTTATGCCTACGGTTAACTTCCTAGTTTAGATTTGATTTTCATTGAGTATAAATTGAAGGGAAAATTATGTACGAATATCTAAAGGGTATTATTACCAAAATTACTGCTAAATACATCGTTCTAGAAGTTAACGGTATCGGCTACATTCTGCATGTAGCTAACCCTTATGCTTACTCAGGACAAGTCAATCAAGAAGCGCAAATCTATGTGCATCAAGTTGTCCGCGAAGATGCTCATCTGCTTTACGGCTTTCGTTCAGAAGACGAGAAAAAGCTCTTTCTCAGCTTGATTTCGGTCTCTGGCATTGGCCCTGTTTCTGCTCTGGCTATCATTGCAGCTGATGACAATGCTGGCCTCGTCCAAGCTATCGAGACCAAGAACATTACCTACTTGACCAAGTTTCCGAAGATTGGCAAAAAAACAGCCCAACAGATGGTTCTGGACCTAGAAGGTAAGGTGGTTGTGGCAGGAGATGATCTCCCTGCTAAGACTACAGCTCCATCTAGCAGTGACAACCAAGAACTGGAAGAGGCTATGGAAGCCATGTTGGCACTGGGCTACAAGGCAACAGAGCTCAAGAAAATTAAGAAATTCTTTGAAGGAACGACAGATACAGCAGAGAATTATATCAAGTCGGCCCTTAAGATGTTGGTGAAATAGGAGATTTCTATGCCAGAACGCTGTGGCTGGGTTAAAATGAACAACCCTCTGTATGTAGCCTACCACGATGAAGAGTGGGGGCAACCTCTCCATGATGACCAAGCTCTTTTTGAGTTGCTTTGCATGGAAACCTATCAGGCTGGACTATCTTGGGAAACGGTGCTCAATAAACGACAAGCCTTTCGGGAAGCTTTTCATGACTATCAAGTTCAAGATGTTGCGGACATGACTGATGAAGAATTGGAAGCTTTGATGAATAATCCAGCTATCATCCGCAATCGTGCTAAGATTTTTGCCACCCGAGCAAACGCCCAGGCCTTTTTACAAGTGCAGGCACACTATGGCTCTTTTGATGCTTATCTCTGGTCTTTTGTAGATGGAAAAACCATCGTTAATGATATCCCGGACTACAGTCAAGCGCCAGCTAAAACGCCTTTGTCTGAAAAATTATCCAAAGATCTCAAAAAACGAGGCTTTAAGTTTACTGGACCAGTTGCGGTCTTGTCTTTTCTACAGGCTGCAGGTCTGGTTGATGACCATGAGAATGATTGTGAATGGAAAGGAAATTAAATGATGTCTAACAAAAATAAGGGAATTCTGATTTTTGCAATTCTCTATACAGTTCTCTTTGTGTTTGATGGTGCTAAATTACTGTCTTATTTGATGCCATCTGCCATTGCGAATTATCTAAAATATCTAGTCTATGTAGTATTAGCTCTATATGGCTCTTTCTTGTGCAAGGATAGATTGATCCAACAATGGAATGAGATTAGAAAGACTAAAAAAAAATTCTTCTTTGGGGTTTTAAAAGGCTGGCTCTTTTTCATTCTGATGACTGCTATCTTTGAATTTGTATCAGAGATGTTGAAGCAGTTTTTGGGGCTAGTCGGACAAGGTTTAAACCAGTCGAATCTTCAAAGCAACTTTCAAGACCAACCTCTACTGATAGCAGTTTTCGCCTGCATCATTGGACCTTTGGTGGAAGAACTCTTATTCCGTCAAATACTATTGAGAAATTTGAGAAAAAGTCTACCAACTTGGCTGAGTATTTCTTTAGTTGGAGTTGCTTTTGCCCTGATCCATATGCACAGTTTGGATTTATCCGAGTGGATCAATGCAATTTATTACTTGGGTGGCGGCTTTGCCTTTTCTATTATTTATGTGAAAGAAAAGGAGAATATTTACTATCCCCTACTTGTTCACATGTTAGGGAACAGCCTCAACTTTATCATTTTAGTTATCAGTAGTATGTGATGAAAATGCTAGTAACGATACTGAAAAAAGCTGAGATTTCTATCTCAGCTTTCTTTGTTATAGTCAAAGCGAATGACTTGCTCCGTTGCATCTACATACGCGTGGACTCCAAAGGGGACAATAGCTCTTGGAGTTGCATGACCAACATTTAGATTATAGACAATCGGGATATTGCTATCAATAATATCCAATAGTGCCTCTTTATAGTCGTCATAGAAAGTTTCATCCATAGGTTTCCCGACCAAGAGTCCTCTGATGACCTCGAATATACCAGTTTCCTTTAAAGTCCGCAACATCTTTTTGAAGTCGTCAAGTTCAGGCTTTTCTTCACTTGTTTCTAGCAAGAGGATTTTTCCTTCCCAGTCTGACAAGTCAGGGAAGAGTTTGTACTTTTGGCAGAGCTCCGTGCTGTCTGCGTATCGAGAGTTGTCAAAGATATCATAGAGAGATTCAAGACAACCGCCGAGAATTTCTCCCTCAAACTGAGCACTTCCTTGCAACAAGTCAAAACCTGTATTGCATAACTGACACGAGCTGTTCCCAGAGCCTTGGGACTAAAATCAGTCCGTTCCTCATACCAAACGTCGCTAGGGCGGATTTCTGAGATTCTACCAGTCTCAATCAATTCTTTAAAGTAGTGAAAGCTATAGGGCAACATCTCCTTGTCTAACTCACAAATATCTGCTAAAAAGGATTGGCCGTAAAAAGTCTTGATTCCTAGTTTATGCAACATGAGATGGTTCATGGTTGTATCTGAGAAGCCAAGAAAAATCTTTTGTTTGATAACTTTTTCTAGTTGGCCATTTTCAAAAAGGTAGGGCAGCAAACGATAGGTATCATCTCCACCGATGGCGCATAGGATCATGTCTATGCTATCATCAGAAAAGGCCTGCATCAAATCCTCCGCACGCACTTCAGGATGGTCCTTGATAAAGTCTAAGCCTTTTAGTGAATGAGGTAAAAAGATAGGATTGAGTCCGAGGCCCTTGAGACGTTGGACACCCAAGTCGACTTCGTGTTTGACAAAGTCTTCTCCGATAATGCCACTAGACAAACTAACAATACCAATAGTAGAAACCATATCTCATCCTCCTAGAAATAAATTGATGCTATTGTATCACAAAAGAAGAGGGGAAACAACAAGAATTAGAATCAGAAAAAGGCTTTTAGATCACGAAAGTAAGCAAAAAAGCAACCGCTCGATGTGGTTACTTTTTATAGTAGTTGCATTCTTATAGAGCAGTAAGGAAGGTCAGTCCGCCAAGGATAACCCCAGCCGAGTTTGGAATGATTAGAATCCAATCTTTTTTAGGCTCTTTTGTCCATCCATAAATGACCCAGATTAAGCAAGAGACTGCTGCTGATAAAGGTTGGAAAGGTTGAGCTTTATTTCCTTGTAAATTGGCAAAAATTTGAGGGATGTAGGCTATAAATACAATAATCCCGATAAAGGCACCAATTGAACCAACAATTTGATTAATTCTCTGTTTAGTCATATATATTTCTCCTTTATTGTTTATCTTAATATCTAGCTGGACCTGCACTTGCGCTCTTGATGTTGAAACGTTTTTTGAGGTAGAAACGTAGAGCAAGAAGTGCTCCACCGATTACCAACAAAACAAGTGGTGGGAGGCTGATGTTGATGGCTTGTGGAAGGAAGTTACTCAAGAAGAGGATGAAGACCCAAGCAAACATAGTCGCTAACATAACCAAAAGTGATTTCCAGAATGGAGGGCGTTGGCTACGGTCAGTATCTGGTCCGTAGTAGCGGTAGATGAAGTGATAGAGAAGGTAAAAGGCAACTCCACCAAAGGCTCCTACACTGATAAGTGTTACCAAGCCGTAGGCAACGGGTTGGTTTGAGAAGAAGCTCATCAAGGCACTAACTACTGCAAACAGTCCTGTAATGAAAAGGGCTGAATCCAACATCATCAATTTTGGATCGTCATTTTCCTTTGGATGTTCTTTTTCGTATTGTTCTTTTTCGCTAAAGCTGTGAGCCCAGTGAGTTGGTGCACCGTAAATTGAGCGAGCGGTCACACCTTTTGGTTGTTCTTCTAGGATATGAGGAATGGCCTCTTCAAGAATAGCCTTGATTTCAGCGTCAGTTTTTCCATCTTTTAGAAATTGTTGGGTTGCAATGTGGATAAATTCTTGGTTTTTCTTGGTTAATTCTTTTAAATCAATCTGTGACATAATAACTCCTGTTTAGAACCATTTTTTATGGATGAGGTAAAGAGTGAGAGAGACACTCATAGCAAAGGCGATAAAGACGATGAGCCAGAAAGCATGCGGTTCTCCGTTTAAAGGAATTTCATTATCCTTAAAGTTCATTCCGTAGGCTGAGAAAATCATGGTCGGGATGGACATAACGATGGTCACGAGGGCCAAGGTTTTCATGATATTGTTCTGGTTGTTTGAAATGATAGAAGCGAAGGTCTCTGTCATAGAGTGAAGGACGTTTCCATAGATGTCCGCCATCTCGATGGCCTGTTGCGTTTCAATCAAGGTGTCTTCGAGAAGGTCTTCATCTTCAAGGTATTTCTTGATATTGCTGGTTGCGCTGGTCAATTTCTTAATCACGCGCTCGTTAGTCTTCAGAGAAGCCTTGAAGTAGACGATGGTCTTTTCTAACTCCATGAGTTCAATCAATTCTTCGTTTCGAGTAGACTTGTGAAGTTGACTCTCAATCTGCTCACTCTTACGTTCAATCGAACGGAGGGCAGTTAGGTAAATCTCCGCATTGCGGTAGAGGATTTGGAAGATGAAGCGCGACCGCATGAAGGTATAGAAATTGCGAAGCCTACGATTGATAAAGATATCAAGAAGTGGTAGAGGCTCCAAACAGGTAGTGATGATAGCCTCTTCTGTGATGATAATCCCCAAGGGAATAGTCACGTAGTAGGTCTGGTTATTTCTTTCCTCTGTGATTGGGACGTCTACGATGATCAAGGTGTATTCATCTTCGATGGTGATACGAGACATCTCTTCCGCATCGAGCGGTGCACGGAGGTCAGCGATATCAATATCAAAGGCCGAGGCGATTTCCATCGATTCGCTTTGAGTAGGATTGACGAGATTGATCCAAGTGCCCGGCTGGAGCGTATCAATCTCTTTAAATTCAGTTGTAGTTGAGAGAAAGACTTGTTTCATATCTCCTATCCTTTCCTAATCTAATCCGCGTTTCAGTGATTTTTGACACCGTACTATTATACTACAAATTCGGCTTTTTTGGTAATAGAATTTCACTTTTTTTGGTATAATGGAAAGCAACAATGGACTAGAAAGAAGTAATATGCAAGATAAGATTGTCATCCATGGGGCACGCGCCCATAATTTAAAAAATATAGATGTGGAAATTCCGCGTGACAAGCTAGTTGTGGTGACGGGGCTGTCAGGTTCGGGGAAGTCTAGTTTGGCCTTTGATACCCTTTATGCAGAAGGGCAACGTCGCTACGTTGAAAGTCTGTCAGCCTATGCTCGTCAGTTCTTGGGCAATATGGAAAAGCCAGATGTGGATTCTATCGATGGTCTCAGCCCTGCCATTTCCATTGACCAGAAAACGACCAGTAAAAATCCTCGTTCGACGGTTGGGACAACGACGGAAATCAACGATTATCTACGCCTTCTCTATGCACGTGTAGGAACACCCTACTGTATCAATGGGCATGGGGCTATCAAGGCTTCGTCTGTAGAGCAGATTGTGGATAAGGTTTTGGAATTGCCAGAACGCCAGCGTCTGCAGATTTTGGCTCCTGTTATTCGTAAGAAAAAAGGGCAACACAAGACGCTGATTGAAAAGATTCAAAAGGATGGTTACGTCCGTGTCCGTGTCGATGGAGTTGTTTACGATGTGACCGAAGTTCCTGAACTTGAAAAGAATAAACAACACAACATTGACGTGGTGGTAGACCGTATCATCATCAAGGATGGTATCCGTAGTCGTCTTTTTGATTCGATTGAAGCAGCTCTCCGTATCGCTGAAGGTTATGTCGTTATTGATACTATGGATGATTCAGAGTTGCTCTTTTCAGAACACTATGCTTGTCCAGTATGTGGATTTACGGTTCCAGAGTTAGAACCTCGTCTCTTCTCCTTCAATGCACCCTTTGGCTCCTGTAGTGAGTGTGATGGTTTGGGAATCAAGCTAGAGGTTGATACGGATTTAGTTGTACCAGATGCTAGCAAGACTCTTCGCGAGGGAGCCTTAGCGCCTTGGAATCCAATCTCTTCTAACTATTATCCAAATATGCTGGAACAAGCCATGACAGCTTTTGGAGTGGATATGGATATGCCTTTTGAGGAGTTGTCTGAGGAGAATAAACATCTCATTTTCTATGGTTCAGATGGGAAAGAATTCCATTTCCACTATGAAAATGAATTCGGCGGAGTTCGTGATATCGATATTCCATTTGAAGGAGTGATTGGTAATATCAAGCGTCGCTATCATGAAACCAATAGCGACTACACTCGTACACAGATGCGTCTCTATATGAACGAGCTGACTTGTGGCACTTGTCATGGTTACCGTCTCAATGACCAGGCCTTATCTGTTCGTGTAGGGGGAGAGAAAGGACTCCATATCGGAGAAATTTCAGACCTCTCCATTGCAGACCATTTGGAGGTCATTGATCAACTAACCCTATCTGAAAATGAGGCTATCATTGCTCGTCCGATTCTTAAGGAAATCAAGGATCGCTTGACCTTCCTCAATAACGTGGGCCTTAACTATCTGACGCTTTCTCGTTCAGCAGGAACCTTATCAGGAGGGGAGAGTCAACGTATTCGTTTGGCGACTCAGATTGGTTCCAATCTCTCAGGAGTTCTCTATATCCTTGATGAGCCGTCCATCGGTCTTCACCAGAGGGACAATGATCGCCTGATTGCCAGTCTGAAAAAGATGCGTGACTTGGGGAACACCTTGATCGTCGTGGAACACGATGAAGATACTATGCGAGAAGCTGATTATCTGATTGACGTTGGCCCTGGTGCAGGTGTCTTTGGTGGAGAAATTGTTGCGGCGGGAACGCCTAAGCAGGTGGCTCGCAACAGCCAGTCCATTACCGGTCAGTATCTGTCAGGGAAACGCGCGATTCCAGTGCCGTCAGAACGCCGTGTAGGCAATGGTCGCTTTATCGAAGTGACAGGTGCGCGTGAGAACAACTTGCAAAATATCACCGCTCGCTTCCCGCTCGGGAAATTCATTGCAGTAACAGGGGTATCTGGTTCAGGGAAGTCGACCCTCATTAACAGCATCCTCAAAAAAGCTATTGCACAAAAGCTCAATCGCAATTCAGACAAACCTGGTAAGTTTAAATCCATTACAGGAATCGAGCATATCGACCGTCTGATAGATATTGACCAGAGTCCAATCGGACGAACACCGAGATCCAATCCTGCTACCTATACAGGTGTCTTTGATGATATTCGGGACCTCTTTGCCCAGACAAATGAAGCCAAGATTCGTGGCTACAAGAAGGGGCGTTTCAGTTTCAATGTCAAGGGTGGGCGCTGTGAGGCCTGCTCGGGTGACGGGATTATCAAGATTGAGATGCACTTCTTGCCAGATGTATACGTAGCTTGTGAAGTCTGTCATGGGACTCGTTACAATAGTGAAACCCTGGAAGTCCACTACAAGGAAAAGAATATCTCGCAAGTCTTGGATATGACGGTCAACGATGCAGTAGAATTTTTCCAACACATTCCGAAAATTCAACGCAAACTCCAGACCATCAAAGATGTTGGTCTAGGATATGTGACTTTGGGACAACCAGCTACGACACTCTCTGGTGGAGAAGCCCAGCGTATGAAGCTGGCTAGTGAACTCCACAAGCGTTCGACAGGTAAGTCTTTCTATATTTTAGATGAACCGACAACTGGGTTGCATACTGAGGACATCGCTCGCCTACTCACCGTTTTGTCCCGCTTTGTCGATGATGGAAATACAGTTCTCGTCATTGAGCACAATCTAGATGTTATCAAAACAGCAGACCATATCATCGACCTAGGTCCAGAAGGTGGTGTCGGTGGCGGAACTATTATCGCAACAGGAACACCAGAGGAAGTAGCTACCAATGAAGCTAGCTATACAGGACAGTATTTGAAAGGAAAGTTACATCATGAATAAACGTGTGCAAGCATTTTTAGATAAAATGCAAGAAAAAGAACTAGATGGAATCATTATCAATAACCTTAAAAATGTCTACTATTTGACAGGATTTTGGGGTTCAAATGGAACGGTCTTTATCAGTCGTGACCGTCAAGTCTTGGTGACAGATGCCCGCTATATTATCGCTGCCAAGCAAGAAGTTACTGGCTTTGAGATTTTTGCAGAACGTGATGAGTTGGCAACTATCGCAAAGATTGCAAAAGATATGGGCCTTTCTCGTATCGGTTTTGAAGATGAGATTTCAGTTTCTTATTACCATCGCATGCAAACCGCCTTTGAAGGTTTAGAACTAGTTCCACAGACACAGTTTGTTGAAGCCCTTCGTATGATTAAGGATGAGACAGAGATTGCGACTATTCGTAAGGCTTGTTCCATCTCAGACCAAGCTTTCCACGATGCTCTTGACTTTATCAAGCCAGGTAAGACAGAGATTGAAATTGCCAACTTCCTGGACTTCCGTATGCGTGAATTAGGCGCTGCTGGTTTGTCTTTTGACACGATTCTAGCGAGTGGGATCAACTCTTCTAAACCTCACGCCCACCCAATGCACAAGCCAGTAGAACTAGGCGAAGCAATCACCATGGACTTCGGTTGCCTTTATGACCACTATGTCAGTGATATGACACGTACCATCTATCTAGGCCATGTCAGTGATGAACAAGCAGAAATCTACAACACTGTTTTGAAGGCTAACCAAGCTCTGATTGACCAAGCTAAGGATGGCTTAGGTTTCCGTGATTTTGATAAAATCCCTCGTGATATTATTGTAGAAGCAGGCTATGGCGAATACTTTACACACGGTATCGGGCATGGTATCGGACTTGATATCCACGAAGAACCTTACTTTAGCCAAACTTCCAAAGAAGTTATTAAATCTGGAATGGTCTTGACTGATGAACCTGGTATTTATATTGAAGGTAAATACGGTGTTCGTATCGAAGATGATATCTTGATTACAGATACAGGTTGTGAGTTATTAACCCTTGCTCCAAAAGAATTAATCGTAATCTAAGAAAATTGAGATAAATCGTTGACTTTTACTAGTTAAAGGTTTATACTGAAAGGCGAAAACGGTAGGTGAGGCTACCATAGGGATACGGATGACTACCGCAAAGCAGTGGAGACACTACTCGTTGGTCAACAGTCCTGGTCGCGAAGGTCAAGACTAAGCTCATTACATCGCCCTATGGAGTTAAAGCTTGAACGAAAACAGACAATAAGTTTTTTAGTCCTGCCATTTTATGGCAGGACTTTCTGCTGTTTTAAAACAAAGAAAGGAGACAAACGATGCAAATTGACGATCATCCAGAACCGCACATACACAGCCAATCGCTGATTTGTGTCGTTCTGTCCTTATAAAGTGATTGGTCCCTGTGTATGAAATCACTATTCATACAGATAGGAGAAACCAATGAAAACTACAAAAGAAAGATTAGCAGCAGCTATTCAAACTCCATTCAAAGAAAGTCTAGCTTTTTACCATACAAGTCTAAAAGGCTTAGATTCAGAACAAGTCGAAGAAAACCGTGACCTATATGGTGAAAACACCATCACAAAGGGTCAAGAGGATTCCATCTTTAAAAAGATTTATGAGTCCATTATCAATCCTTTCACAATCATTTTGCTTGTGATTGCCTTTATCTCTCTCGTTACAAACGTCTGGCTTGCCAAACCCGGTCAAGAGGATCCAACGACTTCTATCATTATCGTTGTCTTGGTTTTGATTTCAGGAGGTATTCGTTTTGTCCAAGAATTGCGGAGCGACAAGGCAACAACCAATCTTTCAAAAATGATTGTCAATACAGCAACTGTTATTCGTGATGGTCTTGAACAAGAGTTACCCATCGATGAGTTGGTTGTGGGAGATCTCGTGAAATTGAGCGCTGGAGATATGATTCCAGCAGATGTCATCTTATTTGAATCACGCGACTTTTTCGTTCAACAGTCAGGTTTGACTGGAGAAAGTGATGCAGTCGAAAAACTGGCTTTAAATAAAGCTACTAATCAAAATGTAGAGAGTCTTTTAGAAGCAGAATCTTTAGCATTTATGGGGACAAATGTTATCTCAGGAAGTGCGACAGCTATGATTCTAGCTGTTGGTGATGACACCATGATGGGAGCTATTGAACAGACTCTCAACACCTACGATGAACCAACTTCTTTTGAACGTGAAATGAACAGTATTTCTTGGCTCTTAATCCGCTTGATGCTTGTCATGGTTCCAATCGTGTTTTTCGCAAATGGGTTGACTGATGGAGACTGGCTAGAGGCTGGAGTCTTTGCCTTGAGTGTTGGTGTCGGACTTACACCAGAAATGCTGCCAATGATTATTACAGCTAGCTTAGCCAAAGGTTCCATTATCATGGCCAAGGAAAAGGTGGTTATCAAAAAACTTAATGCTATCCAGGACTTAGGAGCAATCGATATCCTATGTACGGACAAAACTGGAACTTTAACGCAGGATGAGATTGTCTTAGAATACCCTTTGGATATCCACGGTGATTTGGATATGGCGGTCTTAAGAAGAGCTTATCTAAATTCACATTTTCAAACCGGTTTGAAAAACTTGATGGACCGTGCCATTATCAGTAGAACTGAAAAAGAAGCTAAAGAACACGCTATTCTACAAAATTTGGATACTAGCTTCCAAAAAATCGACGAACTTCCATTTGACTTTGAACGTAGACGCATGAGTGTCATCGTCAAAGACGATACCAATGTCGTTAGTATGGTTACCAAAGGCGCTTTAGAAGAAATGTTGAACATTTCGACACACGTGGAGTACCGCGGAGAGATCATTCCCCTAACCGAAGACATTCGCCAAGAAGTACTAGCAGAAGTAGGGCAATTAAACCGTCAAGGTTTGCGTGTCTTAGGTGTTGGGTACAAGTCAGGTCTACGTGAAGACTATGCCTATGCTGTGACGGATGAAAGTGACATGATCCTTACAGGTTACCTTGCCTTTTTAGACCCACCAAAACCATCTGCAGCACCCGCTATTCAAGCTCTACTTGAGCATGGTGTCAAAACAAAGATTTTAACTGGGGATAACGAAAAAGTAACCCAAGCCATTTGTGAAAAGGTTGGTTTGGATGTTGAACACATCCTTTTGGGAGCTGAGATCGACCAAATGACAGACCAAGAATTGGCAGATGTTGTTGAAAAAGTAACAGTCTTTGCTAAATTGTCTCCTGACCAAAAAGCGCGTATCATTCTACAGTTAAAGAGAAATGGTCACGGTGTTGGTTATATGGGAGATGGTATTAACGATGCCCCATCCATGAAGGTGGCGGATGTTGGTATTTCTGTGGATACAGCAGTTGATATCGCCAAGGAAACTGCGGATGTTATTTTGCTAGACAAGGATCTCATGGTCCTTGAAACTGGTATCGTTGAGGGTCGCAAGGTCTACGCCAACATGACCAAGTACATCAAGATGACCGTTAGTTCAAACTTTGGGAATATCTTCTCACTCCTTGTTGCGAGTATCTTCTTGCCATTTTTACCAATGGCTCCTGTTCATCTCATTGTCCTAAATCTAGTCTATGATTTGTCTTGTGTGGCATTGCCATTTGATAATGTGGATCAAGACTTCCTCAAACAACCCCATACATGGGAAGCAAAATCCATTACGCGATTTATGGTTTGGATGGGTCCAATCTCATCTGTCTTTGATATTTTGACCTTTATCTTCCTCTACTTTATCATTGTTCCTTTGGTGACAGGTCATCATTATGTTCATGGATCAGAATCTGCCCTTCAGTTTATTATCTTGTTCCAAACAGGCTGGTTCATCGAATCTATGTGGTCTCAAACCATGGTTATCCATATGCTTCGTACCGCAAAAGTTCCTTTTGTACAAAGCAGACCAGCTTGGCTTGTGATTTTTACAACTTTGGTTGCGGCTTTCTTCGTAACTAGTTTACCTTATGGACCACTAGTAAATATCCTTCGTTTAGCTCCATTGGGACTTCCATACTTCTTGTTCTTGGTCGGTATTATTTTCTTGTACATGTTTAGCGTTACCGTTATTAAGAAGTTTTACATTAAGAAGTACAGAGAGTGGTTATAGTTCGTGTTTTGTCAATAAAAAAGTTGGAAAAACTCAAAAAAAGTTTATTTTTTTCAAAAATAGGTCGCAAGTCCGATGTTTTTTATGGTATAATAGAATAAACTGATAGTAACATGTAGCGAAAGGGGTAGGTACATGATCAAAATTTATACAGTCTCAAGTTGTACTAGCTGTAAAAAAGCGAAAACATGGCTCAATGCCCACCAGTTAAGTTATAAAGAACAAAACCTCGGTAAAGAGGGGATTTCTAGAGAAGAATTATTAGATATTCTTACAAAAACAGACAATGGAATTGCGAGCATTGTATCATCAAAGAATCGCTACGCTAAAGCTCTTGGAGTTGATATCGAAGATTTGAGTGTCAATGAGGTGCTCACCTTAATAATGGAAACACCACGCATCCTAAAAAGCCCAATTCTTGTTGACGAGAAACGTTTGCAAGTTGGCTATAAAGAAGATGACATTCGTGCCTTCTTGCCACGCTCTGTCCGCAATGTAGAAAATGCAGAAGCACGTTTACGTGCAGCACTATAAAACATAAAGGCTGGGAGTGACTCCTGGCCTTATTTGATAGGTAAATAAGGAAAATTGAATATGAAGAAGATAGTAATCGGTATAGTTGCCCTTCTATTTTTACTAGCTGGTTGTGGTCAGAAAAAAGAATCTGCGGAACCTGCTAAAGATACAACGACAGAAATTCTCCAATCTAATTTGCCAGTTCTAGAAAATGCAGCAAAAAATACTGTGGTTACCAAAACTCTAGTTTTTCCAGCCAATGAAAATGGGGTTAAACAAACTCAGACCATTACATATAAGGACAAACAATTCTTGACCTTAACGATTCAGCAGAAACGACCAGTTTCAGATGAACTCAAGAGTTTCATTGCAGAACATGGGTTGGAAGATGCAAAGAAAGCTTTGAAAGAGGTGGAGGATAAAGATGAGTCAGTTCAAGCAGCTCGAAAAATTCCTGGTTTTAGTCTTGAAACCAATCTTTTAAGTGAGACAGAGATTGAAACGAAAACAAGTTATGATTTTCAAGTCCTAGATATTAAAAAGGCAAGCGAAAGCGAATATTTAAAAAATGTTGGTTTGGAAAATCTACTAAAAAACGAACCAGAAGAGTATATCGCAAATCGAGTTGCGAGTGGTGCGACAGTCCAGTAAGAAAGTCGCAGAAAATCAACAAAATCAGACTGTGTCATTTGTAGAACGGCTGTGAATGTGCTATAATGGTACTATTCTAAGGAAAGAGGGTGTTAGAATGGGATTTACTGAAGAAACCGTACGTTTTAAATTGGACGATTCCAATAAAAAAGAGATCAGTGAAACATTGACAGAAGTCTATGATTCATTGAATGAGAAGGGGTATAACCCTATTAATCAAATTGTGGGCTATGTTCTCAGTGGAGACCCAGCTTACGTTCCTCGTTACAATAACGCAAGAAATCAAATCCGTAAATACGAACGCGATGAGATTGTTGAAGAATTGGTCCGCTACTACCTTAAAGGACAAGGAGTCGATCTATAATCTATGAGAATTATGGGGTTGGACGTTGGTTCCAAAACGGTAGGAGTAGCGATTAGCGATCCGTTAGGGTTTACAGCACAAGGGCTCGAAATCATCCAAATCAATGAAGACCAGGGAGAGTTCGGTTTTGAACGACTCAAGGAATTGGTTGATAGCTATAAGGTGGAGCGCTTTGTTGTTGGTTTACCTAAAAATATGAACAATACCAGTGGACCGCGCGTGGAAGCGAGTCAAGCATATGGAGCAAAACTGGAAGAACTTTTTGGTTTGCCAGTAGAATACCAGGATGAGCGCCTGACCACGGTTGCTGCAGAGCGCATGTTAATTGAGCAAGCAGATGTTAGTCGTAATAAGCGTAAAAAAGTTATCGATAAATTAGCCGCTCAGTTGATTTTGCAAAATTATTTAGATAGAAAATTTTAAGACAGAGGAGAAACTATGTCACACGATCACAACCACGATCACGAAGAACGTGAACTTATTACACTTGTAGATGAGCAAGGAAACGAAACTTTGTTTGAAATCCTTTTGACTATTGACGGAAAAGAAGAATTCGGTAAAAACTATGTTCTTCTTGTACCAGTTAATGCAGAAGAAGATGAAAACGGCGAAGTTGAAATTCAAGCATACTCATTCATCGAAAATGAAGACGGAACAGAAGGCGAATTGCAACCAATTCCTGAAGATTCAGATGACGAATGGAACATGATTGAAGAAGTCTTCAACAGCTTTATGGAGGAGTGATACAGTCTGGGAGACTGTATCAGCCAAGTTCCTTGAAATAAGAGAGAACTGGTGACTCCAGTGGATGTTTTTAGCCCATATTGAAATTAAAACAAGCTAGGTTCTAGCAAATGAAGTAAAAAGCGAAGAGAATCTTCGCTTTTTTATTAAAGATTAAGGAGATAAGCGTGTTTGAAGTAGAAAAATGGCTCCATAGTCGGATTGGATTGAATTTTAGATCAGGTTTGGGACGGATGCAAAAAGCAGTGGATTTACTGGGGAATCCTGAGCAAACCTATCCAATTATCCATGTGACGGGGACAAATGGGAAAGGATCAACCATTGCCTTTATGAGAGAGCTTTTTGTCTCTCACGACAAGAAAGTTGGAACCTTTACTTCGCCCCATATTGTCAGCATTCATGATCGCATTTGCATCAATGGAGACCCCATATCGGATGCAGATTTCATTCGTTTAGCTGATCAAGTAAAAGCAATGGAGAAAAGACTTCTAGAAACTTATGATCAATTATCTTTTTTTGAGTTGTTGACTTTGATTGCTTTGCTTTATTTTAAAGAGCAAGAAGTGGATCTGGTTTTGCTGGAAGTTGGAATTGGTGGACTACTTGATACCACTAATGTGGTAACTGGAGAGATTGCTGTTATCACGTCCATCGGCTTTGATCATCAGGAGACTTTAGGCGATAGTTTAGCAGCTATTGCTGAGCAGAAAGCAGGGATTTTTAAGTCAGGCAAGTCAGCTCTTATTGCCAATCTAGCACCGGAAGCCCAGCTCGTTTGTCAAAGAACTGCTCATGATTTGGATGTGACTCTCTACCAAGCTGATCGAGATTTTTCTTTCAAGAATGGTCATTTTTCTTCTTCTCTTGCGAATCTGAACCAACTAAAACTAGGTTTGGAAGGGGCCTATCAGGAGGAAAACGCAGCTCTTGCCATACAAGCCTTTCTATTGCTTATGAATCAGAGAGGTGAGAAGGTTGATCAAGAAGCAGTACGAGCCGCCTTGCGAGCTACCAGATGGGCAGGAAGGCTAGAAGCTATCACTGAGCACATTTATCTGGATGGGGCTCACAATCTACCAGCCTTGGAACGTTTGGTTGAATTTATCCAGGAAAAAATCCAGCAAGGCTACCATGCTCAAATTCTTTTTGGTGCTTTAAAGCGTAAAGATTATAGCGGAATGTTAACTTATCTGACAGATCATTTACCTGATACAGCTCTCTATGTGACGAGTTTCGACTATCAAGGCTCTTTGGAGGAGCAAGATTTGAGTGGCTATCATAGAGTTGCTTCCTATCGAGACTTTATAGATGATTTTGAAAAGTCTGCAGGGGAGAAAGACTTACTGTTTGTTACAGGTTCCCTCTATTTTATATCTGAAGTTCGTGCCTACCTTATAAAAACATAGTTGGTTGATTGACCTTGTTTCCTTTATTTAATATAGTATAAGTAGAATAACTCTGCAGTTTTTCTGCCTTTAGCTCCTGAAAGAAAGGAGACATTATGTCACTAAAAAAAATTACATTTTCTCTTGCTACTGTGGCAAGTCTTAGTCTTTTAGTTGCTTGTTCGTCAACAGCTAAATCGACACCTTCATCCCAAGCAAGCACTAGCTCTGAGGCGAGCGCTAGTCAAGTGTCAGAAACCAGCGCTTTTAGTTCTACTACTAGTGTAAAGACTGACACAACTACTAATCTAGATGGGACCTACAAGGGACAAGACGAGGGTGATAGCATTACTCTTGTAGTTACTGGAAATACCGGAACGTGGACAGAAGTGGAAGCGGACGGAGATCAAGAGGTTAAGAAGGTGACCTTCGAACCAGAAAATCAGAAAGTTATTATCGGAGACGAGGTCAAGATTTATGTAGCTGAGGAGAACCAGATTATTATCGATGACATGGATCGCGACGTTTCTGATCGTATTGTTTTAAAAAAATAGATATTTTATAAGGATTTGAATCTGGATAAAAAGATTCAAATCTTTTTTTCGTTGACTTTGAGCTCAAAAAAATTCCATACTTTTAAGGTAGCTAATGTCCACCAAAAAGTATAGAATGAGTGAAATTAAAGAAATCGTTCCTGCAAAAAGTGGGCGACTCCATCTTCTTCGTTAGTCAATGGTAATTGCTCGTCTGCAAAAGGTAACAGTGCAGGGTTTGCGTTTTTCATGGCATAGCCTTTACCTGCAAAAGAAAGCATTTCTTGGTCATTGTGTTCGTCACCAAAGGCAATCAAATTCTGTTTGTCGATATTCATGACATTGAGAAGGTATTCGAGGGCAAAAGCCTTGTGGACACCTTTTGGAGTGCATTCGAGAATGTTCAAAGGGCCACCCCAAGTGTTAATATTGAGTTGGTGTTTGTAAAAGCTGTTCATCTCTTCAGCTAGTGCATATTTATCGTCTGCCCTAGTTTGTAATAAAATACAGTTAGGTCCTTTAGTAACTAAGTCAGACTTGAATTGATTTTCTGGGCGAAAGTTTTCAACACCAAATAATTTAGGATCGGCAATTTCTTGGTCTGGGGCCGTAATGTAGAACTTTTTACGATATTCACCAGCGATAAAGTCTGCCTCAATTTCTTCTTTACGCTTCACGATATCCAAGAGGTATTTTTTGTCCACAGTCAGACACTTTTCATGTTTCCAAGTCTTGCCTGGTAGGTGAGTGAGCGAACCATTGAAGTTGATCATAGGCGTTTCAAGTTCAAGTTGGTCATAAAAATCTTTGGCCATACGGTATGGGCGACCGGTTGCGATAACGACTTGGTGGCCTTTTTTAGAGATTTTCTTAATTGTTTTAATAGTAAAGTCAGAAAGTTTGCTTTCAGAGTTGAGTAGAGTTCCGTCTAAATCAACGGCAATCATTTTTTTAGTCATAAAATCCTCCCGAATCTAGTTTCAGATAAGATGTTTTCTATTATATCAAAAAGTGGCTAGAAAAGCTGACAATAAGTAAAAAGAAGAAGAATAGCATCGGATAAGATTTTTATAATTCGGTAAAAATACCTTGAAAAGATGAATGATTGATGTTATAATAGTCATATTGTTCGTAAAATGACAAAGGAGATTAAAAATGGACAAACTATTTAAACTAAAAGAGCACGGAACAGATGTCCGTACAGAGGTTCTTGCTGGTTTAACAACTTTCTTTGCAATGAGTTATATTCTCTTTGTAAACCCTCAAATGCTTTCACAAACAGGAATGCCTGTTCAAGGTGTATTCTTGGCGACAATCATCGGTTCTGTTGTGGGAACTTTGATGATGGCTTTCTATGCTAACTTGCCATATGCTCAAGCTCCAGGTATGGGACTTAATGCCTTCTTTACCTTCACAGTCGTATTTGGGATGGGCTATACTTGGAAAGAAGCTCTTGGGATGGTTTTCATTTGTGGAGTTATTTCATTGATTATTACATTGACCAATGTTCGTAAAATGATCATTGAATCTATTCCTACAACGCTTCGCTCAGCAATTTCAGCCGGTATCGGTGTCTTCCTAGCATATGTAGGTATTAAGAATGCTGGTCTTTTGAAATTCTCAATTGACCCAGGTACTTATACTGTAGCAGGTGAAGGAGCAGATAAAGCTCAAGCGGCGATTACTGCGAACTCAGCAGCTGTTCCAGGATTGGTAGATTTCAATACTACAGCAGTTTTGGTAGCTCTTGCAGGTCTTGCTATTACTATCTTCTTTGTTGTTAAAGGTATCAAAGGTGGGATCATCCTTTCTATTTTAACAACGACTATTCTTGCCATTGCGGTTGGTCTTGTTAATGTGTCAGGGATTGACTTCGCTAGCAACAATCTTTCATCAGCAGTTAACGATTTAGGTACCTTGTTTGGTGCTGCTCTTGGTTCGGAAGGTTTAGGATCTTTGATTTCAAACACTTCTCGTTTGCCAGAAACTTTGATGGCTATTCTTGCCTTCTCATTGACAGATATTTTTGATACTATCGGTACTCTTATTGGTACTGGTGAAAAAGTTGGTATCGTTGCGACAAGTGGTGAAAACCATGAGTCAGCTAAATTGGATAAAGCTCTTTACTCTGACTTGGTGGCAACTTCAGTTGGTGCCATTGCTGGTACTTCAAATGTTACGACTTATGTTGAGTCTGCGGCAGGTATCGGTGCTGGTGGACGTACTGGTTTGACAGCCCTTGTTGTTGCTATCTGTTTTGCTTTATCAAGCTTCTTTAGCCCACTGTTAGCGATTGTTCCAACAGCTGCAACTGCACCAATTTTGATTATTGTCGGAATTATGATGCTCTCTAACTTGAAAAACATTCCTTGGGATGATATGTCAGAAGCTGTTCCGGCCTTCTTCACATCTATCTTTATGGGATTCAGTTACTCAATCACTCAAGGGATTGCAGTTGGTTTCTTGACTTATACTTTGACAAAGGTTGTCAAAGGCCAAGTTAAAGATGTACATGTCATGATTTGGATTTTGGATGCCTTGTTTATCTTGAACTATATCAGCATGGCTCTTAACTAATGATAAACACTTAAAAAAAGAAGGAGGAATCTCCTCCTTTTTTATTAGTAGAAATATCGCAAAAGAAAACTTTTTGGTATAATGATTACATGCACATAAAAAATGAAGATGAACTCATTGCTCTTGGACAAGAGTTAGGCTCTTTACTAGAGGAAAATGATGTATTGATTTTGACCGGTGAATTAGGTGCTGGGAAAACAACACTTACAAAAGGTTTGGCTAAAGGTCTAGGGATTCATCAAATGATTAAAAGTCCTACTTATACCATTGTTCGAGAATATGAAGGTCGTCTACCCTTGTATCACTTGGATGTTTATCGTATTGAAGGGGATGCAGATTCTATCGACTTGGATGAATTTCTTTTTGGATCAGGAGTGACTGTTATTGAGTGGGGTCATCTATTAGGAGATGCTCTTCCAGCAGACTATCTAGAATTAGAAATCCTGAAAGATGGTGAGGGACGTGAGGTTGTCTTTCATGCCCATGGGCAACGAGCAACGGAGCTCTTGCAGAGGTTGACGGATGGAGTATGATCTTTTAATCCGTGAAGCAGAAATCCAAGATGCTTCGGTTCTTATTGCACTTTTGGATCAGATTGGTCAGGAATCTAGTTTTACCAGTTTGGATGAAAACGGAATTGCAATGACTGAATCAGAAATGCAACATTTTATTGACAAGCAAGCCCAGTCGGATAACCAGATTACTCTACTAGCTTTTTTGAATAATGAATTGGCAGGGGTCATCAATATTACAGCTGATCAACGTCCGCGAGTTCGACATATTGGTGATGTCTTTTTGGGCATCAAAAAAGCATACTGGGGAAATGGTCTCGGTAGTATCCTGTTGGAAGAAGCTACTGAATGGGCCAAATCGAGTGCTAGTATTCGACGTTTACAATTGACAGTTCAAAAACGCAATCTTGCGGCTGTTCATCTGTATCAAAAGATGGGCTTTATCATAGAAGGATTACAGGAACGTGGTGCTTGTATAGAGGGAGGAGAGTTTCTTGACGTTTACCAAATGGGTCGACTGATAGACGAATAAAAGTATGGTAAAAAAAATAATCGGAATGTTTTTAGGCTTTGTTCTTGTGACAGTGCTTGGTGTTGGAGCTTTTGCCTTTACAATCTATCAACAAAGTACACAGACTTTAGCCAAAACCTATAAACAAATCGGGGAAGAAACGAAGGTTATCGAGGCAACTGAACCTCTGACAATTCTACTGATGGGTGTGGATACGGGTAACGTTGAACGCACAGACCCATGGGAAGGTAACAGTGATTCGATGATCTTGGTAACGGTAAATCCTAAGACCAAGAAAGTTGTTATGATGAGTTTGGAGCGTGATATTTTGACACAAATCCAACAACCAGACGGTAGCGTAATAGAGGCGAAACTAAATGCTGCCTATGCCAATGGTGGAGCAGAACTGGCCATATCGACTATTCAAAAAATGATGAATATCCATATCGACCGCTATGTGATGGTCAATATGCATGGTCTTCAAAGAATGGTTGATGCTGTCGGAGGTATTACAGTAAATAATACTCTAGGTTTCCCTATCTCTATTCAAGACCAGGAGCCATTTAATACGATTTCTATCGGTGTTGGTGAACAAAAGTTAAATGGTGAAGAAGCTCTTGTCTATTCACGTATGCGTTATCAGGATCCAGAGGGAGACTACGGTCGTCAAAAACGACAGCGTGAAGTGATTCAAAAAGTTGTCGAGAAGATTCTTAGCTTGAATAGTGTCAGTCACTACCAAGAAATTCTGAAGGCTCTTAGCGACAACATGCAGACCAATATCGAGATTACGACAACAACAATTCCTCAATTGATGGGTTATCAAGATTCCTTTAAAAATATTGATTCTCAACAGTTGCGTGGAGAGGATGCAATGATTGACGGGACATCCTACCAAATTGTGTCATCTGCTCATATGTTAGAGATGCAAAATATGTTACGTCGTTCGCTCGGGCAACCAGAGGTTACGAACTTGGAGACCAATGTAGTCTTGTATGAAAATCTTTATGTTCATTCACCACAAAATACCAGTTCTGTTGCAGAACAGGAACAACAGATTCAACAAGAACAGCAAGAACAATAAGAAATGAATACTCAAATCGTAGGAATTTTCCTGCGATTTTTTCAAAGAAATCCGAATAGATAAGTAGGAGGAAAAAATGAAAGCGGAAATAATAGCTGTTGGGACAGAAATTCTAACAGGTCAAATCGTCAATACCAATGCTCAGTTTTTGTCTGAAAAGTTGGCTGAAATCGGTGTTGATGTCTACTTCCAAATGGCTGTAGGAGATAATGAATCTCGTCTCTTATCCTTGTTGGAGATTGCTCAGAAACGGAGTGATTTAGTTATCCTAACGGGAGGACTAGGTCCAACAGAGGATGACTTGACCAAACAAACCTTGGCACAATTTCTAGAGCGTGATTTGACTTTTGATGCTCAAGCACAGGCTAAATTAGATGATTTCTTTGCTCATCGCCCAGACTATGCTCGAACTCCAAATAATGAGCGTCAGGCACAAATTGTTGAGGGCTCAACTCCGCTACCCAATGAAACGGGACTAGCGGTTGGTGGTATGATTGAGGTAGATGGCGTGACTTATGTTGTCCTACCAGGTCCGCCAAGTGAACTGAAACCAATGGTTTTAAATGAGCTACTACCAAGATTGACAACAGGAGCTAAGTTGTACTCACGTGTGCTACGTTTCTTTGGAATTGGTGAGAGCCAGCTAGTGACGATTTTGTCAGATTTGATTGAAGAGCAGACGGATCCAACCATAGCACCGTATGCAAAAACGGGAGAAGTGACTCTGCGTTTGTCTACAAAGGCTACTAGTCAAGAAGAAGCTAGAAAGGCCTTGGATAATATAGAAGAAAAAATCCTTGCACGTCAAACTTTTGAAGGGGTTGCTTTAAAGGATATCTGTTATGGCTATGGAGAGGAAGCGAGCCTATCTAGCGTAGTTGTTGAGAAGTTGAAAAAGCAGAAGAAAACCATTACAGCTGCGGAAAGCTTGACAGCTGGGCTTTTCCAAGCGACTTTGGCAAACTTTTCGGGTGCATCAACAATCTTTAAAGGTGGTTTTGTCACTTATAGCCTGGAAGAAAAAGCTAAGATGTTAGACATTCCACAAGTAGAGTTGCAAGAACATGGAGTCATTTCAGCCTTTACTGCTGAAAAAATGGCTGAGCAGGCACGCCTCAAAACTCAGTCTGATTTTGGAATTAGCTTGACAGGAGTAGCTGGTCCGGATAGCCTAGAAGGGCATCCAGCAGGGACAGTTTTCATCGGCCTATCTCAAGCATCAGGTACCGAAGTCATTCAAGCCAATATAGCTGGAAGAAGTCGAGCAGATGTTCGTAAAATTGCGGTTATGCATGCGTTTAACTTAGTTCGCAAAGCTTTATTAAGTGACTGACTTTTGATATAATAGAAGAAGGTTCTAAGAAACATTAAAATATAGGAGAACAAAATGGCGAAAAAACCAACAAAAAAATTAGATGAAATCGGCAAAAAATTTGGAGCTGATCGTGAAAAAGCTTTGAATGATGCCCTTAAATTGATTGAAAAAGACTTCGGTAAGGGATCAATCATGCGCTTGGGTGAACGTGCAGAGCAAAAAGTGCAAGTGATGAGCTCAGGTTCGTTGGCCCTTGATATTGCACTTGGTTCAGGTGGTTATCCAAAGGGACGTATCATTGAAATCTACGGTCCAGAATCATCAGGTAAGACAACAGTAGCCCTTCATGCTGTAGCACAAGCACAAAAAGAAGGCGGCATTGCAGCCTTTATCGATGCGGAACATGCGCTTGATCCAGCTTATGCAGCAGCTCTTGGAGTGAATATTGACGAATTGCTCTTGTCACAACCAGACTCAGGTGAGCAAGGTCTTGAAATTGCAGGGAAATTGATTGACTCAGGTGCAGTTGACCTAGTCGTTATTGACTCGGTTGCAGCTCTTGTACCTCGTGCGGAAATCGATGGAGATATCGGAGATAGCCACGTTGGTCTTCAAGCTCGTATGATGAGCCAAGCTATGCGTAAACTTGGTGCTTCTATCAACAAGACTAAGACAATTGCCATCTTCATCAACCAATTGCGTGAAAAAGTTGGGGTTATGTTTGGTAATCCAGAAACAACACCTGGTGGACGCGCCCTTAAATTCTACGCTTCAGTTCGTTTAGACGTTCGTGGGAGCACACAAATCAAGGGAACTGGTGACCAAAAAGATACCAACGTCGGTAAAGAAACTAAGATTAAAGTTGTGAAAAACAAGGTTGCTCCACCGTTCAAAGAAGCTCTTGTTGAAATCATGTACGGAGAAGGTATTTCTAGAACTGGTGAACTCTTGAAGATTGGAAGTGATTTGGATATCATCCAAAAAGCAGGTGCTTGGTACTCATACAAGGGTGAAAAAATCGGACAAGGTTCTGAGAATGCGAAGAAATACTTGGCAGATCATCCAGAAATCTTTGATGAGATTGACCACCAAGTTCGTGTTCAATATGGTTTGATTGAAGAGGAAGAAGATTCTAAAGCAAGTTTAGCAGCTGATACGGATTCTAACAAAGAAGTAACTCTTGACTTGGGCGATGCTCTTGAAATCGAAATTGAAGAATAAAAAGTGGAGTTTTTCCACTTTTTATTTTTATTCATTAGAGGTTTACTCTTTTTGAAAAAGCGAATAAAAGGCCTATTTCCTTAGAAAAATCCAGAAAACTATTGTATTTTTAATAATTTGATGTTAAAATGAACAAGAACAACAAAAAAGGAGATTACTATAATGGAAAAACGTTTAGTTCGTAACGTTCAAGATAAAAAAATCGGTGGTGTTTGTGCAGGTCTTGCTGACTACTTTAACATGGACCCAATGTTAGTTCGTGTTCTTTGGATTCTTTTCACTTTAGCTGGTGGTTCAGGTCTACTTGCTTACGCTATTCTTTACTTTATCCTTCCAGAAGGTGGAGCAGAAGGTTAAGCTACATTGTAAATAAGAATAAATAATGCATGTAATTTTATAAATTGCATGCATTTTTTATTTTGAAAATAAATCGAAATTCAAAACATATCAGATTAAAGATAATGTTTTTTATACGTGGAATTGTCTTGCTTAGTAATCACTAAAACGTCGGTATTTGATGCGAAAGTCAAAGTAATTCTCTTCTTGCAATTTTTGAAAGATGTTGAGATAGGCTTCTTCATCAAAATGGTCGCCATGGTAGAGAATTTCAAAACTCATTCCCTCGTATTCTAAAAAAGCATTGGCAGTTTTAAAACCATTTTGTAAGTAGAAGTCCATGCGGGCCTTTCGTTGTTCGAGATTATCACAGTCTTCGTCCAATCGCTCCACTTCAAGAATCATAGTACGCTGGTAAAAACCAATGAGTTTTTCAATGATTTCTCTCCCGTATCCATGGCTACGGAGATGGGGCATGATAGCAAAGAAGCTAATGTAGAAAGCTTTTTGATTTGAAATGGCAAAGGCAAAGCCGACAAATTCCTCTTCGTTATAAAAAGCGAAAAAGTGGGCGTCATCTCTATCCTGGTAACTTAAAAATTCTTCCAAGGAGACGCGTTCTTCTTCAGGGAAGGCTTCCTTGTTTAATTGTTCAACTTTTTCAAGGTCTGGGAATACATCTGTAATTAACTGGCTGGTTAAGGTCATACCTACCCTCCTTTTCTGTCACGATTATACCAGATTGTTTGTATCTAGGCAACGCTTTCTTAATGAAGCTCCCTTGTTCCTCTACTAGAAAGCTGATATAATACCCTTATGAATAAAAAATCAACGGTGGACTTGATTCATGGTCCTATCCTTCCTTCACTGATTAGTTTTGCTTTACCGATTCTATTGTCCAACATCTTTCAGCAACTCTACAATACAGCTGATATCTTGATTGTTGGGCGTTTTTTAGGACCAAATTCCTTGGCGGCAGTCGGAGCTACGACAGCCATTTTTGATTTGATTATTGGCTTTGCTCTCGGAGTCGGAAATGGGATGGGAGTCGTTATTGCTCGTCTTTACGGTGCTCGTAATTTTGCTAAGATTAAGGAAGCTGTCGCAGCGACTTGGATTTTGGGTGCCATCCTGAGTGGTCTTGTCATGCTGATAGGTTTCTTCGGTCTTTACCCACTCTTACAGTACCTAGAAACGCCTGCAGAAATTCTCCCCCAATCCTATGAATACATCTCAATGATTGTTAGCTGCGTGGGAGTTAGCTTTGCCTATAATCTCTTTGCAGGATTACTACGCTCGATTGGTGATAGCCTTGCGGCGCTTGCCTTTCTTATCTTTTCAGCCATTGTTAACGTCATTTTAGATTTGTATTTTATTACGCAATTGCAGTTAGGAGTTCAGTCTGCAGGCCTAGCGACTATTATCTCGCAAGGTTTGTCAGCAATCCTTTGTTATTTCTATATTCGCAAGAGTGTTCCAGAGCTTCTTCCGGGCCTCAAACATTTCAAATGGAATAAGGCTCTCTATGTTGACCTTTTGGAGCAAGGGTTAGCTATGGGTTTGATGGGGTCAATCGTTTCTATCGGAAGCGTTATCTTGCAATCCTCTGTCAATAGTTTTGGAGCAGTCATTATCAGCGCCCAAACGGCGGCGCGCAGAATCATGGCCTTTGCTTTGCTGCCAATGACAGCTATTTCAGCTTCAATGACAACTTTTATCTCTCAAAACTTTGGGGCAAAACGACCAGAACGTATAGTTCAAGGCCTTCGTTTAGGGAGCTATTTGAGTATGTCTTGGGCTACCTTTGCCTGTATCTTCCTATTCTTTGCAAGTCCTAGCCTGGTTTCTTTCCTGGCAAGTTCGACAGACGCTTACTTGATTGAAAATGGGGCTTTGTATCTACGCATCAGTTCGGTATTCTATCCGATTTTGAGTCTTTTATTGATTTATAGAAATAGTTTGCAGGGACTCGGCCAAAAACTCTTGCCACTTGTATCAAGCTTTATCGAGTTTATCGGTAAAATTATTTTCGTCGCTTGGATTATTCCTTGGGCAGGGTATACTGGTGTTATCCTATGCGAACCTCTCCTCTGGCTTGTTATGACTGCCCAGCTTTATATTTCGCTTTTTCAGCATCCTTGGATAAAAGAAGGCAAGAAAATCTTGGCAGTCGGCGGGAAATCCTAGCTTAATTTGCAAAAGAAAAATCCATTTCCTCTAGTGAAAATCAGCTAGACTTGTGTTATAATAAGAAAGATTAAAATGTGAAAAAAGGAGATTCCTAATGGGACGTAAATGGGCCAATATCGTAGCCAAGAAAACGGCTAAAGATGGAGCTAACTCTAAAGTATATGCAAAATTTGGTGTAGAAATCTATGTAGCAGCTAAAAAAGGTGAACCAGATCCAGAACTAAACACTGCTTTGAAATTCGTTATCGATCGTGCTAAACAAGCGCAAGTGCCAAAACACGTTATTGATAAGGCTATCGATAAAGCAAAAGGAAACACAGACGAAACCTTTACAGAAGGTCGTTACGAAGGGTTCGGACCAAATGGTTCTATGTTGATCGTTGATACCTTGACTTCAAACGTTAACCGTACAGCTGCCAATGTCCGCGCTGCTTTTGGTAAAAACGGTGGAAACATGGGAGCTTCAGGTTCTGTGTCTTATCTCTTTGACAACAAAGGTGTTATCGTCTTTGCAGGTGATGATGCTGATGCCATCTTTGAGCTTTTGCTTGAAGCAGATGTTGATGTAGACGATGTAGAAGCAGAAGAAGGAACAATCACTGTTTACACAGCTCCAACTGACCTTCACAAGGCTATCGTTGCTTTGCGTGAATCTGGTATTGAAGAATTCCAAGTAACTGAATTAGAAATGATTCCTCAATCAGAAGTTGAGTTGTCAGGTGAAGATTTGGAAACATTTGAAAAACTTTATGGCGTTCTTGAAGATGACGAAGATGTCCAAAAAATCTACACAAACGTAGATGGATTCTAATAGAAAAGCGAACAGGCTTAATAGCTGTTCGCTTTTTTGTTATGCTAAACTTTCACTCCATCATCAGTTTGCTCTTTTCTATCCAAGCCTAGGGCAAATTTACGGATGAGAAGAAATTGTCCGTTTTCCTGTTTTACGAAAGTCAGTACAACTGTCTTAGTATTAGAACCGAGTGAGACATAGGAGATTTTTTTAATCTCATAGTCGCCTGAAGTTGACTCAATTTCAGAATCTGGCTGTCCATGCTTGCTGATAATATCTTTGTAGTTGGAGCCGCCTTTTCCTCGATTCGAGGTGTCACCTTCGATCAAAGCATCGAATTGCTCCTGGGTCCAAGCGAAGGAATCGGTATCTTCCGTATCCTCTTGATCATTATCCTCATCTGATCTATAATCTGGCAATTTTCCAAATTCCTCATCTTCTGTTAAAGAGGTTAGACTTCTGTAGGGGTGACGAAAGTTTTTAGCCAAGTCAGTAAAAACACCAGAAGGTAATACTTGCGTCATTAAGACAAGGAAAATAGATAGAATACCTAGGCTCGTTCCGATAATAGCCAATATTTTATGATTTTTGAGATTAAGGCCGATACCAAAAACTCCTAGGGCGATAGCAATAATGGCAAAGAAAAAGGCTAGAATGCTAATGATTGGTAGCCAGGAACCAAGAAGGGCCAGGGTTCCAAAGATGATGGCAAAGATTCCTAAAATTTTCTCTTCTTTATGTTTCATTTGTGAGTTTCTCATTTCTGATCAGGGTGTATTCTTATAGGTGTGAGATAGTGTTTATTATAGATAAAATAAGAGCTGATGTCAATTTCTGCTTAGATAGTTCTCATTGAAACTTAAATGTTCATATGAGAACTATTTTTACTTAGAAGGGAGAAAGAATGGATAAACCGATGTTGGTCTTTAAACGTTTTTCAATCCCCAGTCTATTGACTCGGACGACTAATGATATCACGCAGATTCAGATGCTCTTTACCATGGGACTCCAAGTGGTCACTCGTGGTCCTATCATGGCTATTTGGGCCATTGGGAAAATCCTTGGCATGTCAGAATACTGGATTTGGGCAGTAGTGGTGGAGTCATTGTCAACGATTCGCAATACTGACTTGATCCTGGTCATGAAAGATGGAAATATCATTGAGCAAGGCAATCATGAGGAACTTATGGCTCAAGGTGGTTTCTATGCCGACCTCTACAATAGTCAATTTACAGAAGATGAAGTAGAAGAATAAAACCAAAGAAGGCTTGACGGCCTTCTTTTTCTACACTATACTAGAGTAGGAGATGCTAGTAGGCTTCTTGTGTAAAATCTAAGAATAACGAGAAAATATATGAAAAACTATCAAGAGTGGTACGACAAGAGGAAATCAAGCCTCCTTCGCCATCCACAAGGATTACAACTGATGCGAGTCTTCAATCGCATGATGACAGTCCTGATGCCCTTGGCATACTTGACCTTGTTGGGGACAAGTTTTATAAGTAAGGGATTGGGGAACGTCCTTTATGCTTATATCTTAGTGCCAGCTTCTGGCTTTGTCCTATTGACGCTAGTTCGTAAGTGGATCAATCAACCGCGTCCATATGAAACATGGGTGATTATCCCGCTACTGGACAAGGACAGTTCTGGGAATTCAATGCCTAGTCGCCATGTCTTTTCGGCAACCATTATTTCCATGGCTTGCCTGCATGCAAATCTTCCTGTGGGGTTGGTTTTGTTGGTCTTGTCAGCTCTTCTCGGTCTGGTGCGAGTCTTGGGTGGAGTTCATTATCCCAAGGATGTTCTAGCAGGCTATGTCTGTGGACTCCTCTGTGGAATTCTCTTCTTTATTTTTTAAAAAGCAAAGCAAGTGGGCTTGGCCTCGTAACCACTTACGGGTCAAAAGTGACCACTTGCTTTTTTGCCCTTGTAAAGTCTTCTGGGCTTTGGTATAGTAGATGCAGAAAGGAGATAGGATGAAGTTACGAATCGAGATTGATAGTGAATTAACTGAGACAGAGATTGTCATCAAGGCTGCAGCCCTGACAGATGAAATAGCTGACTTGCAACGACTCTTGCAAGAAACCAAGGCTCCTAGGTTGATCTTTTATAAGGGGACGGGTGAGTACTACTTAGACTTGTCAGAAATTCTCTTTTTTGAGACAGAAGGTAGCAAGATTTACGCCCATACCCAGAAAGAAGCCTACGAGGTTCGGCTCAAGCTTTATGAGTTGGAGTCTATCCTGCCACGCTATTTCAGTCGGGTATCCAAGTCGACCATTGCCAATATCCGGCAAGTTTACTCGGTTGACAAGTCCTTCTCAGGGACAGGCACTATTTCCTTTTATCAAACCCACAAGGAGGTTCACGTGTCACGGCACTATCAATCCCTCCTAAAAGAAAATCTAAGAAACATGAGGTAAGAACATGAAAAAGAAAGCATTTGGTATTGTGTTGCTAGTATTGGCAGCTTTAGTATTGTTACAGGGGAATTTTGGAATCCCTTCATTTGGAGGGCAAATTTGGCCCTTGATTGGTATTGGCTTTTTTGCCTATCAATCAGTTGAGGCAATTCTTCGTCGTCATTTCACTTCAGCCTCTTTTACAGCCCTAGTGGCTCTCATGATTGCCAATCATTTTTATGACATTTTACCGATTCCTAATCAATCATTGTTCTGGGCGGGAGTGCTAATCGTTCTCGGAGTTGGCATGTTGACTAATTCGAACAAAACATGGAACGAGAAAAAATGGTGGTATGACGCTGAAAAGACCATTCTAACAGAAAAGGAAGTTTCCTTTGGTAGTGGAACTTTTTACAAACAGGACCAAGACTTGGTAGAAGACCAGTTTGAAGTTAGCTGTGGAAATGCCAAGATTTATTATGACAATGCAGAGATGTTAGGTGATAGTGCAACCTTGAAGGTGGAAGTCAGTTTAGGGAATGCAGTTATCTATGTGCCCCAACACTGGAGAGTGGACCTGAAGGTGGAGACTTCTTGTGGAGTAGCTAAGGCAGATGCTCCTGTAGCCCCAACCAGCAAAACCTTGATTATCCGTGGAGAGGTAGCTTTTGGTAAATTAGAAGTTGTCTACGTCAAATAAAAAAAGTCTTCCAATTCCCTTGCCAAAAATAAGAAAGTGTGATAACATAGTACGGTATGTGGTGCTAGCACATCCGCTATATTAGATCTAATAGGAGGAAAACACAATGGCTAAAGTATGTTACTTTACAGGTCGTAAGACTGTATCAGGAAACAACCGTTCACACGCGATGAACCAAACTAAACGTGCCGTAAAACCAAACCTTCAAAAAGTTACTGTTCTTATCGATGGTAAACCTAAAAAAGTTTGGGCTTCAGCTCGTGCTTTGAAATCAGGAAAAGTAGAACGCGTTTAATAAACATGAAAAGACCTACAGGGTCTTTTTTGTTTTGCTCGACAGCTGAAATCATTTGAAAAATCAAGCAAATATCCGATGATACATCATTCTGCTTTTACAGTTGGGCTGAAATATGATAAAATAGAGTATCAACTATTTGAGGTAAAAAAAATGACTGTAAAAATTAATACAAAAGATGGTCAAGTCGAACTGACAGATGATGTAATCGCTACTGTCGTAGGTGGTGCAGCAACTGAAATTTTTGGTGTAGTCGGTATGGCTAGTAAAAATGCCCTCAAAGATAATTTCCAAGCCCTTCTTGGTAAGGAAAATTATTCAAAAGGTGTAGTCGTTAAAGCAGCTGAAGACGGTAGTATTGCAGTTGATGTATATACTGTATTGAGCTACGGTACAAAAATCAGTGAAGTTTCAAAAAACATCCAAGAACGTGTTCGCTTTAGCTTAGAGAACCAACTTGGAATCACTGCTCAAACTGTGAATGTCTACATTCAAAATATCAAAGTTGTAGGAGAATAATCGTGTCAAATATTACTACAAGCTTATTTCAAGAAATGGTACAGGCTGCTTCAACTCGTTTGAACAAGCAAGCCGAATATGTCAATTCATTGAACGTCTTCCCAGTTCCAGACGGAGATACAGGAACAAACATGGGAATGACGATCGAAAATGGTGCTAAAGAAGTAGCAGACAAACCAGCTTCAACTGTTGGTGAGGCTGCAAGTATCTTGGCTAAAGGTCTTTTGATGGGTGCGCGTGGAAACTCAGGAGTTATCACTTCTCAGCTTTTCCGCGGATTTTCACAAGCTATCAAGACAAAAGAAGAGCTAACAGGGAAAGACCTAGCTCTTGCCTTCCAATCAGGTGTTGAGGTTGCCTACAAGGCTGTTATGAAGCCAGTTGAAGGGACAATCTTGACCGTATCACGTGGTGCTGCCATCGGTGCTAAGAAAAAAGCAGAACAGACAGATGACGCAGTTGAAGTTATGCGTGCAGCCTTGGAAGGAGCTAAAGCAGCCCTTGCTAAAACTCCAGAAATGCTTCCAGTATTGAAGGAAGTTGGAGTTGTGGACTCAGGTGGTCAAGGTTTGGTCTTCATCTATGAAGGATTTCTTTCAGCTCTTACTGGTGAATACAGTGCGTCTGAAGACTTTGTAGCGACTCCGGCTAATATGGGTGAGATGATCAATGCAGAACACCACAAATCTGTAGCTGGACATGTGGCAACAGAAGACATTACCTTTGGTTACTGTACTGAGATCATGGTTGCTCTTAAACAAGGTCCAACTTATGCTAAGGAGTTTGACTACGAAGAATTCCGTAACTACTTGAACGAACTTGGGGATTCTCTACTTGTTGTCAATGATGACGAAATCGTTAAAGTTCACGTCCATACAGAAGATCCAGGACTTGTTATGCAAGAAGGTCTCAAATATGGTAGCTTGGTCAAGGTTAAAGTCGATAACATGCGTAACCAACACGAAGCACAAGTAGAAAAAGAAGCTCAAGTCAGCAAGCCAGCTGAAGAAAAAGAATATGCTCTTATCGCAGTAGTAGCTGGACAAGGATTGGCAGACATCTTCCGTGCTCAAGGTGTGGACTATGTCATCGAGGGAGGACAAACCATGAACCCTTCGACAGAAGACTTTGTCAAGGCTATTGAGAAAGTTAATGCCCGTAACATCATCTTCTTGCCAAACAACAAAAACATCTTCATGGCAGCTCAATCTGCAGCTGAAGTATTGGAACAACCAGCTGTTGTGGTAGAAGCTCGTACAATTCCTCAAGGATTGACTAGCCTTCTAGCATTTGACCCAAGCAAGTCTATCGAAGAAAACCAAGAACGCATGACTGCGGCTCTTGGGGACGTTGTCAGCGGTAGCGTAACAACAGCTGTTCGTGACACGACTATTGATGGTCTAGAAATTCATGAAAATGACAATCTTGGTATGGTGGATGGTAAGATTCTCGTATCGAATCCTGATATGCACCAAACCTTGACTGAAACCTTGAAACACATGTTAGATGAAGACAGTGAAATCGTAACCTTCTATGTTGGAGAAGACGGAAGTGAAGAATTGGCAAATGAAATTGCTCAAGAAATCGCAGAAGAATTCGAAGATGTCGAAGTAGAAATTCACCAAGGTCAACAACCGGTTTATCCATATCTTTTCAGTGTGGAATAAAGATTAAATAATAGAAAAAAGAAAGTTGAGAAATCAACTTTCTTTTTTTGTGACATTTGTCATATCTCCTTATGACAGAAGCTTCTAGTGGCACATGCTTCAAAGAATTATACTAGATATATCAAATGGAGGAAGAACAAAATGAAACATAAAGTAATTGTCGCAATGAGTTTAGTAGCAGCAGGAGTCATGACTTATCTCATGTTTTCAGGATTGGATGAAGGCTTTTATCATTTTCCTTGGGAGTTATTTGCAAGCTTTGGAATCATGTCTTGGTTGATTCGAGAAGGTTTGAAATTGGTCTCAGATGTGAAAAAGGAGTTTGAAAAATGAAAAAAGCGTTTCTCTATCTTTTTATTGGACTATCACTAGTGGTATGGTTGGTAGAAATGTTTACAGGTTGGTTTGATCAAGCCTTCCTTCACCAAGCCATTCGCGGTGCCTGGGGTCTAGGATTTATGATTTTTATCGCCTTTCCGATGGGAAAGGAGTGGCTGAAAGGAGAGTATCATGAACATGATTAAGGTAGAAAGCCTAAATAAAAACATCAAGGGGAAGGCTATATTGAAGGGTATTTCCTTTGAGGTAGCTGAAGGTGAATGCGTCGCCTTGATTGGGCCCAATGGTGCTGGAAAGACAACACTCTTGGACTGTTTGCTAGGAGATAAACTGGTCACCAGCGGTCAAGTATCCATCCAAGGATTGCCAGTGATGAGTTCTCAGTTAGACTATATTAGAAGCTACCTGCCTCAAGAAAATGTCATCGTTCAGAAATTAAAGGTCAAAGAGTTGATTGCTTTCTTTCAACGTATTTATCCAAATCCCTTGAGCAACCAGGAAATCGATCAACTATTGCAGTTTGACCAGCAACAAAAAGAGCAATTCGCAGAAAAATTGTCAGGTGGGCAAAAGCGTCTCTTCTCTTTTGTCTTGACCTTGATTGGCCGACCAAAGCTTGTCTTTTTAGATGAACCAACTGCTGCCATGGATACTTCAACCCGTCAACGCTTTTGGGAAATTGTTCAGGATCTAAAAGCGCAGGGAGTAACTATTCTCTATTCGTCCCATTACATCGAAGAGGTAGAGCATACAGCGGACCGAATCTTGGTCTTGAATAAGGGAGAGTTGATTCGCGATACAACACCTCTAGCCATGCGCAGTGAGGAGATTGAAAAGCACTTCATCCTACCTCTAGCTTACAAGAAAGTCGTTGAGCAGTCAAACTTGGTTGAAAATTGGTCACAAAAACAAGATGCCCTGCAAGTAGTCACACGTGAAGCGGATGCTTTCTGGGAACTGTTAGTACAGGCAGGCTGTAGGATTCAAGAAATTGAAGTCAATAACCGTAGCTTGCTAGATACAATCTTTGAAGAAACACAAAAGGGAGATGACTAAGATGAAACGATGGATCGCACTAAACAAGATAGAATTTCTATTGACCAAACGACAATTAGTCTATTATCTATTATCCGTAGGGATGCCGACAGCCTTCTATCTATTCTTTTCAGGCATGTACCAGGATACACCAGATGGACCAGTTAATTTTATGCGCGACTACCTTATCTCCATGACGGCCTTTTCCATGATGTCGACAGCTATCTTTTCATTCCCAGTTGTTTTACATACCGATAAAATCAACAACTGGCAGAAAACATTACGCCATACTCCAGTAAATATGGTAGAATATTATCTATCAAAGATAACAAGTATGATAGTTGATTATTTGGTTTCAATCCTGGTTGTTTTCTCAGTTGGGCACTTGGTCAGAGGTGTGGATATGCCTTTAGGAAGCTGGATTGGGGCTGCGCTCTTGCTGATAGTAGGAAGTGTAGCTTTTGTAGCGCTTGGCTTGACCTTGACACTCTTGCCTTCTAGTCAGCTGATGTCTGTCGTGGGCAATCTTCTCTATCTAGGCTTGGCTGTTTTAGGCGGACTCTGGATGCCCATCTCTTTATTTCCAGATTGGATGCAAGCAATCGGGAAGCGTCTACCAAGCTATCAGTTGATGGAATTGATCAAGACCTTCTTAAATGAGGGTGGCATCAATCTATCAGCCACAATTTATCTACTTGTTTTTTCAGCAGTTTTATTTGGTTTGACCATTTACCTTCAAGGTCATAAGGAGAATGCTTAATGCTTGAAAGACTGAAAAGCATACACTATATGTTTTGGGCCAGTTTAATTTTTATGATTTTCCCCATCCTACCTGTAGTGACTGGGTGGCTTTCTGTCTGGCATTTATTGATTGATATTCTATTTGTAGTGGCGTATTTGGGTGTTTTAACAACTAAGAGCCAGCGCCTATCTTGGCTATATTGGGGCCTCATGCTGACTTATGTAGTTGGGAATACTGCCTTTGTTGCTGTTAATTATATCTGGTTTTTCTTTTACCTTTCTAATCTCTTAATTTATCATTTCAGGGTGCGGAGTCTTCGTTCTCTACATGTCTGGACTTTTCTCCTTGCTCAAGTTCTTGTTGTTGGTCAACTCATGATGTTTCAGTCAGTCGAAACTGAGGCTGTAGCCTTTGAGCTTGGGATTCTTACTTTTGTCGATTTGATGACATTGGGCTTGGTTCGGATTCGGATTGTGGAGGATTTGAAAGAAGCTCAGGCCAAGCAAAATGCCCAGATAAATCTATTGCTTGCTGAAAATGAACGCAGTCGTATCGGTCAGGATTTGCATGATAGCTTGGGACATACCTTTGCTATGCTGAGTGTCAAGACAGATTTAGCCTTGCAGTTATTTCGGATGGAGGCTTATCCACAGGTGGAAAAGGAATTAAAAGAAATTCAGCAGATCAGCAAGGATTCCATGAATGAAGTGCGAACCATCGTGGAAAATCTGAAATCACGGACCCTAGCTTCAGAACTTGAGACTGTTAAGAAGATGCTGGAAATTGCTGGGATTGAGGTTCAAATTGAGAATCAATTGGACAAGGCTAGTTTGACCCAGGATGTAGAATCGACGGCTGCTATGATTTTGTTAGAACTGGCGACCAATATCATCAAGCATGCCAGAGCTGAAAAAGCCTATCTAAAACTGGAACGTACAAATCAGGAATTGCTATTGACAGTTAGAGATGACGGGAAAGGTTTTGCAAATGTAAAAGGAAATGAACTCCATACAGTCCGAGATCGTGCTGCAGCCTTCTCAGGGCAAGTAGAGCTGGTCAGTTTGAAACAACCAACAGAGGTGCGCGTGCATCTGCCTTATAAGGAGAGAAAGTAGATGAAAGTATTAGTCGCAGAAGATCAAAGTATGCTTAGAGATGCCATGTGTCAGCTCTTAAGCTTTCAGCCAGATGTGGAGACTGTTCTGCAGGCGAAAAATGGAGCCGAGGCTATCGAGGTTTTGGAGAAAGAAGCAGTAGATATTGCTATTCTTGACGTCGAAATGCCAGTCAAGACAGGACTCGAAGCACTTGAGTGGATCAAACAAGAAGTGCCTGAAACCAAGGTGGTTATCGTTACGACCTTTAAACGCCCAGGCTATTTTGAACGAGCTGTCAAAGCAGGAGTCGACGCCTATGTCTTGAAAGAGCGAAGCATCGCCGAACTCATGCAGACCCTGCATACGGTGTTAGAGGGACGTAAGGAGTATTCTCCAGAGCTCATGGAAGTCATGATGACCCATCCCAATCCCTTGACCGAGCAAGAAGTCGCTGTTTTGCATGGAGTAGCCCAAGGTCTCTCCAACCAAGAAATTGCGGATAAGCTCTACCTCTCAAACGGCACTGTCCGTAATTACATGACCAATATCCTCTCCAAACTAGGCGCCAGCAACCGAACCGAAGCAGCCAAAACTGCTGAAGAAGAAGGCTGGTTGTGAGGGGGAGAGAAAGAAAAAATCTCTTAGAAATAGATCTAAGAGATTTTTTGTTTATTTCACGAGTTTCTTCATCTCATCAATACGTGCGACTGTCGCATCGTATTTAGCTTGGTAGTCGGCTTGTTTATCGCGTTCTTTTTGGACGACTTCTGGTTTGGCATTGGCTACGAAGCGTTCGTTAGAGAGCTTCTTACCGACCATTTCCAGTTCTTTTTGCCATTTAGCCAGTTCCTTGTCGAGACGAGCGAGTTCTTCTTCGACATTGAGGAGGTCTGCCAGTGGCAAGTAGATTTCTGCTCCTGTGATGACGCTTGACATGGCGAGTTCAGGTGCAGGAATGTTTGAAGCTATTTCCAGGTGTTCTGGATTTGTGAAGCGTTTGATGTAGTTAACATTGCTGTTAAAGAAGGCTTCCAAGTCGCTATCGCTTGTCTTAACAAGGATGGTGATAGGCTTGCTTGGTGCTACGTTTACTTCCGCACGCGCATTACGAACAGCACGGATTAAGTCTTTGAGGCTTTCCACACCTGTGTGGGCCGCAAGGTCTTCAAAGGCTGGGTTAACAGTTGGGTATACTGCTGTAACGATAGAACCTTCTGAGATTTGTCCAAAGATTTCCTCTGTCACGAAAGGCATGATTGGGTGAAGGAGACGAAGGATCTTGTCCAAAGTGTAAAGGAGAACAGAACGTGTGATAACTTTCTCTTCTTCGTTATCGCTATAAAGAACTTCCTTGGTCAACTCAACGTACCAGTCCGCAAACTCGTCCCAGATGAAGTTGTAGAGGATGTGGCCAGCAACACCAAACTCAAACTTATCAAAGTTTTCAGTGACTTTTCCGATAGTTTCATTGAGGTTGTGGAGAATCCAGCGGTCTGTAACATTTCCAGCTTCCTTGTTGGCAACTTTTTCCACATTGGCAGTTGCTTGCTCAAGAGTCAATCCTTCATTGTTCATGAGGATATAGCGAGAGATGTTCCAAATCTTGTTAATGAAGTTCCATGAAGCATCCATTTTCTCGTAAGAGAAGCGCACGTCTTGCCCTGGTGCAGAACCGTTTGAAAGAAACCAACGAAGGCTATCTGTTCCGTACTTATCAATAACATCCATTGGATCAATCCCGTTACCGAGAGATTTCGACATCTTGCGTCCTTGCTCATCACGAATGAGACCATGAATCAAGGCATTTTTGAATGGTGACTTGCCAGTAAATTCCAAACCTTGGAAAATCATCCGAGACACCCAAAACGGAATAATATCATAACCAGTCACCAAAGTTGATGTTGGATAATAACGTTTAAAGTCTTCTGAGTCGACATCCGGCCAGCCCATAGTAGAGAATGGCCAAAGGGCAGAACTGAACCAAGTATCCAAGACATCTTCGTCCTGAGTCCATCCGTCTCCTTCTGGAGCTTCTTCACCAACGTATATTTCACCCTCAGCATTGTACCAAGCAGGGATTTGGTGACCCCACCAGAGCTGACGAGAGATTACCCAGTCATGGACATTTTCCATCCATTGGAGGAAGGTATCGTTGAAACGAGGTGGGTAGAATTCTACCTTGTCCTCTGTATCTTGGTTGGCAATAGCATTTTTAGCCAATTGGTCCATCTTGACAAACCATTGCGTAGACAAGCGTGGCTCAACCACGACACCTGTACGCTCTGAGTGACCAACGCTGTGGACACGTTTTTCGATTTTAACGAGGGCACCGATTTCTTCTAGCTTAGCAACGACTGCCTTACGAGCTTCAAAACGGTCCATACCTGCAAATTCAAAGGCCAAGTCATTCATGGTTCCGTCATCGTTCATGACGTTAACTTGTGGCAAGTTGTGGCGTTGACCAACTAAGAAGTCGTTTGGATCATGGGCAGGAGTGATTTTCACGACACCAGTACCAAACTCAGGATCTGCGTGTTCATCCCCAACGATTGGGATGAGTTTATTAGCGATTGGAAGGATAACGTTTTTACCAATCAAGTCCTTGTAGCGTGGGTCTTCTGGGTTGACCGCAACTGCAACGTCCCCAAACATGGTCTCAGGACGAGTAGTTGCCACTTCAAGGGCGCGTGAACCATCTTCCAGCATGTAGTTCATATGGTAGAAGGCACCTTCGACATCCTTGTGAATCACCTCGATATCAGAAAGAGCTGTGCGAGCTGCTGGGTCCCAGTTGATGATAAACTCACCGCGGTAGATCCAGCCTTTCTTGTAAAGGTCCACAAAGACCTTGCGAACGGCTTTTGACAAACCTTCATCAAGGGTGAAACGCTCGCGAGAGTAGTCTACAGAAAGCCCCATCTTTCCCCATTGTTCCTTGATAGTCGTCGCATATTCGTCTTTCCATTCCCAGACTTTGTCGAGGAATTTTTCACGACCGAGGTCATAACGACTGATGCCCTCACCACGCAAGCGCTCCTCAACCTTAGCCTGAGTCGCAATCCCCGCGTGGTCCATTCCTGGAAGCCAAAGGGTATCAAAACCTTGCATGCGTTTTTGACGGATAATGATATCTTGCAAAGTTGTATCCCAAGCGTGACCAAGGTGGAGTTTCCCAGTCACGTTTGGTGGTGGAATCACGATAGAATATGGCTTAGCCTTTTGATCGCCTGAAGGCTTGAAAACATCGGCATCAAGCCATTTTTGGTAACGACCAGCCTCAACCTCGGCTGGATTGTATTTAGGTGAAAGTTCTTTAGACATGTGTGTTCTCCTTAATGTATTTAAATCAACAGTTTATGATTTTTTTGCAGTTCTGGCATAGATATGACTCTACCATTTAAAAAATATTTATAGGGTGTCGTATTGACAGTAACTATTCCAATTTCTACATGGATAAACCTGCCAAACTCTACCTCAAATTGTTCCTTATGTGCCTCAATCTCAGTCTTCAGTTTTCGTAATTTTGAAAACTCTTTATAGATTGAAGTATTAATGATGCTTTTACATTGTCTCATATTTCTTGCTAAACCATAATTTTTTAAATCGTAAATATATAAAGTGGAATCATATATAAAGAATAAATCAATCTCTTCCATTAATTTTTTTGATTTTATTATATTTTTTATTTCTTTATGTTTTGATTGATTTAAATAATAATTTGTCTTAGCATTAATATCAAATTTTAAAGCTATATCTTTGAGTTCGGGTAATAAGCGCTCATCAAAATTTTCTTTAATTAATCGTGCCCATTCTTTTCCATTTTTTTTATTCAAAATATCTGTTCGTAATATTCTGTATGAAAAGTATCTAGCAGATTCTATGAAAGAAAAGACTGGAACTAAATCGAAATTCGAAAAGTTTATTAAAGGGGAACGAAACATTCTTTTATTTGGCTCACCTACTAAACTTTCAATTTTATTTCTATAAAACTCTAGATTATTAAGAGTTAAATTTTCAATAATCAATCTGGCGGTATCTACAGATATTCCCTGATTTAAAGCTAAATCATTAACAAGTAAATTCCTTTCAGCAATACTAACATAGTTGTTACCCAGTTTAAAAGCTCTTTCATCATCCGTAACACTCAAATATTTTTCTATGATTGAAGGGGATACCTTTTTAACTTTTTCAAGGTATCTCATGATAATATCAATTTTTTTATCTCCAATTACAACTATCTCATCTCTCGTTTCACTAATATATTTAGAAAATTGTTCAAATATTCGACGTGGAAATACAATCCCTTCTCCTCTAGTGAATTGAATTTCATCTCTTTCTTGTTCTTTTAGAAAAGGCAAAACATCAATATAATTATCTAACTGAATTATTGAAAAAGTTAACCCGAATAAATCAAACATATCTTGAAAATTTATAGACGAAATTTTCTTAGATTGAATATCTTCCGATAATTCCATTATTAAAAGTTCATTAACAACCAGTTCTAAACATGTTTTTAATTCTCCTAAAAATACTCTGGGATCAAAAAAGATGTATGAGCTTATTCTTTTAAACTGCTTAATAAGCAAATCAATACAATCACACTCTTCTTGGATAAAATCTGTATCTAAATATATTGTAATTTTGCTTAACACGCTTGCTAACAAACTCATTTGAATAATCATGTAACTCCTATCATATAACGATAGACTGTTTCTTATTTTTATCATGATTTCTTTTCTAACACAATTGATTAATTGTTTAATCCCACTGTTACTCAATGTAAAAGTTTTTGGTATATCTAACTCTAAAAAATGTAGTTCCTCCAAATTTTGTCCAATAATTTGATTCCCCTTAGTTTGAAGAGAAGGACGTTTGAATTTTGAAAATAGATTCGGTAATTCAATTTGGATATTCTCTGATACACTTGAAGCAAAAATTGTCACCAAAAATTTAAAAATCTCATTATTTTCATCAATAACTCCACTAGTATTTAAAAAGTACTCTAGAGTATCTTTATCTAACTCAATAATCTGATTATTCATTTCCATCTCTCCCACTCACTCTTCAGCAAGCCGTATCTCAAATCATCACAGCGGTTGCCTTGGGCATCTTTGCGATCTCTTATGCGAGCTTCAAGGGTAAAGCCAAGTTTTTCCGCGACTCGTTGACTTTGGACATTGTAACCAAAGCAAGACAATTCTATCTTGTGAAGTCCCAATTCTTTAAAAGCTAAATCAATCAAGGCACGTGCCGCTTCGGGCACATAGCCTCGGCCCCAATAGTCGGGGTGCAAGGTATAGCCAATCTCCAGTACATCGTCTTCGTGGCGATGGTTGAAATCAACAGAGCCGATGATTTTATCAGTCCCTTTGACCCCAATTCCGTAGCCTGCTGGGAGATTGTCCTTTTCATTGCGCTCGGGAAGGATATGTTCCAGATAATAAATCTCATCTTCCAAGGTCTTGACGGGTGGGAAGCCTGCTGGGTAAGAAACCTCTGGCAAACTGGCGTATGCATGAATATCCTCTGCATCCGCCACTGTTCGGACTCGCAGGATCAGTCGCTCCGTTTCGATTTGTTCGGGTAACTCAGCTCTTGTCATTCTTCTGCCTCGCTTTCTTAATGAAGCTCCCCATGGGGTCCACTCGGTCATCTAGATAACGATAAACACGCTGGTGGCCATCCCCCATAAAGTAAGTCGGCGCAAAGCGGTCATTTATAAAATGTCCCTTGTCATCTAAGAGCTCTGGATCAGCCAGTCGCTCAAGAATCTTGGCAAAGATATGGCAGATGCCATCTTCCTCGATAATTCGATCTACCTGGCAATCCAAAATGACTGGACAAGCCTCTAAAATCGGTGCCTGAGTTCGTTCAGAAATCTCATAGTCAAGCCCCAGGTGTTTCAATTTCTCCCGATGACTGATAAAGCCAGCCTGCTCCATCTCAAGCATGAGGTTTTCGTCAGGGATGTTCACAGTGAACTTCTGGTAATGCTTAATCTGGTCTGCCGCATTTTCCTCAGCACCAACCCCGATGACCAGCCAATCTCCCAGGCTATAAGAGGAACTGCAGGTCGTGATATTGTGTCCAAAGTTCTGGTCCTGATACCCCAAAATGAAGATAGGGAAACCAAAGTAGAGTTTGCTGGTGTTAAAAGATTGTTTCATGACAACCTCCTTTTGCTAGGGTCCAACAAAAAAATCGCCCCTGTCATCAATCTGACAGGGACGAATATTTTTTTATCCGCGGTACCACCCAATTTCGGGCAGAGCCCGCATCTCTCGTCTTTTAAACAAAAAGACATTTATATTTCATTTTTAATTTCATCCATTAGCAACCAGTTTTGACACATTTGTGGACTTCTCAGCACCGCCACTTTCTGTAAAATGTGGGACTCAAAACACCTCTAATGGCTATATTTTAACAAGTTTTTGACGGAAAAGCAAGGAACAAGAAAGATTACTTGAACTTGATGCCGTTCTCTTTTAATTTCTTGATAGTAGCTGGACCGATTCCTTTCAAAGCAAGGAGTTCTTTTTCTGTCCAGTTTTTGAAGTCAGCTGCAGACTTGATCCCTTCATCGTAGAAAGTTTTAGCACGGTCTACTGAAAGTCCACCTAGGTTGGCTGCGAATTCTTCTACTGAGCTTGTAACCTTTTGAGCTTGTTCTTTAGTTGCTTCTACAGTTTTTTCAACTTGTTTAGAAACGGCTTTACCAGCGTTGTTCGCTGCTTTTTCAGCGTGCTTCACAACTTTTTTTGTTTCTTCGACAACCTTGTTTACTGCGTTTGAAAGTGCGCCTGAGCGACGAAGACTATTTCTTAGTTGTTTTTTACGTTGTAGTTTTTTTGACATGATAAGATCCTTTCAATAAAAAACCCCTGTGACTAAACAAGGATAAATCTTTATGTTTTATTGTATCAACTTTCTTTGGGAAATGCAAGGCTTGTTAGTTTAGAAAGATAGGAGTTATATAGGAAATTCCGCCTTAGAATAAGAAAAGATGATAGAAGAAATGCGAAAAATATGGTATAATGAAACGATAGATTTTTGAATAGGAATACAATCATGTTTGGATTTTTAAAAAAAGATAAAGTTACAGAAACACCGGCGCTAGTGCCAGCTCACATCGGAGTTATCATGGATGGGAATGGTCGTTGGGCTAAAAAACGCATGCAGCCACGTGTCTTTGGTCATAAGGCTGGGATGGATGCTCTGAGAACAGTAGCCATTGCTGCTAGTGATATGGGTGTCAAAGCTATGACAGTTTATGCCTTTTCAACTGAAAACTGGACTCGTCCAGACCAGGAAGTTAAGTTTATCATGAACCTTCCGGTTGAATTTTACGATAAGTATGTCCCTGAGTTGCACCAAAAGAATATGAAGATTCAAATGATTGGGGAGACTGATCGTTTGCCTAAACAAACTTTTGAAGCTTTGAAAAAGGCAGAAGAGTTGACCAAGTTGAATACTGGTTTGATTCTCAATTTTGCCCTTAATTACGGTGGACGAGCTGAAATTACACAGGCAGTCAAGTTGATTGCGCAGGATGTTTTGGATGCCAAGGTGAATCCAGGCGATATTACAGAAGAGTTGATTGGAGAATATCTCTTTACAGGGCATTTGCCGAAAACTTTGCGTGATCCAGATTTAATCATCCGAACTAGTGGCGAGCTTCGCTTGAGTAATTTCTTGCCTTGGCAAGCAGCTTATAGTGAACTTTATTTCACAGATGTCTTGTGGCCTGACTTTGATGAGGAAGCCTTGAAGGAAGCTATTGCAGAGTTTAACCGCCGCAATCGTCGATTTGGAGGAGTATAGGAGAATTATGAAAAAGGACTTAATAAAGAGGACTATATTTGCCGCTTTGGCCCTAGCTATCTTTATCCCACTCTTGATGGTTGGAGGGCTTTGGTTACAGATTGTGATGGGTATTTTAGCCATGCTTGGAGTTCGTGAATTGCTTCAGATGAAAGGCTTAAACACCATGACCCCTGAGGGTTTGTTGACCTTGTTAGCAACTTTTGTACTAACTATTCCCTTGGAAAACTATCTGACCTTTTTGCCCGTAGATGGAAATGTCGTCGCATACAGTGTTGTAATTTTTGTTATGCTTGGAGCGACTGTCTTCAGCAAAAACTACACGATTGAGGATGCCGCCTTCCCAATTGCTATGAGCTTCTATGTTGGTTTTGGATTCAACGCTTTAGTCGATGCTCGAATCGCTGGCTTGGATAAAGCACTTTTGGCTCTCTGTATCGTGTGGGCAACAGATAGTGGTGCTTATCTCGTAGGAATGAATTTCGGTAAGAGAAGATTGGCTCCAAGAGTTTCTCCTAATAAATCAGTCGAAGGAGCTTTTGGTGGGATTGTCGCTGCTATGCTTGTCACACTCATCTTTATGTTAGTGGATAACACAGTTGCCCTTCCTTATGGCATTTATAAAATGATGCTCTTTGCCATTTTCTTTAGTATTGCAGGTCAATTGGGCGACTTGATTGAAAGTGCCATGAAACGCCATTTTGGTGTCAAGGATTCGGGGAAATTTATCCCAGGACATGGTGGGGTGCTGGATCGCTTTGACTCTATGTTGGCTGTTTTCCCTATTATGCACCTCTTTGGCTTATTTTAAGGAAAGGTGAACAAATATTAAATGTTAGGATTATTAACCTTTATCCTTGTTTTTGGAATTATCGTGGTGGTTCACGAGTTCGGCCATTTCTACTTTGCTAAGAAGTCTGGCATTCTGGTTCGTGAATTTGCCATTGGTATGGGTCCGAAGATTTTTGCCCATATCGGGAAAGACGGGACTGCTTACACGATTCGTCTCCTACCGCTTGGTGGTTATGTCCGCATGGCAGGTTGGGGTGAGGATACCACAGAAATTAAGACAGGAACTCCTGTTAGTTTGACCTTGGCCGAAGATGGTAAGGTGAAGCGCATCAATCTTTCTGGTAAGAAGGTCGACCAAACGGCTCTTCCTATGCAGGTAACCCAGTTTGACTTTGAGGATAAACTCTTTATCACAGGTCTGGTTTTGGAAGAGGAAAAAACTTTCTCTGTAGACCATGATGCAACGATTGTAGAAGCTGATGGGACGGAAGTTCGTATCGCTCCGCTAGATGTTCAATATCAGAATGCGACTGTCTGGGGCAAGTTGATTACCAACTTTGCTGGTCCTATGAATAACTTTATTCTAGGAGTTATCGTTTTTTGGATTCTGATTTTCATGCAGGGTGGCGTTCGAGATACGCAAAGCAATAACTTTAGTATCATCCCTGATAGCGCGATTGCTAAGGCCGGTGTTGAAAATACAGCCCAAATCACTAAAGTCGGTTCACACGAAATTAGTAACTGGCAAGACTTGATTCAGGCAGTTGAGACAGAGACCAAAGACAAAACAGCACCTGTATTGGATGTAACAGTCTCTGAAAATGGAACTGAAAAACAAGTTAGTGTGACCCCTGAGGAAAACCAAGGTCGCTATATTTTAGGTGTTCAACCGAGACTCAAATCAGATATCTGGTCTATGTTTGTAGGTGGATTCACCTCTGCTGCTGATTCAGCCTTGCGCATTCTCAACGCCTTGAAGAGCTTGATTTTCCAGCCTGACTTGAATAAATTGGGTGGACCTGTTGCTATCTTTAAGGCAAGTAGTGATGCTGCTAAAAATGGTCTTGAGAATGTCTTGTTCTTCTTGGCTATGATTTCCATCAATATCGGGATTTTCAACTTGATTCCTATCCCGGCACTAGACGGTGGAAAAATCGTGCTCAACATCATCGAAGCCATTCGCCGTAAACCGCTGAAACAAGAAATTGAAACCTATGTGACTCTAGTTGGAGTTGTGATTATGGTTGTCTTGATGATCGCCGTGACTTGGAACGACATCATGCGTACCTTCTTTTAAGAATTAGAGGAAAAATATGAAACAAAGTAAAATGCTTATTCCAACGCTTCGCGAAATGCCAAGCGATGCTCAAGTTATCAGCCACGCCCTTATGTTGCGTGCTGGTTATGTTCGCCAAGTATCAGCAGGTGTTTATTCTTACCTACCACTTGCTAACCGTGTTATTGAAAAAGCCAAGAAGATTATGCGCCAAGAGTTTGACAAGATGGGTGCTGTTGAAATGTTGGCCCCAGCCCTTCTCAGTGCGGACCTTTGGCGTGAATCAGGACGTTATGAGACCTACGGTGAAGATTTGTATAAATTGAAAAATCGTGAGAAGTCAGACTTCATCTTGGGTCCAACTCACGAAGAAACTTTTACAGCTATTGTCCGCGATTCTGTTAAATCTTACAAGCAATTACCACTGAACTTGTACCAAATCCAGCCTAAGTACCGTGATGAAAAACGTCCACGTAATGGACTTCTCCGTACGCGTGAATTTATCATGAAAGATGGTTATAGCTTCCACGCTAATTATGATAGTTTAGATGTTACTTATGATGAGTACAAGGCAGCTTACGAGCGTATCTTTACTCGTAGTGGCTTGGACTTCAAAGCCATCATCGGTGACGGTGGAGCTATGGGTGGTAAGGATAGCCAAGAATTTATGGCCATCACACCTGCTCGTACAGACCTTGACCGTTGGGTTGTTTTAGATAAGTCTGTCGCATCATTTGATGAGATTCCTGTAGATGTACAGAAAGAAATCAAGGCAGAATTGCTCAAATGGATGGTTTCTGGTGAAGATACCATTGCCTACTCAAGTGAGTCAAGCTATGCAGCTAACTTGGAAATGGCGACAAACGCCTACAAATCAAGCAACCGTGTTGTGACTGAAGATCAAGTGGCTCGTGTGGAAACGCCAGGTGTTAAATCTATCGATGAAGTAGCAGCCTTCCTAAATGTTTCAGAAGAAGCAACAATCAAGACCTTGGTTTATATCGCAGACGAGGAGCCAGTTGTTGCCCTACTCGTTGGCAATGACCAACTTAATGAAGTCAAATTGAAAAACTACCTTGGTGCAGACTTCTTGGAACCTGCAACCGAGGCGGAAGTGAAAGAATTGTTGGGAGCGGACTTTGGTTCACTTGGCCCAGTCAATCTTCCAGAAAATGTCAAGATTATCGCAGACCGCAAGGTGCAAGATAGTCGCAATGCTGTTGTAGGTGCTAACGAAGATGGTTACCACTTGACTGGTGTCAACCCAGGTCGTGATTTCACTGCTGAGTATGTCGATATCCGTGAAGTTCGTGAGGGTGAAATCTCTCCTGACGGACAAGGTGTTCTCAACTTTGCGCGTGGTATCGAGATTGGTCACATCTTCAAACTAGGGACTCGCTACTCAGCAAGTATGGGAGCAGATGTCTTGGACGAAAACGGTCGTGCAGTTCCAATCATCATGGGATGTTATGGTATCGGTGTTAGTCGTCTCCTTTCAGCAGTTATGGAGCAACACGCTCGCCTCTTTGTAAACAAAACTCCAAAAGGTGAATACCGTTACGCTTGGGGAATCAACTTCCCTAAAGAATTGGCACCATTTGATGTACATTTGATTCCAGTTAATGTCAAGGATGAAGCAAGTCTTGCATTGACAAATCGTATCGAAGAAGCTTTGGTCAATAAAGGCTACGAAGTCTTGACGGATGACCGTAACGAACGTGTCGGTGTTAAATTTAGCGATAGCGACTTGATTGGTCTTCCAATCCGTATCACTGTCGGGAAGAAAGCAGCTGACGGGATTGTAGAGGTGAAGATCAAGGCGACAGGAGATACAATCGAAGTTCACGCAGATAACTTGCTTGAAACTCTTGAAATCCTAACAAACAAATAAAATCTATAATCAGAAGAAAAACAAGACAAAAATGTAACTAGTTTTTGCCTTGTTTTTTCTTTATAATGAGATAAAATAAAGATAAAAAGAGTAAATAAAGAGGTAGAGCTATGCTAATATTTCCAAAGGATTTTGTCTGGGGTTCCTCAACTTCTGGGCCACAGACAGAAGGGCGAGTTCCTGGTGACGGAAAGGGAGATAATCTCTGGGATTATTGGTTTCAAGTGGAACCAAATCGCTACTACAATGGGATTGGACCAGACAAGACATCGACCTTCTATGAAAACTGGGAAAAGGATATCGAACTTTTGTTAGAAACAGGTCATACAGCCTTTCGTACTTCTATCCAGTGGTCTCGTATTTTTCCACAGGGTCGTGGAGAAGTCAATCCTCAAGGTGTGGCTTTCTACCGTCAGGTCTTTGAAGCTATTAAGGCCAAGGGAATCCGTCTCTTAGTCAATCTTTATCACTTTGATCTGCCTTTTGCCCTTCAAGAAGATGGGGATGGTTGGGAAAATAAGGCGACCATCAAAGCTTATGAAGACTATGCTCGTTTCTGTTTTGAGACCTATGGAGACTTGGTGGACCAATGGATTACCTTCAATGAGCCTATCGTTCCTGTTGAGTTTGGCTATTTCTATGATGCCCATTATCCACATAAGGTGGATGCCAAAGCTGCGGTTAAGGTTGCCTATCATACCCAGCTAGCCAGCACTCTTGCGGTGAAGGCCTGCCATGAGGTTTTGCCTGATTCTAAGATTGGGATTGTCCTCAACTTGACTCCGGCTTATCCACGTAGTCAGCATCCTGCGGATGTGAAAGCTGCACGCATTGCTGATTTATTTCAAGCTCAATCTTTTCTAGATCCATCTGTCTTAGGAACTTATCCAGAAGAATTGGTGGAGATTTTAGCTGAGCATGATTTGCTGCCAGATTCTACAGCTGAGGAGTTGGAACTTATTCGTGAGCACACAGTAGATTTCCTTGGAGTCAACTACTACCAGCCTTTGCGTGTCATGGCGCCGCGTTTTGCTAAGCATCCTGATAGTCCACTCTTACCAGAACATTTCTATGAACCTTACGTGATGCCAGGTCGTAAGATTAATCCACACCGCGGTTGGGAAATCTATGAGCAAGGAATTTATGACATTGCCCAAAATATCAAGGAAAATTATGGGAATATTGAGTGGATGCTGACTGAGAATGGTATGGGTGTTGAAGGTGAGGATAAATTCCGTGAAAATGGCATGATTCAGGATGACTACCGTATCGACTTTGTCAAAGGTCACCTTCGTGAACTACATCGCGCTATCGAAGACGGTGCTAACTGTAAAGGATATTTGATTTGGACCTTTATCGATTGCTGGTCATGGCTCAATAGCTATAAAAACCGTTATGGTTTAGTCGAGCTTGACCTTGAAACACAAGAGCGTCGCTTGAAAAAATCAGGCCACTGGTTCAAAGAACTCAGTGACAATAATGGATTTTAGAAGTAAAATAACCGATTAGATTAAGAAAAAACCATTGGAAATCAATTCTTTACGAGTTTTTCCAATGGTTTTTCTTGTTTTATAATAATCCGATAAAAAGTAACAAAGCTGACAGAGCAATAAAGGCTAGGGTTGATAGACCACGTTGGCCTGGGCTGTAAATCTTTCGTTCTCCTCGAACTGGGAAGACGATAGCTAGTAATGCGCCACCGACAGCTCCACCTACGTGTCCAGCAAGGCTAATACCTGGCATTAAAACGCTACCTACTAGATTGATGACCAAGAGGGAAAGGTAGGATTGCCCGAGCTGTTGGAGATAGGGATTGCGTGAAGCATAACGAAGAACGACAATAGAGGCGAACATACCGTAGAGAGCAGTTGAAGCACCCGCGGTAATAGCATTAGGGCTAAAAACGAGGACAAAGAGATTTCCCATCATACCTGATAAAAGGTAGATAAAGAAAAACTGTTTGGAGCCAAAGATTTGCTCCATCTGACGTCCTAAGAAGTAAAGGGATAGCATATTGACTAAAAAGTGCTCCAAGCCAATGTGAACAAAGGTTGCCGAGAATAGGCGCCAGATTTGTTCAGGCATGGCCTTAATTGCTGGGGGATAAACAGCTCCGAATTTATACAAGGTAGCTGCGCTTGTGTAATTGAAACCACTGGTTAGAAACATGAGTATAAAAACCAGGGTGGTCACGAGAAGAAAGAAGCTCGTGACAGGATAACGACGATCAAAAATTTCTTTCATAGATGAGCACCTCTTCAACGGGAATATCATGTGGATCAGGATGGAAATCCTGAATCTGACAAGGATAAAGTGTACTAATGGTGTGACCAGAAAAATGCTCCAAGTAACGGTCGTAGTAGCCACCTCCGTAACCAACTCGATAGCCAGAAGTGTTGAAAGCTAAACCGGGAACATGGATCAAGTCAATCTGAGACGGCTCAAAGACAATAGCTTCCCCCTGTGGTTCAAGAAGTCCAAAAGAATTTCTTTCGAGTTTCTCTGGTTCATATAGAACAAAGTCCATTTTCCCATGTGGATAGGTTTTGGGAATGAGGATAGTCTTTCCATTTTTTTGAGCTTCTTCAATGAGTCTAGCTGTCTGAAATTCATGAGGAAAAGACAGGTAAGTGGCGATGGTTTTTGCTTCCTTGTAGAAGGGATGTAGAAGTAGTTGCTCAGTCAACCAAGCGCCCATGACTTCCTTTTCTTCTTTGGATAGAGATTTGAGTTCTTGCAAGACCTGCTTGCGTAAGGCTTTTTTCATTGTTTACTCCGCAGCTTTCTTGGCTAAAAAGCTTGATACAGCCTCAACACCGACAGCCAGAGCTTCTTCCTTAGGACTCATCTGTGGATGGTGAAGAGCATAAGGGCTGTCAATGCCAAGCCAGAACATGACACCAGGAACCTTAGAGAGAAGATAACCAAAGTCTTCTCCTGTCATGGCAGGTTCGATGTCGATTAGTTCAATGCCCTCTTTTTCATCAAAGAAAGTCATCAATTCCTGGGCTAATTTAGGGTTGTTTTCGACAGGTAGGTAACCTCCCTGCTTGAGTTCAACTTCCAAATCCATATCAAAAGCAGCTGCGACACCTTCAGCGATGGCTTTGACACGTTTTTGTACCAAGAGACTCATATTGTGTGTAAGAGCTCGAATGGTTCCATGCAGGAAGGCTGTATCAGCGATGACATTGTTGGTTGTACCAGCTTGAAAAACACCGAAAGTGACGACAGCTCCCTCGATAGGGTCGACATTACGACTGACGACCGACTGAACTTGAGTGACAAAATAGCTAGCTGCAATCAGAGCGTCGTTTGCTTGATGTGGAAAGGCAGCGTGACCGCCTTTACCCTTGAAACGAATCTTGACTTCGCAAGTTCCTGCAAAGAGTGTATGGGTATTGGTCGCAATTTGTCCAACTTTTAAGTCTGGACGGACATGGAGTCCATAGAATTGGTCAGGCAACCAGTCGCCAAAGGCATCGTCTTCATACATGAGCATGCCGCCGGCTTCGTTTTCCTCGGCAGGTTGGAAGAGAAAGAGGAGATTGTTTTTGGGTTGGTTTTCTAGAGCACGTTCGAGACTTCCAAGGGCAATGGTCATGTGAAAATCGTGTCCACAAGCATGCATGCGGTCTGGGTGTTGAGAGGCAAAAGGAAGGCCTGTTTGTTCAACGATTGGGAGTCCATCAATGTCTGTCCGCCAACCAATGGTACGTTCTGGCTGACTTCCCTGCAAGTAAACTAAAATACCTGTCTGCCAGGTCCGAATCTGAACAAAATCCTTGCCAGCTGTTAATGTTTCAATGACATTGAGTAAATAAGCTTGAGTCTTGAATTCTTCTAAACCAATCTCCGGAATTTGGTGAAGATCGCGTCGAGTTTGAATTAAATCTAACATATCTAATTTCCTTCTATTGATACGAGAAAGAGGCTGGAAATATTTCCGCCTCTGTTACTAATTACAAGGTGCGAAGCGCATCTTCTAGCGCTGTTTTTTGTTGGGTTTGGCTATCGATTTCTTTGATAACACGAGCTGGAACACCAGCTACCACAACATTTTCTGGAACATCTTGAGTGACGATGGCACCTGCAGCGACAACAGAACCGCTACCGATTTGAACACCTTCGATGACTACAGCGTTAGCACCGATGAGTACATTATCACCAACACGGACAGGCTCTGCACTAGCTGGTTCGATAACACCTGCAAGAACAGCTCCGGCACCGACGTGACTATTTTTACCGACAATAGCACGTCCGCCTAAAATAGCTCCCATATCAATCATAGTGCCAGCTCCGATTTCTGCACCGATATTGATAACAGCTCCCATCATGATAACAGCGTTGTCGCCAATCTCAACCTGGTCACGGATAATAGCACCTGGCTCGATACGAGCATTGATGTCGCGTTTATCAAGGAGAGGTACAGCTGAGTTGCGAGCGTCTTGCTCAACAACATAATCTTTATTTTCTGTTAGTCCTTCAAGAAAAGGTGCGATATCCTTCCAGTCTCCAAAGAGAACATTTCCAAGCTTGGTAACAGAAGCAGGGATAGATCCAGTAAGTTGCCCCTCAAAGGTCACTTTTACACTTGTCTTTTTCTCAGCATTTGCGATAAATTGGATAATTTCTTGTGCATTCATTTTTGTAGCAGTCATAGATGTCTCCTCACTCTTTGTAATGCTTACTATTCTACCAAAAAAGGCTTTAAAATTGAAGCCTTAAGTGTTAAAAGAAGATTCTTTTAGTTTGTCCTTTGATTCTTCGATGGATAAGAAGATCATGGGAATAATAATCAAAATCATAGCTAATAGCAGGTAGCCGTCCAAGACAAGACCTAGAAATAGAACGCTTAGAATAGCAGAGGATAGCGGTTCACTTGCACTGACCACTGACACCACCAATGGGGATACGAGTGATACAGCCTTCATAGATAGGAAAAAGGCAAAAGCTGTTCCCAAAAAGGCAATGGTCAAACAAATCAAGATGCTCACCCAATCCAGCTGAAAACTAATTCTATAAACAGGATAGAGAAAATTACTAAAGAGTCCAGCCAGCATCATTCCCCAACCAACAGTAGGAACAAAACCATATTTTCGAGCAAATGTCTGGGGTAAGATGACATTAAACATGACGCCCAGCGCACTGAGAAGTCCAGTTAATAAAGCGATAGGAGTGATGGATAACTTAGAAAGATCGCCTTTGGTAGCCATCAAAAAGACCCCAAGCATAGCAGTTAAAACATAGAAGATTGCTTTTTTAGAAGCTTTTTTCTTGTAGATGATGCGGTTGTATATGAGAATGAAGACAGGGCTGATAAATTGTAGGATGGTTGCAGTTGTCGCATTAGAGTATTCTACACAGAGATAGAAGAAATACTGAACAGAGAAAATTCCTAAGATGGCATAAGCCAGAAAAGGCAGGTAGTTTTTGCGCTTTCTCCAGATATCGAATAGCTGTGAGCGAAACTTAAAGCTAGACAAGATGAGCACGAAACCACCTGCAAGGCTTAGTCGCATGGAAGTAATCCAGCCGGATGATACTTGATAATGCGTAAAGAAGAATTCTCCTAAAATGCCACAAATACCCCATATTAATCCAGATAGGAGGGAGTAAATGGTTCCCTTAAAAATATTCTTTTGATACTGATTCATATAAAAGTCGAGTTAGGACAAATACTCTTGATAATAGATGTACTAGCGTTGGGATCTATTCGAAGAAGAGTTGTTGCTACTGTTATTACTGTTACTGTTACCGTTGTTATTATTGTTGTTGCTACTGTTATTACTGTTACTGTTACCGTTGTTATTATTGTTGTTGCTACTGTTATTACTGTTACTGTTACCGTTGTTATTATTGCTGTTGCTACTGTTATTACTGTTACTGTTACCGTTGTTATTATTGCTGTTGCTACTGTTATTATCGTTATTGTTATCTTGTTTTATTAGATTTCCAACAATTGTATTCCAAGCATGTCGATAGTCAGCCTCACTACCACCAATTGCAAAGTGGAAGGTCGTAGTTGGGGCACCAGCTTGGTTGGCCCAGTAACTTGTAACAGTCTCTCCACCAATTTCGTAATCTTTTCCGTTGAGATTAACTCGTCCTGGCTTTTGACCAGTTGATTTAAGAACTTGAGAAGAAGTTACACTTGAATCAAGGCTGAAACGCTCAGTTCCCCAAGCAGAAGGAGAAGCTTGTTGAATAGCATTTACCAGATTAGCCATGTACTTAGCATTACGGAAGTATGCGCCGTTAGCTAGGGGACTATTATCATCGTGACCAACCCAGCCTCCAAGAGTCAATCTTGGAGTTGAAAGCATGAGCCACATATCACCTTCTTCGTTAGTTGTACCAGTTTTACCGATCCAATCAGCACCTGCTAACTTAGAATTGATGGAAGCAAGATCGCTTTGGAAGCTTGTGGTTACCCGTGATGAAAGAACGTCTCTCAATAGACTTTGCATAATGGTTGCAGTAGCTTTAGAATAGACCTGAACAGGTTCGTCTTTATGCTCATAAATGACCTCGCCATTGCTTTTTTCGATTTTCGAAATCATGTATTTTTTATGGTAAACTCCATTATTAGCAAGTGTTTGATATCCATTTGTATGTTGAGCTACAGTAACTTCGATTCCTCCACCCATAGGAAGACTTTCAATGCCGTATTCTGGGATCTCATAGCCCATTTTTTCCATGTAAGAACGGACATCAACTCCTTTTTCACGGAGCATACGATAGGTCCAGTAGGCAGGGATGTTCCATGAATAATTGAGGGCTTCCTTAAGGTTTATCATAGCTGTTCCTGGACTGTTGACGTGCATGATAGGGGTTCCGTTAGCAAAGTTGGTAGGATAGTTTGATAGGATACTAGCACTTCCCATCAATCCTTGGTCAATAGCAATACCATAAGCTAATAGTGGCTTAGTAGTAGAGGCAGGAGAGCGTTTAGTATCAAAAGCATGATTATTTTGATTGTTTTGGTAATCTCGTCCGCCTATAAAACCTAAAATTGCTCCTGTTTGATTATCCATTAAGACATTTCCAACTTCAGGTTGACCTGAGCTATCATCTACAAGGTAACCATAGTTTGCGACTGCATTTTGCATAGCCGTATGGATTGTTTTATCAATGGTAGTTGTGACTCGATAACCTCCATTTTTAATCTCTTTTTCAGCTAATTCATGGTAAGATTTTTGGATGGATTCATTTTTGAGTTCTTGTTCAGAAACGTTATCTTTTTTGACCATATAATCATACATGAGGTTAGTAGCTTCATTGAGTGCAGTGAAGTAGAGGAATCCTTTCGCAGCTACATCTACATTTTCTGCAGGCAAGAAATCTTGCTTGATGTCATAAGCTTTATAGGTTTCGTAGTCTTCTTGGCTGAGAACTCCAGTTCGGTACATATTGTAGAGAACATCTTTGGAGCGCTTGATTCCAAGTTCCATATCTTCTTCACTCTTCATTTCACCAGTCGCTTCATAAGGAGAGTAGGAGATAGGACTTTGTGGCAAACCCGCTATAAAGGCTGCTTGTGGAACACTAAGTTGATTGGCGTCAACCCCAAAAATCCCTTTAGCAGCTTGTTGAGCACCTGCGATATTTTGACCTTTATTGTTACGACCAAATGGAGCGACGTTGAGATAGGTAGTTAGAATTTCATCCTTACTCATGGCTCGCTCTAAGGCCAAGGCATTCACAATCTCACTTGCTTTACGAGCAAGTGTAGGAGCATCACCCACTACTTGTTGTTTGATAAGTTGCTGTGTTAGGGTAGATCCTCCACTAGAGGAACCAAGGCCGATGAATTTTCCTAGACTGGCACGAATCACAGCTTTAGGAACGACACCATTGTGTTCCGCAAAGTGTTCATCTTCGGTTGCAACAATAGCTTGTTTGAGATTATCTGAAATAGCGTCAGATGTAACAGAAGTTCGAAGGAGGTCACTTTCGATTGATCCAATTAAGGAGCCGTCTGCATATCGAATGTCGGAGATAGATGAGATATCATTCACTTGTTTGACCAGATCTTCTGTCTGAGGAATGGTTACTTTGTCAAATAGAGAAACAGCATAACCCAAAACAACCCCAGTACCTAAAAGTCCACCAATGAAGGCGATGATAAATAGGGTATTAAAGGTTGCTTTAATTCCCAGCAAGATATTGGCAAAGATTGCCCAAATACTAGTTTTGGTTTGTTTTTTCTTCTTAGAATTATTACGACCAATTTTGCCTAAATCTATTTTTTTAAGTTTTGTTTTTAGGAACTGAAGGAAAGCCAGTCCTTTTTCTTTATATTCTAACAATTTATTCTTCATTTATTTCTTCACCTCTTATTATTATACCATAAAAGCATCTGTTTTAAGAAATTAGTCTTAATATAGGTTTAGAGGTGCTTAGCAACAAAAAAACCAGGTATACTCAACCTAGTTTTAAAGATTTATTTCTCCTCTGAAAGTTCTTTTCCAAGATCAATCAAGTAGTCTTTTAAGTGATCTTTGACTTGAGGATGTTTGAGGGCGTATTCAATGGACGTCTTCATAAATCCAAACTTATCTCCGACATCGTAACGTGCACCTTTAAACTCGCGAGCAAATACTCGTTGGGTTTTGTTGAGGGTATCGATAGCATCTGTTAGTTGGATTTCATTTCCCGCACCAGGTTTTTGATTTTCAAGAATACCGAAAATCTCAGGTGTGAGAAGGTAACGGCCGATGATGGCTAGATCACTTGGTGCGTCTTCAGGTGCTGGCTTTTCAACGAAGGTTTCAACACTGTAAAGACCGCCATTTCCTTCCCCTTGAGGAGCGATAACACCGTATGAAGAAACTTCTTCATGTGGGACAGGCATCACAGCGATAGTAGAAGCATGAGTTTGCTCATAATCATTTATAAGTTGTTTGGTCAATGGAATAGCACTATCATCTGTGATATCCATGAGGTCATCTCCAAGCATAACCACAAACGGTTCATTTCCAACGAAAGCTTTGGCTTGTAAAACGGCATCTCCGAGTCCACGTGGGTGTGTTTGACGGATGAAGTGAAGGCGCATACCAGTTGTTTCGTCAACTAGTTTTAAAAGGTCGGTTTTTCCTTTTTCCTTAAGGTTGTACTCTAGTTCAAAGTTTGAATCAAAATGGTCTTCGATAGATCGTTTTGATTTCCCTGTTACTACAAGAATATCCTCAATTCCAGATTTAAGGGCTTCTTCAACGATGAATTGAATAGTTGGTTTATCCACGATTGGCAACATTTCTTTGGCCAAGGCTTTGGTTGCTGGAAGGAAACGAGTTCCAAGCCCCGCAGCAGGGATAACAGCTTTTCTAACTTTTTGCTTCATGAGCATCCTTTCTAACGGTGATTATGACCACTCGTTTTCCGCTTTGAACTCAGTACTCATGAGTTCAGCAACGGCATCCTTAATATTAACATTTTCATAAATAACTTGGTAGATGGCTTGGGTGATTGGCATATAAACTCCAAGTTCTTGTGCCAATTCGTAAGCCGCTTTGGTTGTTGAAATTCCTTCGATGACCATTCCCATATTGGCTTCGATATCTGCCAAGGCTTCACCACGTCCAAGAGCATCTCCAGCACGCCAGTTACGTGAGTGGATAGAAGTTCCGGTAACAATCAAATCTCCAACTCCAGAAAGTCCACTGTAAGTTAACGGATTTGCACCAAGCTTGACACCAAGACGGGTAATTTCTGCAAGGCCGCGCGTGATAATAGCTGCCTTTGCATTGTCTCCAAAGCCAAGTCCATGAAGGGCTCCTGCACCAACGGCAATGATATTTTTAAGAGCACCAGCTGTTTCTACTCCAATCACATCTGTATTGGTATAAAGACGGAAGTAGTGGTTGCTAAAGAGTGTCTGGACATATTGAGCAGTTTGTAAATCCTTGGATGCAGCCGTGATCAAGGTAATGTCACGTACAATCGTTTCTTCTGCATGGCTAGGACCAGATACAACTACAATCTCACTACGTAACTCTTCAGGGATTTCTTCTTCTAGAATGGTTGAAAGACGTTTGTGACTATTGGGCTCGAGACCTTTTGAAGCATGCATGACCACCACTTTATGATCCAAAACAGCAGCCACTTGTTGAGCTACCAATCTGGTCACCTTAGTAGGTACCACAAACAAGACAGCATCAACACCCTTCAATGCTTCTGCCAAATCATGATAGGCCACAATTTCATCGTCTAATACAATATCCTTAAAATAGCGTTTGTTAGTATGTTGTGTATTAATTTCATCAATTTGGTCAGGAATATTTCCCCAGATACGCACTTCGTGACCATTGTTATTAAGAACTTGTGACAGTGCAGTACCCCAAGAACCAGGCCCTAAAACAGCGATGGTTTGTTTGTTCATATTTTCCTCCTTCTGAGAAAGCACTTTCCTATATTCTACCATAAAAAGGACTATCATGCATCTATATTATTTAATATGAAATTTTTATCAGGATATTTATGTAAATAGGAAAAAATTCAAAAAAAGACAGTAAAATAGTCGAATATTCATGGGTCAAAACGATAAAAAACACGAAAAGAGGAACAATATTTTTTCTAAAAATGGTATAATAGGAGCATCACGAAAATTGGAGAGACAGCATGAGTTTTTACAATCATAAAGAAATCGAGCCTAAGTGGCAAAAATACTGGGCTGACCATCACACCTTTAAGACAGGAACAGACGCTTCAAAACCTAAGTTTTATGCGCTTGATATGTTCCCTTATCCATCTGGAGCAGGTCTGCACGTAGGGCACCCAGAAGGCTATACAGCGACAGATATTCTCAGTCGTTACAAACGTGCGCAAGGCTACAACGTCCTTCACCCAATGGGTTGGGATGCTTTTGGTTTGCCTGCAGAGCAATATGCTATGGATACAGGGAATGACCCAGCGGAATTCACAGCAGAAAACATTGCCAACTTCAAACGCCAAATCAATGCGCTTGGATTCTCTTACGACTGGGATCGTGAAGTTAATACTACAGATCCGAACTACTACAAGTGGACGCAATGGATTTTCACCAAGCTTTATGAAAAAGGCTTGGCCTATGAAGCGGAAGTGCCAGTAAACTGGGTTGAAGAATTGGGAACAGCTATCGCCAACGAAGAAGTTCTTCCTGACGGAACTTCTGAGCGTGGTGGCTATCCAGTTGTCCGCAAACCAATGCGACAATGGATGCTTAAAATTACTGCCTATGCTGAGCGTTTGCTCAATGACTTGGATGATCTTGACTGGCCAGAGTCTATCAAGGACATGCAACGCAACTGGATTGGTAAATCAACTGGTGCTAACGTAACTTTCAAAGTAAAAGGGACAGACAAGGAATTCACCGTCTTTACGACACGTCCGGATACCCTCTTTGGTGCGACCTTCACTGTTTTGGCACCTGAGCATGAACTAGTAGATGCCATCACAAGTCCTGAACAGGCTAAGGCTGTAGCAGACTACAAACACCAAGCCAGCCTCAAATCAGACTTGGCTCGTACTGACCTTGCCAAGGAAAAAACAGGGGTTTGGACGGGTGCTTATGCTATCAACCCTGTCAATGGCAAAGAAATTCCAATCTGGATTGCGGACTATGTTCTTTCTAGCTATGGAACAGGTGCTGTTATGGCCGTACCTGCCCACGACCAACGTGACTGGGAATTTGCTAAACAATTCGGCCTTCCAATCGTAGAAGTGCTGGAAGGTGGAAATGTAGAAGAAGCTGCCCACACAGAAGATGGCCTTCACGTCAACTCTGACTTCTTGAACGGGCTTAACAAAGAAGACGCCATTGCTAAAATTGTAGCTTGGTTGGAAGAAAACGGCTGTGGTCAAGAGAAGGTGACTTACCGTCTCCGCGACTGGCTCTTTAGCCGTCAACGTTACTGGGGTGAACCAATCCCAATTATTCATTGGGAAGATGGAACTTCAACAGCCGTTCCAGAAAGTGACTTGCCACTTGTCTTGCCAGTCACCAAGGACATCCGCCCTTCAGGTACTGGGGAAAGCCCATTGGCCAACTTGACAGACTGGCTGGAAGTGACTCGTGAAGATGGTGTCAAAGGTCGTCGTGAAACCAACACTATGCCACAATGGGCTGGTTCAAGCTGGTACTACCTCCGTTACATTGATCCACATAATACAGAGAAATTGGCTGATGAGGATCTCCTCAAACAATGGTTGCCAGTAGATATCTACGTGGGTGGTGCAGAACACGCCGTTCTCCACTTACTTTACGCTCGTTTCTGGCATAAATTCCTCTATGATATCGGTGTTGTTCCAACCAAAGAACCATTCCAAAAACTCTTTAACCAAGGAATGATCTTAGGAACAAGCTACCGTGACCACCGTGGTGCTCTTGTGGCGACTGATAAGGTTGAAAAACGTGACGGTTCCTTCTTCCACGTGGAAACAGGGGAAGAATTGGAGCAAGCACCAGCTAAGATGTCTAAATCCCTCAAGAACGTGGTTAACCCAGACGATGTAGTGGAACAATACGGTGCTGATACCCTTCGTGTCTATGAAATGTTTATGGGACCACTCGATGCTTCTATCGCTTGGTCAGAAGAAGGTCTGGAAGGAAGCCGTAAATTCCTTGACCGTGTTTACCGTTTGATTACAAGTAAAGAAATCGTTGTGGAAAACAATGGCGCTCTAGACAAGGTTTATAACGAAACCGTTAAGGCTGTCACAGAGCAAATCGAGTCCATGAAATTCAACACAGCCATTGCCCAACTTATGGTCTTTGTCAATGCGGCGAACAAGGAAGACAAACTCTATGTGGACTACGCCAAAGGCTTTATCCAATTGATTGCCCCATTTGCGCCTCACTTGGCAGAAGAACTCTGGAAAACAGTGGCAGCAACAGGCGAGTCTATCTCTTACGTAGCTTGGCCAACATGGGACGAAAGCAAATTGGTTGAAGACGAAATTGAAATCGTCGTCCAAATCAAAGGGAAAGTCCGTGCTAAACTCATGGTCGCTAAAGACCTTTCACGCGAAGAATTGCAAGAAATTGCTCTGGCTGACGAAAAAGTCAAAGCAGAGATTGATGGCAAGGAAATCGTTAAGGTGATTAGTGTACCGAACAAACTTGTAAATATTGTTGTGAAATAAATTTAAAAGTCCTTCAGAGCTAAGTTCTGGAGGACTTTTTGTAGATCACCTGTGAGATGTGATATACTATTTACATCTTTAAAGTTATAAAAGTAAGATAAGGAGAAACCAATGCCAGTAAACGAATATGGTCAGATGATTGGTGAACCTGTAGACGACACACCTGGAGTTTTGCCTTCACTTGTACGTATAGAAGGACAGTATACGATTATCGAAGCTCTATCGGTGGAAAAGCATGCAGAGGATTTATTAGCTGTCTATAGCCCAGATAGCCCTCGTGAGATGTGGACCTACCTCTTTCAGGAGCCAGTGGCAGATATGGAGGAACTGGTTAGTCTTTTAAATCAGATGTTGGCTCGTAAGGATCGCTTTTACTATGCGATTATAGATAAGGAAACTCGCAAGACCTTGGGAACTTTTTCGCTCATGCGCATTGACCAAAACAATCGCGTGATTGAAGTTGGCGCGGTGACCTTTTCTCTGGCTCTCAAACAGACTAGGATGGGAACAGAAGCCCACTATTTGCTAGCGCGTTATGTCTTCGAAGAGCTCAACTATCGCCGTTATGAGTGGAAATGTGATGCACTAAATCTACCTTCTAGAAAAGCAGCAGAGCGTTTGGGCTTTGTCTATGAAGGAACCTTCCGCCAAGCTGTTATCTATAAAGGTCGCACCAGAGATACGGATTGGTTTTCCATGATCGATAAGGACTGGCCTCAAGTCAAAGCTCGCTTGGAAGCGTGGTTGCATCCTGAAAATTTTGATAAAAATGGGCAGCAGATAAAATCGCTTAGGCAATGTTAGAAAGGTTCTACTATGATAAAATTTACAAAAGAAACATCTATTTCAATTGATGACGTTTTACATCTCTATCAGGCAGTTGGTTGGACAAACTATACCAATCAGCCACAGATGTTGGAGCAGGCCTTGTCTCATTCGCTAACGACTTATCTTGCCCGTGATGGTGAGGAAATCGTTGGTTTAGTGCGTCTGGTTGGAGACGGTTTTACATCCGTTTTTGTCCAGGATTTGATTGTTTTGCCTAGTTATCAGCGCCAAGGGATTGGAAGTAACTTGATGAAAGAAGCCTTAGCTGACTATAAGGATGCCTACCAAGTACAACTAGCGACTGAAGAGACAGGAAAAACTTTGGGATTCTATCGTTCTCTGGGGTTTGAAACCTTATCTACTTATGATTGTACAGGAATGATTTGGGTGAATCGAAAAAACTTAAAATAATTCTTTTATCTTAAGTTAACTTTAAGTCTTCTCTTGTATCATATAGTTATTAAGTAAAGACCTCCTAACTTTATTTAATAGAAATCCTAAACTTTTCTTTTTCATAATAATCTCCCTAAAGAAGCCACCAAATCAGGTGGCTTTTTTTATGTTCAAATGCAGAAGTTTTAAGGTAGAATTGACCACATAATCATCCATTTCGACCACATAACACCAAACTATATTTTTTCTTTCTCCTTTTTGTTAAACTGAAGGTGTAAAAAGGAGGAAGGGAATATGATTTTACAAGCAAAAGGCCTCACTAAGAAGTATGGAGACCATACAGTAGTTAGAAATATAAATTTAGAGTTTAAAAAAGGGAGTTTTAATGCAATATTAGGACCTAACGGGGCTGGGAAATCGACCACGATTTCAATGTTAATCGGACTTAAACGAGCAACTAATGGTCAAATCATCTATGCGCCCAATACTAGGATTGGAGTTGTTTTTCAAGCAAGTGTATTGGATGAAAAGTTGACAGTCAAAGAAAACCTAACCATTCGAGCCCAGCAGTATAAGGGGATTAAAGGTGGTCGTGTGGAAGATTTAATCAATCAACTAGGGTTGACTGCTTTTCAGAAACAACTTTATGGAACTTTATCAGGAGGACAGAAACGTCGAGTTGACATTGCTCGGGCTCTCCTATCCAATCCCGATATTTTATTTCTAGATGAGCCTACGACTGGACTAGATATTCAGACTCGCAAATCCATTTGGGATTTATTGTATCGTCTACAAAGAGATGAAGGGATGACTATTATCTTAACGACTCATTATCTGGATGAAGCAGATGAGGCAGATCAACTTTATGTTATAGATCATGGAAAGGTTATTGCCCAAGGTTCTGCTACTGAGATTAAAAGTGAGTACGCTTCCAATCTTTTAAAAATTTGTTTTAAAGATAAGCAGGTGGAGAAATTCTTACCTAAAAATATGACTGTGGAAAAGGAAAATGAGTTTGAGTATAGTCTTTATCCTAAGAGCCAATTAGAAGCTATTGATTATTTGACTCAAGTTCGTGAGAAGATTGCTGGCTTTGAATTTCGTCCAGGAACTATGGATGATGCCTTCATAGCCCTTACAGGAAGAGAGGTGCGCTAATGTTTGCCTTATTAAAACGTGATTTTTTGTTGTATTTTCGTAATCGTTCAGGAGTCTTTTTCTCATTACTGGGAGCTTTGATTTCCTTTCTACTCTATATCATTTTTTTGCAGAAAAATTTGATGGATACCTGGTCCCAACTTCCTGATAATAAGAGTCTATTAAATAACTGGCTGATGGGTGGAACCTTGGCTGTGACTGGGATTACAACCAGTTTTACAGCTTTGACCCAGATGGTACAAGACCGTGAAAATCAAGTGGATCAGGATCTCTTTTTGACAGATTTAGGGAGCTGGGGTTTGCAACTGTCTTATCTTATTAGTAGCCTTATCATTTCCTTTGTTATGCAAGCCTTTATGCTTATTGTTATGAGCCTTTACTTTCAAGAAATTCAAGCTATGAGTAAGCTATTTGAAATAAGTTTAATCATGCTGCTAAGTAGTCTCCTTTCAACATTGGTAAATGTACTCTTGATTTATCATTTCCAGTCAGTAGATAGTCTGGGTAAATTGGCTACAATTGTAGGTACAGCTTCAGGATTTTTAGTAGGAACTTATGTACCAATGGGAATTCTTCCTAACTTCGCTCAAGTTCTCATGAAGTGCACACCGGCTACCTATCTTGCTTCTCTTTATAGACAGGTCTTAATGAAGGAGCAATTAGAAACTACATTTATGGGGAATAGTAGTTTATTAGAAGAATTTCAAGAAAAATTAGGAATCCGGCTTAATTGGCAGAACCTTTTAACAAAGGAAGAAACATACTTAATAGTGGTGAGTATCTGCCTCCTAACTTTTCTGCTTTGGCTGGTAGTAGTTAAAATCTCTAGCAAAAAAATAAAATTTATAGGTTAAGCTAACTTTAAGTCTTCTCTTGTATCATATGGATATTAAATAAAGACCTCCTAACTTTATTTAATAGAAATCCTAAACTTTTCTTTTTCATAATAATCTCCCTAAAGAAGCCACCCAATCAGGTGGCTTTTTTGTTTGTCTACTAGATTTTTGCTATAATAGGAACATGAGTAGAATTTTAGATAATGAAATCATGGGCGATGAGGAGTTGGTAGAACGTACCCTCCGTCCCCAATATTTACGTGAATATATCGGACAAGACAAGGTCAAGGATCAGCTTCAAATCTTTATCGAGGCAGCAAAAATGCGTGATGAGGCACTGGACCATGTTCTTTTGTTTGGCCCTCCAGGTCTCGGGAAAACAACCATGGCTTTTGTCATTGCCAATGAATTGGGAGTCAATCTCAAGCAAACGTCTGGTCCCGTTATCGAAAAAGCCGGTGATTTGGTAGCGATTTTGAATGACTTGGAGCCAGGAGATGTTCTTTTTATCGATGAGATTCATCGCTTGCCTATGTCAGTAGAAGAGGTGCTTTACAGTGCTATGGAAGATTTCTACATCGACATCATGATTGGAGCAGGGGAAGCTAGTCGTAGTGTCCATCTAGACTTACCACCTTTTACCTTGATTGGTGCGACGACACGAGCAGGGATGCTCTCAAATCCTCTTCGTGCCCGTTTTGGAATCACTGGTCACATGGAATACTATACCCATGACGACTTGACAGAGATTGTCGAGCGGACGGCAGATATCTTTGAGATGGAAATCACTCATGAAGCAGCTTCGGAGTTAGCTCTCCGTAGCCGTGGGACTCCTCGTATCGCCAATCGTCTTCTCAAGCGCGTGCGTGACTTTGCGCAGATTATGGGCGATGGCTTGATTGATGATGTGATTACGGATAAGGCTTTGACCATGCTGGATGTAGACCATGAAGGTTTGGACTATGTGGACCAGAAAATTCTCCGTACCATGATTGAAATGTACGGTGGTGGTCCTGTCGGTCTAGGTACCCTTTCGGTTAATATCGCTGAAGAGCGTGAGACGGTAGAGGATATGTACGAACCTTACCTGATCCAGAAAGGCTTTATCATGCGAACTCGTTCAGGACGGGTCGCGACAGCCAAGGCTTATGAACATTTAGGGTATGAATACATTGAAAAATAAGACTGAAATTTTAGACTCTTTTAGGGAAAATTCTGACATGATGGCTATTTTGACCATCATCCGTGACTTGGAGTTGAAAGATTCCTGGTTGGCAGCTGGTTCAGTTCGAAATTTTATCTGGAATCTTTTGTCAGATAAACCAGCCTTTGATCGTGAAACGGATGTGGATGTGATTTTCTTTGACCCAGATGTGAGTTATGAAGAAACGCTGGCTATAGAGAACAAGTTGAGAGAAGATTTTCCCCAGTACCAATGGGAATTAAAAAATCAGGTCTATATGCACCAACACAGTCCCCATACGCCTCCGTATAGAAATTCCTGCGATGCCATGAGTAAATATCCTGAACGTTGTACGGCAGTAGGACTTCGCTTGCAAGCTAACGCAACTTTAGAGCTTTTTGCGCCTTATGGTTTAAAGGATATTTTGAACTTTCAAGTTCGTCCAACTCCTCATTTCATAGAAAATCAAGACCGAATGAAGCTTTATCAACAGCGTTTATCTAAGAAAAACTGGCGAGAAAAATGGAAAAATCTTACAGTTAAAAATACTTAAGGAAACTTTAAGATAGGAGCTGTATACTTATCTCATAAGTTAAGAAGAACTTAACTTATACTCCTAAAACTTTTTCATAATAATCTCCCTATAAAAAAATTAAGTCGCCCAATCAGGCGGCTTTTTTTGTTCTAAGTCTATGCTTTTTCATGATATAATAGCCCTATGAGATTAGATAAATTTTTAGTTGCCTGTGCTGTCGGTAGCAGGACGGAGGTCAAAAACTTTCTAAAGGCTGGGCGCGTGACGGTCAATGGCAAAAAGGAAAAATCAGCCAAACTGCAAATTAATGAAGAAGCAGATGAGATTTGCTTTGATGGGCAAGTTTTACACTATGAAGAGTTTGTCTACTATATGATGAACAAGCCACAGGGGGTTATCTCAGCGACTGAAGATCCCAAACACAAAACTGTACTGGATTTGTTGGATGACTTAGCTCGTTCAAAGGAAGTTTTCCCAGTAGGACGTTTGGATATCGATACGCATGGACTCTTGCTCTTGACCAATGATGGCCAGCTGGCTCATGCTCTTCTTTCACCAAAACGCCATGTGGATAAGACTTATCTGGCGCAAGTCAATGGAATCATGACGGATGAAGACATTGAGACATTTGCCAAGGGCATTCCGCTCAAGGACTTTACCTGCCAACCTGCCAAGCTGGAGCTTGTGTCTATGGATGTAGAAAAGAATCAAAGTCTGGTTCGTGTGACCATTGCAGAAGGGAAATTCCACCAGGTCAAACGCATGGTAGCTTATTGTGGCAAGGAAGTGGTAGACTTGCAACGTCTGACTATGGGAACTTTAACCTTGGATGAAAATCTGAAACCTGGGGAATGGCGTCGCCTAAGTAAGGAAGAACTAGAAGCTTTGCTTGAAAGTGTCAGCTAGTGATAGCAGTACCATGAAATATTAGGAAAATGCGAGGAAAATATCCTTGCCTTTTTCAGTTTTTGGTTGCTTCCTTTGTGAAAAGAGTTATAATAGACAGTAAGAAAAAAGGAGGATTTTATGAACGCGATTCAAGAATCATTTACAGATAAATTATTTGCTAACTATGAAGCAAATGTAAAGTACCAAGCTATCGAAAATGCTGCTAGCCACAATGGAATTTTTGCAGCCCTCGAGCGTCGTCAAAGCCATGTCGACAACACACCAGTTTTCTCACTTGACTTGACTAAGGACAAGGTCACTAACCAGAAAGCATCTGGTCGTTGCTGGATGTTTGCGGCACTTAATACTTTCCGCCACAAACTCATCTCTCAATACAAACTTGAAAACTTTGAATTGTCACAAGCGCACACCTTCTTCTGGGACAAGTATGAAAAGTCTAACTGGTTCTTGGAGCAAGTGATTGCGACTGCAGATCAAGAATTGACTAGCCGCAAGGTTAGCTTCCTACTCCAAACTCCACAACAAGATGGCGGACAATGGGATATGGTAGTTTCTCTCTTTGAAAAATACGGTGTCGTACCTAAGTCTGTTTATCCAGAATCTGTCTCATCTAGCAGCAGCCGTGAGCTAAATGCCATCCTTAACAAATTGCTTCGTCAAGATGCTCAAATCTTACGCGACCTCTTGGCTTCTGGCGCTGACCAAGTGACTGTTCAAGCTAAGAAAGAAGACCTCTTGCAAGAAATCTTTAACTTCCTTGCCATGTCACTAGGGCTTCCACCACGTCAGTTTGACTTTGCTTATCGCGATAAGGACAACAACTACAAAAGCGAAAAAGGCATCACCCCACAAGAATTTTACAAGAAATACGTTGACCTTCCACTAGAAGACTACGTTTCTGTCATCAATGCTCCAACTGCTGATAAACCTTATGGGAAATCTTACACAGTTGAGATGTTGGGAAATGTCGTTGGTAGCCGTGCGGTTCGTTACATCAACGTACCGATGGAACGCTTGAAAGAATTGGCGATTGCCCAAATGCAAACAGGAGAAACTGTCTGGTTTGGTTCAGATGTCGGTCAGCTCAGCAACCGTAAAGCAGGGATTCTTGCGACAGATGTTTATGATTTTGAATCAAGCATGGATATTCAACTCACTCAAGACAAGGCTGGACGTTTGGACTACAGCGAAAGCTTGATGACCCACGCTATGGTCTTGACAGGTGTTGATTTGGATGAAAATGGTAAATCAACTAAGTGGAAAGTTGAAAACTCATGGGGAGACAAGGTTGGTACAGATGGTTACTTTGTTGCCTCAGATGCTTGGATGGACGAATACACTTACCAAATCGTTGTTCGTAAAGAATTACTAACAGCAGAAGAACGAGCTGCTTATGAAGCAGAACCAATCGTACTTGCACCTTGGGATCCAATGGGTGCCTTAGCAGAATAAAAGAATACAAAAAAGAATCAGGTGATAATCCTGATTCTTTTTTTATTTGTAAATTCTCGCCGAGATTACATGATACCGAAGAAACGAGCTGCGATACCAACTGCAAAGAGGGCAAGGATGATTGTGATTGGAGATACTTTTTTCTTAAGCAACCACATGCAAAGGAAAGTAAGGAGAAGTCCCATCAATCCTGGAATCAATGAGTTCAACTGACCTTGAAGGGTTTGTGGTTGAACGCTATCCAAGCTCATACCACTAAGTGCTTGACCAAGAATACCCTTCAATTCTCCACCTGTAACAGCACCTTCTGGGAAGTTGATGTAGGCACCTTCTGATAATTGTTTACCTGGAAGGTTGATAGTGAAGTTGATGGATACCCAACGTTGTACAAGAACGGCAAGGATGAACATACCAAGGATAGAAGCTCCTTTAGTGATGTCTTTCAAGATACCACCTGACATGTCTTTAGTGATTTCAGATCCAGCCTTGTAACCAAACTCTTGTGTGTACCATAGGAAAGACATACGGATTGCATTCCATCCAAAGAAGAAGAGAAGTGGTCCAACGATATTACCAGTTGCAGCAAGTGATGCACCAAGGGCACCAAGGATAGGACGAACTGTAAACCAGAAGACTGGGTCACCGATACCAGCAAGAGGTCCCATCATACCGATCTTAACACCTTGGATAGCAGCGTCATCGATTTCAGTACCGTTAGCGCGTTCTTCTTCAAGTGCAAGAGTAACCCCCATGATTGGAGCAGCTACGTATGGGTGAGTGTTGAAGAATTCAAGGTGACGCTCAAGAGCAGCTGCTTGGTCTTCTTTTTTAGTGTAAAGTTTCTTGATAGCTGGGATCAAAGAGTAAGCCCAACCCAAGTTTTGCATACGTTCGTAGTTCCAAGAACCTTGAAGGAATTGTGAACGCCACCAAACTTTTTGGCGATCTGATTTTGATAATTGAATTTTTTCAGCCATGATTGTTCCCCTTTCTAGTAGTCTTCTAGGATATCACCGATTGGATCGTTAGAAGTTGCAGCTCCTCCGCCACCGTTTCCACCTTGTTTAGAAAGGTTGAGGTAGATGAAGGCAAGAGCAACACCGATGACACCAAGGGCAATCAAAGTCAATTGAGAGATTGCTGCAAGAGCAAAACCGATAGCAAAGAATGGCCATACTTCACGAGTAGCCATCATGTTGATAACCAAAGCGTAACCAACGGCAACGACCATGGCACCACCGACAGCCATACCACCGTTCAACCAGTCTGGCATCAATTTAAGAGCATCTTGAACAGCAGAAGCAGGGATAGCGATAAGGAAGGCTGCAGGAACAGCGATACGAAGACCTTGAAGAATAAGGGCAAAGTAGTGAGCGCGTTCAACAGCTGCAATGTTTCCTTCTTTAGCAGCAGCATCTGCAGTGTGAACCAAACCAACTGAGATTGTACGAACGATCATAGTCAAGAAAAGTCCAGCTACGGCAAGAGGGATTGCAGTTGCAGTTGCGACTGCGATACCTTCAGTAGTAAAGTTACCACCCTTAATCATGATGATTGCTGCAGCAACAGAGGCAAGAGCAGCGTCAGGAGCTACGGCAGCTCCGATGTTAGCCCAACCAAGGGCAATCATTTGAAGTGATCCACCAAGCATAACCCCTGCTTCGAGGTTACCAGTTACAAGACCGATGAGGGTACATGCAACGATTGGTTGATGGAATTGGAATTGGTCGAGGATACCTTCAAGACCTGCGAAGAAGGCAACAACTACAACCAAGATAGCAGAAATGATTGAAATATCTGACATGGTTTTATTCCTTTTCTATTTAATGTTAATTATTGAACGTTAGCTTTGCTAATCAAGTCAAACAAATCTTTTTTCGTGTCGTTTGGTACTTTACGTACGTCAAATTCAACACCAAGGTCACGCATTTTTTCAAATGTAGCAACGTCGTCTTTGTCCATTGACAATACGTTATTGACCATTGTTTTACCAGTTGAGTGAGCCATTGATCCAACGTTAAGAGTCTTGATTGGTACACCGCCTTCGATAGCACGAAGGGCATCTTGAGGTGTTTCAAACAAGATAAGGGCGTGTGTTTCACCAAAACGAGGGTCTTTTGCAACTTCAATCAATTTTTGGATTGGCACAACGTTAGCTTTTACTCCGTTAGGAGCAGCTTGTTTAATCAATTCTTTACGAAGATCGTCGTTTGCAACGTTATCTGAAGCAACGATGATACGGTCTGCTTTTGAATCTGGTGTCCAAGCAGTTGCGACTTGTCCGTGAAGAAGACGTGTGTCAAGACGAGCAAGATTGATTTTCAATTTACCGTCTCCGATAACTGTTCCTTCTGGGATAGCAGCTTGGGCTACAGGAGCAGCTGCAGCAGGTGCAACTTCCTCAGTTGGGTTTAGCTCTTCTGGAAGAGCCTTGATGCCATCTTTGGCTTCTTTAATGATGTTCGCAGCGACTTTATCCACTCCAGCATTAGCATCCATCAGGCGCTCTGTGTAGGCTTGGATCAACATCGGCAAGTTAAGTCCAGTGATGATGGCAAATTTACGCTCAGGATTTTCTCCCATTACGCGGCTAGCTTGGTTAAATGGAGAACCACTCCAAAGGTCAGCCAAGACTAGAACCTCATCTTCTGCGTCAAATGCAGCCACAGCATTGTTGAATTTGGCGTATAAATCATCTGGACCTTCGTTTGGCATAAAGGTTACAACTTGAACCTTTTCTTGTTCACCAAAGATCATAGATCCTGACTGATGAATACCCGCGGCAAATTCACCGTGACTCGCAATAATGATTCCGATACTCATTATTGTCATTCCTCCTTATAAATTGTTTGACTTGTAGTTTAAGAAAACTTTAAGACTCTTTAAGTATAAACCGTTTTCAGCAAAAAATCAACTACTTATAATAAATGCTAAAAAGAGAAAGAAAAATCCATTTTTAAAGATATTGATATATCAATATTTATTGAAGCTATTTATCGAACGATAAAAAAATTTAATATAAAAAGGTCGATGAACAGAGTCTTGGTTTACTTATTCTAACCTTGAAACTCAATAATCCACTAGTTGCTTGAAGAGTGTGGATAGGGCAAATGAGGTTTTCATTGATAGAGTTTTGGGTGTTAAAATCTTCCCTCGATTGGATAGTGGCTATGTCAAAATTTCTCTGCGAATAAAAAAGAGGTGGGGTTTTAATCCCTACCTCGATTTTGTACTTATTTTTTTTATCTTAATGAGTAAAATCTAGAACCATACGACCTTGGATGGTTCCAGCTTCCATTTCATCAAAGACAGCAATAGCATCTTCCACAGGGCGTTTTTGAACGACTGGTACAACGAGTCCTTCTGCGCCAAACTGGAAGGCTTCTTCCAAGTCTTTACGAGTTCCAACGAGTGAACCAATAACTTGGATACCGTCAAGAACTGTTTTGACGATGCTTAGGTCCATCATTTCAGATGGGAGACCAACAGCAACTACTCGACCACCTGCACGAACAGAGTCAACTGCTTGGTTGAAGGCAACTTTTGATACAGCTGTTACGACAGCTGAGTGAGCACCACCGTTTGTCTTTTCTTTGATGAGTCCTGGAACATCTTCGACTTCAAGACCGTTAATTACGATATCTGCACCAACTTCTTTAGCTAGGGCAAGTTTATCGTTGTTGATGTCAACTGCGATAACGTGTGCGTTGAATACTTTTTTAGCGTATTGGACAGCCAAGTTACCAAGCCCCCCGGCACCATAGAGAACAACCCACTGACCTGGCTCAACTTTTGCTTCTTTGATTGCTTTGTAGGTAGTAACACCGGCACAAGTGATTGAAGAAGCTTGGGCTGGATCAAGACCTTCTGGAACCTTAACAGCATAATCTGCAGTTACGATACATTGTTCAGCCATACCGCCGTCAACTGAGTAGCCCGCATTTTTTACGGAACGGCAAAGAGTCTCACGACCGGTTGTACAGTATTCACACATACCACAACCTTCAAAGAACCAAGCAACGCTGACACGGTCGCCAACTTTTAAGCTTTTAACATCAGGAGCGACTTCTTTGACAATACCGATACCTTCGTGACCGAGAACGCGTCCTGGAACTTTACCAAAGTCACTATGGGCAACGTGGAGGTCAGTGTGGCAGACACCACAGTATTCAACTTCTACAAGAGCTTCCCCAGTTTCGAGTGGACGGAGCACTTTTTCTTCAATAGCAACACCAGTGCCTTCTGGATTTACAACAACAGCTTTCATAGCTATCCTCCTTGATGATTTATTGAGGCGCAGAGGTAAAGGGGCTTTGCTTGAAAATTTTTCAAGGAAGTCAGATTTAAACTGCCCTCTCATGTATTTACATGTGAAGTATATCACAATATTTACTATAGTACAATGGTTTTTAGGTAAAAAACTATGTAATCGCTTAACCAGTTGATAAGACTGTGAAAATTGAACAATAAATATTGGAGTACAAGAGAAGGAATACCTATAAACCTGAGAATAGTTTGGTATGTATAGACTTCCCAAAATTACCAGCAAATTTTCTGAGTTCTTTCTCGAAGGGTTTTTGGTATAATATAGAAAGCAATTGATGTTTCTAGTAAGAGAATTTAGAGCGAGAGGTATGTATGTCCCCTTCTATTCAGTTATTGAAAAGCCGTTATTTAAAAAATATCAAAGAAAATCCAGAACTCTACATTGGGATTGAGTTGGAGTTTCCTATCGTACATACGAAAGGGAAACCCACAGATATTGAAGTCACCAAGGACTTGATGCGATTTTTAGTGGATGCTCTCAGCCTGGAAGTTGAAAAAGAGGACCAGGACGGAAATCCGATTCAACTTGTAGAACCAAAAAGTCAGGATCGGATTCTGTTTGAGGTTTCCTACACGACCTTGGAGTTTGCCTTTGGCAGAGCCCGGAAAATCCAAGAGGTCGAAGGACGATTTCAAGCTTATATGAAGGTCATTCAGGAAAAACTAGGCGAAAAGGGCCATGCTATCCAAGGATGGGGGATTCACCCGAACTGGGATCAGAATGACAATCGACCGGTGGCTTATCCACGCTACCAGATGCTGATGGATTACCTACATATGGGAAGTCGCCAAGAGAGAGCTAATTTGCATGACTTCCCACAATATGGAGCCTTTATCTGTGGGAGTCAAGTTCAGTTGGATGTATCGACTGCTAACTACCTACGTGTCATCAATGCTTTCACTCAAATTGAAGCAGCAAAAGCTTACTTATTTGCCAATTCTGAGTTTTCGGGAGCAGACTGGGATACTCAGATTTCACGAGATATCTTTTGGGAAGACTCTATGCATGGGATTTATCCAGAGAACGTCGGTGTCAATGCAAAACTCTTCAAAGATGAAGATGATTTCTTTGATTATCTAGACCACTCTGCGATTTTCACAGCAGAACGAGATGGAGAAACCTACTATTTTTCTCCGATTCAAGCTAGAGATTACCTAACTACTGATGAAATTCTTGCCTATACTCTAAATGGAAAAGAAACTCTTCTGGTTCCTCAAGAGAAGGATTTTCAAACGCACCGTAGCTATCAATTCCAAGACTTGACAACACGAGGAACGGTCGAATTTCGTAGTGTTTGTACACAACCGCTAGACCGTACCTTCGCTTCAGCAGCCTTTCATCTAGGTTTGTTGGTAAAACTAGACAAGCTTGAAACTTATCTCGAAACTGCTCCTTTCTTTGAGAACTTTGGCCGTGACTACAAGTCTTTGAGACGACAGTTTTCTAAGAAACAACTCACAGATGAGGAAAAAGCTGGTGTTGTCCAGTTCTCCAAAGACTTGCTGGCTATAGCAGAACAAGGACTTGAGAGTAGAGCTCAGAGAGAAATGACTTATTTAGAGCCTTTAAAAGAAGAAATGACTCTATAATTTTCTTATAAAGGGAGAATTTTCTGAAAAATCATGTTATAATGGATGAGACTATAGATAAAGGATAGAGATTTATGACATTAGTTTATCAATCAACGCGTGATGCGAAAAATACCGTAACAGCCAGCCAAGCAATTTTGCAAGGTTTGGCAACAGATGGAGGTTTGTTTACTCCAGTTAGCTATCCAAAGGTAGATTTGGATTTTGATACATTAAAAGATGCTTCTTACCAAGAAGTGGCCAAGCTGGTCTTGTCAGCCTTCTTGGATGACTTTACAGCAGAAGAGTTGGACTACTGTATCACCAATGCTTATGACAGCAAGTTTGATACACCAGCTATTGCTCCTCTAGTCAAACTTGATGGCCAATACAACTTGGAACTCTTCCATGGTTCAACCATTGCCTTTAAAGACATGGCCTTGTCTATCTTGCCATACTTTATGACAACAGCTGCTAAGAAACATAGCTTGGAAAACAAGATTGTCATCTTGACTGCGACATCTGGTGACACTGGTAAAGCTGCCATGGCAGGCTTTGCAGATGTACCAGGTACTGAAATTATCGTCTTTTATCCAAAAGACGGTGTCAGCAAGGTACAAGAATTGCAAATGACCACTCAGACTGGTGATAATACTCATGTCATCGCCATCGATGGAAACTTTGATGATGCTCAGACAAATGTGAAGCATATGTTCAACGATGTGGCCCTTCGTGAGAAATTGGCAGTCAACAAGCTCCAGTTTTCATCAGCCAACTCTATGAATATCGGCCGTTTGGTACCACAGATTGTCTACTATGTTTATGCCTACGCTCAGTTAGTTAAAACTGGCGAGATTAAGGCTGGTGACAAGGTTAACTTCACCGTACCGACAGGAAACTTTGGGAACATATTGGCTGCCTTTTACGCTAAGCAAATCGGCCTACCAGTTGGTAAGTTGATCTGCGCTTCAAATGACAACAATGTCTTGACAGACTTCTTCAAAACTCGTGTCTACGACAAGAAGCGTGAGTTTAAGGTCACTACTAGCCCATCGATGGATATCTTGGTGTCTTCAAACTTGGAGCGTTTGATTTTCCATCTTTTGGGAAATGATGCGATTAAGACAGCTGAACTCATGAACGCCTTGAACACTCAAGGTCAGTATGAATTGACAGATTTTGATGCAGAGGTCTTGGACCTCTTTGCAGCAGAGTATGCGACAGAAGCAGAGACAGCAGCAGAAATCAAGCGTGTCTACGAGTCAGATTCTTACATCGAGGATCCTCATACAGCGGTTGCCTCAGCTGTTTATAAAAAATACCAAGCAGCGACAGGTGATGCGACCAAGACCGTGATTGCGTCAACAGCTAGTCCATACAAATTCCCAGTCGTTGCAGTGGAAGCTGTAACTGGACAATCAGGGCTTAGTGACTTTGAAGCCTTGGCTCAATTACACGAAATCTCAGGTGTTGCGGTACCACCAGCAGTTGATGGTCTCGAAACAGCTCCGGTTCGTCACAAGACAACTGTTGCAGCAGCAGATATGCAGACTGCAGTAGAATCTTATCTAGGACTTTAATAGAGAGGAAGTAAACTCGGTTGGGAAACTAACTGAGTTTCTTTTCATCAGGAGGAAGGATTGTTTAAGAAAAATAAAGATATTCTCAACATAGCTCTGCCAGCCATGGGTGAAAATTTCTTGCAGATGCTCATGGGAATGGTGGACAGTTATCTGGTGGCCCATCTAGGTTTGATAGCCATTTCGGGTGTATCTGTAGCGGGCAATATTATCACCATTTACCAGGCAATTTTTATTGCTCTAGGAGCTGCGATTTCAAGCGTCATTTCAAAAAGTTTGGGGCAGAAGGACCAGTCTAGACTGGCCTACCATGTGACAGAAGCACTCAAAATCACCCTACTCTTGAGTTTATTTTTAGGAGCCTTGTCCATCTTTGCAGGACAAGAGATGATTGGCCTTTTAGGAACAGAAGAAGCGGTCGCTGAAAGTGGAGGACTTTACCTAGCTTTAGTTGGTGGGACAATTCTTCTCTTGGGATTGGTGACTAGCCTCGGTGCCTTGATTCGCGCCACTCGTAATCCTCGTCTCCCCCTCTATGTGAGTCTCTTGTCCAATGCCTTGAATATTGTCTTTTCAAGTATCGCTATTTTTGTCCTTGATATGGGGATAGCTGGTGTAGCTTGGGGAACTATCCTATCTCGTTTGGTTGGGGTTGTGATTTTATGGTCACAATTAAAACTTCCATATACAAGACCAAGTTTTGGACTGGACAAAGACTTGCTGACTTTGGCTTTACCTGCTGCAGGAGAGCGTCTCATGATGCGAGCTGGTGATGTGGTCATTATTGCCTTGGTTGTTTCCTTTGGGACAGAGGCTGTCGCGGGAAATGCGATTGGTGAAGTCTTGACTCAATTTAACTACATGCCTGCTTTTGGTGTCGCGACGGCAACTGTCATGCAGGTGGCACGAGCAGTAGGGGAGAATGATTGGGCAAGGGTGGATAAGTTAAGTAAGCAAACTTTTTGGCTATCCTTCTTCCTCATGTTGCCCTTGACGCTTAGTATCTATGCTCTTGGGACATCGCTAAGTTACCTCTACACCAGTGATCCTGTAGCTATTAAAGCTAGTGTTTTGGTGACACTATTCTCACTACTAGGAACTCCTATGACAACGGGGACAGTCATTTATACAGCTGTCTGGCAGGGTTTGGGAAATGCTCGCCTCCCCTTTTATGCAACAAGTATCGGGATGTGGTGTATCCGTATCGGAACGGGTTACTTGATGGGAATTGTTCTTGGTTGGGGCTTGCCTGGTATTTGGGCAGGAACTCTTTTGGATAATGGCTTCCGATGGATTTTCCTACGCTATCGTTACCAAGTTTATATGACATCGAAAGGATAAGAAATGCAAGAAACAGCTTTTATTTGGGATTTGGATGGAACCTTGTTGGATTCTTATGAAGCCATCTTAGCAGGGATTGAAGAAACCTATCGTCAGTTTTCTCTTCCTTATAATAAGAAAGAAGTTCGAGCTTTTATCTTGAAATATTCTGTCCAGAATTTATTGGAGCAAGTGGCAAAAGAGCGAGGACTAGATGTAGGGCTTCTCAATCAAGTTCGTGCTCAGAGCTTGGCTGAAAAAAATGCCCAAGTCATCTTGATGCCAGGTGCACGTGAGGTTCTAGCCTGGGCGGATAAGCAAGGAATTCAGCAATTTGTCTATACTCATAAAGGAGACAATGCCTTTACCATTTTACGTGATTTAGGATTGGATTCTTATTTTACAGAAATCTTGACTAGCCAGAGCGGATTTGCCCGCAAACCAAATCCAGAAGCAACTACCTACCTTATCAATAAATACCATTTAAATCCAGAACATACCTATTATATAGGCGACAGAACCTTGGATATCGAATTTGCTCAAAATAGTGGCATTCAAAGTATCAATTTCCTTGAAAGTTCAGCGGTTTGCAATCGTCAGATTTCTCATTTAGAGGAGATTTCTTCTTTGATTTTTTAAAAGGTTCATGAAATGCAATATGTCAGGCATATGACAAATTTCATACAAACTATTTCAATTAATGTGGTTTGTTACAGAGTCTAAACAGTTTTGTTAAATAGCCCCCAAAGGGCTTTTTTTCTTTTTTCTTTGTGTTATGATAGACATGTACTACATTGAAAAAGGAGTTTGAATAGTATGAAGAAACGAATTATTTTAGCATCAACGGTAGCTTTATCAATTGCCCCTGCCTTGGCAGCTCAAGCAGAGGAAGTTGCATGGTCACCACGTACAGTTGAGCAAATTCAAAACGATGTTGCTAAAAGTGAGAATAAAACAAGTTATACCATCAAGTATGGGGATACTTTAAGCACAATTGCGGAAGCTTTGGGAGTTGACTTAAATGTCCTTGCTAACTTGAACAAGATTACGAATATTGACTTGATCTTCCCAGATACTGTATTGACTACAATCGTTAATGAACAAGAAGAAGTAACAGGTGTTGAGGTATACACACCTGAAGAAGTAGGTTCTGATGTAGCAAGTGCAACAGCAAATTTGACAACCAACCAAGTCACTGTAGACGACAAAACTGTAAAAGTTGAAGATTTAACTCAACCAGTTGAAGAAACAGAAGTTGTAGCAGAAACAACAGATTCACAAGCTGCTGAGGAAGCGACAACAGAAACTGCAGCACCAGCTGAAGAAGCAGCTGTAGAAGCTACCACCGAAGTAGCAACACCAGTAGCAGAGCCTGTAGCAGAAGCAACAACAGAAGCTACTACTGAGGCTACAGCACCAGTAACAGAAACACCTGTAGTGGAAGAAACAACCACAACAGTTGCTGAAGCAACTACGGAAGCAACAACAGAAGCTGTAACAGAAGTACAATCAGCACCATCAACTTACCAAGCTGAAGCAAGCCAAGGTGCATCAACAACTTATGCAGCACCAGCAGCACCTGATTATGCAAGTATCGCAGCTACAAAATCAGAAAATGCAGGTCTTCAACCACAAACAGCTGCCTTTAAAGAAGAAGTTGCGAACTTGTTTGGTATTACATCATTTAGCGGCTACCGTCCTGGTGATAGTGGAGACCACGGAAAAGGTCTTGCCATTGACTTTATGGTTCCAGTAAGTTCAGCTCTAGGAGACCAAATTGCAGATTATGCTATCCAAAATATGGCTAGCCGTGGCATCAGCTACATCATCTGGAAACAACGTTTTTATGCACCATTCGATAGCAAATACGGACCAGCTTACACTTGGAATCCAATGCCAGATCGTGGTAGCGTCACAGAAAACCACTATGACCACGTTCACGTATCTATGAACTAATGATTAAAAAGAAGCGGAAACTAATTCAGTCTCTGCTTCTTTTTTTGTTTTCAAACTCTTAGATAGCGTAAATAAACTCCAGGCATAAAATAGAAAGACATAGCCTTGAGGGATTGTGACTAGAAGACTAATTTAACGGAATAAGCAAAAGACTTGTAAAGTCAATTCATTTGTATTATACTTGACAAGTCAAATATTGATAAATCAAATATCAACAAGGAAAGAACAATGTCAGAAATGCATGAATTGCTTTATCAGCTCCATTTAGTGGATCAGACGATTACTCAACTTTTTGAGAAACAATTGGGAATTAGTTTGACCCGCTACCAAATCCTGCAGTTTTTACTGCAACAGTCCACCTGTAACCAAATTGCCGTTCAGGAGAAATTGCAAATTGATCAAGCAGCCTTGACTCGTCATTTTAAGATACTGGAGTCAGAGGGCTATGTCAGTCGCAATCGGAATCCAATAAATCAGCGAGAAGTCTTAGTTGAATTAACCCAAGAAGCCAAGAATCAACTCTTGGTCAATCCGCCTGAACATCACTTGCGAGTGAAGGAACAGATGGAGACCATCTTATCCTCTACTGAGCAGAAAGAGTTAACAGCTTTGTTGACAAAACTAGTATCAGGATTAGAAGAAATTGAATTTTAAGGAGAAAACGATGTCACTCATGACCACTATTTTAGCAACTATCGTTGCCCTCGAGCATTTTTATATCTTTTATTTGGAAAGTATTGCAACCCAATCAGACGCAACCAGCCGTGTCTTTAATATGAACAAGGAAGAATTAGCACGACCATCTGTCACCTCATTGTTTAAAAACCAAGGAATTTACAATGCCTTGATTGGGGTATTTCTTATTTACGGAATTTATTTCTCACATAGCTTAGAAATCGTAACAATCTTTGTATTGTTTGTCATAGGAGCAGCGGCCTATGGTGCCTTAACTGCAGATAAAAAAATCATTCTCAAGCAAGGTGGCCCAGCAATCTTAACTCTTTTGAGTATCCTCTTATTAAAATAAAAACAACCAGCACCTTCATGGAAAGTGCTGGTTTTTAATAACTAATCTTAAACTTTTCTGCGTTTGATTTCGAGAAGTCTTTGATAAAAGAAAATTTGGCTACTATAGATATAAGGGAAGATAGAGATGCTTGCAATTCCAAAGCTAATCCAGATAAGGATATACCAAGGAAGTAGCTGTAAATCAAGGACGAAGCGTTGAAACTTATAGCCTTTCATGAGAAAGCGGCTGGTATGCAGCACACGACTTGGTTTAGCAATTCCAATTGCAAGGGTATCACATAGGAGTAGCTCAACTTGGGAATAAGCGTAGTATTGCGGAAGATAGAGAATGGTTCCTAAAATCATTACAAGGACACTACCAAAGAAGTAGAGCGCGAATGTAAGCAGGAAGTGTTCGATATCTGGATTGGTGACGTCAACAGATGGAAATTCAGGATGAAGTTCCACAAATTTACGAGCCATGGCACTGCTATAAAAGAGCAAGTAAACCCCAAAAAGATTAGGGATGCTCCATAAAAAGAGATAGAAACGCTTGAGTAAGAGAGTTAGAAAAGTCTGGGTAAAGAAGCGGTTGTCAAGCAAGGACAGGCTATCTTTAAAGGAAAGCTCTATATCAGAAATTCTATAAAGATTAATCGTAGTAAAGAGAGCACCAGCTAGTATGATAGAACTTGTAAATCCAACGGCTATCGGAAAGAGAGCAGACTGGATTGTGGTCCCTAGAAAACTCAAGAATGACTGTTCAAGAATTCCCTCGTCGAGAAGGGATAAAGGTCTGATAAAGCTAGATAGAATCAAGAGAATACTTGGCAATAAAAAGACAAGCAGCAGACGTGGGTGCTCAGCTTGAAATTGTCTAGCCTGCTCGCGAACTTCTTTTAAATTAATTTTTGGGTACTTCATTCTTTCATTATACCATAGTTCGTGACAGTTCCTGTTTTTTTTGATAGAATCATACAGTATGCCCTTGGGCACAAAGTAAGAACTGGGACTGTCTTTCCCAGCTTCGGAGGTAAAAAATGTCAGATTCACCAATCAAATATCGATTGATTAAGAAAGAAAAACACACAGGAGCTCGTCTTGGGGAAATTATCACGCCACATGGGACCTTCCCAACCCCTATGTTTATGCCAGTAGGGACTCAAGCAACGGTCAAAACACAATCACCAGAAGAATTAAAAGAGATGGGTTCAGGAATTATCCTATCCAACACCTATCACTTGTGGCTTCGCCCGGGTGATGAACTCATTGCCCGTGCTGGTGGGCTTCATAAGTTTATGAACTGGGACCAACCAATCTTAACAGATAGCGGTGGTTTTCAAGTGTATTCCCTAGCGGATAGCCGTAATATTACAGAAGAAGGGGTAACCTTTAAAAACCATCTCAATGGTTCTAAGATGTTCTTGTCACCAGAAAAGGCTATCTCTATTCAGAATAATCTAGGCTCAGACATCATGATGTCCTTTGATGAGTGCCCTCAATTTTATCAACCCTATGATTATGTAAAAAAATCAATTGAACGTACCAGCCGTTGGGCAGAACGTGGCTTGAAAGCTCATAGTCGCCCACATGATCAAGGTTTATTTGGGATTGTACAGGGGGCGGGATTTGAAGATCTTCGTCGTCAGTCAGCTCAAGACCTTGTCAGCATGAACTTCCCAGGCTACTCTATCGGAGGATTAGCAGTTGGAGAAACACATGAAGAAATGAATGCAGTTTTGGACTTTACTACTCAACTCCTTCCTGAGAATAAACCTCGTTACTTGATGGGAGTGGGAGCGCCAGATAGCTTGATTGATGGGGTGATTCGTGGGGTAGATATGTTTGACTGTGTCTTGCCGACGCGTATTGCTCGTAACGGTACTTGTATGACCAGTCAAGGTCGTTTGGTTGTGAAGAATGCTCAGTTTGCGGAGGACTTTACACCGCTTGATCCTGAGTGTGATTGCTACACTTGTAAGAACTACACCCGTGCCTATCTTCGTCACTTGCTCAAGGCTGATGAAACCTTTGGTATCCGCTTGACAAGTTACCATAATCTCTACTTCTTGCTCAATCTTATGAAGCAGGTCCGTCAGGCTATTATGGATGACAATCTCTTGGAATTTCGTGAGCATTTTGTTGAAAAATATGGCTATAACAAGTCTGGACGTAATTTCTAAATTTAACTTAATGTCAGCTAAAAATCCTAAGTTTTATCTTAGGATTTTTCTGTTTTTTTTTGATAAAATAAAGGTACTATGGATTGAAAATTAGATGGCTTTTTTGCTAATCTAATGAATGGAGAATAAACTCGTATGCGTATTAAATGGTTTTCCTTGATTAGGATTACAGGTTTGCTTTTGGTACTCTTGTACCATTTCTTTCAGACGGTTTTCCCAGGAGGTTTCTTTGGGGTTGACGTCTTCTTCACATTTTCAGGTTTTCTAATTACATCTCTCTTATTGGAAGAATTTGGACAAAAAGGTAAGATTGATATCCTAGGATTTTTTAGACGACGCTTCTATCGGATTTTTCCGCCAGTTGTTTTGATGGTCCTCATCGTTATGCCATTTACCTTCTTGGTTCGCCAAGATTATGTGGCAGGAATTGGTGGTCAGATTGCTGGTGTTCTAGGATTTATGACTAACTTCTATGAAATGTTGACAGGAGGAAGTTATGAGTCTCAGTTTATCCCCCATCTCTTTGTTCACAACTGGAGTTTAGCTGTTGAAGTTCATTATTATGTCTTGTGGGGCTTGGCAGTTTGGCTCATGTCTAAGCAAGCCAAAACAGGTGGGCAACTACGAGGAATGATTTTCCTACTTTCCTCAGCAACCTTTATGATTAGCTTCCTTTCTATGTTTATTGGTAGCTTTATCGTTAGCTCCTACTCAACACTCTACTTCTCAACTTTGACTCATGTATTTCCGTTCTTCTTAGGTAGTGTGCTTGCTACCGTGATAGGGGTTCGTCATACGACTCCTCTTCTCAAACGTTTGAATAGAAGCTTGGATTTGAGACAAACCTTGCTAGTCTTCGGGGCTGGTCTAGGAGTCTTGCTCTTATTGACCTTCTTCGTGAAATTCACTTACTTATTTGCCTATTTACTTGGCTTCTTGTTAGCAAGTTTAGCTGCCCTTCTGATGATTGTTGCAGCACGACTGTTACATGAGAAAACACCGACAATCGAAGAGCCAAAGGCTGTCAGCTTTTTAGCGGATACTAGCTATGCCGTTTATCTTTTCCACTGGCCGTTTTACATTATTTTCTCTCAATTGATGGGAAATATACCGGCAGTGATTTTAACGACTATCTTCTCGTATCTTTTTGCTACCCTTTCTTTTTATGTGATCGAGCCTTTCATTGCAGGGAAGAATAGTAACTTATTGCAGAAGATAAAAGAAATTCCACATATTCAATCAATTTTTGCGGGTAGCGTCGGCTTTCTTAGCTTGTTGACACTGATTGTGATTCTGATAGCTCCGCAAGTAGGTGCCTTTGAAACGGATTTGATGGTTAATGGTCTTAATCAAGCTCAAACTAATATTACTCGAACTAAGACTATGGCAGACCAAGCAGAAGCAAGTCGCTACAATATAGCTGATGGTGTAGCAATCATCGGAGATTCTGTAACCTTGCGTGCAACCCCTGAAATTAAAGAAATTTTAACGAACGCTCAAATTGATGGGCAAGTTAGCCGAAATACCAAACAAGCAAATGCGTTGATGCTAAATTATAGCCAAAATAAGGTCTTGCCCAAAATTGTAGTCATTGCAACTGGAGTAAACAATCCTGAAGATTATAAAGCAGATCTCGATTCTTTAGTCACAAATCTACCTAAGGGACATCAGCTTGTGCTTGTAACTCCATACGAGGGTGATACAACGCAGGAAACGCAACCTTATGTTGAGCAGTATGCAAGCTATGCGCGTGAATTGGCACAAAAATATCCTTATATTGCACTTGCTGATTGGAATCAAGCGGCCAAAGATCATCCAGAAATTTGGAAAGGAACAGACCAAGTTCACTTCGGTAGTGATACTACTAAGCAGGAAGAAGGAGCTAAACTTTATGCAGAAATTATTAATGCTGCTATAAAAACTCTTGAAGATAAACCTGTCAAATCAAAATAATCAATAAAAAGTAGAGACAGAATCTCTACTTTTTTGCTTTAAACAGGATTGGGAAAAACTTGCTAAATTGTCAGAATTATGAGAAAATAGGTGCAGTTTACAAATGGAGGGAATACAATGAGAGAAGACATTAAGATTAATGACCGTGCTCTAGCCTTGGAAGATCAAATCATTGAAGTACTCGAAAAAGTTTATGATACAGATGTAGAGCTAGATGTATACAATCTTGGATTGATTTATGAGATTTATCTAGATGAGGCTGGTCTTTGTACAGTTGTCATGACCTTCACTGATACTGCCTGTGATTGTGCAGAAAGTTTGCCGATTGAGATCGTAGCAGGTTTGAAACAAATTGAAGGCATTGAAGATGTCAAGGTTGAGGTCACCTGGTCTCCCGCTTGGAAGATTACACGTATTAGTCGTTATGGGCGTATAGCATTAGGACTTCCTCCGCGATAAAAAATAGAGTGATAAGAGGAATTATGAATCGGGATTAAAGACCTGATTTATATTTTTCTTTTTTTGTTTATTTATTTCATACAATAAACAAAAATTTTTGTTAAGAGTAGCCACTTTACTCAAAAAAATGTTATTATAGTAGAAGTGATTATAATAAAAAGAATAAGGTAGGATAGATATGAAATTATCTGTAGTAATTCCATTTTATAACGAAGAGAATATGATTCAGAAAATGTATGATGAATTGGTTAAAGAAATCAATCAAATTACAAAAGCCGAATTTGAAATTATTTTTATTAATGACGGTAGTAAGGACCGGACTTTTGAAAAAATGCGTGCCATCGCAGCTGGCGATTCTCGCGTGAAATATATTAGTTTCAGCAGAAACTTTGGGAAAGAAGCTGGGACGATTGCTGGTCTTGAATATGCAACAGGCGAAGCTGTCATCTTAATGGATGGGGACTTACAACATCCACCTGCACTTCTTCCGCAAATGATTAAAGCGTATGAAGAAGGTTATGACGTCGTGAGTGCTCGTCGCACACGCACAGGTGAAAAACCACATCGTACATTCTTAGCAAAACATTTCTATCGACTTGCGAATAAAATGATGGATATCGAATTAATGGATGGAGTATCTGAATTCCGTCTCTTCAGCCGTAAAGCAGTCAGCGCTATCCTTTCATTACAAGAATACAACCGATTCTCTAAAGGAATTTTTGCTTGGATTGGCTTTAAAGAAAAAGTCATCGAATATGAAAACCAAGTACGTACTGTAGGTGAAACAAAATACTCGTTGAAGTTCTCATTGAACTATGCGATTCAAGGTATTTTATCATTCAACGATAAACCTCTACGTATGTGTATTAATTTTGGTTTATTCTGTTTATTAATTTCATTGGTTTATGTTCTTTGGACCTTTATCCAATATCTCGTAGTACCGGATTCACTCGTGAGTGGATACTTTACTACAATCTTCTCAGTCGTTCTCTTTGGTGGAATTCAATTGATTTCTATTGGGGTACTCGGAGAATATATCGGTAAGATTTATTATGAAGTGAAGAAACGTCCACATTATCTTGTCGACCAAACGAACATTACTGTGAAAGGAGAGCAAAATGACGACTAAGAAGAAAGTCTATCTAGCAAGTTTTATTGCACCTATAGCCATCATGTTTGTGGCTTGGGCTATTGATGGCTTCTTTCCTTTCGGGACAAAGTCACTCATGGCGGTTGACTTTAACGCACAGTATATTGGCTTATATGCTTATTTCAAACATTTATTTTTAAATGGCGATTGGAGTAGTTTCTTCTACTCTTTCTCTAAATCCATTGGAGGTGGGATGTTAGGGATTTGGGGCTTCAACTTGTTGAGTCCATTTAACTTACTCTTTCTATTAACCTCTGAAGAAAATTTCCAATGGGTGGTACCTATCGTTATTGCCTTACGTTATGGAGCAATGGGATTAACCATGGCACATTTCTTGGTTAAACGTTATGATGGATTAAAGAATAAGGCCTACTTGGTTCCAATCGTCGCTACCATCTACGCATTAAATGGGTTTAATGTTAGTTATCAAATGAACCCAATTTTCTATGATGGAATGATCATGCTTCCATTAGTTTTAATTGGGGTTGAACAAGTACTAGATAATAAGTCTCCAAGAGGCTATATTGGCATGCTTGCCTTATCTCTCTTTGTACAATTTTACATGGGTTATATGACCTGCATTTTTGTGGTCATTTATGCTTTGTTCTACATTATTCGTTCAGAGAACTTACGAAATAAAAAGGTTATTCTAATAAGAATAGGGAAATTAGCTGCCGCATCTATACTAGCTGTTGGAATAGTATCAGCTGTATTGCTCCCAATTCTGATTAGTTTGGTATCAACAAAAGGGGGCTTGCAAAGCACTCTGAGATTTGATTGGAAGTTACAAATCAATCCGTTTGAGATTTTAGCAAAACTCTTTTTAGGAGCTTTTGATAATACTTCTTGGCCAGCTGGACCTAACTTGCCAAATATATATGTGGCTAGCTTTGGTTTACTAGGAACACTTTATTACTTTATTTCAAGTAAGATTTCAAGATGGAGTAAAATTGCAGCAAGTTTTGTTCTCGTAGTGTTTTTGATTTCTTGTGCCCATGAATTTACAAGTAAGTTGTGGCATATGGGACAAAATCCAGCTGGATTTTTCTATCGCTTCTCATGGATTATTGCTTTCTTTTTAGTTTATTTGGCTTATCTAAGTCTACGAGAAGTAGAAAAATTTACTAAAAGAGAAGCTAGCTTCCTACTGATTAGCGGTGCAGTTATCTTTTCTATTGTACAGTTACAACAACACTCTTTCTTAACAGTTTGGCAACGTCTTGCAACGATTTTGATTTTTGTGGTTTTGCTTGCAGCTTTATTCTATCCTAAAGTAAAAAGAGCTTGGATGATTATAGCTGCTTTGACTGTAGTTGAGTTAACAGCTAATGCAGCGCTTGTTCAATCAAGAGTTGGGTATACAGACGCTTATAAGTATCACGATGCAGTTTTACAATTAAAGGAAGCGATTAATCCAATTAGACCTGACCACAGTGATTTTTACAGAATTAATAAATCATTCAATTTAAGTAAGAATGATCCATTTATGGTGGATTATCCGGGACTATCGGTTTTCAGTTCCAACCTGGAAAATAGTACACGTGATTTATTTGACCGTTTAGGAAACAACGGAATTAATGCAACGACCTACTATCAAGGAACTCCGTTCCAAGATGCACTCTTCTCAGTAAAATATCTAGTGACTCCAAAACCAGTGCTTAAAGAGGACTATCCTGATACATCCAAACTGTATGTATTCGGAAACATGGTAACGCGTAAAGATGTTACGACAAAAGCACCTGTTTATGAAGCTGCTAGAACAAAGACATTCGAGACAGGTTTGATTTTGCCAATTGCTTATGGTGTTAATGATGCAACGGTGAATGTGAAATTAGAGAACCATCAACCGATTCAAAATCAAAATAAGATTGTACAAGCTATGGGGGCGACGAGCGAAAATTATTTAGCTGTACTCGGAGCAAATGAGATGAAATTGGACAATATGGAAGTTGTAGATCCGTCTAAACCGGAAACCTATAAGCGTATTGATTCTTCAAAACCAGGAACGATTACCTATCATTTAGTACCTCAATCTGCTGAGGATTATTGGGTAGCAATTCCGCAAAAATTATCTCATACAGATAAAAATAAAGTTCGTGTCATGTTAAATGGCAAAAATTATGAATTCCAAGATAAATTCCAACAAACGCAATTTATTCAAATTGCACATAATTCAGTTGGTCAACCTACAGATTTAACGATTGAAATTGATTCGGATAATGAATATAATTTATCTGGACTGCGCTTGGCTCGTTCTAATGCTGCTCTAGCAAATCGTATCATTCAAGAACGTCAGCTACAAGGAATAAAATTAACTTATTGGGATAATCGTAGTTTTAAAGGAACAGTTAATATAACTGATGACAGTACTTGGATGATGACCAGTATCCCATATGAAAAAGGTTGGACTGTTAAAGTAGATGGAAAAGTAGTTGAAACTGCTAAAGTTTGGGATAGTTTGTTAGCCTACAAGATCACACCAGGTGAACATACAATTGAAATGAGTTACTTGCCAGATGGATTTGTCGTAGGTTTTCTAATTTCAATCTTATCAACCTCTCTTTATGGATTTGCAATTTATAAAAAATGGATTTAATTTAGTAGGAGTAGACTATAATGAAAATTTCAAAAATGAAATTAAAATTTAGTTCGCTATTCTTTGTTCCATTTATGGGTATGTTAGGAGTCTTCCTTTGTTTAGGGTTGACTCCCTTTTCACAAAATTCGGTGCATAGTGGAGATTTTCTTTCACAATATTTTCCGCTTTATATCGGATTACATAAACTATTTTGGAGCGGTGATTTTAGCGGTCTGTTTTGGTCCTTCTCTAAATCCCTGGGAGGAGCAATGCCAAGTGTATGGGGCTTTAATAGTTTAAGTCCTTTCACGTTTTTATACGTAATTTTTCCAATTTCGACTTTTCATATTTTGAGTTATGTGATTCCACTCGTTCGCTTTGGAGTAATGGGAGTGGCGTTTGGATATTTTCTTGAAAAGAAATATCAAGGTATTAGCAAAAATTACTGGCTGTCATTAGGTTTATCTACATCTTATGCGCTTAGTGGATTTATTGTATCACAGCATTTCAATCCCAACTTTTTAGATAATCTAATTTACGTTCCTGTCATTCTTCTTGGTATTGAAGAAATCGTAGAAGGAAAACGATCATTTAAATTACCGATTTTCCTTGCAGTCAGCTTGATTACGAATTTCTATACAGGGTATATGATGTGCCTTTTTGTGGCTCTCTATGCATTCTATGCTGTTTTTTCAAAGAAAGCTTTCTTGAAAGACTACCTATTGAAAATTGGTAGGGTTGCATTGTTTGCAATGATTGGAGTAGGACTTGCAATGTTCTGGCTGCTACCAGTGTTTGGTGCCTTGGTAGAAAGTAAGGCGAGTGCAGGAAGTACATTTGAATGGTCTTCTAAAATAGTGAATGATCTTATAACACTTCCTCAGAAATTCATTTTAGGCTCCTTCAGTGAAAAAGAGTGGGGGGATTCAAAAGCCTTACCACATCTTTTCATTGGAAGTTTAGGTCTCTTTGGACTGTTTGTTTTCTATGTAAAAAAAGAAATTTCTCTTCGTAGCAAATTATCTGCAACATTCGTATTATTGATTTTACTACTTTCCTTCAATATTCAAGGCTTTGATCAGATTTGGCATATGGGGCAACGTCCGGTCGGTTTCTATTTTAGAAATTCTTGGATTGCAAATGCCTTTATGTTGGTCTTAGCTTCCGAAAGTTTGATGAAGTGGAAAAATAGATTCCGATTTAATGAATTTTTGGTAGCTCTTATAGGTTTTGGGTCAATTTTATTGTTCTCAATGCTTGCTACACTTTCTTATGTAGAAACATTACAGAAAATACTGGCATTTATTATTTATAGTATCATTTTATGTGCATTCTTTTTAACAAAGGTCGATTTATCTCGAAGACTACAACTAGTAACAGGAGTTGTTATTGTAGAGTTACTATTGGGTGCGTTTATTGGACTGAAAAGAGTACCATTTTTCGTCAGTAATTCTAGTTTGAAGACTCAAATGGAGTATGCGATTGCTTTTGATGAAGAAGGTTATAGTAAATTAAATCAATTTACACGTCTGGAGATGAATAAGGGATTGTCGCATGCCAATTTTCCGATTGCTTATAATTATAATGGAGCCTCTCACTTTACATCGAGTTTAGAGAATACATTAATTGAAGAATTTAGTCACTTAGGACTTCCTGCCTCTCAATCAGTTGTAAACTATACAGGACGAAATATTATTTTAGATTCTATGTTTGGTTTTTCGCGGTTTATGATGGATGGCGATGAAAATAAAGTCTTTGCGGATATTCGTGGTTTATATCAGAAAGAAGGAACCTTAAAGAACTTTGCTGTTTATCAGAATCCATATGCTCTTTCCTTGGGTTATCTGACAAATAAGGATTTTGCAATAAATGTAAGTTTTGAAAAGAACAAACCTGTTAATAATTTAAATCAATTGTTACAAGTTGTGGGGATTGCTGAGAAGGCAGGTCTTAAAGAAGTAAGTGTATCAGAAGCCCATGTTGAAAATTTAACGAAAAATGGTGACAAATACACAATTACTCAAGAGGGTACTCCGGTAAAAATTGAATGGAAGTTATCTCTTGAACCAAACAAGTTGTACTTTGTTGAAATTCCAGAAAGACAAGCTGGTTCAATTATTAAATCAAAAGTGTTGGTAGACGGATTAAGTTATCCTTATGAAAATCGATTCAGAGAAAATCAATTATGGGTAGTTGGAAATGGAAACTTAAACAAAACGCTTACATTTACAATTGATGAAGGAAAAGCCAAAGAATGGGATCTTCGTGGTTTTAAATTCTATTCAATCGATATACCAACTCTAACCAATGCTTTGGAACGGTTTAAAAAAGCAAATGACATCACCATTGATTCCTATTCAAATTCAACGGTGAAAGCACACGTCAATGTTACAAATAGTGAAGAATCCTTTGCGACCTTTACTATTCCATACCACTCAGGTTGGAGTGTAACAGTAGATGGTCAAAATCAAGAAGTTCAAAAATCTCTTGGTTTCTTTATGGGTGTTTCACTAACTGAAGGAGAACACGAGATTGTATGGAGTTATAGCCCACCAGGGTTAAACACTGGAATAGTGCTTTCAATAACTTCTCTTATCGTACTCATTTACTTGTGGAAAAAGCAAAAAGTGGAGTAGATAACATGCTTTGTTGCCTATTCCACTAAAAAAGGATGAAGTTCATAAGAACTTCATCCTTTTTGTGTGCCTATTATATTAGACTGTAATAAGGAAATTCTTTATAGAATAATATGAGAGCTTATTTTTTACCAGATTGTTCCATATTCCAGAAGTCTGTAACGGCACCACGAGATGCAGAAGATACGGTATGGGCATATTTACCGAGGACACCACGGCTATAAAGTGGTGGCAAGGTTGTTTCTGCCTTACGTTTTTCAAGTTCTTCATCAGATACAGCCATGGAAATTTCTTTTGTATCTTGGTCAACGGTGACGATATCTCCTGTACGAAGGTAGGCAATTGGTCCACCATCCTGAGCTTCAGGTGCTATATGTCCAACAACCAGACCATAAGTACCACCAGAGAAGCGTCCGTCTGTCAAGAGGGCAACCTTGTCTCCTTGACCTTTACCAACAATCATTGACGAAAGTGATAGCATCTCAGGCATACCAGGACCACCCTTAGGTCCAACGAAACGAACAACGACAACATCGCCATCAACGATTTCATCAGACAAGACAGCTTGGATAGCATCTTCCTCTGAGTCAAAGACCTTGGCTGGACCAACGTGACGACGAACTTTCACACCAGATACCTTGGCAACGGCACCGTCTGGAGCAAGATTACCGTTCAAGATGATAAGCGGACCGTCTGCACGTTTAGGATTTTCAAGTGGCATAATGACTTTTTGACCTGGTGTCAGGTCTGCAAAATTAGCCAAGTTTTCAGCGACAGTTTTACCAGTACATGTGATACGGTCTCCGTGAAGGAAGCCATTTGCCAACAAGTACTTCATAACCGCTGGCACACCACCAACTTCGTAGAGGTCTTGGAAGACATACTGACCAGAAGGTTTCAGGTCGGCCAAGTGAGGCACACGTTCTTGGATCGTATTGAAGTCCTCAAGTGACAAGTCAACATTAGCCGCGTGGGCAATGGCAAGCAAGTGAAGAGTAGCGTTTGTAGAACCACCGAGAGCCATAGTAACTGTAATGGCATCTTCAAAGGCTTCACGAGTCAAGATATCAGACGGTTTGATACCGAGTTCAAGCATTTTGACGACAGCACGTCCAGCTGCTTCAATGTCTTCTTTCTTATCAGCAGATTCTGCAGGGTGAGAAGAAGATCCTGGCAAACTCATACCCAAAACTTCGATAGCAGTAGCCATGGTGTTAGCAGTATACATACCACCGCAACCACCAGGGCCAGGGCAGGCGTTACATTCGAGACGTTTGACGTCCTCAGCCGTCATATCACCGTGGTTCCATTTACCGATACCTTCAAATACAGAAACCAAGTCGATGTCTTTGCCATCAAGATTTCCAGGGGCGATAGTACCACCGTAGGCGAAAATGGCTGGGATATTCATATTGGCAATGGCAATCATAGAACCAGGCATGTTCTTGTCACAGCCACCGATAGCCACAAAGGCGTCCACGTTGTGACCACCCATAGCAGCTTCGATAGAATCCGCAATGATATCACGAGATGTCAAAGAGAAGCGCATACCAGGCGTTCCCATGGCAATCCCATCTGCTACCGTAATGGTTCCAAATTGAACAGGCCAAGCACCAGCTGATTTGACACCTTCTTTTGCAAGCTTACCAAAGTCATGCAAGTGGATGTTACAAGGTGTATTTTCAGCCCAAGTCGAAATGACCCCTACAATCGGTGTTTCAAAGTCCTTATCTGTCATACCAGTCGCTCGCATCATGGCACGGTTTGGTGATTTAACCATGCTGTCATAGATGCTGCTGCGGTGACGTTTATCTAATCCTGTCATTCAAGTCCCTCCCGTTTCAGTTTGTTCCATTATAGCACAATTTTCACCTGAATAACAGAAGAAAATTCTTGAATTTTCAGACAATTCAAGAATGAACTATAAAAAAAATAATCTTTTTTTGTCAAGTAACTTTACTTTACAAAAAAGTTTTGATATACTATTAAAGTTGATGAAAATCAAACCTAACTGAATTTATATCTTAAAAGGAGAAATCAAAATGGCAGTACCTGCACGTCGCACTTCAAAAGCGAAGAAAAACAAACGTCGTACACACTACAAAGTAACAGCTCCATCTGTAAACTTTGACGAAACTACTGGAGATTACTCACGTTCTCACCGTGTATCACTTAAAGGATACTACAAAGGACGTAAGATCGCTAAAGCTGCATCAGCTGAATAATAGAAGGGAGATACCATGCGCGTAAATATTACACTTGAACACAAAGAATCTGGTGAACGCTTGTACCTTACTTCTAAAAACAAACGTAACACTCCAGACCGTCTTCAATTGAAGAAATACTCACCAAAACTTCGCAAACACGTTGTGTTTACAGAAGTTAAGTAGGGGTTCAATACGAATCAATACATAAGAAAAACGCTGATTTAAAGCGTTTTTTCTTTTTGCCAAATGCGATATATTACACTGTATTTCAATTCAAACTCTACCTTTTTCTCTACCTTTTTTCTCAAGACCTGGTTTGGAAAGTATGGGTTTCAGTTGGACTAAAAACAGCGTATTATCAAGGCTTTTCAGAACGATATCTACTGATTAATTTCATAAAATATGAATTAATAGATTCTAAATAGGGGAAAAATTTAGTTCTGTAAAAATTAACTTCTACACCTACAAAGCTTATTCTGACAGACTTTATAACAGTCTAAGAAAAAAGTAGAGATTCATACAGTATCTAGATTTTCCAAAAATTCTTTATCATCAAATATTATTAACGAAACTATCCAAACCAAATCAGATGCATTGCTTCAAAGAATTCTTTAGTTGTTTGACTAGCGAGGTCTTTAATTAAAAAATTTTTTCAAATAATTACCACATTGACACATAAAATTCTTGCTTTCTAAATTTAAGTGTGATATATTTATAACATAACATTTAAATGTTATATATTTATAACACAAAAAAAGGAGTCTATCATGAAAAAAAGTCAAAAAATGCGTGGCCTCATTGCAATGATTGCCGTAGCTCTCATTATTGATTTTATTGTTTTATTTGGTTCTAATCTTAGTTGGGGACCCAAGTTAGTTATTACTGGTATTTCAGTGTCAGGTCAAATTATAGCTATTTGGAGCTGGCTACATATGAAACTATGGTCTCATAAAAGTCAGAAAGGTAAGGGAAAGATTATTTTTGACTTGTCTGCTAAGCTTTACACGATACTTTTGTTTGCAGCAAGTATTTTTTATACATTAGGAATTTGGGTTGCGACCCCAAGCTTAAGTTCTGGTATTAAAGAATGGATTTTGGGAATTGGCCTCGTTATTGAAGTGATTTTATTTGCTTTTTTCTGTTTGAAAAATGTCAAGGAAACTCCGGACGAACGCTTTTATGCTAATTTAGCCAAGGCAGCTAGCTTGATGTTTGTTTTTATACTAGGCGCACTGATGATCCTAGCAGTTATCATTGGGTATATGGGGTCTCTCGCTCTTTACATGGGACAGATATTTTTTAGCATAGCTGCCTTGATTTGCATCTTTGCGGTTGTCTATCTTATCTTGGAACGGAGAGGATAAGCATGGCCAAAGAAAGCAATATTATTACTAATCTCAAATCTGTTCGTGAGTCCACAGGCATGACCCAGCAGGAGTTAGCCGACCTCATCGGCATGCGACGCGAGACAATTCTGCACTTGGAAAATAATCGTTACAATCCTTCGCTGGAAATGGCTCTTAAAATTGCTCAAGTTTTTAATCTGAAAGTAGAAGCTCTCTTTGAACTCAGACAGAAAGAGGAAGCATAATTCTTTTCGAGACCTTGTTTTAAGTTCATTGATAAATTAGGAATTGAAGCCAAAAGAAAAAATCCTTTGAAAATGTGCTCTTTTAAAATATAGTAATTCTTTCGAATTAGCGTTTACTAATTGTGATGCTTTACGAGCTTTTTTCAAGCCTGGCTTTGGGTAACAAAAATCAAATATCTGTAAAAGCCTATTAAATTAAGCAATCAAAATTCATTTTCGTTGGAAATAAACACTTATAACCTAATCTTACAAACAATGGATTATCATTAGATTACCAAAAGTTCGTTTTCGGAGCTTATGTTATTGAGAAGTGAAGTAAGCGTTCAATACGAATTAATATAGAAGAAAAACGCTCTAGTCATATTGTCTAGAGCGTTTTTGTCTTGTTTTGAAATTACATATCAATTTTATCAACTTGTTGTTTATTTTTATTAATGCACATTTGTTAGAGACAATATCACAGCCAATATAGATTCCAAATTTACTTCTTAAAACAGAAAAGGTAGTAAGATATTCTCTTACTACCTTTTTTGATTTATAAACCTAGTTTACTAAACTAATTCAATCAACATTAACCTCTCGTATCTTTTTCGACAGATTTTAATAGTTTGCTTGCTAGATAGGCCAATAGGATAGAGAAAGCAACTAAAAGGATCCATGCAACTATTAAATTTACTTGTACTTTTGTTGAGGTACTGAAAAATGATCCCCCCTCTTTAAAGCCGGCTAAGTCTAAAAGCCCATCAAAACTATAACGACTAAGTGTAAAATAAGATAAGAACTGCAAAAAGCCATTTAAAGGTATATTTCCTGCAAAGAGAAATTGAAGGAGAATGACAAAGGGCATTACAGTCATTGCTTTTTCAACATTTTTAACAATTGAAGAGACAAATAAACCTAAAGCATCTGCCGAATAAATGGTTAAAAATATAGTTAAGAAATAAGAAATGAATCGTAAACTGTCATTATCAAAGATAGTTTTAAATTCTGAAATTGAGTTGTGATAGAATAAGAATAAAATACTGGAGAAAATAATAGCTTGAATTAGAGAAACAAGGGCTTGGAATAGCATATGAGCGAACATATACGATGACAGGTTCATGCCTCCTCGGTATTCGTGCTTAATAATATCTCTTTCTTTACAAATCAATGTAATAGAGTTAAAAACCCCTATCCAAATACAAGCACAAACAATAATGAATGAAGTAGATTTCACTTCTGCACCTAAGCCGGTTGAAAATCCGTCTTTTCCAGCAACAATACAAGTAATAAGGGCAATGATAGCAGTACTTATAAAAGAATACCATCCGTTAGAATTTAAAAAATTTCGTTTAAATTTACCCAAATAGATCAAAATTTGTTCTTTATTCGATGCGTAGTTCATTTTAATCTCCTTTATATTCTTTATATTTTTCGATGTAGTAATCTGGAGTTTGCTCTACTTCAGACACCACAAGTTCAAGTTGATTGACATTAAAGAATTCTAGGGTATCTTCTACAGAGCCATAAAAGGCCAGTTTACCGCACGATTCTTCCTCACTTTTAGCGAGAACTAATACTTTATCAAATAATTCTGGGGTTCGATCTGGACTATGAGAAATAACAAAAACAATCTTATTGTCATCAGCGATACTTCTTAAGCTAGCCATAATTGAACGAGCGTTACTGCCATCTACTCCAGAATCTGGTTCATCTAGAACAAATACAACTGGATCTGCAATATACTCAGTAGCAATACTCAATCTTTTTTTCTCTCCGCCGCTTAATTCAGATACTAAGGCCTCTTTTTTCTTTGTTAGTTTGACTGTTTCTAGTACTTTTGAAATTTTTTCTTCTAATAAAGCAGGATCTTTAGTAAAATCTCGTACTAGTTTCATCTCTGCGGCATTTTTCAGAGTCATATAAACACTATCTTTTTCACGATGAAGACTAAATTGAGGGACATTGGCAATCATTCTTCGAACTTTGTCGAATTGATTATAGATGTTTATATTTCCTAATAAGATATCAGCATCCGCTTTTTCTATGCCCATGATGGCGTTGATCAGTGTGGTTTTTCCTGCTCCTGAACCACCTAAAATGAGCACGATTTCGCCAGAGGATACTTGAAAGTCAATCTCTGATAATAAAAGCTTCTCTCCCGCGAGACGTTCTCGAATTCGAACAGATAACTGTGTATCTTGTTCAATTCTATTGATATTATCCGCGAGACTCTTTCCTTGACTTTCAGTTAATTCATGTTGAAAAACTAAGGAATTATTATAAACGACGAAGAGTCGATGGTTTATGGATACTAAATCATAGTCATTTAGGTATGTTTTATCCTTAATTAGATGATTATTCAAATAAACCATGTCCCCTAGGGGGTGGACATATATATTACCGTTGTTTAGGACTTCAAAATGCTTGTCCACTTTCTCTTCTAGACTTGTGTTGATTTCCTCTTGCTTCCATTCGATATCCTTCTGGTTCATGAGACTAAAAATATAAATAGTATCATCAACACGGAGGTTATCTCGATTATTTAGGTAGTGTTTTTTACCAATATCAATTTTTCTATTGTTTATATAGATGACATCCGTATTACTCTGTAAATAGTAACCAGTATGATCTTTTTCTAATGGAAAATTCTCATCATCATTCAAAATTTCAGTGATTTCTTTGGTAACAACGATAGCTTCTTTGAGAACAAAGGTAAATAAGGAAATTGTATGATCTTGAACTTCCTCTCCTTTGTCTAATTTTTCAGAGATAGTTTCTTTTATCCTATCGCCTACATTTTTGAGAGTTGATGGCATTTTGAAAGGAATATTTTTATTTTCTTGACCGTTGTCTCTATAAATTTTATCGACATACTTTAAGTCCACTTTAGGTTTTGTATTATCAACATACTCTCCACAAAAAGGACAGAATTTCCAACCGATTCCAATATTTTTGAAACAGTTCGAACATTTTAGTTTTACAATATAATCCTTCATTTCGACTCTACTTTACTACTTTTCCACAATTGATGCAAAATTCGAAGCTTTTTGATAGACTTGTTCCACAATGGGGACAAGAAACTAGGTCTTGACCAGATGAATCAATAGATTTTTGAAGAGAAATCTGCTCTTGAAAGAGCTTAGTGATTTCAGCGATTTCAATTGAATAGAGAGGATTTTCCTTTATTTCTTCTAAATGTTCTTCAACAAATTTGATGCCTATTAATCTATACAAGTCATTGATTTGATTTTGTAGTACTTGAATTTCCTTTTTCTTGCGAAGGTTTTCTGCATTTTGCTTTCCTTCTGAAATAACAGTGCTTGTTGTCTCTTTGACAAGTCTAGCTCCATCTTTCAATTGATCTAAAAAAGCCATCTGTTCTCCTTATCTATGATTATTGTAAGTATATATTTCACTTGATTCCAGTATAACACATATGATAATATTATCAAAATTTCCATATACCGTTTTAAAAGTTAATAGAAAATAGTTTGATATTGGGATTCATAAGTTCTAATCAAGCTTGTACTTAGAGAAGTGATGGTTGTAACGGACATAATTCCAATATAGCTTTTTTCTATTTATATTTACTGCTCCTATTTTTGAGAGCGCTTGAAATATGTTATAATAAAACTAGATTAATTTATAGGAGGCAAACCGTGGGAAATTTCATTGAGCTAGTCTTTCATCGTTTCTTTTTGGGGATGATTGCGACAGCTTATTTTTGGTTATTGACACTAGCAGGAGGAGTGGTCTTTGGTATAGCGCCCGCTAGTGCAACTCTCATGAGTTTATATGCAGAACACGGTTATTCTTATCGTGCTTATCGTTTTAAGGAAGCCTGGGCTTTGTTTAAGAGTAATTTTGTCAAAAGCAATCTCAGCTTTTATACCTTTATGGGAATTGACTTAATCTTGATTTACGGTTTGTATCTGATGATTCAATTGCCCAACCAGACCATTATCCACTTGGCAGCAACCTTTCTAAATATCTTTTTAGTAGCCTTGGTATTTCTAGGCTATGCAGTGTCTTTAAAACTGCAGGTTTACTTTGAATTATCCTATAAAAACACTCTAAAGCTTGCTTTTATCGGAATATTTATGAGCCTATCAGCCATGACCAAGGTTCTTCTTGGAAGTGTCTTGTTGATTATTATTGGTTTCTACATGCCAGCCCTCCTTATTTTTGTAGGCATTGGAATGTGGCACTTCTTTATTAGTGATTTATTGGAGCCTGTTTATGAGAGTATTCATGAAAAATTGGCCACAAAATAATACCAAACAGTTTCGTCTCCACTCACTTCTTAGACTCTATAGTCTGGTCATGATTGCTATCATCACTTGTTTTGCTCTCTTGCTTTCCTATGCCTACTGGGATATGCGTGAAAAGGAAGCAAGTCGAGTTAGTCAACGTGTCTTGGCTCGGACAGTCGATGAGGTTGAATACTATTACCGTGAATCCACTCGCTTGGCTCAAGGTTTGGTAGAAAATCAAGCTCGCATCGAAGGGATTTATAAGTATTTCAGTCTCAGTACACCAGACTATTTCTATTGGCAACTCGAACGAAAGGCGTCTCCTTATATTTCGGTCTCTATTTATGAAAATATCGATGATATCTACGTTCGAAATGATTTTGTGAGCGGTGTTGCGATTGTTCTGCAGGATTCAACCGAGGTTTTTGTTTCCAAGAGAGATAATCGAAGTGGACAGAAGGTTCCAGCTGAACACTTTAAACCAGATGCCAATAGTTTTGCCGTTCCAGTATCTGATCCAGTATCAGACCGGGCCCTAGGAGTTATTTATATCTCAGTGCCACCGGAAGTCCTCTATAAGGCGATTGATAACACTAGAGGAATCGTTCCAGTCACTGTTTCTGTCATCACGCCCTATGAAACAGATATGTTCGATTTGGGAGAAAAAAGGACTAGAGGTTCTTGGCTTGTAGGAACAACAGCGCACGGTTATCAGGTTCAAGTGGCCGTGCCTCAGAACTATGTTTTAAATAGTAGTTTAGCGAGTTCAGCTCTAATCATTGGTTTGAGTGCTCTCTTTATCATCATCTTATATGTCACCCTAAGAAGAACCTTTTTTGATTATCAACTTCAGGTTGTGGACTTGGTGGATTCGATTCAAGCCATTACTAAGGGAGAGCAAACCAAGAGGATCAATACCGACAAAAAGGATCAAGAATTACTTTTGATTGCTGAGACGACAAACGATATGTTAGACCGGCTGGAAAGTAATATTCACGATATTTATCAACTGGAACTCAATCAAAAAGATGCCAACATGCGTGCGCTACAGGCTCAAATTAATCCGCATTTCATGTATAATACTCTGGAGTTTTTGCGGATGTATGCTGTGATGGAGAATCAAAATGAACTAGCAGATATCATCTATGAGTTCAGTAGTCTCCTACGCAATAATATTTCCGACGAGCGAGAAACGACACTCAAACAAGAAGTGGAGTTTTGTCGGAAGTACAGTTATCTCTGTATGGTTCGCTATCCAAAATCCATTGCATACGGATTTAAGATTGACCCTGAATTGGAAGAAATGCGTATTCCAAAGTTCACTCTCCAACCCTTGGTAGAAAATTATTTTGCCCATGGGGTTGACCACAGAAGAACAGATAATGTGATCAGTATCAAGGCTTTGAAAAAAGATGGCTATGTCGAAATCTTGGTAACCGATAATGGCCGTGGGATGTCTGCTGAAAAACTAGCAGAAATCCAAGCTAAATTAACTCAAAGAACCTTTGAACACACAGCAGATTATAGTGGGGAACGGCAGTCTATTGGGATTGTGAATATCCACGAACGCTTTGTGCTCTACTTTGGAGGCCGCTATGACATTAGTGTAGAATCCGCTGAACAAGAAGGAGTTCAATATAGAATCACCATTCAGGACGAAGAGAAAGGATAAACATGTATAAAGTACTATTAGTAGACGATGAGTACATGATTACAGAAGGGCTCAAGCGTTTGATTCCTTTTGAAAAATGGGATATGGAAGTCGTCGCAACAGCCAATCATGCTGACGACGCTCTGGACTATGTTCGAGAGCATCCTGTAGATGTCGTCATTTCTGATGTCAACATGCCTGACAAGACAGGTCTTGAAATGATTGGGGAGATGAAGGAATTGTTGCCAGATGCATATTATATCCTTCTCTCGGGTTATCAAGAATTTGACTATGTCAAAAAAGCTATGAACCTCAATGTTGTAGACTATCTTGTCAAACCAGTTGATAAGGTCGAGCTAGAGCATTTACTTGAGAAAATCCTCGGTCAGCTTCGTGAGAAAGTGCATGAACCAGAAATGTTAAGCCAAAAATTAGATGAAGAAGCATTTAAGGCGCATCTCTCTCAAAAAGAAAACTGGTGGATTGGACTTTCCCAGGAAAAACAAGGGGATTTTGTCATTCCTTACTACGTCCTAGGTCAAGACTGGCAAATTGTGATTGCAGACCAGAAATTCGACGGTTTACTCGTTCTGCCTTTTGAGGCACCTTATCAGGCCAACTTTGAAAAATGGAAGTTTGATGCTGAAAAAGCACTTTTCTATGGAACGGTAAATCTAGATCAGTCTGAAAGTCTCTTCTCATATTATGAACCCATCTATCGAGTTATCATCCAGGGAAATCTTCAGCAGATTATCGATGAGTTAAACCTACTCGAGAAGATTGTGCTAGAAAATACACCTAGAGTATCCATCACCAAGCAACTCTTTACTCAGTTTGTTATGGATGTCTTTCATCTCTTCGAGCATCTGAAAGCAGATGATATGACAGATATCGTCAAGAATATTCAAGCCATCACATACTTTGAGGACTTAGTCGCTTATACAAAAGAAACCTTAACTTCCTTCTTTGGTCAATACCGCATGAATGAAAATGTCGTCAGTGTTCTCGAAGTTATTGGTAGAGATTACAAAAAAGAGTTATCTCTCAAGGATATCAGTAAGGACCTCTTTATCAACCCTGTGTATTTAGGGCAGTTAATCAAGAAGGAAACCAATTCAACCTTTGCGGAACTTCTCAATAAGCAACGCATCAAGGCTGCCCAGCAACTCTTGCTCTCTACAAACGATAGTATTGAGGATATCTGCTATACGGTTGGGTATAGTAATGTAGGGTACTTCTACAAGGTTTTTCGAAAACTATGTGGAAAGTCTCCTAAGGCCTACCGCAAGCAGATTGATGTAACCCTCTAACTTTTGTTATCCATTTTAAAATATGCTATAATAAGTTTAAAAAATATGAGGAGGTTACTTTTATGAAAAAGAAACCAATCTATCTATGGGTATTACTGATTTTTTCAGCCTTACTCTCAGCAATGTCGCTATTTGGAATCATATCTCCAGTACCTACTGCGGAGGGTATGAGCAATTTAGAAACATCAGCATCAGGTGTTAATGCCACTTATGCTAAGGAGCTCGTTGATTATACGATTAAGGTATCGGAGCATGGTCATTCTGTCTTCAGTATTCTCTTGGTTGTCTTATCTGTTATTCTAGTTATTGTGGCTTTGTTTTTCCTTGTTCGTAAAAACATCCAATTGGCTAACTACACTTATCTTGGTTATGTCTTCGTTGCCATCGTTGGTTCTATCTACAACTTTATCGGCGTTCAGGATGCGGTTTCACTTTTTACAGATCCTAACATCCGTATGGGAGCGGAGCTTGGTGCCAAAGGTTCAGCCATTTTTGGGATCGTACTCAATGTTATCTTCCTAGCAATCGTCTTCTATAAAATGTGGCGTCAGCAAAAAGAATTAACAGAATCTCAAGAGGAAGAACTCGCCTAAGAGTTGACAAAGAATAACTATCAAGATACAATCTTGGTAGTTATTTTTTTGGATTCGAGAAAGAGGGAGGAAAAGATGAAAAAAATTTCCTTGGTCTATATAAGTTTGAGTGGCAATACGGAAAGTTTCGTAACCCGGCTAAAAGCATATTTGTTGGAGCAGTATGAGAACATTGAAGTAGAAAAGATTCATATTAAAGACTTGGTCAAAGATGGAGAAGACTTCTTTGAGATGACTAATCCATATGTGGCTTTTCTACCAACCTATCTAGAAGGCGGTAATGGTGTTGACAATGGAGACGTGGAAATTTTGACCACTCCAGTAGGTGACTTTATCGCCTATGGTGACAATGCCAGTAAGTGTTTTGGTGTTGTAGGATCAGGTAACCGCAATTTTAACAATCAATACTGTTTGACAGCTAAGCAATACAGCCAACGTTTTGGTTTCCCTGTTTTAGCTGATTTTGAGATGCGTGGCATGCTGGGAGACATCAAAAAGGTTGCAGCTATTATTGCAGAACTTTATGAACTTGAATCCTTGTAAGAGGACAGATTTTTTGTCGAAATGAGTAAATTCCTTAGATTTTTCTATCATAAGAAAGGTAAACCAAGCTTTAAAAATATTATGCTATGTAGTGCCTTGCTGCTCTTGGCAATTAGTCTGATACTGTTCTCTGAGAAATTTCTTGATGAAAGTTTGTCAACTTACGGAACCATGGCATCACTAGGAATTGTTATTTTGGTGGGAATCTTAGTTGTAAGAAAAAATAAATAAAAAAGACTCGAGAATTTTTATCTCGAGCTTTTTTGTTAGTTGCGAATTTCGTCAACGATTTCTTTTGAAATGGGAATTCCTAAACGGTAACCTTTATTGATGTAGTCGATGACATCATTGATGTTTTCTATCGTTTGGATTTTCTCTTTGATAGCTGCACGAAAAGCTTGGTCTTTCAATAGCTGGTCCTGAAGCAGTCTTTGAAGTTTTTCTTTTTCGTATTTATTGACAAGAAAGAGGAAAAGAAGACTGATAACAACTAAGATATAAGCATACTGGCTCATAAAAATTCTCCCTAAGTGATAAAGAAGTAGGTGGTAAGAGAAAAGCGAAACTTCTTCGCTTTTCGACTGATGATACTGTAAAGCATTTAGGCAAGTCGCCTCATTTACGACGTCGTAGCCCCTAAATCGATTATATTTAGGAACCACGACTAGTGAAGCAGTTAGCTAGTCCGCATAAAAGTGGCTAGCGTCCAACAATTAGGAACTTTAGTTCCAATTGTTGGTACTGAATCACATCTTCTCTGGCGCCTCTACACCCAGCAAACGAAGGGCTTCTTTGAGGACGACTGCAGTTGCGTAGCTGAGGGCTAGACGACTGTCACGTTCTGGACTTTCATCCAAGATACGAGTGTGGGCATAGTATTTGTTAAAAGCTTGGGCTAAGCTAATCGCAAATTTAGCGATGATCGAAGGTTCGTAGTTGTCAGCTGCACGTTTAATGATACGTGGGAAATCTTGGATTAGCTTGATAATTTCCCAGCTTTCAGCATCGTTCAAGCTATAGTTGGCACCCACTTCAGGTTTGAAATCAGCTTTTCGCAAGATCGATTGGATACGAGCGTAAGCATATTGAACATAAGGACCTGTTTCGCCTTCAAAGGATACCATAGCTTCAAGGTCGAAGTCATATCCATTTGTACGGTCAGTTTTTAGGTCATAGAATTTAATGGCCCCAACTCCAACAGCATGAGCGACCTGGTCTTTGTTTTCAAGTTCTGGATTTTTGGCTTCGATCTGCGCTTTAGCACGGCTGATAGCTTCTGCAACAGTTGGTTCTAGCAAGATAACATTCCCTTTACGAGTAGAAAGTTTTTTCCCTTCTTTTGTAACCAAGCCAAACGGAACATGGACAATATCTTGGCTCCAATCGTAACCCATTTCTTGCAAGACAGCCTTGAGTTGTTTGAAGTGAGCAGATTGTTCTTGACCAACGACATAGATTGATTTGGCAAATTGGTACTCGTTTTTACGGTAGAGGGCCGCAGCCAAGTCACGTGTGATGTAGAGAGTTGCACCGTCAGATTTCTTGATAAGAGCTGGGTGTTCAATTCCATATTTTTCAAGATTAACAACTTGAGCACCTTCTGACTCAACAAGAAGTCCTTTTTCAGAAAGGATGTCTACAACTGCATCCATTTTATCATTGTAGAAAGCTTCTCCGTTGTAGCTGTCGAATTCAACTTGTAGCTCATTGTAGAGACGGTTAAATTCTACCAAGCTTTCATCGCGGAACCATTGCCAAAGAGCGAGAGCTTCCTCATCGCCGTTTTCAAGCTTGCGGAACCATTCGCGTGCTTCTTCATCCAAACTTGGGTCGTTCTCAGCTTCAGCATTGATGCGGACATAGAGCTTGAGGAGTTCATCGATTGGATGAGCTTTGACAGCTTCTTCGTTACCCCATTTCTTGTAGGCAACAATCAACATCCCAAACTGTTTGCCCCAGTCTCCCAAATGGTTGACCTTGACAGTTTTATAGCCGATTTTTTGGAAGATATGTGACAAGCTGTCTCCGATAACTGTTGAACGAAGGTGACCGATTGAAAATGGTTTAGCGATATTAGGGCTAGACATGTCAATAACGACATTTTCTTGATTGCCAATCTCTTGGTCAGCGTAGTGCTCTTTTTCAGTGATAACGTTTTGCAGTACTTGACCAGAAATGGCAGCCTTATCAAGGAAGAAGTTGACGTAAGGACCTGTTGCTACAACCTTTTCAAAGGCTTGGCTATTGATCTTTTCAGCGATGTCAGCAGCAATGATTTGAGGAGCTTTACGTTCAACCTTTGCCAATGAGAAGGCAGGGAAGGCGATATCTCCCATATCTGAGTTTTTAGGTGTTTCTAGTAAATGTAAAATAGCCTCTTGGTCTAGGCTATCAATGACGCTAGCTAACTCGCTAGCAATCAATTCTTTTGTATTCATTTAAGGCTCCTTTAGGGCTTTTCTACTATTTTATCACAATTTACTACATTTTTTTTGAAAGAAGAGATATTTTTTGAAATATCCAGTTTTTTTGATATAATGTTCTTACTAAAAAAATGTAAAATGTTATAAATATGCAATCGAAAGGATCTTATGAGAAAAAGAGAACGTCATCAGCTCATCAAGCGAATGATTACAGAAGAAAAATTAGGAACTCAAAAGGAAATTCAAGATCGATTGGAAGCCTGTGATGTCTTTGTGACACAAACGACATTATCCCGTGATTTGCGAGAGCTTGGCTTAACCAAAGTTAAGAAAAACGATGTTGTTTACTATGTGCTAGCAAATGAGACAGAGAAGATTGATCTAGTCGAATTCCTTTCACATCACTTAGAGGGTGTTGCAAGAGCCGAATTCACCTTGGTTCTCCACACTAAACTTGGAGAAGCATCCGTTTTAGCCAATGTAGTAGATTCAAATAAAGATGGGTGGATCTTAGGTACTGTTGCCGGAGCGAATACCTTGTTGGTTATCTGTAAGGATCAACATGCAGCTAAAGTCATGGAAGAACGCTTGCTAGAGTTAATGGAAGATAGATAAGGTCTTGAGAGCTTCTCTCAGGACTGTTTTTACAAGGAGAGAGTAAATGACTACTGAAAAATTATCGCCTGGTATGCAACAGTATGTGGATATCAAAAAACAATATCCAGATGCTTTTTTGCTTTTTCGTATGGGTGATTTTTATGAGTTGTTTTATGAAGATGCAGTCAATGCTGCACAGATACTAGAAATCTCACTAACCAGTCGCAATAAAAATGCTGAAAATCCGATTCCTATGGCTGGAGTTCCTTATCACTCTGCCCAACAGTACATAGATGTCTTAGTTGAGCGTGGCTACAAGGTTGCCATCGCCGAGCAGATGGAAGATCCTAAGCAGGCTGTTGGTGTTGTTAAGCGCGAGGTTGTTCAGGTCATTACACCAGGAACAGTGGTTGATAGTAGTAAGCCAGATAGTCACAATAACTTTTTAGTGGCTATTGATCGTGAAGGTTCCCAGTATGGACTAGCCTATATGGACCTAGTGACAGGTGATTTCTATGTAACGGGATTATCAGATTTCTCTCTAGTCTGTGGTGAAATCCGTAACCTAAAGGCCAGAGAAGTGGTGATTGGTTACGACTTGTCTGAAGAGGAAGAACAGATTCTCAGTCGTCAAATGAATCTAGTGCTTTCCTATGAACAAGAAACATATGAAGACGTCCATCTGTTGGATTCAAGATTGGCAACTGTTGAAGGAGCAGCTAGTGGGAAACTTCTTCAGTATGTTCATCGGACGCAGATGAGAGAGTTGAATCACTTAAAACCTGTTATTCGTTATGAAATCAAAGATTTCTTGCAGATGGATTTTGCGACCAAGGCTAGTCTGGATTTGGTTGAAAATGCTCGCTCAGGTAAGAAACAAGGGAGCCTGTTCTGGTTGCTAGATGAGACTAAGACCGCCATGGGTATGCGTCTCTTACGTTCCTGGATTCAACGCCCTTTGATTGATAAGGACCGTATCCTTGAACGTCAGGAAGTTGTACAAGTCTTTCTGGATTATTTCTTTGAGCGTAGTGATTTAACGGAAAGCCTCAAGGGAGTCTACGATATCGAACGTCTGGCTAGTCGTGTTTCTTTTGGGAAAAGTAATCCTAAAGATCTTTTGCAATTAGCGACTACCTTAGGAAGTGTTCCGCGAATTCGCGCCATTTTAGAAGGAATGGAGCAACCAGCTCTAGTTTATCTAATTGAACAACTGGATGCTATTCCTGAGTTGGAAAGCCTGATAACTGCTGCTATTGCTCCTGAGGCTCCCCACGTGATTACCGAAGGTGGTATTATCCGAACGGGCTTTGATGAGACCTTGGATAAATACCGTCGTGTGCTGAGAGAAGGGACCAGCTGGATTGCTGAGATCGAGGCCAAGGAAAGAGAAAATTCTGGCATCCATACTCTCAAGATTGATTACAATAAAAAAGACGGCTACTATTTCCATGTGACCAATTCGCAGCTCAGCAATGTTCCAACCCACTTTTTCCGCAAGGCTACGCTGAAAAACTCTGAGCGTTTTGGGACAGAGGAGCTGGCGCGTATCGAGGGAGAAATGTTAGAGGCGCGTGAGAAATCAGCAAACCTAGAATACGAAATCTTTATGCGTATTCGTGAGGAGGTTGGCAAGTATATCCAACGTCTACAGGCTCTGGCTCAAGGAATCGCTACTATCGATGTCTTGCAAGGCTTGGCAGTAGTTGCAGAAAAACAGCACCTGATTCGACCAGAGTTTGGGAAAGAGTCGCGGATTGCTATCCAGAATGGTCGTCACGCAGTTGTTGAAAAGGTCATGGGAGCTCAGACCTATATTCCCAATAGTATCCAGATGGATGAAGATACTAGCATTCAACTAATTACAGGTCCGAACATGAGCGGGAAGTCAACCTACATGCGTCAACTAGCCATTACAGCGGTTATGGCTCAGATGGGTTCTTATGTCCCTGCAGAAAGTGCTCGACTGCCAATTTTTGATGCGATTTTTACACGTATCGGAGCGGCAGATGATTTGGTTTCAGGTCAATCTACCTTTATGGTAGAGATGATGGAAGCTAATAATGCCATTAGTCATGCGACAAAGGATTCATTGATTCTTTTTGATGAGCTTGGTCGAGGAACCGCAACTTATGATGGTATGGCTCTAGCCCAGTCTATTATCGAGTATATCCACGAGCATATTGGTGCCAAGACTCTCTTTGCAACGCACTACCATGAATTAACCAGTTTGGAAGCTAGTCTTGAACATCTAGTAAATGTACACGTGGCTACGCTTGAGCAAAATGGTCAGGTCACTTTCCTTCATAAGATTGAACCAGGTCCAGCAGACAAATCGTACGGTATTCACGTTGCTAAGATTGCAGGATTGCCAGCAGACTTGCTAAAAAGGGCGGATGCGATTCTAACTCAACTAGAGAGCCAAGGTCAGGAAAATCCAATTTCTATCAATCAAAGGAATGTTGTCAATGAGCAAATGTCTCTCTTTGATGAAAAAGAAGAAAATCCTATCCTAGCAGAGTTGGCCCAAGTAGATGTGTACAATATGACACCGATGCAAGCCATGAATCTCTTATTAGAGCTGAAACAAAAATTATAAGCAAAAACCCACTCACAAAACGGAGTGGGTTTTTAGGTCTTATTTTTTCTGAGCTAATAGTTGGTTGATGTGGGCAACCTTCTTTGATTCTCTTTTGTAGAGAATCGTCCAGATGATGAGGTAGACGATGGCAAACTCTGGGATGAGTTGAAGGATGAAAGTCCAGTGAAGAGGGAACCAGCCTGCTAGGATTGCTAGAGGTACAAAACCTAGCAACATAAGGAAGAAGTGAGTGACAGTCGCACGAAGAAGGCTCCAATCTTGAGCGAATAGACGGCTACCAAAACTAAAGAGGACTCCAATAGCTGACCAGATAAGCAGACAGTAAAGTAAGACGAGTGATCCATGCACCTGATGTTGGGTCATGAATTGCCCAATTAAAGAGTTGGGGCTGAGAGGTGCGTAGTTACTTGGTGAGTGGATAAAAGAAAAGATAATAGATAGGATGAGGCCGATGAGGATACCAGTTGTGGCATCGTGAAATACTTGTTTTTTCATAGTTCTAATTTCTCCTTAATAGTTTTGAGGTAACGGCGAGATGAGTAGGTGAAACTTTCGTTTTTAAGATAAATTTCAATCAAGCCGTTAGAGGTTAGTTTTAGATGACTAATTGCATCAATGTTGACAATTTCCGATTGGGAAATTTGGATAAAGGAAGCAGGTAGAATTTCACTTGCTTGGTAGAGACGAATGTCAAGTGCATAGGTTTGGCTATCCGTCTCGGCCAGAACCTTACGATTTTCAATGTATACACGCTGAATCTTGCTAATCTGAATCAAGTAGACCTGGTCTTGAAATTTTCCTTTGATAGTTTCTTTTTGATCCAGGGATTGTACAAAGTCCTGAACCTTTTGAACTCTAGGGGACAAGGTCGGTGCCTCTATGATGATTTGCTCTTCGGTGTATTGCTGATCAATATCAAGTCTGAGTTTCATAATTTCTCCTTTATAAAGTTGTAATAGAGATCTCTTACTTACAAATCTATTAAACACCATTTTGTCGACAAATACAAGAAGCTCTGTCTATGTGGTCGGTTGAAGAGTCTATCTGGTAGGTGACCGTTTTCAAAGAGATTTTAGAGCAAATAAGTCAAAAAATAAGAAGAAATATATTGACAAAAATAGAAAAAACGTGGTACAATGTTAGACGGTACTTTTTACTTTTGGTCTCTCAAGAGTGTACAGGGACGTGCTGACAAATGTTGCAAAAGTACACACAGATGATAGCTGTCACCAAGTGTATCATCACCAAAAATAAAAAAAACACAGGAGAATGTAGATGCCTACAATTAACCAATTGGTTCGCAAACCGCGTAAATCAAAAGTAGAAAAATCTAAATCACCAGCTTTGAACGTTGGTTACAACAGTCATAAAAAAGTTCAAACAAACGTTTCTTCACCACAAAAACGTGGTGTAGCAACTCGTGTTGGAACTATGACACCTAAAAAACCTAACTCTGCCCTTCGTAAATTTGCTCGTGTACGTTTGAGCAACCTTATCGAAGTTACTGCTTACATCCCAGGTATCGGACACAACTTGCAAGAGCACAGCGTGGTGCTTCTTCGTGGTGGACGTGTAAAAGACCTTCCAGGGGTACGTTACCATATCGTCCGTGGTGCACTTGATACTGCAGGTGTTAACGATCGTAAACAAGGCCGTTCTAAATACGGTACTAAACGTCCAAAAGCATAAGGAAAGGGGATAAAGAGAAATGAGTCGTAAAAATAGAGCTCCAAAACGTGAAGTATTGCCAGATCCGCTTTACAATTCACAATTAGTTACTCGTCTTATCAACCGCGTTATGCTTGACGGTAAACGTGGTACAGCTGCTTCAATCGTTTACGGTGCTTTTGAGCAAATCAAAGAAGCTACTGGTAACGATGCACTTGAAGTATTTGAAACAGCTATGGAAAACATCATGCCTGTACTTGAAGTACGTGCACGTCGTGTTGGTGGATCTAACTACCAAGTCCCAGTTGAAGTTCGTCCAGAACGTCGTACAACACTTGGACTTCGTTGGTTGGTAACAATCGCTCGCCTTCGTGGTGAACACACAATGCAAGACCGTCTTGCAAAAGAAATCTTGGATGCTGCTAACAACACTGGTGCAGCAGTTAAGAAACGTGAAGACACTCACCGTATGGCTGAAGCTAACCGTGCCTTCGCACACTTCCGTTGGTAATATAGGATGCGAAAGCGTTAAGAAAGTCCCAGAGAAAATAGGGAATCAAAGCAGGTTGCGATTGCAACCAATGAGATTCATCTTTTTCTCAAGACTTTTAGCTTGAGCTCAACTAGATCATGATGCTAGGAACGGTAAGGATACAAGGTGAAAATAGGAAACTGACGCAGTATTTGACGAATACAAGGAAGTTTATCTTTTTCACACAGCATTCCGTTCCGGCTCAAATCGGCTAACTAACTATAGCCCGAGTACAATTCAACTTCCCATCTCACAAGTTGAAACCAACTAAACAAGATAAACATTGAGAACGGGTGGGTCCTGCCTATCCGTTTTTATTGAAATCGTGTTATAATAGAATAGAAATAAAAAATATAGGAGAAACAAACCTCATGGCACGCGAATTTTCACTTGAAAAAACTCGTAATATCGGTATCATGGCCCACGTCGATGCCGGTAAAACAACTACAACTGAGCGTATTCTTTACTACACTGGTAAAATCCACAAAATCGGTGAAACTCACGAAGGTGCGTCACAAATGGACTGGATGGAGCAAGAGCAAGAACGTGGTATCACTATCACATCTGCTGCGACAACAGCTCAATGGAACAACCACCGCGTAAACATCATCGACACACCAGGACACGTGGACTTCACAATCGAAGTACAACGTTCTCTTCGTGTATTGGACGGTGCGGTTACAGTTCTTGACTCACAATCAGGTGTTGAGCCTCAAACTGAAACAGTTTGGCGTCAAGCAACTGAGTACGGAGTTCCGCGTATCGTATTTGCCAACAAAATGGACAAAATCGGTGCTGACTTCCTTTACTCAGTAAGCACACTTCACGATCGTCTTCAAGCAAATGCACACCCAATTCAATTGCCAATCGGTTCTGAAGATGACTTCCGTGGAATCATCGACTTAATCAAGATGAAAGCTGAAATCTATACTAACGACCTTGGTACAGATATCCTTGAAGAAGATATTCCAGCTGAATACCTTGAACAAGCTCAAGAATACCGTGAAAAATTGGTTGAAGCAGTTGCTGAAACTGACGAAGAATTGATGATGAAATACCTCGAAGGTGAAGAAATCACTAACGAGGAATTGAAAGCTGGTATCCGTAAAGCGACTATCAACGTTGAATTCTACCCAGTACTTTGTGGTTCTGCCTTCAAGAACAAGGGTGTTCAATTGATGCTTGATGCGGTTATCGACTACCTTCCAAGCCCACTTGATATCCCTGCGATCAAAGGTATCAACCCAGATACAGATGAAGAAGAAACTCGTCCAGCATCTGATGAAGAGCCATTTGCAGCTCTTGCCTTCAAGATCATGACTGACCCATTCGTAGGTCGTTTGACATTCTTCCGTGTTTACTCAGGTGTTCTTCAATCAGGTTCTTACGTATTGAATACTTCTAAAGGTAAACGTGAACGTATCGGACGTATCCTTCAAATGCACGCTAACAGCCGTCAAGAAATCGACACTGTTTACTCAGGTGATATCGCTGCTGCCGTTGGTTTGAAAGACACTACAACTGGTGACTCATTGACAGATGAAAAAGCTAAAATCATCCTTGAGTCAATCAACGTTCCAGAACCAGTTATCCAATTGATGGTTGAGCCTAAATCCAAAGCAGACCAAGACAAGATGGGTATCGCCCTTCAAAAATTGGCTGAAGAAGATCCAACATTCCGCGTTGAAACTAACGTTGAAACTGGTGAAACAGTTATCTCTGGTATGGGTGAGCTTCACCTTGACGTCCTTGTTGACCGTATGCGTCGTGAGTTCAAAGTTGAAGCGAACGTAGGTGCTCCTCAAGTATCTTACCGTGAAACATTCCGCGCTTCTACTCAAGCACGTGGATTCTTCAAACGTCAGTCTGGTGGTAAAGGTCAATTCGGTGATGTATGGATTGAATTTACTCCAAACGAAGAAGGTAAAGGATTCGAATTCGAAAACGCAATCGTCGGTGGTGTGGTTCCTCGTGAATTTATCCCAGCGGTTGAAAAAGGTTTGGTAGAATCTATGGCTAACGGTGTTCTTGCTGGTTACCCAATGGTTGACGTTAAAGCTAAGCTTTACGATGGTTCATACCACGATGTCGACTCATCTGAAACTGCCTTCAAGATCGCTGCATCTCTTGCACTTAAAGAAGCTGCTAAGACTGCACAACCAGCTATCCTTGAGCCAATGATGCTTGTAACAATCACTGTTCCAGAAGAAAACCTTGGTGATGTTATGGGTCACGTAACTGCTCGTCGTGGACGTGTAGATGGTATGGAAGCTCACGGTAACAGCCAAATCGTTCGTGCTTACGTTCCACTTGCTGAAATGTTCGGTTATGCAACAGTTCTTCGTTCTGCATCACAAGGACGTGGTACATTCATGATGGTATTCGACCACTACGAAGATGTACCTAAGTCAGTACAAGAAGAAATCATTAAGAAAAACAAAGGTGAAGAATAATTCACTGTCACTTTAAAAGAAGTCACTTTGTGGCTTCTTTTTCTGTTTGGTAGAAATAGCTAAAATTGCCTCAAATATGGTAAAATAGAAGGAGTATATTGTGAGGAAAATGGATGTCAACCACTTTTGAAATTTTAATGAATCAGTTGGGAATTCCCGCTGAGATCAGAAATCATGAGGCCTTCTCCCAGGCTGAAATTGAACAAGTTATTGTACACAAGCAAAGTAACATTTGGGAGTTTCGTTTTGTCTTTGAGAATATTCTGCCCTTTGAACTCTTTTTAGCATTGAAGAAGGGATTGAAAGAAGAATTTTCAAAAACAGGAAATCAAGCGACTTTCGAGATTAAAACGAAAGATCAAGATTTTTCAAGAGAGCTTTTACAGGCATACTATCGGGAGGCTTTTTCAGCTGGCCCTTGTTCTAGTCAAGGCTTTCGAACCATGTATCAGGATTTTCAGGTTCGATTTGAAAATGATCAGTTGATTATTGAGGGCTCTGAAGCAGCAGATACAGAGCATTTCAGAAAAAACCATTTGCCAAATCTTAGCAAACAACTTGAACTCTTTGGTTTTCCTAAGTTTACATGCCATTTAGAGAAAAATGAAGATTTGACAAAGGAAGAGCAGGAAGCTTTCCATTCTGAAAATCAAATGATTGTTCAGGCTGCCAATGATGAGACCCTTCGAGCTATGGAACAGTTAGAACAGATGGCACCGCCTCCTCCAGTTGAGGATAAACCTGTCTTTGATTTCCAAGCCAAGAAGGCAGCTGCTAAGCCTAAACTCGACAAGGCAGAGGTAACTCCAATGATTGAGGTCAATACCGAAGAAAATCGACTGGTTTTTGAAGGGGTTGTCTTTGATGTGGAGCATAAAGTGACTAGAACGGGTCGTGTCTTGATTAATTTTAAGATGACGGACTATACGTCTAGTTTCTCCATGCAAAAATGGGTCCGAAACGAAGAAGAAGCTCAGAAGTTTGACATCATTAAGAAAAATTCATGGCTCCGTGTTCGTGGAAATGTCGAGGTCAATAATTTCACACGAGATTTGACCATGAATGTGCAAGATGTGCAGGAAGTTGTTCACTATGAGCGTAAGGACTTGATGCCAGAAGGCGAGCGTCGTGTTGAGTTTCATGCCCATACCAATATGTCGACTATGGATGCTCTTCCTGAGGTCGAAGAAATCGTTGGAACAGCAGCCAAATGGGGTCATAAAGCAGTAGCAATCACAGACCACGGCAATGTTCAGTCTTTCCCTCACGGTTATAAGGCAGCCAAGAAAGCTGGTATTCAGCTCATTTATGGAATGGAAGCCAATATCGTAGAAGACCGTGTTCCTATCGTCTACAACGAAGTGGAGATGGATCTTTCTGAAGCTACCTATGTAGTCTTTGACGTGGAAACGACTGGTCTATCAGCTATCTATAATGATTTGATTCAGGTGGCGGCTTCCAAGATGTATAAGGGCAATATCATTGCTGAGTTTGATGAATTTATCAATCCTGGGCACCCCTTATCAGCCTTTACAACCGAATTGACAGGGATTACCGATGACCATGTGAAAAATGCTAAACCCTTGGTTCAAGTTCTGAAAGAATTCCAAGAATTTTGTAAGGATACCGTTCTTGTAGCCCACAATGCAACCTTTGACGTTGGCTTTATGAATGCCAATTATGAACGTCATGGTCTTACAAAAATCACTCAACCTGTCATCGATACGCTAGAGTTCGCAAGAAATCTCTATCCTGAATATAAACGTCATGGTTTAGGGCCTTTGACCAAGCGTTTTGGTGTTGCCCTAGAACACCACCACATGGCCAACTATGACGCGGAAGCAACTGGTCGTCTGCTCTTTATCTTTATCAAGGAAGTGGCAGAAAAACATGGTGTGACAGATTTGGCTAGATTGAATATTGATTTAATCAGTCCGGACTCTTATAAAAAAGCTCGAGTCAAGCATGCGACCATCTATGTGAAAAATCAGGTGGGCTTAAAAAATATCTTTAAGCTGGTTTCTCTCTCAAATACCCAGTATTTTGAAGGAGTTCCACGAATTCCACGTACGGTTCTGGATGCCCATCGAGAAGGTTTAATCTTGGGATCGGCTTGTACGGAAGGAGAAGTCTTTGATGCAGTCGTGTCACAAGGAGTAGATGCGGCAGTCGAAGTAGCTAAATACTATGACTTTATCGAGGTTATGCCTCCGGCTATCTATGCACCTTTGATTGCCAAGGAGCAGGTTAAGGATATGGAGGAACTCCACATCATCATCAAGAGCTTGATTGAGGTTGGAGAGCGCCTTGGAAGACCAGTTCTTGCGACAGGAAATGTCCACTATATCGAACCTGAGGATGAGATTTATCGTGAGATTATCGTACGAAGTCTAGGTCAGGGTGCCATGATTAACCGAACTATCGGTCATGGAGAAGCTGCCCAACCAGCTCCGCTACCCAAGGCACATTTTAGAACGACTAATGAAATGTTGGATGAATTTGCCTTTCTAGGGGAAGACTTGGCTCGTAAGATTGTCATTGAAAACACCAATGCCTTGGCAGCAATCTTTGAACCTGTTGAGGTTGTAAAGGGTGATTTATACACACCGTTCATTGACAAAGCCGAAGAAACAGTTGCTGAATTAACATATAAAAAAGCCTTTGAAATCTATGGAAATCCACTACCTGATATCGTTGATCTACGGATTGAAAAGGAATTGACCTCTATCTTGGGGAATGGTTTCGCCGTGATTTATCTGGCTTCACAGATGCTAGTGCATCGTTCCAACGAACGAGGTTATTTGGTTGGTTCCCGTGGGTCTGTTGGATCTAGTTTCGTTGCGACCATGATTGGGATTACCGAGGTTAATCCGCTATCGCCTCACTATGTCTGTGGTCAGTGTCAGTACAGTGAGTTTATTACAGATGGTTCTTACGGTTCAGGATTTGATATGCCAGATAAAGACTGTCCTAACTGTGGTCACAAGCTCAGCAAGAATGGACAGGACATTCCTTTCGAGACCTTCCTTGGTTTTGATGGGGATAAGGTTCCCGATATCGATTTGAACTTCTCAGGGGAGGACCAGCCGAGTGCCCACTTGGATGTTCGTGATATCTTTGGGGAAGAATATGCTTTCCGTGCAGGAACGGTTGGCACGGTGGCTGCTAAAACAGCCTATGGATTTGTCAAAGGTTACGAGCGTGACTATGGCAAGTTCTACCGTGAAGCCGAAGTAGAGCGCCTAGCCCAAGGAGCTGCGGGTGTTAAACGGACGACCGGTCAGCACCCAGGAGGAATTGTTGTTATCCCTAATTATATGGATGTCTATGACTTTACTCCAGTGCAATACCCTGCAGATGATGTAACTGCTGAATGGCAGACCACTCACTTTAACTTCCACGATATCGATGAGAACGTCCTCAAGCTCGATGTCCTTGGTCATGATGATCCGACCATGATTCGGAAACTGCAAGACTTATCAGGCATTGATCCAAATGATATCCCTATGGATGATCCAGGTGTCATGGCCCTTTTCTCAGGTACAGATATCCTGGGAGTGACCCCTGAACAAATCGGCACTTCGACCGGTATGCTTGGAATTCCAGAGTTTGGGACTAACTTTGTTCGGGGAATGGTCGATGAAACTCATCCGACGACCTTTGCCGAGTTGCTACAGCTTTCTGGTCTGTCTCACGGTACTGACGTATGGTTGGGAAATGCCCAAGACTTGATTAAGGCTGGAATTGCGGACCTATCAACCGTTATCGGATGTCGGGATGACATCATGGTTTACCTCATGCACGCTGGCCTAGATCCAAAGATGGCCTTTACCATCATGGAACGTGTGCGTAAGGGAATGTGGCTCAAAATCTCTGAAGAAGAACGTAATGGTTATATCGAAGCCATGAAGGCCAACAATGTGCCTGAGTGGTACATCGAATCTTGTGGAAAAATCAAGTATATGTTCCCTAAAGCCCACGCGGCTGCCTACGTTATGATGGCCTTGCGTGTAGCCTACTTCAAGGTTCACCATCCGATTTATTACTACTGTGCTTACTTCTCCATTCGTGCCAAGGCCTTTGATATCAAGACCATGGGTGCAGGCTTGGATGCTATCAAACGCAGGATGCAAGAAATTGCTGAAAAGCGCAAGAACAATGAAGCTTCTAACGTAGAAATTGACCTTTACACAACACTTGAAATCGTCAATGAGATGTGGGAACGTGGCTTCAAATTTGGGAAATTGGACCTCTATCGCAGTGATGCGACTGAATTCATCATCGACGGAGATACCCTCATCCCACCATTTGTCGCTATGGATGGTCTAGGAGAGAACGTTGCCAAGCAATTGGTTCGTGCTCGTCAAGAGGGAGAATTTCTCTCTAAAACCGAACTACGCAAGCGTGGTGGACTTTCCTCAACTTTAGTTGAAAAGATGGATGAAATGGGGATTCTCGGCAATATGCCAGAGGACAACCAGTTGAGTTTGTTTGATGATTTGTTTTAAGAATTTGAAATGTCTTATGTAGGTTTGAGGTTAGTTAATGATGGTAAAGAAAAAAAGAGCAACACCTTGGAAACCAGGGAAAGTTATTTCCATACGCTTGCGAAATGGTGTTTACGTATTAGCACAAATGGTGCGTGATCCCTATCTGGTATTTTTCAACCATTTTAACGAAGAAAATAACTGGAAGGGAGTGACCTTGAAAGAGGAGGATATCCTCTTTTGTAAAGCAGTTACTCGTCAGTTTCTACGCTATAGTCCTGTAACGATTGTTAAAAATCTTGAACCCCTGTTAGATTATGAACTACCCAAAGAATGGATTTATAGCCATATTGGAGGACATCCTATTACTGTTTCGGTAAAGGGACGGGAGCGCCAAGTAGCTGATTTTGGTCGACGCTGTTCTTTAGTTCTAGCGGATAAGGACAGTGGTCAACCGGAGGATAATCCACTTATGGGCCTCTTCCAAGCTTATATCATACCAGATATCAAAGAACAGGATTGGGATCGGGTAGGCCAGGCTGAACACATGTCCATTGAAGTATTTCCAACACTCAATGAGCGTCTCTACCTTTGCTATCTTTATGGGAAAAATATAAATCCAGAACAAGATATCTCTTTGGGAAAGCCCTTGCTTGATGACTATGAAACTTATGTAGATATCCTCACGAATAGCCCAGAGGCTCAACGTCTCTATCTAGGAGAGTACGAAGAATAAGAAAGGACATTTGATGAAACTCAGAATTTTTGCGGAAGACAAGCCGGCTGAGAAGGTGTTTGAGTATCAATTAGACCTTGCTGATCAGACAATTCTTCTATCGACAGCACTTTTGTCTACTGCCATTGCTTTAGCGGGGCTATTTTCTGCTTTGAAAGAAAAATAAAAATAGAAAAGAGAAAACAAGAATGGTTTTACCAAATTTTAAAGAAAATCTAGAAAAATATGCTAAGCTTTTGGTTGCAAACGGTGTGAATGTGCAACCTGGTCATACCTTGGCTCTCTCAATCGATGTGGAGCAACGTGAGTTGGCTCACTTAATCGTTAAAGAGGCTTATGCCCTTGGTGCACACGAAGTTATCGTTCAATGGGCAGATGACTTTGTAAACCGTGAGAAATTCCTTCACGCGCCACTAGAACGTTTGGACAATGTGCCAGAATATAAGATTGCTGAGATGAACTACCTTCTTGAAAACAAAGCAAGTCGTCTCGGTGTTCGTTCTTCTGACCCAGGTGCCTTGAACGGAGTGGATGCAGAAAAACTTTCAGCTTCTGCTAAAGCAATGGGAATTGCTATGAAGCCAATGCGTATCGCAACTCAATCTAACAAGGTTAGCTGGACTGTAGCAGCAGCTGCTGGACTAGAGTGGGCTAAGAAGGTCTTTCCAAATGCTGCGAGTGACGAAGAAGCAGTAGACCTCCTTTGGGACCAAATCTTCAAAACTTGCCGTATCTACGAAGAAGATCCAGTTAAAGCTTGGGAAGAACATGCAGCTATCTTGAAGAGCAAGGCGGAAATGCTCAACAAAGAGCAATTCTCAGCTCTTCACTACACTGCCCCTGGAACAGACTTGACACTTGGCTTGCCTAATAACCACGTTTGGGAATCAGCTGGAGCCATCAATGCTCAAGGCGAAGGTTTCTTGCCAAATATGCCAACAGAAGAAGTCTTTACAGCCCCTGATTTCTGTCGCGCAGATGGTTATGTAACATCTACGAAACCTCTTAGCTATAATGGAAATATCATCGAAGGCATCAAGGTGACCTTTGAAAATGGTCAAATCGTTGATATCACAGCTGAAAAGGGTGATCAAGTAATGAAGGATCTCGTCTTTAAGAATGCTGGCGCGCGTGCCTTGGGTGAATGTGCCTTGGTACCAGATCCAAGCCCAATTTCTCAGTCAGGCATTACCTTCTTTAACACCCTTTTCGATGAGAATGCTTCTAACCACTTAGCTATCGGTGCCGCTTATGCAACGAGCGTTGTTGGTGGAGCAGAGATGAGCGAAGAAGAGCTGGAAGCTGCAGGACTTAACCGTTCAGATGTTCACGTTGACTTTATGATTGGTTCGAACCAAATGGATATCGATGGTATCCGTGAGGATGGAACACGCGTACCCCTCTTCCGCAATGGAGATTGGGCAATTTAAGGAGAAACTATGATTGGAAGTATGTTTGTCGGTCTTTTGATCGGACTATTAGCAGGAGTTATCACCAATCGTGGAGAACGGATGGGATGCTTCGGGAAAATGTTTCTGGGTTGGATTGGTGCTTTCCTGGGTCAAATGCTTTTTGGAACTTGGGGGCCTATTTTAGCTGATACGGCTATTATCCCATCAGTTTTAGGAGCCATGATTTTATTAGCCATCTTTTGGAAAAAAGACAGCTAGTTTTAACTTGCTAGAACAGATAGAGAGGTTGGAAATCTTCCAACCTCTTTTTTATGAGCTGCAAAAAAGACTGATATGCGCCTAGCTTCGCTTTCAGTGACTGCTCCTTTTTATATTGCCTCAAGTATGGTACAATAAAAGCATGAGAATTCAACAATTACACTATATTATCAAAATCGTAGAGACTGGTTCCATGAATGAGGCTGCCAAGCAACTCTTTATTACACAACCCAGTCTATCAAATGCAGTTCGTGACCTAGAAAATGAGATGGGAATTGAGATTTTTATCCGAAATCCTAAAGGAATCACCCTCACACGTGATGGGATGGAGTTTCTATCCTATGCCCGTCAGGTTGTCGAACAAACCCAACTCCTAGAAGAACGTTATAAGAACCCAATCGCTCATCGCGAGCTTTTTAGTGTGTCTTCGCAGCACTATGCCTTTGTAGTTAATGCCTTTGTTTCCTTGCTCAAGAAAAGTGATATGGAAAAGTACGAGCTTTTTTTGCGTGAAACCAGAACTTGGGAAATCATTGATGATGTCAAGAACTTCCGCAGTGAAGTAGGAGTCCTCTTTTTAAATAGCTATAACCGAGACGTCCTTTCAAAGATGTTGGATGATAACCATCTGGTTGCCCACCATCTCTTTACAGCCCAACCCCATATCTTTGTCAGCAAGACCAACCCTCTTGCTAAGAGAGACAAGGTGCAGTTGGCAGACCTAGAAGACTTCCCATATTTGAGCTATGACCAAGGTACCCATAATTCCTTCTACTTCTCAGAGGAGATTTTGTCTCAGGAACACCACAAGAAATCCATCGTTGTTAGTGACCGTGCGACCTTGTTTAATCTCTTGATAGGTTTGGACGGCTATACCATCGCGACTGGTATCCTTAATAGTAATCTTAATGGAGACAATATCGTTTCTATTCCACTTGATATTGATGATCCCATTGAACTGGTTTATATCCAGCATGAAAAGACAAGCTTGTCTAAGATGGGTGAACGTTTCATCGAGTACCTACTTGAGGAAGTTCGCTTTGATAAGTAATTTGAGTAAATGAGAAGAGAAAAGAAGAATGACGACATTAAATACAAATGATTTTGATTTTCACTTGCCGGAGGAATTGATTGCTCAGACACCTTTGGAAAAGCGCGATGCCTCTAAACTCTTGATGGTCAATCGCAAAACAGGTGAATTTCAAGATCGCCACTTTCACTCCATTATTGAAATGCTAGAGCCAGGTGATGCCCTGGTTATGAATGATACCCGCGTTTTGCCAGCTCGACTTCATGGTCAAAAAGAAGAAACAGGGGGCCATGTTGAACTCTTGCTTTTGAAAAATACAGCAGGAGACGAATGGGAAGTCTTGGCAAAACCTGCCAAACGTCTCAAGGTCGGCACCCGTGTTATTTTTGGTGATGGTCGACTTAGCGCAGTCGTGACTGAGGAATTAACCCATGGCGGTCGTATTGTCCGTTTTGAGTATGAAGGAATTTTCCTAGAAGTACTTGAAAGTCTTGGAGAAATGCCTTTGCCTCCTTATATTCACGAAAAATTGGATGACCGTGAACGTTACCAGACAGTCTATGCCAAGGAGAGTGGATCAGCAGCAGCTCCAACTGCAGGTTTGCATTTTACCAAGGAATTACTGGAAGAAATCCAGCAAAAAGGCGTTCACCTAGTCTACCTGACCTTGCACGTTGGGCTTGGAACCTTTAGACCTGTTTCAGTAGATAATCTGGATGAGCACGAGATGCACTCAGAGTTTTATCAATTGTCTGAGGAAGCAGCAGCGACCTTGCGTCAGGTCAAAGAAAATGGTGGCCGTGTCATTGCTGTAGGAACAACCTCTATCCGTACACTAGAGACTATCGGAAGCAAGTTTGACGGCCAAATCCAGGCCGATTCTGGCTGGACCAATATCTTTATCAAGCCAGGCTATGACTGGAAGGTGGTGGATGCTTTTTCTACTAATTTCCATTTGCCGAAGTCTACCTTGGTCATGCTTGTCTCAGCTTTTGCAGGCCGTGAATTGGTCCTCCAAGCCTACCAACATGCTATCGATGAAAAATACCGTTTCTTTAGCTTTGGCGATGCCATGTTTATCTACTAAAAAACGAGCAAATCAAAACTAGAAATAAAAGGGCTAATTCCTACTTGGATGAGCCTTTTTTCTATGTAGGGTAGCTATTGAATAAAAACGAAATAAATGATAAACTGAAAGCAATGAGTTAGCCATCAAAATTATATGTAAAACTAGGCTAGCCACTTTAAACGACATATGTCAAAGGAGATTTTTATGACTAACAAAACATTGCGCTATACAAGTCTATCATTACTAACCTTGTTAGCTGCTATTACATTAGCTGCTTGTGGTGGAAAGGCTGACAAGAATACTTCAGCTTCAAATCAAAAGGAAACAACAACTCAAGTAACGACGGCTTCAGCAAGTAAAACAGAAGCAGGCCAAAAAGAGGGGCAGAAGTCTGAGGCAAGTAGTGGGTCAGATGCTAAAACGACGCAAGCAGAACAAAAGGAAGATAAGCAAAAGTCACAAGAAGCTTACGCTAAATTTGTGGGAACTTGGGAAAATTATGCAGGGACAACTGCAACAGTTACATCTGATGGAATTGTAACAATCCAAAGTTCAAAAGGAACCTTTAATTATGAGATGGGTCGAGTAGAGGAAAAAAATGGTTATTACTCAGCAGGAATCCAACTTGTTGATGGTGGAGAAGGTGCTCGCCTTATCTACACTCCAGCGGGAGTCCAAAATGAATTGACAGGTACAGATGGTAGCCAAGAAGTCTTGTCCATCGGCCAATCACCAAGTGACAAAGATAGTCATTTTTACCGTAAATAAGAATACTAGTAAGAAGTAAGGGTGTAGAAACGCCCTTGCTTTCTAACCAATTTAAAATATAACAAAGGAAATAGAAAGAGGTAAAGGTGTTTTTTCTATGACGCCGTCGTGTCTTTATCGGCGAATGCAATGGACAGGCTGTTTATTATGACCAAAAGACAGGAGAGGCTTTAGCTGCTCCAAAGAGTGTCTTGCTCAATACTGCAGGCGCTCGTGACACGAATTCCTTTATCCCTGAATTGGTAGTTCTCTTTCTAGCAAAATGGAAAGAGAATTTTTTTCTAATTAAGCAGAGCATATTTCTGTTTAAACAACTCAATTTTATCATTGCAGTAATTGATTAAATCTTGTGCTTTTTCAAATGTGTAGCCTTTTTCAGATACAGACTTGACTTTCTTTTCATCAAAATAGTAGCCAGTCAAGCCCCTGACTTCCTCTGATAAGGTGAGATAATAGCCTGTTTCGATTCCCTGATCTAGATCTTTCGAGAGAGACTTCATCAGGCGTCCGAAGAGAGACTTTTTTGTCTTTTCATCACTAGAATTATTCCCTAAGTTAGTCGAGATAAGACCAGGATGATAGGCATTGATGGTGATGTTTGAACCTCTTAAAAAGAAGTCTCTTGCCAGATAGCGTGTCATCCAAATAGTGTAAAGTTTTGAATTATTGTAGGCCAATCCTGGATTGTATTCTTTCTCAAATCCAAAGTCCAAATCCTTGACCTTGGCAAAATGATGCATATAGGAAGAAGTATTAATGACACGGCTGTCAGCCGATTTTTCTAACAAGGGGCTTAGCTCAGTTGTTAACAGATAGGGAACGAGAACGAATAACATAAAAGTCAACTCGACATTTTTAGCACTCGCTTTTCGTTCTTTTCCTGCATACAGGCCTGCATTGTTAAACAAGACATCGATCCTTTGAAAGTCTCGCTTGATTTCCCCTACAAATCGATAAACATCGTCTAATTTTGAAAAATCTGCCAAGTAGCTCGAAACTCTGCCTCTCAAGGAAACGGCCCGAACCTCTTGAAGCGCCAGCTCAAGTTTTTGAGGATTGCGACCATGGAGGATGACCTGATGGCCTTCACTGGCTAATTTCTTTGCCAAATGTTTACCGATACCGTCAGTAGCACCTGTAATCAGAATCGTTTTGACCATATTAGTCCTCCAAGAAAGCAATGAGTTCTTTTGAAAACTCCTCTGCATATTGGAAGATCGAACCGTGACCAGCATTTGGATAGATGATCAGCTTACTATCTTTTATTTTCTCATGCATATCATAAGAATTTTCTGTTGGAACCTGCATATCCTTGTCCCCGTTGACGATTAAGGTTGGTTGGGTGATAAATCTTAGGTCGTCTTGAGAATCTTTCCCCCAACGTTTAATGGCTTTGAGTTGAGTCAAGAAACCAGGCACACTCATGTCTTTGTCCGCAAATTCCTTGGTTCGCATTCCCATTCGTCCGAGAACTTTCAAAGCTTCGATTTTTCCTTGTTCATCATGGTTATAGAAGATATAGCGTTTAGGATCGATGCGCTCGAGTCCAGCTTTAAACATATAGTTAAATGTTTTCCCTGTGACCTTATCAATCTCTTTTCCACCTCGAGGTCCTGTTCCTGCTATAATGAGACGATTGACCAAATCAGGCTTGATTCGGACCATTTCTTGGGCAATCATCCCTCCCATAGAAAGACCTAGGAGATTGATTTTATCGTAACCAAGGGATTGAATAAAGGCAATCGTCTGCTCAGCCATTCCAGAAATGGTTGGGGCCACTTTTCCTTGACTGGCTCCCACACCAGGAAGGTCGACCACAATCACATGGTGCTTTTCAGCAATCAAGTCCAAAAGTTTTGGATCCCAGTTGTCGAGGGTTGCTGCCAAGTGGACCAGCATCAGAAGAGGTAGTTTTGATTTGCCTTTGCTGAGTTCGCGATAGGCAATTTTGTTCCCTTCAACAGTGATGTATTGATTTTTAGTTGTAAGATATGACATTGTCTTTTCCTTTTTATTTCTTAAAGCTGAGGACAGTTTTTCCACGTGAGCGACCATTAGCGACCTTGTCTAAGGCGCTATTCACTTCTTCAAATGGATAGACTGTATCGATAGATGGCTTGATTTCTAATTTGCTAAAGAGGTCAGCTACCTCTTGTAATTGAGCACCATTGCTTTCCACAAAGATAAAATGGTAGTGAACGCCGTATTTGTCAGCCATCTTATCAAATTTGCGACCAGCTAAGCCAAGAATCATCTGTTTCCATTTTGGCAGGTTCATGCGTTTGGCAAAGTCACCATTTGGCATAGCACGGAGGGAAACAAGCTGACCACCTTTTTTCATGATAGACATTTGTTTTTCAGTCTCAGCGCCACCAAGGGTATCGAGGACATAATCAACCTGGCTAACAGTTTTTGTATAATCCTCTGTTTTATAATCGATAAAGCGGTCTGCTCCTAGGTTCAATACACGCTCAGCGCTATCTCCAGCCCCATTGGTAATGACCTTCAAACCTTTAGCTTTAGCAATCGGAATGGCCATACCGCCGACACCGCCTGTACCACCAGAGATAAAGATGGTTTTGCCAGCTTGAGCCCCCATGAGTTCTAAGGCTTGCATAATGGTTAAGGCAGTCAAAGGAACAGCAGCGGCTTCCTCGTCAGACAGATAGTCTGGAACCTTGGCTAGAGCCTGACTATCGACAGCTACGTATTCTGCAAAGGCACCAATATGATTAAGTGGTAAACGCCCAAAAACTCGGTCTCCGACTTTGAGATTTTTGACTTGTCTACCTGTCTCTTCAATGATACCGACCACTTCATTTCCAGCAGTTTGTGGAAGTTTGTAAGGGACGATCATCTTGACTTCTCCTCGGGAAATCATGTTATCCAGAGGATTAACCCCAGCTGCGGTGACTTTAACTAAAACTTCTTTGTCTGTGATACTTGGTGTAGCGATTTCTATGATGTTCAGTGTGATATTCTTTTTGTTATAAGTAGTGTGTTGTGCGGCTTTCATATGTTTTCTCTTTTCTTTTTCATATGACAACATAGACTTGTATCTAATACAAGTCTATGTTGTTTCAGGTAAAACTGACTTGACTTGCTATCAAATCAGTTTCGGACATGTTTGGCATCTTTATAAAGATTGTTAATGACATCTTCTAAGGTTTGCTGGGCTAGTTCCTTCTCAAGTTGAGCTTCAGCTCTAGCAAATAGTGGCGAAACTGCTCCTTGAATATGTTTTCCAACGGGACAATCGGGATTACTATTTTGATGAACAGGAAATAAACTAATGTGATTGATTTCTTGAGTAGCATAGTAGATCTCTAATAAAGTCATTTTCTTTGGAGACTTACTGAGTTGATAGCCTGTTTTTCCTTGATGTGAAGTAATCAGGCCTGCATTTTTTAATAAGGCAATCACTTTTCGAATGTAACTAGCGTTAGTCCCAACACTAATAGCTAATGCTTGAGAACTTAATGTTTCCTTGCTTTCACTAATCATTGTTAAGATATGCAAAGCAACTGAAAATTTCGTATCCATCTGAACTCCTTTTTATAAACATGTATCAGATACAAGAACAAGTATAACATAAATAAAAAGAAAAGCAAGACTTTTGTTTTAAATTCTTTAAAATTTTGAGTGAAATCAGATTAGAGCTGTCTGGAAAGGTTGTTTACAAAATTATATCTTTAGTATCCATTGGTAGAACAAAAGTAGAACAGATACACAAAAAAAGCCTTGAAATCAAGGCTTTTTCCTGTTGTATGTAGATGCCCCCATGGATTTGGGAGACTATATCATCTTGAAAGTAATTAAAAAGTTGAAATTTAAGTGATTTTCGGAAGGTACTTTTAGGTATTTTCAATGTCATGATTTAAAAATGGGGCAAAAGTGGGGCAAAAACCATACAGATTCTAAACTGTATGGTTCTTTTTTTATCTAACCAAGAAAGGTTAAAACTTATTAAAACAAATGCAATCAACTGTTGAAAACTTTTTAGTCCGTGTAATATAAAAACAAGTAAAAAGTTGAACTATAGGGAATATTGTGTCATAATAGGTAATTGATGAATAATTAATAGATTGGAAATAATGCTTTCTTACCTTAACAAGTTGAATTGGTTATACATTTTTTCGTCGCAATTGTGTCTATCTCTCGAGTTTAGCTAGTTTTTATAAGCTCTGGTTTCTAATCAATATAACAAATTTTAGAAGTGCATAAGACAAGATGGTGACATTACTACAGTCATTTCTAGTCACCATATGTTGCTGGCACAGGCTGTTTGTAGTGTTGGCTATTTACTAGTCAGTTTAATCGGAGTGTTTAATTTTTATTGTTGAAAGGTTTTTATATGGCGAAAATTCTATCTTTAGGTCTGACAGGTAAGAAATTACTTGCTCAGGGGTTCTTGTTTGTTCTGCTAGGTCTCATCTTGATGGTCACGGGGACTTGGTTGCCAGTAACAGTTATTCGCCTGGTTCTGTTTTTAGCTTGGATAGCAACGGTCTTAGATTTAGTATTACGTATTTTCAAAAAAAGTCAGTCAACGGACACCTTGGGAGTTGCACTGGTTAAATTGTTAGTGCTGGGATATTTGCTTGGCTCCAATCTTGCGACGGATGTGCCGATTTATGTTTTGGCTCTTGTGATTGGAGTTTATCAGATTTTTCATGCTAGTATTAACCTTGTCACCTATGTTCTCTACCGCAAAAACAAAATTCGACCTCGTTTTCGTCTCTTACTAGATGGTATTCTACTAGTTTTTCTTGGTGGAGCTAGTCTTTTGTCCTCTACGGGAAATTCTGTCTTTCAACTCTTTGTTTTAGGGGCTTATTTTTTCCTTTATGGTCTGTCCAATATCCGTGACGGTTTCTTATTTGAAGGGGAAATTGGGAAAAACCATCTCAAACGTCGCATTAGAATTAGCTTACCTATTGTCCTAGCCGCTCTCATCCCTGCAAGAACTTTAGCAAAAATTAACAAATTTATGCTGGAAAATGCTGATGAGGAAGAAGATATCCATCTTGGAATAGTGAAGTCTGGTAAGACAGCGGAGCTTGAAATTTTTGTTCATACAGCTGAGACCTCTCTGTTTTCGGCAATTGGTCATGTGGATATCTGCTATCAAGGCCGTGTTATTTCTTATGGCAACTATGATCCGTCTTCTGAGACCTTATTTGGCATGGTAGGAGATGGTGTCTTATATTTCTGTGATCGTGACAAGTACATTGACCTATGTAAACGTGAGAGTCAAAAAACGCTTTTTGGTTATGGGATAGATTTGACGCCTGAAATGGAAAAAGCAGTTCAGAAAAAGTTGGCTGAATTGAAACAACTGACGATTCCATGGGAGCCAAGTGCAGATAAAATCATGACAGGTGATGGTAAGGAAGACTACACCTACGCTTATAAAATCAGACATGAGACAGATGGGGAACTTTATAAATTTATCAAATCTAAGTTTAAATCCTACTTTGTCTTATCTACAAACTGTGTGCTCTTGGCTGATACCATAGTCGGTCAGGCTGGCACCGATATCCTCTCACCCAAAGGATTTATCGCTCCAGGAACTTACCAAGCCTACCTTAATCGAGAGTTTGAAAAACCAAATAGTATAGTCGTATCTAAACATGTTTATTAAGGAGAATTTATGAACTTAGTAAAAAAATACACCCCGTTAATACTTTTTATAGGGCTGGTTGCTCTTGTAATTCTGAATGCATCGAGCTTTATATCAGGAGCAATCTCTCTCTTTGATGTAATATCAACCTTGATTTATGGTGCTGTTATTGCTTTTGTGCTTAATGTTCCTATGAAAAAAATTGAACAGTACTTAGTTAAATTGAAGGTAAAGGCAGAGTTGCGTCGTCCGATTGCCATGGTACTTGTTTTCCTAGCTCTTATCTTAATCGTGATTGCTCTTTTGGTTTTGGTGCTGCCAACCCTAGCCCAGACTATTAGTCAGCTGGGAACAGTCCTTTCAACAGTCCTTACTCAACTTGGGAAATTGCTAGGCAGCTCGGAATTTGTAACCAAAGACATGTTGTCAACTATCGTATCAGGCATACAGGGACAATCTAGTTCTATTAGCCAAGCTTTGATAGGTTTTTTATCAGGTCTGACTAGTAATATCGGCAATATTTTTTCAAGTTTGATGAATGCCTTTTTGATTATAGTCTTCACCTTTTTATTTTTATCCAGTAAGGAACATTTGGCAGCGATGACGAGTCGACTTCTAAAAGTTTTTCTTCCAGAGAAGGTGGTGATAAAGTTGACTTACATTGGACAAGTAGCACTAGAGACTTATGACCAATTTTTGATGAGTCAGCTGATTGAAGCAGTTATCATAGGAGTTATGATAGCGGTTGGTTACAGCCTGTTTGGGATACCCTATGGAGTAATGACAGGTATATTTGCAGGAGTGCTATCGTTCATTCCTTATGTAGGGCCTATGATTGCTTGTGTTGTGGGAGCGATTTTTATCTTCACAGTGAGTCCTACTCAAGCCTTACTTTCTCTTCTTCTATATCAAGTTATACAGCTGATTGAAGGAAACCTTATTTATCCAAAAGTTGTAGGTCAGTCTATTGGTTTACCAGCTATTTTCACGCTTGCGGCTGCTAGTATTGGAGGCAATCTCTTTGGCTTACTTGGGATGATATTCTTTACCCCCGTATTTGCTGTTATCTATCGACTGGTTAAAGAATTTGTCGTTGCAAAGGAAAATCAGGTAGATTAAGAAAAACTAAATTTAATAAGATATACTGAGAAGAGAGTGAGAGATTCTCTTCTCTTTTATTTTTAAATACTTTTCTACAAAAAGCTATTAGACGTTAAAAAAAGCCTTGGTTTCAAGGCTTATTTCTGTTGATTTAGATGTGCCCCCTGCAGGGCTCGAACCTGCGCCCCATAGCTTAAGAGTCTACTGCTCTACCAACTGAGCTAAGGAGGCAACAGAAAAAGCTGAGAATGTAACTTCCCAGCTATTTTAATATGCCCAAAATGGCAGCTAGATTATTTACGAAAGGCATCAAGGATATAGGTGAAACCAACAATTAAAAATGCAAAGGCAACGACATAAACGACAAAGACACTTGTAGCTACTGGATTGAACAAAATCACTAGACCTAGTAAAAATGCAAGCAACGCTATCCACATGATATGGTTGCCAATAATAGGGAAAATCAATCCCAGACGATTGCCTTTAAAGAAAGCTATAATGGCTTCTACAATTAACCAAATTCCTAAAATAGTTGGAATGACAACTGGCAGCGTCACAAAGCCATAGGCAACGAGGTAAAGAGCTAAGAGAAGATTAACAATCCCTTGGAAAAGATGAGCTGGTGAGCGAAGCTCTTTTGGTACAGAGAAATAGCCTAAAATAGCTGCTATAGAAGAAACCAGTAAACCAAATGCAATCCACCAGCTGTAAGCAACAAGATTAGCTACTGGGTTTGTAAATAGGAAAAGTCCTAAAAGGACAAAAACAACTCCTGCAAGGAATAGCGATAAACGATTAGAAAATTTCATTTCAAGACCATCCTGTTATATAGTATAGTTTAATAGTAAAAATATTATACACCTTTTTAGAGGAAATATCAATAAACTAAATGGAAAATTTGGAAGTTTCAGTCTGATTCATGAAAAGAAAATCAGTTTTTATTATTTTGAAAATAAAAAGAGAAGATAAAATTTGTCTTCTCTACATGAAAATATTGTATGGCATCAAAGCAAAAGTAACTGGCTTTACACTATTTGTTAAGATGTAATTTGATTCAAAAAGAAAAGATAGATTTAAAAGTGGGGCAAATGATGGGGCAAATCAGTTACAGACAAGCAAAAAAGCCTTGTAAATCAAGGCTTCTTCCTGTTGATTTAGATGCCCCCTGCATGAATTTGTAAGAACTTTTCATATTGAAAATAAACAAAAATGTTGAAATATAGCTGATTTTAGGGAAATACTTTTAGGTATTTTCAATGTCAGGATTTAAAAATGGGGCAAAAGTGGGGCAAAAACAAATTAACGAAAAAAATATCGAGTTCGTGCATCAAGTAAATGATAAATTGCAAGAATAAGTGCAACATTTACTCGAACTCATCCTCTAGAGCTTCACTAGCAGTTCTGTAAGCTAAACATTTTCGTGGTCGGTGATTGATATCATATAAAGCCTGGGTTCCCAAAGCTTTTTTATGTTATAAACTCATTAAAAGAACCCCCAGTTAGATTTGGAATATTTTTTATTCTGTGTCACATAAAAATAAATAAAATGAATGGCTATAGCTAGAGCTAAAATGGTTGTTATACTCACTACTATTATAGGATTAGAAGCAAAGATTAAAGAGAGAATCAAGGCAGCCAGATAGAGTGTCGCTTGGACACAGTAGTAACTTTTCGAATAGCGAAGATAGTGTTTGTTATAGGGCCCATTTACTAGGACAGCAGCTTGAAAGAGGCCAAATCCGATATAAGAGAAGCTGGTTGCAAAGAGAAGATTAGCTTCAGGATTCAGAAGAAAACTCATCGAAACGGTCATCATAATAAGTCCAATGAAAATAGGATAGTGACTGTAAATTAGAAATAGTCCCTTTTGATTAGATTTTTCATCAATAGCATGGTCGAATTGACCAAAATAAAACAAGAACAGAGAAAGCATAATAATGAAATAAAGAACCGAATAAATCGAGAAATTCTCGATTGTAAAGAAGTTAGCTAGCTCCATAATCATCTCTCCAAACGTAATAATGACAAGAAGGGAGATGCGCTCGATTAAATGGGGGAGATTTACCTGGTAATGCTTATCTTTACTAAGCAAGATAATTGGCATAATAAATGTTAGCAGAATACTAGCAAATAAGACAGAGACTCCAACGTAAATAGGAAGAAGAGCTGCTAGATAGACTCCTAAACTTCCTAGACCTGTTATCCATAGAAAACCTTTGATACTTTCCCGTTCAACATTATCGGTTGATTTTCTAAAAAATTCAACCAAATATTGTAAAAATAAGGTAAAGGTTAATGTACCAACAGCCCAACAAAGATAATGAAAATATTGTTGCCAATCAGGTCCAATCATATTGGCTATAAAGAGTAAAAGTCCCATTTTGATAAACATGATTACCATGTTAAATAAAGAGTTCTTTCCATAGCGATTGGTATAAACGGTTTGAATCATCCATGAATCAGTGAGAACCAAGACAGCCATGAAAAAATCAAGGAAAGAATTCCAAGTCAAAATACCGTTATGAAGATGCTCAATTAAAGTAGTTGCTTTTGAAATTGCAAAAACAAAAACTAGGTCATAAAAAAGTTCTGAAAATTCTACACGTTTATGTTTAATAAGAGTTGTCATCTTAAGTCCTTTCTATTCTAGAAGTACAATTTATTATAACAGAAAATGGTAATGAGAGAAAAGGAGATGCTTAAATAACTTCATGTGACGCGAATTGTCAAAACCTTGGAGCACATTTACCTCATGTACCAACTCACAGGCAGAGTGTTTGATGATTGATAATGAAGTACGTGTATTCTGAGGCAAAAGATTTCGAGACTCCATTACGTAACTCCCATCTATAAATAAAAAATGATAGTTTCATCATAGCAAATCTAAAGAAACACGCTAAAAAGCAACCCTGACGAGTTGCTTAAAATCCTATTAAAAATTAACTGTGTCAGGATCATTCTGAGTTTTGGTGCCTTGAATCTTATCCAAGACTGCCATATCTTCCTCTGATAAGTCGAAGTCGAAGATATCCAAGTTACCTTTTACATTTTTAGGTGTCACAGACTTAGGTAGTGGCAAGAAACCTTTTTGGAGGCTCCAACGCAGAGCAACTTGTGCCACAGATTTACCGTTACGTTCAGCCACTACTTCAACATCTTCATTTCCAAAAATGCTACCTGTACCTAGTGGACTATAGGCTTCAAGAAGGATATCGCGCTCTTGGCAATAGTCAACTAAGTCTTCTTGGTCACAACCTGGAGCCAAGAGGATTTGATTGACATGTGGAACAATTTTAGCTGTTTCAAAAAGAGCTTCTAGGTGATGTTGCATAAAGTTTGACACACCGATAGCACGCACCTTACCTTCTTTGTAGGCTTCTTCCATAGCCTTCCATGCACCCGCATTGCCAGCCTTCCAAGCATCATTCTCACGAAGCGCCTTTGGATTAGGCCAATGGATAAGCAAAAGATCCAAATAATCCACACCAAGTCTTTCGAGAGACTCATCGATAGAAGTCTTAGCCAACTCGTAATCGTGCTTATCATTCCAAAGTTTGGTAGTTAGGAAAATATCCTCACGTGCCAAATTACTATCAGCAATCGCCTTACCTACAGAAACCTCGTTACCGTAAATTTGTGCGGTATCAATATGTGTGTAACCAGCCTTAAGTGCGAAGCTAACGCTGTTATAGGCTTCTTCGCCTTCAGCAATTTGCCAAGTTCCAAAACCAATTTTAGGAATAGTAACCCCATTTGCAAGTGTATATGTTTCCATGATTTTCACCTTATCTTTTTTTAATAGTACTATCTTAAAAAAGATAAGACAAAAATGCAAAGATTTGCTACGGCTATTATTATGAATAGTTCCTTACTTCTTTTTCCGCTGTTCGTAACAGCTTTTGGAGATATTATTACTTGGGAAGAGAATGAATTTGTTGGTATTGTAAAATACAATCTTCAAAACTGCGACATTATTATCAAGAGCTTGAAATATTTTCTTCAGTATTTAGATAACTCATATGTGACTGATAACTTTGAACTGGATTTATATAGACAGGCTGTGTTAAAACATGGTCCCTTGTCTTATAACCAATGTTTCGGTTTTGTTCCTTTACTAGCCTTGGGAGGCGTAAAAGATGTGGATCATATGGATAAGGTAAAAACCTTGGAACACATTTACCTCATGTACCAACTCACAGGCGGAGTGTTTGACGATTGATAAAAAAGAACCACCCTCGCGGTGGTTTTTTCGATGAAAACGAGATGTTAGATAAATAGCGAGTCTTTGGATGAGACTCTCTAATTTGGTGAATATAAATTATTTGGTACAAAATTTGGTACAAAAAACAAAATGACAAGCAAAAAAGCCTTATAAATCAAGGCTTTTTCCTGTTGATTTAGATACCCCCTACAGGGCTCGAACCTGTGACCCATAGATTAAGAGTCTACTGCTCTACCAACTGAGCTAAGGAGGCAAATAAAAAGCTGTATTGGTGCCGAAACTTCACGGTTTGTATTGAACCCGCGCAATTAAGCAGGTGGGCAACTCGCTCTAACTGAAGCTGTTTCCGTGTGAGACGGCCTACATGCTGTTAGAAGACTTTTGTTTCCCTAATAATACAAAAAATAGTCGGTCAACACTTAAATGTGAAGTCGTACACCACAGCGTTTCTATGATTATATGATACCACTTTTTCAAAAAAAATCAAGGGAAAATTAAAAATTTTGAAAAGGATTTCACGAGTTTCGTAATTTATCAATGGTTTCCTTACGTTGAGCCAGAGCCCGTTCGTATTTTCCACTATCTTCTGGTGAGAAGTAGCTATGGTTGCGGATTTTTTCAGGCAAGTACTCTTGCTTGACCCAGTGGCCAGGATAATTATGTGGATAGAGATAATTTTGGGCGTTCCCTAGTTCCTTGCTACCGCTATAGTGACCATCTCGCAAGTGACGTGGAATTGGTAGGTGACCGGATGTTTTAAGGTCAGCCAGGGCCTTATCCATAGCCACATAGGCTGAGTTGGATTTGGGTGAAAGTGCCAGATCAATGACGACATTGGCAATGAGGATGCGGGCTTCGGGGAATCCGATCCTTTGCGCAGCATCTAAGGCAGTTACGGTATGAATCTGAGCTTCGGGATTGGCCAAGCCAATATCTTCATAAGCAATAACAGTCAAACGACGAGCTAGACTAGGAAGGTCACCAGCCTCTATCAAGCGAGCAGCATAGTGGAGACTAGCGTCCACATCTGAACCGCGAATAGACTTTTGAAGGGCAGATAGAACATCATAGTGCCCGTCTCCATCCTTGTCCATAGTGATGTAGCTTCTCTGAAGACTATTTTCCATGATGTCGAGAGTAATGTGACGGACGCCGTCATCATTTTCTGGGGTGGAGAGAACTGCCAAATCAATCGAATTGAAGGCAGAACGGAGATCTCCATTGGTAGATGTTGCGATAAAATCAAGGGCATCATCATCTAACTCAACAGGGAAATCAAAACCTCGTTCAGGGTCAGTCAAGGCGATTTGAATGGCTTCTTTGACATCTTGGTTAGACAGAGGTTCCAACTCAAAAATTTGAACACGGCTACGAATGGCAGGAGTGACAGAAAAGAAAGGATTTTCAGTTGTAGCCCCAATCATGATGACTAGACCACTTTCCAAGAGAGGAAGGAGAAAGTCTTGTTTAGTCTTGTCAAGACGATGAATCTCATCTAGTAGCAGTACAAGGCCACCTGAGAATTTAGCTTCTTCAGCGATTTCTTGGAGACGTTTTTTGCTATCCACTGTCGCATTAAAGGTTCGAAAGGCATACTTAGTCGTTCCAGCGATGGCTGAAGCGATACTTGTTTTTCCGATACCCGGAGGTCCATAGAGAATCATAGACGACAGGCGGTTAGCCTCCACCATGCGACGGATGATTTTTCCTGGGCCGACCAGATGTTCCTGACCGATGACCTGGTCGATGGTTTTGGGGCGCATACGAAGCGCGAGATTGTCTGGCATAGCAGTCCTTTCTAACATGGATTTTCTGATGTATATGTGGTAATATGGTAGTATCTATTTTAGCATATTTCCGAGTATTCGGGGCGATTAAAGAGTCGTATAGAAAGAGGACAAAATGGCAACATACGGATTTTTAGATGTTTTACAGGAAGAGTTGGATAAAAACTTTCCTTTTGATTATGAGATTAGTTGGGACAAGCGTAATCATGCGGTTGAAGTGAGTTTTCTATTAGAGGCACAAAATACTGCAGGAGTGGAGATGTTGGATGAGGACGGAGAGGTATCATCAGACGATATCCTTTTTGAGGAAGCGGTTCTCTTTTACAACCCTGCCAAGTCAACTGTTAATGAGGAAGACTATTTGACAGTCATCCCTTACCTGCCTAAAAAAGGTTTTTCTCGTGAATTCTTAGCTTATTTTGCCCTATTTCTCAAGGATACTGCAGAGGTCGGGCTAGATGCCCTCATGGACTTTTTGGAAGACCCAGAAGCTGAAGAATTCGTCATGGAATGGAACCAAGAAGTCTTTGAAGAAGGAAAAGCAGGCTTGGAAGAGGGAGAATTTTACCCTTATCCGAGATACTAAATAATAAAAAATAAAACTAAAAAGGAGAATATATTATGAAAGAACAACAGATTTTTGATAAATTAAAGGAAAAATTTGTAGGCTATGACATTCGGAGAAGTCATGAAATTAGTAAAGATAACCATAATCATTTATTTGCAGATTTTGCTATTTTCCACACTGAGAAGCCATTTGTAATATTGGAATATAAAGAAACGTATAAAAAAGATAATGATATACTAGAGCGTATCGAATCGTATTTACAAGTTCCAGCGTTCGTTGTGGTAATCGAAGACGGAGAGTTGTTCTTTTATAAGTCTCTTAATGAGGAGGCATTGAATTTTATTGAGTTTCAGGAATCACTTCAAGAACTAACTATTGAAAAAGCAGAAAATAATTTTTTAGGAGTTGAAAATACAGAGGAAGAGATTATAGAGGATATTAGTAGTCCGTTTAACCCAGAAGATATCAGCATACAACAACAGTTGTTGTCGGTTAAATATTTGCATGAACTTCATTCGGAGGATGCAATTAACTTAAGTCCAGATTTTCAACGTGGCTATGTTTGGAAAGAGAATAAGAGAAAATCCCATTTAATTGAATCATTAATGTTGAGCATACCTATACCTGCATTTTACTTGTATGAAACTGGTGCGGATAGCAGTGATGATTATGAATTCTCGGTTATCGATGGTCAACAACGTTTAACAACAATTTTTGATTTTTTAAACGATAAGTTTCGGTTATCGTCATTAGAGTATCTGGGTGATTCCTACAACGGAAGCAGATTTTCGGAGCTCCCTCCAAAAATAAAAAGTAGAATAAACAGAACACAGTTATCTTTGAATATACTTAGTTACGATTCTCCACACAGAATTATTTATGATATTTTTAAACGCATTAACACTGGAGGGAAAGCTCTTAATAACCAGGAAATGAGAAATGCCGTAAGTACAAATAATACTAGAAAATTATTAAACTTATGCACAGAATCTGAAGAATTTCTATCTGCGACTAACAGGCGTGTTAAAACGTTGAGATTAGATCATCATGAATTAGTATTGCGATTTTTTGCCTTTCATAGAATCTATGATTTTGAAGGGAAAAAAGTGAATTATCAGAGTTCTAACATTGTTGACTTATTAAATAATGAGAATGAAAAGTTAAATAAGATAATTTCTCAAGAAAACCTTATCCAGTATTTAGAAATTTTTAAAACTTCAATGAGTAGATGTTTTAAGTTATTCGGGGATAAAGCGTTTGTGAAGGTTAGCTATAATAAAGAGAAAGAAGAGTACGAATATTCTATGCTAATAAACAAACCACTGTTTAGTGCGTTTAGTGTTATTTTAGCCAATAGAGAATATGAAGATATTAATTTTGAAAATTATAGTCGAGTAGCTCTATATAAACTCTCTCAAAAGTTAGAAGATCCTATTAATTTTATGTCTATATCAACTTCGACGAATAGTAAGAGTAAAGTAGAAAACTATTTTAAAATGTGTCAGGAGGTAATTGATGAATGTCTGTTAGAAATGTAAAAATAAAAAATTTTAAGTGTTTTCAAGAGGAAAGTATAGAGTTATCAAAGTTGACTGTATTGACGGGGAAAAACTCAGCAGGAAAATCATCTTTTATTCAATCTCTGTTATTATACGAATTGGCTGGGAAAGAAAAGAGGATCTATACTAATAATGTATTTGGGTTAAATTTAGGTTTACCATCAAAATTAATTAATTTTACCGATAGTAGCATAGATATAGATAGTAGTGGACAGGAATTTCAAATTGGTATTGATGGCAAAACATCTACGTTTTCTATTGAAGAGGAACGTTTTTCTGAAAATTACTTATCAACGTTAACAAAGGAAAGAAACGAGAAAACATTTTATTATATCAACGCCGAAAGATTTGGGCCTAGAGTTTCTCAAATGATTGAAAAGACAGATGTAGAAGATGTAGGAAGCTTTGGGCAGAATACGCTGTTTGTTTTAGATAGAGTTAATGTTAAGTATAGAGCCCTGAAATTTCCTACAGTAATAAAAAAGAGCAATGGTGGCTTTAAAAATGAGTGTGAGTATTGGGTAAATAAAATTATTGATGATGTTCAATTTGAGGTTTTTGTGAATGATGACTTAGGAGTGTCTTCGTTGAGGTTTAAAGAAAATGGAATAGATGTACTACCAACTAATGTTGGTTTTGGGATTTCATATATTCTACCAATAATAGTTCAAGGTCTTTATTTATCGGTACTAAATAATGATGATAAACAAAATAGGGTGCTCATTGTTGAAAATCCAGAGGCACACTTGCATCCGTATGGACAATCTCAAATTGGACAATTTTTAGCTGAATTAAGTCATAAAGGGGGAGTTCAGGTAATCGTTGAAACACATAGTGACCATGTAATTAATGGTATGAGATTATATAGTTTAAGACAAAAGTGTGTTGAATCAGATTTTAGATTATATTATTTTAATAAACAAGATGGAAGACATAAAATAATTTCTATTGGAATTAATGAATCAGGAGAAATTATTGATTGGCCAAAAGGTTTCTTTGATCAAGCTAAAATTGATTTATTTGAAATGATGAAGCATAGATTAGGAAGATAGAATGAAACATAAGATTGGTGAATTGTATGTACATACTCCTTGTGATTTTGGAGCGATTACAATGGAGAGTGACTACTTTATTTATTTGAGGGAGAATATTGAAAATGCTTCTTGTAAAATTCCCGATGAATATTATTGTGCGGAAGACGAAAGTAGAAACCTCATAATTAATGTATCAAACGAATTTCTTAATCTTTTGTTGCCAGAATTGTATAAAAATATTGAAATAAGAAGTCGAAAAACATATCAAGAAATTGAAAGTGATTCTTATTATAAATTTTTAACAGATAGAGAGATAAAAAATTCAGTAATCAATGATGTTGAAGCAATGGAACTTGAAAAAGAGTTCATATTATCGATGCCGATGAGTGAATTTGAATCAACGCTCAAAATTCCTTATTTTGATAATTTTTTATTAGCAGAGGAAGATTTTGAGTTTGAATTTGTTAAAGATTATTCAGCAAAGGATTATAAACAAGAAATCATACGAGTTTTAGATAAATTGAATGATTTTTGTTATGGTAATAAATTAGATTCATTTATTGGACATAGAAGTGAATTAATTAATAGTTTAAAGTCTTACGTAGCAAATTGTTCAGGCATGGGAAGTGGAGAGACAAAGGAAAAATATAAAATTGGAAAGCATCATTATATAATGCATTTTAAATTATTTCGACCTGATAGTAGTGTGCGTATATATTTCGATTTTAATGAATCAGCTAATAAGATTGTTTTGGGAAAGATTGGATATCATTTATAAGTAATTTAGGATTTTAGAAAGAAGATTATCATGGAAACATGGCAAGAGTTAAAAGTAACAGTGAAACGTGAGGGGGAGGAATTAGTTTCCAATCATTTGATTGAACTAGGTGCCCAAGGTGTTGCGATTGAAGACAGCATGGACTATGTGGGGAATGTCGACCGTTTTGGTGAGATTTTCCCAGAGGTTGAGCAACAAGAAGAAATCGTGGTGACGGCCTACTACCCGGAAACGGTTGATGTAGCAGCGGTTGAAGCGGATTTGCAGGCGCGTCTCGCTGAATTGACGGACTTTATGGATCTGGGTGAAGTCAAGATTGGCACCACTGCCTTGGCTGAGGAAGATTGGGCAGATAATTGGAAGAAATACTATGAACCAGCTCGTATCACCCATGATTTAACTATCGTTCCGTCTTGGACAGACTATGAGGCGACAGCTGGCGAGAAGATTGTCAAGCTGGATCCAGGGATGGCCTTTGGGACAGGAACGCATCCGACGACCAAGATGAGTCTCTTTGCCTTGGAGCAGGTTCTTCGCGGTGGAGAAACAGTGCTAGATGTGGGGACAGGTTCAGGGGTTCTTTCTATTGCTAGCTCACTCCTAGGTGCCAAGGAAATTTTCGCCTATGATTTGGATGATGTAGCGGTTCGAGTCGCTCAGGAAAATATTGAGCTCAATCCTGGTATGGAAAACATCCATGTAGCCCCAGGAGATTTGCTTAAAGGCGTGGAAATCGAGGCAGACGTCATCGTAGCCAATATTTTGGCGGATATCCTTATTTACCTGACGGATGATGCTTATCGTTTGGTCAAGGACGAAGGCTATCTCATCATGAGCGGGATTATCAAGGACAAGTGGGACATGGTGCGTGAGTCGGCTGAGTCAGCTGGATTTTTCCTTGAAACCCACATGATCCAAGGAGAGTGGAATGCCTGTGTCTTCAAAAAAACCAAGAATATATCTGGTGTGATTGGAGGCTAGCATGCAACAGTATTTTGTAAAAGGTTTGGCTAGCTCACCTGTCACCATCGAGGACAAGGAAACCAGCAAGCACATGTTTCAGGTCATGCGTTTGAAAGAAGAGGACGAGATTACTCTAGTTTTTGATGATGGGATTAAGCGTTTGGCACGCGTGGTCAATGTAGAGGCGCGTCAGTTTGAGCTGATTGAGGAATTAGCAGATAATGTGGAACTGCCTATTCAAGTGACCATCGCATCGGGCTTTCCCAAGGGAGACAAGCTGGAGTTTATCACACAGAAAGTAACCGAACTCGGTGCTAGCCAAATCTGGGCCTTTCCTGCAGACTGGTCAGTCGCCAAATGGGATGGTAAGAAGTTGGGTAAAAAGGCTGAGAAACTAGAAAAAATTGCCCTCGGAGCAGCCGAGCAAAGCAAGCGGAACCTTGTTCCAAGTATCACCCTTTTTGAGAAAAAATCAGACTTTCTAGCACAATTGGACCAGTTTGACCGAATCGTGGTGGCCTATGAGGAGTCAGCAAAAGAAGGTGAATCAGCTGCCCTTATTCAAGCTGTTGCTGGGTTAGAAAAAGGATCTAAACTGCTCTTTATCTTTGGACCAGAAGGTGGTCTTTCACCCGCAGAAGTTGAAAGCTTCCAGTCTAAAGGAGCAGTTCTTGCAGGGCTGGGTCCTCGCATCCTACGAGCAGAAACAGCACCACTTTATGCCTTATCAGCCATCAGTGTTTTGCTTGAATTGGAAAAATAAGAGACTATGAAAAAATCACCTGTTTTAGGTGATTTTTTTATGCGCTTGAAATGGCGAGTGAAGGAGTTAATCCTCACATATTTGAGGCATTCGTTATAATCTCTGCAGAAGAAATGGATATCCAAACCATTTCTAATCTTGTGTTCTATTAAAACAGGGCAAATCATACTATTTAGAGAAGGAGGATATTCCTAGTCTTGAAGAAAGCTTGTGGGAACTAACAAAAAACGACTCCGAAAATCGGAATTGTAGAGATGATAAAAGAGGTTGGATGATTTTCCAACCTCACTTTTTTAATCTTAATGGAATTGCATACCACCATCTACGATAATGGTTTGACCTGTAATGTAGTTTGAATCTGGTCCAGCGAGGAAGCTAACTGCTGCAGCCACATCTTCTGGTTCAGAGAGACGTTTCAATGTAATATCTTTTGCGAATGTTTGCATACCCCATTCATCATCTTTTCCTGCATTTTTCCCAACTTCATGGGCGATATCATACATCATTGGTGTTTTAACGATACCTGGAGCATAAGCGTTGACAGTGATGCCTGAGTCAGCTAAATCACGCGCTAATGTTTGAGTAATACCGCGAACAGCGAATTTTGTACCGCCATATACAGTCAAGTTGGGATTTCCGACAACACCTGCTTGGGAAGTAGCATTGATAATTTTACCACCGTGACCAAGTGATTTGAATTGAGCTTGAGCAGCTTGTGCTCCCCAGATTACCCCACCGACGTTAATAGCAAATGTGCGGGCGAATTGTTCCTCTGTAATAGTATCAAGAGGTGTAGTAGGAGCGACACCAGCGTTGTTTACGACAACGTTCAAGTCTCCGAAATGATCGACAACTTTTTGGAAAGCTGCAGAAACCTCTGCTTGTTTAGACACATCAGCTACCACAGCAAAAGCCTTGTCTGCTGACAATTCAGCAACTGCTTTTTCAGCTGTTTCAGCATTATAGTCCAAAACCCCAACCTTAAAACCATCTTGGACCAAGCGTTTTGCGATTGCAAAACCGATTCCTTGACCTGCACCTGTAACAATAGCTACTTTAGACATATGATTCCTCCTTTGGTATCTATGATACCGTTCAAACGTTCAAAAAGAACAGCAAAGGGTTAGAAGTGAGTAGTGATAAGTTTCTAAAAGAAGCCCTATCACTTTTTAGTATACAACTTTGTGAAATTTGTGTCAAACAAAGACTGATTTTTAGAAAAATGAATATTTTTCAAGATCAAAATAATTAAAACTTTACTTTGCAAGGTTTAGAGTTAGAGAAATAAAACTATCGTGTAAAGGGAAAAAGGGCACAACATTTTCTAAGCACTTTTCTTGAAACCCTTTCCTTCATTTGATAGACTAATACATAGTTTGAAATAAAGGAGACTTAACATGAAAAAATTTGTTGCTGAATTAATCGGTACTTTTATGCTTGTGTTCATCGGAACAGGAGCTGTTGTTTTTGGAAATGGTGTTGAAGGACTTGGGCACCTTGGGATTGCTCTTGCCTTTGGTTTGGCAATCGTAGTCGCAGCCTTCTCAATTGGAACTGTTTCAGGTGCTCACTTGAACCCAGCTGTTTCTATCGCTATGTTTGTTAACAAACGTTTGTCATCTTCAGAACTTGTAAACTACATCCTTGGACAAGTAGTTGGTGCTTTCCTTGCATCTGGATCTGTCTTCTTCCTCTTGGCAAATTCAGGTATGTCAACTGCAAGCCTTGGTGAAAATGCCTTGGCAAATGGAGTAACTGTATTTGGTGGTTTCTTGTTTGAAACAATCGCAACTTTCTTGTTTGTCTTGGTTATCATGACTGTGACTTCAGCAAGCAAAGGTAATGGCGCAATCGCTGGTTTGGTGATCGGTTTGTCATTGACAGCTTTGATCCTTGTTGGATTGAATATTACTGGTCTTTCAGTAAACCCAGCTCGTAGCTTGGCTCCTGCTGTATTGGTAGGTGGCGCAGCTCTTCAACAAGTTTGGATTTTCATCCTTGCACCAATCGTTGGTGGAGTTCTTGCAGCCCTTGTTGCTAAAAACTTCCTTGGAACTGAAGAATAATTGAAACTCTAAAAACCTACTCTTCACATTGGAGAGTAGGTTTTTTATATATTAAAATCCCCCACATGAGAAATGGGGGATTTGTGATTAACTCAATTCAGCAACGATGGCTTTGATTTGTTCTGCAGTGTGGACACCAGCCACTTGTTTAACAACTTGTCCATCTTTCTTGAAAAGAAGTGTAGGGATAGACATGATACCAAATGAACGAGCAGTGTTTGGATTCTCATCAACGTCCATTTTAACGATCTTCAAGACATCTTCTGAAAGTTCTTCAGACAATTTGTCCAAGATTGGACCTTGCATACGACATGGACCACACCAAGTAGCCCAGAAGTCTACCAAGACCAATCCGTCTTTAGTTTCTTGTTCAAATGTTGCATCTGTAATTACTTTTGCCATAGTATTTCTCCTTTTTAGTTATATTGGCTTAAATCTTGTTTCATGAGATAGAAGAAGACATCTCCATAAGTCCCATGGTAGTCCAGAACATGACCATTGTAGGTTAGTTTTTGGACAGGGTAATAGTCGGCGACACCAATCAAGCAGGCATGTTGAGAACGTTCAAATTCTTCATATGAATCGAAGGTCATTGTTCTCTCTTGCTTGCTGGCATCCAGATAAGTGATTTCAATCATAGGATTCTCCTTTGCTAAATCATGTCTTCATTTTACTCCTTGGAAAAAGGAATGTCAAGAAAATTGATTGCGCACGCAAGTTTTTTGAAAAACTTTAAGATAACCAACTTGCTTTTGTTTCAAGACTTTCTTCGACTGCTTTTTGTAGATAAGCAAGAGTCGTCTGGCCCTCACTAGTAAGGCAGATAAAACTAGCTCGCTTGTCCTGATCGCAGCATCTCCGACTAAGTAAACCACAGTTTTTTTCTTCTAGGCGTGCCACCATCCGTGATACAGCGCTAGGGCTCAGATGAAGTTTATCTGGCAAGTCAATCTGTCTCAAAGATTTTTCTTGAGCTTGATTTAAAAAGTGCAAGAGATAAAATTCCTTGAGAGTAAGTCTCTGTTCACTCTGCTCAGAGATCGTTTGCTCTAAAATAGCTTCCAGCTCTACTTGTCGGCGGTTGAAGTCGAACCATTTTTCTAAGTAAGTCACGTCAATCTCCTTTCCTCTATAATAGTTGTAAATGGATTTTTGCATCTAAGATGCTTGCGCACGCAATTAGTATACAACTTTTTCCATGAGATAGCAAGAAGGAGGTTTCTTGTGTATTTCCTTGAAATTTTCTGAAAAAGGAGTAAACTGGTATGCAGAAAGTCTATTTGTGGAGTAAACGATGAAGTTATATGTTCAGTTAATGATTCTCTTTGTGATTTCGCTGATTGGTGAGGGAATTTCTGTTCTTTTCCATTTGCCTATCCCTGGAAGCATTATCGGTTTGATTATTTTATTTCTGGCCTTGCAGTTCAAGTGGCTGCGGGTACGACATGTCAACATGGTTGGGAATTTTCTTCTCGCCAACATGACCATCCTCTTTCTGCCTCCTGCAGTTGGGATTATGGAGAAATTTGATGTGATTGCTCCCTATTTATTGCCCATTGTCTTGATTGTCTTTTTTGCAGCAGTCATCAATATTATCTTGATTGCGCTGGTCGTTCAATTTATCAAAAAGCGTTATGAAGGTGATTACGAAGAAAGAGGTGCCAAATGAGCGAATTTGTATCCAATCCACTTTTTGGGATAGCCTTGTCAATCCTAGCTTATCTAGGAGGGATGATTATCTTTAGGCGCTACCCTCATCCTTTGACAACTCCTTTACTGCTAGCAACCTTGTTTATCATAGCATTTCTGAAATTGACGGGTATTTCTTACGCTACCTATTATCAAGGTGGGGTCTACCTCAATAACTTGATTGTTCCCTCAACAGTAGCTTTAGGAATTCCTCTTTATAAGAGTTTTCACCTCATGAAACACCATGTTAGAAGTATTCTACTCAGTAGTTTCCTTGCTGTTGTTGTAAATACAGTTTTTACAGCTTTAGTTGCAAAATTTTTCGGTATGGATTTCTTCTTGGCGATTTCGCTTTTCCCAAAGTCTGTAACGACGGCCATGGCAGTTGGAATTACGGATAAGCTACAAGGGATAGCGACGATCACCTTGGTAGTTGTAGTAGCAACTGGCATTTTGACTAGCGTTATTGGACCAACACTTTTAAAATGGCTCAAGATTGACGACCCAGTAGCTGTTGGTCTTGCTCTTGGAGGAACTGGTCACGCAGTCGGGACTGGAACAGCTTTTCGCTATGGAGCTGTTGCGGGGGCTATGGGTGGTCTGGCTATCGGTGTCACCGGTATTCTCTATGTATTTGTAAGTCCCATCGTAGCAGGTTTGATATTGAGTTAAAAAATAAGAGTTTTATATTTCTTTGTGTAAAAAGAAGCCCCTAGCTTTATTTGCTAGGGGTTTCATTCATTATTGTAAGTTTACTTTGTTCTTTAAAATATAGTAGGTTCCGAGATAGAAGCCGACGCTAAGGATTAAGTCTTTGAAAATTTCAAAGGATAATACCCAATTGTAGTCGAAATCGATGCGAAGATTGAGGGTGATAAATCCAAGAACAACTTGGATGGCGATGTAGGCGACAACTGCAAGAGCTGTACGGTATTCATTAAAGAGTTGACCGATAGAGATAGACAAGTAGATACAAAGAATACCTGCAAGAGTATTAAAAATATAAGAAATCAAGGCTAACAAGAAATTATCTTGATAATTTTTTAGAATATACTCGGCAAAGGTAGATAGGTAAGCGCCTGGATCAACCATGACAATGATGATGTAAAGACTAAAAAGAAAGACCAGTGTACTTGTCAAAGACCAAACAAAGGCTCCAAGCAGTTTAGCGGAGAGGATCTGGTGTTCAGATACCGGCAGGGTGAGAGTTAGATAGCCACGACGATCGTAAACACTTCCCTTAAATCGTTGAATAATCAAAATCAAGGTTGAGATACTCAAAGTAATAACCAGACCACCAAAAACCAGAGATAGAAATACTAACATGACAACGCCCTTATCTTGATAATAGGTGCTTGAGAGGCTACTGCCCTGAATACCTATGATGACAGATAAGGATAGTACAGCTGCATAGAGGGCTAAAAACCATTTGTTGACATTTTTAAATTCATAACGGACTAAATTCCAAAACATAACAATCTCCTTTAACTAGGCTTTGAATTCGTGACGGAAGAGCTGGTCAATTGATTCACCTGACTCGTAACGAATATCATCCACATTCCCTTGACGGACAACTCTTCCATCCTTGAGGAAAATAATCTCATCCAAGATTGGTTCGATGTCCGAAATCAAGTGAGTTGAAATCAAGACAGTCGAAGTTGGAGAGTAATTGTTGATGATGGTGTTCAAGATGTAGTCACGAGCTGCGGGATCGACACCACCGATTGGTTCGTCAAGGACGTATAGACGAGCGTCACGACTCATGACCAGAATCAACTGAACCTTTTCTTTGTTCCCTTTTGAGAGTTTCTTGAAACGGCTATTCTCATCGATACCAAGGTCGCGAAGAAGACCTTGAGCACGTTCGAGATTGAAATCTTTATAGAAGGTCTTGAAAAAGGTAAGAGCTTCTTTGACTTTCATCTGTTCGTTGAGATAGGTCGTATCAGGTAGATAAGAAACGATAGCCTTAGTTGCTGGGCTTGGTTCCATATCGTTGATAAGAATACGCCCACCATCAGGTTGTAACAAGCCATTGATTAGTTTAATCAGGGTTGTTTTTCCGGAACCGTTTGGGCCAAGGAGACCGACAATCTTTCCTGCCGGGATTTCAAGGGAAACATTTTGAAGAGCAGGGCTTGCTCCATAGAATTTTGAAACATTTTCAAACGTTAACAAGGTCATAGTCTAAACTCCTTCAATATAATCTCTCAAAACAGTTGGTAGTTCTTCTTTTTCATAGCCAAATTCTACCATGCCTGTTACAAATTGCTGCAGCTGTTCTTCTGATAGTTGCTTCCGGGATTGGAGGATTAAGTCCAAGTCCTCGGTGACAAAACGCCCTGCAGTCCGCTTGGTGTATACAAAGCCTTCTCTTTCTAGATCTGATAGGGCACGTTGGATGGTATTAGGATTGACGCCAGCCTCGCTAGCCAGTTCTCTGACAGTTGGCAGTTGTTGGTTGGGTTCTAGTTTATGGGAAACGATTTGCAGTTTGATCTTATCCATTATCTGCAAATAAATAGGTTTATTATTATCAAATGTCCAGGACATCACGGTCTCCTTTCTACAACTTCTTTTTGTATCACTTAAATAATACAACTAAACAAAAAACTTGTCAAGCCAAAAGGAGAATTATTTTGGGAATTGCTCAAAAAATGGTATAATGAAAAGAAAACGACAAGGAGGGGAAGGCATGCGTTGTCCAAAATGTGGCGCTACTAAATCAAGTGTTATCGATAGCCGTCAGGCTGAAGAAGGAAATACGATTAGAAGAAGACGTGAGTGCGAAGAATGCCAACATCGTTTTACGACCTATGAACGTGTAGAAGAAAGAACGCTAGTTGTAGTCAAAAAGGATGGCACACGGGAGCAGTTCTCAAGAGATAAAATCTTTAATGGGATTATCCGTTCAGCTCAAAAACGTCCGGTGTCCAGTGATGAGATTGGCATGGTCGTCAATCGTATTGAACAAAAACTCCTCAGTCGCAATGATAATGAAATTCAAAGTGAAGACATTGGTTCGCTCGTCATGGAAGAGCTAGCTGAGCTTGACGAAATTACTTATGTTCGTTTCGCTAGTGTCTATCGTAGTTTTAAAGACGTGAGTGAGCTCGAGAATCTTCTCAAACAAATTACGCAATCTTCAAAGAAGAAAAAGGAAAAATAAATGAAGCCTAATGATCGTTTTTCTTTTCTAAAGAATAATCGGGTGTCGCAAGATCCCACATCTCTGGTGCAGTGCTACCTCCCGATTATCGGTCAGGATGCGCTGAGTCTTTACCTTTACACCCTAGCCTTTTGGGATAATGGGCAAAAGGAACATCTTTTTGCTGCTATTCTCAATCATCTCAATTTTGGGATGGATAGGCTCTTAAAAGCCTTTAAAATCTTATCAGCCTTCAACTTGGTCACTCTTTACCAAAATGGGGATGCCTATGAACTTGTTATTCATCCAACGCTTTCTAGTTCGGATTTCTTGCGTCATACGGTTTATCGTACCTTGTTGGAGAAAAAAATCGGTGAGCCAGCAGTTTCTGATTTGAGCCAAGAGTCTGCAGATGGAGAAGCTTTGACCGTTCCTTTGAGTCAGGCCTTTCCAGAGATAGAAGAATTGGCTAGTCATGACGAGATATCAGTAAAAGCTGATTATAAAAATGATTTTGATTTGGAGCATTTTCGTCAGCTCATGGCGAGAGATAATCTCCGTTTCCAAGATGAACAGTCAGATGTCTTAGAGTTATTTAAAATTGCTGATGAGAAAAAATGGACCTGGTTTGAGACTTTTCAATTGGCCAAATCAACGGCTATTTCACAAGTCATTTCTGTCAAACGTATGCGCGAAAAATTAGCACAAGAGTCTGTTTCATCGGACTTTAGTCCCCAAGAAGCAACCATTATCCGAGAAGCTAAAAGTAAAACGGCCTTGCAATTTTTAGCGGGAATCAAACAAACCCGAAATGCTGGGATTATCCAAGCCGAACGTGATTTGCTAAAACAGATGGCGGATTTGGGACTGCTTGACGAAGTCATCAATGTCGTTATACTCTTGACCTTCAACAAGGTTGATTCGGCCAATCTCAATGAAAAATATGCCATGAAAGTGGCCAATGATTACTCTTATAACAAGATTCGTTCTGCTGAAGAGGCAGTACTTAGGATTCGAGAGAAAAATCAAAAAGGGCAGACGCAGAAATCAGCTAAGACTGCTCCAGTGAAAACCAATGTCCCTAAATGGAGCAATCCAGAATATAAGAATGAGACAAGCGAAGAAACTCGCTTGGAGTTAGAACGTAAGAAAAAAGAAATGTTAGATCGATTAGGAAAAGGAGGAGACTAGATGGAAAGTGTAGGAGATGTGCTAAAAGATCATCCCAGCCGTTTTCAATATCAGGACCTGGTCCAGCAGATTGTAAAAGATTCTGATGTTGCGGCTTTTATCCAGAAGGAATCTCTCAGTCAAGAGGAATTGAATCGTAGTATCTCTAAGTTTAACCAATACATCACCGAGCGAGATAAGTTTCTTCGTGGAGATACTGACTATATCGCGCGTGGCTATAAGCCAATTCTAGTTATGAATCATGGCTATGCGGATGTATCCTATGAGGAAACTTCGGAACTGATTGCGGCTGAGAAAGAAGCAGCTATCAAGAACCGTCTCAGACTGATTAATCTTCCAGCTAGTCTTAAAAAAGCTAGTTTGGCTCAAGTTGATTTGGATGATTTGGGACGTTTGCCAGTTTTTGAAAAGCTCTTTACCTTTGTTGAGCAATATCCAGAAGTCCGTAAAGGTCTCTATCTCTATGGAGACTTTGGAGTTGGGAAGAGCTTTATGGTGGCTGCCCTAGCCCATGATTTGTCAGAAAAACGTGGGGTTTCATCAACCCTTCTTCACTATCCTAGCTTTGTCATTGATGTCAAAAATGCTATCGGTGATGGGAATGTTAAGAATTTGGTGGATGAAATCAAGCAAGCTGAAGTCTTGATTTTGGATGATATTGGTGCGGAGCAATCAACACCTTGGGTTCGTGATGAAGTCTTACAGGTCGTTCTCCAATATCGTATGCAGGAAGATTTGCCAACCTTCTTTACCTCAAATTTCAATTTTGAAGATTTGGAAAAACATTTTGCTAAAGGCAAGAACGGAAACGATGAAACATGGGAAGCTAGACGCGTTATGGAGCGTATCCGTTATTTAGCAGAAGAAACACGACTAGAAGGAGAAAATCGCCGATGAGCGAAACAATCACATTAATGAAATCTCATACCTCGGTTCGCAGATTTAAAGAAGAAGCGATTCCTCAAGAGGACTTGAATGATATTTTATCAGCTGCCCAAATGGCTTCTTCTTGGAAAAATTTCCAATCTTATTCTGTGATTCTAGTCAGAAGTCAAGAAAAGAAAGATGCTCTTTTTGAGCTAGTTCCTCAGGAAGCGATTCGTCAGTCTGCCGCCTTCCTCCTCTTTGTAGGAGATTTAAACCGTGCAGAAAAAGGGGCTCGTCTCCATACCGATACTTTCCAACCTCAAGGGGTGGAAGGACTCCTCATTACTGCAGTAGATGCCGCCTTGGCTGGACAGAATACCTTGCTTGCGGCAGAAAGCCTTGGCTATGGTGGAGTAATCATCGGTTTGGTGCGTTACAAATCTGTTGAAATAGCAGAATTGTTCAACCTTCCTGACTATACCTACCCAGTTTTTGGGATTGCACTTGGTGTGCCGAACCAAAAACATGATGTAAAACCAAGATTGCCACTAGAGAATGTTGTTTTTGAGGAAGAATACCAAGAACAAACAGCTGAGGCTATTGAAGCCTATGACCGTGTGCAGGCCGAATATGCAGGAGCTCGTGCGACTACCACTTGGAGTCAACGTCTTGCAGAGCAATTCGGTCAGCCTGAACCAAGCTCAACTAGAGAAAATCTTGAACAAAAGAACTTATTGTAGAAAGTGAGAAAACATGGCCTTACCAACTGTTGCCATCGTAGGACGTCCCAATGTTGGGAAATCAACCCTGTTTAACCGTATTGCAGGGGAACGCATCTCAATCGTAGAAGATGTCGAAGGAGTGACACGGGACCGTATCTATGCTACTGGTGAATGGCTTAACCGTTCTTTCAGTATGATTGACACTGGAGGGATTGATGATGTTGATGCTCCATTTATGGAACAAATCAAGCACCAGGCAGAGATTGCCATGGAAGAAGCTGATGTCATCGTTTTTGTAGTTTCCGGAAAAGAAGGCATCACAGATGCTGACGAATACGTAGCCCGTAAACTCTATAAAACTCATAAACCTGTTATCCTTGCAGTTAACAAAGTTGATAATCCAGAGATGCGAAATGATATCTATGATTTCTATGCTCTTGGCTTGGGAGAACCATTGCCAATTTCATCTGTGCACGGGATTGGTACAGGGGATGTATTAGATGCCATCGTCGAAAATCTTCCACATGAAGTCGAAGATGAAAATCCAGATGTCATTAAATTCAGTTTGATTGGTCGCCCGAATGTCGGAAAATCTAGCTTGATCAATGCCATTTTGGGAGAAGATCGCGTAATTGCCAGTCCTGTTGCTGGTACAACTCGTGATGCCATTGATACACATTTTACAGATGCGGATGGCCAAGAGTTTACCATGATTGATACGGCTGGTATGCGTAAGTCTGGTAAAGTCTATGAAAACACAGAGAAATACTCAGTCATGCGTGCCATGCGAGCTATTGACCGTTCAGATGTAGTCTTGATGGTCCTCAATGCCGAAGAAGGCATCCGTGAGTATGATAAGCGTATCGCAGGATTTGCACACGAAGCGGGTAAAGGGATGATCATCGTAGTTAACAAGTGGGATACTCTTGAAAAAGATAACCATACCATGAAAAACTGGGAAGAGGATATCCGTGAGCAGTTCCAATATCTGCCTTACGCACCGATTATCTTTGTTTCGGCTTTGACCAAGCAACGTCTCCACAAACTTCCAGAGATGATTAAACAAATCAGCGAGAGTCAAAACACCCGTATCCCATCAGCAGTCTTGAATGATGTCATTATGGATGCTATCGCCATCAACCCAACACCGACAGACAAAGGGAAACGTCTTAAGATCTTCTATGCGACTCAAGTGGCAACTAAACCACCGACCTTTGTGATTTTTGTCAACGAAGAAGAACTTATGCACTTCTCTTACTTGCGTTTCTTGGAAAATCAAATCCGCAAGGCCTTTGTATTTGAGGGGACGCCAATCCATCTGATCGCAAGAAAACGAAAATAAAATGACAAAAAGAAGAAGGTTTTCAGACCTTCTTTTTTGTAGCTGATACCAAGAACGTAGATCTAAATCTGTCATCAAATTAACATCATTTTCCTAGTCCTTGTCACGGTTTTGTAATGGAAACGTACTTTCTTTGTAAGATTCAAAATGCTATAATGCTCTAAACAATTTTCCTTGCACAAGGAGGTTATTATGAAAAAAGATAGATTGTTAAAGAATCCTTTCTTGGTGCGTCTACTTGGATTGCTGATGGTATTTTTCTTCCTATCAGCATTCACTGCACCTGAAAAACCAGACTATGGTATCTATGACCCAAATCATTATTTGACAGAGGAAGTAGTTACTCAGATTCGTGATTTGAATGAAGCCAATAGTCAAAAGGCAGAAAAGCTTCAAATAGGTGTCTATATCGTAGATAGTCTGGAAGGAGAAAGCATTGAAACGGTGGCTAATGAAACTGTCAGGGCTTGGAAGATTGGCTATTCAGGAGATAATTTTGGAAGTCTCATTGTAGTAGCTGTTCAAGACCGTAAATCAAGAATTGAAACCAGTAATAACACCGCCATTAGAATAACGGACTATCAAACCAAGCAGATCTTGGCAGCCAGTCGTACAGATTTTAAAACTGGTGACTATAGTAAAGGAATTCTAGCGATTGCCAAAGGATTGGACAATCAGTTTTATAGAGGAAGTGGAACATTTCCATCTGATGATTCCTCTGAAATCAAACGTTATTCTGATAGCATCAGTGGGAAAAAATCGAGTCGCAATAGTAGCTCGTCTAGTCATCGTAAGAATAGTGACCCTATGGACAATGTATTTGGAGTCGGGATAATCATTTATTTCATTATCGTATTGATAGCCATTATTAGAGGAGGCGCCGGTGGCCGAGGAGGAGATTCCTCTGACGGAGGATGGTGGTTTAGTGACTCATCTGACTCAGGTTCATCTTGGTCCGACTCAGGATCAGACTCCTCTAGTAGCTGGGACGGTGGCGGCTTCGATGGCGGTGGTTCATCCGATGATTGGTGATGCTCGTATAAAATTTAAGGAAATAAGTAGGTTTAGATATGAAAAATAAAGGAATTATTTATGTGTTGAGCATTTTGCTGGCTATTATCTTGCTAGGAGGTTGCTCAGTAGTAGGCACTTATAATGGTCTTGTCTCTGAACAAACCAAGGTCGAACAAGCGCAAGCTGATGTAGCGACAGCTCTTCAACGTCGTTCTGACTTGATTGGAAATTTGGTAGAGTCTGTAAAAGGCCAGATGAACCATGAGACAGAGGTTTTTACCAAGATTGCGGAAGCTCGTGCTAAAATTGGGAATGGCTCCGTAACTTCAAAAGAAAATCAAGAGGCTCAAGGAGAGTTGAGTTCAGCTATTTCACGTTTGATATCGCTAACAGAAAATTATCCAGAACTCAAGAGCAATCAAAATGTGGAACAACTCATGACGGAATTGGCTGGAAGTGAAAATCGAATCTTTGTAGCCCGCAAGGATTACAACAAAGTGGCAACAGAATACAATCAAAAATTAAGAAGTTTCCCAACAGTTCTTTTCGCTAATATGCTGAACTTTAAAGAGGCAGAAACCTTTAAAGAAAGCGAAGAAGCTAAGACAGCTCCAAAGGTTGACTTTGGTAATTCTACAACCAAAGAATAGGCTTGAAATTTCTAAAAGAAAATCAATGATTAGCAATAGTTTGAACATTTACAAAAAAAGGCTCTAAATGAGCCTTTTTTAGCTTGTATAAACACGGATTCTTTCTTGAAAAAATTTAGCGAATATGCTACAATAAAAAGAACATTCTAAAATATTCAGAATTTAAAGTAAGGAAAAAAATGGCAAATTTATTAAAAACAATCATCGAAAATGATAAAGGGGAACTTCGTCGCTTAGAAAAGATGGCTGATAAAGTCCTCAAATACGAAGATGAAATGGCTGCTTTGACAGACGAGCAGTTGCAAGCTAAGACAGAAGAATTTAAGCAACGTTATCAAAATGGTGAAACCCTTGATCAACTCTTGTACGAAGCCTTTGCGGTTGTACGTGAGGGAGCTAAGCGTGTTCTTGGACTTTTCCCATACAAGGTTCAGGTTATGGGTGGTATCGTTCTTCACCACGGTGACGTTCCAGAAATGCGTACAGGTGAAGGGAAAACCTTGACAGCGACAATGCCGGTATACCTTAATGCCCTTGCAGGAAAAGGTGTTCACGTAGTTACCGTCAACGAATACCTTACAGAACGTGACGCGACTGAAATGGGTGAGTTGTACTCATGGCTTGGTTTGTCAGTAGGGATCAACTTGGCTGCAAAATCTCCAATGGAGAAAAAAGAAGCTTATCTCTGTGATATTACATACTCTACGAACTCAGAAATTGGTTTCGACTATCTTCGTGACAACATGGTTGTACGTGCAGAGAACATGGTTCAACGTCCGCTCAACTATGCCTTGGTCGATGAGGTTGACTCTATCTTGATCGACGAAGCTCGTACACCATTGATCGTTTCAGGAGCTAATGCAGTTGAAACAAGCCAACTTTACCATATGGCTGACCACTTTGTGAAGTCTTTGGATAAAGATGACTACATCATTGATATTCAGTCTAAGACAATCGGTTTGTCTGATTCAGGTATTGACAAGGCTGAAAGCTTCTTCAAACTAGAAAATCTTTATGATATCGAAAATGTGGCTTTGACTCACTTTATCGACAACGCCCTTCGCGCCAACTACATCATGATTCTTGATATTGACTATGTGGTCAGCGAAGAACAAGAAATCTTGATTGTCGACCAATTTACAGGTCGTACCATGGAAGGTCGTCGTTACTCTGATGGTTTGCACCAAGCGATTGAAGCTAAAGAAGGTGTGCCAATCCAAGATGAAACTAAGACATCAGCATCGATTACCTACCAAAACCTTTTCCGTATGTATAAAAAATTGGCAGGTATGACAGGTACTGGTAAAACAGAAGAAGAAGAATTCCGCGAAATCTACAACATTCGTGTTATTCCAATTCCTACTAACCGTCCGATCCAACGTATCGACCATTCAGACCTTCTTTACGCTAGTCTCGATGCAAAATTCAAGGCTGTAGTAGAAGATGTTAAGGCGCGTTACCAAAAAGGTCAGCCAGTCTTGGTAGGTACTGTTGCCGTTGAAACCAGTGATTTTCTTTCTAAGAAATTGGTTGAAGCAGGCGTACCACACGAAGTATTGAATGCTAAAAACCACTATAGAGAAGCGCAAATCATCATGAATGCTGGTCAACGTGGTGCGATTACAATCGCAACCAACATGGCTGGTCGTGGTACCGATATTAAGCTTGGTGAAGGGGTTCGTGAACTTGGTGGTCTTTGTGTCATCGGTACAGAACGTCATGAGAGCCGTCGTATCGATAACCAGCTTAGAGGACGTTCAGGTCGTCAAGGTGACCCAGGTGAGTCACAGTTCTACTTGTCACTCGAAGATGATTTGATGAAGCGTTTCGGTTCAGAACGTTTGAAAGGTGTCTTTGAACGTCTTAATATGTCTGACGAAGCTATCGAATCTCGTATGTTGACACGTCAGGTCGAAGCAGCGCAAAAACGTGTTGAAGGAAATAACTACGATACTCGTAAACAAGTCCTCCAATATGATGACGTTATGCGTGAACAACGTGAGATCATCTACGCACAACGCTATGATGTTATCACTGCAGAACGTGACTTGGCTCCTGAAATTCACGCCATGATTCGCCGTACGATTGGACGAATTGTCGATGGTCATGCCCGTTCTAAACAAGATGAAAAACTTGAAGCGATCTTGAACTTTGCCAAGTACAACTTGCTTCCAGAAGATTCGATTACACTTTCAGACCTAGAAGGTTTATCAGACCAAGCTATCAAGGATGAACTTTACCAACGTGCATTGAAAGTCTACGATAGTCAAGTTGCCAAGCTTCGTGACGAAGAAGCTGTGAAAGAATTCCAAAAAGTATTGATTCTACGTGTAGTTGACAACAAATGGACAGACCATATTGATGCCCTTGATCAGTTGAGAAATGCTGTTGGTCTTCGTGGTTATGCCCAAAACAACCCTGTCGTGGAATATCAAGCAGAAGGCTTCCGTATGTTTAACGATATGATTGGATCCATTGAGTTTGATGTGACTCGCTTGATGATGAAAGCACAAATTCATGAACAAGAACGTCCCCAAACAGAACACCATATCAGTACGACAGCAACTCGCAATATCGCTGCGCAACAAACAAATCTTCCAGCTGATTTGGACCTAAGTCAAGTAAAACGCAATGACTTGTGTCCATGTGGTTCTGGTAAGAAATTTAAAAACTGTCACGGTAAACGACGTTAAGATTGACTAATTTTCAGGCGGATGCCTAGTGAAAACTGAATTTTCGCTTGGCGTCCGTTTGCTTTATAAGGAGATGAATGATGGTATTTACAGCAAAAAGCCCTAAAATTAATATTGAAGAAGTTCGTAGTTTGTCTAAATTAGAAGGACAAGCGCTGGCCAATAAACAGCAACGCGATCAAGAGCTTGAAGCGATTATTCGTGGTGAAGATCAGCGTATTTTGTTAGTGATTGGTCCTTGTTCATCTGATAATGAAGAAGCAGTTCTCGAGTATGCCAAGCGATTGGCAAAACTGCAAGAAGAAGTCAAAGACCGCGTCTTTATGGTGATGCGTGTCTATACTGCTAAACCACGTACTAATGGTGATGGCTATAAGGGTTTGATTCACCAACCAAATGCCAAAGAAGCACCTAGTCTCATCAATGGGATCAAGGCAGTTCGTCATTTGCATTATCGTGTTATTTCTGAAACAGGAATGACGACAGCAGATGAAATGTTGTACCCAGAAAACCTTCCTTTGGTAGATGACTTGATTTCTTATATGGCAGTTGGAGCTCGTTCGGTTGAAGACCAACAACACCGTTTTGTAGCCAGTGGAGCAGATTTCCCAACAGGATTTAAAAATCCAACATCAGGAAATCTCAATGTGATGTTCAACGGTATTTATGCGGCTCAAAATAAACAGAGTTTCCTTTTCCTAGGGAAAGAAGTCGAAACTACAGGGAACCCTCTATCTCATGCCATTCTCCGTGGTGCCCTCAATGAATACGGGAAAAACATTCCGAACTATTACTACGATAATTTAATGGATACTATTGCCCAGTATGAAAAGATGGGACTTGAAAATCCATTTATCATCATTGATACCAACCATGATAACTCAGGGAAACAGTATATGGAACAAATTCGTATCGTACGTCAAACTTTGATTAACCGCGATTGGAATGAAAAGATTAAAAAACATGTTCGTGGCTTCATGATTGAGTCTTATCTAGAAGATGGTCGTCAAAATGAACCAGAGGTCTTTGGAAAATCTATCACTGACCCATGTCTTGGATGGGAAAATACTGAAGCTCTTGTTCGTGAAATCTACCAAAGACTAGGAGAATAATATGGCATTTATCGAGAAGGGTCAAGAAATCGATATTGAAGCAATCAAGGCGGAAACACAACTATCTGCAGAAACCTTGCAACATAAGGAAAGTCGTGACCAGGAACTAGCAGATATCCTTTCAGGAAAGGATGACCGTATCTTGTTGGTCATTGGACCATGTTCGTCTGACAATGAAGAAGCAGTACTTGAGTATGCTCGTCGTTTGGCAGACTTGCAGAAAAAAGTAGCCGATAAGATTTTCATGGTGATGCGTGTTTACACAGCTAAGCCACGAACCAATGGAGATGGCTACAAGGGCTTGGTTCATCAGCCAGATACTTCTAAAGCGCCAAGTTTGATTAATGGTTTGCAGGCAGTTCGTCAACTTCATTATCGAGTGATTACAGAAACTGGATTGACCACAGCGGATGAAATGCTTTATCCGGCTAATCTCGTCTTAGTTGATGACTTGGTGAGTTACCATGCAGTGGGTGCGCGTTCAGTAGAAGACCAAGAGCACCGTTTTGTAGCTTCAGGAATCGATGCACCAGTGGGAATGAAGAATCCAACCTCTGGAAATCTGTCTGTTATGTTTAATGCTATTTATGCTGCACAAAACAAACAAACCTTTCTCTTTCACGGCCAAGAAGTTGAAACTTCAGGAAATCCCTTGGCTCACGTAATCTTACGTGGAGCTATGAATGAATATGGGAAGAATGAGCCAAACTTCTACTATGAAACTCTTTTAGATGCTATTGGACGTTACGAGTCTATGGGGCTTGAAAATCCTTTTATCATGATTGATACCAACCATGATAATTCAGGGAAACAATATATGGAGCAAGTTCGAATTGTTCGTCAATCTTTGCTCAATCGTGACTGGAATGAAAAAATCAAGAAGACAGTTCGAGGCTTCATGATTGAGTCTTACTTGGCAGATGGTCGACAAAATCAACCAGAACTTTTTGGTTGTTCGATTACAGATCCCTGTCTAGGATGGGAAAATACAGTAGCCCTGGTAGAAGAAATCTATACTACCTTAACAAAATAAGTGAAAAGGATGGAGTTGGGGGTATCTCAACTCCTTTTGATAAAAATGATAGTTGGACACGGAATTGATATTGAAGAATTAGCTTCCATACAAAATGCAGTTAAAAAAAGAAAAGGTTTTGCCCAGCGTGTCTTGACAGACAAGGAAATGGAGCGTTTTGAAAGTCTCAAAGGTCGCAGACAGGTAGAGTTTTTGGCTGGTCGTTGGTCAGCTAAAGAGGCTTTCTCAAAGGCTATGGGAACGGGAATTGGGAAGTTGGGTTTTCAGGATTTGGAAGTTTTGAATAATGAAATAGGAGCTCCCTACTTCAGCAAATCCCCGTTTTCAGGAAAAGTTTGGCTATCAATCAGCCATACAGATCAGTTTGTGACAGCTAGTGTTATTTTGGAGGAGAATCATGAAAACTAGTCCACATAGACCAACTAAAGCCCTCATCGATCTGGGAGCTATCCGCTACAATATCCAACAAATGGGAGCGCACATTCCCAAAGATACCCTCAAATGGGCAGTTGTAAAAGCCAATGCCTACGGACACGGAGCGGTAGCTGTTGCAACAGCTATTCAGGATGATGTTGACGGCTTTTGCGTTTCTAATATCGATGAAGCCATTGAACTTCGTCAGGCAGGAATTTCTAAGAAGATTCTTATTTTAGGAGTATCTGAAGTTGAATCTTTTTCATTGGCTAAGGATTTTGATATTACCTTGACAGTGGCAGGATTGGAATGGATTGAGAATCTCCTTGCTGCTGAGTCAGACTTAGCTGGTTTAACCGTTCATCTTAAAATTGATTCAGGTATGGGGCGAATTGGTTTTAGAAGTGCAAGCGAGGCAGCACAAGCTCAAACTTTACTCAAGGAACATGGAGCAAATGTTGAGGGAATCTTTACGCACTTTGCAACTGCTGATGAAGAGTCGGATAGCTATTTTAAGCAACAGTTAGAGCGTTTCAAGGAAATACTTGCTGGCTTGCAAGAAGTACCAGAGTTAGTTCATGCTAGTAACTCCGCAACGACTCTATGGCATGCAGAAACGATTTTTAATGCAGTTCGCATGGGAGATTCTATGTATGGTCTCAATCCAAGCGGACAAGTTTTAGAATTGCCTTATGAACTGAAGCCAGCCTTGACCTTAGAAACTGCTATTGTTCATGTTAAAACAGTCCCAGCAGGGGCTTGTATGGGCTACGGAGCGACTTATCAGGCAGACAGTGAGCAAGTCATTGCAACGGTACCGATAGGTTATGCTGATGGTTGGACACGAGATATGCAGAATTTCTCAGTTCTGGTGGATGGACAATTGTGCCCTATCGTAGGGCGGGTATCCATGGACCAAATCACGGTTCGTTTACCTAAGCTGTATCCATTAGGTACCAAGGTAACCTTGATTGGCTCAAACGGTGACAAGGAGATTACTGCAATAGATGTTGCGGTTTACCGTGGAACGATCAATTATGAGGTAGTTTGTCTCCTCAGTGATCGAATTCCGAGAGAATATCATTAAGAAACAGAAGGAAAGGAGAAGAGCATGAATTTACATCAACCCTTGCATGTCTTACCTGGCGTGGGACCAAAATCAGCAGAGAAATATGCCAAACTAGGAATTGAAAACCTGCAAGATCTCTTGCTTTACTTTCCTTTCCGTTATGAAGATTTTAAGACCAAGCAGGTGCTAGAACTAGAAGATGGAGAAAAGGCAGTCCTATCTGGTCAGGTGGTGACGCCAGCTAGTGTTCAGTATTATGGTTTTAAGCGCAATCGCCTACGTTTTAGCCTTAAGCAGGGTGAGGTTGTGTTTGCGGTGAACTTCTTTAACCAACCCTACTTAGCAGATAAAATCGAGCTAGGAGCGGCTTTAGCAGTATTTGGCAAGTGGGATCGTGCCAAGGCAAGCCTCACTGGCATGAAGGTTTTAGCCCAAGTAGAGGATGACCTCCAACCTGTCTATCGTCTCGCACAAGGTATCAGTCAAGCAGGCCTTGTTAAGGTCATCAAGACCGCCTTTGATCAAGGATTGGATCTCTTGATAGAGGAAAATCTCCCTCAGTCCTTGCTAGACAAATACAAACTCATGCCCCGTAGTCAAGCTGTTCGTGCCATGCACTTCCCTAAGGATTTGGCAGAATACAAACAGGCTCTTCGTCGAATCAAGTTTGAGGAACTCTTTTATTTCCAAATGCAATTACAGACCCTCAAGTCTGAAAATAAGGTTGATGGAAGTGGATTGGTTCTGAACTGGTCTCAAGAAAAACTAAGGGCGGTTAAAGAAAATTTGCCCTTTGCCCTGACCCAAGCCCAAGAAAAAAGCCTGCAAGAAATCCTATCAGATATGAAGTCGGACCATCACATGAATCGACTCTTACAAGGGGATGTTGGTAGTGGGAAGACAGTGGTTGCAGGTCTTGCTATGTATGCTGCTGTAACGGCAGGGTATCAGGCTGCCCTCATGGTTCCGACAGAGATCCTTGCAGAGCAACATTTTGAAAGTCTAGAAAGTCTATTTCCTGATTTGAAACTAGCTCTCCTAACAGGTTCATTAAAAGCTGCAGAAAAACGTACGGTTTTGGAAACTATTGCCAAGGGTGATGTTGATGTAATCATCGGTACCCATGCCCTTATACAGGATGGGGTGGACTATGCTAAACTCGGTTTGATTATCATCGACGAGCAACACCGTTTTGGAGTTGGACAAAGGCGTATTTTACGTGAAAAAGGAGAAAATCCAGATGTCCTCATGATGACGGCAACACCGATTCCACGGACTTTAGCTATCACAGCCTTTGGAGATATGGATGTTTCCATTATTGACCAGATGCCAGCTGGACGAAAGCCTATCGTGACGCGCTGGATCAAACATGAGCAACTGCCTCAGGTTTTGACTTGGTTAGAGGGGGAAATCCAAAAGGGTTCGCAAGCCTACGTCATCTCTCCTTTGATTGAAGAATCTGAAGCTCTGGATTTGAAAAATGCCATGGCCTTATCAGAGGAGTTGACAACTCATTTTGCAGGAAAGGCAGAGGTTGCTCTACTACATGGTAAGATGAAGAGTGATGAAAAAGACCAGATTATGCAGGAGTTCAAAGAGAGAAAGACAGATATTCTGGTTTCGACAACCGTTATCGAGGTTGGGGTCAATGTGCCAAATGCAACAGTCATGATTATCATGGATGCTGATCGCTTTGGACTTAGTCAACTTCATCAACTTAGAGGTCGTGTCGGTCGTGGGGACAAGCAGTCCTACGCAGTTCTAGTTGCCAATCCAAAAACTGATTCTGGGAAAGACCGCATGCGTATCATGACAGAAACGACCAACGGTTTTGTCCTTGCGGAAGAAGATTTGAAAATGCGAGGCTCTGGAGAAATCTTTGGGACTAAACAGTCGGGGCTACCAGAGTTTCATGTGGCTGATATCATCGAAGACTTCCCGATTTTAGAAGAAGCTAGAAAGGTAGCAAGCTATATCAGTTCTCTCCCTAACTGGCAAGAGAACCTAGAGTGGCACATGATTGCCTTGCATCTAGAGAAAAAAGAATTCCTGGATTAAGCTTTTTCTAAGATAATGTTAAGTTTGCTTTTAGGGTGAGTATCTATACTAGAGTCATCAAAAAGAAACGAGGACTCTCTCATGACTATTAAAGTAAATTACCAAAAGACATTTCAAAAGGAAACTCAACCTTCTCCTAAATACTAAGAAAAGAGCGAAATCGCTCTTTTTTATTTTTTTAAAACTACTTTCAGAGGGATTCTTGCTGGGGTCGGACATTAAATCCACTTTCCGTTTCCCTTTCTTTCTTGCATTGCTTCCCCATATGTGCTACAGTTATGATAACGGTTACAAAATAAAGGAGAGTTCTATGAGAAATCCAGCATTAGTAGAAGAAATGAAAACATATAAAGGAAGAGATGAAGTACCTCAGGATTTTGATGCTTTTTGGGATGGTGAGATTGACAAGGTTTCGGTCTTACCTGAATACCAACTAGAGGAACGTAATTTTCATATTCCAAATTTGAAGTGCTATGAGTTAACCTTTAAAGGTACACGTGATGGTCTCGTTTATGCGCGTGTAGTCTTACCAAAATCAGAAGAGAAAGTACCAGTCATTTTCCACTTTCATGGCTATATGGGACGTTGCTGGGATTGGACAGATATGCTAGCCTTTACCGTCGCTGGTTATGGGGTTGTATCGATGGATGTTCGTGGGCAATCTGGATACTCACAAGATGGCTTGCGTTCGCCTCTCGGAAATACAGTTAAGGGGCAAATCATCCGTGGTGCAGTAGAAGGAAAAGAGGAACTCTTCTATAAGGATGTTTATCTAGATATTTATCAATTGATTGAGATTGTAGCTAGTCTCCCTCAAGTAGATGAGGAGCAGTTGGCCAGTTATGGTGCTTCGCAAGGAGGAGCCTTGGCTCTAGTGGCTGCTGGTCTCAATCCACGTATCAAGCGAACAGTTGCCATCTATCCATTCTTGTCAGACTTTAGACGAGTATTAGAAATTGGGAATACCAGCGAAGCTTATGATGAGCTTTTTCGTTACTTTAAGTTCCATGATCCTTTCCACGAAACAGAAGAGCAGATCATGGAGACACTTGGTTATATCGATGTGAAAAACCTTGCCCATCGAATCAAAGGTGAGGTGAGAATGATTACAGGGCTTGATGATGATGTCTGCTACCCAATCACTCAGTTCGCTATTTACAATCGTTTGACCTGCGAAAAGAGCTATCGTATCATGCCGGAATATGCTCATGAAGCCATGAATGTCCATGTCAATGATCAGGTATACAATTGGTTATGTGGTAGTGAAATTCCCTTTACCTATGTTGGCCAGTAAAAGTTTGTGAGATGAGCCTTGCCAAAGCAGGGCTCTTTTTGTGACAAAGCTCAGAAAGTAGTTTCAATTACTTCGAAGTCTAGAAACATATTGGGAAGTAAAATCTATTATATAGCAATACTCAAAAAGTAACATCTTTATTATATAATAAAGGTAAGATAAAATTTGAAAGGAGAAAATGGTCATCTTTTTGCAGCCAGAAAGAATGATAGACGCATCTAAAATCAAAAAGAATGGGAGACCATTCGATTGATACTTTTAACTTTCGATGTAGGAGAGTTAAAAATTTTAAGCAAGAAAGAGAGCGCTTTATTTTAGTGAAAATGAAAGGAAAAATATGAAACAGAGAGAATTTGATCAAAAAGAACGCTATGGAATTCGAAAATTGACAGTGGGAGCTGCATCCGTAGTCATTGGAACAGTTGTTTTTGGAGTTTCACCAGTTTTAGCTCAGGAAGCTCTAACAACTAATGGTGAAACAACTGGTCAAGCTTTGCCAGAATTGCCTAAAGAAGTAGAAACAGGAAATCTTGCTAATCTTGATAAGGAACTTGCAGATAAGTTGACAACAGCTACAGATAAAGGGACTGAAGTCAATCGTGAAGAATTACAAGCAAACCCAGGTTCTGAAAAACCAACAGAAGATGGAACCACTGAAACTACGGCTACTGAAAACGAAGAAGAGCCTGGGAATGTTCCTCGTGACTTTTATGCAAAAGAACTAGAGAATGTCAATACTGTTGTAGAGAAAGAAGATGTAGATACCAATGCAACAAATGGTCAACGAGTTGATTTGAATGATGAACTCGATAAACTGAAAAAACTTCAGAATGCAACTATTCATATGGAGTTTAAACCAGATGCATCTGCTCCTCGTTTTTACAACCTATTCTCAGTTTCTAGTGATACAAAAGTAAACGAGTATTTCACTATGGCAATCCTTGATAACACAGCTGTCGTTGAAGGTCGTGATGCCAATGGGAATCAATTCTATGGTGATTATAAAGATGCTCCTTTGAAAATCAAACCAGGTCAGTGGAACTCTGTAACCTTTACAGTTGAAAGACCAAAAGCAGATCAACCTAAAGGTCAGGTTCGCGTCTATGTAAATGGTGTCTTGTCGCGCACAAGTCCTAAGTCTGGTCGCTTCATCCAAGACATGCCAGATGTTAATCATGTACAAATCGGAACAACAAAACGTACAGGCAAAAACTTCTGGGGTGCTAATCTTAAAGTCCGTAATCTAACTGTTTATGATCGTGCCCTTTCTCCAGAAGAAGTTAAAAAACGTAGCCAGTTCTTTGAAAGAGGTGAATTGGCGAAAAAACTTCCTGAAGGTGCAGAAGTAACTGAAAAGTTAGATGTATTTGAAGGTGGTGTGAACCGCAAGCCAAATAAAGATGGTATTGCAAGTTACCGTATACCTGCACTTCTAAAGACAGATAAAGGTACCTTGATTGCCGGAACGGATGAAAGACGCTTGCATCACTCTGACTGGGGTGATATTGGTATGGTCGTTCGTCGTAGTGATGACAATGGAAAGACATGGGGAGATAGAATTACCATCTCTAATCCTCGTGACAATGAGAAAGCTAAAAATCCAGAATGGCCATCACCAGTTAATATTGACATGGCTTTAGTCCAAGATCCGAAAACCAAGAGAATCTTCTCAATTTATGATATGTTCCTCGAAGGGAAGGCAGTATTCTCTCTACCAGGGAAAGCACCACAAGCCTATGAGCAAATCGGTGATAAGGTTTACCAAGTCTTGTACAAACAAGGTGATGCGGGACGTTATACTATCCGTGAAAATGGTGAAGTTTTTGACCCTGAAAATAGAAAAACAGAATACCGTGTTGTAGTTGATCCTAAACAACCAGCTTATAGCGATAAGGGTGATCTATACAAGGGTGAAGAACTAATTGGCAATGTCTATTTCGAATACAGTGACAAGAATATCTTTAGAGTTTCAAATACCAACTATCTATGGATGTCTTATAGTGATGATGATGGGAAAACATGGTCTGCACCTAAAGATATTACATACGGTATTCGCAAGGACTGGATGCACTTCTTAGGTACTGGACCTGGTACAGGGATTGTCTTGCACTCAGGACCTCACAAAGGTCGTCTCGTTATCCCAGTCTATACTACAAATAACGTATCTTACTTGAGTGGTTCTCAGTCTTCACGTGTTATTTACTCAGATGACCATGGTGAAACTTGGCAAGCAGGTGAAGCAGTCAATGATAACCGTCCAGTAGGTAACCAAACAATTCACTCTTCAACTATGAATAATCCAGGTGCTCAAAATACTGAGTCAACTGTTGTTCAGTTGAACAACGGAGACCTCAAACTCTTCATGCGTGGATTGACAGGAGATTTGCAGGTTGCAACAAGTAAAGATGGCGGAGCGACCTGGGAAAAAGATGTAAAACGCTATTCAGATGTCAAAGATGTCTATGTTCAAATGTCAGCTATTCATACTGTACAAGATGGTAAGGAATATATCGTCCTCAGTAACGCAGGTGGACCAGGACGTTACAACGGTTTGGTACACTTGGCACGTGTGGAAGCTAACGGAGAATTAACTTGGCTTAAACATAATCCAATTCAAAGTGGTAAATTTGCCTATAACTCATTGCAAGATCTTGGGAATGGTGAATTTGGTTTGCTATATGAGCGTGCTGATAGTCAACAAAATGAATATACCTTGTCTTATAAGAAATTCAACTGGGATTTCTTAAGTAAGGATATGATTTCTCCAACAGAAGCAAAAGTAAAAAATACTGTGGAGATGGGTCAGAATGTTATTGCTCTTGAGTTTGACTCTGAAGTTTTGGTTAACAAGGCACCAGTTCTTAAATTGGCAAATGGAAATTTAGTTCCATTCTTGACACAATACGATACGAAAACCTTGCTATTTGCAGTCAATAAAGAAGACATTGGTCAAGAGGTAAGAGAAATCGTATCAGGTGCGATTGAGAGTATTCATAATTTGCCAATCAATCTAGAGGGTGCAGGAATACCAGGTGCTATTCATGGAGAGTCTTCCTCTGTTGAAGAGCTTCCAGACTTCACAGGTGGCGTGAATGGTGAAACAGAAACCAATGAACTACCTGATTACGAAGGTGGAGCAAATGGAGAAGGAACTATCCAGGAGAAGCCAGAATTCACGGGCGATGTAGCCCCAGATGACACTCCAGTTCACACAAGCGAAGACTTCGCAGGTAGCGTGAATGGAGAAACGACAGTTAATGAGCTTCCAGAATACGAAGGTGGAGCAAATGGAGAAACAACTCTCCAAGAAACACCAGAGTTTACGGGTGGGGTTTCCCCAGATGACACTCCAGCTAGCACAAGTCCAGACTTCACAGGTGGCGTGAATGGTGAAACAGAAACCAATGAACTACCTGATTACGAAGGTGGAGCAAATGGAGAAGGAACTATTCAGGAGAAGCCAGAATTCACGGGCGGTGTAGCCCCAGATGACACTCCAGTTCACACAAGCGCAGACTTCACAGGTGGCGTGAATACTGAGGAGGCTGTCGTAACGGAAATTCCAGAGTACACTGAACCTATTGATACAGCAGGCGACCAAGCAGCACCAATAGTAGAAATTCCGGAATTCACGGGTGGCGTCAATGCGGTCGAAGCAGCAGTCAATGAAGTCCCAGAATTCGTAGGTGGTGTGAGTGCAGTTGAGGATCTTAAGAATGAATTGCCTGAGTTCGTAGGCGGGGTCAACTCTATTCTAGCTCTCAAGCATGAACTTCCAGAATACGTAGGAGGAATTAATGCGGTCGAAGCAGCAGTCAATGAAGTTCCAGAATTCGTGGGTGGCGTGAATGCAGTTGAAGCGCTTAAGAATGAACTTCCAGAATTTACAGGTGAATCTAATGCAGTCCAAACACTTGAGCGAGAACTTCCAGAATTCACAGGTGATGTCAATACAGTCGAAGCGGCAGTCAATGAAGTTCCAGAATATAAGAGCGAGGAACAACCACTTGTAACTCTAGTAGCACTACAAGATAAGACTTACCAAGCTCCTGCAGCTCAACCACAACAACCAGCTCTCCCTGAAACAGGAAGTGAAGTTTCAACTTCTCTAGTATCTCTCGGTCTTGTTGGTATGTTCTTGGGATTGTTTGGAATGGCCAAGAAAAAAGAAGATTAATCTACTATTAAATCTTAAAGATATCTAAGAAAAATAGTGAAATTGAAAGAGTCTGTGACGGTGATTTGTTACAGACTCTTTCGTTTATAGAAAGCATAGAAAGTGCTGGAATAGCTAGATTGAAGATGATTCGAGTGGAAAGCTCCCCTCTGAAACTACTTTCAGCAGAATCTGTTTCATAAAATTGTTTTGAAACTTCAATCTATTCTAGTACAAGTTATTGAAAGCGCTTTAAAAATGATATATAATAGGCTCATAAGAAAAAAGAAAAGGAGGAAAGTAGATGCCACAAATCACTAAAGAGGCTTTGATTGAGCAGATTAAAGATGGAATCATCGTTTCTTGTCAGGCACTTCCTCACGAACCGCTTTATACAGAAGCGGGAGGTGTTATGCCCTTGCTAGCCAAAGCAGCTGAGCAAGGTGGAGCAGTCGGTATCCGAGCAAATAGTGTTCGAGATATCAAGGAAATAAAAGAGGTCACAAACCTTCCGATTATCGGGATTATCAAACGTGATTATCCGCCACAGGAACCATTCATCACAGCAACTATGAAAGAGGTTGATGAATTAGCGGCTCTAGACATTGAGGTTATCGCTCTTGATTGTACCAAGAGAGAACGCTATGATGGTTTAGGCATTCAAGAATTTATCGGTCAAATCAAAGAAAAATATCCAAATCAATTGTTAATGGCTGATACAAGTACCTTTGAAGAAGGTCTTACAGCAGTTGAAGCTGGAATTGACTTTGTTGGAACAACCTTGTCAGGTTACACATCTTACAGTCCAAAAGTTGATGGCCCAGACTTTGAATTGATTAAGAAACTTTGCGATGCAGGAGTAGACGTTATCGCAGAAGGTAAGATTCATACACCAGAACAAGCTAAGCAGATCCTAGGTTACGGAGTGCGAGGTATCGTAGTTGGTGGCGCTATTACTAGACCAAAAGAGATTACGGAACGATTTGTTGCGGGTCTCAAATAAGACAATTAAAACACGAGGAGAGTGGTTGATTCGCAAAATAAAATGAAAACGTATACAAAATTGCCAATACTCATTATCCGCTTCGGATACGCTTATCATCATTTAGGAGAATACTAATGAAATTTAAAAAACTAGCTTGTACAGTACTTGCAGGTGCTGCTGTCCTATCTCTTGCTGCTTGTGGTAAATCAGATGCTAACAAAGATGCTGCTAGCTCTAGCAATGATAGTGGAAAAACTGAAATTACTTGGTGGGCTTTCCCAGTCTTCACTCAAGAAAAAACTAGTGACGGTGTAGGAACTTATGAAAAATCTATCATCGAAGCTTTCGAAAAAGCAAATCCAGATATCAAAGTTAAACTAGAAACAATCGACTTCAAATCTGGTCCTGAAAAAATCACTACAGCTATTGAAGCTGGAACTGCTCCAGATGTACTCTTTGACGCACCAGGACGTATCATCCAATACGGTAAAAATGGTAAATTGGCTGAGTTGAACGATCTCTTCACAGATGAATTTGTAAAAGATGTTAACAACAATAACATCATCCAAGCAAGTAAAGCTGGTGATAAAGCTTACATGTATCCAATCAGTTCTGCACCATTCTACATGGCTATGAACAAGAAAATGTTGGAAGACGCAGGAGTTGCAAACCTTGTAAAAGAAGGTTGGACAACAGATGACTTCGAAAAAGTTTTGAAAGCGCTTAAAGATAAAGGCTACACACCAGGTTCATTGTTCAGTTCAGGTCAAGGGGGAGACCAAGGAACACGTGCCTTCATCGCTAACCTTTATGGCGGATCTGTAACTGATAAAGAAGTAACTAAATACACAACTGACGATCCTAAATTCGTTAAAGGTCTTGAAAAAGCATCTAGCTGGATCAAAGACGGTTTGTTGAACAACGGTTCACAATTTGACGGTGGTGCAGATATCCAAAACTTTGCAAACGGTCAAACTTCTTACACAATCCTTTGGGCACCAGCTCAAAACGGTATTCAAGCTAAGCTCTTGGAAGCAAGTAAAGTTGAAGTGGTTGAAGTACCATTCCCATCTGACTCAGGCAAGCCAGCTCTTGAATACCTTGTAAACGGATTTGCAGTATTCAACAACAAAGACGAAAAGAAAGTCGCAGCAGCTAAGAAATTCATCCAATTCATCGCAGATGACAAAGAATGGGGTCCTAAAGACGTAGTTCGTACAGGTGCATTCCCAGTTCGTACTTCATTTGGAAAACTCTATGATGATAAACGTATGGAAACAATTGGTAGCTGGACTCAATACTATTCACCATACTACAACACAATCGATGGATTTGCTGAAATGAGAACACTTTGGTTCCCAATGTTGCAAGCTGTGTCTAATGGTGACCAAGAACCTGCTGCAGCTTTGAAAGCATTCACTGAAAAAGCGAACGAAACAATCAAAAAAGCAGCTAAATAATAAGTCCTAAATAAAAACTGAAATCCCCCCTTTTCCCTGTGCATATCTGTGTACGAAAAGGGGGGCATTTGTTTAAAAATATAAGCAACTGACAGGTCAAAATTAAAATGAAGTTCTTACATTAGCTAATCTTTAAAAGAATTTCATTTTGATTTTAGATCAATGTCAGATGATAGTCAAAAAACAAAACTATTTGAAAGTGAGGTGCCAATTGTGAAAGTCAATAAAATTCGCATGAGGGAAACAATTATTTCATACGCGTTCCTAGCACCAGTATTAATCTTCTTTACCGTCTTCGTTTTAGCTCCAATGATCATGGGCTTCATCACTAGTTTCTTTAACTACTCGATGACTAGCTTTGAGTTTGTGGGCTTGGACAACTACATTCGTATGTTTAAAGACCCTGTCTTTACAAAATCTTTGATTAATACCGTAATCTTGGTAATCGGATCTGTACCAGTCGTAGTACTCTTCTCACTATTTGTGGCATCGCAAACTTACCAACAAAATGCCGTTGCTAGATCTTTCTACCGTTTCGTTTTCTTCCTTCCTGTTGTAACAGGTAGTGTTGCCGTAACAGTAGTTTGGAAATGGATTTACGATCCACTATCAGGTATTTTGAACTTCGTGCTTAAGTCAAGTCATATCATCAGCCAAAACATTTCTTGGTTGGGAGATAAAAACTGGGCTTTGATGGCGATTATGATTATCCTTTTGACAACATCAGTTGGTCAACCAATCATTCTTTACATCGCTGCAATGGGTAATATTGATAACTCACTTGTAGAAGCAGCTCGTGTTGACGGTGCGACTGAGTTCCAAGTATTCTGGAAGATTAAATGGCCAAGCCTTCTTCCAACAACTCTTTATATCGCAATTATCACAACCATCAACTCATTCCAATGTTTCGCCTTGATTCAATTGTTGACATCTGGTGGTCCAAACTACTCAACAAGTACACTTATGTACTACCTATACGAAAAAGCCTTCCAATTGACTGAATATGGCTATGCCAATACTATTGGTGTATTCTTGGCAGTTATGATTGCCCTTGTCAGCTTCGCTCAATTCAAGATCCTCGGAAACGACGTAGAATACTAAGGAAAGGAGACAGCTATGCAATCTACACAAAAGAAACCTTTAACAGCCTTTACTGTTATTTCAACAATCATTTTGCTCTTATTAACTGTACTCTTTATCTTCCCATTCTACTGGATTTTGACAGGTGCATTCAAATCACAACCAGATACCATTATGATTCCACCACAATGGTTCCCTAAAGCTCCAACTATGGAGAACTTCCAACAATTGATGGTGCAAAACCCAGCCTTGCAATGGATGTGGAACTCAGTCTTCATTTCATTGGTAACTATGTTCTTGGTTTGTGCAACCTCTTCACTAGCAGGTTATGTATTGGCTAAGAAACGTTTCTATGGACAACGCATTCTCTTCGCTATCTTTATCGCTGCCATGGCTCTTCCAAAACAAGTTGTCCTTGTGCCATTGGTACGTATCGTCAACTTCATGGGAATCCATGACACTCTTTGGGCAGTTATCTTGCCTTTGATCGGATGGCCATTTGGGGTCTTCCTCATGAAACAATTTAGTGAAAACATTCCTACAGAATTGCTCGAATCTGCTAAAATCGATGGATGTGGCGAGATTCGTACCTTCTGGAGCGTAGCCTTCCCTATTGTGAAACCAGGATTTGCAGCTCTTGCAATCTTTACCTTCATCAATACATGGAATGACTACTTCATGCAATTGGTAATGTTGACTTCACGTCAAAACTTGACCATCTCCCTCGGGGTTGCGACTATGCAGGCTGAGATGGCAACAAACTACGGTTTGATCATGGCAGGGGCTGCTCTTGCAGCTGTGCCAATCGTAACAGTCTTCCTTGTCTTCCAAAAATCCTTCACTCAAGGTATTACTATGGGAGCTGTCAAAGGATAATACTCTGCGAAAACTGAATATAGTACAATTTGTTTATCAATATGCAGAAGTATAGTTGATAGACTAAGAGAATACAGGATATATAAGTGTCTACAAAATGGAGAGGAGTTGGTTACTTCAGGAAGTTTTGTTAGACACTTATAAACTTACTGGCTAGACATCGTATGTCTGAAGGTAACAATCAGGTAAAGGAAATTACTATGATTTTTGATGATTTAAAAAACATTAGCTTTTACAAGGGAATTCATCCAAATCTGGACAAGGCTATTGATTATCTCTATGAGCATCGTAAAGATAACTTTGAATTAGGGAAATACGAGATTGATGGAGATAAAGTCTTTCTAGTTGTACAGGAAAATGTTCTCAACCAAGAAGAAAATGATCGCTTTGAGCATCATAAAAACTATGCAGATTTGCATTTATTAGTTGAAGGACATGAATATTCTAGTTACGGTTCTCGTGTCAAAGATGAGGCTGTAGCCTTTGACGAAGCTAGCGATATCGGCTTTGTCCATTGTCATGAACAATACCCACTTTTATTGGGTTATCACAATTTTGCAGTCTTTTTCCCAGGTGAACCTCATCAGCCTAATGGCTATGCAGGTATGGAAGATAAAGTTCGCAAATATTTATTTAAAATTTTAATCGATTAGTCAGTTAGGAGGAGCAAACAATGGCACATAAAGGATCTGGATTGATAAAAGCAGCATTCGATACGGATAACTTTCTTATGCGATTTTGTGAGAAGGTTTTAGACATCGTGACGGTCAACCTACTCTTTGTTGTGTCTTGTTTGCCTATTGTGACAATCGGAGTAGCAAAAATTAGTCTCTATCAGACAATCTTCGAAGTTAAGAGTAGTCGACGTGTTCCTGTTTTTAAAACTTATATGAGAGCCTTTAAGCAAAATTTGAAATTAGGTCTCCAGTTAGGTCTGTTGGAACTAGGAATTTTTCTGATTAGCGTTGTTGATTTATCTCTATTCTGGGGGCAAACCAGCCTAGGCTTCCAGCTAATTAAGGCCATTTGCTTAGGAATTCTGATATTTTTAACACTAGTTATGTTGGCTAGCTATCCTATTGCAGCGCGTTATGACTTGACTTGGAAAGAAGTACTCCAAAAGGGCTTGCTCTTAGTTAGCTTTAACTTCGTGTGGTTCTTCTTGATGCTTGCGATTATTTTATTAATCATTATGCTTCTCTATCTATCAGGCTTTACTCTAGTGCTCGGTGGATCAGCATTTCTACTCTTTGGCTTTGGTCTTCTTGCCTTTTGCCAGGCTGGATTAATAGAAAAATTGTTTGCTAAATATCAAGCAGATTGAAAATGATATGAAACTACTTTCAAACATGAAAAGCTATGGAAGATGAATAGAAATTAAAATCTAAGTGGCTTGGATGTATTGAAAGCGTTTTTCACAAGGTGTATACTAAAATAGTAAAAATCATCTGCTCAAAGCAGAAAATAAGAAATCTTAGGAGAAATCTATGTCAGATTTAAAAAAATATGAAGGTGTTATTCCTGCCTTCTACGCATGTTATGATGATGAGGGAGAAGTAAGCCCAGAACGAACTCGTGCTTTGGTGCAATACTTCATTGATAAAGGTGTTCAAGGACTTTATGTTAACGGTTCTTCAGGTGAATGTATCTACCAAAGTGTAGCAGACCGCAAGTTGATCTTGGAAGAAGTCATGGCTGTTGCTAAAGGTAAATTGACAATCATTGCTCACGTGGCTTGCAATAATACGAAAGACAGTATCGAACTTGCTCGCCATGCTGAAAGCTTGGGAGTAGATGCTATTGCAACAATCCCACCAATTTACTTCCGTTTGCCTGAGTACTCAGTAGCAAAATACTGGAACGACATCAGTGCAGCAGCACCAAATACAGACTACGTTATCTATAACATTCCTCAATTGGCAGGAGTTGCTTTGACTCCAAGTCTTTACACAGAAATGTTGAAGAACCCACGTGTAATCGGTGTTAAAAACTCTTCAATGCCAGTTCAAGATATCCAAACTTTTGTAAGTCTTGGTGGTGATGATCATATCGTCTTTAATGGTCCAGATGAACAATTCCTTGGTGGTCGTCTCATGGGTGCTAAAGCTGGTATCGGTGGTACTTATGGTGCTATGCCAGAACTCTTCTTGAAACTCAACCAATTGATTGCAGATAAAGACCTAGAAACAGCGCGTGAATTGCAATATGCAATCAACGCTATCATTGGTAAATTGACTGCTGCACATGGAAACATGTACGGTGTTATCAAAGAAGTCTTGAAAATCAATGAAGGGCTTAATATCGGATCAGTCCGTTCTCCACTTACACCAGTGACCGAAGAAGATCGTCCAGTTGTTGAAGCAGCTGCTCAATTGATTCGTGAAACTAAGGAGCGTTTCCTCTAATCAATAGGAGGCTTTATGACTAATTACGTTGCAATTGATATTGGTGGAACTAATATCAAATATGGTTTGATTGACCAAGATGGACAACTGGTAGAGTCTCACGAAGTAGCAACTGAGGCACACAAGGGTGGTCCACACATCTTACAAAAAACAAAAGATATTGTAGCTAGCTATCTCGAAAAAGGTCCAGTGGCAGGTGTGGCGATTTCCTCTGCGGGAATGGTTGACCCTGATAAAGGTGAGATTTTCTATGCTGGTCCACAGATTCCGAACTATGCTGGGACTCAATTTAAAAAAGAAATTGAAGAAAGTTTCCAAGTTCCTTGTGAGATTGAAAATGATGTCAACTGCGCAGGGCTAGCAGAAGCGGTATCTGGTTCAGGAGATGGTGCGGGCATAACGCTATGCTTAACCATTGGGACAGGTATCGGTGGTTGCTTAATCATCGATGGTCAGATTTTCCATGGTTTCAGCAATTCAGCCTGTGAAGTTGGCTATATGCATATGCAGGATGGAGCCTTCCAAGATTTAGCATCTACAACTGCTTTGGTGAAGTATGTAGCTGATGCTCATGGGGAAGATGTAGAGCATTGGAATGGTCGAAGAATTTTTAAAGAAGCTACCGAAGGCAATAAACTCTGTATGGAGGGGATTGACCGTATGGTAGATTATCTGGGAAAAGGTTTAGCAAATATTTGTTATGTGGTTAATCCAGAAGTTGTCATCCTTGGCGGTGGTATCATGGGACAAGAAGCAATTTTAAAACCTAAGATTCGTAAGGCTTTGAAAGATGCCCTCGTTCCAAGCTTGGCAGATAAGACACAACTTGAATTTGCCCACCATCAGAATACTGCCGGTATGCTCGGTGCTTATTATCATTTTAGAACCAAACATTCCTAAATTGGCTTTGCCAATTTAGGTTTTTTACATAAAAGCAAAGAGTAACTTGCTTACTAATGTCAAGGAATCTTGCATTTTTGACTTCGATATAGTATATTTAAGTTAATTCAAATATATGCCAGTAACACTAACAGATATGAACTAAAGGAAAGCAATCATTGACCTATAATCAACAAGAAAAATATAAAAGTAAAGTAAGCTCCCCTGAGGATCAAGAAACAGAGATTACAGTCTATGGCCCACTTCCAAGCAAGGCTCAATTGGATTATCACAAGGAAGAATTAGCAGCATTTATCCATTACGGGATGAATACCTATACGGATTCTGAGTGGGGTAACGGTAGAGAAAATCCTCAAAACTTTAACCCAACTAACCTTGATACAGACCAGTGGATTAAGACTTTGAAGGATGCTGGATTCAAACGAACAATCATGGTAGTGAAACACCACGATGGATTTGTAATTTACCCATCTAAATACACAGACCATACGGTAGCTGCAAGTCCATGGAAAGACGGTAAGGGAGACCTTCTTGAAGAAATCTCTAAATCAGCAACTAAGTATGACATGAATATGGGGGTTTACCTATCGCCATGGGACGCCAATAACCCTAAATATCATGTTTCAACTGAAAAAGAGTACAACGAATACTACCTCAACCAGCTCAAGGAAATCCTTGGCAATCCTAAATACGGAAATAATGGTAAATTTATCGAAGTCTGGATGGACGGTGCGCGTGGTAGCGGAGCTCAAAAAGTAACCTACACCTTTGACGAATGGTTCAAGTACATTAAGGAAGCTGAAGGAGATATCGCTATCTTCTCTGCTCAACCAACAAGTGTCCGTTGGATCGGTAATGAACGTGGTATCGCTGGAGATCCAGTTTGGCATAAAGTCAAGAAAGCTAAAGTCACTGACGATGTGAAGAATGAATATCTCAACCATGGAGACCCAGAAGGAGATATGTACTCTGTCGGTGAAGCAGACGTTTCTATTCGTTCAGGTTGGTTCTACCATGACAATCAACAACCAAAATCAATCAAAGATTTGATGGATATCTACTTCAAGTCTGTTGGTCGTGGAACGCCACTTCTCCTCAATATTCCACCAAATAAAGAAGGTAAATTCGCAGATGCAGATGTCGCCCGCTTGAAAGAATTCCGAGCAACCCTGGATCAAATGTATGCGACTGACTTTGCTAAGGGTGCAACAGTTACTGCAAGCTCTACTCGTAAGAATCACTTGTATCAAGCAAGCCACCTAACAGATGGTAAGGATGATACCAGCTGGGCACTAGCAAATGATGCTAAGACAGGTGAATTCACTGTTGATCTCGGTCAAAAGAGACGCTTTGACGTAGTCGAACTCAAAGAAGATATCGCTAAAGGTCAACGTATCTCTGGCTTCAAGGTTGAAGTTGAGCTCAATGGACGTTGGGTACCATACGGTGAAGGGTCAACTGTTGGTTATCGTCGCCTTATCCAAGGTCAACCAGTAGAAGCACAAAAAATTCGCGTGACCATTACTGGTGCACAAGCGACACCTATTTTGACAAACTTCTCTGTTTATAAGACACCAAGCAGTATTGAGAAAACAGACGGCTACCCTCTAGGATTGGATTACCATTCAAATACAACAGCCGATAAAGAAAATACAACTTGGTATGACGAATCTGAAGGTATCCGTGGAACATCTATGTGGACAAACCAAAAAGATGCAAGTGTAACCTACCGCTTCACTGGAACAAAAGCATATGTAGTATCTACAGTGGATCCAAACCACGGTGAAATGTCAGTTTACGTGGATGGTCAAAAGGTTGCAGACGTACAAACGAATAATGCAGCTCGTAAACGTAGCCAGATGGTTTATGAAACAGATGACTTGGCTCCAGGTGAACATACCATCAAACTCGTCAACAAAACTGGTAAAGCTATTGCAACGGAAGGTATCTACACGCTCAACAATGCTGGTAAAGGTATGTTTGAGATGAAAGAAACGACCTACGAAATTCAAAAAGGTCAACCGGTTACTGTAACCATTAAACGTGTTGGTGGTAGCAAAGGAACAGCAACAGTCCATGTTGTAACAGAACCAGGAACAGGGGTTCATGGTAAAGTGTACAAGGACACAACAGCTGACTTGACCTTCCAAGATGGTGAAACTGAGAAAACAATCACGATTCCAACGATTGACTTTACAGAGCAAGCTGATTCAATCTTTGACTTCAAAGTGAAAATGACCAGCGTTTCTGACAATGCTCTTCTTGGATTCGCTTCAGAAGCGACGATTCGAGTGATGAAAGCTGAATTATTTTAGAAAAATTAGCGAGTATAGATAAATGTCTATCGAGATTTTATGCAAAAAATTTTGAATGATAAAAAATCCTAAATTGTTAAAATCAATTTAGGATTTTCCCTTTCTGTGATTTCTACGATAACCATTCAGTCTATTATTCTCCCAATAGCTATTAAAGATTTTTTCTTTACTTTCGCGATCAATCTCTAGGAAATAAGCGTAGAGTAAATCAATGATAATCAGCATTGGAATCTGAGCAGAAATTCGTTGAATATAAGATGCTTGGTTTTGGCTTGCGACCAAAATGGTTTCTGTAAATGCTTGAGTATCCTTATTCGGTGAACTTGTAAATAGAACTGTCTTAGCTCCCATATCCTGGGCATCTAATAAACTATCGATGATGGACGGTGTTGTTCCTGAGAGGGAAAAACCAAAGACCAAACATTTTTCATCAATGATACTAGTCGTCCAGGCAAAACCGTCTGGATCTGTTAAGGCTTCACAGACGACACCCAATCTCATAAATCGTAGCTTCATCTCACGTGCGACTAGACCGGAACTTCCAGTTCCGAAAAAATACACTCGTTCGGATTGCTCAATCATCTGAGCTACACGTTCCAACTGCTCATCGTCAATCAATCCTTGAGAAAATTCTCGCACATTTGCATAACTTCTGAGAACTCGTTGAGTCAAAGGATTCATATCCTGTTGAGGAGCAGAAAGAGTGTCTTTTTGTTGTTGGTATTTGAAGATGAACTCTCGATAGCCCTTAAAACCACACTTCTTGGCAAAACGAGTGAGCGCCGCCTGGGAAATATGAAGTTTTTGCGTGACTTGTTGAGAGGATAAGTCATCATTTATGGTATCTGCCTGCAGAAAATAGCGGGCAATTTCTTGCTCTAAATCGGTCATCTCTTCAAAGTGAAGGTCGATAATCGTAGAGATATCTTGCTTATTCATGGAACTCCTTTTATAGCTATTTGCCAAAATTACTTTGACAAATCTAACAAATAAAATAGCGCTTACCTCCATTATATCATAGAAAATACTTTTTGGACCAAAAAGGAAAAGTCTTTTCTTTTTCCATAATTTTCTACCTAAATTATGGTACAATGAAGAGTGTGATTTTGATTAGAAATGAGATTGATGTGTATGAGAAAATTCAATAGCCACTCGATACCGACACGGCTTAATTTGTTATTTGCAATCGTCATCTTGCTCTTTTTAGCAATTATTGGTCGTTTGCTTTATATGCAAGTTCTTCATAAGGATTTTTATGAAAACAAACTCGCTTCTGCTAGCCAAACTCGAGTAACCATGGGTTCTGCTCGCGGAGAAATCTATGATGCAACAGGAAAACCTTTAGTCCAAAACACCGTTAAACAAGTTGTTTCATTCACACGAAGTAACAAGATGACTGCGGCTGATTTGAAGGATATTTCTAAAAAATTGTTGACTTATGTCACAGTCACTTCTCCAGAGTTGACGGACCGACAAATGGCAGACTACTACTTGGCGGATGCCGAAGCTTATAAGAAAACAGTTGAAGCTCTTCCAAAAGATAAACGGTATGATTCAGATGGCAATCAACTTTCTGAATCTGAACTCTATAACAACGCTGCTAATAGTATTGCAGCTAATCAGATGGACTATTCCGAGGATGAAAAGAAGGCCATCTATCTCTTTAGCCAGCTCAATTCAGTTGGAAATTTTGCTACAGGAAATATTCAAACGGATCCTTTGAGCGATACACAGGTAGCTGTGATTGCTTCTGCATCTAAGGAATTGCCAGGTATTTCCATCTCTACTTCATGGGACCGAAAAGTCTTAGAAACTTCTCTTTCATCTATAGTTGGAAGTGTTTCGAGTGAAAAATCTGGTCTTCCAGCAGAAGAAGTGGACGCTTATTTGAAAAAAGGTTACTCACTCAATGACCGTGTTGGGACTTCCTATCTTGAAAAGCAATACGAAGAAGTCTTGCAAGGAAAACGTACCGTCAAGGAAATCCATTTGGACAAGCACGGAGACATGGAGAGTGTAGAAAATATCGAAGAAGGAAGCAAGGGTAAAAATATCAAATTGACCATTGATTTGGCCTTCCAAGATAGCGTAGACAGTCTCTTGAAGAGTTATTTCAACTCAGAACTTGCCAATGGAGGAGCCAGATATTCTGAAGGTGTCTATGCAGTAGCCCTCAATCCTAAGACAGGTGCTGTATTAGCCATGTCAGGAATGAAGCACAATGTAGAGACTGGAGAACTGACCACAGACTCACTCGGAACTGTCACCAATGTCTTTGTTCCAGGATCTGTCGTTAAGGCTGCAACTATCAGTTCAGGTTGGGAAAATGGGGTCTTGTCAGGCAACCAAACCTTGACAGATCAACCAATCGTCTTCCAAGGTTCTGCCCCTATCAATTCCTGGTATACCCCTTATTATGATGGTTCTTTCCCAATTACAGCCGTTGAGGCCTTAGAATATTCATCCAATGCCTACATGGTTCAAACTGTCCTCGGGATTATGGGACAAACTTATCAGCCGAATATGACAGTAGGGACCAATAATCTTGAGTCTGCTATGGGAAAACTTCGTTCAACCTTCGGTGAGTATGGTTTGGGCGTGTCTACAGGGATCGATTTACCAGATGAGTCAACAGGCTTTATCCCTAAAGACTATGATTTGGCCAACTATCTAAATAATGCTTTCGGGCAGTTCGATAACTACACCCCAATGCAGTTAGCTCAGTATGTGGCGACTATTGCCAATAATGGTGTCCGCTTAGCTCCTCATATCGTGGAAGGAGTCTACGACAACAACGAGCAAGGTGGTTTGGGAGAACTCATTAAGCAAACGGATAGCACAGAAATGAATAAGATCAATATTTCTGAGTCTGACATGTCTATCTTGCAACAAGGATTTTACCAGGTATCACACGGGACAAGTGCACTCACGACAGGACGGGCGTTTTTAGATGGCGCCACTGTTTCTATCAGTGGTAAGACCGGTACAGCTGAAAGCTATGTAGCTGGTGGTCAAGAAGCTAATAATACCAATGCTGTGGCCTATGCTCCAACAGAAAATCCTCAAATTGCAGTTGCAGTAGTCTTTCCTCATAATACCAATTTAACCAAAAATGTTGGGCCAGCAATTGCTCGCGATATTATCAATCTATACAACCAACACCATCCAATGAACTAGAAAGGAAGCCATGCTTTACCCAACACCTATAGCTAAGCTGATTGACAGTTATTCTAAACTTCCGGGTATCGGGATTAAGACAGCAACCCGGCTGGCCTTTTATACCATTGGGATGTCGGATGATGACGTCAATGAATTTGCAAAAAATCTCCTGGCAGCCAAGCGAGAATTGACCTATTGCTCTATTTGTGGACGCTTGACAGATGAGGACCCTTGTTCTATCTGTACCGATCCTAGCCGTGATCAGTCTACGATTCTGGTTCTTGAGGATAGTCGTGATGTCGCTGCCATGGAAAATATCCAGGAATACCATGGGTTATACCATGTATTGCATGGGTTGATTTCACCCATGAATGGAATTAGCCCAGATGACATCAATCTCAAAAGTCTCATGACTCGCCTCATGGATAGCGAAGTTTCAGAGGTCATCGTAGCCACCAATGCGACTGCTGATGGTGAAGCGACTTCCATGTACATCTCTCGACTTCTCAAACCCGCGGGGATTAAGGTTACTCGTCTAGCACGGGGACTAGCAGTGGGAGCAGACATCGAGTACGCAGACGAAGTTACCCTCTTAAGAGCTATTGAGAATAGGACAGAATTGTAATTACTCCCTCAAGATTGAAGAAAATTTTAAAAGTAAGGCTAGTTTGCATTAGCTTGTGGACTATAAATTATAGAAAAGGGACTGGGAAAGTTGATATTTCAGTCTCTTTTTTGTGATACAAGTTTCAAATCCATTGTAAATATGATATACTAAAGAGCGAGTATTCTAGTAGAAATAGGACAATCATATGAAACAAACAATTATTCTATTATATGGTGGACGCAGTGCAGAACGTGAAGTATCTGTATTGTCAGCTGAGAGTGTCATGCGTGCGGTTAACTATGATCGTTTCGCAGTCAAAACCTTCTTTATCAGCCAGTCTGGTGATTTCATCAAAACCCAAGAATTTACCCAAACTCCTGGGCAGGATGACCGTCTCATGACCAATGAAACGATTGATTGGGACAAGAAAATTGCTCCAAGTGTCATCTACGAAGAAGGCGCAGTTGTTTTTCCAGTTCTTCATGGCCCGATGGGAGAAGACGGTTCCGTTCAAGGTTTCCTAGAAGTCTTGAAAATGCCTTATGTCGGTTGCAACATCTTGTCTTCAAGCCTTGCTATGGACAAAATCACGACTAAACGTGTCTTGGAATCTGCTGGAATTGCCCAAGTCCCTTACGTAGCCATTGTTGAAGGGGATGACTTAGCTTCTAAGATCGCAGAAGTTGAAGAAAAATTAAGGTATCCAGTCTTTACTAAACCATCTAATATGGGTTCTAGTGTTGGTATTTCTAAGTCTGAAAATAAAGAGGAACTCCATCAAGCTCTCGAACTCGCCTTTAAATATGATAGCCGTGTCTTGGTGGAGCAAGGAGTCAATGCGCGTGAAATCGAAGTTGGGCTCTTAGGGAACTATGATGTCAAGAGCACTCTTCCTGGTGAAGTTGTCAAAGACGTAGCCTTCTATGACTACGATGCCAAATATATTGACAATAAGATTACCATGGACATCCCAGCTAAGATTAGCGATGATGTGGTAGCAGTCATGCGTAAAAATGCAGAAGCTGCCTTCCGTGCTATTGGTGGACTTGGTCTCTCACGTTGTGACTTTTTCTATACAGATAAGGGAGAAGTTTTCCTAAATGAGCTCAACACCATGCCAGGATTTACCCAATGGTCTATGTATCCCTTGCTTTGGGACAATATGGGCCTTCCTTATCCAGAACTAATCGAGCGTTTGGTTGACCTTGCTAAAGAAAGCTTTAACAAGCGTGAAGCGCACCTATTGTAAAGATAGCTATAAGGGCGGGGCAAGACTCCCTGCCCCTTTTTAAAGGAGTAAACATGAAACTTACGATTCACGAAGTTGCGCGTGTTGTCGGTGCAAAAAATGATGTGACCAGCTATGCGGACAGTCCACTAGTCAAGGCAGAGTTTGATAGTCGTTTGATTGGACCTGGTGATCTATTTGTGCCACTCAAGGGGGCGCGTGATGGTCATGACTTTATCGAGACGGCTTTTGAAAACTGCGCTGCTGTAACCCTGTCAGAGAAGGAAGTAGCAGATCATCCTTACATTTTAGTAGAGGATGTTTTGACAGCCTTTCAAGCTCTTGCAGCCTATTACATTCAAAAGACAGGAGTAGATGTCTTTGCTGTTACAGGTTCAAATGGGAAGACAACGACCAAAGATATGTTGGCTCATTTACTTTCTACAAGCTACAAAACCTACAAAACGCAAGGAAATTACAATAACGAGATTGGACTGCCGTATACAGTTCTCCATATGCCGGATGATACTGAGAAGTTAGTCTTGGAAATGGGACAGGATCACTTGGGAGATATTCATCTTTTATCTGAACTGGCTCATCCGAAAACAGCTATTGTGACTCTGGTCGGAGAAGCACATTTGGCCTTCTTCAAGGATCGTTCTGAGATTGCCAAAGGTAAATTACAGATTGCTGATGGAATGGAGAACGGTAGCTTGCTCTTGGCGCCAGCTGATCCCATTGTAGAGGATTATCTACCTGCTGACCAAAAGGTAGTTCGTTTTGGTCCGGGTGCAGAACTCGAAATTACAGACTTAATTGAGCGCAAGGATAGCTTGAGTTTTAAGGCTAATTTCTTGGAGAAATCCTTTGATTTACCAGTAACAGGTAAGTACAATGCGACTAATGCTATGATTGCTTCTTATGTTGCCCTGCAAGAAGGAGTGACTGAGGAGCAGATTGCTCAAGCCTTCCAGAATCTAGAATTGACCCGCAATCGTACCGAGTGGAAAAAGGCTGCCAATGGAGCAGACATCTTATCAGATGTTTACAATGCCAACCCAACTGCTATGAAGTTGATTTTAGAAACTTTCTCTGCTATCCCAGCTAATGAAGGTGGCAAGAAAATTGCAGTTCTAGCGGACATGAAAGAACTTGGAGACCAGTCTGTTCAACTCCACAATCAAATGATTTTGAGCATTACACCCGATGCCCTTGATACCGTTATTTTCTACGGTGAAGACATTGCTGAATTGGCTCAATTAGCCAGTCAAATGTTCCCCATCGGCCATGTTTACTACTTCAAGAAAACAGCTGAGGAAGACCAATTTGAAGCCATGGTTAAGCAGGTCAAGGAAAGTCTTGGTGCAAATGACCAAATTCTACTTAAAGGTTCCAACTCTATGAATCTAGCCAAGCTAGTAGAAAGTCTAGAAAATGAGCACAACTGATTTCGCCAAAGCTATGCAGAGAATGTTAGCGATTACCGATACTGGATTGACCTATACAAAGGATCCATTTGATCGTGAACGTTATGAGGATTTACGTCAGATTTTATGGAGTGTTTTGCAGGATCAAACAGAGCTCAATCAAGAGGAATTGACTGCAATTTTAAAACCAACAGGTAGCTATGCAACTCCCTTGATGGATGTGCGGGCATGGATTGTTCAAAATCAGAAGATTTGCCTGGTTAGAGGACAAGGAGAGGATACTTGGGCATTACCTGGTGGCTTTGGCGAGGTAGGATATTCTCCCAAGGAAAATATCCGAAAAGAAGTTCAGGAAGAAACAGGATTTTCGGCAGAAGTAGGTTCTTTATTGGCGGTTTTTGATACCAACCGCTTTCAACTTCAGAACAAACAGTATGCCAAGTTCGTTTTTGACTGTCAGTTATTGGATGGACAATTTCAAGAAAATCAAGAAATTGCAGAACTTGAATTTTTTGATATCAAGAATCTCCCACCCCTATCTGAAAAACGGATAACCCAAGAACAAATGGAAATTCTATGGCAGGTTTATCAGGGTGAGCGGGAACAATATGTCGATTAGAAGCTTTGCTTTATATTAAGATCGACAGTTTCTTTTACACAAAATTATAAGAAATAAATGTAAGCTAGGCTCTATAGAGATGAGTAAGAGGCCTGCTTATATGAAAATGAGGAAAGTTACATGAATGTTTGGGATGCTTTATTTAGCACGCAGCCGACGGAGCCACCCCGATTTGATCTTCTTTGGTATGGAAGTCTATTTAGTTTATTGGCATTGACTGTATTTCTTGCCTATCGCTATGGTGATAAAAAAGTTTGCCAACGATTTTTCCAGATTTTACAGGCTCTGCAGTTAATCCTGCTCTACGGTTGGTATTTGGTCAACCAGATGCCTCTAACAGAAAGTCTGCCCTTTTATCATTGCCGTTTAGCAATGTTTGTAGTGCTTTTGACCCCGGGTGTCTCTAGAGTCAAACAGTATTTTGCTGTTCTCGGAACCTTTGGGACTTTGGCGGCCTTTGTTTATCCAGTGCCAGATCCCTATCCCTTCCCCCACATCGCTATCCTGTCCTTTATTTTCGGGCACTTAGCCCTCTTTGGAAATTCCTTGATTTATCTTTTGAAGGACTATGATGCTAGCTTATTGGACTTCAAACGAATCCTAATCATCACATCTTCGCTTAATGCGCTGATCTTTGTGGTTAATCTAATGACGGGTGGAGATTATGGCTTTTTGACAAAACCACCATTGGTTGGAGACCACGGTCCTTTGATCAATTATTTAGTCGTTACCCTATTCTTGACTTTCGCCATTTACATAGTCTCTAAAGCTTTTCAGACCATGCTTGAGGAGAAGGGTGAAAGAAGATTACGAATCTGGCAGAAATAAAAAAATATTTTCCCAACCGCTTGACTTTTATCTGAGAATTTTGATACAATAGTAGGCGGTATTGTTTACCCCATTTGTAAGGCCCCGGAACCTTTCAAATAACTTGCGGACCGGAACATCCGCCCTGTAAACAAAAACGACATTCATATAGGAGAAATCATGAACAAAACTACATTCATGGCTAAACCAGGCCAAGTAGAACGCAAATGGTACGTTGTTGACGCAACTGATGTACCTCTTGGACGCCTTTCAGCAGTTGTTGCTAGCGTGCTTCGCGGAAAAAACAAACCAACATTCACACCTCACACTGATACAGGTGACTTCGTAATCGTTATCAATGCTGAAAAAGTTAAATTGACTGGTAAAAAAGCAACTGATAAGATCTACTACACTCACTCAAACCACCCAGGTGGATTGAAATCAATCTCTGCTGGTGAACTTCGTTCTAAAAATGCAGTACGTTTGATCGAGAAATCAGTTAAAGGTATGCTTCCACACAATACTCTTGGCCGCGCTCAAGGTATGAAATTGAAAGTATTCGTTGGAGCTGAGCACACTCACGCTGCACAACAACCAGAAGTTCTTGATATTTCAGGACTTATCTAAGGAAAGGAACAATAAAGTATGTCACAAGCACAATATGCAGGTACTGGACGTCGTAAAAACGCTGTTGCACGCGTTCGCCTTGTTCCAGGAACTGGTAAAATCACTGTTAACAAAAAAGATGTTGAAGAGTACATCCCACACGCTGACCTTCGTCTTGTAATCAACCAACCATTCGCAGTTACTTCAACTGCAGGTTCATACGACGTTTTCGTTAACGTTGTAGGTGGTGGTTACGCTGGTCAAGCAGGAGCTATCCGTCACGGTATCGCTCGTGCCCTTCTTCAAGTAGACCCAGACTTCCGCGATTCATTGAAACGCGCAGGACTTCTTACACGTGACTCACGTAAAGTTGAGCGTAAGAAACCAGGCTTGAAAAAAGCTCGTAAAGCATCACAATTTAGTAAACGTTAAAACTTATTTAAACTTATTGAAAGCATTTCGTATCAAAAATACGGGATGCTTTTTCTGTTCACCCCAAATTTTTGTAACTAGGTGATACTTGAAATTAATACAAATTTGGTTGTTTTTGATAAATCTAAGCAACACTACATGATGAAGTGAAAGGGGATGAATCTTTGATAGTATTCACTTATTGTGAAATATGATATATTTATTAATTAGATGGATGAATACTTCTAGAGTTAAATATAGTATAATAGGGACATACTTTTTGGTTTATTTTTGTTTGTAGTCGGATTATGAAAGAATATCCAATATTATGCGATAAGATAGAATGTTACAAAAAAGAAAGGGGATGCAATCCGATGAAGAAAGACAGATTAATTGTATTGACAGATGCTGTTCTAGCAATTATTATGACCATCTTGGTTTTAGAGTTAGAAAAACCAACAACACCAAGTCTTGAAGCTTTTTGGGATTTACGGCAAAATTTCTTTGCTTGTTTTCTTTCCTTTTTCTGGTTGGGATCGTTATGGATGGCACTAAACACATTATGGGAAAAGGTTGAGAAAATTTCCTCAGAAATTATTTGGTGGAATTTGTTTCTACTCTTGGAGCGGCAGGAGTTCTCTTTGGAGAATTTCATGCCATCCAAGATACCAGTCTGAATGATGTGGTGGACCGGATCTATATAAATGTCAAGGATTTACCGTTTCAGTCCTTGGGAGCTTTAACTAATATCCTGTCTGATATTAAGAAGGGACTGATTCAAGACAGTCATATCTGGTCTTTCTTCCAGTCATTTTTCAAACAATATCAGTTGATAATCAGCTTAAATCAGATCTATCAGTTTGTCTATCTTTCTCTGATGGAGATCATGTCCTATCTTCACTTTGATTATTGGAAAAAAACGGCTCGGTCAGGAGCTAGTATGAATAAGGAGAACAAATGAAACGTTTAAAAATGTTATGGCATATTATGCAGGTTACGGGTTTTACTCGGTTTGCTCTGAGTTTTGTGACCTTTGTTTTTGGGTCAGGAGGCGTGCTTTTCCTAGTTGAACCTGCTATCACAAATTACGGAGACGGTCTTTGGTATGCTTTTGTGACTTCGACGACTGTCGGCTACGGGGATCTCCTAGCTGTGACCTTGATTGGAAGGATTACCAGTGTCTTCTTGACGATTTATGGGCTCATATTTTTTGGCTGTTTATCAGCTGTTATTTTTAATTATTATACCAATTTAAATAAGGAAAGAGGAGAGGACAAATGACTGCCAATTATTCAACACGGGAATACCGTGAGAAATTATACGATGACCTTCATGTTCGATTGAGAGATACAGCGATTTTGATGTGTGCAATTTTTATTGCCTCTATCGGACTAAATATGAATTCAACAGCTGTCATTATAGGAGCCATGTTGATTTCACCTCTCATGACACCGATTGTTGGACTGGGATTCGGTTTAGCTATTTTTGATACGCGTTTAATCAAGCAATCTCTAGAGGTTTTATTGACTCAAGTGTTGGTCAGTTTGCTTGTCTCGACTCTGTATTTCTGGATTTCTCCCTTGTCTTATGCAAGTAGCGAGTTGATTGCACGAACCTCTCCAACCATTTGGGATGTCCTCATTGCTATTGCTGGTGGGATTGCTGGTGTGATCGGTTCAAGGAAAAAAGAAGCAAACAATATCGTGCCAGGAGTAGCCATTGCTACAGCTTTGATGCCGCCTATCTGTACTGCTGGCTATGGTTTAGCTAATGGGAATGTACGATTTTTATTGGGGGCTCTCTATCTTTTCTTGATCAACTGTGTCTTTATCATGCTAGCCAACATTGTTGGAACAAGAATTTTGATGAGAAAATCTCCTTTAACTTCATTTAAAGAGCTGAGCATTAAAATGAGAATTGGCTTGATTTCTTTGATTGTATTGTTGATTCTTCCAGCTAGCTATTCGGCAGTTACTCTGACAATAGAACAAGCGCGCAAAGAAGGGATCAAACAGTTTGTAGGAAAAGAGTTCGCCAATTATACGGTTATTAATCAAGTCTACAAGTCAAGTAACAATGAATTGGTCTTGACGGTTGTTGGAGATCCGATTTCAGAAGAAGAATTAGAAACACTCCACCAAAAACAAGCCTCTTACGGTATTCAATCTGTTCAATTGAAAGTGAATCAAGTTCAGAACTCGCCAACATTAGATAGTGAAGCGACCAAGGAATTTTATGAAAACATTGACAAGTATATTGATCAAAAACTCTCTGAAAAAGATTCACAAAACGATCTCGTAAAAGAAAATGAAGCAGACAAGGATTGAGGACAATGAACTGAATCGGTTTTTACGCCGTGTTTTTCTTGTATCTTCCTCTTTCTTACTTATAGCAGGTTGTTTTTGCTTGAATAAGAAATAAATTAGAAGTTCTATCATCTAAGAAAAATGATGAAAAAAATCATTTAACTAATGGTGTGAACGTTTAGTGTTTATCAGCTCCATTCTCTGTAATTTTGGGGGTAAAATCCACACCATTTAGATAAAATTAGTTGAATTTGATTGGAAAAACGCTTTTATAAAAGCGGAGAAAAGTCTTGATATTACGCTGTTTTTAGTCCAACTGAAATTCATACTTTCCAAACCAGGCTTGAAAAAGGCCCGTAAAGCATCACAATTTAGTAAACGTTAATTCGTTACTGGACAGCAGAATACAAACGAAAACACTTTGCATCTTGCAAGGTGTTTTTTTCTATGAGAACTGGCGGTGCGCAATTAGGATAGCTCTAGCGACTTTAGTCGCATAGAGATATGCTATGCACAGTTGCCTCAAGAAAACAATGCTTCTTGGTCCACCCTGTTAGACAAGCTTCAAAACCAAGGAATCCAACAGATTTCTCTTGTAGTTACAGATGGCTTTAAGGGGCTTGAGCAGATTATCAGTCAGGCTCACCCATTAGCTAAACAACAATGTTGCTTAATTCATATTAGTCGAAATCTAGCTAGTAAAGTGAAACGAGCAGATAGAGCGGTTATTCTGGGGCAATTTATAATGATTTATCGTGCTGAAAATTTAGAAATGGCAGGACAAGCTTTAGAGGACTTTCTCGCCGAATGGAAACCAAAGTATAGGAAAGTCATGGAAAGTCTGGAGAAGACGGATAATCTTTTAACTTTTTATCAGTTTCCCTACCAGATTTGGCACAGCATGTATTCGACAAACCTCATTGAGTCTCTTAACAAAGAAATCAAACATCAAACGAAAAAGAAGGTTCTTTTTCCTAATGAGGAGGCTCTGGAACGTTACTTAGTTACGTTGTTTGAAGATTATAATTTCAAGCAAAGTCAACGAATCCATAAAGGGTTTGGTCAATGTTCTGATACACTTGAAAGCTTATTTAATTAACACTCCGTAACTCTACTTAAGTGTTTACACATAATTATTGACAGTATCAAAAAATAAAGTATATTGTTTTCATCATAATATAATTAAATATCAGTATAGAGAATTTTATCTATATATCAGATATCAGCAATTGCTTTTGCTGTCATTTTTCGCTACAATAGTTACAAGGAGGAAATAAACATGTTAAAAGAAGTATTAAACGTCGCAAAAGTTGCGAAAAAATCATCTCTCTTCTTAGGAGGGGTAGCATTTGGGACGCTTGGCTTGAAAGTCTTAGCAAGTAAAGAAGCTAAGAAAGGCTATTCTAAGGCCTTGGCTAAAGCTTACAAATTGAAAGATGGACTGGATGCATCTGTTTCTGTTGTAAAACAACACGGTGATGATGTTTTACAAGACGCTAAATATTTATACGAACAGGAAAAGAAAGAAGAACAATTAGATAGCCTGACAGGTGAATAATATGTCTTTTAAAGTGCTACACAGAGGATATCAACATATCCGATTATCGTCCTCGTTTTCACTGACCTTGGATATTCAAGATTATCTTCGTTCCTTGGCTAAAGATGAAAAAGGGATCGACTCTATTCAGTTTTATATGGATCAGCAGCACTTTACTCTACGTATGAAAGAAGGCTTCTCTGTATTAGAAAATGCAGAGGCCTTTTTAAAAAAAATTGACAAGGGGAAAGTTTCGGACTTGATGACTCTTCCCATTCGTAGAGAAGAGAGTGCTTATTCAATTGTATCGGGTGCAGCGATTAAGCGTTTGCTGTTTCGAAGTTTTGTACCCTACCCTATTCGTTATATTTGGACTTGTTATCAGGCTTTGGGTTATGTCAAAGAAGCCTATCAAACTTTAGCGCGCAAGGAACTAACCATGGAGGTCTTGGACTGTTCGGCCATTTTGTTGTCCTTGTTTATGAACCAATCCAAGACAGCTAGCAACATCATGTTTATGCTTGATTTGGGTAATCATCTGGATCAGTGGTCTTTAAAAAAAACAGCAACAGATTTGGAACAAAGCCTTCTTGCTAAAGAAAGTGATGTTTTCTTAGTGCGGGGAGACATGGTCATCAGCATCAAGAGTTCTGATGTTCAAGTAGGTGATGTATTAGTTGTCTCCCAAGGTAATGAAATCTTGTTTGACGGCCAAGTGGTTTCAGGATTAGGCATGGTCAATGAGAGTTCCTTGACTGGAGAGAGCTTCCCTGTTGAAAAGAAAGAGGGAGATTCTGTATGTGCGAATACTGTTTTGGAAACAGGAGAGTTAAGAATTCGTGTGACTGATAATCAGATAAACAGTCGTATTTTGCAACTCATCAATCTGATGAAAAAATCTGAAGAGAGTAAGAAGACAAAACAACGTCATTTTATTAGGATGGCAGACAAGGTTGTAAAATATAACTTCTTAGGTGCTGGTTTGACTTATCTGTTAACAGGTTCGTTTTCAAAAGCCATTTCCTTTTTATTGGTGGATTTTTCATGTGCTCTAAAAATATCCACACCTGTAGCCTACCTTACGGCCATAAAGGAAGGTCTAAATCGAGAAATGGTTATTAAAGATGGTGATGTATTAGAAAAATATCTGGAAGTGGATACTTTCTTGTTTGATAAAACGGGTACCATCACGACGAGTTATCCTTTGGTTGAAAAGGTTCTTCCTTTCGGAGATTATACTGAGAAAGATATTTTAAGAATAAGTGCATGTTTGGAGGAACATATCTATCATCCTATTGCCAATGCAATTGTTAAACAAGCTGAAATTGAAGGCATTGAACACGAAGAAATGCATGGCAAGCTTCAGTATGTTGCAAGCAAAGGGATTAAATCGCAAATTGATGGTCAATCGGTTGTCATTGGAAATTATGTACTAATGCAAGACGAACAGGTAAGAATTAGTTCTGAGCAGCTGGCCTTGATTGAGCAATATAAGACTCATTACAATTTATTGTTTTTGGCTTATAAGAAAGAATTAATTGGGATGTTTTGTATCCACACTCCCTTGAGAAGCGAGGCGAAAGTTGCATTGAAAAAGCTAAAGCGCCAAGGGAAAAAACTGATTCTGGCAACTGGTGATACGTTGGCTAGAACAGAAGAGTTGGTTAAAGATCTGCCATTTGACAACGTTTATACTGATTTAAAACCAGATGGTAAGTTTCAGTTGGTTCAGGAATTACAGAAAGCTGGCCGAACTATTTTGATGGTTGGAGACGGGTTAAACGACTCTGCTGCCTTGACGCTTGCAGATATTGGGGTTGTGATGAATGAAAGTGCTGATATTTCTAAGCAGATGAGTGATATTTTATTATTAGATAATCGTTTAGATTTCTTCGAGGAATTGAATTCTTTATCTGAATCGTTGCAGAAATTAATTCAAAGAAATATTCAAGAAACAGTTGTAATAAATGGAAGTTTAATTGGATTTGGGTTGTTAAATTGGTTAAGCCCATCTAATCTTTCGATATTGCACAATCTGACTACTTTAAGAATCGTCCTTCGTAGTCTTTCTATTAAAAGTAGGTAAGAGACCGAGAAGCTGAGGTTATAAAAACTAAAAGGAGTTGTCTCATTTGAGAATAACGGCTCTTTGTCAACTGTAGTAGGTTGGTGGAAAATTATACCCTGGAGAGGACCAAATTGGTTCTCTCCTTTTAAATATTGAAAAAACCATTGGCAGTGGACATACTTTAAGACTATATATTTCTGAAACTAGTTTCACAATACAAATATTGACATGCAATTATTAATTGGTGGATTTTAAGTTGACATCTACAAAGGTTAATGTTAGAATACATTCAAAAATATATTTGAATGAGGTGTTTTATGATTCAAAATATTGTTACTTCAATAATCCTGTATTCTGGGACAGCCGTAGACTTACTTATTATCCTAATGTTATTTTTTGCCAAAAGAAAAAGCAGAAAGGACATCATTAACATCTATTTAGGACAATTTCTAGGCTCTGTTAGTCTAATATTCCTAAGTTTGCTTTTTGCATTTGTCTTAAATTATATTCCTAGTAAAGAGATTTTAGGTTTACTCGGTTTGATTCCAATTTTCCTAGGCCTCAAAGTTTTGCTTTTAGGAGATTCTGATGGAGAAGCTATTGCAAAAGATGGTTTGCGAAAAGACAATAAAAACCTGATTTTTCTAGTCGCTATGATTACTTTTGCAAGTTGTGGCGCTGACAATATTGGTGTCTTTGTCCCATATTTTACCACCTTAAATTTAGCGAATTTGATAGTTACTTTACTTACTTTTCTAGTCATGATTTATCTCTTGGTTTTTTCTGCCCAAAAATTAGCACAAGTCCCTTCTGTTGGAGAAACTTTGGAAAAATATAGCAGATGGTTTATTGCCGTTGTCTATTTAGGATTGGGGATGTATATCCTGATTGAAAACAACAGCTTTGACATGCTATGGGCTGTGTTAGGCTAGGAGAAAAAATTATGAAAAAAGATAGTATCTGTCAAGTGGATGTTATAAATCAACAAAATGTTACAACCGCAACGAACTACCTTGAAAAGGAAAAAGTCCAAAAATCACTTCGCATTTTATCAAAATTTACCGATAATAAACAGATAAATATCATCTTTTATCTCCTTGCCGTCGAAGAACTCTGTGTCTGCGATATAGCCTGTTTATTAAATCTCAGTATGGCATCTGCCTCCCACCATCTTCGTAAACTAGCCAATCAAAACATCTTGGACACTAGAAGAGAGGGGAAAATTATATATTATTTTATAAAAGATGAGGAAATCAGAGATTTTTTTAATCAACTAGGATAACAACTATTTTTACTACTTTTCCATGATTATAGGGAGATTATATATGAAATTTTTTGATGAAAATTACTCACAAGAAATACCTACTCGTATTAAATGTTTAAGAAAAAAGTATAATTTAAAGCAAAGCGACCTAGGTAATGCAGGTCAAGTTAGGCAAATTGAAAAGGGAGAAATTTGAAAGAATTTGTATCTTTTATTTTTTGTTTCATTTATGCCCTATGCTACTGGAATAGTTAGTAGTCATTTCATGAATCATACGGCACAGCTCTTTTATGGACTGATCGTTATTGTTTCAACGGTAGCAAACTGGTTTTTACATAAAGTAATTGATAAACCCAATATAGATCAGAAAGAATTACTTGAAGCTACCGCACAATATAGGAAGTTATTGATACCTGACCTAATAATTAAAGGAGTGGGATTGATTCTGTCCTTAATTCTCTATCCTCCGATTATGATGTATAGTGTTTTAATTGCGGCATTTTACATCATAACTTTAAAAACACTATCCGAAAAAAGAGTGAATAACTAAAAAACGGTGACCAAAGTTAGGTGTATTATTTTAATGCTTAGAGACCTAAACTATTCCCTATTTTAAAAATATTGATTCAGATTTTATGAAATTAAAAAGTAGATATTGTTCAGAAAATCCTTGATATTACGCTGTTTTTAGTCCAACTGAAATCCATACTTTCCAAACCAGGTCTTAAGAAAGCTCGTAAAGCATCACAATTCTCAAAACGTTAATCAACACGATACTATCAACGTTTACAGACATTCAAGAATTTACTCTTGGATGTCTTTTTTGTTTCAAAAAATCAAAGTTCACCCCAGTAGTTTTTGTCTTATACAATTTCTTCCTAGTATTAGTTTAGTATGATATAATTAAATAAGAATAATATAAAGGAGTTATAAATGAAAATAGGAAAAGGCATCAACTGGCTGTTGATTTTGTTATGTTCCTTAATCTCGGTAGTGCTGATAAGTTTTCTCTTCTTTAATCATAAGAAGCAAGATGCAGAAGTAGTGAATACTCCTACAACGGAACAGCGTTCTACTACTAGTACGACAACGACTAGTTCAACAACCACTAGTTTAACGACTACCCAAGATAGTATTACTACTACGGAGGAGGAAAGACCTTCGACACAAGAAGAGAAAACGAATGCTGAATCACAAAAAATAGATGAGCAAGCCATTCTAAATGGAGATTTCTCTACTCTAGTTGGAACGTGGAGAAATGGAGTTGGCCAAGAGTTTACATTCGATAAAAATGGATTAGTAAACAGTGGGAACATTGAGAAAGTGAGCATGGGTAACCATGGAACTATTGAATTCAGTGTTAGATCTGGTTTTACAGGGTATGGAATGAGTGTTTACCCTGCTGGACTTATTATAGATGGGTTAGATTCTGACTTAAGTAAAAACAGACTTACTGCTGGTCAAGCTGCTCCAACTAAATCAGAACAAGTTTTTTATAAAGTAGACTAAATGATTAACCATCTCAGATTTGATGAGATGGTTTTCTTCTTTATTTGTGAGTCATTATCACTTTATGAAGATGAAGCAAGTAAGGTTTAAAATTTGATTTTCCCAGTAGACATTTGTCTACTTTTTTTATATAATAAAACTAAACCAAAATGGTTGAATTTTAAAATAGAGTCAACCTACGATGAAAACATCAGACTAGGAGGTAAAATATGTACCAACCACAAAAACTCAAGGCTCGGAGAAAAGAGTTAAAGCTAACACAGAAAGAAATTGCAGAGAAGCTTGGCATTAGTTTTCAGGCTTATTCGGCTTGGGAGCGTGGTGTCAAAGAGCCTTCTGAAGGAAAGGTTACGCAGCTAGAGAAAATCTTAAAAGTACCAAAAGGCTATTTCACCCAAATCGAAATTGTCCGTCTTTATAACAGCCTTTCCAATCAAGGGAAAGAAAAGGTGGTAGTCTATGCTCGCGACTTGGCTCAAGAAGAACAAGCCAAGAAGGTGACAGCCATTTCAGAAAAACTCTACGAGTATCATGTCTATGAACGCATGTCGGCTGGTATAGGAGCTTCGGTTTATGATGATCGGAATTTTGATACGGTTTACTTCAATGAAGAATTGGCTCACGATTTTGCTTCGTGGGTGTCTGGGGATTCTATGGAACCTAAATATCAAAATGGTTCCGTGGCTCTGATTCGAGAGACTGGATTTGATTACGACGGAGCTGTCTATGCAGTGGTTTGCAATAACCAGACCTATATCAAAAGAGTCTACCGAGAAGAAGATGGTCTGCGTCTGGTCTCTATCAATCCTAAATACAAGGATATTCACATTTCTTACGAAGAAGACCCGCGGATTGTGGGCATTATCGTGGGTAATTTTGTACCGATGGAGGGATAGTCTATGGGCTACTTTGATTATTCCAGAGAGCCCAAAAGTGATATTGCCTTTGTTGATATGAAGTCTTTTTATGCCAGTGTTGAGTGCGTAGAAAGAGGACTTCATCCCCTCAAAACTTCCCTTTGTGTCATGAGTCGAGCAGATAATTCTGTTGGTCTAATCCTTTCCTCCTCTCCTATGTTTAAAAAGGTCTTTGGGAAAGCAAATGTAGGTCGTGCTTATGACCTCCCTTTTGATATCAAAACACGTAAATTTTCATACTACAATGCCCAGAAACAAGGTTTACGGACAGACCCATCCTATGTGAAATTTATCGAAGACTGGGCTCGGTTGACCGTGATTGTCCCTCCTAGGATGGATAAGTATATCGCGGTCAATATGGAAATTCAACGAATCTTTCAGAATTATGGAGGTCCAGATGATATTTATCCCTACTCTATTGATGAAGGTTTCATTGACTTGACCAGTTCGCTCAATTATTTTATCCCAGACCAGCAGATTTCTCGCAAAGGTAAGCTGGACATGCTTTCTGCTCGTATCCAGAGAGATATCTGGCGACAGACAGGGATTTACTCGACAGTTGGAATGTCTAATGCCAATCCTCTGCTTGCTAAGCTGGCCTTGGATAATGAAGCCAAGCGAACACCAACCATGCGAGCTAACTGGTCTTACCAAGATGTGGAAGATAAGGTTTGGGGTATTTCCAAGATGACTGACTTTTGGGGGATTGGGCATCGGATGGAGAAGCGCTTGAATGGTTTAGGGATTCATTCGATTAATGAATTGGCCAATAGCAATCCTGATGTCCTGGAGAAGGAACTTGGTCAAGCTGGACTTCGCCTGTGGTTTCATGCCAATGGGATTGACGAGAGTAATGTTCATAAACCCTATAAGCCAAAATCTCACGGTCTAGGCAATTCGCAAATTTTACCGAGAGACTACGTCAAACCGCGAGATATCGAAATTATCCTTCGAGAGATGGCTGAACAAGTGGCTATTAGACTTCGAAGGGCCAGAAAGAAGACGACGGTGGTATCTATCCATCTTGGTTTTTCTAAGCAGGAACAGAAACGCTCCATTCATACCCAGATGAAGGTTGAACCGACCAATAACACCAGTATTTTGGTCGGTCATGTCCTGGAATTATTTCACAGCAAATATACTTCTGGGGCCGTCAGGAGTGTTGCCGTTAGTTATTCAGGATTTGTGGACGAATCCTTTGGTTTGATTTCCCTTTTTGATGATGTAGACAAAGTAGAAAAAGAAGAAAGGCTCCAGACTGCCATTGATTCCATTCGAGAGCAATTCGGATTTACTTCTCTCTTGAAGGCGACTGCCTTAGAGGATGCCTCAAGAAGTATTGCCAGAAGTAAGCTGATCGGAGGGCATTCTGCTGGAGGATTAGATGGACTCAAATGATTGATCGTTCTTACTTACCTTTTCAATCCGCGAGGAACTACCAGGATCCAGGGATGCAGAAGTGGATGGGCTTCTTTTTATCAGAGCATACGAGCTCGCTCAGTGAAGAAAAAAATCGTGTCGATTTCTCGACAGATTTGACTCCTGTTGAGAAGTTGCTCTTGCTCTCTCAACTCTATATAAATCGACTAAAGGGCTCTTTTGTGGTCAAGGAGGATAATCATAAAAGCACGATATTGGGTGAAGTAAGAGAATTGTCTCCTGAAGAGGTCTCGGTTAAAACTGATGAGAGCTATAGACTGCTAAGGGTCCAAGACATTCTCGCAATCCAACTTTGTCAGGAGGAAGTTTATGACTAGAAAAGAGCTTTATGAAAATAAACTACAGATGGACTATTTCTCAGACGACTATATTCGTTTCGAGGAAGATTTCCAAAAATACTCTGCCATGAATGTGCCCCTGACTTTTCTGATTGACGACATTCTACGAACTATGGCCATCAACCAAAAGGACTACTTTGTCTTGAACAAGGAAAATGCCAAGGACGGTAGGGAACATCGGTTTTATTTTAGGGTGAAGATGAAAAAAGATTGTCCACGAACCCGAACTTATGTCTATCTTGGACTTGGGCAAAATTATCAGTAAAGATTTTGGTCTTAAATATATGTTGTTGCAATAATAACGCTGCAAACAACTATCATTTCCAGCCATTCAAGAGAGATTTCTTGAATGGTTTTTTGTTTGTATTTTAAAAGCAATTGAGCTATACCAATTTTTATCCTTGACAAGTGAAAGAAACAAGTATATACTGTTTTTGCTGATTCTGCAAAGCGAGAATTAGACTATACCAATTTAAGGAGAAAGCACAGCTGGTCTGTGTCGTATATACTATGTGTGGAATTGTTGGTGTTGTTGGAAACACAAATGCAACTGATATTTTGATTCAAGGGCTTGAAAAGCTCGAATACCGTGGCTATGATTCTGCGGGAATTTTTGTCCTAGGTGGTGCTGAAAACCATTTGATTAAGGCAGTTGGTCGTATTGCAGAATTGTCTGCTAAAACGGCTGGTGTTGAGGGAACAACTGGTATCGGACATACTCGTTGGGCGACTCACGGGAAACCAACAGAAGACAATGCTCACCCACACCGCTCTGAGACAGGACGTTTCGTCTTGGTGCACAATGGGGTGATCGAAAACTATCTTGAAATCAAGGAAGAATACCTTGCAGGTCACCACTTCAAGGGACAAACGGATACAGAAATCGCCGTTCACTTGATTGGAAAATTTGTTGAAGAAGACGGCTTGTCAGTACTTGAAGCCTTTAAAAAGGCTCTTCACATCATCCGTGGTTCATATGCCTTTGCTTTGATCGACTCTGAAAATCCAGATGTCATCTATGTAGCGAAGAACAAATCACCACTTTTGATTGGTCTTGGAGAAGGCTATAACATGGTCTGCTCAGATGCCATGGCTATGATTCGTGAGACTAACCAATACATGGAAATCCATGACCAAGAGTTGGTAATTGTGAAAGCTGATAGTGTCGAAGTTCAAGATTATGATGGTAACAGCCGTGAGCGTGCTAGTTATACTGCTGAGCTTGACTTATCTGATATCGGTAAGGGGACATATCCTTACTACATGCTCAAGGAAATTGATGAGCAACCAACAGTTATGCGTAAGTTGATCCAAGCCTACACAGATGAGGATGGTCAAGTTGTTGTAGATCCAGCTATCATCAAGGCTGTTCAAGACGCAGACCGCATCTACATTCTCGCAGCTGGGACTTCTTACCACGCAGGATTTGCTTCTAAGAAGATGTTGGAAGAATTGACAGATACGCCAGTTGAACTTGGTATCTCTTCTGAGTGGGGGTATGGTATGCCGCTTCTCAGCAAGAAACCACTCTTCATCTTTATCAGCCAATCTGGTGAAACAGCTGATAGCCGTCAAGTTTTGGTTAAGGCTAATGAAATGGGTATCCCAAGCTTGACAGTGACAAACGTGCCAGGATCAACGCTGTCACGTGAAGCCAACCATACTATGTTGCTTCATGCAGGTCCTGAAATTGCCGTAGCATCAACTAAGGCTTATACAGCCCAAATCGCAGCCCTTGCCTTCCTTGCAAAAGCAGTCGGTGAAGCAAATGGCAACGAAAAAGCCAAAGCCTTTGACCTAGTTCACGAATTATCAATCGTAGCTCAGTCTATCGAGTCAACCCTTTCAGAAAAAGAATTGATTGATGCGAAAGTTCGTGACCTCCTTGAAACAACACGCAACGCCTTTTACATCGGACGTGGTCAAGACTACTATGTGGCTATGGAAGCGAGTCTCAAACTCAAAGAGATTTCTTACATCCAATGTGAAGGTTTTGCGGCTGGAGAACTCAAGCACGGAACGATTGCCTTGATCGAAGATGGAACACCTGTTTTGGCCCTCTTATCAGATCCAGTTCTTGCTAACCACACTCGTGGAAATATCCAAGAAGTGGCAGCTCGTGGAGCTAAGGTCCTCACCATCGCAGAAGAAAATGTTGCCAAAGATACAGACGATATCGTTCTTACGACGGTCCACCCTTACCTCTCACCAATCTCAATGGTCGTACCAACACAATTAGTCGCTTACTTTGCAACCCTACATCGTGGACTCGATGTGGATAAACCACGTAATCTTGCTAAGTCTGTAACGGTAGAATAAGGGAAATCCTGCTGTTACTCTTCAATTTTTCTTGTCATCCTATAAAAATCTTGTTATACTATTGAAAAGTAGTAAATAGTGAAGTATAAGGAGATTGAGGCGGGGATGAAAAAAGGGAAAATTTCAACTATCATAGGACTCTTGTTTGCAAGCTCGTTTTTGATTCGAACTGTCATCATTCATCAAATGAGAGCTTCAAAGAAACAAGAGAGTGAAAAGATTGCTGCAGTTCAGAAATTTATAAAATCTCAAGAACAGGCAGAGTCAGAAAAACAAAAAGGTTTTTATACGGATATCCTTCGAAATGGATCAGAAACTTCTGAACCAAGACCTAGCTACGACAAAACTATATTTGTGAATCAACAATACAATATTGGTGTTAGAGATGGAGCCTATTATCTACTAACACTCAGTAGCAACAAAGAAGTCTTGCTAGAAGGGGTCGACGACGCCTACGCCCTAGATGTTAAGAATGAAGATAACAATAAACAAGAAGTTGCCATGGTTGTTCATAAAGATGGAGCTTGGCATGTTATAAATGGTGAAGGGGAAATCACAGTAACTCTTGACCGACAATACATCACAGCTCATACCAAGCTTGTGATTAAGGACCAGACAGTTGATTTTGAATAATGTAACTGTTGTATGATTTTTAGAAATAAATAGATTTCAAAAACCTCCTAGAATTTTTCTAGGAGGTTTTTAAAATTATAAATCTTGCATAGAAATTTTATTAAGTTCGTTGACAACTTGTAGGATAGATAGTCGACTGATGTTCATAATTCTCTTGTTATTAATTCCTTTAATATCAAAATTAGTGATAATGGCATCATAGTCGCTTTGCCTAATTTCGTCAATATTTAAGGTTTCCTTGTCCCATGTTTCGTACTGAATATTATTAGAAGTGTGAAATTCATAGAGGGATATCAAGAATTGTGGATGGGCAAAGTCATATTCACTGAGAACCAAGACTCTAACTTTCTTTTTATATTCAAATAATTGATCTGTAAGGCCCTCTGCGTGGGTGAATAAGGTGTAGATTAGGTGAGAAAGGGCAGAAGTTTTTTCTTTTTGTCCCATAATATTCTTATATCTTACCATTTCAAGTACTGTTGCATCATAAAATCGGGGGAAGAATTTTTTAATTTTTCTAAGGGTATAATCTTTATTTTGTGAGATGATGGATTCAGAGTTAATTTCTCTTCGTTCAAGTAAGGCTGTGTTGTGCAAGTTCCAAATCAAGGTATCTGTATTGGAAAATTGGACACCAAATTCCCGAGTTAGATTATCTAGTATGTCCCGTGCTGCGTGATAAGAACGGTTAACTTGTTCGTTGCTTTGACGGGCATCTAAGAAATCTTCAACTGTAAAGAAGAGCGTAGATTCAGTGAATGGACTGAAAATTTGACAGAGGTTGTCAGGTGTAATTTCAATATCTAATTGTTGGGCCAAGTCTTGTAATAGATTCTGAAAATCGGGAAGCTGATCGAATATAGGGTTCAACCAAGCAGCGTTTTGTTCTGGCAACTGAACCAGGCATCCTCTCTTCATTCTATGCAAATCTACAGTAGCTTGAGTTTTAATTTGATAAAGATTCTGATATTTTGCAGGGAATTTTGCTAATCCTAAGAATAGAGAAACAAAACGATCAATATCTTCTTCTTTGACTCCCGTAAAAGGCCACTCCAAAAAGTTATAAGCTTCGTGAAAATATTGGGAGAAGAAAAATCGAATATCTTTTTCATCTCCAATGATAGAAATTGGGGTTACCTTGAGTTTAAAGCGGTAGGTTCCATCAAGTGTCTTATTGATATCCGCAACCTTTTTTCGTAAAGACGGAAGGGAAATATCCAGAGTTTCAAAAAGATGTTCGTAGGTAAAAGGACTATCTAAAAAGAAGAAGGCCTTTAAAATTTGAAAATAATCAGATGTCTGCAAAAAATATTGGTAAATTCGTTCAATACCATTATTTTGTGTATTCACCATCATAATTCCTGCAGTCGAGTGTCTGATATCAAAATCAGGAAAGATTTCACGTAATTCTTTGATATCACTTTTAATGATGCGGGCATTGTAACCAATGGTTTTAGATAAAACATCTAGATAAATCCAATCAGGATTTTCGAATAAATACTCTAAAATCTTTAATTGTCTTTGTTCTTTAGGGCTGAGTAATTCTCTCATTGTAAATAATCTCCTGCAGTAACTTTTGAAAATTAGGAAATAAGATAGGTGGAGGACACCGAGGTTGTTTGCGTAAAATAAAGTCACCCCTTAGGAGAGATTAGGAATCTAACGATTAGGGGTGATGGTGGGTAAAAGAGTTCAACTAGCTTTCAATCTACTTGCGATACAAGCGGTCATATTGGTAGTAAGGATCAAAAGTTACGTTGATTCCAAGTTTACGAAGGACGTTCTTGTCTTCATCCGTTAAGATAATTGTAGAATGAGCTTCGCTTCCTTTGAGATTTCCGAGTTCTTTCATGGCATGATCTGCATCAGGATTTTGCATAGCTGTGATGGCTAGTGCAATGAGAATTTCGTTAGAATGAAGACGTGGGTTGCGACTGCCCAAGTGATTGATTTTCAAACCTTGGATTGGTTTTACCACTTCAGGTTCGATTAATTTTGTTTCTGCATCGATATTAGCTGATTTTTTGATAGCATTAATCAAGGCAGCTGCTGTTGGGCCAAATAGTTCTGAGTTCTTACCTGTAACGATTTCACCAGAAGGTAATTCAAGAGCTAGGGCAGGTCCGTCTGTTTCTTCAGCTCTTTGTCGAGCAGCTACAGCTACCTTACGATCAGCTGGTGTGATACCGAGATCATTCATGAGAAGCTCAATCTTCTTCACAGCTGTTTCTCCAACCTTCTCAGCTTTGAAGTCGAGGACTGTCTGGTAATAGCGGCGGATAATTTCCTGTTTAGATGCTTCAATGGCAGCGTCGTTATCAGTGATGGCAAAACCAACCATATTTACACCCATGTCAGTTGGAGATGCATAAGGAGACTCACCCAAGATACGTTCTAGCATGCGCTTAAGAACAGGGAAAATCTCGATATCGCGGTTGTAGTTAACTGTTGTTTCTCCGTAAGTTTGGAGATGGAATGGGTCAATCATATTAACATCATCTAGGTCTGCTGTGGCAGCTTCATAAGCTAAGTTGACTGGATGATGGAGAGGGAGATTCCAGACTGGGAAAGTTTCAAATTTAGCATAACCAGACTTGATACCATTCAGTTGGTCGTGGTACATGTTAGACATACAAGTCGCCAACTTACCTGACCCAGGTCCAGGAGCTGTAACGACAATCAAATTGCGACTAGTTTTGATATAGTCGTTTTTCCCCATTCCTTCTGGAGAGATGATGTGATCCATATCTGTAGGATACCCCTTGATAGGATAGTGAAGATAAGAGTCGATACCATTTTTCTCTAATTGATTACGGAAAGCATCTGCTGCAGGTTGACTAGCATATTGAGTAATGACAACAGAGCCAACAAAAATCCCCAATTCATTGAATTTATCAATCAAACGAAGCACTTCTTGGTCATAAGAAATACCCAAGTCGCCACGTGCTTTAGAATGCTCAATGTTGCTCGCATTGATGGCAATGACAACTTCTACTTGTTCTTTCAACTCTTGTAAGAGCTTGATTTTGTTGTCTGGTTCATAACCAGGAAGGACACGAGCAGCATGGAAGTCTTCCAACATCTTGCCCCCAAACTCCAAGTAGAGTTTACCGTCAAATTGGTTGATACGCTCCAAGATATGGTCGCGTTGTAAATTTAGATATTTTTCAGAACTAAAAGCTTGTTTTTTCATTATTTTACCTCTATTTTCTATTATATAAAAAAAATAGAAGATAAGAAACTAGAGAGTCACAAAAGTGAGAAAAAAGATAAAGCAAACGCTTGCACAAATTGCAAAAAAAGTCTATGATGGAGTAAAGTTAATTTAAAAGAGGTAAAAAGATGCAAGAAAAATGGTGGCATAATGCAGTCGTCTATCAAGTTTATCCAAAAAGTTTTAAGGATAGCAATGGTGATGGGATTGGCGATTTACCTGGCATTACCAGCAAATTAGACTATCTAGCGAAGTTAGGGATTACAGCAATCTGGCTTTCTCCTGTTTATGATAGTCCTATGGATGACAATGGTTATGATATTGCCAATTATCAAGATATCGCTACTATTTTTGGCACCATGGAGGATATGGATGAGCTGATTGCTGAAGCTAAAAAACGAGACATTCGAATCATTATGGATTTGGTGGTCAATCATACATCAGATGAGCATGCTTGGTTTATCGAAGCGCGTGAAAATCCTCAAAGTCCCGAACGTGACTACTATATTTGGCGTGATGAACCTAACAATTTGACGTCAGCTTTTAGTGGTTCTGCCTGGCAATACGATGAAAAGTCTGGTCAATACTATCTCCACTTTTTCAGTAAGAAGCAGCCAGACCTCAACTGGGAAAATGAAGAACTTCGCCAAAAAATCTATGAGATGATGAATTTCTGGATTGATAAAGGGATCGGCGGTTTCCGTATGGACGTCATTGACATGATTGGGAAGATTCCTGATCAGAAGATTGTCAACAATGGCCCTATGCTTCATCCTTATCTTAAGGAAATGAATCAGGCAACCTTTGGCGATAAAGATTTACTGACAGTAGGAGAAACTTGGGGAGCAACACCAGAGATAGCAAAACTCTATTCGGATCCAGATGGGCAAGAATTGTCTATGGTCTTCCAGTTTGAACATATCTGTCTTCAGTATCAGGAAGGACAACCCAAGTGGCAGTACCAAAAAGAGTTAAATATAGCGAAATTAAAAGAAATTTTCAACAAATGGCAGACAGAGTTGGGAGTTGAAGATGGCTGGAATTCACTTTTCTGGAACAACCATGACCTCCCTCGTATTGTCTCTATCTGGGGAAATGACCAAGACTACCGTGAAAAATCTGCCAAAGCATATGCAATCTTGCTTCATCTCATGAGAGGAACGCCTTATATCTACCAAGGTGAAGAGATTGGAATGACCAATTTCCCGTTTGAAAGCTTGGAGCAAGTAGAGGATATTGAATCCCTCAACTATGCGCGTGAAGCTCTTGAAAATGGTGTTCCAATGGAAGAAATCATGGATAACATCCGTGTCATCGGTCGTGACAATGCCCGTACCCCCATGCAGTGGGATGGGACAAAAAATTCTGGTTTCTCAGATGGTCAACCTTGGCTTGCTGTAAATCCAAACTATGCGAAGATAAATGTAGAAGAAGCTTTAGCAAATCCGGATTCTATCTTCTATACTTATCAAAAACTGGTAAACATTCGTAAGGAAAATAGCTGGTTGATTCGTGCTGACTTTGAACTTCTCGAAACGGCTGAAAAAGTCTTTGCTTATATCCGTAAAGATGGAGACCGTCGCTTCCTAGTTTTGGCCAATTTGTCCAACCAACAGCAAGAGTTTACAGTAGAAGAGTCAGTCAAGTCTATCTTGATTGAAAACACCTCAGTAGAAAAAGCTTTGACTACACAGACCATGGCTCCTTGGGATGCCTTCTGTGTTGAATTAACAAATTAAACCCATAAAAACTCAAGTGTCCAAAGATGCTTGAGCTTTTTTCTAAAATAAGTGTAAAAACTTCTTTAATAAATATTAGTTTGAATTTTCTAAAAAATTCCATGAAAACCCTTGCTTTTATAAAAAAATAGGGTATAATGGTGAAAAATAGTATTTTAAAGGAGAATACCGATGAAATCGAAAAAGTGGCTCGCAGTAGCAGGTATAACGATGAGTGCAGCTCTACTTTTGGCAGCCTGTAACAAGGCTGAGAAAAAAGCAGATGCTCCAACGACATTTTCATACGTATATGCCATCGATCCGACAACATTGGATTATAGCATTACTAGTAAAAGTTCAACATCAGACGTCATCGCCAACTTGGTCGACGGACTCTTGGAAAATGACAAATACGGGAACTTGATTCCATCGCTTGCTGAAGACTGGTCTGTTTCACAGGACGGTTTGACCTACACCTACAAGCTACGTAAAGGTGTCAAATGGTATACTTCAGAAGGAGAAGAGTATGCTGAAGTCAAGGCACAAGACTTTGTGACAGGTTTGAAGCATGCTGCAGATGGTAAATCAGATGGTCTAACTCTTATCCAAGACTCTATCAAAGGTTTGGCAGAGTATGTCAGCGGTGAGACAAATGACTTCTCAACAGTCGGTGTCAAAGCAGTTGACGATTATACAGTTGAGTATACTTTGAACAAACCAGAAAGCTTCTGGAATTCCAAGGTGACAACAGCGACTATGCTTCCTGTTAATGAAGAATTCTTAAATTCTCAAGGAAAAGATTACGGTGCGGCAGCGCCTTCGGGTATTCTCTACAATGGTCCGTATATTTTGAAGAACTTCACTTCAAAATCAGTGATCGAGTACGAAAAGAACCCAAATTATTGGGACAAAGACAATGTTAAAATTGACCACGTCAAGCTTACCTTCTACGATGGTTCTGACCAAGAATCATTGATTCGTAGCTTTGCGTCAGGCTCATATACAACAGCTCGTCTCTTCCCAACTAGCTCAAGTTTTGATTCAACGAAGAAAGAATACGGCGATAAGATCGTTTATAGTCCGCAAGAAGCGACAAGCTATTACTTTACTTTCAACGTAAATCGTCAGTCTTACAATAAAACAGCTAAGACAGATGATGCCCAAAAAACATCAACTAAAGAAGCGCTTCTTAATAAAAACTTCCGTCAAGCTATCAACTTCGCTCTTGACCGTCATGCTTACTCTGCACAGATGAATGGTGAAGAAGGTGCAGACAAGATTATCCGTACCAGCCTTGTGCCTTATGACTATGTACAGGTCGGCGAAAAGACCTTCGGTGAATTGGCTCAAGAGCAACTGGTAACATACGGAGATCAATGGAAAGATGTTGCTTTGACAGATGGTAAGGATACTCTTTACAATCCAACAAAAGCAGAGGCTGCCTTTGAAAAAGCAAAAACAGAATTGCAAGCCAAAGGTGTAACATTCCCAATTCATTTGGATATTCCAGTTGAACAGACAGATGTTATTGCTGTGCAACAAACCAACTCTCTCAAACAGTCTGTCGAAGCAGCACTTGGAAGTGAAAATGTTGTCATCGATGTACTTCAAATGACTGACAATGAGAAAATGAGTATCACATCTCAAGCCAAAGTGCCTTCTCAGAAAGACTATGACTTGAACGGAACTGGTTGGGGGCCAGATTATCAAGACCCAGCAACCTACCTCAATATCTTAGATGCTAAGAAGGGTTCTGCCCTTAAACACTTGGGGATCACAAAAGGGAAAGATCCAGAAGTCATGGCTCAAGTTGGACTTGATGAGTACAAGAAACTCTTGGATGATGCGGCGTCAGAAACCAGTGATCTCAACAAACGCTATGAAAAATATGCCAAAGCACAAGCTTGGGTATCTGATAGCTCACTTCTCATCCCTGTAGCATCTTCAGGTGGTTCTCCGACAGTTAGTCGCACAGTGCCATTCTCAAAAGCATACTCTCAAGTTGGTATCAAGGGAGATCCATTTGTATTCAAAGGCTTAGAATTGCAAAATGATATTGTAACTGCTAAAGAATACGAAGAAGCTCTCAAGAAATGGCAAAAAGAAAAAATTGAAACAAATGCCAAATATCAAAAAGAGTTAGCGAATCACGTTAAATAATCTTTAACTATCCGTAAAGAAATCTTGTTTTTAGCAGGATTTCTTTCTTTTTTTCTATTGCAAATAAGAGGTCGAATAGTATATAACTTTACTTTTAGACTAAAATTTGATAAAATAGTTGTATGTCATAAAACCTAACATAAAAGGAGAAAAATGGATCATGAAACTCAAAAAACAACTGATTGGAGCGGGGTTGACACTTGCCGCAGCGGTCTTATTGGCGGCATGCGGGAAATCAGCATCAGATGCTAAAACCTACTCGTCAACATTTGGTGCTGACCCGACAACCTTCAACTACCTGTTGGACTACTCTGGTGATAATACCGCTGTTGTAACCAACTTGGTGGATGGTTTGCTTGAAAATGATAATTACGGAAATCTTATTCCTGCTCTTGCAGAAGATTGGAGCGTTTCTAAAGATGGTTTGACTTATACTTACAAACTTCGTCAGGATGCTAAATGGTTCACTGCTGATGGGGAAGAATATGCTTCAATTAAAGCGCAAGATTTCGTCACAGGTATCAAGTATGCAGCTGACAACAAGAGTCAAGCACTCGATTTGATTCAAAACTCAATTAAGGGCTTGGATGATTATGTCACAGGCGTAAATACTGACTTTTCAAATGTTGGAGTTAAGGCTCTAGATGATTACACTGTCCAATATACCTTGACACGACCAGAACCATTCTGGAACTCTAAGACTACAAATAGTATCTTATTCCCTGTTAATGAAGAATTCTTAGCTTCTAAAGGTAAAGAATTTGGAGAATTAAAACCAGATGGTATTCTTTATAGCGGTCCGTATCTGTTAAAAGAATTTACATCAAAATCATCTCTTGAGTACATGAAGAACCCTCATTACTACGACCAAGAAAAAGTAACGATTGAAAAAGTTAAATTGGCTTATGTTGATGGTTCTGACCAAGATATGACTATCCGCAATTTCGAAAGCGGAGCTTACTCATCTGCCGGTGTCTACCCAAATAGTTCAAACTTTGCAAAGACGAAAGAGAAATACAAGGACAACATCGTCTATAGCTTGCAGGACGCGACTTCTTGGTACTATAATTTTAACGTTAATCGCCAAACATACAATCATACAGCTAAGACTAGTGATGAACAAAAACAAGCTACCCAAGCTGCTATTTTAAATAAAAACTTCCGTCAAGCAATCAACTTTGCAATTGATCGTACAGCCTACTCAGCTCAGTCTAATGGAGAAGAAGCTGCTAAAAATACTCTTCGTAACACACTTGTACCACCGACTTTTGTACAAGTTGGAGACAAGACTTTTGGTGAGACAGTCGCATCTAAGTTGGTAAACTACGGTACACAGTGGTCGAATATGAATCTTGAAGATGCTCAAGATGGATACTTCAACAAAGAAAAAGCACAAGCTCAATTTGCAGAGGCTAAAAAAGAATTAGAAGCACAAGGTGTAACCTTCCCGATTCATTTGGACTTGCCTGTAGACCAAGTTAATAAAACCTTGCTTCCAAAGATTAATTCTATCAAACAATCGGTTGAATCAACTCTTGGGGATGAAAATGTAGTGATTGATGTAGTTCAAATTTCAACGGAAGACTATGCCAATGCGACATTCCAAGCTCCAACTCCAGCAGATCATGACTATGATTTGAATTTGGATGGATGGTCAGCTGACTATCAAGACCCTTCAACTTACCTCAATCCTTTCAATTCTGAGGACGGTTTCTATCTCAAAATTTTGGGACTTGATCCAAGCAAGGATGCAAACAAGATTACTAGTCTAGGTTTGGACCAATATACTCAAAAATTGAAAGCAGCAGATTCTGAAAATACAGACGTGACAAAACGTTATGAAAACTATGCAGACGCACAAGCTTGGCTGATCGATAGTTCACTATTGCTTCCTGTAAATTCAAATGGTGGTGGAGCTTCAGTGACGCGTGTAACACCGTTCACACGAGCATACTCACTTGTCGGGATCAAAGGTACTGGAAACAACTACAAGTACATGAGATTGCAGACTGATGTCGTTACAAGTTCTCAATTTGCTGAAGCTAAATCTAAATGGGAACAAGAACGTAAAAATGCAGTTGAAAAGAGTCAAAAAGAATTCGAAAGCCACGTTAAATAAATAAAAATAGAGCTTATAAAAGCTCTGTTTTTATTTATTTTGTCCCCTGTAAACATTTAAACTATCAAAATATATAAACATATGTAAAAAGTAAACATATGCTGCAAAAAGCAAGCGCTTCCTTGGTAGATGTAGATAGCCTTGAGATATAGTTTGTGATATAATTAAATTAAAATATATTGTAGAGGTGTTTCGTGAGTACCAGACGCTTGAAAAAAAGTAAATCTAGTCAAATTCAGCAGAGCTTGAACGCAGGTTTGTTAATTATCTATGTAGTTCTTGCTTGTTTTTTATTGTTTCTAATTTTTAGATATCAGATTTTAGCCATCAATTTTGTGAATATCATTCTCTCAGTAGTACTCGTACTTGTGGCATTGCTGGCACTGATTTTAATTTTGAAGAAAAAAGCTAAAATCTTTACATTGATTATGCTTGTCTTGGCAGTGTTACTAAGCTCAGTAGCTGTAGTAGCAGTACAACAGTTTGTTAGTCTTGCAAATCAATTTAATGCCACTTCTAATTATTCGAGATACTCTATGAGTGTGGCAGTATTAGCTGACAGCGAAATTAATGATGTTTCTCAACTTTCTAGTGTGACTGCTCCAACAGGAACAGATGCTGAGAATATTCAAAAGTTGATAGATGACATTAAGACAACTCAGAGTAAAAATCTAACAGTGGAGGGGAGTTCTTCCTATTTGGCATCTTACAAGAGTTTATTGGCTGGTGAGACTAAGGCAATTGTTTTAAATGGTGTTTTTGAAAATTTAATTGAGCAAGAATATCCTGATTATGCTAAAAAGATAAGAAAAATCTACATCAAAGATTTAACAAAGACAGTTGCAGCGCCAAAAGCAACTACGGGTAATAGTTTTAATGTGTATGTTAGTGGAATCGACACTTACGGACCGATTAGCTCTGTATCGCGCTCTGATGTTAATATCATCATGACAGTTAATCAAGACACCAAGAAGATTCTCTTGACGACAACTCCTAGAGATGCTTATGTTCCAATAGCAGATGGAGGAAATAATCAAAACGATAAGTTGACGCATGCTGGTATTTATGGTGTTGATGCCTCTATCCATACTTTGGAAAATCTCTACGATATCAATTTGAATTACTATGCTCGTCTTAATTTTACTTCATTCTTGAAGTTGATTGATCTTCTCGGAGGTGTCGATGTCTATAATGATCAAGAATTCACTTCGCTACACGGGAAATATCACTTCCCTGTAGGGAACGTTCATCTGGATTCTGAACAGGCTTTAGGTTTTGTTCGTGAACGCTATTCATTGACAAATGGTGATGGGGATCGTGGTCGTAATCAACAAAAAGTGATAGCGGCTGTCATCCAAAAACTAACCTCGGCAGAAGCCTTGAAGAATTTTGATGGCATTATCCAAAGTTTGCAGAATTCCATTCAGACCAATATGCCACCAGAGACAATGATTAATCTGGTTAATGCCCAATTGGCAAGTGGAGGAAAATACACTGTCACAAACCAAGATTTAAAAGGAACTGGGCGTATGGATTTACCATCCTACGCTATGCCGGATAGCAACCTTTATATGTTAGAAGTGGATCCAACAAGCTTGGAAACCGTTAAGGCGGCTATTAAAGATACCATGGAAGGGAAATAAGATGATTGACATTCATTCACATATAGTTTTTGATGTTGATGATGGACCGAAAAGTATAGAAGATAGTCGAGCGTTGTTAAAAGAAGCTTATGCACAAGGGGCTCGGACAATTGTTTCAACTTCTCATCGACGAAAGGGAATGTTTGAGACACCAGAAGATAAAATTGCTACTAATTTTAAGATGGTTCAGGAACTAGCCAAGGAGATAGCTCCTGACTTAACAGTTTTATATGGTGCTGAGATATATTTTACTAGTGACGTTCTAGATAAATTAGAAAATCATATCATACCGAAACTGAATGATACACGCTATGCCTTGATTGAGTTTAGTATGAATACATCTTATCGAGAGATTCATAGTGCCTTGTCAAAAGTTCTCATGTTAGGTGTGACACCTGTGATTGCTCATATTGAGCGCTACCACGCTTTAGAAAATGATGAGAAAAAAGTAAGAGAACTTATCAATATGGGATGCTACACACAAATTAACAGCTCTAGTATTCTGAAACCAAAACTATTTGGGGATACTTATAAGTTTATGAAAAAACGTGCTCGCTATTTTTTAGATAGAGATTTAGTTCATGTTGTGGCAAGTGATATGCATAACTTGGATAATAGACGACCTCATATGAAAGAAGCTTATGATTTAGTAAGTAGAAAATATGGCAAAGGAAAAGCTCAAGAGCTTTTTGAAATAAATCCTTTAAAAATTATAAAAGATGAAATTATATAGGAGAAACAATGAAACAACAAGATAAAATCGAAATCGATGTAGTGCAAATGCTTAAAGTTTTATGGAAACGTAAATTAATAATAGCATTGGTAGCAATTGTTACAGGTGCGGTTGCTTTTGGGTATAGTTCGTTTGTAGTTAAACCTCAATTTACAAGTACGACACGTATTTATGTGGTAAATCGTAATCAAGGTGATAAGCCTGGTCTAACCAATCAAGATTTGCAAGCTGGCTCATACTTGGTAAAAGACTACCGAGAAATTATTCTTTCTCAAGATGTATTAGAAAAAGTAGTAGCTGAACAAGGGTTGAGTTTTGATGCAAAATCCCTCGCTAAAAAAGTTCAAGTAACGGTTCCAGCAGATACTCGTATAGTGTCAATTTCAGTAAGAGATGGGAATCCTGAAGAAGCTAGTCGAATAGCAAATGCTCTTAGAGAAGTAGCTGCTCAAAAAATCATCTCTGTAACGAAAGTATCTGATGTAACTACATTGGAGGAAGCTCGTCCTGCCCTATCACCATCTTCTCCAAATATTCGTCGCAATACAATCTTTGGTGTTGGTGCAGGAGCAAGTATTGTCATTCTATTAGCTCTATTGGTCGAAATATTGGATGACCGTGTGAAACGTCCAGAAGATATTGAAGAAGTAATGCATATTTCGCTTTTGGGAGTTATTCCAAATTTAGAGAAATTAAAGTAAGGGAGAAAATATGGCAAAGTTAGAATTATCAGAAAAACGCCAAGCATTCGTAAAAAAAGCAGAAGAATATTATAATGCTTTGCGTACTAATATACAATTGAGTGGAGATAAGTTGAAGGTTATTGCTATTTCTTCGGTTAGACCTGGAGAAGGAAAATCAACGACTTCAACTAATATTGCATGGGCTTTTGCGCGTGCTGGTTATAAAACGCTCCTAATTGATGCCGATATTCGAAATTCTGTTATGTCTGGTGTCTTCATTTCGAGAGAAAAAATCACTGGTTTAACAGATTACTTGTCTGGGACAAAGGACTTATCTCAGGGGTTGTGTGAAACAAATGTAGAAAATCTATTTGTTGTTCAATCTGGAGCTATTTCTCCGAATCCAACGGCACTTCTTCAAAGTGAGAAATTTGAAGTCATGATAGAAACACTACGCAAGTATTTTGATTATATCATTGTAGATACAGCTCCTATAGGAGTAGTTATCGATGCTGCAATTATTGCGCAAAAATGCGATGCTTCTATTTTAGTGACAGAGGCTTCTGCAACTAAACGTAGAGAAGTTCAAAAAGCTAAGACCCAATTAGAACAAACTGGAACACCATTCCTTGGTGTAATTCTGAATAAGTTCAATATTCATCTTGAAAAATATGGTACATATGGTACATATGGTGGTTATGGGAACTATGGTTCTTATGGTAAAAAATAAGTTTAGGGAGTAAAATATGGAAGGAAGGGGTTTCTATAACGTAACTCTAGCGTTTTTGCAGAGTATACTTGTTAGTGTATTAGCTTATATACTTATTTCTGTAACAGAAACAGAAATTGTTGCAAAAACTGTTTTTGTCCTTTATTTTCTTCACTTTGCTGCCTTCTACATCAGTGGATATGGAAAGGATTTCTTCAAGCGAAGTCAATCGGTCGAATTGTTAGAGATAGTAAAATACATTATCTTTTTTGCCTTGTTAATTAGTTTCTCTAGTTTCTTCTTGAAAGATCAATTTGTAATCTCTAGAAGAGGAATGGTTTACTTCCTTTCATTATATGGAATTTTCAACTACATTCTCAGCTTTGTTATAAAAAAATATTGGGTACAATTTAACCATAATTTAAAAGGGAGTCGTAAAATTCTTTTAATAACTGCAACAACACGTACTGAGAAAGTAATTGACCGCCTCTTGACTGCTAATGATGTTTCTGGAAAGCTTGTAGCAGTGAGTGTTTTGGATGATCCAAGTTTTAAACACGATAAAGTTACGATTGTTCCGCGTGAACATCTCATTCATTATGCAACTCACGAAGTAGTGGATGAGGTTTTCGTAAATTTACCAAGTGAGGATTATGATATTGGTAGCATTATTTCTCAATTTGAAACGATGGGGATTGATGTAACTGTTAATCTAAATGCCTTTGATAAGAATTTAGGTAGAAACAAACAAATCCATGAGATGGCTGGATTAAATGTAGTAACTTTTTCTACAAATCTCTACAAACCAAGCCACATAGTTGCCAAACGAATGATTGATATTTTAGGAGCAATTGTTGGACTGATCATCTGTGGATTGGTAAGTATAGTCCTTGTTCCAATGATTCGAAAAGATGGTGGACCAGCAATCTTCTCTCAAACCCGAGTCGGTAAAAATGGTCGCTATTTCACATTTTATAAATTCCGTTCCATGAGGGTAGATGCAGAAGAAATCAAGCAGCAATTGATGGATCAGAATACCATGCAAGGTGGTATGTTTAAAATGGATAATGATCCTCGAGTTACAGAAATTGGTCGTTTTATACGTAAAACTAGTATTGACGAGTTACCCCAGTTTTGGAATGTACTGATTGGGGACATGAGCCTAGTTGGAACTCGTCCTCCAACAGTGGATGAGTATGAAAAGTATACTCCTGAGCAGAAACGTCGATTGAGTTTTAAACCAGGCATTACTGGGCTATGGCAAATTAGTGGTCGAAGTGGAATTACCAATTTTGACGATGTTGTCAAACTAGATGTAGCTTATATCGATGATTGGACAATTTGGAAAGATTTCGAAATTTTATTAAAAACAATAAAAGTAGTGCTGATGAGAGATGGAGCAAAATGATTCTATGAATAAAGTGAGAGAAATTCAATTAGGAGAGTTAACTCTTTTAGAAAGTTATATCGATCTTTGTAAAAGACATGATTTGCGTTATTACGCCTTGGGTGGGACATTACTCGGTGCCATTCGTCATAAAGGATTTATCCCATGGGATGACGATATGGATTTAGGAATGCCTAGAAAAGATTATGAAAAATTCTTGTCAATCTGTGAGAAAGAGCTTCCTGAAAGTGTTATTTTAAGACTTCACGACGATAATCTAGGTAATACTTCTATTATGGATACTTCAATCCAAATTCAATTTGGCAATGAATGGTGTAGTCCCTTTATTGATATCTTTCCCTTAGATGGTTACCCAGAAGACGGAATTCATTACTGGGTGCATACAAATAAAATAAAGTTCTATCGTGCCTTGTCTAAAATTTCTGTCATCGATCGCATACATGAGAGAGATAGAGGTTCATTCGAAAATGCGATTGTAAAAGTTTCAAAAACTTTGAAATTAAATAAACTTTTAAACACTTCAAAAATTAATAAAAAATTGCAAAGTATCATCAAACAATATGATTACGAGACTAGTACTATGGTCGGAAATGTCTTGGGTTCCTACCGAGAACGTGAACTCGCAAGAAAAGAAGTGTTCGGGGAACCGCAATTACTAGAATTTGAAAATTTACAAATAAGTTGTCATGCAAATCCCGATGAATATTTGACAAAAATATACGGTGATTACATGCAACTGCCAAAAGAAGCTGAGCGTAAGGGTCATTTTGAGTCTACGTGGGGAGATTAAATTGAATAGTTTTAATTTAATGGGGGTCAGAATTGACCCCTTAACAATGGACGAAACTGTCCAAGCTGTTGAAAAATTTGTTCTTGAGCAACGGCCACTCCATCTAATGGGGGTGAACGCAGACAAAATTAATCAATGTCAAACAGATGAATCTATTAAAAAGATAGTGAACGCTTCTGAGATTATTAATGCAGATGGAGCTTCAGTTGTTCTTGCTTCCCGCTTTTTGGGTTATCAAGTTCCTGAGAGAGTTGCTGGGATTGATTTGATGCAAAGATTGCTCTTGTTGGCCAATGAAAAGTCTTATTCGGTTTATTTTTTTGGTGCCAAGGAAGAAGTTTTAATAGACATGCTAGAAATCTTTAAGAAAGACTATCCAAATTTACGAGTCCTTGGATATCGTAATGGTTATTTTTCTGAAGAAGATGAGTACGGTATTCAAGAAGATATCCGAGAGAAAAATCCTGATTTTGTTTTTGTTGGGATTACCTCTCCCAAGAAAGAATACATCATTCAAAAATTTATGGATCAAGGTGTTAATTCTGTCTTTATGGGAGTGGGAGGAAGCTTTGATGTCCTTTCAGGACATATCAAGCGGGCACCTATATGGATGCAAAAGGCCAATCTGGAATGGTTGTTCCGTGTGGCCAATGAACCAAAACGCCTATTTAAGCGCTATTTTGTAGGAAATGCCACTTTTATTAAGAGAGTAGTACATGAAAAACGGAAAGCAAAAAAATAATATTCTGCACATTTCGCGGACTATGGATATCGGTGGGGCAGAACGCATTGTCTATCAGTTGGCGACAGACCTCAAGGATGAATTTGATCAGGTACATGTCGCGTCTACTGGTGGACTATGGGAAGATAAACTAGCAGAGAATGGGATTCAACACCATCGGATTCTAGACGTCGATAGCAAACAGCCAGCTACTGTGCTCAAGATTCTTGCTAGTCTCTCCAAAATCATCAAAGAAAACGAGATCATTCTTGTCCACACCCATCACCGGATGGCTGCTTTCTATATTCGTTTGTTGCAGATGCGCCATCCAAAATTGATCCATGTCTACACAGCCCATAATGTCTTTAAAGATAAACTGCCTCTATATGGATTTGCTTTAAAAAATGCTAAAAGTGTGGCAGTGGGAGAAGCAGTAAATAAAAACCTAAAAGAAGATGTAGGTATTACTGATAGCAGGGTTATTTATAATGGAGTTGTTTTAAAGGAAACGGATGACCAAGTCGATGAGATTATCAGTTATGGTGGGATTAAACTTGGTTGTGTTGCCAGGTTATCTGAACAAAAAGGCTTGACTTATCTTCTTGATGCTATTTCCTTACTGACTATTAAGGATATTCGATTATTTATCGTTGGTGATGGTGAGCTTAGAAATGAACTTGAGAATAAGGTTAAAGAGCTACATCTTCAAGATTCGGTAACTTTTTTAGGATATCGTAAGGATATTGTGGAATGTATCAATAGTTTTGATTTTTGTGTTTTACCTTCAGTATTTGAAGGATTTGGCTTAGTTGCCATTGAGGCATTTATGAATAGTAAAACCTTAGTTGCGACGGATATACCGGGATTAAACGAAGTTGTAACAAATAAAAATGGGATTCTAGTTCCGGCAAAAGACCCTGCTGCTCTGGCATCTGCTATTGATAAATTAGCTATGGATGCAACATTAAGACAGGAGCTTGCTAGCCAAGCAAAGAAAGACTATGAAAATAAATTTAGTTATCCTTTATTCTTGGAGAACTATAGGGAACTGTATAGAGAACTAAAGGGAGAATCAAAATGAAAAAAGTCATGTTGGTTTTTGGGACGCGCCCAGAGGCAATCAAAATGTGTCCTTTAGTAAATGAGTTGAAAAAAAATGACTCGATTAAGACACTTGTCTGCGTGACTGGACAACATAAGGAGATGCTTGAGCAAGTTTTGGATGTCTTTAAAGTCGTTCCTGATTATGATTTGGGGATTATGAAGGCGAATCAAACCCTATTTTCAATTACGACCAGTATTCTAGACAAAATTCAAGCGGTGCTTGAACAAGAAAAACCAGATATTGTACTTGTTCACGGAGATACGACGACAACTTTCGCAACGGCCTTGGCAGCCTTTTACATGGGAATAAAAGTTGGACACGTGGAAGCAGGTTTAAGAACCTACAATCTTCAAAGTCCATTCCCTGAGGAGTTCAACCGTCAGACTACTTCTATTATTGCAGATTATCATTTTGCTCCGACAGAAGTTGCAAAGGAAAATCTTCTAAAAGAGGGAAGAGGGAATATTTTTGTAACAGGGAATACCGTTATTGATGCCTTAAAGACAACTGTTCAGGATGATTATAATCACCCAATTTTAGAGTGGGCTAAGGATAGTAAGTTGATTATGTTGACAGCTCACAGACGTGAAAATCTTGGGCAACCAATGAAAAATATGTTTAATGCTGTTAATCGTATTTTAAATGAATTTGAAGATGTAAAAGTTGTTTACCCAATTCATAAAAATCCTAAAGTTCGTGAATTGGCAAGTAAAGTCTTTGGGGATAATGAACGCATGAAAATCATTGAACCTTTAGAAGTTATTGATTTCCATAATTTCATGAACCAAAGCTACATGATTTTGACAGATTCTGGTGGAGTTCAAGAAGAAGCTCCATCATTAGGGAAACCAGTTTTAGTCATGCGTGATACCACAGAACGTCCTGAAGGGATTGCGGCAGGAACTTTGAAATTGGTAGGAATAGAAGAAGAAAATATTTATAGGAATTTTAAGCTTCTTTTGGAAAATGAAGAGGAATACAACAAGATGAGTAAGGCAAGCAATCCTTATGGGAATGGAACAGCTTGTCAACAGATTGTAGAAGTTATCATGAAGGGATTAGTATAATGGGGAAAGTTTCGATTGTTGTTCCAGTATACAACGTTGAAGATTATTTGAAATATTGTGTTGATAGCTTAATTAATCAATCGTACAAGGATATTGAGATTATTTTGGTAGATGATGGCTCTACTGATGATTCTGGAAAAATATGTGATAAGTATGCCCAAGAAGATGACCGTATTAGAGTCTTGCATATTGAGAATGGAGGCCTTTCTAATGCTCGAAATACGGGTGTAAAGTTTGCTTCTGCTGAGTGGATAATTTTCATTGATTCTGATGATTACTATGATCGTAGAACTGTTGAGTATTTAGTGCAACTTCAAAAGAAGTATGATGTTGATCTTGTTGCAACTTCCGTCATCGAAGTTAGGGACTTCCAAAGTGAGGATTTTTTAGGTTCATTAACTAACATAGATTCTTTGAAATTAGATCGCTATACAGCTTTGAAAGAGATGTTTTATGGAAATATAGTTGGAACTCATCCAGGGGGAAAACTATACAAAAAAGAAATATTGATGAAGTTTCCTTTTCCAGAGGGTATGATCTATGAAGATTTGGCTGTCTCTTTTGAGCATATCGGAGCATGCAATGAAATTGCCGTAGGATGCATCAATTTATACAAATATTATAGAAGACCTGGAAGTATTGTCAATTCTTCTTATAGTGATAAATTTTTAGACTTCTATAAGGCTATAGAGATGAATAGAGAATTTGTTCAGAGAGATTATCCTAATGATAAGGAAATGAAGAAAGCACTTACTGTACGTTATGTCTTTAAGGGGTTACATGTAGTACATGCTATGCTTAGTTCAAAGATGTATTCGGATGTCAATAAAATCAGAAAAGAATACACTAGTTACTTCAACGATATTATTCCTAATCCAAATATAACAGGAAAAAATAAAGTGAAATACCTGATGCTTTTGGTTTCTCCAAAACTGTATGAAAAAATTAGAGAGAAGATGGGTTAGGTAAGAATGAAGGTTTTAAAAAATTATGCATATAATCTTTCTTACCAGCTTTTAGTCATAATTCTTCCTATTATAACAACACCTTATGTAACTAGGGTATTTAGTTCAACTGATTTAGGTACTTATGGTTATTTCAATTCAATTGTTACCTACTTTATTTTATTGGCGACATTGGGAGTGGCCAATTATGGTACAAAAGAAATTTCAGGCCATCGTAAAGATATCCGAAAAAACTTTTGGGGCATATACACCTTGCAGTTTGGTGCGACCATTCTGTCGATATGCTTATACATTCTCTTATGTCTGTCCTTGTCATTTATGCAAAATCCCGTTGCATATATTTTGGGCTTGAGTCTGGTATCTAAAGGGATGGATATCTCCTGGTTATTTCAAGGGTTAGAGGATTTTCGCAAGATAACAGTTAGAAATATTACTGTTAAACTGGTCGGTGTCATTTCAATCTTCTTATTTGTAAAATCAGCAAATGATTTATATCTTTATGTGTTTTTGCTAACAATATTTGAATTATTGGGGCAGTTTAGTATGTGGTTGCCAGCTAGAGAATTTATCGGGAAACCACATTTTGATTGGTCCTATGCTAAACAACACTTGAAACCAGTTGTTCTCTTGTTTTTGCCGCAAATAGCTATTTCGCTATATGTTACTTTGGATCGTACTATGCTAGGGGCATTAGCCTCAACTAAAGACGTCGGAATTTATGACCAAGCCTTAAAATTGGTCAATATTTTGCTTACACTAGTGACTTCGTTAGGAAGCGTAATGCTTCCTCGTGTTGCCAATCTCCTATCAACTGGAGATCACAAGGCTGTAAATAAAATGCATCAGATGTCTTTCTTAATATACAATTTAGTCATTTTTCCTATAATAGCAGGAATGTTAATTGTTAATGATGATTTCGTGCAATTTTTCTTAGGACAGGATTTCCAAGATGCTAAATATGCGATAGCAATTATGATTTTTAGAATGTTCTTTATTGGCTGGACAAATATTATGGGTATTCAAATCTTGATTCCACATAATAAAAATAAAGAATTTATGATTTCGACAACTATTCCAGCTATTGTGAGTGTCGGATTAAATTTAATATTACTACCTAAATTAGGTTATATCGGAGCAGCGATTGTTTCTGTATTAACAGAAGCCTTGGTATGGGCAATTCAACTGTATTTTACAAGAAATTATTTAAAAGAAGTGCCTATTCTTGCTTCGACTTTTAAAATTATAGGAGCATCAGCTCTCATGTACGGTGGACTATTCGTAGTGAAAACTACAGTGAATTTTACACCTGTTATAAATGTTATGGTATTTGCTGCAATAGGAGCGATACTTTACATTTCTCAAATACTATTCTTAAAAGTAATTAATCCAAGAGAGTTAAAACAGCAGTTATCGAATAAGTGAAATTATATGGAATAAATAAGAAATTTCAGTAGCTTATAGTCTTGTTGTAAAAAACTCTTGTTTAGATTAAATTCGCTTTGGTTGATTAAATAGTTAGGAAAGGGAGGATAGAAGAGTATAAGTGAACTAGAAGATTAAAGATATAATATTTTTTCTCATACGATTCAATATTTCTTTTTCTTAGAATTCACCCTGTATGATTCTTTTTCAAAAAATATGATAAAAATTAAATTTGAAAACCTACTAGTCAGCATTGTTGTATCTGTAGTGGTATTTTTTAATACCATATCAACTACGATGCTGGATAGGACTTTTTTTCAAGTTAAAGTAAATTTCCTATTTTTAGTTGTATTGCTTTTAGGGCTTCGTTTTTTGTATAAAATGCGTGTCTCATACAAATATCTAATACTTTCTATTCTATTGTTGCTTTCGGGGGTTTTAGTGTATGTTCAAACGAATAGGCTTAGTTTTCTAGTCTATTCGATGCTGCTAGTCCTCTTGGTTAATGTAGATATGAAAGTAGTTTTGAGGAACTATGTAATTGTAGCGGGCATCCTAGTCGTTGGGGTTTTTCTTTTATCACTTGTTGGCATGGTTCCTAATCTACAATATAATCGTGCGGGTGTTATTCGAAATTCGTTTGGGTTTATTTATCCTACGGACTTTGCATCACATTGCTTTTATCTATTTTTAGCAATTTCCTATCTTCTAAAAGATAAATTTATATGGACTAGATCGCTGTTTGGTGTCTTGCTATCAGCTTTCATTATAAAATACTGTGATGCACGTTTAAATGCTTTGTCAATCTTGTTAGCGACAGTTATTTTCATTTATTTTTATTATAGTAATGGGAAAAAACTAAAGATATTTGCCTTACTTCCATATTCGGCTGTTGTATTTGCATCAGTTGTTACCTATTTATCCTATAAGTTTTCATGGTCTAATCCATTTTTAGTATCGATTAATAAATTGATTACTGGGAGGCTGGCTCTAGGTAGAAATGCATTTGATACGTTTGGGGTTCATTTATTTGGAACAAGAAATGTTCAATTTATCGGGTCGGGTGGAAAGACAGAATCTGTAATAGGTTATAACTATGTAGATTCCTCCTATGTACAGATGTTGTTTACATATGGAATAGTACCTGTGGTACTATTACTAATAATTTATGTTGTCGCCTCAAGGAAACAGTATAAGGAGGGGCAATATTTATTAGTTGCAATTCTATCATTGATTGCTTTTAACTGTATGATTGAAGCCTTTTGGTTTGTTCCTACATATAATATATTCATGTTTTTACTATTTACAACAAATACCTTTAGCGAAAAAGAATCAAATGATAGTGTTACATTAAATATAACCTAGCTTCAGCATTAATTTTTAGGTGGGTTTGATAGACGATATGTAGCCTTTTAGGGTAATGTTGACTCCGAGTCGGCATTGATAAGAAATTGTAGAATTCATTAACGGAGTTTTAAAATGTATGACTATTTAATTGTTGGTGCAGGTTTGTCTGGGGCAATCTTCGCACACGAAGCAACGAAACGCGGTAAAAAAGTAAAAGTGATTGACAAGCGTGATCACATCGGTGGTAATATCTACTGTGAAAATATTGAAGGGATCAACGTTCACAAGTACGGTGCCCACATTTTCCATACGTCCAACAAAAAAGTTTGGGACTATGTCAACCAGTTTGCTGAGTTTAACAACTATATCAACTCACCAATAGCCAACTACAAGGGCAGTCTTTACAACCTTCCTTTTAACATGAATACATTTTATGCTATGTGGGGAACCAAGACTCCTCAAGAAGTTAAGGATAAGATTGCTGAGCAAACAGCTGATATGAAAGACGCTGAGCCTAAGAACTTGGAAGAACAAGCCATCAAGTTGATCGGCCCAGATATCTACGAAAAGTTGATTAAGGGCTATACTGAAAAACAATGGGGCCGTTCTGCTACAGATCTTCCACCATTTATCATCAAACGTCTACCAGTTCGTTTGACCTTTGATAACAACTACTTTAATGATCGTTACCAAGGGATTCCGATCGGTGGTTACAACGTCATCATTGAAAATATGTTGGGCGATGTAGAAGTGGAACTTGGAGTTGACTTTTTTGCCAATCGTGAAGAGCTGGAAACTTCAGCTGATAAGATTGTCTTTACAGGGATGATTGATCAGTACTTTGATTACAAGCATGGGGAGTTGGAGTATCGCAGTCTTCGTTTTGAACACGAGGTCTTGGATGAGGAAAACCATCAAGGGAATGCGGTTGTCAACTATACAGAGCGTGAGATTCCTTATACTCGGATCATTGAGCACAAGCACTTTGAGTATGGTACACAACCTAAGACAGTTATCACCCGTGAATACCCGGCTGATTGGAAACGTGGAGATGAACCATACTACCCAATCAACGATGAAAAGAACAATGCCATGTTTGCCAAGTACCAGGAAGAAGCCGCCAAAAATGACAAGGTTATCTTCTGTGGACGTTTGGCAGACTATAAATACTACGACATGCACGTGATCATTGAGCGTGCTTTGGAAGTTGTAGCAAATGAGTTTGATTGAAAGAAACAATAATCTATGAAATACTACTTAAAAGAAGAATTCCTGCATGATGTCAACGCAAAGAACGCGGGAAATAAAGCGCGCAATGACGTAGAAAGTATTGTGAAAGAAGAAGGCTATCACCCCTTGGTCTTGTCCGTCGACAATTGGTATCAAATGAGTACCCTTGCGGCTCAACGCCATAAGGCAAAGGCTTTTGGACAAGCCTTGGATCAACTAAAGCAAGGAGATGAGTTGTTGATCCAGTTTCCCATGCTCCACCATAGCTTTTTCTCCACCCATTTGGTTAAAAAAGCGCAAAAAAGAGGGATTAAAGTCTATCTTTTGATTCATGACCTAGAAGTGCTCCGCCATGCCAACATGACTTCACTGCCTTTAAAACACAGAATTCGGATGTACCTCCAAGAAGCAAGTTTTCTCAAAGCAGCTGATGGAATCATCGCCCACAACCCGGTTATGAAATCTGTTTTGGTGGATAAAGGAATTGCGGAAGATAAGATTGTTAGTCTTGGCATTTTTGACTATTTGATTCCTAATTTCCAAGAGAAGATCGTTCAAACAAAAGACCAGCCGATGATTGTGGCAGGTAATCTAGCACAAGAAAAAGCTGGTTACTTGTATAAATTGCCGGCAAATCCTGCCTATAACCTCTATGGTGTTGGTTTTGATGAAAGTAGAGCTTTAGAGAATGAAACTTACTTTGGTTCTTTTCTGCCTGACGAGCTTCCTGTAGCCCTTGAGGGTGGATTTGGACTCGTATGGGATGGGGATAGTGCTGAAACCTGTAGTGGTGTCTTTGGCGAGTACCTTCGCTACAACAACTCTCACAAGGCATCCCTTTACTTGGCATCTGGATTCCCGCTTGTAGTGTGGAAGCAGTCAGCTCTCTCTCATTTTGTTCTAGTGAAAGAGTGTGGTATCGCAGTCGAGTCACTACATGACTTGCCGCAAGTAATAGAGGAGTTAACTTTAGATGACTACCAGACTCTATTAGAAAACACCAAGCGTGTAGGAAAAGAGATTCGAGAAGGATATTATTTACGTACTGCATTAAAACAGTTGAAAATGTAAAAGAAGTTAGGTCTCCTGGCTTCTTTTTTTAAAGTATAGAAATTTTGACTGGTGGACTAGGATTCCGAACTGATTGAATAAATAGTTTATGGCATTTTTTATATAAAAAAATATAGAAAACTTTGAAAACCATTCTGTTTTCAAATATTTTTACTAAATTTTCAGGTTAATTCAATAAAAATTATATAGAAAATTAAAAATAACAATTTGTAAAATAATATTAAACTAAATTTAATGAAAAACCTTCGATAAAATCATAAAAAATTAAGCACCAAACTAATTTTTATGATATAATATTCAGTGAATAGCTATGCCTTCTTGTAGCTGTTAAAAAATCAAAGTGTGAAACTTGGAAGATAGAGAGGACGCAATGTAATGACTAGAAATGGTTTCTTTACAGGCTTAGATATTGGAACGAGCTCAATTAAAGTATTAGTTGCTGAGCTTGTAGATGGTGAAGTAAATGTAATCGGTGTTAGTAACGCCAAAAGTAAAGGTGTCAAGGATGGAATTATCGTTGACATCGAAGCCGCTGCGACGGCTATCAAATCTGCTATTTCTCAAGCAGAAGAAAAAGCAGGGATTTCAATCAAGTCTGTAAACGTTGGACTTCCAGCGAACTTGTTGCAGGTTGAACCAACTCAAGGAATGATTCCTGTAACGTCAGACACAAAAGAAATTACAGATCAAGATGTTGAAAATGTTGTTAAATCAGCTTTGACAAAGAGCATGACGCCAGATCGCGAAGTAATCACTTTTGTGCCGGAAGAATTTGTGGTTGACGGTTTCCAAGGTATTCGTGATCCTCGTGGTATGATGGGTGTTCGTTTGGAGATGCGTGGGCTACTCTACACTGGTCCAAGAACTATTCTTCACAACCTTCGTAAGACAGTAGAACGTGTTGGAGTTCAAGTTGATAACGTGATTATTTCACCACTTGCTATTGTTCAATCTGTTCTGAATGAAGGTGAACGTGAATTTGGAGCGACTGTTATCGATATGGGTGGTGGTCAAACAAGTGTTGCAACTATCCGTAACCAAGAACTTCAATACACAAATGTTTACCAAGAAGGTGGCGATTACGTTACAAAAGACATTTCAAAAGTTCTTAAAACTTCTAAGAAGATCGCAGAAGGCTTGAAACTTAACTACGGTGAAGCTTACCCGCAACTTGCAAGCAAAGAGACTTTCCAAGTTGAAGTTATTGGGGAAGTAGAACCTGTTGAGGTTACTGAAGAGTACTTGTCTCAAATCATTTCAGCTAGATTGAAACACATCTTCGAACAAATCAAACAAGATTTGGAAAGAAGACATTTGCTAGACTTGCCAGGCGGTATTGCTCTGATTGGTGGAAATGCTATTCTACCAGGTGTTGTTGAGCTTGCCCAAGAAGTGCTTGGAGTGCGTGTGAAACTTTACGTACCAAACCAAGTAGGTATCCGCAATCCAGCATTTGCCCATGTGATTAGTCTGTCTGAATACGCTGGAAGTCTTACAGAAGTTAATGTTTTGGCTCAACGAGCTATCAGAGGAGATCAAGTCTTGCGTCAACAACCAATTGACTTCAGAACTCCAAGTCAGGAAAAACCTGCAACTTCTCAACGTTCAGTATTTGGAACAACTTCAACTGAATCAGCTGAATCAACTTATTCGACTGAATCAACAACTCCAAATCAATCAGAAGAAAAGCCGAAATTGACTGAACGATTCCGTAGTTTAATCGGAAGCATGTTTGATGAATAGGATAGAGGAATAAAATATGACATTTTCATTTGATACAGCAGCAGCACAAGGTGCAGTAATTAAAGTAATTGGTGTCGGTGGTGGCGGAGGGAACGCCATTAACCGCATGGTTGACGAAGGCGTTTCAGGTGTTGAGTTCATCGCAGCCAACACAGATGTACAAGCTTTGAGCAGTACAAAAGCTGAAACAGTTATCCAGCTTGGCCCTAAATTAACTCGTGGACTTGGTGCTGGAGGACAACCTGAAGTTGGTCGCAAGGCTGCTGAAGAAAGCGAAGAAGTAATCACTGAAGCAATCAGTGGTGCAGATATGGTCTTCATTACTGCTGGTATGGGTGGTGGTTCTGGTACAGGTGCTGCACCAGTTATCGCTCGTATCGCTAAAGGTTTAGGCGCTTTGACTGTTGGTGTGGTAACACGTCCATTCGGTTTTGAAGGAAGTAAACGTGGTCAATTCGCAGTTGAAGGTATTAACGAACTTCGCGAACATGTTGATACTCTTTTGATTATCTCAAACAACAATTTGTTAGAAATCGTTGATAAGAAAACTCCACTTCTTGAAGCTTTGTCTGAAGCAGATAACGTTCTTCGCCAAGGTGTTCAAGGGATTACAGATTTGATTACAAATCCTGGTTTGATCAACTTGGACTTCGCAGACGTGAAGACAGTAATGGCAAACAAAGGAAATGCCCTCATGGGTATCGGTATCGGTAGCGGAGAAGAACGTGTTATTGAAGCGGCTCGTAAAGCTATCTACTCACCACTCCTTGAAACAACAATCGATGGAGCAGAAGATGTCATCGTTAACGTAACAGGTGGTTTGGATATGACCTTGATTGAGGCTGAAGAAGCTTCAGAAATCGTCAATCAAGCTGCTGGTCATGGTGTAAACATCTGGCTTGGTACTTCTATTGATGAATCAATGAAAGATGAAATTCGTGTAACTGTTGTTGCAACTGGAGTTCGTCAAGATGCAGTTGAAAAAGTGGTAGCACCACAAGCAAGACAAGCATCATTCCGTGAGTCAGCAAGAACTGGGCACACTCACACTTACGACCGTCACTTTGATTTGGCTGAAACAGCTGAACTTCCAACTCCTTCTCAACGCCATACTGAAGCACCTAAAGCATCAGCATTTGGTGATTGGGACTTGAGACGTGATTCAATCGTTCGTCAAGGTGAATCAGTCGTATCACCAGTTGAGCGTTTCGAAGCTCCATCTTCTGATGAAGATGAGTTAGAAACACCACCATTCTTTAAAAACCGTTAATAGAGATGGATTTAAAAGAAAATACAAATCAGGTATTTCAACAGGTTACAAAAGCAATTCAAGAAACCGGCCGTGAAGACGGTTCGGTTTCTGTAATTGCCGTAACAAAATATGTTGATATTGCAACTGCAGCAAATTTGATTGACCAAGGAGTCAAACACATTGGTGAAAACCGTGTCGACAAATTTCTTGAGAAGTATCATGCTTTAAGTGATAAAGATGTTACTTGGCACTTGATTGGTAGCTTACAAAGAAGAAAAGTCAAGGATATCATTCCTTATGTTGATTATTTTCACGCTTTAGATTCTTTGAAATTAGCTCAAGAAATTCAAAAACGTGCCAATCGTACGGTTAAATGTTTTTTGCAGGTCAATATTTCTGGAGAGGAAAGCAAGCATGGTTTTTCAAAAGAAGAACTATTGACAGTCTTGCCAGACTTGTCTAGCTTGGATAAAATCGAGTATGTTGGTCTCATGACCATGGCTCCCTTTGAAGCCCAAACAGAAGAGTTGCAAAAAATCTTTAAAGAAACGCAAGAGTTGCAACAATACATTCGTGAACAACAACTCCCCAATATGCCAATGACAGAATTAAGTATGGGAATGAGTCGTGACTATAAAGAAGCGATTCAGTGTGGCTCGACTTTTGTTCGAATTGGTACAGCTTTTTTTAATAGGAAATAATCATGTCATTAAAAGATAAATTTGATAAATTTATAGATTACTTTACAGAAGATGGAGATGAAGTTGCTTCAGATGTTGTAGCTGCACGTTCTGAACGTCCACTAGCTTCAGTTCCTCCAAAGAGAGAATTACCACAGCAAGCTGCTGCTCAAGAATCTTCTCCAGTTGAAGCAAAAGAAAAGAACATTACAAAACTTCATGCTCGTCAGCAACAACTAGCAATTGAAAGTCATCGTAGCACTGAAAAAGTTACTATCGATGTTCGTTACCCACGTCGTTACGAAGATGCAACAGATATTGTTGATTTGTTAGCTGGTAACGAGAGTATTTTGATTGACTTCCAATATATGACAGAAGTTCAGGCTCGTCGTTGTTTGGATTACTTGGATGGAGCACGTCATGTCCTTGCTGGGGAGTTGAGAAAAGTCGCACATACAATGTATCTTTTGACACCAGTTGGTGTTGTGGTTAACATTGAAGATATCCGTTTGCCAGAGGAAACTCAAGGCGAAGAGTACGACTTTGACATGAAGAGAAATAGAGTACGTTAATGTTTCTAATAATTCGTTTTATCCAAAATGCTACAGATATCTATTCGATGATACTTGTAGCTTTTGCTCTATTATCATGGTTTCCAAATGCTTATAACACCCAGTTGGGTAAGTTTTTAGAGATTTTGTGTAAACCTATTCTTGAACCTCTGAAACGTCTACCTCTTCAAATTGCAGGTTTGGATTTCTCCGTTTGGATAGCTCTAATTCTCATCCGTGCAATCAGTCGCTATCTTATCAATTTGCTGGTTATGTTATGAGTACAGAACTTTACCAACATTTCGCAACAGAAGATATTCCATTCATTGACAAGGGGCTAGAATGGATAAGGCAGGTAGAAGAACATTACGCACCAATCTTAACTCCTTTTATAAACCCTCACCAAGTTTTTATCTTGGAGACACTGGGAAATAATAAGGGAGTCAAGACGTTTACTAGTACCAGTTTTGTTCCTACAGAGTATGCAAGGGTGATACTTGCGCCGGATTATTTTACGCCAACCTTGGAAGATTTTGAAATGACCTTGCTTGAGATTGAGTATCCCAGCAAGTTTCAACAGCTGACCCATTCAAAAATTTTGGGTACGGTTCTTAATCGACTAGGTATTGACCGCAAGTTATTTGGAGACATTCTGGTAACAGAACAGAAAGCTCAAATTGTTGTGGATCAAAGATTTACTACACTTTTTCAGGATGGGATTCAAAAAATTTCCAAGTTGCCTGTAAGATTAGTGGAACGTCCTTTTTCAGATATAATAGAGTCAAAAATCGAATATCAAGAAAGGGAAATCCTAGTTTCAAGTTTACGTTTGGATACCTTCTTATCAAGTATATTGAAATTATCTCGTTCACAAACTTCAGCTCTAGTTGAAAAAAAGTTAGTTCAGGTCAATTATCATATAGTTGAAAAATCAGACTATCAAGTTAAAGTTGGGGATTTGATAAGTGTCAGACGCTTTGGCCGAATCATCTTGCTCAAAGAAAACGGTCAAACGAAGAAAGATAAGAAAAAATTAGCAGTTCAGCTACTATTAAGCAAGTGAGAAAAAATGTTGATTACACCAAAAGATATTGTAGATAAAGCTTTCTCAACAAAATTCCGAGGCTACGATAAGGAAGAAGTTGATGAATTTTTAGATAAGATTTATATTAACTACGAAGAATTAGTCCGTAACAAGGATGAGACAGAACGGTATATTAAAAGATTAGAAGAACATCTTTCCTATTATACGAATGATATTCCTAAGAGAACCGTGTCAAACGAGCAAGAGCAAGAACCAGAAGCAATGAATGATTCTATTTTTTATTAAGTAAGTGAGGAAAAATATGCCAATTACATCGTTAGAAATTAAGGATAAAACCTTTGGTGTTCAATTTAGAGGTTTTAATCGTGAAGAAGTTGATGAATTTTTAGATATTGTAGTTCGTGACTATGAAGATTTGGTTCGTAGTAATCATGAAAAAGAGCAACATATTAAAAACTTAGAAGAGCGTCTATCTTATTTTGACGAAATCAAAGATTCGTTGAGTCAGTCAGTTTTGATTGCCCAAGACACAGCTGAACGTGTAAAACAAGCTGCGAATGACCGTTCTAATAACATCATTAAGCAGGCTGAGCAAGATGCTCAACGTTTACTTGATGAAGCTAAGTATAAAGCCAATGAAATTTTGCGACAAGCTACAGATAATGCTAAAAAAGTTGCTGTGGAAACTGAAGAGTTGAAGAACAAGAGTCGCGTCTTCCACCAACGTTTGAAATCAACAATCGAAAGTCAGTTGGCTATTGTTGATTCATCAGATTGGGAAGAAATTTTGCGTCCGACTGCAACATATTTGCAAACTAGTGACGAAGCTTTCAAGGAGGTTGTCCAAGAGGTTCTAGGTGAAGATGTATCGTCATACCATGAAGAAGAGCCGATTGACATGACTCGTCAATTCTCTCCAGAAGAAGTTGCAGAACTTCAAGCACGTATTGAAGCAGCTAACAAAGAATTGTTGGAAGCAGAGCCAGTTGCTGAAGAGCCAACTGAAACTGAAGTTGAAGTTCAGCCAGTTGCTGAAACTCCTGTTGAACCATCGCATGAGGAAGGAGCTCAAGACGATGCTAACACTCAACAAGAGTCAGTTCTAATTTTATAAGATTATAATAGAGAACAAGAATTTATCAAATATATTTCTAGCGAGTAGGAGATGGTGGAAGTCCTACAATCCCTATTGGTAAATTTATCCTCTCTTAGCATCAAGTCTGAAAAGAGTAAGACTTGACGTTGCCCACGTTACGGGAAAAGAGGGAAAGAGACTAGGTCTTTTTCCGAACAAAGGTGGTACCACGATTTTCGTCCTTTTTGCGAGTCGTGGTTTTTATATTGTCAATTTACATTAAAGGAGTAAACATGAAACTTAAAGAAACTCTCAATCTTGGGAAAACAGAATTTCCAATGCGTGCCGGACTTCCAACTAAAGAGCCGGTTTGGCAAAAAGAGTGGGAAGAAGCAAAACTCTATCAACGTCGTCAAGAGCTAAATGAAGGAAAACCACATTTCACGCTTCATGATGGCCCTCCATACGCTAACGGAAATATCCACGTAGGACATGCCATGAACAAGATTTCGAAAGATATCATTGTTCGTTCTAAGTCTATGTCAGGATTTTACGCACCATATATCCCAGGTTGGGATACACACGGTCTGCCAATCGAGCAAGTCTTGGCTAAACAAGGTGTTAAACGCAAAGAAATGGACTTGGTTGAGTACTTGAAACTTTGCCGTGAATACGCTCTTTCTCAAGTCGATAAACAACGCGAAGACTTCAAGCGCTTGGGTGTTTCTGGTGACTGGGAAAATCCATATGTAACCTTGACGCCAGACTATGAAGCGGCGCAAATCCGTGTTTTCGGTGAAATGGCTAATAAAGGCTACATCTACCGTGGAGCTAAGCCTGTTTACTGGTCTTGGTCATCTGAGTCAGCTCTTGCTGAAGCGGAAATTGAATACCATGATTTGGTTTCAACTTCACTTTACTATGCCAACAAGGTTAAAGATGGCAAAGGTGTCCTAGATACAGATACTTACATCGTTGTCTGGACTACAACACCATTTACCATCACGGCTTCTCGTGGATTGACTGTTGGTGCAGATATTGATTATGTATTAGTGCAACCAGCTGGAGAATCTCGTAAATTTGTGGTCGCTTCAGAGTTGCTGAACAGCTTGTCTGAAAAATTTGGCTGGGCGGATGTTCAAGTGTTGGCAACTTACCGTGGTCAAGAATTGAACCACATCGTGACAGAACACCCATGGGATACAGCAGTAGATGAACTTGTTATCCTTGGTGACCACGTTACAACAGATTCTGGTACAGGTATCGTCCATACAGCCCCTGGTTTTGGTGAGGATGACTACAATGTCGGTGTTGCCAATGGTCTCGAAGTTGCTGTAACTGTCAACGAACGTGGTATCATGATGGCCAATGCTGGTGCAGAGTTTGAAGGTCAATTCTACGACAAGGTTGTTCCAACAGTTATTGAAAAACTAGGTAACCTGCTTCTTGCTCAAGAAGAAATCTCTCACTCCTACCCATTTGACTGGCGTACGAAAAAACCAATTATCTGGCGTGCAGTACCTCAATGGTTTGCTTCTGTATCTAAATTCCGCCAAGAAATCTTGGACGAAATTGAAAAAGTCAAGTTCCACTCAGAGTGGGGTAAAGTCCGTCTTTACAATATGATTCGTGACCGTGGTGACTGGGTTATCTCTCGTCAACGTGCTTGGGGAGTTCCTCTTCCAATCTTCTACGCAGAAGATGGCACACCAATCATGACAGCTGAAACCATCGAACATGTGGCTCAACTCTTTGAAGAACATGGTTCCATCATCTGGTGGGAACGTGATGCCAAAGACCTCTTGCCTGAAGGATTTACCCATCCGGGTTCACCAAATGGCGAGTTCAAGAAAGAAACAGACATCATGGACGTATGGTTCGACTCAGGTTCATCATGGAATGGGGTTGTAGTGAACCGTCCAGAGCTCAAATACCCAGCTGACCTCTATTTAGAAGGTTCAGACCAATACCGTGGCTGGTTCAACTCATCACTCATCACATCTGTTGCCAACCATGGTGTCGCACCATACAAACAAATCTTGTCACAAGGTTTTGCCCTTGATGGTAAAGGTGAGAAGATGTCTAAATCTCTTGGAAACACCATTGCTCCAAGCGATGTTGAAAAACAATTTGGTGCGGAAATCTTGCGTCTCTGGGTAACCAGTGTAGACTCTAGCAACGATGTACGTATCTCTATGGATATCTTGAGTCAAGTTTCTGAAACTTACCGTAAGATTCGTAACACGCTTCGTTTCTTGATTGCTAATACTTCTGATTTTAATCCAGCTGAGGATGCAGTTGCTTACGAAGAGCTTCGTTCAGTGGACAAGTACATGACCATTCGCTTTAACCAACTTGTTAAGACCATTCGTGATGCTTATGCCAACTTCGAATTCTTGACAATCTATAAGGCATTGGTTAACTTTATCAACGTTGATTTGTCTGCTTTCTACCTTGACTTTGCCAAAGATGTTGTCTACATCGAAGGTGCAAAATCACTTGAACGGCGTCAAATGCAAACTGTCTTCTATGACATCCTTGTGAAGATCACCAAACTTTTGACACCAATCCTTCCTCACACTGCTGAAGAAATCTGGTCATACCTTGAGTTTGAAGCGGAAGACTTCGTTCAATTGTCAGAATTACCAGAAGATCAAACATTTGCCAACCAAGAGGAAATCTTGGATACATGGTCAGCCTTCATGGACTTCCGTGGACAAGCTCAAAAAGCCTTGGAAGAAGCGCGTAATGAAAAAGTCATCGGTAAATCTCTTGAAGCTCACTTGACCGTTTATCCAAATGAAGTGGTGAAAACCCTACTCGAAGCAGTAAACAGCAATGTAGCTCAACTCTTGATCGTGTCAGAATTGACTATCGCTGAAGGTGCTGCTCCAGAAGGTGCAGTAGCCTTTGAAGATGTAGCTTTCACTGTAGAACGTGCAGCGGGTGAAGTGTGTGACCGTTGCCGTCGTATCAATCCAACAACTGCTGAACGCCACTATCATGCAACTATCTGTGACAACTGTGCAAGCATCGTTGAAGAAAACTTTGCAGACGCAGTTGCAGAAGGCTTTGAAGCTAAATAATCTAACAAAAATACAGGAAAATTCCTGTATTTTTTTAAAATAAAAACTTTATTAAAAATATGGTATAATATACCTTATTAAAATAAAAGGAGATATTTATGAAGACCAAAACACTAGCACAAGCAGATGGATTTATTGGTATTGTTGCAGGAGCTATTTTAGCTTTCTTACCAATTTTTATGCTTATTCTTATAACTATTTCTCGAGATGAAGATGTTGTAGGATTTGTATTGGGGCTTACTTTCGTTGTGTTCTCATTGGTGAAAATTGCAACCCTCATTCTTGGAATTATCTCACTTGTCTATTATAAGGATGACAAACGTATTTCATTAGCGCCTTCAATTCTATTTATTGTAGGATCTGTAGTTGCATTGATTCCTTTCTTAGGATGGATTGGTGGAATCGTCCTCGTGATTGGTGGAGCTTTGTACCTAGCAAGTTTGAAACAATTCAAAATTGAAGAATGAATCATTATTAAAGGGAAGAGTTGACTGCTCTTCTCTTTTTAGTTGATTTTAACTAGCTTTTTTGTGAAAAATTGTGTAAAATAGAATAGATAAACGAGGGGGACCTCAAAAAATAAAAGGAGAATCCATCTAATGGTAAAATTGGTTTTCGCTCGCCACGGTGAGTCTGAATGGAACAAAGCTAACCTTTTCACTGGTTGGGCTGATGTTGATTTGTCTGATAAAGGAACACAACAAGCGATTGACGCTGGTAAATTGATTAAAGACGCTGGTATCGAATTTGACCAAGCCTACACTTCAGTATTGAAACGTGCAATCAAAACAACTAACCTTGCACTTGAAGCTGCTGACCAATTGTGGGTTCCAGTTGAAAAATCATGGCGCTTGAATGAACGTCACTACGGTGGTTTGACTGGTAAAAACAAAGCAGAAGCTGCTGACCAATTTGGTGCTGAACAAGTTCACATCTGGCGTCGTTCATACGATGTATTGCCTCCAGCAATGCCTCGTGATGACGAATATTCAGCTCACACTGACCGTCGTTATGCTTCACTTGACGACTCAGTAATTCCAGATGCTGAAAACTTGAAAGTTACTTTGGAACGTGCCCTTCCATTCTGGGAAGACAAAATCGCTCCAGCACTTAAAGATGGTAAAAACGTATTCGTAGGTGCACACGGTAACTCAATCCGCGCCCTTGTGAAACACATCAAACAATTATCAGATGACGAAATCATGGATGTTGAAATTCCAAACTTCCCACCATTGGTATTCGAATTTGACGAAAAATTGAACGTAGTTTCTGAATACTACCTTGGTAAATAATGTAAAATAGAGTCTAGGATTATTCCTAGGCTTTTTTATTTTGAAAATAGAAAAAATGCATAGTGTAATTTAACTTGTCAAAGCCAGGGATTCTTGTTATAATAGATAAGATGGAGGCGCTATGGCACTTAAAAAAGCAAGTTTAGCCTGTGCGGTTTGTGGTTCGAGAAACTACTCAATTAAAATTAGTGGGAATCCCAAACCGACTCGCTTAGAAGTAAATAAATTTTGTAAACATTGTGGTAAATACACAACACATCGAGAAACGAGATAGGAGATAAAAAAATGAGTTTTATTAAGGATATCTTTACACTTCTTAAAGATACAACTTGGCCAACTCGAAAACAAAGTTGGGTAGATTTTAAATCTATTATGGAATATACTGCCTTCTTTGTTGTTTTGATTTATATATTTGACCAATTAATCGTTAGCGGATTGATTCGATTCATTAATATTTTTTAAAATAGAATAATAGGCTAAAAAGAAGTTTACTATTAAGAAAGGAAAAAAGATGGATAGTTTTGATAAAGGATGGTTTGTCCTACAAACATATTCTGGTTATGAAAATAAAGTAAAAGAAAATCTTTTGCAACGTGCACAAACATACAATATGTTGGATAACATCTTGCGCGTTGAAATCCCAACCCAAACTGTACAAGTTGAGAAAAATGGGAAGAAAAAAGAAGTTGAAGAAAATCGTTTCCCAGGATATGTCCTTGTAGAAATGGTAATGACCGATGAAGCTTGGTTTGTAGTCCGTAACACACCAAACGTTACAGGATTCGTTGGATCGCATGGGAACAGATCTAAACCAACGCCACTTTTGGAACAAGAAATCAGAGATATCTTGATATCAATGGGACAAACAGTTCAAGAGTTTGATATCAATGTTGAAGTTGGTCAAACAGTCCGTATTATTGATGGTGCATTTACAGATTACACAGGAAAAATCACAGAAATTGATAATAATAAAGTGAAAATGATCATCTCAATGTTTGGTAATGATACAGTAGCCGAAGTAAATCTAAATCAAATCGCTGAATTGTAAGAGTGAAACTACTTTTATCATACAGATAACTAGATGTTTGTTTGTAAACCGAAAGATTAATTAGTCAACTTTTTTTAACAAACCAGTTGACAAGCGCTAAAAAGTAGGTATAATAGAAAGAGTTGAAAAACTCAAGGTCCGTTGGTCAAGGGGTTAAGACACCGCCTTTTCACGGCGGTAACACGGGTTCGAATCCCGTACGGACTATGGGTGTATCGCGGTTAAGGTTGATAGGATTTAAAAAAAGTTAAAAAACCTGTTGACAGAGAAAACTGACTGTGATATACTAATATAGTTGTCGCAAGCGCGACAAAGACCTTTGAAAACTGAACAAGACGAACCAATGTGCAGGGCACTATAACTGAAGGTTATAGTACTGAACAATGAAAAAACAATAAATCTGTCAGTGACAGAAATGAGTGAGAACTCAAACTTTTAATGAGAGTTTGATCCTGGCTCAGGATGAACGCTGGCGGCGTGCCTAATACATGCAAGTAGAACGCTGAAGCTTGGTGCTTGCACCGAGCGGATGAGTTGCGAACGGGTGAGTAACGCGTAGGTAACCTGCCTGGTAGCGGGGGATAACTATTGGAAACGATAGCTAATACCGCATGACAACAGTTATTGCATGATAGCTGTTTAAAAGGGGCAATTGCTCCACTACCAGATGGACCTGCGTTGTATTAGCTAGTTGGTGGGGTAACGGCTCACCAAGGCGACGATACATAGCCGACCTGAGAGGGTGATCGGCCACACTGGGACTGAGACACGGCCCAGACTCCTACGGGAGGCAGCAGTAGGGAATCTTCGGCAATGGACGGAAGTCTGACCGAGCAACGCCGCGTGAGTGAAGAAGGTTTTCGGATCGTAAAGCTCTGTTGTAAGAGAAGAACGAGTGTGAGAGTGGAAAGTTCACACTGTGACGGTATCTTACCAGAAAGGGACGGCTAACTACGTGCCAGCAGCCGCGGTAATACGTAGGTCCCGAGCGTTATCCGGATTTATTGGGCGTAAAGCGAGCGCAGGCGGTTAGATAAGTCTGAAGTTAAAGGCTGTGGCTTAACCATAGTACGCTTTGGAAACTGTTTAACTTGAGTGCAAGAGGGGAGAGTGGAATTCCATGTGTAGCGGTGAAATGCGTAGATATATGGAGGAACACCGGTGGCGAAAGCGGCTCTCTGGCTTGTAACTGACGCTGAGGCTCGAAAGCGTGGGGAGCAAACAGGATTAGATACCCTGGTAGTCCACGCCGTAAACGATGAGTGCTAGGTGTTAGACCCTTTCCGGGGTTTAGTGCCGTAGCTAACGCATTAAGCACTCCGCCTGGGGAGTACGACCGCAAGGTTGAAACTCAAAGGAATTGACGGGGGCCCGCACAAGCGGTGGAGCATGTGGTTTAATTCGAAGCAACGCGAAGAACCTTACCAGGTCTTGACATCCCTCTGACCGCTCTAGAGATAGAGTTTTCCTTCGGGACAGAGGTGACAGGTGGTGCATGGTTGTCGTCAGCTCGTGTCGTGAGATGTTGGGTTAAGTCCCGCAACGAGCGCAACCCCTATTGTTAGTTGCCATCATTCAGTTGGGCACTCTAGCGAGACTGCCGGTAATAAACCGGAGGAAGGTGGGGATGACGTCAAATCATCATGCCCCTTATGACCTGGGCTACACACGTGCTACAATGGCTGGTACAACGAGTCGCAAGTCGGTGACGGCAAGCTAATCTCTTAAAGCCAGTCTCAGTTCGGATTGTAGGCTGCAACTCGCCTACATGAAGTCGGAATCGCTAGTAATCGCGGATCAGCACGCCGCGGTGAATACGTTCCCGGGCCTTGTACACACCGCCCGTCACACCACGAGAGTTTGTAACACCCGAAGTCGGTGAGGTAACCATTTGGAGCCAGCCGCCTAAGGTGGGATAGATGATTGGGGTGAAGTCGTAACAAGGTAGCCGTATCGGAAGGTGCGGCTGGATCACCTCCTTTCTAAGGATAAGGAATGCACATTGGTCTTGTTTAGTCTTGAGAGGTCTTGTGGGGCCTTAGCTCAGCTGGGAGAGCGCCTGCTTTGCACGCAGGAGGTCAGCGGTTCGATCCCGCTAGGCTCCATTGGTGAGAGATCACCAAGTAATGCACATTGAAAATTGAATATCTATATCAAATAGTAACAAGAAAATAAACCGAAAACGCTGTAGTATTAATAAGAGTTTATGACTGAAAGGTCAAAAAAATAAGGTTAAGTTAATAAGGGCGCACGGTGGATGCCTTGGCACTAGGAGCCGAAGAAGGACGTGACAAACGACGATATGCCTTGGGTAGCTGTAAGTAAGCGATGATCCAGGGATTTCCGAATGGGGGAACCCAACAGGTACTACCTGTTACCCATATCTGTTAAGGATATGAGGAGGAAGACGCAGTGAACTGAAACATCTAAGTAGCTGCAGGAAGAGAAAGCAAAAGCGATTGCCTTAGTAGCGGCGAGCGAAACGGCAGGAGGGCAAACCGAAGAGTTTACTCTTCGGGGTTGTAGGACTGCAATGTGGACTCAAAGATTATAGAAGAATGATATGGGAAGATCAGCCAAAGAGAGTGAGAGCCTCGTATTCAAAATAGTCTTTGTACCTAGCAGTATCCTGAGTACGGCGGGACACGTGAAATCCCGTCGGAATCTGGGAGGACCATCTCCCAACCCTAAATACTCCCTAGTGACCGATAGTGAACCAGTACCGTGAGGGAAAGGTGAAAAGCACCCCGGGAGGGGAGTGAAATAGAACCTGAAACCGTGTGCCTACAACAAGTTCGAGCCCGTTAATGGGTGAGAGCGTGCCTTTTGTAGAATGAACCGGCGAGTTACGATATGATGCGAGGTTAAGTTGAAGAGACGGAGCCGTAGGGAAACCGAGTCTGAATAGGGCGCTTTAGTATCATGTCGTAGACCCGAAACCATGTGACCTACCCATGAGCAGGTTGAAGGTGCGGTAAGACGCACTGGAGGACCGAACCAGGGCACGTTGAAAAGTGCTTGGATGACTTGTGGGTAGCGGAGAAATTCCAAACGAACTTGGAGATAGCTGGTTCTCTCCGAAATAGCTTTAGGGCTAGCGTCGACATAAAGATTCTTGGAGGTAGAGCACTGTTTGGGTGAGGGGTCCATCCCGGATTACCAATCTCAGATAAACTCCGAATGCCAATGAATTATGGTCGGCAGTCAGACTGCGAGTGCTAAGATCCGTAGTCGAAAGGGAAACAGCCCAGACCACCAGCTAAGGTCCCAAAATAATTGTTAAGTGGAAAAGGATGTGGGGTTGCACAGACAACTAGGATGTTAGCTTAGAAGCAGCTATTCATTCAAAGAGTGCGTAATAGCTCACTAGTCGAGTGACCCTGCGCCGAAAATGTACCGGGGCTAAAACAATTTACCGAAGCTGTGGATACCTTTATAGGTATGGTAGGAGAGCGTTCTATGTGTGGCGAAGGTGTACCGTGAGGAGCGCTGGAACGCATAGAAGTGAGAATGCCGGTATGAGTAGCGAAAGACAGGTGAGAATCCTGTCCACCGTAAGACTAAGGTTTCCAGGGGAAGGCTCGTCCGCCCTGGGTTAGTCGGGACCTAAGGAGAGACCGAAAGGTGTATCCGATGGACAACAGGTTGATATTCCTGTACTAGAGTATGTAGTGATGGAGGGACGCAGTAGGCTAACTAAAGCAGACGATTGGAAGTGTCTGTCTAAGCAGTGAGGTGTGAACTGAGTCAAATGCTTAGTTCTATAACATTGAGCTGTGATGGGGAGCGAAGTTTAGTAGCGAAGTTAGTGACGTCACACTGCCAAGAAAAGCTTCTAGCGTTAAACATACTCTACCCGTACCGCAAACCGACACAGGTAGTCGAGGCGAGTAGCCTCAGGTGAGCGAGAGAACTCTCGTTAAGGAACTCGGCAAAATGACCCCGTAACTTCGGGAGAAGGGGTGCTGACTTTACGTCAGCCGCAGTGAATAGGCCCAAGCAACTGTTTATCAAAAACACAGCTCTCTGCTAAATCGTAAGATGATGTATAGGGGGTGACGCCTGCCCGGTGCTGGAAGGTTAAGAGGAGTGCTTAGCGGTAACGCGAAGGTATGAATTGAAGCCCCAGTAAACGGCGGCCGTAACTATAACGGTCCTAAGGTAGCGAAATTCCTTGTCGGGTAAGTTCCGACCCGCACGAAAGGCGTAATGATTTGGGCACTGTCTCAACGAGAGACTCGGTGAAATTTTAGTACCTGTGAAGATGCAGGTTACCCGCGACAGGACGGAAAGACCCCATGGAGCTTTACTGCAGTTTGATATTGAGTGTCTGTACCACATGTACAGGATAGGTAGGAGTCTATGAGATCGGGACGCCAGTTTCGAAGGAGACGTTGTTGGGATACTACCCTTGTGTTATGGCCACTCTAACCCGGATAGGTGATCCCTATCGGAGACAGTGTCTGACGGGCAGTTTGACTGGGGCGGTCGCCTCCTAAAAGGTAACGGAGGCGCCCAAAGGTTCCCTCAGAATGGTTGGAAATCATTCGCAGAGTGTAAAGGTATAAGGGAGCTTGACTGCGAGAGCTACAACTCGAGCAGGGACGAAAGTCGGGCTTAGTGATCCGGTGGTTCCGTATGGAAGGGCCATCGCTCAACGGATAAAAGCTACCCTGGGGATAACAGGCTTATCTCCCCCAAGAGTTCACATCGACGGGGAGGTTTGGCACCTCGATGTCGGCTCGTCGCATCCTGGGGCTGTAGTCGGTCCCAAGGGTTGGGCTGTTCGCCCATTAAAGCGGCACGCGAGCTGGGTTCAGAACGTCGTGAGACAGTTCGGTCCCTATCCGTCGCGGGCGTAGGAAATTTGAGAGGATCTGCTCCTAGTACGAGAGGACCAGAGTGGACTTACCGCTGGTGTACCAGTTGTCTTGCCAAAGGCATCGCTGGGTAGCTATGTAGGGAAGGGATAAACGCTGAAAGCATCTAAGTGTGAAACCCACCTCAAGATGAGATTTCCCATGATTTTATATCAGTAAGAGCCCTGAGAGATGATCAGGTAGATAGGTTAGAAGTGGAAGTGTGGCGACACATGTAGCGGACTAATACTAATAGCTCGAGGACTTATCCAAAGTAACTGAGAATATGAAAGCGTAAGGTTTTCTTGGAATTTGATAGATATTCAATTTTGAGTAGGTATTACTCAGAGTTAAGTGACGATAGCCTAGGAGATACACCTGTACCCATGCCGAACACAGAAGTTAAGCCCTAGAACGCCGGAAGTAGTTGGGGGTTGCCCCCTGTGAGATATGGAAGTCGCTTAGCTCTAGGGAGTTTAGCTCAGCTGGGAGAGCATCTGCCTTACAAGCAGAGGGTCAGCGGTTCGATCCCGTTAACTCCCATAGGTCCCGTAGTGTAGCGGTTATCACGTCGCCCTGTCACGGCGAAGATCGCGGGTTCGATTCCCGTCGGGACCGTAATAACGAAAGTTATTTGACTCGTTAGCTCAGTTGGTAGAGCAATTGACTTTTAATCAATGGGTCACTGGTTCGAGCCCAGTACGGGTCATATTTGCGGGTTTGGCGGAATTGGCAGACGCACCAGATTTAGGATCTGGCGCTTAACGGCGTGGGGGTTCAAGTCCCTTAACCCGCATAATAGAAATTAGCCGGCTTAGCTCAGTTGGTAGAGCATCTGATTTGTAATCAGAGGGTCGCGTGTTCAAGTCATGTAGCCGGCATTTTTTTTAATATAAACCAGAGTCGATGCGAACGTAGTTCAGTGGTAGAACACCACCTTGCCAAGGTGGGGGTCGCGGGTTCGAATCCCGTCGTTCGCTTAGAGAGGCCGGGGTGGCGGAACTGGCAGACGCACAGGACTTAAAATCCTGCGATTGGTAACGATCGTACCGGTTCGATTCCGGTCCTCGGCATATAAAAATGAGCACCCTTAGCTCAACTGGATAGAGTACCTGACTACGAATCAGGCGGTTAGAGGTTCGACTCCTCTAGGGTGCATTACAATTTAATTCGGGAAGTAGCTCAGCTTGGTAGAGTACTTGGTTTGGGACCAAGGTGTCGCAGGTTCGAATCCTGTCTTCCCGATTGATGGCGGTGTAGCTCAGCTGGCTAGAGCGTCCGGTTCATACCCGGGAGGTCGGGGGTTCGATCCCCTTCGCCGCTATAATGATCTTGTTGGACCTTTAGCTCAGCTGGTTAGAGCTCTCGGCTCATAACCGAGTGGTCGTAGGTTCAAGTCCTACAAGGTCCATTGAAATGATGGAGGATTACCCAAGTCCGGCTGAAGGGAACGGTCTTGAAAACCGTCAGGCGTGTAAAAGCGTGCGTGGGTTCGAATCCCACATCCTCCTTTATTATTAACGCGGGATGGAGCAGCTCGGTAGCTCGTCGGGCTCATAACCCGAAGGTCGTAGGTTCAAATCCTGCTCCCGCAATGTTGGCTCGGTAGCTCAGTTGGTAGAGCAATGGATTGAAGCTCCATGTGTCGGCGGTTCGATTCCGTCTCGCGCCATTTTTTTAATAAGTATCATGCGGGTGTAGTTTAGTGGTAAAACTACAGCCTTCCAAGCTGTTGTCGCGAGTTCGATTCTCGTCACCCGCTTTGAACTTTGTTCAAGTACCAAGTTTTTACTTGGGCGCGTAGCTCAGGTGGTTAGAGCGCACGCCTGATAAGCGTGAGGTCGGTGGTTCGAGTCCACTCGTGCCCATTAATAGGAGAATTACTCAAGAGGCTGAAGAGGACGGTTTGCTAAATCGTTAGGTCGGGTAACCGGCGCAAGGGTTCGAATCCCTTATTCTCCGTAATTAAAGAGCTGTATAGCTCTTTTTTTTTTTCAAAAAATTAATCTTGTAGTCTTTTATTATCCTTTTTAAAATGATAAATTATTTGCTATAATGTTAGTGAAATCTAACACTAGTTGTTATTAATCTTAGAGGAGAAATTTATGAAATACCCCATATTTTTAGGAAGTTTTTTTGTCTTATCCTTTAGTTTCTGTTTGTTTGGTTGTAGTAATCATCATACTGAAGTTTCTAGTAAAGATTCGAATTTATCTAATACTATTCAACCTTTTACAACTATTGAGCAAACAACTGAAGTACCTAAAAAGGATTATAAAGCTTTATATAAGTCCGTATTTGATGATTATCAAAAAATTCTTTCAACGTCTAAAGATCCAACTGCAATTTCTGATCTATATAAAAGTTTGAATGTTGCTGATCGTCCAATTAATAGTTGGTCTGTTGAAAATTCGGTTTATCAAGCGGATAAGATGCACTATGTTTATACAGATCTGAACCAGGATGGTGTTGAAGAATTATTAATAGGTGTTGAACAATCTAGTGGTGATTATTTTATATCAGGTTTATATTATTTAGTGAACGAGAAACCGGTTCTTCTAGCAGAAGGATTTGTAGCTGGTCATGGTGGTGCAAGAAATTCTATGAATATCTATAAGGGTGGAGATATCCTAGAATTGAGTTGGTCCTCTGGTACTGGAGAAGGGAGAGGAGTACTTTATCATCTTAATTTAAATCCTCAAGCTGCAAGCAAACTGCAAGAACAGGATATTCGAGTCCCTGGGAATAAAAGTTTGCATTCGGATTTTGGTAAGAGTGAATCTGAATTGCTGGATTTTAAACAACTTGATTGGCAGAAATTTGAAACTTCTTCTAGCAGGACTATTTCTGGTGAGAAACAAAAGGCTCCTTGGAATACTAATAAATCTGCGAAATTGGAAGCCTTTATTAAAGGATGGGGAGAAAGACTTGGGCAACCCAATTACAAAAAGGGAATTTCAGGAGGAGATGTTGGTGCGGATAATCTCTATACCTTTGGAAATGGACCAAGCGAAAAAATGGATGCTGTATACACGGATACAGGTTTAGGGAACGCTAAGTACAGAATCGTGGAGCGCTATAGTAACTGGGATAAATATCCGGATGTGCACAGCTACTTCTTTGCGATAACCAATACAGGAGAAGCAATTGTCTTTCATTCACCGACAACTAATGGTGGGATTATGTACTTGAAACCAACCGAAAATACAGAAATACAAGCAGAGTTCAAACGCTTGGTTGAAGAAGAATAATGAAAAAGAGTTTAGCGCTGGCTAAGCTCTTTTTTTAAAAAAGTTAATATTTTGATATCGAAATAGTTGACAGATGTAATTCAGGGTGTTACAATAATTCAAAAGGTTCGATATAGAACAAAAAGGAGACAAAATGGACAAGATGTTAGGAGGCTATCAAGATCTACAGATTCGATTGTTAAATGGGCGTATCTTTCAAAAGTTGCTGAGCAAGGAACCAGATGCTCAATACAGAAGTGAACAAGGGAAAATTTTAACGATTTTGTGGAAGCAAGAGTTGGGGTGCGCTACTGCGACAGATATCGCTCTTGCGACGGGTCTAGCCAATAATACATTGACCAGTATGGTTAAGAAATTGGAAGAACAAGGCTTGGTTACGATTCAACCTTGCACACAGGATAAAAGGAAAAAATATATCTCGTTGACAGAACTCGGTTGGGCGCAAAAAGAAATCGGTGACCGCGTCAGTAAAGAGTTGGGTGAAATTTTCTATCAAGGATTTTCAGATCAAGAAATCCGAGAATTTGAAGCCTATCAAGAGCGTATAATCGCAAATCTAAAAGCTAAAGAGAATGACATCTAGGGGAAGGAAGTAACAGTTATGATCGGAATTACAGGTGTAACAGGGAACTTAGGCTCCTATGTGGCTGATCTTGTCGATAAAAAAGGAATCGCTTCAGTCCATCTAGCAAGAAGCCCAGAGCGTGCAAAAGTCTACGCGTCTGCAGAAATCCGTAAAATAGTGTATACCAATACTCCAGAGGTGGTTGAGGCCTTAAAGGGTATCGATGCCTTGTTGATGGTATCTGCTCGGGAAAATCCAGAGCGTGTCAAGGAGCACAAGGAGTTTTTAGATGCTGCAAAACTAGCAGGGGTGCAGCATATTGTTTATACCTCCTTTTATGGGGCAGATGAGAAGGCAACCTTTACCTTGTCTCGAGATCATGCCCAGACGGAAGCCTATATCAAGGAGTTAGGGTTCACCTACACTTTTTTGAGAGATAATTTTTACTTGGACTTTCTGATTGATATGGCGCTTGAAAATGGAGAGATTCGTGGTCCGGCTGGCAGTGGCCTTGTGTCAGCTGTTGCCCGTAAGGATACATCTAAGGTTGCAGAAGAAATTCTTTTAAATCCTAAGGAGTGGGAAAATCAAAGCCTGAATTTGACAGGACCAGAGGATCTTTCCATGGAAGAAATCGTAGCGCTTCTCTCAAAGGAGACCGGTAAGGACATCACGTATCTAGATGAATCAGTAGAAGAAGCCTATGAGTCACGAAAAAAATGGCCAGCACAAACTTGGGAGTACGATGCATGGGTCAGTACCTATACAGCGATTAAAGCTGGCGAACAGGCTGGGGTTTCAACAGATATCGAAAAAGTCCTAAGGCATCCAGCAAGCAGCCTTTTGGATATTCTTAGAGATAGAAAACTTATTGAGGAAAAAAATGATTGAATACAAACATGTAGCCTTGCGCTATACAGAAAAGGACATTTTAAAAGATGTCAATCTTCGCATTGAAAATGGAGAATTCATGGTGCTAGTGGGTCCTTCAGGGTCTGGAAAGACCACCATGATCAAGATGATTAACCGTCTTTTGGAGCCGACAGATGGCAATATTTATATGGATGGGAAACGCATCAAGGACTATGATGAACGAGAATTACGTCTTTCTACTGGTTATGTTTTGCAGGCCATTGCTCTCTTTCCTAACTTGACTGTTGCTGAAAATATAGCATTGATTCCTGAGATGAAGGGCTGGAGTAAGGAACAAATAGCCTCTAAAACAGAAGAACTCTTGGACAAGGTGGGTCTGCCTGCTGCAGAGTATGCAGAGCGCATGCCTAGTGAGTTATCAGGTGGGGAGCAACAACGGATTGGCATTGTGCGGGCCATCATTGCAGAGCCAAAAATCTTACTGATGGATGAGCCTTTCTCTGCTCTCGATGCTATTTCTCGCAAACAGCTACAGTCTCTTACCAAAGACTTGCACAAAGAGTTTGGTATGACGACTATTTTCGTGACTCATGATACGGACGAGGCCTTAAAATTAGGCGATCGAATTGCTGTTTTACAGGATGGGGAAATTCGCCAGGTCGCAGAACCTGAAACAATTTTACAAGCGCCTGCGACAGACTTTGTAGCAAACTTGTTTGGAGGTGGCCTTCATGTCTAATTTGATTTCAACCTTTCAAGAGCGATTTAGTGAATGGGTAACAGCTCTGGGACAACACTTACAATTATCTCTTTTGACCTTATTGGTTGCTATTTTTCTGACCATCCCACTTGCGGTTTATCTAAATAGCCACAAAAAAGTGGCGAATTGGGTGCTACAAGTTGCAGGTATCTTCCAGACCATTCCTTCAATGGCCTTGTTGGGGCTCTTTATTCCTTTCATGGGAATTGGAACCTTACCAGCTCTCACAGCCCTTGTCATTTATGCTATTTTCCCGATTTTAGAAAATACAATCACAGCCCTGAACGGCATTGATCCTAGTCTTGAGGAGGCAGGGATTGCTTTTGGGATGACCAAGTGGGAGCGACTCAAGAAGTTTGAAATTCCACTTGCCATGCCTGTCATTGTATCGGGGGTTCGAACAGCGACCGTTATGATCATTGGGACAGCGACTCTAGCAGCTCTTGTGGGAGCTGGAGGATTGGGCTCATTTATCCTTTTGGGAATTGATCGTCGGAATGCTAGTCTCATTTTAATCGGTGCAATCTCATCAGCCATTTTGGCCATTCTCTTTAATGTTATTCTCAAATGGTTGGAAAAGGGAAAGTTGCGTACGATTGTTGCAGCTTTTGCAGTGATGGTCCTTGGTTTGGGAGCTAGTTATGCTCCAAGCATGATTCCTAACAAAGAGAAAGAAAATCTGGTTATAGCTGGGAAGTTGGGACCTGAACCTGAGATTCTCATGAATATGTACAAGCTTCTCATTGAGGAAAATACGGATATGACGGTGACGGTCAAGCCTAACTTTGGGAAGACAGATTTCCTTTATCAAGCGCTGAAAAAGGGTGATATCGATATCTATCCAGAATTTTCTGGAACAGTGACAGAGAGTCTCCTCCAACCATCTCCACAAATTGGGCATGACCCAGAAAAGGTTTACGAGGTGGCTCGTGACGGCATTGCCAAACAGGATCAACTAGCCTTTCTTAAACCCATGGCTTATCAAAATACTTATGCTATAGCAGTTCCCAAAAAAATTGCGCAAGAATATGGGCTTAAGACGATTTCAGACTTGAAAAAAGTAGAAGGACAGCTCAAGGCGGGATTCACTCTGGAGTTTAATGACCGTGAGGATGGAAACAAGGGCTTGCAGTCTGTTTATGGATTGAATCTCAATGTGGCAACCATGGAACCAGCTCTTCGCTACCAAGCCATCCAGTCAGGTGACATTCAAATTACAGATGCTTACTCAACAGATGCTGAAATTGCTAGGTATGACTTGATGATTTTAGAAGATGATCAACACCTCTTCCCACCTTATCAAGGAGCTCCACTCATGAAAGCTGAATTACTCGAAAAACATCCTGAGTTGGAAGATGTTCTTAATAAACTAGCTGGGAAAATCACCGAGAGCCAGATGAGTCAGATGAACTATCAGGTTGGTGTGGAAGGTAAATCAGCTGAAGAGGTTGCGCATGAGTTTCTCCTTCAAGAAGGAATACTTAAGCAATAATCAAAGGAGTATTAGTTTATGAGTATACAAAAAAGGATCAAAAAATCCTTTTTTTTATTGTACCAATGCTAACAAGATGGTAAGCACAAATGCAATTCCAATTCGAATCAGATGGTGGGCTGGATGGAAGTTTTCTTTTTGTTTGCCATTCCAATAGGCTCCGTAGCAAATTAATCCACAGCCAATCAGCCAAAGAGATAGTGCGATAATCGGCAAAAAGAAGTAGAGGAAGATAGATAAGGTCGCAAGGCTACTTCCGATGAGGAGAAATGTATTTCCTAGAGTGTGATTCCCTTTTTTAACTTCAGACAGAGAAGCCAATAAGTGAAGAAGAGCAAAAGCAAGGGCAAAGAAAGCCGTAAAAAAGCCGAGAAGAATGGGGAAGAACATAGGGTTTCCTTTCTAAGATATGATTGCCTGAGTACTATTTTTTATGACTGATTTTATGAAGAATCATAAATGATACTACAAGATTTAAAATAATAACCAATAAGGTAAAAAGAGAGTAACCATAAAGTTTAATTGGAAATTCATTTTTGAGATTGCAAAGAGCAAACAAACTCGTTAAAATTCCCGTCAACAATCCAGGCACATATTTTCGAATAACGACTGTCTGAATCAGATGTCCTAAGACATGGTAGATATAAGCGATTATGATGCTTGCGTAAATGCTATAGTTGTTAAATTGGTAACTAAGATATAGCGACATCATTAGGATCAGAAATTGCTCTAAGACAATGGCATTGAAAGCAAAAGGAGTGTAATAAGATAGGATTCGATTGTTTGGATACTGGATTGATATTTTTTTGACAAAGGATGGCATCCAAACGATTTCTTCCAGTTCGTGAAGCATGAAGAGTGATGGAAATAGAAAGTAAAATTGCACGCTGGTCATTGAAAATACTCCCTTCTAGTTCGAGCCCACTTTTAAAATCTCCAAATAAAATTGGATCACTTCTTGTTCCGTGTAGGACTTGCCTTTTTTCAACCACCAGCTGAGGGTTTCGATGAAATGGCTGACGACCAAGTGTTTGAGGTAAGAGTGAGGGAGAGTTGGATGGGACTTGATGAGTTCGTCGGCTACCATTGGGTAGACATCGTGTTCTAGTTCTTTTCGCAGTTGCCGGATAAAATAATCGTTTTTAGAGAGCAAGAGACTGGTCACATGGTCTTGATTTTTCTTGAAATGCTGAAAGATATGAGCCAGATAGTCTTGTGGTGAGAGGTGTTCAGCACGCTCAAAGAGATGGTGAAAGAGCTTTTGACAGAGTTCATCTAGCAATAATTCCTTACTCTCGTAATGGCTGTAAAAGGTCGAGCGCCCCACATCAGCAAGGTCTATGATTTCCTGAACGGTGATGGTCTCGTAGTCTTTTTGGTTGAGTAATTGTAAGAAAGCTTGATAGATAGCTTTTCGAGTTTTGGTGATGCGACGATCCTGTGCTGTCATATGGACACTTAGAACAAACTGTTCAGTAACGTACAAAGTAAACAGTTTGCCTCTATCCTTTCTATTGATAGTAGTGGATAATAGATAATGAACAAGATGTTCATGAATCTATTATAACAGAGGATTAAGGATTATGAGGACAAAACATGCAGTTTGGTTAGCTTTTTTCTTGAATTTGAGTTATGCCATTATTGAGTTTATCGCAGGTGGAGTGTTTAGTTCCAGCGCTGTTCTTGCTGACTCTGTCCATGATTTGGGAGATGCCATCGCAATTGGGATATCAGCCTTTCTTGAAACTATCTCCAATCGTGAAGAAGACAGCCACTATACCTTGGGTTACAAACGGTTTAGCCTTCTAGGTGCCTTGGTAACGGCTGTGATTCTCATGACAGGCTCTGTTCTGGTTATCTTGGAAAATATAACGAAACTCTTTCATCCACAACCGGTCAACGATGAGGGAATCCTCTGGTTAGGAATCATAGCTGTCAGTATCAATGTATTGGCGAGTCTAGTAGTTCGTAAGGGAAAAACAAAAAACGAATCCATTCTTAGCCTGCATTTTCTGGAAGATACCTTGGGTTGGGTGGCTGTTATCCTAATGGCCATTGTTCTGCGATTTACCGACTGGTATATTCTGGATCCGCTCTTATCTCTTGTCATCTCTATCTTTATTCTGTCAAAAGCTATTCCACGTTTTTGGTCCACGCTTAAGATTTTCTTAGATGCTGTACCGGAAGGAGTAGATATCAAGCAAGTAAAAAGCGACTTGGAGCAGTTGGACCATGTTGCTAGCCTTAATCAGCTCAATCTCTGGACCATGGATGGTTTGGAGAAAAATGCCATTGTCCATGTTTGTCTAAAAGAAATTGAACAGATGGAGCTTTGCAAGGAATCGATTCGAAGCAAACTCAAAGATTGTGGTTTTCAAAATATCACCATTGAGATTGACGCAGACCTAGCAAGTCATCAAACTCATAAGCGAAATATGGAAGAGCTAGAAGCAGTCCAAAACCATGGACATGAACATCATCATTGATGAGGCGTAGTATAAGAGAGCGAAAGCTTCATAAAAAGTGTATACTTGAAGTAAGTTAGATACAGAGAGGTAAATGTTTATGAAATCAGCAGTCTATACCAAGGCAGGTCAGGTAGGTATTGAGGAAATCAAGCGTCCAAGCATTCAAGAGGCGGATGATGTTATTATCCGTGTGGTTCGTGCTTGTGTTTGTGGTTCGGACCTTTGGAGCTATCGTAATCCAGATATTAAAGCGGGTCACAAAAATAGCGGACACGAAGCAATTGGAATCGTTGAAGAAACTGGAGAGGCCATTACAACAGTCAAGCCCGGTGATTTTGTGATTGTACCATTTACTCATGGCTGTGGGGAATGCGACGCTTGTCGTGCTGGATTTGATGGTTCTTGTGACAATCATATTGGAAATAATCTAGGAGGAAATTTCCAAGCTGAATATCTCCGTTTCCACTACGCTAATTGGGCACTTGTGAAAATTCCTGGTCAACCTTCAGATTATAGCGAAGGCATGCTCAAGTCACTTTTGACACTTGCTGATGTCATGCCGACCGGTTACCATGCAGCGCGTGTGGCTAATGTGCAAAAAGGCGACAAAGTTGTCGTTATTGGGGATGGGGCTGTTGGTCAATGTGCTGTCATTGCAGCTAAGATGCGTGGCGCATCCCAAATTGTCCTTATGAGTCGCCACGAAGACCGTCAACAAATGGCCTTGGAGTCAGGCGCGACAGCAGTCGTAGCTGAGCGAGGAGAAGAAGGAATTGTCAAGGTACGTGAAATTCTTGGCGGTGGAGCAGATGCAGCACTTGAGTGTGTTGGTACTGAGGCTGCTGTTGAGCAAGCACTGGGTGTCCTTCATAATGGTGGTCGTATGGGAATTGTTGGTGTGCCTCACTATAATAACCGTGCCCTTGGTTCGACCTTTGCTCAGAATATTTCTGTTGCGGGTGGAGCAGCCTCTGCAACAACGTACGATAAGCAATTCTTGCTCAAGGCTGTTCTGGATGGTGATATCAATCCAGGTCGTGTTTTTACTTCAAGTTATAAACTGGAAGATATTGACCAAGCTTATAAGGCTATGGATGAACGCAAGACTATCAAGTCTATGATTGTGATGGATTAAAAAAAGAAAATCCTAATAGAGATTTGAGAATCTTTATTAGGATTTTTTATGTTCAACTATTGCACTTAATGCTAGGTACTTTCTCTTAAAGTTAGTTTGGTTCCCAGCATAGTAAGGCTTGGAATTTTACGGCCGTGAAGGACTTCTCTGTTCAAAATATCCATTCCTGTGCGTCCCATTTCTTCGGTGTAGACTGTAATACTGGAAAGTGGTGGGAACACTTGCTTGGTTAGAATGGTATCATTAAAGGAAATAATGCTGACGCGCTCTGGAATGCTGATGCTGGCTTCTTGAAGGGCGCGAAGGGCACCAATGGCTAAACTGTCACTGGCTGCAAAAAAGGCTTGTGGAAGTTTATCTCCTAATTTTTCGATAGCCTCTTTCATCAAGTCGTATCCAGATTGGGCAGTAAATAGTCCTTGGAAAATGAATTTCTCGTTATAAATTCCCTTTTCTTGTGTATAGGATTTAAAGTAACCTAAGCGTTTGTCTGCGATGACTTCTTCTTGGTCAGTAGTAGTTTCAAGACCGGATAAAATACCAATCTTCTTAATCCCGTGGTCTGTAAAGTAATCGACTACCTGTCTAACAGCATTATTAAAATCTGTAATGACACAGGTGTGTCCCAAGGCTATGGTGTCACTATCTAGAAAAACTAGAGGTTTTTGATATTCTTCAAATGATGCAATCTGTGCTTGGCTAAATTTTCCAATACAAAGAATTCCAATGACTTCTTCGCTAAGCGTAAAAGGTTGATCATTGAAATAGCGTAAGATTTCGTAATCTAATTCTTGTGCCCTATTTTCGATTCCTAGTCGAATCTGGTAGTAGTAGAGGTCTTCCAACTCACCTTGTTCGCTGACCCACTGGATAATGGCAATCTTTTGTTTCAGTTTGTGACTTTCGCCTGTTTTAAGATGTTTGGTATAACCTAGTTCTTCGGCGACAGTTAAAATACGATGTCGGGTTTCTTCTGTGACAGATAGACTCTGATCGCGATTGAGGACACGAGATACAGTTGCGATTGAGACAGAGGCTAACTGAGCAATATCTTTGAGTGTAGCCATAATTCCCCTCCTTTTTAGGTTATTATAGCATATTTTTCTATCTTTTTACTCATAGTTTAGTAAAATATCGGTAAAAATATTGACCAAAGCAAAACCCTTGGGTACAATAGAAGAAAACGATTACAAGGTAAACTTTTTTACCTAACAAATTGTCAAAGGAGAATTCATATGACACAACATCTTACTGCTGATGCACTTCGCAAGGATTTTCTTGCTGTTTTTGGTCAAGAAGCAGATCAAACCTTCTTTTCACCAGGCCGTATCAACTTGATTGGGGAGCATACTGACTATAATGGTGGCCATGTTTTCCCAGCTGCTATTTCATTAGGAACTTATGGAGCAGCACGCAAGCGTGATGACCAAGTTTTGCGTTTCTACTCCGCAAACTTTGAGGATAAAGGCATTATCGAAGTTCCTCTAGCTGACCTTAAGTTTGAGAAAGAGCACAACTGGACCAACTATCCAAAAGGTGTCCTTCATTTCTTGCAAGAAGCTGGCCATGTGATTGATAAAGGTTTTGATTTCTATGTATTTGGGAATATCCCAAATGGTGCTGGTTTGTCTTCATCTGCATCCTTAGAGCTTTTGACTGGTGTCGTGGCAGAATACCTCTTTGACCTAAAATTGGACCGTCTAGACTTGGTTAAAATCGGGAAATTGACAGAGAATAACTTTATCGGTGTTAATTCTGGTATTATGGATCAGTTTGCAATCGGTATGGGGGCAGACCAACGTGCCATTTATCTGGATACAAATAGTTTAGAATATGACTTGGTTCCCCTTGATTTGAAGGACAATGTTGTTGTTATCATGAACACTAACAAACGCCGTGAACTTGCGGATTCTAAGTACAATGAACGCCGCGCTGAGTGTGAAAAAGCAGTAGAAGAACTCCAAGTGGACTTAAATATTCAAACCTTGGGTGAATTGGATGAATGGGCTTTTGATGAATATAGCTATCTCATCAAAGACGAAAATCGCTTGAAACGTGCTCGCCATGCCGTTCTTGAGAATCAACGTACCCTTAAAGCACAAGCAGCTCTTCAAGCAGGAGATTTGGACAAGTTTGGTCGTTTGATGAATGCTTCTCATGTTTCACTTGAGCATGACTACGAAGTAACTGGCTTGGAATTAGATACCCTTGTTCATACTGCTTGGGCTCAAGAAGGTGTTCTCGGTGCTCGTATGACAGGAGCAGGTTTTGGTGGTTGTGCAATCGCCTTGGTTCAAAAGGATGCTGTTGATTCCTTTAAAGAAGCTGTAGGCAAGCACTATGAAGAAATCGTTGGTTACGCTCCTAGCTTCTATATCGCTGAAGTGGCAGGTGGAACTCGCGTCTTAGATTAGGAGAGAAGGATATGGAAGCTGTAATATTTGATTTAGATGGCTTATTAGCCGATACTGAAATCATTTCTCTAAAAGTTTATCAAGAATTGCTTAGAGATTTTGGAATTCCTTTCACAGAAGAAACTTATTCTAGAGACTACAGTGGACATAGGGAAGAGGAGAATGTTCAACGATTTTTGGATACCTATGATTTACCCTGGAACTTTGACCAAACCTTGGATAAAGTTTATGAACTGGAAGCTCAAATCTTAGCCAAAGGTGTAAATTTAAAAAAAGGTGCTAAAAATTTGCTTACTTATTTGCAAAGAGAAGGCGTTCCAATCGCTTTAGCAACATCGAGTGTTGAATCTCGAGCTAGAATGATATTGGATAGCAATGGTATACTATCACTATTTGACCATTTAGTTTTTGCAAAAGATGTAAAGCGAAGCAAACCATACCCAGATATATTTTTAAAGGCTTGTAGTGATTTGAACGTTTTACCAGAGAATTGCTTGGTACTAGAGGATAGTGAAGCAGGGATTGAAGCGGCATCTAGAGCTGGGATTCCAGTTATTTGTATTCCAGATTTAAAAATACCAGCACAGTCTTTCTTAAATAAAACAGAACAAGTTTTTCAGGATTTGGATGCTGTTAGAGACTATTTAGAAAGTAAGAAGGAGGTTTTCTAGTGACCTTAGTAGAAAAATTTGTTACCAAAGTCATTGCAGAAAGTACCTTTGAAGAGTTGGATCGGATTTATCTGACCAATCGTGTTTTAGCACTGGTGGGGGATGGGGTTCTTGAAGTCAAGACTGACCAAGATAACTTGATTGACCTTAAAGATCAGCTTGTTGAGGAAGCCGTTCGCTTGGAAACGATTGAAGATAGTCTGGCTGCGCGTGAAATTCTCGGTGCAGACCTCATGGACTTGGTAAACCCTTGTCCAAGTCAGGTCAATCGTGACTTTTGGGCTACCTATGCCCAGTCACCAGAGCAGGCGATTGCGGACTTCTACCAACTCAGTCAGAAGAATGACTACATCAAACTAAAGGCCATCGCAAAGAATATTGCTTATCGTGTTCCGTCTGACTACGGTGAACTGGAGATTACCATCAATCTCTCTAAGCCTGAAAAGGATCCAAAGGAGATTGCGGCAGCTAAGTTGGTTAAATCCAGCAACTATCCTCAATGTCAGCTCTGTATGGAAAACGAAGGCTACCATGGTCGTGTCAACCATCCAGCTAGAAGCAATCACCGGATTATCCGTTTTGATATTTCTGGGCAGGAGTGGGGCTTCCAATATTCGCCTTATGCATACTTTAATGAGCACTGTATATTCCTTGATAGCCAACATCGTCCTATGTCTATTAGTCGTCAAAGTTTTGAACGTTTGTTAGCAATTGTGGAGCAGTTCCCAGGTTACTTTGCAGGCTCGAATGCTGATTTACCTATCGTGGGTGGGTCTATCCTGACACACGATCATTATCAAGGTGGGCGACATGTATTCCCAATGGAAGTGGCTCCTTTACAGAAAAGCTTTACCTTTGCAGGTTTTAAAACTGTTAAAGCAGGGATTGTTCAGTGGCCTATGTCTGTGATTCGACTAACTTCAGATTCTAAAGAAGATTTGACGGACCTTGCGGATAAAATCTTACTGGCTTGGCGTCAATACTCAGATCCAAGTGTACAGGTCTTGGCAGAAAGCGATGGAACACTGCACCATACCATTACACCGATAGCCCGTAAACGAGATGGGCAGTTTGAGTTGGATTTGGTTTTGCGGGATAATCAAACATCTCCAGAACATCCAGATGGTATCTATCATCCCCATAAGGATGTCCAACATATCAAGAAGGAAAATATCGGCTTGATAGAGGTCATGGGCTTGGCAATCTTGCCACCACGCTTGAAGGAAGAAGTGGAGCAGGTGGCAGCTTATCTAGTCGGAGAGGATGTTTCAGTAGCAGATTATCACCAAGAATGGGCAGATGAGTTGAAAGAATCCCATCCTGGATTGACTGACAAAGACCAAGCTCTTAATATCGTCCAAGAATCTGTTGGAAAAATCTTTGCGCGAGTTTTGGAATATGCAGGAGTTTACAAGCAAACAGAAGAAGGACAAGCTGCCTTTATGCGCTTTGTGGAGCAGGTTGGTATTTTGCCCGAATAAGTGCTTCTCTCTTGCGTAGAGTCTTGAAAAGTAGTATCATAGTGTCGTTTGAAATATCAGGAGGAACGTATGAAAGATTTTCACTTTGACGCTATATCTGCCTTTGAAAATTACGAAATTGAAAAAATGAGAGACGGTCACGTGGTGGTGACGACAAAAGTAGTGGACTCCTCACTCAACTACTATGGGAATGCCCATGGAGGCTATCTATTTACCCTTTGTGACCAAATCAGTGGTCTTGTGGTGATTTCGCTAGGATTAGACGGGGTGACACTCCAGTCTTCCATCAACTATCTGAAAGCTGGAAATCTAGGGGACGTTCTCACTATCAAAGGAGAATGTGTCCATCAAGGACGTACCACTTGTGTTGTCGATGTTGACATCATCAACCAAGATGGCCGAAATGTCTGCAAGGCAACCTTCACCATGTTTGTCACAGGACAACGATCAGAAGATAGACAGGTGAGGATATAAATTAAAATGAGTAGATAGTTACGCCCTAAAAACCCAGAGTGTGTTCACTATCCGCAACTCTATAACTTTAAGGATATTTAAAAAGCGAGGTCTATTGACTTCGCTTTTATTTGATAGGGAAGAAAGTAAGTAAGAGCCAAGAAATCAGTAGAGTAATAGCGCCAACTCCAAGGCTAAATAGAATAGGAAGGATGATTCTTTGGTAGGGAGCTTTACCCCTTTCTTCGGCTTCTTCAATCTCGCTCAGACTGCGTCCTTGTTCATAGGCGACAATCTGGCGATAAGTACGAAGATTATGCTTTTTCTTGAATTTCTCAATGCGTAGGGCGTAGAATATAGCGACAGCAAGAATCAAGCAACTAATAGCGATGCCGTATCCATCCAAATAAAGAATGAGGGGAGTGCTGATGATAGGACTGCCAATTAGCAGTAAGCTAAAGACCACTTCATCTTTTTGATAGCGCATAAATTCTTGGTCGTGAATAATTTGTTTCATAGTTTCCAAATCTCCTTTTACTAGTTTGTCTAATGACACTTCAAAGACCTTGCTCAGCAAGAGTAGGTTTTGAATATCAGGGTAGGTCGCGCCACGCTCCCAGTTGGAAATGGATTGGCGACTGACAAAAATTATTTCAGCTAAATCATCTTGAGATAAATTTTTCTTTTTACGATAGTGCTGGATTTGTTTTCCGACTTGCATAAAATTTCCTCGCTTTCTGATTTTATTCTACTCAATTATACAAAAAACGGCTATCAAAGTTCTTTGACATGTTGATTTCATAGGCTTTAGCAAAGGTTTTGGTCACTGGATTTACAGGTCTGTCAATTCATGTTTACCTACTGAAAAAGGGGCCAGCGGCCTCCTTTTTCTTATTCACTAAATCTTAAAAAATAGCCATCTGGATCTAGAACTGCAAATTCATGAGGGTAGATATATTGTTCACCAACTCGAAATTCTCTTTTAGTCAAAGGACGATGAATAGGATAGTTAGACTCGATTACTTTTTGATAGAGTTTTGGGACATCCTTGATGCCAAAGGAGATATTGACACCACGACCAAATGGGTAGGTTAGTTCAGCTAATTCATCCTTTGTCCCCTCTTCTAGCATTAGCTGGCAATCCTCAAAAGAAAGGAAGAGGAATTTTTCTTCTGGGCGCTCGTATTCGATGGTAAAACCCAGTAAATCGCAGTAGAAGGAACGAGACTGTTCTAAATTTGATACCATAAATTCTGGAATAACTGCATTGTAGTCCATAAATAAAATCCTTACAATTCAATCTCCAAGACAATTGGTGTATGGTCTTGGCGTGCGCCTGAGTCAATCATATCTGACTTGGTAACCTTGTCTGCTACACGGTTACTTGTGAGCCAGTAGTCGATTCTCCAGCCTGTGTTGTTGATTTTTGAAGTCTTGCTACGTTGTGCCCACCAAGTATAGCGTTCTGGAACATCTCCATGGACATGGCGGAAGGTGTCGGTAAATCCTTTGGCCAAAAGGTTTGTAAATCCTTCACGTTCTTCGTCTGTGAATCCTGGTGAACGACGGTTGCTAGCCGGGTTAGCAAGGTCAATTTCCTTGTGGGCAACGTTGTAGTCTCCAGTTGCTAGGACAGGCTTTTGCTTGTCTAGTTCAGCCAAGTATTCCGCATATTTGACGTCCCAAACTTGACGTTCTTCTAAACGTTTGAGTCCATCACCTGCATTTGGTGTGTAGACCTGAGTCACGAAAAATGTATCAAATTCCAAAGTAATGATGCGTCCTTCCAAGTCCATGGTAGAAGGGGCGCCAATCTCTGGGAAGCTAACAGTTGGAGTGAGTTCTTTCTTATAGAGGAACATAGTTCCAGCATAGCCTTTACGGGCAGGCTCTTGAGAAGAGCGCCAAGTGTTTTCATATCCAGGGAAGAGTTCTTCCAGTACCTCAAGGTGTTTTTTTGTAGGGCCTTTAGCTGAAAGCTTGGTTTCCTGGATAGCAATGATATCAGCGTCTTCGGCTACCAAAGTTTGGAGAACGTCTTGAGACAATTTCGCACGCGCAGAGTCACTCGTCAACGCTGCATTGAGGGAATCAATATTCCATGAGATCAATTTCATAATGTTTACCTTTTCATTCAGATTATAGACAATATTATACCAGAAAAAGAAGGAATTCCCCAGCGTATGGTTTGAAAAATCCAGGTCATTCCTATATAATAAAGAATGATTTATGTAAAGGATTGAAAATAAATGAAATGTTACTCCTTTGAGTATCTTTATCGCTGAATATGACAAAGTTTAAGTTAGTGTCATCACCTATGAATAGGAAAAACCTGAGGTAGTCGCCTCAGGTTTCCATTTGTCATTAGAAAGGAATTTTATGTCCATCATCCAAAAACTCTGGTGGTTTTTTAAATTAGAAAAACGCCGTTACCTAGTTGGAATTGTAGCTTTGGTTTTGGTTTCTGTACTAAACCTTATCCCACCTATGGTCATGGGGCGCGTGATCGATGCCATCACTTCGGGACGATTAACACAAGATGAGCTCCTGCTTCATCTCTTTTATCTCCTGCTGGCAGCTTTCGGGATGTACTACCTGCGTTATGTTTGGCGCATGTATATCCTAGGAACCTCCTACCGACTTGGACAAATTATGCGTTCAAGACTATTTGAGCATTTTACAAAAATGTCGCCTGCTTTTTATCAGAATTATCGAACTGGGGATTTGATGGCTCACGCAACCAATGATATCAATGCTCTGACTCGTCTAGCAGGTGGTGGTGTCATGTCGGCGGTGGATGCCTCTATCACGGCCTTAGTGACTCTCTTGACCATGCTCTTTAGCATTTCTTGGCAGATGACCTTGGTTGCCATTCTGCCTTTGCCATTTATGGCCTATGCGACTAGTCGTCTGGGGAGAAAGACCCATAAGGCTTTCGGAGAATCCCAAGCAGCCTTTTCTGAACTTAACAATAAGGTTCAAGAGTCTGTATCAGGTATCAAGGTAACCAAGTCCTTTGGATATCAGTCTGATGAATTGGCATCTTTCCAGGAAGTCAATGATTTGACCTTCCAAAAGAATCTGCAAACCATGAAATATGATAGTCTCTTTGACCCCATGGTTCTACTCTTTGTTGGTTCTTCCTATGCCTTAACTCTCTTAGTCGGTGCCTTTATGGTGCAAGCAGGACAAGTAACCGTTGGGAATCTTGTCACCTTTATCTCTTACTTGGATATGTTGGTCTGGCCCTTGATGGCGATTGGTTTCCTCTTTAATATTACTCAAAGAGGGAAGGTTTCTTATCAACGAATTGAGAGTCTCTTGTCTCAAGAATCACCTGTCAAGGACCCAGAATCTCCACTTGACGGGATTGAAAATGGGCGCTTGGACTATGCCATTGATCGTTTTGCCTTTGAAGACGAAGAGACGCTAAGAGATATACATTTTAGTCTCGAAAAGGGGCAAACCTTGGGCTTGGTTGGGCAGACTGGTTCAGGGAAAACAGCTTTGATTAAATTGCTCCTACGTGAGTATGACGTTGATCAAGGAGCCATTTATCTAAATGGCCATGACATTCGTAACTATCGACTAGCTGACTTACGTAGTTTGATGGGTTACGTCCCACAGGACCAATTTCTCTTTGCAAGCTCTATCTTAGACAATATTCGCTTTGGGAATCCTGATCTACCTTTCTCAGAAGTAGAAGAAGCAACTAAGCTGGCTCAAGTCTATCAAGACATTCAAGCCATGGCCCAGGGATTTGAAACGGTTATTGGTGAAAAAGGTGTCAGTCTATCTGGTGGACAAAAGCAACGTCTGGCTATGAGTCGGGCTATGATTTTAAATCCTGATATCCTGATTTTAGATGATTCCTTGTCAGCTGTAGATGCCAAGACAGAGTTCGCAATCATCAACAATCTCAAGGAAACTCGCAAGGATAAAACGACCATCATCACTGCCCATCGTCTCAGTGCGGTTGTCCATGCAGATTTGATTTTGGTCATGCAGGATGGTCATATCATTGAGCAAGGGACACACGAAGCCTTACTCGCCTTGGATGGTTGGTATGCACAAACCTACCAGTCTCAACAGTTAGAAATGAAAGGAGAAGAAGATGCGCAATAAACAAGAACAATGGGCTGTATTGAAACGTTTGATGTCCTATCTCAAGCCCTATGGTCTCTTAACCTTTTTAGCACTTTCCTTTCTCCTTGCGACGACTGTTATTAAGAGTGTAATTCCTCTAGTGGCTTCGCACTTTATCGACCAGTATCTACATAATCTCAACCAGCTTGCTGTTACAGTTTTGCTGGCCTACTATGGACTTTACATTCTTCAAACCATTGTTCAATATGTGGGAAATCTCCTATTTGTTCGTGTGTCCTACAGCATTGTTAGAGATATTCGACGTGATGCCTTTGCCAATATGGAAAAGCTAGGCATGTCTTATTTTGATAAAACACCTGCAGGTTCCATCGTTTCTCGTTTGACCAATGACACTGAGACTATTAGTGATATGTTTTCAGGGATCTTATCCAGCTTTATCTCGGCAGTCTTTATCTTTGTGACAACCCTTTATACCATGCTTGTTCTGGACTATCGTCTGACAGCTTTAGTATTGCTCTTTCTACCCTTGATTTTCCTTTTGGTTAATCTCTACCGTAAAAAATCTGTCAAAGTCATTGAAAAAACCAGAAGTCTCTTGTCAGATATTAACAGTAAGCTGGCAGAAAATATCGAAGGTATTCGTATTATTCAAGCCTTTAATCAAGAAAAGCGCCTGCAAGAAGAGTTTGATGAGATAAACCAGGAGCACCTGGTCTACGCCAACCGTTCGGTAGCCCTTGACTCTCTCTTCCTACGTCCGGCCATGAGTTTGTTGAAGCTATTGGGGTATGCGGTTTTGATGGCTTACTTTGGCTATCGTGGTCTTTATCTGGGGATAACAGCAGGAACCATGTATGCTTTTATCCAGTACATCAATCGCCTCTTTGATCCCCTCATCGAGGTAACGCAAAACTTTTCTACCCTTCAAACATCCATGGTGTCAGCAGGTCGTGTCTTTGCACTTATCAATGAGACTAACTATGAACCAGCCCAAGAAAATGGACAAGCGGAGATTAGAGAAGGAAATATCCGTTTTGAACATGTGTCCTTCTCTTATGATGGGCAACACCAGATTCTCGATGATATTTCCTTTACAGTCAATAAAGGTGAAACCATCGCATTTGTCGGGCATACTGGCTCTGGGAAGTCTTCTATCATTAATGTTCTCATGCGCTTTTATGAATTCCAGTCTGGTCGAGTTCTCCTTGATGGTGTGGATATTCGTAAGTATAGTCAAGAGGAGTTGAGAAAAAATATCGGTCTGGTCCTACAGGAACCTTTTCTCTATCATGGGACCATCAAGTCCAATATCGCCATGTACCAAGATATCAGCGATGACCAGGTTAAGGCAGCAGCAGAGTTTGTGGATGCAGATTCCTTCATTCAAGATCTTCCTTTAGGTTATGATGCTCCTGTATCTGAGCGTGGTTCGAGTTTTTCAACTGGTCAACGTCAGCTTCTTGCTTTTGCTAGAACCGTCGCAAGTCAACCGAAAATTCTGATTTTGGATGAAGCGACAGCCAATATTGACTCTGAAACAGAAGCCTTGGTCCAAAATTCCCTAGCCAAGATGAGACAGGGCCGGACGACCATTGCCATCGCCCATCGTCTTTCTACCATTCAGGATGCTAACTGTATCTATGTTCTAGACAAGGGACGAATTATCGAGAGCGGCACACACGAGGAGCTTTTGGCTTTGGGTGGAACCTATCACAAGATGTATAGTTTGCAAGCAGGGGCTCTGTCCTAAGGAAGAATTCCTTTAAAATACAGATTTCTTGCACCGCCTCTTTCATTTTGTGGTATAATGTAGAATGTTAATAAAGATTACATATTAAAAAACAGAGGAGAATGTGCATGCTGAAATGGGATGAACTACCTCAGGAGATGCAATTGAGCGAGGTAAAACCATACTACCAGCTCGTCTCTGGAAGAAAAGGTTCACTGATTCTCAAGCGTTGTCTAGACTTGTTTCTAGCCTTGGTCTTGTTAATCTTGACTGCACCCGTATTTCTGATTCTAAGTATTTGGATCAAGCTAGATAGCAAGGGCCCAGTCATTTACAAGCAAGTGCGGGTAACCCAGTACAACCGACATTTCAAGATTTGGAAATTCCGGACTATGGTGACGGATGCGGACAAGAAAGGAAGTCTAGTAACTTCTGCGAATGACAGCCGTATCACCAAGGTTGGAAATTTCATTCGCCGTGTTCGCTTGGATGAACTTCCGCAATTGGTCAATGTCCTCAAAGGAGAGATGTCCTTTGTGGGAACTCGTCCAGAAGTACCACGCTACACAGAGCAGTATAGCTCTGAAATGATGGCTACCTTGCTCTTACCAGCAGGGATTACATCGCTTGCCAGCATTAACTATAAGGACGAGGATGCCATTATCAGTCAAATGACTGCAAAAGGTATGACTGTTGACCAGGCTTATGTTGAAAGAGTCCTCCCAGAAAAGATGCACTATAATCTAGCCTACCTACGTGATTTTAATTTCTTCGGGGATATCAAGATCATGTTCCAGACTGTATTTGAAGTTTTAAAATAAGTAGTCGCAAGATTAAAACCAATCAAAGGAGTAAAACAATGACAAAGTATAATATTCCATTTTCACCACCTGATATTACCGAAGCTGAAATTGCTGAAGTAGCAGATACCCTCCGTTCTGGTTGGATCACAACAGGACCTAAGACAAAAGAACTAGAGCGTCGTCTGTCCGTCTATACTCAAACGCCTAAGACAGTCTGCCTTAACTCTGCAACAGCAGCTCTTGAATTGATCTTGCGCGTGCTTGAAGTAGGTCCTGGCGATGAAGTTATCGTTCCAGCTATGACCTATACAGCATCATGTAGCGTCATCACTCACGTAGGTGCGACACCAGTGATGGTTGATATCCAAGATGATACCTTTGAAATGGACTACGACAAGCTTGAGCAAGCAATTACTGAGAAGACAAAGGTTATCATCCCAGTAGAACTTGCAGGGATTATCTGTGACTATGACCGTTTGTTCCAAGTTGTTGAGAAGAAACGTGACCTATTTACAGCTAGTAGCAAGTGGCAAAAGGCCTTTAACCGTATTGTGATTGTCTCTGATAGTGCTCATGCTTTGGGTTCAACCTATAAAGGACAACCAGCTGGTTCCATTGCAGACTTTACATCATTCTCTTTCCATGCAGTTAAGAATTTTACAACTGCAGAAGGAGGAAGTGCGACCTGGAAAGCAAATCCAGCTATTGATGATGAAGAAATGTACAAGGAATTCCAAATTCTATCTCTTCATGGTCAAACGAAGGATGCGCTAGCCAAGATGCAACTAGGTTCATGGGAATACGATATCGTAACACCTGCCTACAAGTGCAACATGACAGATATCATGGCTTCACTTGGTTTGGTACAATTGGATCGTTATCCTGGTTTGCTTCAACGTCGTAAAGAAATCGTAAGTCGCTATGACCGTGGATTTGCAGGAACTCGTATTCATCCATTGGCGCATGAGACAGATGCAGTTGAATCTTGTCGTCACCTCTACATCACCCATGTAGAAGGAGCAAGTCTCGAACAACGCAACCAAATCATCCAAGAATTGGCCAAAGCAGGAATTGCAAGTAACGTTCACTACAAACCGCTTCCTCTTTTGACAGCCTATAAGAATCTTGGATTTGACATGGCTGATTATCCACGAGCATATGCTTTCTTTGTAAATGAAATTACACTACCACTTCACACGAAATTAACGGATGAAGAAGTAGACTATATCATTGAGACTTTTGTCAGAGTTTCTGAAGAAGTTCTTGCTTCTACAAAAAACTAATTAAAAAAATTAGTAAAAAATGAATGAAAACGGTTGACAAAGAAAACGCAATAACATATAATTAACTCAACAAATCAGAAAAGTAATTATTTTAGATCTTCAGGGAGCCTGTGGTTGCTGCGAACAGGTGGTTGAAAATAGTGAAATTGGGCTGATTTGAAAAGTGAATTTGAAACAATGAAAATTCGGTAGGCACACCTTACAGTGCAACTTGTTGTTAGACAAGGCAGAGATGTAAAGGGGATATTCTCTTTACAAATGAGGTGGTACCGCGTTACAAACGCCCTCACATGGAAGTAAATTCCGTGTGTGGGCGTTTTCATATTTTGGAACAATGGAAAAGAGGAAAATTTTATGACAACAAAGGGATATTTTGGACAATTTGGTGGTAGTTTTGTACCAGAACCAATTCAGGCTTTATTAGATGAGTTGGAAGTGACTTTTGATAAATACAAGGATGATCCAGAATTTTTAGCTGAATTTCGCCATTACTTGAAGGATTATTCAGGTCGCGAAACACCGCTCTATTTTGCAGAAAGTTTGACAGAGCACCTAGGTGGAGCTAAGATTTATCTCAAGCGTGAAGACCTTAACCACCTTGGATCTCACAAACTTAATAATGTTTTGGGTCAAATCCTTCTAGCAAAACGCATGGGTAAAAAGCGTGTCATTGCTGAGACAGGAGCTGGCCAGCACGGTGTTGCGACTGCGGCTGCTGCAGCTAAGTTTGGTATGGCATGTGATGTCTATATGGGGGCAGAAGATGTGGAGCGTCAACGTCTCAATGTCTTCCGTATGGAGATGATGGGAGCAACTGTTCACGCAGTTGAAACTGGTACTCGTACCCTTAAAGATGCGGTTGACGCAGCCTTTGGAGCATGGATGAATGACCTTGATGCTTTCTACGTTTTAGGTTCGGCTGTAGGTCCGCACCCTTACCCAACGATTGTTCATGAATTCCAAAAAGTAATCAGTGAAGAATCACGTCGTCAAATCTTGGAAAAAGAAGGACGTTTGCCAGACTACGTCATTGCCTGTGTGGGTGGTGGTTCTAATGCCATCGGTGCCTTTTCACAGTATGTAGCTGATGAAGAAGTTAAATTGGTTGGGGTAGAAGCTGCTGGTCACGGTCTAGATACTGACAAACACGCGGCAACAATGACCAAGGGCAGTGTAGGAATTGTCGATGGAATGAAGACCTATGCAGTCTTTAAGGAAGATGGAGAGCTCGCGCCAGTTTACTCTATCTCAGCAGGTTTGGACTATCCAGGGGTTGGTCCAGAACATGCCTTCTTTAAAGATTCTGGTCGAGTAGAATATGTTGCAGCGACTGATGAAGAAGCTGTCCAAGCCTTGCTTTTACTTAGCAAGACAGAAGGAATCATCCCTGCTATTGAAAGCTCACATGCTATCGCTGAAGCAGTCAAACGCACACCAAAACTAAGTAAGGATGAGATTATCATCATCAATGTCTCTGGTCGTGGAGACAAGGACGTAGCTGCCATTGCAGACTACCTTGAAGCTAAAAAATAAAAGATGGAAAAATTATAGCTATTTCTCTCACAGAGAGCTTGTGGTTGCTGAAAACAAGCAGAGAAAGCTGTAAGATTGGGTCCATCTGAAAATGAGAGAAGAAAACATGATTCTCAAGGGAGTGCCCTTTATCGCACAGCCTGTTACAAGAAGGTTCTGAGACAGGATTGAGAGATAGGAGAAATCCTATAATTGAGGTGGCACCGCGAATTTCGTCCTCACGCAAGTTATTTTGCGTGGGGATTTTTTGTAGAATAAACACGGGATTTAAGAAGAACTGAAAGGGAAAATACAATGGAACAAATCATTCATGGAGATGTTTTATCACCAATCTTGGCGTATATGCGCTTAAATGGACAACACAAGGTCATACTTGAAAGTATCCCAAGAGAAAAGAAAAATGCTCGATTTTCTATTTTGGCTTATAATCCAGTTTTTGAGATTAAGTTCGAAAATGGAGTTCTTTATCAAAATGGTCAGGTGATTGATCGTGATCCCTTGGATTTCCTCTATGAGGTGACTCATAAGAGCCAGCACCATTCAGACCTACCTTTTGGAGGTGGAGCCATCGGATTTGTTGGCTATGATGTGATTTCTCTCTATGAAGAAATTGGCCAGCTTCCTGAGGATACGATTGGGACACCAGATATGCATTTCTTTGTTTACGAGAGTTATATGGTATTTGACCACAAGAAAGAAAAAATTCATATCATCGAGGATGCTCTTTACAGTGATCGAAGCAATGAAGAACTAGAAGCGGCTTTGGATCAAGTTTTAGAGGAGTTGAAAATCCCTGCTCCAAATGAATTTGAAGATTTGGACGTTTCTTCACTTCAGTTTAGACCACATATTGCACCTCAGAAATTTGAAGAAATGGTAGAAACAGCTCGCGACTTGATTCGCAATGGAGACATGTTCCAATGCGTGCTCAGTCAGCGCTTCTCAGCAGAAGTAACTGGAAATCCTTTTGACTTCTACAGAAATCTCCGAGTGACAAATCCATCAAATTACCTCTACTTTTATGACTTCGGAGATTATCAAATCATCGGTGCCAGTCCTGAGAGCTTGGTGTCCGTCAAGAATGGTATCGTGACAACCAATCCGATTGCAGGTACGCGACCTAGAGGTAGCAATGATGAGGAAGATGCAGCACTTGCAAGTGATTTACTGTCTGATGAAAAGGAAACAGCAGAACACCGAATGCTAGTGGACCTAGGACGTAATGATATCGGTAGAATTGCTGAAACAGCAAGTGTCCAAGTAACCAAGTATATGGAAGTGGAACTTTTCCGCTATGTCATGCATTTGACCAGCGTAGTTAAAGGACGTTTGTTACCAGAACTGACTGCCATGGATGCCTTGAAAGCGACTCTTCCAGCAGGAACAGTATCGGGGGCACCAAAGATTCGGGCTATGAAACGCATCTATGAATTGGAAACAGAGAAGCGAGGCGTTTATGCCGGAGCTATCGGTTACCTATCAGCAACTGGAGATATGGATTTTGCCATAGCTATTCGAACCATGATTCTTAAAAATAAAACAGCCTACGTACAGGCTGGTGCAGGAATTGTTTATGATTCTATCGCTCAAAACGAATACCAAGAAACGATTAACAAAGCTAAATCTATGACTAGAATGGGAGAACTAAGACCATGATTTTATTGATTGATAATTATGATTCATTTACCTATAACCTAGCCCAATACATCGGGAATTTCGCAGAAGTTCAGGTTTTGAGAAATGATGATCCAAACCTTTATGAAGAAGCTACAAAGGCAGATGGACTGGTCTTTTCTCCTGGTCCAGGTTGGCCAGCTGATGCTGGGAAGATGGAAGAAATGATTCGTGATTTTGCAGGTAAGAAACCGATTCTAGGGATTTGTTTGGGGCACCAGGCCATCGCAGAAGTCTTTGGTGGCAAGTTAGGCTTGGCTCCTAAAGTTATGCACGGTAAACAAAGCCAGATTCGATTTGAGACTCCGTCAGTTCTCTATCAAGGAATCGAGGACAATCGTCCAGTCATGCGTTACCACAGTATTTTAATTGAAGAGATGCCAGAAGAGTTTGAAGTGACATCTCGTTCGACAGATGACCAAGCTATTATGGGTATTCAACACAAAACCTTGCCGATTTATGGCTTGCAGTATCATCCAGAAAGTATTGGAACGCCAGATGGCCTATCTTCTATTCAGAATTTTATCGAGAAAGTTGTAAAGTGAGGAAGACAAAATGAAAGAAATTATTGAAAAATTAGCGAACTTTAAAGATCTATCAAGTGTTGAAATGACAGATGTGATCGAACGCATCGTAACAGGGCGAGTGACAGAAGCACAAATCGCTTCACTTCTTTTAGCCCTCAAGATGAAGGGAGAAACACCTGAAGAAAGAACAGCCCTCGCTCAAGTTATGAGAGGACATGCTCAACACATTCCAACTAATATTCAAGATGCTATGGATAACTGTGGTACGGGTGGAGATAAGTCATTTAGCTTTAACATCTCAACAACTGCTGCCTTTGTCTTGGCAGGTGGTGGCATCCACATGGCTAAACATGGAAATCGTTCTATCTCTTCTAAATCTGGTTCAGCAGATGTCTTGCAAGCTTTGGGAATCAATATTGACCTCAAGCCAGCACAATTGGGTAAGGTATTTGATCAAACAGGAATCGTCTTTCTATTTGCCAAAAACATGCACCCAGCCATGAAATACATTATGCCAGCTCGTTTGGAATTGGGAATTCCAACCATCATGAATTTGACAGGTCCACTGATTCACCCAATGGTCTTGGAAACACAGCTTCTAGGAATCAGTCGTCCAGAACTTCTAGAAAGTACAGCTCAAGTTTTGAAAAACATGGGTCGCAAACGTGCTATCGTAGTAGCTGGTCCAGAAGGATTGGATGAAGCTGGTTTGAATGGAACTACCAGCATTGCCCTTCTTGAAAATGGAGAAATCACTTTGTCAACCTTTACTCCAGAAGATTTGGGTATGGAACGTATTGCTATTGAGGACATTCGTGGCGGAAATGCGCATGAGAATGCAGCCATCCTTGTTAGCGTTCTTAATAACGAACCAAGTCCATTCTTGGAAACAACAGTCTTAAACGCTGGTCTTGGTTTTTATGCCAATGGTAAGGTAGATAGTATCAAAGACGGAGTTGAAATGGCACGCCAAGTGATTGCTAGTGGTAAGGCTCTTGAAAAACTCAGACTATTACAGGAGTACCAAAAATGAGTCAGGAATTTTTGTCACGTATCTTAGAGCAGAAGGCGCGTGAAGTTGAAAAGATGGAACGAGAGGAACTTCAGCCCCTGCGAGAAAGCTATTGTTTGGCTGAATATTTGAAAAACCATCAGGACCGTTTGCAAATTATTGCAGAGGTCAAGAAGGCGAGTCCAAGTATGGGTGATATCAATCTGGATGTGGATATCGTTCAACAGGCCCAGACTTACGAGGCTAACGGCGCTGTTATGATTTCTGTTCTGACAGATGAAGTTTTCTTCAAAGGTCATTTGGATTACCTTCGTGAGATTTCCAGTCAGGTACAGATTCCGACTTTAAACAAGGATTTTATTATCGATGAAAAGCAAATCATCCGAGCTCGCAATGCAGGTGCGACAGTTATCTTGCTCATCGTAGCGGCTTTATCAGAAGAACGCCTCAAGGAACTGTATGACTATGCGACAGAGCTAGGTCTAGAAGTTTTGGTGGAAACTCATAATCTAGCAGAGCTAGAAGTTGCCCACCGTATTGGAGCTCAAATTATCGGTGTGAACAATCGTAATTTGACTACCTTTGAAGTTGACTTGCAGACTAGTGTAGACTTGGCCAAACACTTCAAGGACGATTGCTTGTACATTTCTGAATCTGCTATTTTTACAGAAGCAGATGCGAAACGAGTTGCACCCTACTTTAATGGAATTTTGGTGGGAACAGCCCTCATGCAGGCAGAAAATGTAGCCCAGAGAATCAAGGAGTTGCAGATTGACAAAGGTTAAGATTTGTGGACTATCGACCAAAGAAGCAGTAGAGGTAGCAGTGTCGGCTGGAGCAGACTACATTGGTTTTGTCTTTGCTCCTAGCAAAAGACAGGTGACCTTGGAACAGACTGCGGAGCTGGCAACACTCATTCCTGTTAATGTGAAAAAGGTTGGTGTATTTGTTTCACCAAGTCGGGAAGAATTACTAGAAGCGATTAAAAAGGTTGGTTTGGACTTAGTGCAGGTTCATGGTCAGGTGGCGGATGATTTGTTTGAGGATTTGCCTTGTGCCAGCATTCAGGCTGTGCAGGTGGATGGAGATGGTCACGTGCCCAATTCTCAGGCAGATTATCTCCTCTTTGATGCACCTGTGGCAGGAAGTGGCCGGACCTTTGACTGGGGGCAACTGGATACGACAGATCTATCTCAGTCTTTCTTCATCGCAGGTGGGCTTAATGAGGATAATGTAGAAGAAGCTATTCAACACTTTACCCCCTTTGCAGTAGATGTTTCAAGTGGGGTAGAAACAGACGGACAAAAAGATCATGAAAAGATTAGAAGATTTATAGAGAGGGTAAAACATGGCATATCAAGAACCAAATAAAGAAGGATTTTACGGAAAATTCGGTGGACGTTTTGTTCCAGAAACATTGATGACAGCAGTATTGGAGTTGGAAGAAGCTTATCGTGAAAGTCAGGCAGATCCAAGTTTCCAAGAAGAGTTAAACCAACTTTTGCGCCAGTATGTAGGACGTGAAACACCTCTTTACTACGCAAAAAACTTGACCCAGCATATTGGAGGAGCCAAGATTTACCTCAAACGTGAAGACCTCAACCATACAGGTGCCCACAAGATTAACAATGCCTTGGGACAAGTTCTTCTCGCTAAACGCATGGGCAAAAAGAAAATTATCGCTGAAACTGGTGCCGGTCAGCACGGTGTAGCAACTGCAACTGCTGCAGCCCTTTTCAACATGGAATGTACTATCTATATGGGTGAGGAAGATGTTAAACGCCAAGCCCTCAATGTCTTCCGAATGGAACTTTTGGGAGCCAAGGTGGAAGCTGTAACAGATGGTTCGCGCGTGCTCAAAGACGCGGTCAATGCAGCCCTTCGTTCATGGGTAGCCAACATCGATGATACCCACTATATCCTTGGTTCTGCCTTGGGGCCTCATCCTTTTCCAGAAATTGTGCGTGATTTCCAAAGTGTCATCGGTCGAGAGGCTAAACAACAGTACCGTGACTTGACAGGTCAAGATTTGCCAGATGCCCTAGTAGCTTGTGTTGGTGGTGGTTCGAATGCTATCGGTCTCTTCCATCCATTTGTGGAAGATGAATCTGTAGCTATGTATGGAGCTGAAGCGGCAGGACTTGGTGTGGATACAGAGCATCACGCAGCTACCTTGACCAAGGGTCGTCCGGGTGTTCTTCACGGTTCTCTCATGGATGTTCTCCAAGATGCCCATGGACAAATCTTAGAAGCCTTCTCTATCTCAGCAGGTTTGGACTACCCAGGTATCGGTCCAGAACATTCTCATTACCACGATATCAAGCGTGCGACCTATGTTCCTGTGACAGATGAGGAAGCCTTGGAAGGATTCCAACTCTTGTCTCGTGTGGAAGGGATTATCCCAGCTTTGGAGTCTAGTCACGCTATCGCCTTTGCGGTGAAATTGGCCAAAGAACTTGGTCCAGACAAGTCTATGATTGTCTGTCTATCAGGTCGCGGGGACAAAGATGTGGTTCAAGTCAAGGACCGCTTGGAAGCAGACGCAGCAAAGAAGGGAGAAACTCATGCCTAAGACACTAACAGAAAAACTGAACGCTATTAAAGCAACTAGAAAGGGAATTTTTGTTCCCTATATCATGGCTGGAGACCACGAAAAAGGATTAGATGGTCTCGGTGAAACAATTCATTTTTTAGAAGATTTAGGTGTGTCTGCCATTGAGATAGGAGTTCCCTTTTCGGATCCGGTTGCAGATGGTCCTGTTATCGAAGAAGCAGGCTTGCGCAGTCTAGCTCGCGGAACCTCTACCCAGACTTTGATTGAAACCTTGAAAACCATTGAAACAGAAATTCCGCTTGTCATCATGACCTACTTTAACCCCCTCTTTCAGTACGGTGTGGAGAAATTGGTTAAAGACCTTTCTGATACAGCAGTCAAGGGCTTGATTATTCCAGACCTCCCTCATGAGCATGCTAATTTTGTAGAGCCATATTTGGAGGATACAGACATTGCCTTGATTCCCCTAGTTAGTTTGACAACAGGGATTGAGCGCCAAAAAGAGTTGATTGAAGGGGCAGAAGGCTTCGTCTATGCTGTTGCTATTAATGGGGTGACAGGGAAGTCAGGCAATTATCGAGATGACTTGGACAAGCACTTGTCTCAACTTCATCAAGTGGCTGATATTCCAGTCTTGACAGGATTTGGTGTATCCACACAAGCTGATGTAGAACGGTTCAATGCTGTATCAGACGGTGTTATCGTCGGTTCCAAGATTGTTAAGGCTCTGCATGAAGGGCAAGTGGCAGAAATTGCTGACTTTATCCGAGAAGCAGTAGCTTACCAAAAATAATCACACAAGTAGCAAGCAAGAGGAAGGGCACAAAAGGAAGTCTTTCCTTTTGCTTTAGTAGGAAAAAAGCTAGTATGCCGGTTGTGGAAGCAAATTGAATGAGAATCAGTATTTCGGTAAGACTAAAAACAAGGGCGCAAGAAGCCAGAAAGAGAAAATCACCTGCTCCTATACGGATATCGATAATATGAGCAATGATTCCAAGAATCAAGAAGAAAGCCATGATTAGATTCCAACTAGAGCAAGCCATTAGAAGCAGATGAAAGAAAATCCATACCAGTAAAGGATACTCCTGATGGCGAAAGTCGTAGATGCCCAAGGTCAGACCAGCGCTGATTAGGATGATTTGCCCCAAAGTTAGAAAATCCCAAGAAAAAGCTAAAAAGAGCAGTCCCGAGCACAACTCAAAGAGGGCATACCAGAAAGGATATCGTACCTTGCAATAGCGACAGCGAAAGCGATTGAATATCTGGGACACAATCGGAATCAAATCTAGTGGTCTCAAGCGAGTCTGACAAGAATCACAGTGACTAGCAGGAAAAACGATGGATTTCTCAGGGAAGCGATCGATGACTAAACCTAGAAAGGAAGCAAGAATCGTTCCAACAAGAAAAAAATAAAGATGAATCATACTTATTTATTCGGAAAAAATAAGAGAAAGAGTATAATAGTTGGATAAAGGAGAAATTTTAGGAGCAAATATGAAAATTCACTTTGAAAAAGGACTTCAGTTAGAAAATGCCCAACTCATTTGTCGCTGGTCTAATGCTTTGGGAGAAAGTTTCCAGAAGCAATGGATGGGTCCCAAAATTTCTTACCCCTTGATTGCCCAATCCTTGCAAAAGATGGAAGGGATTTTTTCCATTTTTGTTGGAGAAGAGTTTGTAGGCATCATCCAGAAAATCAAACTAGAAGATAAAAATCTTCATATTGGAAGATTTCTCATAGCTCCACAGAAGCAGGGAAAAGGAGTAGGTAGGAAAGCTTTCCAAGGCTTCGTTCAAGAAATGTTTGAAAATGAAGAAATAGAAAGTATTTCCCTAACGGTTTTTGAGTCAAATCAAAGAGCCAAAAATCTCTACCACAAAGAGGGATTTGAAATTGTTCAAACCATTGAAGTTCCAGAGCGAAAACAGATGATGAAAAAATCTAGATAAGAACTAAATTATACTAGAAACTGTCCCCTTACAATTTTTAATTCTCAAACTTGTTGCAGAGAAATTTTCTTGATAAAATAGATACATGACTAGATATAAAGCTATAATTTCTTATGATGGCTACGCTTTTGCCGGTTTTCAGCGGCAACCTCATGCGCGTAGTGTTCAGGAGGAAATTGAAAAAACTTTAACAAAATTAAATAACGGACAAGCTATTACCATTCATGGTGCTGGGCGAACGGACAGTGGCGTTCATGCTTTAGGACAGGTCATCCACTTTGATCTTCCCTATCAGATGGATGAGGAAAAACTTCGTTTTGCTCTTGATACCCAAAGTCCTGAAGATATCGATGTGATTTCGATTGAGATTGTGGCCGATGATTTTCATTGCCGTTATGCCAAGCACAGCAAGACCTACGAGTTTATCGTAGATAGAGGGCGTCCCAAAAATCCAATGCGTCGTCATTATGCGACTCACTATCCTTATCCACTCGATGTGGAGCGGATGCAGCTTGCTGTAAAAAAACTAGAGGGAACGCATGATTTTACTGGTTTTACAGCATCAGGGACTAGTGTGGAAGACAAGGTAAGAACGATCACGGAAGCTAGTCTTAGGGTTGATGAAACAGGGCAGTTTTTGACCTTTACTTTCTCAGGCAATGGTTTCCTCTATAAACAGATTCGAAATATGGTCGGAACCCTGCTTAAAATTGGTAACAACCGGATGTCGATTGAACAGATTGACCTCATCTTGGAGAAAAAAGATAGACAGTTGGCAGGTCCAACTGCAGCGCCTAATGGTTTGTATTTGAAGGAGATTCGTTATGAAGAATAATCGTATTTTAGCACTTTCAGGAAATGATATTTTTAGTGGTGGTGGATTAGCAGCTGACCTTGCCACCTATACCTTGAATGGTTTGCATGGATTTGTAGCCATGACCTGCTTGACTGCTTTGACAGAAAATGGTTTTGAAGTCTTTCCAACTGATGAAACTATTTTCCAACAACAGTTGGATAGCCTCAAGAGTGTAGACTTTGGAGGGATTAAGATTGGTCTCTTGCCGACAGTCGGTGTTGCTGAGAAAGCCTTGAATTTTATCAAGGAACGTGAAGGAGTTCCAGTAGTCTTGGACCCTGTATTGGTTTGTAAGGAAACGCACGACGTTGCAGTCAGTGAGCTCTGTCAAGAGTTGATTCGCTTTTTCCCTTATGTATCAGTGATTACTCCGAATCTTCCTGAGGCAGAGTTGCTTGCAGACCAAAAGATTGAAACCTTAGAAGATATGAAGGCTGTAGCCAAAAAACTACATGACTTGGGTGCGCCATCAGTGATTATCAAGGGTGGAAATCGCCTCAGTCAGGATAAGGCTGTGGATGTCTTTTATGACGGAGAAAATTACACAATTCTTGAAAATCCAGTCATCCAAGGACAAAATGCTGGTGCTGGATGTACCTTTGCATCAAGTATTGCCAGCCAGTTAGTCAAGGGAGAGGAACTCTTACCAGCAATTGAAAGTTCCAAAGCCTTTGTTTACCGAGCTATTGCCCAAGCAGATCAATATGGAGTGAGACAATATGAAGCAAACCAAAACAAATAAAATCGCCCTAGTATCCATCTTAGCAGCCAGTTCGGTCGTATTGGGGTATTTTATAAAAATCCCGACCCCAACCGGAATTTTTACACTTTTGGACGTTGGAGTCTTCTTCACAGCTTTTTACTTTGGTAGTCATGAAGGAGCCATTGTCGGAGGTTTAGCAGGATTTCTCATTGACCTTATTTCAGGTTATCCTCAGTGGATGTTTTTTAGCTTACTTAATCATGGTTTCCAAGGCTATTTCGCAGGTGTTAAAGGGAAATGGCAATGGCTAGGATTAGTCTTTGCGACTATTTTCATGGTAGCTGGCTATGCTCTAGCATCGGCTTGGATGAATGGTTGGGGAGCAGCCATACCAGAAATCATCCCAAATCTCTTGCAAAATATCGTTGGAATGACTTTAGGATTTCTTCTTTGTCATAGTGTAAAGAGATTCAGATAATCGTGAAAAAGGGAATCCTCTGCAGGAACTATTGAAAAAACTCTGATTATTTGCTAAAATGAAAGCTATGAAAACACTCTATGATGTGCAACAATTTCTCAAACAGTTTGGCATTATTGTCTATATGGGGAAACGTCTCTATGATATTGAGCTAATGAAGATTGAACTATCTCGAATTTATGATGCTGGCTTGATGGACAAGCTGGATTATTTAGAAGCGGAAGCTGTTCTTCGTAGAGAGCACAAACTAGAATTAGACTATTTAGAAAAAAATGGAGATTAAGTATTATGGTAACTTGGGTATTATGGGGACTTGTCGTAGCGATGTTGGCATGGATGGGATACAACTATCTTCGCATTCGTCGAGCAGCGAAAATCGTAGACAATGCAGAGTTTGAGTCTTTGATTCGTATAGGTCAGTTGATTGACTTGCGTGATCCAGCTGACTTCCACAGAAAACATATCCTCGGAGCTCGTAATATCCCTTCAAATCAATTGAAGACAAGTCTCGCAGCGCTTCGCAAGGATAAGCCTGTTCTTCTCTATGAAAATCAACGTGCGCAACGTGTCACAAATGCAGCGCTTTTCTTGAAAAAACAAGGTTTCTCAGAAATCTATATCCTTTCTTACGGATTGGATTCTTGGACAGGAAAGGTGAAATCTAATTAACAATGTGAAAAAAACTTGTCACATATGTTTAATATAGATACCGATTTTTTATGGTATAATAATTTATATAAATTTTAAGGAGTTTTTATTATGCAAGAAAAGAAAAAAGCATCGCTTGTTTTAGGTATCCTATCTATCGTCCTTGGTTTGTTATCTCCAATCGTCGGTCTGATTTTGGGTATCATTGGATTAGTATTGGGGAATTCACACCAAAATCAATCTGGACTAAATTATAAAACAGAAAAAATTCTCAATATCGTAGGGATTGTTATTTCAGTCCTTAACTGGATTGCAGGAGTCATTTTGATGATGCACTAATCAGGATTCTAACAAAAAAGCTTTATTTTTAAAGCTTTTTTGTTTTACCCATTTTTCGTTAAGTGGTTTTTAATCATTTCTAATTTTTTGATTAGGGATAGTCACAGAGTGGAAATACATGTTATCTAATAGATATAGCCAACACCTATGGTATAATGATTGCGTAATAAATTTAAGGGTTTTTTTGAAAATGCAAGAAAAGAAAAAAGCCTCACTTGTTTTAGGTATCCTATCTATCGTCCTTGGTTTGTTATCTCCAGTCGTAGGTCTTATTTTGGGTATCGTTGGACTTGTTTTGGCTAATTCGCACGAAAAACAATCTGAACTAGTGTATAAAACAGAAAAAATTCTCAATATCGTAGGGATTGTCATTTCTGTACTTAACTGGATTGCAGCCCTCGTAATGATTTTTGGCTAATCAAAAACAAAAAAGCTTTAGTTTTAAAGCTTTTTTGTTTTATCCACTTTTCTCTAAGTAGTTTTTAATAATTTTCAATTCCTCTTGATTCAAGAGTCGGTATTGACCTTCTGCTAGGTCAGGATCTAATAGAAAATCTCCGAACTGAACTCGTTTGAGGGCAGTGACCTTGACACCAACTGAGAGGAACATTTTCTTGATCTGATGAAATTTCCCTTCAGAGATGGTGATGGTGGCTCGGCTGATACTAGGACTTGAAGATAGAATCTCAAGCTGAGCAGGTTTACAAATAGTTCCATCAAGAAAGACAATCCCGTTTTTGAACTGCTGGATGTGATCTGGTGTGAGCAAGCCGTTCACCTCAACTTGATAAGTTTTATCGACATGATATTGAGGGTGGAGAAGTTGAAAACCTAGAGGGCCATTGTTTGTTAAGAGGAGGAGCCCTGTCGTATCTCGATCTAGCCGACCGATAGCATAGAGTTGGTCTGATTGGAGCTGTTGAGGTAGTAAGTCCATAACCGTTGGGAGCTTCTTGTCCTTGCTTGCTGTCACGACACCATTTGGTTTGTGAAGCATGAGATAGGTGTGCTCATATCCTTGGATTTTTCTACCCTGAAAAATCAACTCTTGTAATCCCGTATCAACATTCTGTGCAAGGGTAGTAGCAGGGACTCCATCTACTAAGATTTCTTTTTTTAGGAGAGCCTGTTTCATGGCTTTTCGACTGATTTTTTCCTGGGCTAATAAATTATCTAAACGCATACCAGCCTATCTTATCACAAGTCGGGATTTTTGAAAAGAAAAGATAAGTCATGAATTTTCTTTTGAAAACATTTACACTTACTTGAGTTAAGTCATTTGCTTAAAATTGTGGTATAATTGCTCAGTTAGAAAATAAATTTTTGAATATAACAGAGGAAATCATGACAAAATTAAGAGAAGATATCCGTAATATCGCGATTATCGCCCACGTCGACCACGGGAAAACAACCCTCGTTGACGAATTATTAAAACAATCTGAAACTCTTGATGCGCGTACAGAATTAGCTGAACGTGCAATGGACTCAAACGATATTGAAAAAGAGCGTGGAATTACCATCCTTGCGAAGAATACAGCAGTTGCCTACAACGGAACTCGTATCAATATCATGGACACACCAGGACACGCGGACTTCGGTGGAGAAGTTGAACGTATCATGAAAATGGTTGATGGTGTAGTCTTAGTAGTGGATTCTTACGAAGGTACTATGCCTCAAACTCGTTTCGTATTGAAAAAAGCTTTGGAACAAGACCTTGTCCCAATCGTTGTTATCAATAAAATTGACAAACCATCAGCTCGTCCAGCAGAAGTAGTGGATGAAGTTTTGGAACTCTTCATCGAGCTTGGTGCAGATGATGATCAGCTTGACTTCCCAGTAGTCTATGCTTCAGCAATCAACGGAACATCTTCATTGTCAGATGATCCAGCCGACCAAGAAAAGACTATGGCGCCAATCTTTGATACCATTATTGATCACATTCCAGCTCCAATCGATAACTCAGATGAGCCACTTCAATTCCAAGTGTCACTCTTGGACTACAATGATTTCGTTGGTCGTATCGGTATCGGACGTGTCTTCCGTGGTACAGTTAAGGTTGGGGACCAAGTTACTCTTTCTAAATTGGATGGTACAACTAAGAACTTTCGTGTTACAAAACTCTTTGGTTTCTTTGGTTTGGAACGTCGTGAAATCCAAGAAGCTAAGGCTGGTGACTTGATTGCCGTATCTGGTATGGAAGATATCTTCGTTGGGGAAACAATCACTCCAACAGATGCAGTTGAAGCTCTTCCAGTTCTTCACATCGACGAACCTACTCTTCAAATGACCTTCTTGGTCAACAACTCACCATTTGCTGGTCGTGAAGGGAAATGGGTGACTTCTCGTAAGGTTGAAGAGCGCTTGCAAGCAGAATTGCAAACAGACGTTTCTCTTCGTGTAGATCCAACGGACTCACCAGATAAATGGACAGTTTCAGGACGTGGGGAATTGCACTTGTCAATTCTTATTGAAACGATGCGCCGTGAAGGCTATGAGCTTCAAGTATCTCGTCCAGAAGTTATCGTTAAAGAAATTGACGGTGTGAAGTGCGAGCCATTTGAGCGCGTGCAAATCGATACTCCAGAAGAATACCAAGGATCTGTTATCCAAAGCCTTTCTGAGCGTAAGGGTGAAATGTTGGATATGATTGCAACAGGTAACGGTCAAACTCGTTTGGTCTTCCTTGTTCCTGCGCGTGGTTTGATTGGATACTCAACTGAGTTCTTGTCAATGACACGTGGTTACGGGATCATGAACCATACCTTCGACCAATACTTGCCATTGATTCCAGGAGAAATTGGTGGACGTCACCGTGGTGCTCTCGTTTCTATCGATGCTGGTAAAGCAACAACCTACTCAATCATGTCGATCGAAGAACGTGGTACTATCTTTGTCAACCCAGGTACTGAGGTTTACGAAGGAATGATCATCGGTGAAAACTCTCGTGAAAATGACTTGACTGTTAATATCACGAAGGCAAAACAAATGACTAACGTTCGTTCTGCTACTAAGGACCAAACAGCGGTTATCAAAACTCCTCGTATCTTGACACTTGAAGAATCACTTGAGTTCTTGAATGACGATGAGTACATGGAAGTAACGCCTGAATCGATTCGTTTGCGTAAACAAATCCTTAACAAGGCAGAGCGTGAGAAAGCAAACAAAAAGAAAAAATCAGCTGAATAAGAGCTAGAAAGAGATAAAGATGGTCTATTTAATCATAGGGATACTCTTATTATTACTCTATGTATTTGCGACACCTCAAAGTATCAAGGGGACGGTCAATGTTGTAATATTAGTCTTTGGACTTGTTGCCCTCGTAATCTTGTTGCTCTTGTCTGCCCTACAGATTTTCCAACTTCCAGCAGAAATCTTTATTACATTGGGAATGCTGGCTCTTACTTACTTTAGTTTGAGAGACATCAGTCTCATGTCGATTCGAAAGAAGCGCGAAAATTAAATCTATTCATAACAAAAAACTTCTATCAGCAACTGAGTTGCCGATAGAAGTTTTTATTTGTTACTGTTTTTGTCAGAATAACGGTTGTAGAAATCTACTTTTATCTGGATAAAATGCTCTAATTCACGAAATAGTTGTAATAGGGTTGCCCGTGTCTCAAATTCTTCTCTAGTTTTAGGGAGAGATCGATTGCGAAACACCTCTAGGTAGCTCTCAATATCATTCAATAAGTTGTAAGCTGGATTTGTCTGACTCAATTGGCTAGCTGTTTTTGAAAAGAGCTGAGCGACAATCAAACTCTCACTAGCGGCTAGTTGGCATGTGTTGATCTGTTGAGCCATATTTCTTAAGATACGAGTTTGTCTTTGTCGCATCTCAAAGTAGTGGATATGATAATCTGTCTGGTGAAAGAGATGGTCAGAGTGATCGAGGTAAACTAACTTAAGAGCATCCTCAAGTAGTTGATCAAGTTCGTTGACTAGTTGAGCTTGATTTCGACCATCCCCTCTTTTTAAGTAGTAAGCTAAGCGTAGAAGGACATCTCTGAGTTTTTCTTCAACAAGCGTATGATAATGTTGAATTTCTTTTTCACGTGAAGGCATGTAGAGATTGACCAGAAGTGCAAAGCCAGTACCGATTAGGAAGAGTAAGAGCTCATTCAGTAAAAGTGCTGGTGCTGTTGATTGTTGGATTAAGAGATGGCTAACCAAGACGCTACTTGGAGTAATTCCAATTTCCCAACCCAGTTTATAGGCTAGGGGAACATAGATTGCTAAGTAAAGTCCAAAGCTCCAAATATGATAGCCAGTTAGTTGAAAAGCAATGACGCCAACTAGGAGAGCTAGAAGAGTTGAAAAAAGACGATTGCGGGCTAGCTTGATCGTGCTTCTTCGAGTATCAGAAAGACTCAAGATAGCAATGATACCAGCTGAAACAGCTGATGACAAATCAAAAAAGTAAGCTAGTAAACAAGCAAAACAAGTTGCTAGGACTAGTTTAAGAGTGCGTTGTGTGATAGACATAGAATACTTTCCTTGAGATAAATGCTTTAAAGTTTTGGTAGTAGATGAGGTAGAAAGGTCTATTCCAAGAGAGTTATTGAGAAAATAATTTGTTCTCCATGTAGTGGTTTGATTATAGTATAAATATGTTTTGAAATCAAGTGAATCTAATAATAGTATAGGCAGAATGAATATTTATGAAGCCAGACACAACTTCGTTTTGTGGTATAATAATTAGAAAGGAGTTTTACATGCAAGAATTTTTTAAAAGTTATTTTAATAAGCTAGATTTAACAACGGTATTTGAGAATCTTTTAACGAAAGTGATTTCTCTTTTAATTTTATTTGTGCTATTTTACATAGCTAAACAGCTTCTCCACGCAGCTGTCAAGAAAATTGTCAAGCCTTCACTTAAGTATTCAAATCGTGATGCAGGACGACAAAAGACAATCTCGCGTTTATTAGAAAATATTTTTAATTACACCCTTTATTTCTTTTTAGTTTACTGCATTTTGTCTATCCTAGGACTTCCTGTATCCAGTTTACTAGCTGGTGCTGGGATTGCCGGGGTTGCAATTGGTATGGGAGCCCAGGGCTTCTTATCAGATGTTATCAATGGCTTCTTTATTCTCTTTGAACGCCAGTTGGATGTAGGGGATGAAGTTGTTTTGACAAATGGTCCCATTACTGTATCGGGAAAAGTAGTTAGTGTCGGAATTCGAACCACTCAACTAAGAGGTGAAGACCAGGCTCTCCACTTTGTTCCCAACCGTAATATTACTGTGGTTAGCAATTTTTCAAGAGATGAGTTGAACTGAAATTTTACTTGATTTATGGTACAATAGAGGGAGTTTGGTAAAGGAGAAACGATGTTTTTAGATGAGCAATTAGGAAATGGTTGTGTTTGGATCAATCTAGATGTAGAAAAAATTAAAAATCTTGAAGATTTATCTGAAATCTACGGATTGGATAAGGAAACCATCGAATATGCGCTGGATAAAAATGAACGTGCCCATATGGATTACAACCGTGAGAATGGGACTGTGACCTTTATCTACAATGTTCTGGATTTAGAAAAGGACAAGGATTACTATGAAGCGATTCCCATGACCTTTATCGTTGAAAACAAACGAATGATTACCATCAGCAACCATAAGAATGCTTATGTCATTGATCAGATGTTAGCTTATCTGGATAGCCATGAGTTGCTTTCTATTTACAAATTTCTTTTTGCTAGTCTAGAAATCATTAGTAACGCCTATTATCCAATCATTGAAAAGATGGATAAGAGTAAAGATGAAGTCAACAGCTTACTTCGTCAGAGAACAACAAAGAAAAATCTCTTCGCCCTCTCTGACTTGGAGACTGGTATGGTTTACTTAACAGCAGCGGCAAAACAAAATCGACTCCTCTTAGAACATATCCAGGGCCATGCTCTTTATCGGAGATTTAATGAAGTCGAACGAGAGCAGTTTGATGATGCAATGATTGAAGCCCATCAGTTGGTGTCTATGACAGACTTGATTTCTCAAGTCTTGCAACAACTCTCATCTTCTTACAACAACATCCTAAACAATAACCTGAATGATAGTTTGACAGTTTTGACTATTATCTCCGTCTTACTAGCAGTACTTGCGGTTATTACAGGTTTCTTCGGAATGAATGTTCCTCTACCATTTACAGAAGAGCCAAATGCTTGGATTTATATCCTAATGGCTAGCTTGATTTTATGGGCAGCCTTATCTCAATGGCTGAAGAAAATTACTAGAAAATAAAAGAGAAGGAGCCAGAATGGCGATTGAAAATTACATGCCAGATTTTGCTGTGGAAGCAGTTTATGATTTGACAGTCCAAAGCCTGAAAAACCAAGGGATCAAAGCTGTTTTGGTGGATTTGGACAACACTCTGATTGCTTGGAATAACCCTGATGGGACTCCAGAAATGAAGCAGTGGTTACATGACCTTCGTGATGCTGGTATTCGCATTATCGTAGTGTCTAACAACTCTAAAAAACGAGTTCAACGTGCGGTTGAAAAATTTGGGATTGACTATGTTTATTGGGCTTTGAAGCCCTTTACTTTCGGGATTGATCGTGCCATGAAGGAATTCCACTATGAGAAAAACGAAGTGGTCATGGTTGGAGATCAGCTCATGACGGATATTCGAGCGGCTCACCGAGCAGGGATTCGTTCGATTTTGGTCAAACCCTTGGTCCAGCACGACTCTATCAAAACGAAGTTTAACCGCGCTCGTGAGCGCCGTGTCATGAAACAAATCACTGAAAAGTACGGGCCTATCACATATAAAAAAGGAATCTAACTATGGAAGAAATTCTCTGTATTGGTTGTGGAGCAACCATTCAGACGACAGATAAGACTGGTCTTGGTTTTACACCTCAGTCAGCACTCGAAAAAGGTTTGGAAACTGGTGAAGTTTATTGCCAACGTTGTTTCCGTCTTCGTCATTACAATGAAATCACAGATGTCCAGTTGACGGATGATGATTTCCTAAAACTCTTGCACGAGGTAGGAGACAGTGATGCCTTAGTAGTGAACGTCATCGATATCTTTGACTTTAATGGCTCTGTTATCCCAGGCTTGCCTCGTTTTGTATCAGGCAACGATGTTCTCTTGGTTGGAAATAAAAAAGACATCCTTCCTAAGTCTGTTAAGCCTGGTAAGGTTAGTCAATGGCTCATGGAACGTGCCCATGAAGAAGGTCTACGTCCTGTTGACGTCGTTCTGACTTCAGCCCAAAACAAACATGCTATCAAGGAAGTCATTGATAAAATTGAGCACTATCGTAAGGGTCGTGACGTCTATGTAGTTGGGGTTACCAATGTTGGGAAATCAACTCTTATCAATGCTATTATCCAGGAAATTACGGGTGACCAGGACGTCATCACAACCTCACGTTTCCCAGGGACAACCTTAGATAAGATTGAAATCCCGCTCGATGATGGTTCTTATATCTATGATACGCCTGGAATTATCCACCGCCATCAGATGGCTCACTACTTGACGGCTAAAAATCTCAAGTATGTCAGTCCTAAAAAGGAAATTAAACCTAAAACCTATCAGCTCAATCCTGAGCAAACTCTCTTTTTAGGAGGTTTGGGACGCTTTGATTTCATTGCAGGAGAAAAGCAAGGATTTACAGCTTTCTTTGACAATGAACTCAAACTTCATCGTACCAAGCTAGAAGGGGCTAGCGCCTTTTATGATAAGCACCTGGGAACCCTTCTAACACCACCAAATAGCAAAGAAAAAGAAGATTTTCCAAAACTAGTCCAACATGTCTTTACTATCAAGGATAAGACAGACCTCGTTATCTCAGGACTAGGCTGGATCCGTGTAACAGGAACTGCAAAAGTAGCCGTCTGGGCACCAGAAGGCGTCGCAGTCGTCACACGAAAAGCCATTATTTAAAATAAAATTACTGAGCGAACAAAGTGAGCTCATGTAGAGATAGTTATTGCCGTGGTGTGATTGCCAATCTACAGATTGGCAAGGGGCGCAATTGAGACCTAGGCTCAATTGTGAGGTCAGGAAATCCATTTTTCAAAGATGAAATCTTTGGGAAATTAGTTCCGACCGTCCCCCACCACCTAAAATAACTATCAAAAAAGGAAGAAAATATGTCATTAACATCGAAACAACGTGCCTTCCTCAACAGCCAGGCACACACCCTCAAACCCATCATCCAAATCGGGAAAAATGGACTCAACGACCAAATCAAAACCAGCGTTCGTCAGGCACTTGATGCCCGCGAATTGATCAAGGTTACTCTCTTGCAAAACACAGATGAAAACATCCACGAAGTAGCTGAAATCTTGGAAGAAGAAATCGGCGTGGATACAGTCCAAAAAATCGGACGTATCTTGATTTTGTATAAACAATCAAGCAAGAAGGAAAATCGCAAGATTTCTAAAAAAGTTAAAGAAATCTAAGAATGATACTCCAAAAACTGTTTTTACAGAAAAGTAAAGGAGATTAGCCTATGGCAATCGAATTATTAACTCCCTTTACAAAAGTGGAGTTAGAGCCAGAAATCAAGGATAAAAAACGTAAGCAAGTTGGAATCTTAGGGGGAAATTTTAACCCTGTTCACAATGCCCACCTGATCGTGGCAGACCAAGTGCGCCAACAGTTGGGATTGGATCAAGTTCTGCTTATGCCTGAATACCAACCACCTCACGTAGATAAAAAGGAAACCATCCCTGAGCACCACCGTCTCAAAATGCTTGAATTGGCGATTGAGGGAATTGAAGGTCTGGACATTGAAACCATTGAGCTAGAGCGCAAGGGCATTTCCTACACCTACGACACCATGAAGATTTTGACAGAGAAGAATCCAGATACAGATTATTACTTTATCATCGGTGCCGACATGGTAGACTACTTACCTAAGTGGTATAGAATTGATGAACTGGTTGACCTCGTTCAGTTTGTAGGGGTTCAACGACCACGCTATAAGGCAGGAACTTCTTATCCAGTCATTTGGGTGGATGTACCCCTTATGGACATCTCATCTAGTATGGTGCGTGATTTTATTGCCCAAGGACGTACACCTAACTTTCTCCTACCAAAACCAGTGCTAGACTATATCGAGAAAGAAGGGCTTTACTGATGGCATACCAAGACTATATCAACTGTTCGCGTGAAGAATTGTTGGAAAAAATGGCAGAGCTCCTACCTGAAAAACGTCTAACCCATTGTCTGGGTGTCGAGCGTGCAGCCATAGAATTGGCTCAGCGCTTTGGTGTGGATGTTGAGAAAGCTGGTTTGGCAGGTCTCCTTCATGACTATGCTAAAAAGCTATCAGATCAAGAATTTTTAGACTTGCTAGATCGTTATCAGCTAGACCCTGACCTTAAAAACTGGGGCAACAATGTCTGGCATGGGATGGTCGGCATTTACAAGATTCAGGAAGATTTAGATTTGAAAGATCCTGAAATTTTGCGTGCAATAGAAATCCATACAGTTGGAGCTGGTCAGATGACCGACCTAGACAAGGTCATCTACGTCGCAGACTATATCGAGCACAATCGTGCCTTTCCAGGTGTGGACCAGGCACGTGAGATTGCAAGTTTGTCACTCAATAAGGCAGTAGCCTATGAAACAGCTCGCACTGTCGAGCATTTAGCTCGCCAGGGATTTCCCATCTATCCCCAAACCCTTGAAACCTATAACGCCTTTGTGCACTATTTGAAAGAGGATTAAATGAAGACGGCTTTTATCATTATTGATGTACAAAATATTTTAGTGGAAACTGGGTTTCAGACAAAGGGTCTATTGGAAAAAATTTCTTATTTACAAAACCAAGCTAGAAGTAAGAATATCGAAATTATCTATGTTCAACATATTGAGAACCCTGAAGCCCAAACATCAGAAGATTGGCAGTTATCTGCGCTTTTAAATCGAAAACCTGATGAAAAGGTCTTTCAGAAGAAGTATAATAGTATTTTCAAAGAAACTGGCTTAAGAGAATACTTGGATAAACAGGGAATTGAAAAATTAGTTTTATGTGGTATGCAGACTGAATATTGTGTGGATACCTCTGTCAAGGTTGCTTTTGAATATGGCTATCAGCTTATTATTCCAGAAGGAACTTGCACAACGTTTGATGGGAAAGACATTCCAGCTGAAACGATAAATGAATTTTATGAGGGCATTTGGGAGGGGCGCTTTGCAGATGTCCTAGATTGTAAAAATATTTTTTAAAAGAGGATTAAATGAACGAAAAAGAATTATTAGAACTAGTCGTGAAAGCGGCTGATGAGAAACGTGCCGAGGACATTCTCGCACTTGATGTACAAGAATTGACCAGTGTGACAGACTACTTTGTTATCACTAGTTCTATGAATAGCCGTCAATTGGACGCTATCGCTGAAAATATCCGTGAAAAAGTTGCTGAAGCAGGCCTTAAAGGTAGCCATGTTGAAGGTGATGCAACTGGAGGCTGGGTTTTACTTGACCTTGGTGGAGTCGTTGTGCATATCTTCTCAGAAGAAATGCGTGCCCACTATAACCTCGAAAAACTATGGCATGAGGCAAATTCTGTAGACATTTCAGAAGCCTTAGCATAGAAGATGAACTCAGTTGTAATCAACTGGGTTTTATTTGCTTATGTTAGAAGAAAATTGTTAGAAAGGTAAGGGCTAGTGGTGTTTATCATGGGGCTCTTGGTATCATGATTATGGCAACTTATGAAACTTTTGCGGCGGTCTATGATGCGGTCATGGATGATAGTTTATACGACAAATGGATGGATTTTTCGCTACGCTATTTACCTAAAACCAAGGACAGAAAGAAACTCTTGGAGCTTGCTTGCGGGACAGGCATCCAGTCTGTCCGCTTTTCTCAAGCTGGTTTTGATGTGACTGGACTTGATTTGAGTGCGGATATGTTGAAAATTGCCGAAAAGAGAGCGGCTTCAGCCAAGCAAAAGATTGTTTTCATTGAAGGCAATATGCTGGATTTATCCAAGGCTGGTAAATACGACTTTGTGACCTGCTATTCTGATTCTATCTGCTACATGCCGGATGAAGTGGAAGTAGGGGATGTCTTTAAAGAAGTCTATAATGCTCTCAATGAGGACGGGGTCTTTATCTTTGATGTGCATTCGACTTACCAGACGGATGAGGTCTTTCCTGGCTATTCCTATCATGAAAATGCAGAAGACTTTGCCATGCTCTGGGATACCTACGAGGATGCAGCACCACATTCTATCGTGCATGAGTTGACCTTTTTTATCAAGGAAGCGGATGGATCCTTTAGTCGTCACGACGAAGTGCATGAGGAGCGTACATACGAGGTCTTGACCTATGATATTTTGCTAGAACAAGCTGGTTTTAAATCCTTCAAGCTTTATGCTGACTTTGAGGATAAGGAGCCTACAGATACCAGTACTCGTTGGTTTTTTGTGGCACAAAAGTAGGAGAACATCATGACCATTATAGGTATTATCGCAGAGTTTAATCCTTTTCATAATGGCCACAAATACCTGCTGGAACAGGCTAAAGGGTTGAAAATTGTGGCTATGTCTGGGAATTTCATGCAACGAGGAGAGCCAGCTATCGTGGACAAGTGGACTCGGGCCCAGATGGCACTGGAGAATGGCGCAGACCTGGTAGTAGAATTGCCCTTTTTAGTCAGTGTACAAGCAGCGGATTTCTTTGGACAAGGAGCAGTAGATATCTTGGCGCAGTTAGGAATTGATAGCCTAGCTTTTGGGACAGAGGGAGTTCTAGATTACCAGAAAATTGCTAACTTATACGCAGAGCGTGCTCAAGAGATGGAGAATTTTGTGGATAATCTACCTGATTCCCTCTCCTACCCTCAGAAAACCCAAGCCATGTGGAAGGAATTTGCAGGTCTTGATTTTTCGGGTGATACGCCCAATCATGTCTTAGCTCTCGCCTACGCCAAGGCAGTTGCTGGGAGAGATATCAACCTTCATCCAATTAAGCGTCAGGGGGCAGGCTACCATTCTGTGGACAAGGATGTGGACTTTGCATCGGCAACAGCTATCCGTCAGCATCAATCAGACCAAGATTTCTTAGAACGCTTTATGCCAACTGTTGAGCTGTTTGAAAATGCTAGTAGGGTGAACTGGGAAGATTATTTTCCACTTTTACGCTATCAAATCTTGTCAAATCCAGATTTAAGTGCTATTTATCAGGTCAATCAAGAAATGGCGGTGCGGATTAAGGAAACCATCAAAAAAGTTCAGTCTGTTGACGAATTGGTCGAGGTGGTTGCCACCAAGCGTTACACCAAGGCACGTGTGCGACGCCTCTTGACCTATATCTTGGTGCAGGCTAGAGAAAGTGACTTGCCAGAAGGTATTCACGTCCTTGGTTTTACCGAAAAAGGCAGACAACACCTTAAAACTCTCAAGGAGCAGATCAATCTCGTCAGCCGAATCGGTAAAGAACCCTGGGATGCCATAACACAAAAGGCAGATCAAATTTATCAACTGGGACACCCTAGTATCGCAGAACAAAATTTTGGTCGAGTGCCAATCAGAATCGAATCAAACTAAGTCTACTGAACAGTAGGCTTTTTACTTATTTTTTTGTAAAAAATTCTATAAAAAATTGGGTTCGTTAAAGAAGCCTATTTTACTAGGGAAAACAACAATTTCAACTCAAAAAATGACCAAAATATCTACCATTTAAGGTTTGTTAAAAATACTTTTTTGTGGTAAAATGTATAGGAATGTATGTCATTCGGATAAACAAATAAATTGAGGTAAAAACATGGAAATTATGACAATTGTTATAGTTGTTTTTGCCGTCATCATTGGTTTAGTCATTGGATATGTCAGCATCTCAGTCAAGATGAAATCATCACAAGAGGCTGCAGAGTTGATGCTTTTAAATGCTGAACAAGAAGCAACTAATTTACGAGGACAAGCTGAACGCGAAGCGGATTTATTACTCAATGAAGCTAAAAGCGAAAGCAAATCCCTTAAAAAAGAAGCACTATTGGAGGCTAAAGAAGAAGCCAGAAAATACCGCGAAGAAGTGGACGCTGAATTTAAGTCAGAGCGTCAAGAACTCAAGCAAATCGAAAGTCGTTTGACGGAGAGAGCTACGAGCCTTGACCGTAAAGACGATAATTTGACGAACAAAGAAAAAACACTTGAACAAAAAGAACAAAGTATTTCTGATAGAGCAAAAAACCTTGATGCACGTGAAGAGCAACTAGAGGAAATTGAAAAGCAAAAGCAAGCTGAACTAGAGCGTGTCGGAAGTCTGACACAGTCAGAAGCAAAAGACATTATCTTAGCTCAGACAGAAGAAAACTTGACTAAGGAAATTGCTAGCCGCATTCGTGAAGCAGAGCAAGAAGTCAAGGAACGTTCAGATAAGCTTGCTAAGGATATCTTGTCCCAAGCCATGCAGAGAATTGCTGGTGAGTATGTAGCTGAGTCTACCAACTCTACAGTTCATCTGCCTGATGATACCATGAAAGGTCGCATCATTGGTCGTGAAGGTCGCAATATCCGTACTTTTGAAAGTTTGACAGGGGTTGATGTCATCATTGATGATACGCCAGAAGTGGTAACCTTGTCAGGTTTTGATCCTATCCGCCGTGAGATTGCTCGTATGACGATGGAAACCTTACTTAAGGATGGACGTATTCACCCAGCTCGTATCGAAGAGTTGGTTGAGAAAAACCGTCAAGAAATTGATAATCGTATTCGTGAATATGGTGAAGCAGCAGCCTATGAAATCGGGGCACCTAACCTTCACCCAGACTTGATGAAGATCATGGGTCGCTTACAGTTCCGTACTTCATACGGACAAAATGTCTTGCGACACTCAATCGAAGTGGCTAAGTTGGCTGGTATCATGGCTAGCGAACTTGGTGAAAATGCAGCCCTTGCCCGTCGTGCAGGATTCCTTCACGATATCGGTAAAGCCATTGACCGTGAAGTAGAAGGTAGCCACGTTGAAATTGGTACTGAATTGGCTCGCAAGTATAAAGAACATCCAGTCGTGATTAACACGATTGCTAGTCACCACGGGGATGTAGAGCCAGAAAGTGTGATCGCAGTTCTCGTTGCTGCAGCGGATGCCTTAAGTGCAGCCCGTCCAGGAGCTCGTAGCGAATCGCTTGAAAGCTACATCAAACGTCTCCATGATTTAGAGGAAATCGCGAATAGCTTTGAGGGTGTTCAAAATAGCTTTGCCCTTCAGGCTGGTCGTGAAATCCGTATCATGGTGAACCCAGGTCAAATCAAGGACGACAAGGTCACAATTTTAGCTCACAAAGTTCGTGAGAAAATTGAAGGTAATCTCGATTACCCAGGAAATATCAAGGTAACCGTGATTCGTGAACTTCGTGCAGTTGATTATGCAAAATAAATAAGAAAGAGCAGTTGAAAAATTACTGCTTTTTTGTTACACTAGATAGAAAGATTGTAGTAAGCAGAAATGGCTTTACACAGTGAATTCAGATGAATTTTTAAGTCATTTCACAAACTATCCAAAGGAGACATCATGGCAGACCGTGGCTTACTAATCGTTTTTTCAGGTCCTTCTGGAGTTGGAAAAGGAACGGTTAGACGAGAAATTTTTGAGAGTTCTGAAAATCAATTCCAATATTCTGTATCTATGACAACACGGGCTCAACGTCCAGGTGAAGTAGACGGAGTTGACTATTTCTTCCGTACGCGTGAAGAATTTGAAGAATTAATTCGTCAAGGACAAATGTTAGAGTATGCAGAGTATGTAGGCAACTACTACGGTACTCCTCTGACTTATGTCAATGAAACCCTTGATAAGGGAATCGACGTCTTTCTTGAAATTGAAGTACAAGGGGCTCTCCAGGTCAAGAAAAAAGTTCCAGATGCTGTCTTTATCTTTTTGACACCACCAGATTTGGAAGAATTGCAAGACCGTCTCGTTGGTCGTGGCACAGATAGTGCAGAAGTGATCGCACAGCGTATCGAGAAAGCCAAAGAAGAAATTGCTTTGATGCGTGAGTATGACTATGCTATTGTCAATGACCATGTTCCTCTTGCTGCAGAACGTGTCAAACGTGTGATTGAAGCTGAACATTTCCGTGTAGATCGTGTTATCGGTCACTATCAGGATATGCTACCAAAGTCTCCGACTATTCGATAAACTATAGAAAACAGGTACAAACAAATGATGCTTAAACCCTCTATTGATACCTTACTTGACAAGGTACCATCAAAATATTCACTCGTCATCTTGGAAGCAAAACGTGCTCACGAATTAGAAGCTGGAGCAACTCCAACGCAAGAATTCAAATCTGAAAAATCTACACTTCGTGCCTTGGAAGAAATTGAATCAGGGAATGTAACCATCCACCCAGATCCAGAAGGGAAACGCGAAGCTGTTCGTCGTCGTATCGAAGAAGAAAGACGATTGAGAGAAGAAGAAGAAAAGAAAATCAAAGAGCAAATCGCGAAAGAAAAAGAAGAAGGTGAAAAAATTTAAGGTTGGGGGGACTCAATCTTATTTTTTCTATTGCAAGAATACTCAATCAATTGAAACGATTTAAGAAGAGAAGGAGGTGAGGAAATGGCTATTGCAGAAATCATTGTGGATGTTTCCTTGATGCAGACGGACCAGCCCTATAGCTATAAGATTCCTGAGGAATTTAAAGATATGTTGGAAGTCGGCATGCGAGTCCACGTTCCATTTGGGAAGGCCAATCGCTTGATTCAAGGGATAGTTCTTGGAATTGAACAAGACTCAGATGCGGAAGTGGCAGACGATAACTTGAAAGAGATTGCCGAAGTGCTGGACTTTTCTCCTGTCTTAACGGAGGAACAGCTCTGGCTGGCTGAAGAACTACGTAAGTCAGTCTTTTCCTATAAGATCTCCATTCTTAAAGCGATGCTTCCTGGGTTTTTGAACTCTAGCTATGATAAGATCCTCTATCCTCTGGAAGGCTTGAGTCAAGAAGACAGACATCGTTTGTTTGGTTCGCAGGAGTCTCTAGCATTTTCATCTCTCGACCTAGAAAAGCAAGCTGAGATGATGCGCTTGACCCGAAAAGGGCTCTTGAAACTAGAGTATCAGGCTGTAGACCAGAAGAAGGTTAAAACACAGTCTTGGGTTGAAGTGAATCTTGATAAATTAGAAAAGCTAGAAATCTCAAATCGTGCCAAGAAGAAATTGGAACTGCGAGAATATTTAGTAGCACATCCTGAAAGTACTCCTTTGGCTACTTTGTTAGAACATTACTCACGGGAACAAGTTAACTTCTTTGTAGAACAGGGTGCTTTAACGATCCTTCAAAAAGAAGTCCAACGTTCTGCTGCCTATTTTGAAGGTATTGAATCTAGCCAATCTTTAGAATTAAATCCAGAGCAAAAACAAGCCTGTGAGGCGGTTGTTGGAGCGATTGGAAAGAAACATCCTCCCTTTCTTCTTCAAGGAATTACAGGAAGTGGGAAAACGGAGGTTTACTTGCAGATTATCCAAGGAGCCTTGGATATGGGGAAAACAGCTATCGTTCTAGTTCCAGAAATCTCTCTGACACCTCAAATGACAGAACGTTTCATTGCTCGTTTTGGTGATAAAGTAGCTATTCTCCATTCAGGTTTGTCTAATGGTGAAAAGTATGATGAATGGCGCAAGGTGGAGCGAGGAGAAGCACAGGTAGTTGTTGGTGCTAGGTCTGCCATTTTTGCACCTTTGAAAAATCTAGGTGTTATCATTATCGATGAAGAGCACGAGGCTAGCTACAAGCAAGACAGCAATCCTCGTTACCATGCTAGAGATGTGGCTCTTTTACGGGCCCAGTACAATCAAGCTGCCCTAGTTCTTGGTTCTGCAACACCAAGTCTAGAAAGCCGTGCGCGTGCTGGTAAGGGTGTCTATCAACATCTACGTCTAACTCAACGTGCCAATCCTTTAGCAAGCATTCCTGAGGTTCAACTGATTGACTTCCGTGATTACATCGGGCAGAACGAAACGTCAAACTTTACACCTCCTCTGATTGAGGCAATTAAAGATCGACTGGACAAAAAAGAGCAGGTTGTTCTCATGCTCAATCGCCGTGGTTACTCTAGCTTTGTCATGTGCCGGGAATGTGGGACCGTTGATACCTGTCCAAACTGTGATATTTCCTTGACGCTACACATGGATACTAAGACTATGAATTGTCATTATTGTGGTTTTTCTAAGGAAATCCCTCATGTCTGTCCCAACTGTCAGAGTCGTAGTATTCGATACTATGGAACGGGAACTCAAAAGGCCTACGATGAGCTAGCAGAACTCTTTCCTCAGGCTCGCATTCTGCGAATGGATGTAGATACAACACGTAAAAAAGGCAGTCACCAAGCTCTACTTGAACAATTTGGCAATGGTGAAGCGGACATATTGTTAGGAACCCAGATGATTGCCAAGGGCTTGGATTTTCCAAATGTGACCTTGGTTGGTGTTCTCAATGCAGATACTGCCTTGAACCTGCCTGATTTTCGTTCTTCTGAGAGAACCTTCCAACTCTTGACCCAGGTGGCAGGACGAGCAGGTCGTGCTGAAAAGGCAGGTCAAGTATTGATTCAGTCCTATAATCCTCAACACTACGCCATCCGTTTTGCCAAGGAACAGGACTACGAAGGTTTTTATGCCTATGAAATGGGCATTAGACGTCAACTTGGCTATCCACCTTATTATTTCACAATTGGGATTACCTTGTCTCATAAGAAAGAAGAAGAGGTTATTAGAAGAGCTTATGAGGTCATGGAAATTTTGCGGTCAGGTTTGTCGGATGCTAGTATCATCCTTGGTCCAACGCCTAAACCTATCGCTCGTACTCATAACCTCTATCACTACCAAATATTGATTAAATATCGTTTAGAAGATGAGTTGGCTTCGACCCTTAACCAGGCCTTGGCCTTGACACAAGAACGTGAAAACAGTGAGCTTCGTCTCAGTATTGATCACGAACCGCAGCAATTTTTGTAAAAAGGAGAAAAGATGACAAAACTAATCTTTATGGGAACGCCCGATTTTTCAGCGACCGTTTTGAAGGGACTTTTGTCAGATGATCGCTATGAAATCGTGGCCGTCGTGACTCAGCCAGATCGAGCGGTCGGTCGTAAAAAAGTTATTCAAGAAACCCCAGTGAAACAAGCAGCTAAAGAAGCAGGGCTTCCTATCTACCAACCCGAAAAATTATCAGGTAGTCCAGAAATGGAAGCTATCATGAATTTGGGAGCTGATGGGATTGTGACTGCAGCTTTTGGACAATTTCTCCCAAGTAAACTCCTTGATAGCATGGATTTTGCAGTCAATGTGCATGCTTCGCTTCTTCCTAAACACCGTGGCGGTGCTCCTATTCATTACGCCTTGATTCAGGGTGATGAGGAAGCAGGAGTAACCATTATGGAAATGGTCAAGGAAATGGATGCTGGTGATATGATTTCCCGTCGTAGTATTCCGATTACCGATGAGGACAATGTCGGAACCTTGTTTGAAAAATTGGCGGTTGTTGGTCGTGATCTACTTTTGGATACTTTACCTGCTTATATTGCTGGTGAAATTCAGCCAGAACCACAAGATCCAAACCAGGTTACATTTTCTCCAAATATCAAACCTGAGGAAGAAAAGTTGGATTGGAACAAGACCAACCGTCAACTCTTTAACCAAATCCGTGGGATGAATCCATGGCCTGTTGCTCATACCTTCCTCAAGGGCGAACGCTTCAAAATCTATGAAGCTCTACCAGTAGATGGTCAAGGGACTCCAGGTGAGATACTCTCCATCGGCAAGAAAGAATTGATCGTCGCAACAGCAGAAGGAGCTTTGTCTCTTAAACAGGTTCAGCCAGCAGGAAAACCTAAGATGGATATTGCTTCCTTCCTCAACGGTGTGGGACGAACTTTGGCAGTAGGAGAACGATTTGGTGACTAAAGTAGAAACGGCTAGAAGTTTAGCCTTAGAGGTGCTAGATGACGTTCTTGTCAATCAAGCATACTCCAATATCGCCTTAAATAAACACCTCAAAGGAAGTCAACTGTCAGCGGCAGACAAAGGTTTGGTGACAGAGCTGGTCTATGGAACTGTAGCTCGAAAACTCACACTAGAGTGGTACATTTCTCACTTTATTGAGGATAGAGACAAGCTAGACAGCTGGCTCTATGTTTTGCTTCTCATGAGCGTCTATCAACTCCAATACTTGGATAAGCTTCCTGACCATGCAGTGGTCAATGAAGCGGTAGAAATTGCAAAAGCTCGTAAGAAGGGTAGCGAAAAATTGGTCAATGCTGTTTTGCGCCGTATTTTGCGTGAGGGTTTGCCTGATATTGACAGTATCAAGCGTAAGAACAAGCGTGATTCTATCGCCTACTCTTTGCCAGTTTGGTTGATTTCTAAGCTCAAGGAAGAGTATGGAGAAGCGCGAGCTCAAGCGATTTTTGAAAGTCTTTTAAAACGCAACAAAGCCAGTATCCGTGTGACAGATTTGAGTCGCAAAGAGGAAATTAAAACTTTACTTGATGCCAGTGATTCGATTCTGTCAGCTGCTGGTTTGGTCAAGGAGCAAGGGCACTTTGCGGGTCATGACTTGTTTGCTGAAGGGGCTATTACCATCCAGGATGAGTCAAGTCAATTGGTTGCACCGACACTAGAGCTACAAGGTGACGAGCAGGTTTTAGATGCTTGTGCAGCTCCTGGTGGAAAGACCGCCCATATGGCATCCTATTTGACGACAGGTCATGTAACGGCTCTAGATCTCTACGACCATAAACTCACTTTGATAAAAGAAAATGCGGAGCGTTTAGGTGTAGCAGATCGTGTGCAAACGCAAAAACTGGATGCACGAAAAGTGCATGAGTTTTTTGGCAAGGATCGATTTGATAAAATTTTAGTCGATGCCCCTTGTTCTGGTATTGGACTCTTACGTCGAAAACCAGATATCAAATACAATAAAGACACTGCTGATTTCGCGTCATTACAGGAAATTCAGTTGGAAATATTAGGTAGTGTTTGTCAAACACTACGTAAAGGTGGTATAATAACTTATAGTACCTGTACTATTGTCTCTGAAGAGAACTTTCAAGTTGTTCAAGCATTTTTAGAAAGTCATCCAGAGTTCGAGCAGGTTAAACTAGAACACGAATGTAAGGATATCCTGAAAGATGGCTGCATCCTCATTACTCCAGAATTGTATGGAAGTGATGGATTCTTTATCAGCCAATTTCGCAAGATATCCGATTAGGGAGGAACTGACACAATGGAGATTTCATTATTAACAGATGTTGGTCAGAAACGTACAAATAATCAAGACTATGTTAATCTTTTTGTCAACCGTGCCGGTCGTACATTGATTATCTTAGCAGACGGGATGGGAGGACACCGAGCAGGGAATATTGCCAGTGAGATGGCAGTAACAGATTTAGGTGTAGCCTGGGTTGATACTCATATCGATACCGTAAATGAAGTTCGTGAATGGTTTGCAGAACATCTAGAAATCGAAAATCAAAAAATTTATCAAATGGGGCGTGATGATGCTTACAAGGGAATGGGAACAACTTTAGAAGCCCTTGCAATTATTGATAATCAAGCTATTTTTGCCCACATTGGAGATTCTCGTATCGGCTTGATTCGTGGTGAAGAATACCATCAATTAACGAGTGATCATTCTTTGGTGAATGAATTGCTTAAGGCAGGTCAATTAACACCTGAAGAAGCTGAAGCACATCCACAAAAGAATATCATCACCCAGTCTATTGGACAAAAAGATGAGATTCAACCAGATTTAGGGATTGTAAGTTTGGAACCGGGTGATTATCTTGTTATGAATAGTGATGGTCTAACTAACATGATTTCAGGTAGCGAAATCTATGACATCGTGACAAGTGATATCTCACTTGACGACAAGGCGGCAACTTTAGTACGTTTTGCAAACAATGCCGGAGGGCTTGATAACATTACTGTTGCTTTGATTGCGATTGAGGAGGAATCAGAATGATCCAGATCGGCAAGATATTTGCCGGACGATATCGGATTATCAAACAAATTGGCCGCGGAGGGATGGCAGATGTCTACCTGGCTAAAGATTTGATTCTGGATGGGGAAGAAGTGGCAGTGAAGGTTCTTAGGACCAACTACCAGACGGACCCAATCGCTGTTGCACGTTTTCAGCGTGAAGCGCGTGCGATGGCAGACCTAGATCATCCTCATATCGTTCGAATTACGGATATCGGTGAAGAAGATGGTCAACAGTACTTAGCTATGGAATATGTAGCTGGTCTTGACCTCAAACGCTATATCAAAGAACACTACCCTCTTTCAAACGAGGAAGCTGTTCGTATCATGGGGCAAATTCTCTTGGCTATGCGTTTGGCACATGCAAAGGGGATTGTTCACCGTGATTTGAAACCTCAAAATATTCTCTTGACTCCTGATGGTACTGCGAAAGTTACAGACTTTGGGATTGCAGTAGCCTTCGCAGAAACCAGTTTGACACAGACCAACTCTATGTTGGGTTCTGTCCACTATCTATCACCTGAGCAGGCGCGTGGTTCTAAGGCAACTATACAGAGTGATATTTATGCGATGGGAATTATTTTCTTTGAAATGTTGACCGGTCATATTCCTTATGATGGAGACAGTGCTGTTACGATTGCACTGCAACATTTCCAAAAACCTCTCCCATCGGTCATTGCTGAAAATCCTTCAGTACCACAGTCATTGGAAAATGTGGTCATTAAAGCGACAGCCAAAAAGTTAACAGACCGTTACCAAACGGTTTCTGAGATGTACGTTGACTTATTGAGCAGTCTTTCTTACAATCGTCGTAATGAACCAAAGCTAGTATTTGACGACACAAGTAAGGTTGACACAAAAACCTTACCAAAGATGTCTCAGTCTACTTTGACAGCGATTCCTAAAGTACAACCGAAGGAAGAAAATCCTCAGACTCAAAAGCCAAATAAAAAGGTAGCGGGTAAAGAAACTGCTCCAAAACCAGTCAAGAAACGCCGTTTCAAAGCAAGATATTTGGTACTTTTGGCCAGCTTTATACTTGTTTTAGCTTCCCTTTTCTGGATTGTATCGAAAACACCAGCTACTGTTGAGATTCCAAAAGTTGCAGGTCAAACTGTTGCTGAAGCTAAGGAAAACCTGAAAAAAGCGAATTTTGAGATTGGTGAGGAGAAGACTGAAGCTAGTGATACCGTAGAGGAAGGTCGGGTTATCCGAACAGATCCAGATGCTGGTTCAGCTCGCAAAGAAGGAACTAAGGTTAATCTCATTATTTCTTCAGGTCAACAATCCTTCAAGCTTGGAAATTATGTTGGTCATAAATCAACAGATGTCATAGCAGAATTGAAAGGGAAAAAGGTTCCTGAAAATCTCATCAAGGTTGTTGAAGAAGAATCAAGTGAAACAGAGGCAGGTCTCGTTATGAAACAAAGCTTGCCAGAAGGAACTACATATGATCTTAGTAAGGCGACGGAGATTGTCTTAACGGTTGCTAAAAAGGTATCAACTGTACCTATGCCTTATTATATTGGTTCAGGTCTTGAGTTTACGAAGAATAACTTAATTCAAATTGTTGGTGTGAAAGAAGCAAATATTGAAGTTGTAGAGGTTTCGACAGCTCCAGATGGTACTGCAGAAGGAACAGTCGTGGATCAAAATCCTAAACCATATGAGAACATTGATATCACTAAAACTCGTATTAAAATCTTTATATATAAACCTAAAATAAATACTACAACTACGCAAGTACCACAAAATAATAGAATTGAGGTAACGCCTTCTCAAACTCATGAGATTGAAACAAGTCAGAATACGACAACTGAGCATAACTAAAGAGTCAACATTGCTTATTAATCAATCTTTGTCACAGTTTTTGTGACAAAGATTTTTTTTCCTTCAAATTTATGATAAAATAAAAGGAGTTTAAAAAGGAGGAGAACATGGACGAAGTCAAACAACTGAATGCAGTGATCGATGTCATTATGCTAGCAGGAACAATACTGCTTCGCAATGGTTCTGAAATCTATCGTGTCGAAGATACCATGATTCGGATTGCTCATTCACAAGGCATCATGGATTGCAATGTTTTGGCCATGCCTGCAGCTATTTTTTTCTCCATAGAAAATACAAATATCTCTCGTATGAAGCGAGTGACCTCCTCGGCTTATAATATTGAGAAGGTGTGTGATGTCAACCAGATTTCACGGCAACTCGTATCAGGACAGCTTGATTTGGAGACAGCCTTTATCCAATTAAAGGAATTAAATGCTAAACCGTCTCCCTACACCAATGTTCAACTGACTGCTGCAGCGACTCTCAGTGCTCCCTTCTTTTCAATCATGTTTGGTGGGAATGTCTACGATGCCATCGGAGCAGGAGTGGCAACCTTATTTGCCTTTACTTTCTCTCTCTATGTAGAGAAGTTTATTCGTATTCCTTTTATGACAGCTTTTGCAGGTGCTCTTGTCTTCGGTTTGATTGCACAATTTTGGGCACGCTATTCTGGTTTGCCATCGACAGCTGATTTGGTCATTGCAGGTGCGGTAATGCCATTTGTTCCCGGAATTGCCCTGACCAATGCTGTTCGAGATATTATGACCAATCACATTAACTCTGGTATGAGCAAGATGTTTGAATCCTTGCTGATTACCCTTGCCTTGGGGGCTGGAACATCAGTCGCCCTCGTACTCATGAACTAATATGACAGTAACAACATTTTTATTGCAAGCTCTGGCAAGTTTGCTTGCCATTATCACCTTTTTAATCGTTTTAAATGTCCAACGTTCCATGCTCATTCCTGGTGGAGTTTTGGGGATGTCTATCTGGTTACTCTACCTGCTACTCAAGGAACCAACTAATGTCATTTTAGCAACCTTTATTGCTGCGGTGATTGGTTCTTGTATCAGCCAGATTATGAGTATTATCTACAAAACACCAGCCGTTGTGTTTGCTTTAGCCATCTTGGCTCCACTGGTACCAGGTTATCTCTCTTATAGAACGACTTCATTTTTTGTAACAGGTGACTATAGAAACGCCATTGCCAGTGCAATGTTGGTGATGATGTTGGCCCTTGTTATTTCAATAGGAATGGCAAGTGGGACAGTTGTACTGAAGTTGTATCACTATCTCAAAAAGAATCGAGCTAGCTAAGTCTCGATTTTTTCGTGGGTAGAGTGGCTGAAAGAGCATGAGTACGGCGATAGAAATGAACTTGATTTGGGGAATCAAGTCTTTTTTCGCTCATTTGACCTCAATTATGATAAAATAGAGGTGAACGAATTTTTACAATGAATGATAAAAATAGAGGTAAATATGAAAATCGGTATTGATAAGATTGGTTTTGCGACCAGTCAATACGTTTTGAAATTACAAGATTTAGCAGAAGCTCGAGGAACTGATCCTGAAAAATTGAGTAAAGGACTCCTTTTAAAAGAATTGAGTATTGCTCCTTTAACAGAGGATATTGTTACCTTGGCTGCCAGTGCAGGAAATTCTATCCTGACTGAAGAAGAGAAGCAAGAGATTGATATGGTTATCGTAGCGACAGAGTCTGGGATTGACCAGAGTAAAGCTGCAGCTGTCTTTGTACACGGCTTGCTTGGAATTCAACCATTTGCTCGTAGTTTTGAAATCAAGGAAGCTTGCTATGGGGCAACTGCGGCCCTTCACTATGCTAAGTTACACGTAGAAAATTCTCCTAAATCAAAAGTCTTAGTACTAGCTAGTGATATTGCAAAATATGGTGTCGAAACTCCTGGGGAACCAACCCAAGGAGCAGGCTGTGTTGCCATGTTGATTAGTCAAAATCCACATGTTATGGTCTTCAACAACGATAACGTTGCGCAGACTCGTGATATCATGGACTTTTGGCGTCCAAATTATTCAACGACCCCATTTGTAAATGGAGTCTACTCAACACAGCAGTATTTGGATAGCTTAAAAACGACTTGGGAAGAGTACCAAAAGCGTTATGACTGCGACTTGAATGATTTTGAAGCTATTTGTTTCCATTTGCCATATCCAAAGCTAGCTCTCAAGGGATTGAAAAAAATTCTTGATAAATCTCTACCCCAAGAGAAAAAGGATTTACTTCAAAAACACTTTGATGAGTCCATTATTTATAGCCAAAAAGTTGGGAATATCTATACAGGTTCACTCTTTTTAGGACTCTTGTCTCTTCTTGAAAACTCTGATAGTCTCAAAGCAGGGGACAAGCTAGCTCTCTACAGCTACGGAAGTGGTGCTGTATCTGAGTTCTTCAGTGTGGAATTGGTTGAAGGCTATGAACAGCAATTGCAGAAAAATCGCTTAGAATTGCTAGACCAGCGTCAAGCATTGAGCGTAGCTGATTATGAACGAATCTTCTTTGAGGAAGCAAACTTGGATGAGTCAGGTTCTGCAACCATGTCAGGCTATGAAGGACAGGACTATGCTCTGGTTGAGATTGTAGAACACCAACGTCGCTACAGCAAGGTTGAAAAATAATGAAAAAAAATTGGAATGGATTTGCTAAAAAATCAATTCAAGAGCGCCTTGAGCTCGTTAAGTCTCAGGCGCTTACTTCTATGGAAGCCCAAGAAAGTCTTGAGCAAAATGAAAATCTTAGTATAGCAGTTGCGGATCAACTGAGTGAGAATGTGGTAGGAACCTTTTCGCTTCCTTACTCAGTAGTTCCAGAAGTCTTGGTAAATGGCCAAGAGTACACAGTTCCTTATGTAACAGAAGAACCATCCGTCGTTGCTGCGGCTAGTTTTGCTAGTAAGATTATTAAACGTGCTGGTGGGTTCAGAGCTCAAGTTCATCAGCGTCAAATGATTGGTCAGGTTGCTCTCTATCAAGTACCAGATAGTAACCAAGCTCGTCAGGCTATTCTGAGTCAAAAAGCAGAACTACTCGAATTAGCAAATCAAGCCTACCCATCAATCGTTAAGCGGGGTGGGGGTGCTCGTGATTTAAAGGTTGAGAAAATTTCTGGTGAGACGGACTTTTTAGTAGTCTATCTCCATGTAGATACTCAGGAAGCCATGGGCGCCAATATGCTCAATACCATGCTTGAGGCCCTAAAACCTAGTCTAGAGGCTCTCAGTCATGGGCAAAGTTTAATGGGAATCTTATCCAACTATGCAACTGATTCATTGGTAACTGCGACTTGCCGCATCGCCTTTCGTTATTTGAGTCGCCAAAAAGATGAAGCGCGTGAACTGGCAGAAAAAATGGTATTAGCCAGTCAGTTTGCCCAAGCAGATCCTTATCGAGCAACCACTCATAACAAAGGAATCTTTAATGGAATCGATGCTCTCTTGATTGCGACAGGAAATGATTGGCGTGCCATCGAAGCAGGAGCGCATGCCTATGCGAGTCATGATGGTGCTTATCGAGGTCTCAGTTGTTGGACTATGGATTTGGAAACAGAGGAGCTAATCGGAGAGATGACCATGCCGATGCCAGTTGCTACCAAGGGTGGATCAATTGGTCTTAATCCTCGTGTAGTCCTCAGCCATGAGTTGCTAGGTCATCCATCAGCTAAGGAATTGGCCCAAATTATCGTGTCAATTGGTCTTGCACAAAACTTTGCAGCTCTTAAAGCTCTTGTCAGTACAGGTATTCAGCATGGACACATGAAACTTCAGGCAAAATCGTTAGCGCTTTTAGCAGGTGCGACTGATGCAGAAGTATCCAAGTTAGTAGAAAGCTTGATTGCTGAAAAAACTTTTAATCTAGAAAAAGCACAGACTCTTTTGAAAAAATTAAGATCATAAGAAAAACTCAGACGAATCTAGTCTGAGTTTTTTTGTGCTTAAATACTTTTACCTGGTAAGAGACTAACTGGTAAGAAATAACCAGTCGTGGCAACTTCTTTGCCCTCGATTTTTTGAAGTAGTAAATCAACTGTTAGGCGAGCAATTTCTTCCAAGGGTTGTTTAATGGTAGTGAGGTGAGGATAGAAATTCTCGATAAAATAAGTCCCGTCATAACCAATAACCTTAAGTTGTTCTGGAACAGAAATACCAAGTTCCTGAGCGATCTTCATCACCAAGATGGCTGTCAAATCATCCGATGCGAAAATCGCATCTGGTTTTTGTTTGGTTAGGATATTTTTGATTTCCATTTCCTTGCGGAGGGGTGAAAAGTCACTGGAAATATTGATGATGGGAGCTTTTGGGAAGATAGAAGCAAAGCCTGCATGACGAAGTCCAGTTGGTGAGTTGGAGTTGTCATTACCTGTAATCATAATAACAGACTTAGCTCCAGTTTTCTCTAAAGTTTGAGCTGCAAGGACTCCACCAGCATAGTTATCAGAGGAAACAACAGGAATGTCCGGTGATAGGTTACGGTCAAAAGAGATGATTGGTGCTGTGACGCGATTGTAGTCTTCAATTCCCAAGTTATGACTACCAGAGATGATTCCATCCACTTGGTTGGCTTCTAGCATTTCAAGATACTCACGTTCTTTTTCTGAATCGTGCTCACTATTGCAGATGATTGTCTTGTAACCTTTTTTGAAGAGTTCGTGTTCCAATTTGTCAATCAATTCAGCATAGAACACATGGCTAATTTTTGGGAAAATCAAACCGATTAACTTGGCTGATTTTCCTTGAAGACTTCGAGCTAAGTTATTGGGTTTATAGCCCAGCTCACGCATAGCATTATTAACCTTTTGAATGGTTTTTTCTGAAAGATAACCCTTTTTGTTGATGACACGTGAAACAGTAGTAGGGCTGACGCCAGCCAATTTTGCGACATCAGTTAGTTTTGCGACCATATTCTAATTCGTAGTAAGTTCCAGTTGGGTTTCCAGATTTAATCACGATTCCATTTTGGTTCTCATGTGGGAAGACACGACCAGAAAATACTTTTTCTCCTTTATTAATGAAAATTTCAAAGACTGAATTATCAATGAAGATATTTACAGTAGTGGCTTTATTATCAATTGGACATGAGCGAGTAGTTCCAAATTCTTGAGCATATTGCTCACCTGCTTGACTACGGTCAACGGTTACTTGGCCATTGACAAGATCGAAATTGATAGAGAGCCCCTTGCCGTCTTTATCAGCAAGAAGGATGATTTCACTTTGGCTATTAGCCTCTAAGTTTAGTTCAAGTTCGTAGGTGTTCTTAGTTTCAGAACGATTTGAAAATTCCTCTTTTGAAGCACGGAGTTCCTTGATGGCTGCTACAGGATACTGATAGAGTTTGCCATCTTTAATGGTTAATTCTTTGACCAATGAGAAAGTTCCTTGGTGATCAAAGCGATCAGATGGATAAGAAACATCTGGTAAACCAAGCCAACTTACTGCTAAGGCACGTCCATCAGGAGCGTTGAAGGCCTGAGTAGCATATGCTTCGAAACCATAGTCTAGATTGTGTAGTTCAGACGCATCTACCATACGTGCATTTTCAGGATCGAAGGAAGCACCAATTTTATACATATTTGGATAGATATTGTCATAGTCAAGAACCTTTTTATCCAAACCTTGTGGGCAGTAGAGAAGGATAGGTTGTTCTCCAACAAAGACAAGATTTGGGCACTCCATCATATAGGCAGTGCGGTCATTGTTGAAGTCCAAATCACCAACTTCTTGCCAGTTTGTATAATCATTATCGACAGATTTGTAGAGACGGACAAATCCTTTTTTCTCCAAGTCTTGTCCACCAACGATTGCGTAGTATTGTCCTTTAAAGTTGAAAATCTGTGGATCACGGTAATGGTCAGTAGCATCAGCTGGTTGATCAATCAAGACTTTGTCAATTTTTTCAATCTTGCCGTCCTTATCCATTAAGGCACCAATCTGATAAGGGTGGCGGACCCAATTTTCATCACGGACATTTCCTGTATAGAATAGAAACAATTGATTGCCAAACTGCATAGCAGATCCAGAGTAAGCGCCGTGGCTATCAAGTGGAGTATCAGGTAAGATTTTAACACCAGTTTCAGTAAAGTGAACCAAGTCGTCACTTTCAAGCTGAACCCAAGATTTTAAACCATGAGCTGCACCAAAGGGAAAGTTCTGGTAAAAGACAATCCACTTACCATCAAAATAAGAAAAACCGTTCGGGTCGTTAAGGAGTCCTTGCTTTGGTTCGACGTGATAGGCAACATGCCATGGTGACTGCGCCATCTTTTCTTGGATTTCTTTTCTTTCTTCTTGTGTCCAATCTTCGTAGCGTCTATAACGACGCTCGGTAGTCCATTCCATTTATATTCCCTCCATAAATTCTACTATCTTTATAGTAAACGTTTCCTTTTAAAAAAGCAAGTCTTTTATCATAAAATTAAGAAAAAAATGTCAAACGATTGACAGAAACGGATTGAAGGATTTTATGAAAATAAATGAAAAAATGAAAGAATTTGCAAAAAAATCTTTAAAAACCTCACAATAGTAGGTAAAATATTGCTTGTTTTATTTCAAAAACATCAAAAACAATCAAAAAAATCAAAATGCTAAAATTTTTTCTGCAAAACGCTTGACATATTTTTAAAACGTGATAGAATAATACTCGTAGGGCGAATAAATCGCTTTCAAACATTTTACAAAATTTTTTATAAGGAGATTTTTGCAGATGACGAATACAGAAATTGCAAAAAAAGTCATCGAAGCCTTAGGTGGACGTGAGAACGTTAACAGTGTTGCGCACTGTGCGACTCGCCTCCGTGTGATGGTTAAAGATGAAGCGAAAATTAACAAAGATGCTATCGAGAACTTGGAAAAAGTTCAAGGTGCTTTCTTTAACTCAGGTCAATACCAAATCATCTTTGGTACTGGTACAGTAAACAAGATGTACGATGAAGTCGTAGCTCTTGGGTTGCCAACATCTTCTAAAGAAGATATGAAAGCAGAAGCTGCAAAACAAGGAAATTGGTTCCAACGTGCCATCCGTACTTTCGGTGACGTCTTCGTTCCAATCATTCCAGTTATCGTAGCAACTGGTCTCTTCATGGGTGTTCGTGGTCTCTTGACTGCTCTTGGAATGACACTTCCAGAAGATGTGACAACTTATACTCAGATCTTGACAGACACTGCCTTTATTATCTTGCCAGGTTTGGTTGTTTGGTCAACTTTCCGTGTATTCGGTGGTAACCCAGCTGTTGGTATCGTTCTTGGTATGATGCTCGTTTCTGGTTCACTTCCAAATGCCTGGGCTGTTGCGTCTGGTGGTGAAGTAACTGCAATGCAGTTCTTCGGATTTATCCCAGTTGTAGGTTTGCAAGGTTCAGTTCTTCCAGCCTTCATCATCGGGGTTGTCGGAGCTAAGTTTGAAAAAGCTGTTCGTAAGGTTGTTCCAGATGTACTTGACCTCTTGGTAACACCGTTTGTAACACTCCTTGTAATGTCAATCCTTGGATTGTTTGTTATCGGACCAGTCTTTCACGTTGTTGAAAACTACATCCTCATTGGAACAAAAGCTATTCTTAACTTGCCATTCGGACTTGGTGGTTTCTTGATTGGTGGAGTTCACCAATTAATCGTCGTATCAGGTGTTCACCATATCTTCAACTTGCTTGAAGTTCAATTGCTTGCTGCTGACCATGCTAACCCATTCAACGCTATCATTACTGCAGCTATGACTGCTCAAGGTGCTGCGACAGTAGCCGTTGGTGTGAAAACTAAAAATCCTAAACTTAAAACACTTGCTTTCCCAGCTGCTCTTTCTGCCTTCCTAGGTATTACTGAGCCTGCTATCTTCGGGGTTAACTTGCGTTTCCGTAAACCATTCTTCCTTTCATTGATTGCTGGTGCAATCGGTGGTGGATTGGCATCTATCCTTGGTCTTGCTGGTACTGGTAATGGTATCACAATCATCCCTGGTACAATGCTTTACATTGGTAACGGACAACTTCCACAATACCTTCTTATGGTAGCTGTATCATTCGCTCTTGGTTTTGCTCTTACTTACATGTTTGGTTATGAAGATGAAGCAGAAGAAGCTGCAGGTGCTATTACTGAAGCTGAAACAGATCGTTTGACTGAAGAAGCAGTAACTGGTACTGTTGTTGCACCTAGCGAAGGTGTCATCCAAACACCAATCGTTGGTGACGTAGTTGCTCTTTCAGACGTTAATGACCCAGTCTTCTCAAGTGGAGCTATGGGACAAGGTATCGCTGTAAAACCTAGTCAAGATGTTGTTTATGCACCAGCTGATGCTGAAGTGACAATCGTCTTCCCAACTGGACATGCTTATGGTTTGAAAACTGCAAACGGAGCTGAAATCTTGATCCACGTGGGTATCGACACTGTTTCAATGAACGGTGAAGGATTCGACCAAAAAGTTGCTCAAGGTGACAAGGTTAAAGCTGGAGATGTTCTTGGAACATTTGACTCAGCTAAGATTGCTGCTGCAGGTCTTGATAACACAACAATGGTTATCGTAACAAACACTGCAGACTTTGCTTCAGTAAATCCAGTTGCTTCTGGATCAGTTGCTAAGGGAGATGCAATCATCGAAGTTAAAGCTTAATACTCTTCAAAAATCAAATTCAAACTGCGTCATACTCGCTTTGCCGTATGTATGTGTTACTGACTTCGTCAGTTCTATCTACAACCTCAAAGCTGTACTTTGAGCAACCTGCAGCTCGATTCCTAGTTTGTTCTTTGATTTTCATTGAGTATACTACTGTCGATTTAATAAATCAAAAAAACGAACAAATGTTATGTTTGTTCGTTTTTGATTGAATCGTAAAATTTACAGAGGAAAAACTAAAATATTGAGCAACTTTCCTTCTGGAAATATGCTATAATAGAGAAAATAAAAACTAGAGGTTTATCATGACAAAATTATATGGAAGCTTGGAAGCGGGCGGTACAAAATTTGTCTGTGCTGTCGGTGATGAAAACTTTAACGTTGTAGAAAAAGTACAATTTCCAACAACGACTCCTATTGAAACAATCGATAAAACCATTGAGTTCTTCTCAAAATTCGATAACCTTGCTGGTCTTGCAGTTGGTTCATTTGGTCCAATCGATATCGATAAAAACTCAAAAACTTACGGATTTATCACAACAACTCCAAAACCTAACTGGGCAAATGTCGACTTGCTTGGTGCCCTTCGTCGCGCTCTAAACGTGCCTATGTATTTCACGACAGACGTAAACAGTTCTGCCTACGGCGAAGTGGTTGCCCGTAACAATGCTGGTGGCCGTATCGAAAACTTGGTTTACTACACAATCGGTACAGGTATCGGTGCAGGTGTTATCCAACGTGGCGAGTTTATTGGCGGTGTTGGTCACCCTGAGATGGGTCATTATTATGTGGCTAGACACCCAATGGATATTGAAAAAGAATTTAAAGGTGTTTGTCCTTTTCATAATGGATGTTTGGAAGGTTATGCAGCTGGTCCAAGTTTGGAAGCTCGTACAGGTGTTCGTGGGGAAAACATTGAACTCAACAACTCTGTCTGGGATGTTCAAGCCTACTATATCGCTCAAGCAGCTGTAAATGCAACTGTAACCTTCCGTCCAGATGTCATCGTATTTGGTGGTGGGGTTATGGCCCAACAACACATGCTTGACCGTGTGCGTGAGAAATTCACATCCTTGCTCAATGGTTACCTACCAGTTCCAGATGTGCGTGACTATATCGTAACACCAGCTGTTGCTGGTAATGGTTCAGCGACACTTGGAAACTTCGTACTTGCAAAGAGCGTAGCAAAATAAGCATAAAAAGGAGGTCGGGATTTGTCCCGGCCTCTTTCTTTAGTCTTTTTCAATCTTCGTTTCCTGATGGAATATATTTTGCCAAGTTTCATGTCTGCGCCAGATACTTGTATGAATAGTATCACCAATCTGATAGCGGATGAGTTTTGTCTTCTGACTGATGGACGTTAGATGAAGTTCCTTGATAGCAGAGGTCAATTCTTTTTCTGACTTATAGGCTTCCTTGTCTAGTTCTAGTCCATCTTGGCGGATATAGATGAAGTCTTCAGCCAGTAACTCTTCCAGTTGATTTCCTTGGTCAATCAGTTGCTCTCTCATGAGCAATTTTTTATAGACATTATCTAGGATTTCATCCTCAGGGATTGGGGCTGGTTCGATATGAATGTCAGTATCAAAGACACCAAATCGTTCTGATAACATAGATTCAACCTGGTCCGCAATTTCGTGGCTCTCGAAAACAGAGAGGTCTGGGTTCATCTCAAGTGTAATGTCTAGATAAATATTGCTTCCGTAGGTACGACCCCTTTGAGATTTGACCTTGCTAATCTTAGGAATTTCCATGATAGCTTTTTGGTAATCTTCCAGCAAGTGCTCATCAAAACCGTCAGAAAGACTGAAGGATGACTCTATAAAGATATCATAGGCAGTCTTGAGGATAAAGAAGGTAATGATGATGGCGACTAATTTATCCACGATTGGATAGTTGAAGCTACTAGCCAGGATAGCGATAGAAGTTCCAAGAGATGTCACGGCATCTGACAGATTGTCCTTAGCTGCAGCCTTGAGGGCCTTGGACTTAGACTGCTTGTTCAGATGGGTATTGTAGAGATAGACTGCAAACATGATGAACGCAGAGATGACTCCCAACGTCGCCCCAAGAGGGTCGATGACGGTTTGCTCTCGGCTGAGTATCTTTTGGATGGTATCTCGTAGAACGTCAAAACCAACGTAAAACATGATGATGGAAGTGATGAGACTTGCCAAGTCCTCGATTTTCCAGTGACCGAAGCGATGGTCCCTGTCTGCCGGTTGGCGAGCCAAACGAATCCCAATTAGAAGGGCCACGTTTCCAACAATATCTGAAACGTTATTAAAGCCATCAGCCACCAAACTGGATGAATGGAGGAGGTGTCCGGTCGCTAGCTTGGCTGCAGACAAGAAAAGATAAGTCAAAATGCTGATAATGGCACCACGCTCAGCTAATTTTAAGTTTGAAACCGATTGATTCATCTAACTCCCCTTCTAGCATTCTAGTATTCTTTCATTATACTGGTTTTCCAAGGAAATTTCAAATGGAGGGGATGGGGAGTTTTGCATTGATTCAACAGATTTTTTGATTGAAATATGATAGAATATAAAGTAATCATAATTTTAGAGAGAGTTTTCCATGACCCATAAACAAATCACAGATAGAATGATTCGAATTGGTCTGATTGTGCTACCATTTTTTATTTTTTATGGATATAGATTGATGAAAGGCTTTGAATATCCAGTCGTAGATGATATCATGGTCAATCAAACCATACTATCTGGTGATAATATGTTACTTCCCTACATTGGGATTATGTTGTCATCTGCTTTAGTATTCCTTCAGCAATTGTTTACAACTTGGAATGTTTATTTTATTTTCCTAGCCCTCAGTTTTTGCTTGAGCTTTAGTGTATACTTGGATTCTTTTTTCAGGAAGAAACTTTATTTTGTTCTTCCCCTACTTGTTATACTTCAAATGATTTTGATGAAGTATTTCTCGTTTTCAGTAATTGCTTATTTGTTGTCTACAGCAGGGATACTTTTATTATTCGATAGAAAATACATCGTAGGAGCTCTGTTGTCTCTGATTGGATTGTCGATTAGACCGCAAATCATTGCCAGTTTATTGCTACTTTTACTGCCGTTTCTAGTTTTTGAAGTAATCAAAGAGAAAAAGAAAAAAGAGTTCTTCGTATTATCTGCTCTTATTTTACTTATCTTTGCTTCTAATAAAGTTTACACATTAACGAAACCAGATGTTCAAGAATACCTAACTTGGAATACTCTGAGTACCAATTTGAGAGATTTCCCTGCAATTGATTATGAGAAGCATGCCAAGGAATTTCAGGAATTGGGGGTCAGTGAAAACGACTTATCTGCTTCAACCTACTGGTTGTTTGCTGAAAAAGATGCTTTGAACAATGAGTTGTTAACAAAAATTCAATCCGTACGTTCTTTCTCTGAGAAGTACTCCTTTAATGTATTTCAGATGGTGAAAGATTATTTCCAAAACATTATTTTGACAACCTTTCTTCTTGTTATGGTTGTCTGGTTTTTGTTCTTCAAGCCTAAGAAAGTCTATGGCTGGTTACTCCCGCTTGTTCCATTTGCACTAATCGGTGCATTATTTGTTAGGCAGAGAGTAGTAGAACGTGTCTATATCCCAATTATCATTAGCTTTTTAATCTTTTTCATCTACTATGCGCCCTTATTTTATACCAAGAGAAAACTGTTAGAAAAAAGAGGAGTTTTTTATAGTTTACAACTTGTAGGAATGCTGGCAAGTATGGTCTGGGTGAATAGTATAGGGCAAGAACTTTATTGGTTCCCAATCATCCAATCGTCAATGGTATCAGAGTACCATGATGTAGTGGAAAAACATTCTGATAAATTGCTTGTTTTTGGTGGCTATGGCACACTTGTCAATTCCCAACCGAGCTTAGCTATGATTAGAACAAAGCCTAATCAGTTGATAGGAAACACTACGACCTTAGGTAATTGGCAGACTTTTTCTCCTCATTACTATCAATTAATGGAAAACTACAATGTGGAGGACCCTAGTAATCTTCTTTCATCGGCTTTAGATAAGGAGAACATCCTATTCTTTTGGTCACCTTCCTCAGGAAATATGGATAGAGTAAAAAAAATTATGAAAGAACATTACCAGAAAGATGTTTATTTTGAAGAAGTTGAGGAAGTCACTTCTGATATGAATCTTTATCGACTAAGAACAGGAGAAGATAGATAGGATGAAAAAGCGAATAGGCTACCTAGATATGGCTAAGGGTCTAGCAATCATACTTGTTATTATAGGGCACAGTAGTTTTGTACCTCTTCGTGCCAAAATACTTCTCTATGTTTTTCATATCCCCTTATTTTTCTTCTTGTCAGGTTTTACTTTAAATGTTACTAAATACAAAACATTTAAGGAGTATTTTCTTAGCAAGGTAAAAAGTTTGGTTGTTCCCTTTTTTTGCCTGAATATTTTTGTTTTTCTCTTTCAACTTTTTGTCATGTATCCTGAGCAAGTGTTTGCTTTTAATCTTATTCATTTTGCTAAACAGTTATTGTTGTCAGACCGCTTGCATGTTTATTTTCAGTTATGGTTTTTGAATGTCATGTTTTTGGCACATGTTTTTAGTTACTTTATTCTCAGAAAAAAATGGACGATTGTCCAATGGCTATTGATTGTTGTATCACTCTTGCTTCTAGTCGTTTTGGGACAAAAAATCTATGCCTGGAATTTTTATCTTATCTGGAATATTGACTTAGTCCCTGTAGCCATTATCTTTACACTCTTAGGTGTCGGATTGAGAAAATATTTAGCGCAACTAGAAAAGTTTTTTGCAATTTATTATCTGCCGCTTACCTTATTGCTAACTATATTTGTTGGTAGATTGAACTATCATTTGAGTGGAAAACAGATTGTTGATCTCTACTATCAGCAGATAGGGAACCATCTCTTATTTTACATTGCTGCAATTTCAGGTATATGGTCCACCCTCATATTTTTTAAATCAATCCCTGAACTGACTCTCTTGAAATCAATTGGTCAAAGAACCTTAATATACTATGGTGTACATGCTCCGATTGTTTTAGTACTGGTTGAAAAATTAGTTTTACAATTATCTACAAGATACACCGGTATTTTTGTGAATGGTTATATTACAACAAGTGTTGTGGTAATATTGACTTTAATAGGTTGTGAATTGATTGTAAGGGTATTTAGAGGGACAAACTTTCCCTTTGGGATTAAAAGGTTAGGAGTCAAAAATGAGTAGAAATAATCCGATTTTATATATCGTTATTCCGTGTTATAACGAAGAGCAAGTGTTACCTCACACAAATCCGATGTTTGTCGGTAAGATTGAGGAATTGGTGAAGAGTCAAGAAATTCATCCACTTAGTAAGGTGATGTACGTAAATGATGGCAGTAAGGATAAAACTTGGGAACTCATCCAAGAATATGCTTCATCGAATCCATATGTAGTAGGTATTTCTCAAAGTCGCAATCGAGGCCATCAAAGTAGTGTCCTTGCTGGAATGTATGAAGCTGCAGAATTTTCGGATATCGTGATTACAATTGATGCGGACGGTCAGGATGATATTCATTGTATGAATCAGATGATTGCTGAATATAAGACAGGTTCAGAGATAGTCTACGGCGTTCGTGATAATAGAGATACAGACTCAGCTTTTAAGCGTATTACAGCAGAAGGTTTTTATAAAGTGATGCATTTATTTGGAGCGGATGTCGTTTTTAATCATGCTGATTATCGTTTAGTCTCAAAACGATTTCTACAGGAATTATCTAAGTTTAAAGAAGTAAATCTGTTCCTTCGAGGGATTATGCCTCTTGTAGGATTTAAGTATTCTTACGTGACCTATAAACGGCATGAACGGATTGCTGGTGAGAGCCACTATCCACTCTCTAAAATGCTTGGTCTAGCTATGGATGGAATTACTAGCTTATCGATTAAACCAATCCGTTTGATTACTAGCTTGGGAGTTATGACTTCACTGTTTAGTTTTTTGTTGATCATCTGGGTTTTGTGGAGTAAATTTGCTGGTACAGTAGTAGCTGGTTGGGCCAGTACATATGCCATTGTAAGTTTACTTGGCGGAGTTCAGCTGATTAGTCTTGGTGTAATTGGGGAATATATCGGAAAAATCTATCTAGAAACTAAGCAACGTCCAAGATATATTATCAGTGATCGTACCTATGATGAGAGTGATGAGTAACCCCACCTCTAGACTTGAAAACTTTTGAAATTCTGATATAATAGAAGTACTCAAGGGAGTAGCTGGCGGTTAACCGCGATAGTGTCGTCATTACGAATTATTTCCGGCACTATATTAAACAGCGAGACTTGTTTTTTTAAAAAACAGGTCTCTTTTTTTGTAAAAAGAGGCCAAAAAGGAGGAGACTGTTTTGTCAAAAGAACAAAATAAAGATTTGTTTTACACGCAATCTTCTGAGGAAGTCCTAAAGAACTTGGACTCATCTGTCGAAGGTTTGTCAACTGCCCAGGCTCAAGAACGCTTAGCGACTTATGGTCGTAATGAGTTGGAAGAGGGAGAGAAACGTAGCCTACTAGCTAAATTCCTTGATCAATTTAAGGATTTGATGATTATCATCTTGCTTGCGGCAGCGGCACTTTCTGTGATTACAGAAGGGATGGATGGTCTAACGGATGCCATTATCATCTTGGCCGTTGTTGTCTTGAATGCTGCCTTTGGGGTTTACCAAGAAGGGCAAGCAGAAGCAGCCATTGAAGCTCTGAAAAATATGTCTAGTCCGATGGCACGTGTTCGTCGTGATGGTCACGTTATTGAGATTGACTCAAAAGAATTGGTACCTGGAGATATCGTCTTGCTAGAAGCGGGAGATGTCGTGCCTGCAGATATGCGTTTGTTTGAAGCAGCTTCTCTTAAAATCGAAGAAGCAGCTCTTACAGGAGAATCTGTCCCAGTTGAAAAAGATGTGACAGGACTTGTTGAAGCAGATGCTGGTATCGGGGATCGTGTTAACATGGGTTACCAAAACTCAAACGTAACTTACGGTCGTGGTATTGGGGTCGTGACCAACACTGGTATGTATACAGAAGTTGGTAAGATTGCGGATATGTTAGCCAACGCAGACGAAACTGAAACACCATTGAAGCAAAGCTTGGAACAATTATCTAAGACCTTGACTTACTTGATTATTGTGATTGCCGTTATTACTTTCTTGGTTGGTGTATTCGTTCGTGGTGAACATCCATTAGAAGGCTTGATGGTTGCGGTTGCTCTTGCGGTTGCTGCGATTCCAGAAGGTCTCCCTGCCATTGTAACCATCGTTCTATCTTTGGGAACAACAACCCTTGCCAAACGTAATTCGATTGTTCGTAAATTACCAGCGGTTGAAACTCTTGGTTCAACAGAAATCATCGCATCTGATAAAACAGGTACTTTGACCATGAACCAAATGACGGTTGAAAAAGTTTATACCAACGGTCAATTGCAAAGCTCAGCAACTGAGATTGCTGCTAGTAACAATACCCTCCGTATCATGAACTTTGCCAATGATACCAAGGTGGATCCATCTGGTAAATTGATTGGGGATCCAACGGAGACAGCTCTTGTACAGTTTGGTTTGGACCACAACTTTGATGTTCGTGAAGTCTTGAAGGATGAGCCACGTGTAGCTGAATTGCCATTTGACTCAGACCGTAAACTCATGTCTACCATTCATAAGGAAGCAGACGGTTCTTACTTTATCGCTGTCAAGGGTGCGCCTGACCAATTGCTCAAGCGTGTGACGCGTATTGAAGTCAATGGGGAAGTTCGCCCAATCACAGAAGAAGACAAGAAAGCTATTCTTGCAAACAACAAAGACTTGGCTAAACAAGCCCTCCGTGTCTTGATGATGGCTTATAAGACAAGTAAGGAAATCCCAACTTTGGAATCTGAAATCGTTGAGTCTGACCTCATCTTCTCTGGTTTGGTCGGAATGATTGACCCTGAGCGTCCAGAAGCAGCAGAAGCTGTTCGTGTCGCTAAGGAAGCAGGTATCCGTCCGATCATGATCACGGGTGACCACCAAGATACAGCGGAAGCCATTGCCAAACGTTTGGGAATCATCGATCCAAATGATACAGAAGACCATGTCTTCACTGGTGCTGAGTTGAATGAACTCACTGATGAAGAATTCCAAAAGGTCTTCAAGCAATACTCTGTTTATGCTCGTGTATCACCTGAGCACAAGGTTCGTATCGTGAAAGCATGGCAAAATGAAGGTAAGGTTGTCGCTATGACGGGTGATGGGGTCAACGATGCGCCTTCACTTAAGACAGCTGACATTGGTATCGGTATGGGGATTACTGGTACAGAGGTTTCTAAGGGAGCTTCTGATATGGTCCTTGCTGATGATAACTTTGCAACCATTATCGTAGCGGTAGAAGAAGGACGTAAGGTCTTCTCAAATATCCAAAAATCCATCCAATACCTCTTGTCTGCTAATATGGCTGAGGTCTTCACGATTTTCTTTGCAACCTTGTTGGGTTGGGATGTGCTTCAACCAGTGCATTTGCTATGGATTAACCTTGTAACAGATACGCTCCCAGCCATCGCCCTTGGTGTGGAACCAGCTGAGCCAGGCGTCATGACTCACAAACCTCGTGGGCGTAAGTCTAACTTCTTTGATGGTGGTGTCTTCGGAGCAATCATTTATCAAGGGATCTTCCAAACCATGCTCGTTTTAGGTGTTTATGGTTGGGCTCTTCTCTTCCCAGAGCACCAAAGTCATACTGAAATCCATGCGGATGCCCTTACCATGGCTTTTGCAACTCTCGGTTTGATCCAATTGCTCCATGCCTTTAACGTTAAGTCGGTTTACCAATCTATCTTTAAAGTGGGACTCTTTACGAACAAGACCTTTAACTGGTCTATCCCAGTTGCCTTTGTCCTCTTTGTGGTGACGATTTTAGTTCCTGGATTTAATAATCTCTTCCACGTTTCAAACTTGAGCTTGACTCAATGGATGGTTGTTGCCGTAGGAGCACTTATGATCGTGGTCCTTGTTGAGATTGTTAAAGCAGTTCAACGAGCACTTGGAAAAGATAAAAACGCAATTTAAACAATTATGAAAAGTCATCTTCGGATGGCTTTTTGTTTTAATGTAAAGATAAACTGAAATAATACTCAATGAAAATCAAAGAGTAAACTAGTAAGAGAGCCGCAGGTTGCTCAAAACACCGTTTTGAGGTTGTGGATAGAACTGACGAAGTCAGTAACACATATACGGCAAGGTGAAGCTGACGTGGTTTAAATTTGATTTTCGAAGAGTATATTTTGTGCTATAATCAAGTTGAGAAAAAGATGGAGGAATAGTAGTTGGAAAAGAAAATTGTCAAAGATATCTTGTTTTTGTCGCAGGTATCCCAGACTGCTAGTCAGGAAGATTTAGCACTAGCAAAGGATTTGCAGGATACCCTATTGGCTAACCGAGAAAGCTGTGTTGGACTAGCGGCCAATATGATTGGAGTGCAAAAGCGCGTCGTTATTTTTAATATCGGAATGATTCCCATGGTTATGTTTAATCCCGTTCTCCAATCTTTTGAAGGGTCATACGAGACAGAGGAAGGTTGTTTGTCTTTGGCAGGTGTAAGACCGACAACCAGGTATGAGAAGATTACAGTAAGCTACAGAGACATCCATTGGCAAGAGCAAACCATTACCCTGACAGGATTTCCTGCTCAGATTTGTCAGCATGAATTGGATCATTTGGAAGGTCGTATTATTTAAGCTAAAATCCTTCAAACTAAGTAAAGTCTCGTTTTTCTTGCACTCTTGTTTGAAATTTGTGATAATGAAAGAAAGAATAATAAATGGAGGACAGTCGAATGGGATTTTATCTGATGATTGGTTCGATGTTGCTTGGTCTTTTTGCTTTGAAGATAGGATTTTCTCATCTAAAGGAGAAAAAGTTTAATCTGTCATCTATCTTGGCAAGCTGCCTTGGGACAGCACTAGTTCTCTTTGCAATCTGGTTAGGATTGCCAAAATAAGGAAAGAAGCCTCGGTATTCACCGAGGTTTTTAGGTGCAAATCCTTGGTAGTCCTAAAAAAATATGCTACACTAACACTATGAAAATTCTAATCCCAACTGCAAAAGAAATGAATATCGAAATCCCTAGTTTAGAGGCTAAACCTTTGTGTCCTGAAAGTCAGGCAGTGTTGAATGAATTGGCCAGATATTCTGCCCAAGAGCTGGAGAACTTTTACAAAATATCTGCTGAAAAAGCGCAAGAGGAGTATGACCATATCCAGGACTTGAAAAATGGAACTGCGATAAACTATCCAGCCTTGCACCTCTTTGATGGACTCATGTATCGCAACATCAAACGGGACGATCTCACCAAGGAGGAGCAAATCTATCTGGAGAAACACCTCATGATAACGTCAGCTCTCTATGGTGTGATTCCAGCCTTTGAACCGATTGCGCCTCACAGACTGGACTTTTTGATGAAGCTCAAAGTTGATGGAAAAAGCTTGAAAAGTCATTGGAAGGTGGCCTATGAAGAGTCGATGAAGGGTGAAGAACTAATCTTTTCTCTCTTGTCTTCAGAGTTTGAAACTGTCTTTCCTAAAAAAATCCGTGAGAAAATGGTGACCTTCAAGTTTATGGAAGAGCGAGATGGTAAACTTAAAATCCACTCAACTATTTCTAAAAAAGCTAGAGGGGCTTTCTTAACAGCCTTGATGGAAAATCAGGTAACCTCAGTTGAAGAGATTAAAAAGCTTAATTTTGCTGGTTTTACCTATCGAGATGACCTGTCTAGTGACAAGGAGATGGTCTTTGTAAAATAGATAAAAAATAGAGTCTGTCCTAAATTGTATCAGGGCAGGCTTTTTGTGATTTGGAGCTCCTATTTTTAGTTTAGAATGGTAGGAATTTTCTCACAATTTTGGTATAATAGGACTATTAGAAAATTTCAAGGAGACAAACATGTCAGTTAAAATTGCTTTACTTGGATTTGGTACAGTAGCCAGTGGCGTACCATTCTTGCTAAAGGAAAATGGAGAAAAAATTGTTCAAGCAGCACATTCAGAAATTGAAGTAGCCAAAGTTTTGGTCAAAGACGATGAAGAGAAAGCACGCTTGCTTGAAGCAGGAAATGATTTTAATTTTGTAACAAACATCGATGAAATCTTGTCAGACAAAGACATTACTATCGTTGTTGAGTTGATGGGACGTATCGAACCTGCTAAAACATTTATCACTCGTGCTTTAGAAGCAGGGAAACACGTCGTGACAGCTAACAAGGACCTTTTAGCTGTTCATGGTGCAGAATTGCTTGAGGTAGCCAAAGCTCACAATGTTGCCCTCTACTATGAAGCAGCTGTTGCAGGAGGTATCCCAATCCTTCGTACCTTGGTCAACTCACTAGCATCAGATAAAATCACACGTGTTCTTGGTGTTGTGAACGGAACATCTAACTTCATGATGACCAAAATGGTAACAGAAGGCTGGTCTTATGAAGATGCTTTGGCAGAAGCCCAACGACTTGGCTTTGCTGAAAGCGACCCTACCAATGACGTTGACGGGATTGATGCAGCCTACAAGATGGTTATCCTCAGCCAGTTTGCATTTGGAATGAATGTTAAGTTTGAAGATGTAGGCCACCAAGGAATTCGCAACATTACTCCAGAAGATGTAGCAGTAGCTCAAGAACTTGGTTACGTAGTCAAATTGGTTGGTTCTGTTGAAGAAACGGCATCTGGTATTGCTGCTGAGGTTACGCCAACATTCCTTCCTAAAGAACATCCACTTGCGAGTGTTAATGGTGTTATGAATGCAGTCTTTGTAGAGTCTATCGGTATCGGGGAGTCTATGTACTATGGACCAGGTGCTGGTCAAAAACCAACTGCAACAAGTGTTGTGGCTGATATTGCCCGCATCGTTCGTCGTTTGAATGATGGAACAATTGGAAAAGCCTTTAATGAATACAGCCGTCCAGTAGTCTTGGCTAAGCCAGAAGACGTCAAAGCCAACTACTATTTCTCAATCTTGGCTCCAGACTCAAAAGGTCAAGTCTTGAAATTGGCTGAGCTCTTTAACGCAGAAAATATTTCCTTCAAGCAAATCCTTCAAGATGGTAAGCAAGAAGGCAAGGCTCGTGTTGTCATCATCACTCATAAGATCAACAAGGCGCAACTTGAAAATATTACAGACTCTTTGAAGGCGGTAGCCGAGTTTGAACTTCTCAACACCTTCAAGGTTTTAGGAGACTAAGATGAAGATTATTGTACCTGCTACAAGTGCCAATGTGGGTCCTGGATTTGACTCGGTTGGTGTAGCTGTAACCAAGTATCTAGAAATTCAGGTTTGTGAGGAACGTGAAGAATGGATGATTGAGCATCAACTAGGCAAATGGATTCCACGTGATGAACGTAATCTTTTGCTGAAGATTGCTCTACAAATTGTTCCAGACCTCCAACCTAGACGTCTGAAGATGGTCAGTGATATTCCGCTTGCGCGTGGACTAGGTTCATCGAGCTCGGTCATCGTTGCTGGGATTGAACTGGCAAATCAATTAGGAAATCTAAAATTAACTGATCATGATAAGTTACAATTGGCAACCAAGATTGAAGGGCATCCTGATAATGTTGCGCCAGCTATCTATGGTAATCTGGTCATTGCCAGTTCGGTAGAAGGTCAGGTTTCAGCAGTAGTGGCGCCTTTCCCAGAGTGTGCCTTTCTAGCTTACATTCCAAACTATGAATTGCGAACTCGCGATAGTCGTGGTGTCTTGCCTAAGAAATTATCATACAAGGAAGCTGTTGCAGCAAGTTCAATAGCCAATGTGGCTATCGCAGCTCTATTGACAGGAGATATGGTCAAAGCTGGTCAAGCTATCGAGAGTGACCTTTTCCACGAGCGTTATCGTCAAGATTTGGTTCGAGAATTTGCGACAATTAAAAAAGTTGCCAAGAGAAACGGTGCTTATGCGACCTACTTGTCTGGTGCTGGGCCTACGGTCATGGTTCTAGCTGAGCCTGATAAGATGCCGAAGATTAAGGCAGAGCTTGAAAAACAACCGTTCAAAGGCAAGCTTCATGACTTGCAAGTAGACACAGAAGGCGTGCGCGTCGAAGAAAAATAAATATAGCGATAGGATGGGGAAACTCTCTATTAGAGGGCTTCCTATCCTTTTTTTGAAAATGAAACGAGAAATATGGGATTTTTCCCGTATTTGATGACCGATAGAAGGTCAAGGAGGTATGAGATGGCAGAAATATATCTAGCAGGTGGTTGTTTTTGGGGCTTGGAAGAGTACTTTTCACGTATTTTTGGAGTGTTGCAAACAAGTGTTGGTTATGCTAATGGTCAAGTAGAAACTACTAATTATCAATTAATTAAAGAAACAGATCATGCCGAGACTGTGCAAATCATTTATGATGAAAAGGCAGTCTCGCTCCGTGAGATTTTACTCTATTATTTTCGAGTCATTGATCCTCTATCTGTCAACCAACAAGGGAATGACCGTGGTCGTCAATACCGCACAGGGATTTATTACAAAGATGAAGAGGATTTACCGACTATCAATACAGTAGTTCGTGAACAAGAACTACTCATCGGTCGTAAAATTGCAGTAGAATTGGAGAAACTACGTCACTATATCTTGGCTGAAGACTATCACCAAGACTATCTCAAGAAAAATCCTGGTGGCTATTGCCACATTGATGTGAGAGATGCTGAGAAACCACTGATAGATGCGGCCAACTATGAAAAACCGAGTCAGGCAGCTTTAAGAGAAAATTTGTCAGAAGAATCTTATAGAGTTACCCAAGAGGCAGCGACGGAAGCTCCCTTTAGCAATGCCTATGACCAAACTTTTGAGGAAGGAATTTATGTCGATATCACGACTGGTGAGCCTCTCTTCTTTGCCAAGGATAAGTTTGCCTCAGGCTGTGGTTGGCCAAGTTTTAGCCGTCCTATTTCCAAGGAACTCATTCATTACTACCAGGATTTGAGTCACGGTATGGAGCGTATCGAAGTTCGTTCACGTTCAGGAAATGCTCACTTGGGACATGTCTTTACAGACGGCCCTCAGGAACTAGGTGGTTTACGCTATTGTATTAATTCTGCATCCTTACGATTCATTGCTAAGGATGAAATGGAAGAGGCTGGCTATGGCTACCTACTTCCATATTTGAACAAGTAGAAAAGATGGTGGTTTTTCCACCTTCTTCATTTTGAAAATAGAAGGGACACATGAAACAATTACTTTCTTACTTTAAACCCTACCTGAAAGAGTCTTTCCTAGCACCCTTGTTTAAGTTGTTAGAGGCTGTCTTTGAACTTTTGGTTCCCATGGTAATAGCTGGGATTGTCGACCAATCCATTCCTCAAAAAGATCAGGGTCATCTGTGGATGCAAATAGGCCTCCTCTTTGTGTTTGCAGTTATTGGTGTTTTGGTAGCTTTAGTAGCCCAGTTTTACTCAGCCAAGGCAGCAGTCGGCTTCACTAAGGAGTTGACCAATGACCTTTATCGTCATATTCTTTCCTTGCCAAAGGAAAGTAGAGACCGTTTGACGACTTCGAGTTTGGTGACACGCTTGACTTCAGATACCTACCAGATTCAGACAGGTATCAATCAATTTTTACGCCTCTTTTTAAGGGCGCCTATTATTGTTTTCGGTGCCATTTTTATGGCTTATCGACTGTCGCCTGAATTGACTCTATGGTTCTTGATCATGGTTGCCATTTTGACCTTTGTCATTGTCGTGTTATCACGCTTGGTCAATCCTCTATACAGCATTTTGAGAAAGAAAACAGATCAGCTGGTTCAGGAAACACGCCAACAGATACAAGGTATGCGTGTGATTCGTGCCTTTGGCCAAGAAAAACGAGAAATCGAGAATTTCCAACTACTAAACCAAGTTTATACGGCTATCCAAATGAAAACAGGCTACTGGTCTAGTCTCTTGACCCCCTTGACCTATTTGATTGTCAACGGAACTTTGCTGGTGATTATCTGGAATGGTTATCTTTCTATCCAGGGAGGATGGCTCAGTCAGGGTGCCTTGATTGCCTTAATCAACTATCTCCTGCAAATCTTAGTCGAATTGATCAAGCTGGCCATGCTGATCAATTCACTCAACCAGTCCTATATATCAGCTAAGCGTATTGAGGAAGTCTTCTCTGAACAACCTGAGGATATACTGGCAGAAATTGAGAAAAGGGAAGGTTTGTTGAACCAGTCCTTACGAGTTGAACATTTGAGTTTTACCTACCCAGATGCTGCTCAACCTTCTCTGAGAGATATTTCTTTTGCTATGCAACAAGGGCAGATTCTTGGGATTATAGGGGGAACTGGTTCTGGTAAGTCAACCTTGGTCCAGGTTCTACTTGGCCTTTATCCGGCAGATAAGAGAAGCATTTCCCTTTATCGAGATGGACGTAGTCCTCGCAATCTTTCTGAATGGCGATCTTGGATGGCCTATGTTCCTCAAAAGGTTGAACTCTTTAAGGGAACCATTCGTTCCAACTTGACCTTAGGTATGGAAAATCCTGTCTCGGACCAAGAACTCTGGCAGGCTTTAGAAATTGCCCAAGCAAAGGATTTTGTCAGTGAGAAGGAAGGTCAGCTGGATGCAGAAGTCCAAGCAGGCGGTCGTAATTTCTCAGGTGGGCAAAAACAACGTTTGTCTATTGCCCGAGCAGTCTTGCATCGAGCACCATTTCTTATCTTGGATGATGCGACTTCAGCCCTTGATACCATCACCGAGTCCAATCTTCTAAAGGCCATTCAGGAGAACTTGCCAGATACTAGCTTAATCTTGATTTCCCAACGGACTTCGACCTTGAAGATTGCAGACCAGATTCTCCTTTTGGAGAAAGGTCAGCAATTAGCGCTTGGAAATCATGAGGAATTGATGAAGACTAGTCAAGTCTATCGTGAAATCAATGCATCCCAACATGGAAAGGAGGATTAGAATGAAAGGCAAACACGCAAGTCAAACCCTCAAACGTTTGGCAAAAGATTTAGCTGGCCATCCGGTTCTCCTTTTTCTAGCTTTCTTGGGAACCATCGCTCAAGTGGCCTTATCAATCTATCTTCCAATCTTGATTGGACAGGTGATTGACCAAGTCCTAGTCGATGGTTCATCCCAGCTATTTTGGCAGATTTTCCTCCAGATGATCTTGGTGGTCATGGGAAATACACTAGTACAATGGGCCAATCCTCTCCTCTATAATCGACTGATTTTCTCCTATACCAGAGATTTGCGCGAAAAAATCATTGAAAAACTCCATCGTTTACCGATTGCCCTTGTAGATAGACAAGGTAGTGGGGAAATGGTCAGCCGTGTAACGACAGATATCGAGCAGTTGGCAGCTGGACTAAACATGATATTTAATCAATTTTTCATCGGAATTCTGATGATTTTGGTAAGCATCCTTGCCATGCTTCAAATTCATCTCTTGATGACTCTCTTGGTTCTGCTCTTAACACCTCTATCTATGGTCATTTCACGCTTTATTGCCAAGAGATCCTACCATCTCTTTCAAAAGCAGACTGAGACTAGGGGGATTCAGACTCAGTTGATAGAAGAATCGCTCACCCAACAGACTATAATCCAGTCTTTTAATGCTCAAGAAGAATTCATCGATAGACTTCATGAGGCAAATGATACTTATGCAGGTTATTCTCAGTCGGCTATCTTTTATTCTTCGACAGTCAATCCTTCAACCCGTTTTGTCAATGCCCTCATTTATGCTCTCCTTGCTGGAGTAGGTGCCTTCCGTATCATGGCGGGTTCTACTTTGACAGTCGGGCGTTTAGTGACCTTTTTGAACTATGTACAGCAATATACCAAGCCTTTTAATGATATTTCATCAGTCTTAGCTGAGTTGCAAAGTGCATTGGCTTGTGCAGAACGTGTTTATACTGTTTTAGAAAGCCCTGAGATTACAGAAACTGGTCTTAAAGAATTGATCAGCGACCAAGTCAAGGGAGCTATTTCCTTTAGGCATGTCTCCTTTGGCTACAATCCTGAAAAAATCTTGATCAAGGACTTGTCTATTGACATTCCGGCTGGTAGCAAGGTTGCCATCGTTGGGCCAACGGGTGCAGGTAAGTCCACCCTTATCAATCTCCTCATGCGTTTTTACCCGATTAACTCTGGAGATATTTTGCTAGATGGTCGTTCGATTTATGACTATACTAGAGCATCTCTTCGACAGCAGTTTGGAATGGTGCTCCAAGAAACCTGGCTCAAGCAAGGAACTATTCATGATAACATTGCCTTTGGCAGTCCTGGAGCAAGTCGAGAGCAGGTTGTTGCCGCAGCCAAGGCAGCAAATGCAGATTTCTTTATCCAACAGTTGCCACAGGGATATGATACCAAGCTTGAAAATGCAGGGGAATCCTTGTCTGTTGGTCAGGCTCAGCTTTTAACTATTTCCCGTGTTTTTCTAGCCATTCCTAAGATTCTTATCTTAGATGAGGCGACTTCATCCATCGATACCCGGACAGAGGTCTTGGTTCAGGATGCCTTTGCCAAACTCATGAAGGGGCGGACAAGCTTTATCATTGCCCACCGTTTATCGACCATTCAAGATGCTGATTTGATTCTTGTCTTGGTGGATGGAGATATTGTCGAACATGGTAGCCATCAGGAACTCATGGCGAGAAAAGGCAAATACTATCAAATGCAAAATGCAGTAGCTTTTATCCCAGAATAAATTGGAAACACTTATAATGCCAATGAACAAACAAGAAAAGTTGCCTTCGGGTGACTTTTTTGTTACAATAGCTAGAAAAATTATCCAGTATAAATACTTAAATAGAAAAGGAGCCTATTGATGAAAGTCTTTCAGCATGTAAATATCGTGACTTGTGACCAAGATTTCCACGTTTATCTGGATGGGATTTTAGCTGTTAAAGAATCCCAAATCGTTTATGTCGGTCAGGAAAATCCAGAGATTCTCAATCAAGCAGAATACATCATAGACTATCAAGGTGCCTGGATCATGCCTGGCTTGGTTAATTGTCATACCCACTCTGCCATGACAGGTTTGAGAGGCATTCGTGATGATAGCAATCTTCACGAATGGCTGGAGGACTATATCTGGCCAGCAGAAGCAGAGTTCACACCAGAGATGACTACAAAGGCCGTCAAAGAGGCGCTAACAGAGATGCTTCAGTCGGGAACGACAACTTTCAATGATATGTATAATCCTAATGGAGTAGAGATAGAGAAGATTTATGAAGTAGTCAAGGCATCCAAGATGCGTTGCTATTTTTCTCCAACCCTCTTTTCTTCAGACGTGGAGACGACAGATGAAACTGTTGCAAGAACGCGTGCTGTTATCGAGACAATTAAAGGCTATCAGGATCCCAATTTCAAGGTGATGGTGGCTCCGCATTCGCCCTACAGTTGTAGTCGAGAATTGCTGGAAGCTAGCTTAGAACTAGCAAAAGAAGAAGACATTCCTCTTCATATCCACGTGGCAGAAACCCAGGAAGAGTCAGGCATTATCCTGAAACGCTATGGCAAACGCCCATTAGCCTTCCTAGATGAGCTCGGATATTTAGATCATAAAGTTGTCTTTGCCCATGGTGTGGAGTTAAATGAAAGGGAAATTGAGCGCTTGGCAGATTCACAAGTCGCTATCGCCCACAATCCTATCAGCAATCTCAAACTAGCTTCGGGGATTGCACCAGTCGTTCAACTTCAAAAGGCAGGAGTACCGGTCGGTATTGCGACGGACTCAGTTGCTTCTAACAATAACCTCGATATGTTTGAGGAAGGACGCACCGCAGCTCTTTTACAGAAAATGAAGAGCGGTGATGCCAGTCAATTTCCTATTGAAACTGCCCTCAAGGCACTGACGATTGAAGGAGCTAAGGTGTTGGGAATGGAAGATGAGATTGGTAGTTTAGAAGTCGGTAAGCAGGCTGATTTTCTAGTCATCCAACCCCAAGGGAAAATCCATCTCCAACCTCAAGAAAACATGCTATCTCACCTCGTTTACGCTGTCAAATCCAGTGATGTTAATGATGTCTATATCGCTGGTGAGCAAGTCGTGAAAGACGGCCAAGTGCTGACTGTTAACTTGTAAAAAGTAGTATAAATTTACGAAATCTCATAGGAAATTTCTTGTGAGGTTTTTAGATTTTTGCTAGAAATAAGGTCAGTAGATGTCTTGCAAAATATATTGATACTAAAATAGAAAAACACCGATTAGATAAATAAAAAAAATTATGGTATAATAAAACGATACAATTAAAGGAGTATGTATGGACATTTCAGAAATTCGTCAAAAAATTGACGCAAATCGTGAAAAATTAGCTTCTTTCAGGGGGTCTCTTTGACCTCGAAGGTTTAGAGGAAGAAATTGCCATTTTGGAAAACAAAATGACAGAACCTGATTTTTGGAACGATAATATTGCGGCCCAAAAAACGTCGCAAGAATTAAACGAACTCAAAAATACCTATAATACTTTCCACAAGATGGATGAGTTGCAGGATGAAGTTGAGATTTTACTGGACTTTTTGGCAGAGGATGAATCCGTTAAGGATGAGTTGGTTGAAAAACTCGATGAGTTAGATCAGATGATGACCAGCTATGAAATGACTCTTCTTTTGTCAGAGCCGTATGATCACAACAATGCTATCCTAGAAATCCATCCGGGATCAGGGGGGACAGAGGCTCAAGACTGGGGCGATATGCTCCTTCGTATGTATACTCGCTATGGAAATGCCAAAGGCTTCAAGGTTGAGGTCTTGGATTACCAAGCAGGTGATGAGGCAGGAATCAAGTCAGTAACCTTGTCTTTTGAAGGACCAAATGCTTATGGTCTTCTCAAGTCAGAGATGGGAGTTCACCGTTTGGTCCGAATCTCACCATTTGACTCTGCTAAACGTCGCCACACCTCATTTACTTCTGTAGAAGTCATGCCAGAGTTGGATGATACCATCGAAGTTGAAATCCGTGAGGATGATATTAAGATGGATACCTTCCGTTCAGGAGGAGCAGGTGGACAAAACGTCAACAAGGTTTCAACAGGTGTCCGCTTGACTCACATTCCGACAGGTATAGTCGTAGCATCAACTGTTGACCGTACTCAGTATGGGAACCGTGACCGTGCTATGAAGATGCTTCAGGCAAAACTCTATCAGATGGAGCAAGAAAAGAAAGCTGCTGAGGTAGATTCGCTCAAGGGTGAGAAAAAGGAAATTACATGGGGCAGCCAAATTCGCTCCTATGTATTTACGCCTTATACAATGGTAAAAGATCATCGTACAAACTTTGAAGTAGCGCAGGTCGATAAGGTTATGGATGGAGACCTAGATGGTTTCATCGATGCTTATCTGAAATGGCGTATTAGTTAAAAGAAAGGAAGTCACATGTCAATCATTGAAATGAGAGATGTTGTCAAAAAATACGACAACGGGACAACAGCCCTACGTGGCATCACTGTAAATATCGATGCAGGAGAATTCGCCTACATCGTAGGACCTTCAGGTGCTGGTAAATCAACTTTTATCCGTGCTTTGTATCGTGAGGTCAAAATCGACAAAGGAAGCTTGCAAGTTGCAGGTTATAACCTGGTTAAGATTAAAAAGAAAGATATTCCGTTCTTGCGTAGAAATGTCGGAGTAGTCTTTCAGGATTACAAACTTTTGCCAAAGAAAACCGTTTATGAGAACATTGCATACGCAATGGAGGTTGTCGGTGAAAGCCGTCGTAACATCAAAAAACGTGTTATGGAAGTCTTGGACCTTGTCGGTTTGAAGCACAAGGTTCGTTCATTCCCAAATGAGCTTTCAGGTGGTGAGCAACAACGTATCGCCATTGCGCGTGCTATTGTAAACAATCCTAAAGTATTGATTGCTGACGAACCAACAGGTAACTTGGACCCAGATAACTCATGGGAAATCATGAACCTCTTGGAACGTATCAATCTTCAAGGGACAACTGTTTTGATGGCGACCCACAACAGCCAAATCGTAAATACCTTACGCCACCGCGTTATTGCCATCGAAAATGGTCGCGTGGTACGTGATGAAGCGAAAGGAGAGTACGGATACGATGATTAGTAGATTTTTCCGCCATCTGTTCGAAGCTTTAAAGAGTTTAAAGCGTAATGGATGGATGACCATTGCTGCTATCAGTTCAGTAATGATTACCTTGACCTTGGTTGCTATTTTTGCGTCAGTTATCTTCAATACTGCAAAATTGGCAACGGATATCGAAAACAACGTCCGCGTCATGGTCTATGTTCGTAAAGACGTTGAAGACAACAGTGAAACCATTGTAAAAGAAGGCCAGACAGTCACGAACAATGACTACCACAAGGTCTATAATGCCCTCAAGGCCTTGCCAGCTGTTAAAAATGTAACTTTCTCAAGTAAAGAAGAACAGTACCAAAAGCTGACTGAAACCATGGGTGACGAGTGGAAGGTGTTTGAAGGAGATGCAAACCCTCTTCATGATGCCTACATCGTAGATACCAATTCACCAAGTGATGTAAAACCAGTAGCTGAAGAAGCTAAGAAAATCGAAGGTGTCTCTGAAGTTCAAGACGGTGGTGCCAACACTGAACGTCTCTTCAAGTTGGCTTCCTTCATCCGTGTTTGGGGATTAGTTATCGCAGGACTCTTGATCTTCATCGCAGTCTTCTTGATTTCAAATACCATCCGTATCACTATCATTTCACGTAGTCGTGAGATTCAAATCATGCGTTTGGTTGGTGCGAAAAACGGCTATATCCGTGGCCCATTCTTGCTAGAAGGTGCCTTTATCGGATTGTTGGGAGCAGCTCTTCCATCAGTTTTGGTTTACTTTATCTATAACCGAGTATTCCAATCAGTCAACCCATCCTTGGTTGGACAAAACCTATCTTTGATTACACCAGATATCTTTATTCCAGTGATGATTGGACTCTTGTTCCTCATCGGAATCTGTATCGGTTCACTTGGTTCAGGAATCTCAATGCGTCGATTCTTGAAAATCTAAGTCAAAGAACTTGATAAAACACATAAAAAAGTGGGACGTCATCAAGACTTCACAGAGCTTGATGCCTCGCTTTTTCTTTTGGTCTTGGGGCTCAGTCGCTTGCCAATTTTGGGTAAAGAGTGTATGATAGGAAAGGACCTTTTTACTAATATGAAAAATGAACAATGAATGAGGAAAAGATGAAACAATTTTTGGAAAAAGTGAGTATACTCTCCCTATCGTTAGTATTAATCACATCATTTTCAATTTCGAGTGCCCTGCCAGCCATGTTTGACTATTATCAGGGCTACTCAAAAGGCCAGGTCGAACTCTTGGTCAGCCTTCCATCCTTTGGAATTATGGCTATGCTCTTATTGAACGGAGTTCTCGAGCGTATTTTCCCTGAACGCCTCCAATTGACTCTGGGACTTTTGATCTTGTCAATCAGCGGAATCGCTCCCTTCTGGTATCAGGGCTATTACTTCGTCTTTGCTACACGTCTTCTCTTTGGGATTGGAGTGGGAATGCTGAACGCCAAGGCCATCTCTATCATCAGTGAACGTTACCATGGCAAGACTCGTATCCAGATGCTGGGTTTTCGTGGATCAGCTGAGGTAGTGGGAGCTTCTATCTTGACATTGGCAGTTGGACAGCTTTTAGCATTTGGTTGGACAGCAACTTTCCTAGCCTATGCAGCAGGTCTAGTGGTTCTCGTACTCTTTCTTCTCTTTGTCCCTTATGGAAAAGGAGAAGCTCATGAGTCCAAGCAAAAGACAGAAGAAGCAGCCAAACTAACTCGCTCCATGCTACAGCTGATTTTCTTCCTTGCTATTGGTGCTGCTGTCATCGTTTGTACCAACACAGCTATCACCTTCCGTATCCCTAGTCTCATGATTGAGGCAGGCTTTGGAGATGCTCAGTTATCCAGTCTAGTCCTTAGTGCCATGCAGTTGATTGGGATTTTAGCCGGAATCAGCTTTTCTTTCCTGATTTCTGCCTTTAAGGAAAAACTTCTATTGGTCGCAGGTATTACCTTTGGGATTGGGCAAATCATCATTGCCTTAGCACCATCACTCTGGGTGGTCGTTGCAGGTTCTGTTTTAGGAGGATTTGCCTATAGCATCGCCCTGACGACAGTCTTCCAGTTGGTTTCTGAGAAAATTCCTGCCAAACTCCTCAATAAAGCAACTTCATTTGCGGTCTTAGGATGTAGCTTTGGGGCTTCGGCTACACCATTTGTCCTTTCAGGGATTGGCCTCATCACTCAGGATGGTCGAATGACCTTTATTATTCTAGGAGCATGGATGATTGCTACATCTGTTCTCGTTTCTCTTTTATTGAAAAAAGAAGCCTAACAAAGAAAAACTCAAGGAATCTTCATCCTTGAGTTTTTTTAATTATTAGACAGCATCTGCCAAAAAATATCGATGATATAAGTCAAACCATAAGTATAAACCACTAAGGTGAAAGGCTTTGTCAAGATGATGATAGTCATGTAGCGTTTGAAGCTCATTTTAGTCAGGGCAGCCAGCATACAGAGAAAGTCCGCAGGACTGACAGGCCAGATCATCATAAAGATAAAGAATCGGTCAAAGCGATTGCCCTTGTCTAACCAGCCGATATATTTGTCGTAGGTTCGTTTGCTGACGACTGATTGGACAAAAGGCGCACCATATAGCCTTACTAGGTAAAAGATAATAGCACAACCAATGACGATACCAATGTAGTTATAGATAGTACCCACGATATGCCCATAGATGAAAACACCCGCAACAGATGTCAAAGCACCAGGGATAATGGGAACAACTGTCTGTAAAATCTGTAAAAAGATAAAGAGTGGTGGACCCCAGACACCAGCCTGTTGGATAAATTCAGATAGGGTCTCTTTTGATTGCAAGATCCCCGCCTGATAGGCCCAGATACAGAAAATCAAGGTACCGACTCCGCCTGCTATAGATGAGATATTAATAACTTGCTGCAGCAGGGGAGAGACAGCTTTCATTTGTTTATCGGATGACATGTAAACTCCTTGTGAATAGTATGATTTTACTATACCATATTTTGAGGAGAAAGACTACATGGAAAACTTCGTGTGACTTAGTCTCAAGTATGGTAAAATGGGAATAAGAAAATGACAGCTTAGAATGAGGAAAATCATGTTAGGATTGAAGTTTAACGGTACTTGGCGCAACTACCAAAAACAAGTCTTGGACAACTTTCAGGAATACCAAGCAGATGGCCATGTCCACTTGGTGGCAGCACCAGGTTCTGGTAAAACAACCATTGGGATCGAGTTGATTGCCCGCTTTGATAAGCCAGCTCTGGTTTTGGTGCCGACGGTTACCATCCGGGAACAATGGGTGGACAGGATTCGTCAGGCCTTTTTAGAGGATGAGGACCAGGTCACAAGTCTCGTGTCTCAAAATCTCAAGGATATGAAGCAAATCACCATCGCCACCTATCAAGCCTTTCACAGCGCTATGCAACAGGTGCAATCGCAAGAAGATAATGGCGAAGTTGAGGACTTTGTCGGCTTTGACCTGCTAGCCAAACTCAAGGAAAGGGGTGTCGAAACCCTCTGCCTGGACGAATGCCATCACTTGAGAAATGAATGGTGGAAAAGCCTAGAAGACTTCCGTAAAAACTACCAACAACTGCAAGTCATCTCTCTAACGGCAACGCCGCCTTATGACAGTGAGCCAGAACTCTGGGATCGCTATCTCCAGATGTGTGGCGAGATCGACCAAGAAATCACAGTGCCAGAGCTAGTCAAAGAAGACACCCTCTGCCCTCATCAGGACTTTGTCTATATCTGTTTTCCGACCAAGGAAGAAGACAAGCGCCTGGAAGAATTTGAGGATACCAAGTGGCAGTATGTCAGTCAACTAGTGGTTGATCCTGATTTTCAGACGCTCATTAGGTCTTCCAAGGTTCTTAAAGGGGAAATCTCTGCGGATATGCTCCTGGAAGATCCCAAGTATCTTTCAGCTCTCCTCATTTATCTACAGGCTCAAAAGCTAGAAATTCCTAAGCACTTACGAGATTTACTGGGGGCGGAAGGCTTGCCTGCTCTTAATTACTACTGGCTAGAAGTTCTCTTGCAAGACCTTCTCTATCAGACGCCCGACTGGTATGAGGATCCACAGGAGACAAAGAAAAAGATAGAAGCCGAGTTGAAATCAAGAGGACTGATTGAAAAACGTCAGGTCTTCTTGGTCAAATCCAAGACCAATGACCAAATCCTCAATCAATCTCTAGGAAAACTGGCTGGCATCGCATCTATCTTTGAAACTGAGTATGCCAGTTTAGGTCAGGACTTGAGACAGTTAGTCTTAGCGGACTATATCCGTAAGGATTTTGCTAGTTATCTGGGAGATGACCAAGCGCCAATCACCCAATTAGGTGTCCTCCCTTATTTTGAAACCATTCGCAGAAGTGCAAAAAAACAAGGTATTTCTGTCCCTATAGCAGTCCTTTCAGGTAGTGTCGTGATCATACCTACCAGTGTCAAGGCTGAACTTCAAGCACTCATCCCAAACACTAGCTTAAGCTTCACTCCCATTGGAAAACTCGATCAAGGTACTTATCTCCAGGTAGGCTTTCCATCCAGCTTTAAGGGGATGGTCGCAGCAGTGACTGAGCTCTTCCAACGTGGTTCTATCCAGGTCTTGGTCGGAACCAAGTCTCTCTTGGGAGAAGGATGGGATGCACCTTGCGTCAACTCTCTCATCCTCGGAAGTTTTGTCGGAAGCTTTATGCTCAGCAATCAGATGCGAGGCCGTGCCATCCGTATCTGGCCAGGACATCCAGATAAGACTAGTAATATCTGGCACCTAGTAGCCATCAAACCGTACAAAAATCCAGCCTTTTCTAAGGAAGAACAAGAGGAACTAGACCTCAATCCATATCAGGACCTACAAACCCTTGCCCGTCGTATGGACCATTTCCTTGGCTTGTCCTATAAGGAAGATACCATTGAAACAGGTCTGGATCGCTTGAACTTTCCTGAGTTCCCATTTAAGAAAAAGAAACTCGAAGACTATAACGAGAAGATCATGGAACTATCCAAAGATCGTGCCTCCCTTCGTAAAAAATGGCAGGAATCTCTCATTGTTGCTGACAAGATTGAGATTGTCAATGAAGTAGCGACCGACAGCAAACGAATTCCTCTGCTTGCCCTAGCGGATGCTGAAAAGTGGCTTCGCTACGCTCTGATGGTATTTGCCATTAGTCTCCTGGCTTATGTCGTTCGACTAACCTTATTTGCCTTGCCATGGTTGACAGCTCTTTGTGTCCTCTTCCTAGCTATCACAGCCTTTCGCTATTACAGCTACAAGAGTCCTTATAAACGCTTGCACCAGATCGGTGAAGCTATTCGCAAAGTCATGGTGACTGCCGGACATTTGTCTGATGACCAGTCGCGCGTGCAGGTCGATGAGGACAAGGACAGCTTTAACGTCTTTGCCTATCTAAAAGGTGGAAGCATGCGAGACAAGGAGCTTTTTTCAAAGGTTTTAGGAGAATTCTTTGCCCCAGTGGACAATCAACGCTACCTCTTAGTCGCTCAAAAAGCACCAGCAGGTCAATCCAAGTATTTCGTAGTGCCTAGCCTCTTTGAAAAACGTAAGGAAGATGCCCAGCTCTTCCAGAATGCCGTCGCACCGCACATAGGCAACTATCAACTCGTCTACACCCGCAACGAAGCAGGCCGAAAAATCCTGCTCGAAGCCAGACTCAAATCCCTAGCCAACAAAAACGACCGCATCATCACCAAGAAAAAGGTCAAAAGTGCTTTGAAATAAAAGGAAGTGAGCGCTTTCTGCCTGTAATATGATATAATGATAGGAAGAATGCGGTTTCCAAAAGGAGAAATATAGATGCAGGTAAAACCAGAACTGGAAATAGAAAAACAACTGATAAACCAGCTGGTAACTGGTGAAAGCCAATGGACTTATCGAGAAGACCTAAAAACAGAAGAACAACTATGGGACAATTTCTTTGAGAAACTAGCCCAAAACAACGTTGCTATGCTAGCAGACCATCCCTTGACAGAACAGGAAAAACGCCAGATTCAGAACCAACTAAACTTTGTTAGCTACTATGATGCTGCTAAGTGGTTGGTCGGTGAAAATGGCATTGCCAAGGTCGAAGTTCAAAGAGAAGATGCAAGTCTAGGTACCATCCGTTTGTCAGTCATTTGGCGAGACAATATCGCAGCAGGAAAGTCTAGCTACGAAGTTGTCAATCAAGTCCAACGAGAAAAAGTAAATCCCCTGGACCAAGACCGTAGATTGGATGTTAGCCTACTTATAAACGGCTTACCCATGATTCAAATTGAGCTCAAGAGTTCCCAAGCAGCATTTATCGATGCCTTTCACCAAATTAAAAAATATGATCGTGAAGGGAAATTCCGTGGCATCTACTCTAGCTTGCAGATGTTTGTTGTGACGAACAAAGTAGATACTCGCTATATCGCTGCAGCTCGTGAAAATAAACTCAACAAGCAATTTCTAACCAAGTGGGTAGATAAGGACAATCATCCAGTGACAAATCTGACCAGCTTTGCTCACGAGGTTCTTTCGATCCCTCGTGCCCATCAGATGGTCATGCAGTATTCTGTCATTGATGATAGCAAGAAATCTCTCATCCTTTTGCGCCCCTATCAGATCCATGCTATCGAAGCGGTGCAGGAAGCCTCTCGCCAACAAGCATCAGGCTATGTTTGGCACACGACAGGTTCAGGGAAGACCTTGACCTCTTATAAGGTAGCGAGAAATCTCCTTCAAATCCCATCGATCCAAAAGACGATTTTTGTCGTTGACCGCAGAGACTTGGACCAACAAACCACTTCATCCTTCCTCTCTTATGCGACCAATGACGTCATAGATATCGATGAGACAGATAATACCCATGATTTAGTCAAGCGTTTAGGAAGTAATGATAAGCGTGTCGTGGTGACCACTATACAGAAAATCACTACCATGATGCGCAAGTTTGACCAAGGTCTTTACCAACGAGATGCGGACAAAATCAAGGGACTCCGAGTGGCCTTTGTCGTGGATGAATGCCACCGTGCCGTGACACCACAAACACAAAAGGATATTAAAGTCTTTTTCCCACAGTCTCTCTGGTATGGATTTACAGGAACGCCTATCTTTAAGGAAAACAAACGCCAGCAGGTCGTCGATCTAGCCCAAACCACCCAGCAACAGTATGGAGACCGTCTCCATGAGTATACAGTCAAGGAAGCCATCCATGACGGAGCTGTCCTAGGCTTTAAGGTAGATTATCGCAATACCCTCATCACAGACCAGGCTGAAAATGAAATACCTGATACCGTCTATGAGAATGAGGAACACATGCTGGAAGTCTTGGATGCTATTATCAATAAATCACGCCAACAACTAGGCTTCCAAAAAGGAGTGGGCAATACCTACAATGCTATCCTGACTGTCAAGTCTATCCCTCAAGCCCAAGCCTACTATGACCTTCTCAAAAGAGTCAAGGCTGGACAGACACGAGTCAAGGTATCTGAGAGAGTCAAGATGGTCCTTCCTGACTTTCCAAAGGCGACTATCACCTACTCCGTTACGGAGAATGAAGAAGACTCAAGAGCCAACCAAGACCACATGAAGCAGGTCTTAGAGGACTATAACCAAGAGTTTGATACTCACTTTACCATGGCGGATCTTCGTGGCTTCAATACCGATGTCAATAACCGCTTAGCAAGAAAACAAGATAAGTATCTCTATCGCAATGAACAGTTGGACTTAGTTATCGTGGTCAATCGTCTCTTAACAGGATTTGATGCGCCTTGTCTATCGACTCTCTTTATCGACAGAAAGCCCATGCAACCGCAGGATTTGATACAAGCCTTTAGTCGAACCAATCGGATCTTTGATTCTAGTAAGACCTATGGGCATATCATCACCTTCCAAAAGCCTCTAGCCTTTAAGGAAGCAGTCGATAATGCCCTCAAACTTTACTCAAATGGTGGAGAAAATGATGTCCTAGCACCAAGCTGGGAAGAAGAAAAGAGAAACTTTTTGAGAAGTTGTAGCGACTTCCAAAACCTCATCATCGATGATCCCGAAGAAGGACTCCAAATCGAGCAAATCTCTACACCTGAATTGAGAAAACTAGCCAAGGCTTATCAATCCTTTGATAAATACTTGGCTTCTATCCGAGTTTATAAAGAGTATGACGAGGAAGAAATCTATGCAGAGACTGGACTAAGCGCAGAAGAATTGGAAACCTATCTAGGCTTCTATCAAAATATCCTTGCCGAACTTAAAAGTCGTTCAGAAGATGGTGATGAGGATGGGGAGCCACTGGATATTCACTATGAACTAGAGTCTATCCAAGTAGATGAGATCAACTACGCCTATATCTTGACCTTGATCCAAAGTCTGATCGAGCAAGAGCAAAGTCAGGAAAAGAGTCTCAGTGCACAGGATAGAGAAGCAGTGGATACCTATATCCAAAGTCTGAAGAAGACCAATCCAAACCTTGCACAGATCATCTCAGAACTTTGGCAAGAAGTACAGGCAAATCCAGACCGCTACAGAGGTCAATCCATCGCCAATATCCTTGACCAGATGATTGAAGCAGTCATCCAGCAGCATATCCAAGACTTTAGTAAGACCTGGTATGTGGGCGAAGATGAACTCCGCTACTATGTCAATCACTACCGCAAGGGAGCTAAAAAGCAACTAGGAGAAAGTCAACTGACTAAGAGTCAGCGCTACAAGGACTATAAAGTTGAGGCGACAGATGCCCTCAACCCACTCCTCTATAAAAAACAAATCAAAGAAGCCTATACCCAACTGATAGAAGATGTGATTGAGCCGTTGAGGGTTGGGAGATAGCCTTTTGAAGTTTTTAGGATAAAGACTTCCTAAGGTTTATGAGTATTCTAGGCTTAGAATTACAAAGAATACATAAATTTACAAGTAAACTAAGTTTTGGATGACCTATCTGAGAGAGTTTTGATAGTTTCGAACTTTCGAATAGTTGTTTTTACTAAAGTTTATATGTGTTCTAAAGCTAGAAAAGTTAAAATCTAAAAATAATAAAAGTCTCTATCTGACAGACAGGGTATGTGCCGAGTCAGATAGGGATTTTTAATTTCTAAAATGCACATTTTATCGGGTGAAAGTATGAAATATGTTAAAAAAGTACTGTTGAGCTGATAAATTAAACAGTTGAGCGGATGGAAGTCAAAATATTTCGGATAATTGTTAGAATTGTCTTATCAACTTAAAGGAGAAATAGATGAAGAAATATAAAGAAAAATTAAAAGACTTCTTCTCTTCAATTGTGATAATTGGGTTATTAATTCTAGTCACTAGTTTATTTAAAATTAACGTAATAAAGGAGGATAGCTGGATTCAATCTGAGCAGCATAGAATTTTTGTGAAATCAGATGAAAAGCAGGAAGGACTTCCAGAACTGATTATGTACATTTTGGATAATATGAAAAAATAAAAGATTAGCTAGAAAGGTAACATCCATGACAAAAAAATATAACATTCACCCACTTACTTATAGCAACTTTACTAATCGTGAGTTTGAAAGCTTGATGATTGACACTTATAAGATTCTTGAGATTTTTACTGAAGTCCAGAAGGATGAAGATATGTATGCTAAGCACCTTGGAACCTTCAAATCAAATCTAGAGGAATTTCAAAATCAGCTAGCTAGTGTAGAGAAGAAAGAGTCCACTAGTCTTACAAAAGTGGATCAGGAAAGAGATAGTGCTCTAGTAGGTCTCTTTACTATCCATAGGGGATTTGCTAAGATTAAGGAAACCAAATTTAAGGAAGCCTATGAGATAATTAAGCCAGTATTCAGTAAGTATAAGGATATTACTAAGCATAGTAACGACGTTGAAACGGCTGAAATCAAAAGTCTTCTCAAAACACTCAGCGAAGAACCCTATCAAACTGCAGTGACTAGCTTAGGTCTGACCCCTATGTTAATGGCGGTGACTAATGCGCAAGAGGAGTATGATAAGGTCGAAAGTCAGGCGCGTGAGCATAAGTCTGCCAAGGAAGTCGGAAAGACCAAGCAAGTCCGCACAGAACTAACTAGTATCTACGACCTCTTTATGCGCTATACTGCAGCAAGTGCAGAAGCGTATCCTGAAAAAGATCACCTTACCCTGCTTCTCAAAAACTTGAATACAGTCCGAGATAGCAAAAGACGATTAACTGGTTCAAGTAAGAAGGATAAGAAAGTAAAAGTAGAAGAATCAATAACAGTAACAGGATAAAAAAACGTCTTTAGATATATTATTATCTAAAGACGTTTTTTGGTAGATTCGTGATATAATTTAATTTATATAAAAGATGGAGTATAGTCTATGAATTTTAAACTTATTAAAAAATTGGAAAAGGTTGATGACGATGCATACAATTTTTATTTTGGTCAAGATGAAAATATAAAAAGTCTTTTTCACAAAATTTTTGTTGCAGATAAATTTTACGATGAAATAAAAAAACGTAATATATATTTTATTATTGGGGAAAAGGGATCTGGAAAAACTGCTTATGCAGCTTATTTCTGTAATAATGAAAGAGAAACCTTATCGAAATTATCTATGGTAGATGAGGATGTTTTTTCTAGATTTATCAGCATGAAGATTAGTGAAGAACTTAGAGCGACAAGTTATAAAAAAATATGGAAAAATATCATTTACTTTATGTTATTCCATACACTGCATTCTGAATTAAATAGTTCATTTTTTAGTCGAATTCGATATAGAAAACTTATAAAACGAATTGAGTGTTATAATAATAATTTTAGTAACGTAGCGTATGTTCCAGATTTTGTAAAAGCTATAGAAATGGTTATTCAAAATGACAAAGAAGATACAACTAATCTAAATTCTGATAATAAGAAAATTGGTTTAAAAGGTGGAGTGAGTTTTAAACAAAAGACATCATCCGAGTCAAAATTTACGGAAAATAACTCCTCAACTCCCTTAGATAATTTGTTGTTAAAAAGTGAAGAGATATTAAGAGATATTAATATCTCAAAACCTATAAATTTTTTTATCGATGGTATAGATGTTAGACCAAAATCAATTGCATTTGAACATTATATGGAATGTATAGAAGGGTTAGTTAATGCAATTATTGAAATTAATCGTTGTAATTTTAATAATTTAAATTTAAGAGTAATCCTTTTAATTAGACCAGATTTATTGTGGAATGTTGATACTCATAATATGTCTGGGAAAATTACAAACAATTCCGTCTCTTTAGATTGGCATACTACAGATGAAAATTATAAAAATTCTTCAATATTCTTAATAGCTGATAATTATTTTAACAAACAACAGATTAAAGAAAAAAAAGTTGGTGAAAGTTGGAATCACTATTTTCCATTTACTATTAAGAAGAAAACCAAAGATTTGGATCCTTTTGTTCAAATTTTAAGATACACGCAATATAAGCCTCGAGATATTATATCAATCCTCAACACTTTATTAGATATAGAAAAAGAAAATCTATCAATTGAAACAAATAGTTCATTTAACGATAGGTCTCTAATAAGTTTCGAATTTAGGAACAGATATCAGGAATATTTGAAAAATCAACTTAAAGAACATCTATCTGTATATATGAATAAAAACGACTTTTATGTTTTAAATGAATTTCTTTCTTATTTAAGCAAACACAACATAAAAAAGAATTTTAACAGAAGAACTTTTGTTGAACTCTATGAAAAGTTTTGTAAAAAGGAACCAATTATACCAAATGTAATAGATAATGAAGATAAAATTCTCACCTTGCTTTATGAAGCGGGCGTAATAGGATTTCATGATTTAAATAATAATTGGCATTGGTTTTCTAAAGAAAAAAGCTATTCGAATCAAAAGCCTTTAATAAAAGAGGTGAGTTCTTTTGTTTTTCATGAAGAGTATACTTTAATGTATCGAAATTATAAAAGTGAATTTAATATAGATAGGGTTAAAAAAGATTCTTCAAAAATTAAGAAAAGAAAGAAGAAAAGATAATAATATTTAATTTAAAGGGTAAATATATTGAAAAAACAAAGTAGTGCTCCACAAATCAGGTTTCAAAAATATGAAGATGACTGGGATGGAGAAAAATTAATAAATATTTTCGGTACGATAAGAAATGCTTTTGTCGGAACTGCAACTCCTTATTATGTTGAGAATGGAAATTTTTATCTAGAATCAAATAATGTCAAAAATGGCAAAATTAATTATCATTCTCAGATTTTCATAAATGATGAATTTTATGAAAAACAAAGAGATAAGTGGTTGAAAACAAATGATATTGTAATGGTACAATCTGGTCATGTAGGTCACACAGCTGTTATTCCAGAAGAATTAAATAATACTGCTGCTCATGCTCTGATAGTTTTTACTGATTATAAAAAAGAAGTAAATCCGCATTTTTTAAATTATCAATTTCAATCTAACGGTAAGAGGAAAGAACTTGATTTAATTTCTACAGGTAATACTATTAAGCATATTTTAGCTTCAGAGATGAAAAACTTTAGGATGGATTTCCCTACATTGGACGAACAATCCGCCATCGGCTCCCTCTTCCGCACCCTCGACGACCTTCTGGCTAGCTACAAGGACAATCTTGCAAACTACCAATCTCTTAAGGCGACCATGCTCTCCAAAATGTTTCCCAAGGTTGGACAGACCGTTCCTGAGATTCGTTTGGATGGATTTGAGGGTGAGTGGAAAATAAAACGTGCAGATGAGATTTTTAAGTCAGTATCTGAGAAAAATAGAGCATTATTACCTGTGCTGTCTGCTTCTCAAATTGATGGTATGGTTTTGAGAGATGAAATAGGTATTGATATTAAGTATGATGAAGCTACTCTCAATAATTATAAGGTCGTCAAACCAGGTCAGTTCGTAATTCATTTACGTTCTTTTCAGGGAGGTTTTGCTTTATCTAAATTAGAAGGAATAACTTCACCTGCATATACAATTATAGATTTTATTGATAAAGAAAATCATTTACCAGATTTTTGGAATTCAATATTAACTTCAAGAGATTTTATAAAACGACTAGAAACAGTCACTTATGGAATTCGAGATGGGAAAAGTATCAGTTTTAAAGATTTTTCTAGTTTAAAATTCGTATTTCCAAACTTTAAAGAGCAACAAGCCATCGGCTCCTATTTCTCTAACCTCGATAACCTCATCAACTCTCACCAAGAAAAAATTTCTCAGCTAGAAACACTCAAAAAGAAACTCTTGCAGGATATGTTTTTATAGAATTTTGTTATGAAAAAATTTAAAAGATTATGTTTGTCATTTTGTTTATCAATTTGTTCTTTTTCGCCAGGTTTAGTCTTGTATCTATTTACTATAGACATTTTTCCCTCACATGATACTTATGTATGTAGTTTTTTAAAAATAGGAGTGTTGACTTTCCTGATGCTTTCTTTTTCTTTTGGAGTCTTACAGTATTTGATAAGATTTAAAGAAGCGAATGATACTGCTCAAGTTGAAAGTATACAGCCGGTAGAAAATGAAATCATTCCAACTTACTTAGGCCTTTTTGTAATTATGCTGGGGTTAGGTGAATTAACTTTCTTATATCAGATTGTAGTAATAGTCCTCATTTTTCTAATATGGTGGATTCTTATGGAGAGATCGTATTATTTTAATTTGATATGGTTGCTCTCATATCGTTATTACAGAGTCACTGATAAATACGGCAATGTCTTTATTATTTATAGCAAGAAAAAAGATGTTAAAGAAACTGGGTCTATAAAAGGACTAGTTAGAATAAATAATTTTACTTTTTTGGAGAAGGAATAGTATGTTTTTAGTAAAAGTAGGTCAAATATATAGAAAATTAGATAACACGGATGATATTTCTGAACTAGTTGCTCCGGAGATTGATTCTGAAAATAGTATAGAGTTTAATCCGGAACTAAGATTAGAAACTGGCGAATGGTTTTATATTAAAATTGATGATGAGCATATGTCGATGATTAAAGAATATGAAGATAAATTTTTAAATACTGCGGGTCTAAATGATGTAAATGAAGTAGAGTTCTCGAAAATTGACTTGATCTTTCGTAAAGTTGATAACGATGGGTTGGTTTTTCAAAAAATCACACAATCAAAGAGACTAGTTGATAAATCAATCTTGAAATTGAGACGTAGAAAAGCTGAGAGAACAATTATTGAAAATGGTATAGAATTAAAATCTGAGAACGATGCTTACTTTGATGGAAATGATAAATTGTATTTCAAAAATTTTAGAACGATTCGTAGCTTATTTAAGGGGATTGATGATTACTATCGTATAGCTAGTCAAGCAGAAGTTGATGAGTTTAAAGAATTTAATCTAGTGAGTTTTGTTTCAGATTTTAAAATTAAGACTAATAACTTAAAGATGTTGGCAGTTTTAAAAGATTATGAGATAGATTTGGATGATACAGCTGTTAAAAGTACTTTGTTGAGAACATACAGTCAGTATCCTAGTCAAGAGTTTGAGTTGGATAATAATCAAAATTTTATAATTGATAGTAATAGAAAATTAACATGTTTACTAAAATTAGCACTTGGACGGTTATATACAAATCCAATAACTCATCATAAAATGGAAGCTAACCATGCAAAAAAATTAAATTAATCTAAGAAAGTAAATTAGAAAGAAACACTATGGAAACAACACAAACTTCCCAGTCGCTCTACCAAGCCCTGTGGAACTCAGCGGATGTTCTCCGCTCTAAGATGGATGCCAACGACTACAAGTCCTATCTTTTGGGCATGGTCTTTTATAAGTATTTGTCAGACAAGATGCTCTTTTTCGTGGCTGAGACTATGGAAGAGGGGACAGATAGTCTTGAGGATGCCCTTGAGGTCTATCGAAACTACTACGAGGATGCGGATACCCACGAGGATCTGGTCTCTGTTATGAATGATGAGCTCAACTATATCATCAAGCCAGACTTGACCTTTACGGCTTTGGTAGCGCGTGTCAATGAGGGGACTTTCCAGTTGGAAGACTTGGCTCAAGGTTTTCGTGATATCGAGCAGAGTGACGACCTCTATGAAAATCTCTTTGAAGATATCGACCTCTACTCTAAAAAGCTAGGGGCAACTCCGCAAAAGCAAAACCAAACGGTAGCAGCAGTCATGAAGGAGTTGGCTGTGCTGGATGTAGCTGGTCATGCGGGTGATATGCTGGGGGATGCCTATGAGTATCTGATCGGTCAGTTTGCGACTGACTCGGGTAAGAAGGCTGGTGAGTTTTATACACCTCAGCCTGTTGCCAAGCTCATGACTCAGATTGCCTTTTTAGGTCGTGAAGACCAGGAAGGTTTTACCATCTATGATGCGACTATGGGGTCAGGCTCTCTCTTGCTCAATGCCAAGAAATACTCTCATAAACCGCAGACAGTAGTCTACTTTGGTCAGGAACTCAATACTTCGACCTATAACCTAGCTCGGATGAACATGATCCTACATGGCGTTCCTGTTGAGAATCAATTTCTCCACAATGCCGATACTTTAGATGAAGACTGGCCGACTCAAGAGCCGACCAACTTTGACGGTGTTCTCATGAACCCACCATACTCTGCCAAGTGGTCTGCAAGCTCTGGCTTCCTGAATGATCCTCGTTTCTCTCCTTTTGGGAAACTGGCGCCCCAGTCTAAGGCTGACTTTGCCTTCCTCCTACATGGATATTACCACCTCAAGCAGGATAATGGAGTCATGGCTATCGTCCTTCCCCATGGTGTTCTTTTCCGTGGCAATGCGGAGGGAACCATTCGTAAGGCCTTGTTAGAAGAAGGGGCTATTGATACAGTTATCGGTCTACCGGCCAATATCTTCTTTAATACCAGTATTCCGACTACGGTTATCATTCTCAAAAAGAACCGTACCAATCGCGATGTTTACTTTATCGATGCTTCTAAGGAATTTGATAAAGGGAAAAATCAAAATATCATGACGGATGCTCATATCGAGAAGATTCTGGAAGCCTACAAGTCTCGTGAGGAGATGGATAAGTTTGCTCATCTAGCAAGCTATGAAGAAATCGTCGAAAATGACTACAACCTCAATATCCCTCGCTATGTAGACACCTTTGAGGAAGAAGAAGTAGAGCCACTGACAGACATCGTCAGCAAGATTAACAAGACAAATGAAGCAATCCAAACCCAAACAGCATCATTACTTGGAATGCTCAACCAACTCCACGGTACCACACCAGAAGCTGATGCTGAACTCAAAGAGTTTTTGAAAAACTTTAAAGGGTGATGGGGTAATTAATTCGCTCATTTTATAGATATAACTTTGTTTCCGTATTTCCTGGGAACTAGTAGAAAGTTAGGAGAAATATGGAAAATAACAACCAACGTGCCCTTTGTCAGCAACTCTGGGCGGAAAATAAATACCTTGTTTTAAGCCATTCCAGCAATATTTACAAGGACATTCGCCAGTATCTCAAGCAAGAAGTGGTGGAGCTGAGTCAGGTTCAAGAGATGATTGACCGTGCCTGCCAGATTCCAGAACACAGGGGTCAGGTTTGCAATGCTTTTCAGCATATTTGGGGCTATTTTAAAAAGCAAGCTAGCCTTGATGAGCGAAAAGACTATATGCTTCTACTGGATCGCTATCGCTTTGGCCAAGCTTCCAAGCAAGACTTGATTGCTAGGACTCGAGACTTGCTTGACCGCTACCCAAATGCTTATCTGCAAGATTCGACCTTGCTGAAAGGAGACTCCCATGAGACTTTGGCATGAAGCTTTGATCCCACAACTTCCCCGTCCGCAGCTCTTGGGGCAACATCGAGAGTGTTGCGCCCTGCGTGGCAATGGCTGGGGCAGAAAGCATGCGACGGTTGACTATGTCTTTACCCACTCTCCTTATCGTCTCTATGCCTATCATCGCTTGATCATGGAGGAGATGGCTGACCGTGGCTACAATGTCAGTCCAGAGTGGTTGGACAAGAACTACCGAGGCAAGACCTGCCCTCCTTATCAAGACTTAGCAGAAGAAAAGCTGAAAAGTCCTATCTATAGTGAGCATGACAATTCCTACTATGAGGAGTGTCTGGCTAATCTCCGTGACAAGGGGATAGAGCTATAGTCTTTTATAATAACAAGCAATAGTCATCTCTTGGTTTACTTAAGATTGACTATGGACATGACTATCTTGAAATACTCTTAACCGTTATCTATCAAAGGATTTGGGGAATCTTCTCCAAATCTTTTTTTGTACTTCAAATAACGATATAGTTTCAAACTATATCAAAGCCTAATTTTTTACAATTATACAGATGATTTCTTTTCTGTTAAGATAGTTTCAACAACAATTTTTGGAGGACAAAACATGTCAACTACAATTATCGGTTTCCCTCGTTTGGGTGAATTCCGCGAATTAAAATTTACAACTGAAAAATACTTTAGAAAAGAAATCTCAGAAGAAGAACTCTTAGCTGCTGCGAAAGAATTGCGTGCAAAACACTGGAACATCGTCAAAGAAAAAGGCATCACTGAAATCCCATCAAATGACTTTTCTCACTATGACAACTTCCTAGACGCTGCTTTCCTTTTCAACGTAGTTCCTGCATCAGTACAAAACTTAGAATTGTCTGATCTTGAACGCTACTTTGCTTTGGGACGTGGTTACCAAGGAGAAAAAGGGGATGTTCGTGCCCTTCCGATGAAGAAATGGTTCAACACTAACTACCACTACATCGTTCCTAAATTTGAAAAAGACACTCAAGTAAAATTGGCTGGTCACAAGATCTTTGATGAGTTCCAAGAAGCTAAAGAACTTGGTCTCAATACTCGTCCTGTCCTTGTAGGTCCATTCACGTTCCTTCAATTGTCAGACTTTGAAGAAGGTGTGAAAGCAGAAGACTTCGTAGATAGCTTAGTAGCTGCTTACCAAGATGTTTTTGCGAAATTGGCGGAACTTGGTGCAACTCGTATCCAACTCGACGAAGCTGCTCTTGTCAAAGACTTGACAGAAGAAGAAAAAGCCCTCTTCTTGAACATCTACAACAAACTCTTGGCTGATAAAAAAGGTCTTGAAGTCTTGCTTCAAACTTACTTCGGTGATGTCCGTGACGTTTATGCTGACCTTGTGAAATTGCCAGTAGATGCAATCGGTCTTGATTTCGTTGAAGGTAAGAAAACTCTTGAACTCGTTAAAGGTGGCTTCCCAGCTGACAAGACTCTCTATGCAGGTATTGTCAATGGTAAAAACATCTGGCGCAACAACTACGAAAAGAGCTTGGCGATTCTTGAGCAAATCCCAGCTGAAAACATCGTTTTGACTAGCTCATGCTCACTTCTTCATGTACCATTTACAACTGCTAATGAAGAATTTGAACCAGCTATCTTGAACCACTTTGCATTTGCAGTAGAAAAATTGGATGAGATCCGTGACTTGGATGCTATCCGCAACGGTCAAGGTGCAGAAGCTCTTGCAGCTAACAAAGAACTCTTTGCAACTGAACGTGTTGGTGAAAATGCTGAACTTCGTGCACGTATCGCTGGATTGACTGACGCAGACTACACTCGTTTGCCAGCCTTTGCAGAACGTGAAGCTATCCAAGAAGAAGCATTCAAACTTCCAGCTCTTCCAACAACAACCATCGGTTCATTCCCTCAAACTAAGGAAGTTCGTGCGAAACGTTTGGCCTTCCGTAAGGGTGAGTTGTCAGCAGAAGACTATGACAAGTTCTTAGCAGAGCAAATCGACGAATGGATTAAATGGCAAGAAGAAGTTGGATTTGACGTGCTTGTACACGGTGAATTCGAGCGTAATGACATGGTTGAGTACTTCGGTCAAAACTTGTCAGGTTACCTCTTCTCTAAGAATGGTTGGGTACAATCATACGGTATGCGTGGGGTTAAACCACCAATCATCTGGGGCGATGTCACTCGTCTCAACCCTATCACTGTGAAATGGTCTAGCTACGCACAAAGCCGTACGGACAAACCTGTTAAAGGTATGTTGACTGGACCTGTTACAATCCTTAACTGGTCATTCCCACGTGAAGACATCTCTATCAAGGATTCTACTCTTCAAATTGCTCTTGCTATCAAGGATGAAGTTCTTGACCTTGAAGCTGCAGGCGTGAAGATCATCCAAATCGACGAGGCTGCTCTTCGTGAGAAATTGCCACTCCGTCGTAGTGACTGGTACGAAGACTACCTTGACTGGGCTATTCCAGCCTTCCGCTTGGTACATTCAACAGTAGCGCCAGATACTCAAATTCACACTCACATGTGTTACTCAGAATTCACAGATATCATCAAAGCTATCGACAACATGGATGCGGATGTTATCTCATTTGAAGCTAGCCGTTCAAACCTTGAAATCTTGGATGAACTCAAAGCTCAAAACTTCCAGACAGAAGTTGGACCTGGGGTTTACGATATCCACTCACCTCGTGTGCCTAACGAAGGCGAAATCGACCACACAATCGAAGCAATCCTTGCGAAAGTACCAAGCAGAAAAGTTTGGATCAACCCTGACTGTGGTTTGAAAACACGTGGTATTCCAGAAACGAAAGAAAGCTTGATCCGCCTTGTAGAAGCTGCCAAAGCTGCGCGTGAGAAATTGTAAGAAAAGCAGTTCTCCATACACGGTTGATCAGTAAGAAATCAACTAGAAAAAGGTTATTACATATGTCGCGTCAAACACCGTCACTCTCATTTGAAGTTTTCCCTCCAAACCCAGCAGTAGGCAATGACAAAATTATTGCAGCTCTGAAAGACATGCAGGGCTTGGCTCCCCACTTCATCAGTGTGACTGCCAGCAATAATAAATTTAATATCAAAGAGACGACGGTTCGTTTGGCTGACTATATCCAAAATGACTTGGAGATTCCGACCATTGCTCACTTGCCAGCTATCTATTTGACTAAGGATAAGGTAGCTGAGACTATTGCAGATTTGGATAAGGTTGGGGTTCAGAAAATCTTGGCTCTTCGTGGAGATATCATTCCTGATGTGGAGCCACAAAAAGATTTTCGTTACGCCACAGACTTGATTGAGTTTATCAAGGAACAGGCGCCACACTTTGAGATTATTGGAGCTTGTTATCCAGAAGGGCATCCTGATTCGCCAAACCAAATCTCAGACATTCAAAATCTTAAGAAAAAAGTAGATGCAGGCTGTTCAAGCCTTGTCACTCAGCTTTTCTTTGACAATGAGCGTTTTTACGATTTCCAAGATAAATGTACCTTGGCAGGGATTGATGTTCCTATCCATGCTGGAATTATGCCAATCCTGAATCGTAACCAAGCGCTTCGTCTCTTGAAGACTTGTGAGAACATCCATCTCCCACGTAAGTTTAAGGCTATCTTGGACAAGTATGAGAATGACCCTGAGTCACTCAGAGCAGCAGGACTTGCCTATGCTGTGGACCAAATCGTAGACTTGGTAACGCAAGATGTAGCAGGGGTACATCTCTACACCATGAACAATGCAGACACTGCTCAGTACATCCACCAAGCAACTCATGCCTTGTTCAATCACCAATCTTAAAATAAACAAAAGCAAACCATTCTTCTTTTCATAGAGGAATGGTTCCTTTTTGATAGAAAAGACCGTACTTTTTAAGAAAAATATGATAAAATAGACTCTGTACGTACTTGATACAAAGATGAGGGTATTTAGGTTATAAAGGTTGCGAAAACGAAACTCTAAATGTCCAAAATATCATGAGTAATTGAACACGCCTGCAACTCTGTGGAAAAAGATAAATCTACCTAGGAGCATTCGCTCCGTCGTTCGATTTCCTATTTTCCTTTGAGTTGCTTAACGGCTTAGTATCTTGATTTTTGTAGGCAAGGCGTATAATTTTATCAATCCAAAGGGGATTACAATGACAAAACAAGTGTTTCAAACGACTCTTGCGGGTCGTGAGTTGATCGTAGAGACTGGTCAGGTTGCTAAGCAAGCAAATGGCTCTGTTGTCGTGCGTTATGGTGAGTCAACTGTCTTGACTGCTGCCGTTATGTCTAAGAAGATGGCAACTGGGGATTTCTTCCCACTTCAAGTCAACTACGAAGAAAAAATGTATGCGGCTGGGAAATTTCCTGGTGGCTTTATGAAACGTGAAGGACGTCCTTCAACAGATGCGACCTTGACAGCGCGTTTGATTGACCGTCCAATCCGTCCAATGTTTGCGGAAGGTTTCCGTAACGAAGTGCAAGTCATCAACACGGTTCTTTCTTACGATGAAAATGCATCTGCACCTATGGCAGCCATGTTTGGTTCATCATTAGCATTATCTATCTCAGATATTCCATTTGATGGACCAATCGCTGGGGTTCAAGTAGGCTATGTTGATGGAGAAATCGTCATCAACCCAACTCAAGAACAAGCAGAGCAATCGCTTCTTGAATTGACAGTAGCTGGTACTAAGCATGCTATCAACATGGTAGAGTCTGGTGCCAAAGAATTGTCAGAAGAAATCATGTTGGAAGCTCTTCTCAAAGGACACGAAGCTGTTAAAGAATTGATTGCCTTCCAAGAAGAAATCGTTGCGGCAGTCGGTAAAGAAAAAGCAGAAGTAGAATTGCTTCATGTGGATGCTGACTTGCAAGCTGAAATCATCGCAGCCTACAACAGCGATCTTCAAAAAGCGGTTCAAGTTGAAGAAAAATTGGCGCGTGAAGCCGCAACTCAAACAGTGAAAGATCAAGTCACAGCAGTTTACGAAGAAAAATATGCAGACCACGAAGAATTTGACCGTATCATGCGTGATGTGGCTGAAATCTTGGAACAAATGGAACACGCAGAAGTGCGCCGTTTGATCACAGAAGACAAGGTTCGTCCTGACGGCCGTAAGGTCGATGAAATCCGTCCTTTGGATGCACAAGTGGACTACCTTCCTCGTGTACACGGTTCAGGTCTCTTCACTCGTGGACAAACTCAAGCTCTTTCTATCTTGACTTTGGCACCAATGGGTGAAACCCAAATCATCGATGGCTTGGATCCAGAGTACAAGAAACGCTTTATGCACCACTATAACTTCCCACAATACTCTGTTGGGGAAACTGGACGTTACGGTGCACCTGGTCGTCGTGAAATTGGTCACGGTGCTCTTGGTGAGCGTGCACTTGCTCAAGTATTGCCAAGCTTAGAAGAATTCCCATATGCGATTCGTTTGGTAGCTGAGGTCTTGGAATCAAACGGTTCTTCATCCCAAGCATCTATCTGTGCGGGAACACTTGCCCTTATGGCTGGTGGTGTGCCAATCAAGGCTCCAGTAGCAGGTATTGCCATGGGTCTCATCTCAGATGGAAACAACTACACAGTATTGACAGATATCCAAGGTTTGGAAGACCACTTTGGAGACATGGACTTCAAGGTTGCAGGTACTCGTGACGGGATTACAGCCCTTCAAATGGATATCAAGATCCAAGGAATCACTGCAGAAATCTTGACTGAAGCTCTTGCCCAAGCCAAGAAAGCTCGTTTTGAAATCCTTGACGTGATTGAAGCAACGATTCCAGAAGTTCGTCCAGAATTGGCTCCAACTGCTCCGAAAATTGATACTATCAAGATTGATGTGGACAAGATTAAGATTGTCATCGGTAAGGGTGGAGAAACCATCGATAAGATTATCGCTGAAACAGGCGTTAAGATTGATATCGACGAAGAAGGTAACGTATCTATCTACTCTAGCGACCAAGATGCCATCAACCGTGCTAAAGAAATCATTGCTGGTTTGGTTCGTGAAGCAAAAGTGGACGAAGTCTACCATGCCAAAGTGGTGCGTATCGAGAAATTCGGTGCCTTTGTCAACCTCTTTGACAAGACTGATGCCCTCGTTCACATCTCTGAAATGGCTTGGACTCGTACTAATAATGTAGAAGATTTAGTTCAAATTGGTGATTTTGTAGATGTGAAGGTTATTAAGATCGATGAAAAAGGTCGTGTAGATGCTTCTATGAAGGCACTCTTGCCACGTCCGCCAAAACCTGAACGTTCAGAAGAAAAAGGGGATAAAGGTCATCGTCATGGCGATCGTCCTCGTCACCACCACAAGGACCACAAACCTAAGAAAGAAACTACAGAAACACCAAAAGACTCAGAATAAGAAAGGAGAAATGTATGGGATGGTGGCGTGAAACCATTGATATCGTAAAAGAAAATGATCCAGCGGCTCGCACCACTTTGGAGGTCCTTTTGACCTATCCTGGTGTCAAAGCCTTGGCTGCCCACCGTCTCTCTCATTTTCTCTGGAAACATGGCTTTAAGCTTTTAGCTCGTATGCATAGCCAGTTTTGGCGTTTTTGGACTCAGATTGAGATCCACCCAGGAGCTCAGATTGACTCTGGTGTCTTTATTGACCACGGGGCGGGTCTGGTTATTGGGGAGACGGCAATTGTTGAGAAGGGTGTCCTTCTCTACCATGGTGTCACTCTCGGTGGTACAGGTAAGGATGTTGGTAAACGCCATCCGACTGTTCGCAAAGGGGCGCTCATATCAGCTCATGCCCAAGTTATTGGACCTGTAGAAATCGGTGAAAATGCTAAAGTCGGTGCTGCTGCAGTAGTCGTGGCAGATGTTCCTAGTGATGTGACGGTTGTCGGTATTCCAGCCAAGATTGTCAGAGTGCATGGGCAAAAGGATGAACCAACCATCAATGAAGTCGAAGAAAAACGAGAATACTACGTCAATAAACTCGAGCAAGCGAGAGAAGCCAGTCACAGGTCGTCTGGTTTGTAAGCTTATTGTAAGACACAGAAAGGAGTCAGTGAGTGATTAAAATCTATGACACCATGTCTCGTGATTTGCGAGAATTTGTCCCAATCGAGGACGGCAAGGTCAAGATGTATGTCTGTGGGCCGACAGTTTACAACTATATCCACGTAGGGAATGCCCGTTCAACAGTGGCTTTTGATACTATTCGTCGCTATTTTGAATATCGTGGTTACGAAGTTGCCTACATTTCCAACTTTACGGATGTGGATGACAAGATTATCAATCGTGCCAAGGAAGAAGGTATCACACCTCAGGAAGTAGCGGATAAGTATATCGCTGCCTTTCGTGAGGATGTAACGGCTCTTGGCGTGAAACCTGCAACCCGCCACCCTCGTGTGGTCGAGTTTATGGATGATATCATCCGGTTTGTCGCTGACTTGATCGAAAAAGGCTATGCCTACGAGAGCCAAGGCGATGTCTATTTCCGTGTAGAAAAATTCCACAACTATGCTAAATTGGCTAATAAAACCTTGGAAGACTTGGAGCTAGGAGCTTCAGGCCGCACAGATGAGGAAACGGCTCGCAAGGAAAATCCAGTCGACTTTGCCCTTTGGAAAGCTGCTAAACCAGGTGAGATTTCTTGGGATAGCCCATGGGGACCAGGTCGCCCAGGCTGGCACATCGAGTGTTCAGTCATGTCAACTGAGATTTTAGGAGATACCATCGATATTCACGGTGGTGGTGCTGACCTTGAGTTTCCACACCACACCAACGAAATTGCTCAGTCAGAAGCCAAAACAGGTAAGACCTTCGCCAACTACTGGATGCACAATGGCTTTGTCAACATTGACAATGTCAAGATGTCTAAGTCTTTGGGGAACTTCATTACAGTACACGATGCCCTTGAAACTATTGATGGTCAAGTGCTTCGTTTCTTCTTTGCCACTCAGCACTACCGTAAGCCTATCAACTTTACAGAAAAAGCAGTGCGCGATGCCGAGACTAATCTCAAGTATCTAAAGAACACCTATGAGCAACCATTTACTGGAACTGTAGATGCTCAAGAGTTACAGACTTTTAAAGATAAGTTTGTAGCTGCTATGGATGAGGATTTCAATACAGCTAATGGAATCACAGTTGTTTTTGAGATGGCTAAATGGATCAACTCAGGCAACTATGATGCAAGTGTTAAGGAAACTCTTGCAGCCATGTTAGAAGTCTTTGGAGTGGTCTTTGTCGAGGAAGTTTTGGATGAAGAGATTGAAGCCTTGATTCAAAAACGTCAAGAAGCGCGTGCCAATCGTGACTTTGCGACAGCTGACCAAATCCGTGACCAACTAGCTGCTCAAGGGATTAAACTACTTGATACTAAGGATGGAGTGAGGTGGACACGTGATTGATGTCAATCTCATTAACGGGATTGCGCTAGCCTTTGAAGGAGATGCAGTTTATTCTATGTATATTCGCCGTCATCTCATTCTTAAAGGAATGACCAAGCCCAATAAACTCCATCAAGAGGCCACTAAGTATGTATCAGCTAGGGCTCAGGCGCATTTGATTTCTCTCATGTTGGAAGAAGAAGTCCTAACGGAAAAAGAGGAAGAAATCTACAAACGGGGTCGCAATACAAATAGTCACACTAAGGCAAAAAATGCGGATGTGGTGACCTATCGTATGTCTACGGGTTTTGAAGCGGTCATGGGCTATCTTCATATGACTGAAAATGTGGAACGCCTAGAAACCTTGATTTCTTGGTGCATCCAAAAAGTGGAGGGCTAGGAATGATTGCAAAAGAATTACTAGATTGGTTTCCACAAGCTCAGATTGTAGACCAACCAGTCGATAAAGAAGGTTGGTTGACGCTTCCTTTCTCTTCTCAACAGTGGGTTTTACTAGAGGAAGCTGGACTTAGTGAACGTGAGAAACAGTTGGTGGCTCTCTTAAGCCAGCAGGAACAAACGATCTCTCTCAATCCCTGGTATAGCTATTTGATTGAGGGCAAGGGACAAGCACCGCAGAGCTTTAAAAAGCTACAGATTGTTTATTGTCACCTTTCTTATTACCAACAGGAAAACCTTAGTTCTTGGTTTGATATGATGAAAACCCTCTTTCCTAATTGCGAAACAGTTCTTCAGGTTGCAGCTCAGGATTACCTTTTTGTTCTCCAACAGGACAAGTATACCTCGGTTCGCTCAATCTTGATGGATACCTTGGAAGCCGTAGAATACGACTTTGGGGTGCGTCTGTCCATCATGCTTGGTCAGGTATGGTCACAAATTGGCCATCAGGCGTTGCCAGACTTGATCAAAGCAGAACGTGACTTGTTTAAAAACTGGTGGCGTCAAGGCCATCAAGGTTTCCACACTTTTTCGCAACTTTATCTTTGGAGTATCGGTGAAAGAATGGTGGATTTAGGTCTTATCAAAGAATATCTTCATCAGATGATTTTGGATCAGGATCAGATTCAGGAAATCATTCTCTCGCTATGGGAAAATAGTGCAGTCCTTACGAAGACAGCTCAGCAACTCTATTTGCACCGCAATTCTCTCCAATATAAGATTGATAAATGGGAAGAATTGACAGGCCTTCAGTTGAAAGAATTGACTGATTTGACCTTGTGTTATCAGTTGATTTTACCAGATATTATTTAAAGTTTTGTGCAAGTTGCACAGAACTTTTTTATTTTTTTGGTCACCTTGCCATAGAAATGTAAAGCGTTTTCATTTATAATAAAACTATCAAAATTAAAAGGAGTTCACCGAAATGGTAGAATTAAATCTTAAAAATATTTACAAAAAATATCCAAACAGCGAACACTACTCAGTTGAAGACTTCAACTTGGACATCAAAGACAAAGAATTTATCGTTTTCGTAGGACCTTCAGGATGTGGTAAATCAACTACTCTCCGTATGATTGCAGGTCTTGAAGACATCACAGAAGGTACTGCATCTATCGATGGCGTGGTTGTCAACGACGTAGCTCCAAAAGACCGTGACATTGCCATGGTATTCCAAAACTACGCTCTTTACCCACACATGACTGTATACGATAACATGGCTTTCGGTTTGAAATTGCGTAAATACAGCAAAGATGATATCGACAAACGTGTACAAGAAGCAGCTGAAATTCTTGGCTTGAAAGAGTTCTTGGATCGTAAACCAGCTGACCTTTCAGGTGGTCAACGTCAACGTGTTGCCATGGGACGTGCCATTGTCCGTGATGCAAAAGTATTCTTGATGGACGAACCTTTGTCAAACTTGGATGCGAAACTTCGTGTATCAATGCGTGCTGAAATCGCTAAAATTCACCGTCGTATCGGAGCTACAACTATCTACGTAACTCACGACCAAACAGAAGCGATGACACTTGCAGACCGTATCGTTATCATGTCAGCAACTAAAAACCCTGCTGGTACAGGTACTATCGGACGTGTTGAACAAATCGGTACTCCTCAAGAAGTTTACAAAAACCCAGTTAACAAATTCGTAGCAGGATTTATCGGAAGCCCAGCTATGAACTTCATCAACGTTAAATTGAACGGTGACCGCATTGTTGCTGATGGATTTACTTTGAAAGTTCCAGAAGGTGCTTTGAAAGTTCTTCGTGAAAAAGGTTACGAAGGTAAAGAATTGATCTTCGGTATCCGTCCAGAAGACGTGAATGCAGAACCTGCTTTCCTTGAAACATTCCCAGAATCAGTTGTGAAAGCAACTATCTCTGTATCAGAATTGCTTGGTTCAGAATCTCACCTATACTGCCAAGTTGGTAAAGATGAATTCGTTGCTAAGGTTGATGCACGTGACTACTTGCAAGCTGGTGCAACGGTTGAACTTGGATTTGACTTGAACAAAGCTCACTTCTTCGACGTAGAAACTGAAAAAACAGTTTACTAAGATAGATTTTAATCAATCAACACTACTAGACTTTCTCTAGTAGTGTTTTTTAGAGTTCAGCAAAGTCTTACGGAATAGGCTTTTCTAGTTTTCATATCAACAAAAAAGTGTTAAAATGGTAGGAAGAACTGGAGAGTATGCATGCCAAAAGAAGTAATTTATTCAGGCGATGAAGTCGTCGCTTTAACGCAAAAATATTTATCGAAAGAAGATGTGGCTTTTGTCCATAAGGCTTTGGTTTATGCTGTAGAATGCCATAGTGGGCAGTATCGTAAATCAGGCGAGCCTTACATCATCCATCCTATTCAGGTAGCAGGTATTTTGGCTAAACTTAAGCTAGATGCTGTCACTGTTGCCTGTGGTTTTTTGCATGACGTGGTAGAAGACACAGATGCTACTTTGGATGACTTAGAGCGCGAATTTGGTCATGATGTTCGAGTGATTGTAGACGGTGTTACCAAGCTTGGTAAGGTCGAATACAAGTCTATAGAAGAGCAGTTGGCTGAGAATCACCGCAAGATGCTCATGGCTATGTCAGAGGATATCCGCGTTATCTTGGTAAAACTCTCTGACCGCCTGCACAATATGCGTACCCTCACGCATCTTCGTAAGGACAAGCAGGAGCGTATTTCCAGAGAAACCATGGAAATCTACGCACCACTTGCTCACCGTCTGGGGATTTCAAGTGTTAAGTGGGAACTAGAGGATCTTTCCTTCCGTTACCTCAATCCGACAGAGTTTTACAAGATAACTCATATGATGAAGGAGAAACGTCAAGAACGTGAAGCCTTGGTCGATGAAGTTGTGACAAAACTTGAGGAATATTCGTCTGAGCGCCATCTTACAGGAAAAATCTATGGTCGTCCAAAGCATATCTACTCTATCTATCGCAAGATGCAGGACAAGAAAAAACGCTTTGAGGAAATCTATGACCTGATTGCCATTCGCTGTATTTTAGACACTCAGAGTGATGTTTACGCCATGTTGGGTTACGTTCATGAACTTTGGAAACCAATGCCAGGCCGTTTCAAGGATTATATTGCCAATCGTAAGGCCAATGGTTACCAGTCTATCCATACGACTGTTTATGGACCAAAAGGTCCAATCGAGTTCCAGATCCGTACCAAAGAAATGCACGAGGTTGCTGAGTACGGGGTTGCGGCTCACTGGGCCTACAAAAAAGGAATGAAAGGCCAAGTTAATAGCAAGGAATCTGCTATCGGGATGAACTGGATCAAGGAGATGATGGAACTCCAAGACCAGGCGGATGATGCCAAGGAATTTGTAGATACTGTCAAGGAAAACTATCTGGCAGAAGAGATTTATGTCTTTACTCCAGATGGGGCGGTTCGTTCTCTTCCAAAGGATTCTGGACCGATTGACTTTGCCTATGAAATTCATACAAAGATTGGGGAAAAAGCAACAGGTGCCAAGGTTAATGGCCGTATGGTTCCATTGACGACTAAGTTAAAAACGGGTGACCAGGTTGAAATCATCACCAATCTAAATTCATTTGGACCAAGTCGTGACTGGCTCAATATGGTTAAGACCAGCAAGGCCCGTAACAAAATTCGTCAGTTCTTTAAAAACCAAGATAAAGAATTGTCCATCAATAAAGGCCGTGAAATGCTGATTAGTCAGCTCCAAGAAAATGGCTATGTGGCTAATAAATTCATGGACAAGCGCCACATGGATGAAGTCCTTCAAAAAACCAGCTACAAGACAGAGGAAGCCCTTTTTGCAGCCATTGGTTTTGGAGAAATCGGAGCCATTACCGTCTTTAACCGATTGACGGAAAAAGAACGTCGTGAAGAAGAGCGTGCCAAGGCTAAGGCAGAAGCAGAAGAACTGGTCAAGGGTGGCGAAGTAAAAGTAGAGAACAAGGATACGCTTAAGGTGAAGCATGAGGGTGGAGTTGTCATCCAAGGTGCTTCTGGGCTCTTGGTCCGGATTGCTAAATGTTGTAACCCTGTTCCTGGTGATGATATCGTTGGTTATATTACCAAGGGTCGCGGAGTTGCCATCCACCGTGTGGACTGTATGAACCTTCGTTCACAGGAAAACTATGAGCAACGTTTGCTAGATGTTGAATGGGAAGACCAATTCTCAAGTAAGGAATATATGGCTCATATTGATATCTATGGACTCAACCGTTCTGGTCTATTGAATGATATCTTGCAAGTCCTATCCAATACAACTAAGAATATCTCGTCAGTTAATGCCCAACCAACCAAGGATATGAAATTTGCTAATATCCATGTTTCCTTTGGAATTTCAAACCTTTCAACACTGACTACAGTAGTTGATAAAATTAAGAGTGTACCAGAAGTCTATTCAGTTAAACGAACAAATGGCTAAATTGGTTGAGATTGTCAGAAAGGATTTCTATGAGAATTATCGTTCAGCGTGTCAAGGAAGCTCAGGTTTCTATTGATGGGCAGATTCATGGTCAAATCAAACAAGGGCTCTTGCTCTTAGTAGGTGTTGGACCTGAGGATCAAAAAGAAGATTTGGATTATGCAGTTAGAAAGCTTGTCAATATGCGAATTTTCTCAGATGCTGAAGGCAAGATGAACTTATCGGTTAAGGATATTCAAGGCCAAATTCTTTCCATCTCACAGTTTACTCTCCTTGCTGATACCAAAAAAGGCAATCGTCCAGCCTTTACAGGCGCAGCCAAGCCGGATATGGCTGAGGCCTTCTATCAAGATTTTAATCGAGAACTAGCTAAGGAAGTTCCTGTTGAGACGGGAGTTTTTGGAGCAGATATGCAGGTGGGATTAGTCAATGATGGCCCAGTAACCATTATCCTAGATACTAAAAATAGATAAGAAAAAACCAAGCTTGTATGCTTGGTTTTTTTGTGACGTATTTAGTTCAGTTTTTCAACATAGAGCTGTTTGGCGATTTCTAGACTTACCAAGAGTTCTTCATTCTTGTGAATCAAAGTAAAGGTGTTAGAAAAGTCATCAAACTGTTGAACTTGGAGTTTGTCTCCAATATTGATAGCATGTTTTTCAAGATATTTGAGGAGGTCAAAGCTATCGTGAACGCGAGTCAGGAGATAGGTTCCAGCTTCTTTGGTTTCTGATAGTGGTAGGTTGTTGATTTCAACCAAAAGCTCTCCTTTAGCAGGAATGGTACCACCGTGAGGGCAAGTTTTTGGGAAACCGAGCATACTTTCTAATCTTTCCACAAAAAAGTCTGAAACGGTATGTTCTAATACTTCAGCTTCCTCATGAATTTGGTCGCTGGTATAGTCTAGATGGTGGACCAGAAAAACCTCAATCAAACGGTGTTTACGATAGAGCTCAGATACAAGTTTTAAACCAATATCAGTCAATAAGTATCCTTTTTTCTTGTCTTTTAGGATGAGATTTTCAGACTGCATGCGCTTGATCATTTCGGTTACAGCTGGAGGAGATACCTGCATTCGAGCAGCAATTTCCTTATTGGTAATCTTAGGAACATCCATGCCAATCTCATAAATACATTTTAAATAGTCTTCTTTATTTGGGGTCATTCGCATTTCCTTGTTTATTATCTCCATCTAGTATACCAAAAAAAGCTAGATTTCTCTAGCTTCTTGCTACAAGAGCTTGACTTAGTTGAGTTCTTTTGCAGCTGCAATAGCGGCTTCAAAGTCTGGTTCGCTATTGATATTGTCTACGTATTCAACATAGCGGATGGTGTTGTCGGTATCGAGAACAAAAACGGCTCGAGCAAGCAGATGCCATTCATTGATTAAGAGGGCATAATCGCGTCCAAAGGAGTGGTCGAAGTAGTCTGAGAGCATGATGGCATTTTCAATTCCTTCAGCACCACACCAGCGTTTTTGAGCAAATGGAAGGTCCATTGATACTGTTAGGACTACAGTATTGTCCAAGCTAGCCAGTTCTTCATTAAAGCGACGAGTCTGAAGTGAGCAGATACCTGTATCGATAGAAGGGATAACACTCAAGATTTTTTTCTTGCCTTCAAAGTCAGCCAGTGATTTTTTAGAAAGGTCAGTTGTTGTTAGAGAGAAGTCAAGAGCCTTGTCTCCTACTTGTAGTTGTTTTCCTGTAAAAGTCACAGGATTTCCAAGGAATGTAGTCATAAGCTACTCCAATCTTTTTTCTTTCATTTTACATTGAAACGTCAGATTTTCCCAATAATTTGACCGGAATTTGAATCAAAAAAACGCCAATTCCGTGAGAACGACGTTTTTTAAATGTTTATTTTGCCAATCCTTCAGCAATCTTGTCAAGGTTGTATTTCATCATGTTGTAGTAGCTGTCGCCTTCTTTACCTTGTTCTGCGATAGAGTCAGTAAAGATTTGTGCGTGGATTGGGATGTTTGTGTCTTGTGAAACAGTCTTCATTGGACGATCATCGACACTGGACTCAACAAATAGTGATGGGACTTTCATTTGGCGAAGTTTTTCAACCAAGGTCTTGATTTGGTCAGGAGTTCCTTCTTCTTCAGTATTGATTTCCCAAATATAGGCACTTGGGACACCGTAGGCTTTAGAGAAGTATTTGAAGCATCCTTCACTGGTTACGATGAGTTTTTTCTCAGCAGGAATATTGTCGAATTTAGCTTTAGCTTCCTTGTCAAGTTTGTCTAGCTTATCAGTATATTCTTTGAGATTTTTTTCGTAAAATTCTTTGTTGCTAGGGTCTTTAGCGCTCAATTGTTTTGCGATGTTTTTAGCAAAGATGATCCCATTTTCAAGGTTGAGCCAAGCGTGTGGGTCTTCTTTGCCTTTTTCGTTTTGACCTTCAAGGTAGATAACATCAACGCCTTCGCTGACTGCAAAGTAGTCTTTGTTTTCAGTTTTCTTGGCATTTTCTACCAATTTTGTAAACCAAGCATTTCCACCTGTTTCAAGGTTGATACCGTTATAGAAAATCAAATCAGCTTGAGAAGTTTTCTTGACGTCTTCAGGTAGTGGTTCGTATTCGTGTGGGTCTTGACCAACAGGAACGATACTGTGAAGATCAATCTTGTCACCAGCAATATTTTTAGTAATATCAGCGATGATTGAGTTTGTGGCAACAACTTTTAGTTTTTGACCAGAAGCTGCATCTTTTTTTCCACTAGCACATGCTACAAGAGCAATGATGGAAAGAAAGAGAACGAGTAATGTACCTAATTTTTTCATTAGATCCTCCAATTTATTGGGGCTTTGCCCCTTATTTTAACAAATGTTTATTTTTCAGTTTCAAATATCGTTGTTTTGGAGCGATAAAGAAGCTAATGAGAAAGAAACTAGCAGCTGTAAGCACGATACTAGAACCTGCCGCAACGTTAAAGCTATAGCCGATAAAGAGTCCCAAAACTGAAGCTGTAGCTCCAAAGGTTGAGGAAAGGAAAATCATACTTTTCAGGCTATTAGCATACAGATAAGCAGTTGCAGCTGGGGTAATCAGCATGGCTACAATCAGGATAGTTCCGACACTTTGCATGGCTGTCACAGACACGAGAGTTAGGAGTACCATGAGTAAGTAGTGATAGAAATTGACAGGCATTCCCATGGCTTTAGCCAAGAGTTCATCAAAGGACGTTATCAAGAGTTGCTTGAAGAAAATCCAGATTAACAAGAGAATGGCTGCCCCTACACCCATAGTAATAAACATATCTGTATCTTGAACAGCAAGAATATTACCAAAAAGGATATGGAAAAGGTCAGTTGAACTTTTAGCGACACTAATCAAGATGATACCGAGGGCTAAGAAAGAAGAAAAGGTAATGCCGATGGCGGTATCGCTTTTGACAATCGAGTTTCCCTTGATGTAGGTAATGATGATAGCAGCTAGCAGTCCAAAGACAATGGCTCCGATAAAGAAGTCAATGCCCAAGATGAAGGAGAGGGCTACACCTGGTAAGACAGCATGTGAAATGGCATCTCCCATGAGTGACATCCCACGTAGAATGATGAAACATCCTACAGCTCCAGCTACGACCCCGATAACAATAGCTGTTATCAAGGCATTTTGTAAGAAATGGAATTTTTGCAATCCATCGATAAATTCTGCAATCATAGGTCACCTCCATTGAAAAAGAGTCGATTACCGTAAGCTTCTTTGAGATTGGCTTGGGTAAAGGTTTCTTTGGTCGGACCAAAAGCAATCACTTCTCGATTGACAAGCAAGACTTGATCGAAGTAGTTGGGAACCTTGCTGAGGTCGTGGTGGACGATGAGAACCGTCTTCCCAGCTTTTTTCAGATCTCTCAGCGTATTCATGATGATTTCCTCACTGACTGAGTCAATCCCAACAAAGGGTTCATCTAAGAGGATATAGTCGGCTTCCTGCACCAAACATCTGGCAATCAAGACCCGCTGGAACTGACCTCCAGACAGTTGACTGATTTGACGTTCAGCGTAGTCAGCTAGGTCGACGATTTCAAGGGCCTCTTGCACTTTCTTCCAATGTTTAGCATTTAAACTTCGAAAGAGAGGAATAGAGGGAAATAGTCCTAACGAGACGCATTCCTTGACCTTGATGGGAAAGTTGTAGTCAATATGAATTTTTTGCTCGACATAGGCAACTCGATGTAAGGATTTTTTAACTTCCTTGTCATCGAGAAATGCCTGACCTTGATGTGGGATAATTCCCAGCATACCTTTTAATAATGTTGATTTCCCGGCGCCGTTTGGACCAATAATTCCGGTAATCGTTGGTCCTTGGAGCACTAGTGAAATATCCTTAAGTGCCAACGTTTCTTTGTAGGAGACACTGAGGTTTTCGATACGTATCATACAGTTGTATTCCTCCTGGATTTTAATATACCTTAATTTTATTTTTAAGTCAAGTTAATTTTGGTAAAAATTTAAAATATTAATAATGAAATCAAATAGGAGGAGACGCCATTTTTAATTGCATTCCCCAGGGAATTTTGCTAAGCTAGGAATAAGTGAAATTAGGAAAGTGAGAGCAAGATGACACGTTATCAAGATGATTTTTATGATGCTATAAATGGTGAGTGGGAAAAGACTGCGGTCATTCCAGCTGATAAATCACGAACGGGTGGTTTTATCGACCTTGACGAAGAAATCGAAGACTTAATGCTAACGACAACTGACAAATGGTTGGTTGGAGAAGATGTTCCAGAAGATTCTATCCTAGCAAACTTTGTCAAATACCATCGTATGGTCAGAGATTTCGACAAGCGAGAAGCTGATGGCATCAAGCCAGTCCTTCCTATGCTTAAGGAATACCAAGATTTGGAGAGCTTCGCGGACTTTACAAGAAAGCTAGCAGAGTTTGAATTAGCTGGTAAACCAAACTTCCTTCCATTTGGTGTATCACCAGACTTTATGGATGCTAGAACCAATGTTCTTTGGGCTAGTGCTCCAGGAACAATCTTGCCAGATACGACCTACTATGCGGAAGACCATCCACAGCGTGAGGAATTATTGAATCTTTGGAAAGAAAGTACTTCTAATCTCCTCAAAGCCTATAACTTCTCAGATGAAGAAATCGAAGATTTGCTAGAGAAACGATTGGAATTGGACCGCCGTATCGCAGCTGTTGTACTTTCAAACGAAGAGAGTTCAGAATATGCCAAACTTTACCATCCTTATTCTTATGAAGATTTCAAAAAGTTTGCACCTGCCCTACCTCTCGATGACTTCTTCCAAGCTGTGATTGGACAAGTTCCTGATAAGGTCATTGTAGATGAAGAACGTTTCTGGCAAGCAGCAGAACAATTCTATAGTGAAGAAGCTTGGCCTTTACTCAAGGCAAGCTTGATCTTAGGTGTAGTCAATCTTTCAACGAGCTATTTGACAGATGAGATTCGTATCTTGTCAGGTGCCTACGGACGAGCTCTTTCAGGAGTTCCAGAGGCTCAAGACAAACGCAAGGCAGCTTACCATTTAGCTCAAGGACCATTTAAACAAGCTCTCGGCCTTTGGTATGCCCACGAAAAATTCTCTCCAGAAGCCAAGGCGGACGTAGAGAAAAAAGTAGCAACCATGATTGACGTTTATAAGGAACGTTTGGCTAAAAACGACTGGCTGACTCCTGAAACTCGAGAAAAAGCCATCGTCAAACTCAATGTCATCAAGCCTTATATCGGTTATCCAGAAGAACTGCCAGCTCGCTATAAGGACAAGGTTGTAGATGAATCTGCTAGCCTCTTTGAGAATGCCCTAGCCTTTGCGCGTGTGGAAATTAAGCACAGTTGGAGCAAGTGGAATCAGCCGGTTGACTACAAGGAGTGGGGAATGCCTGCTCATATGGTCAATGCCTACTACAATCCACAAAAGAACTTGATTGTCTTCCCAGCTGCTATCTTGCAGGCACCATTCTATGACTTGCATCAGTCATCTTCTGCCAACTATGGTGGTATCGGTGCGGTCATTGCCCATGAAATTTCTCACGCCTTTGATACTAATGGAGCTTCCTTTGATGAAAATGGTAGCCTCAAGGACTGGTGGACTGAGAGCGATTATGCAGCCTTTAAAGAGAAAACACAGAAGGTTATCGACCAGTTTGATGGTCAAGAATCTTACGGTGCAAAAATCAATGGGAAACTAACCGTGTCAGAAAACGTTGCCGACCTAGGAGGAATCGCTGCAGCGCTAGAAGCTGCTAAGAGAGAGCCAGATTTCTCAGCTGAAGAGTTCTTCCATAACTTTGCTCGTATCTGGCGTATGAAAGGTCGCCCAGAGTTGATGAAACTCATGGCTAGCGTCGACGTACACGCGCCAGCTAAACTTCGTGTTAACGTCCAAGTGCCAAACTTTGATGACTTCTTTACAACCTATGATGTCAAAGAAGGCGACGGAATGTGGCGTGCACCAGAAGACCGTGTGATTATTTGGTAATCAAAAAACCAAGGATGATTGTCCTTGGTTTTTATGTTTTAGAAAAATGGATTGAAAGTTTTTTCGTGAGCGATGGTCGTAGCAGGACCATGTCCAGGATAGACATCGTAGTTAGGAAGGGTAAAGAGCTGGGTTTGGATACTATGAAGGAGTTGTTCCATACTACCAGTTGGTAAGTCTGTTCGACCAATGGTTTCTCGGAAAAGGGCATCTCCCGTTAAGACTAGCTGGGCATCCGGAAAGACAAAGGATACTCCACCGATAGAGTGACCTGGAGTTGGGAGTACTGTAAAACGAAACTCCTCAATTTGGTATTCTTCATGAAAGACAAAGGTCTGTTCAGCTGGTCTACATACGACGTCTGCCATATCATCATGACGAGGGAGACCTGAGAGATTGTCAACAGGAGTATAGAGCCAAGATTCTTCGCTTTCTGCCACATATACTGGAGGATTTCCAAAAGTATTTCTGACCAAGTCCAGACTCAAGATATGATCGTAGTGAGTATGGGTCAATAGAATCGCACAGACTGGCTTGTTGATTTTCTCGATAGTCTTGCGAATGGCCTCCCAATGGCTACCTGGATCGACTACAATCAGGTGTTGGTCTCCTTCGAGATAATAAGTGTTTTCATAGGCAACAGGATTCACAGTTTTATGGATTTTCATAGGATTTCCTCTTTCAAAGAATTTACAGTTTCTAGTATAACACAGAAGGACAAAATAAGGAATCAACAAGAAAGTCCCTCCATAAAAGAAGGGACTTTTTAGTACATTAAAAATGATTTTTCCAGGCTTGGAAACGGGCATCCAATAGGAGTTGTGTTAGATTTTTTAAGGTTTCAACTTGCTCGGGCTCTAGAGTTTGCGCCTGAGAAACTAGTTGACGAATGTGCTCGATGGCATTTTTAGAAGATAGTTCATTAATGGAGCTAATTCCAGACTCTAGGATGGTTCCAAAGAAGAGATCAAAGTAGAGCTCTAATTCCTCATCAGGAACACTATCCACCCATTCTTTAAGAGTGTCTTTGATTTGTAGACTTTCGCTACTGATTGCCTCTAGTTGGACAAAGTGGTGTTCTTCAGTTAGCCAGCTGAAAGTATTGTGTTGAGCGATGCCACCGAGAGCCGTAGATTTGACGACTGTAGGAGTATCAGGAACTTCCAGCATCATGCCAATGACAGAACCTTGTGGGACGAAACGGTGAATTTTTGGAATGACGTCTTGATAACCAGTGGTTTCAGTCAGATGAGCCTGCAAACCAGGAGCATCGTAGGTATAAACTGCAGATATTTTTTCTTGCAATTCAGGTCGAATTTGACTGGCAGCATAGACGGCTAGATTCCCGCCTTTGGAATGTCCAGCAACAATCACTTTCTGTTTTGGATGTTGGGTAAAGAAATCTTCCAAATACTCAAGAGCATGCTTTTGGGCCGGGATTTCCTTCATATAGGTCATATGGAAATCTTCCTTCCAGCCAATAATACTGTCGTCTGTGCCACGAAAGACAATGAGATAAGTATCTAGGTTCAGACGATAGGTCATAGCAGCGAACTGTTTCTGTTGCTCGGTATCAATCTCGTTAATAAAGTTTGATAGCTTGCAATTTCTAAAACGTTTGTGTTGGGCAAGCTGATCTAAGAGTTGGAGACGTTCTTTATTGGTCAACATGGTGCTTTCTCGTGGGACACGTGTTGCGACATCGCTTAAACGATTGACGGATTGGTCTAATAAGTTATCAAAAGGAAGATAAGTCAGCTCTGTCAAAGCAAGTACATCCAGTTCATTTAAGGGAATATCGTAAAAAGAATCGTATTGAACATAGGTAAGATAGTCAAAAATATTGGCCATGGTAATTCCTTTCTTAACTTTTATCATATCAGATTTACATCAATTTCGCTAGTAGTCAGGAGAATTTTGCTATAATATAGAAAAAGGAGGAGCAGATGCACAAGATTTTACTAGTAGAAGATGATCAAGTCATTCGTCAACAAGTTGGGAAAATGCTCTCCGAATGGGGTTTTGAAGTAGTTATGGTAGAAGACTTTATGGAAGTTCTGACTCTATTTGTTCAGTCTGAGCCTCATCTGGTCCTGATGGATATTGGATTGCCTCTCTTTAATGGTTATCATTGGTGTCAGGAAATTCGTAAGATTTCCAAAGTTCCTATTATGTTTCTGTCTTCAAGAGACCAGGCTATGGACATCGTGATGGCTATTAATATGGGAGCTGACGATTTTGTGACCAAGCCTTTTGACCAGCAGGTCCTCATAGCCAAGGTGCAGGGCTTGTTACGTCGCTCCTATGAGTTTGGGCGGGATGAAAGTCTCTTAGAGTATGCAGGAGTTATCCTCAACACCAAGTCTATGGATGTGCATGTCAATGGAAAAACTATCAGTTTAACAAAAAATGAATTTCAGATTTTACGTGTCTTATTTGAGCATGCAGGCAATATCGTGGCGCGTGACGATTTGATGCGGGAACTTTGGAATAGTGATTTCTTCATAGATGATAATACCTTATCCGTTAATGTCGCTCGCTTGCGCAAAAAACTGGAGGAAGAAGGTTTGATTGGTTTTATTGAAACCAAGAAAGGAATAGGGTACGGGTTGAAACATGCTTGATTTTAAAAGTTTTTTTCTAGCTTATATCCGTTCGCGTAGACGTTTTTTTGCTTTTATTCTATCGCTTACAGGTTTGCTTTTTCTCTTTGAAATCTTGTTTGATAAGCAAGGGCCCTACTTTAACTATTTCTTCTTTCTATCTACATTTTTGACATTTTTGTTTTTGGTATTTGATTTCTTGATAGAATTGCAACGCTACCGTAAGGAACTGTTCTACGGCGAAAGAGAAGCCAAGTCACCAATGGAGCTCTTACTAACTGAAAAATTAGAGAAAAGTGAAGAGGAACTTTATCAAAAGAAATCAGATGCGGAAAATCGCTATAATGACTTGGTGGACTACTATACTCTCTGGGTGCATCAGATAAAAACACCAATTGCGGCCAGTAAACTACTCGTGAGCGAGGTGGCAGATCGCCAATTGAAGCAACAGCTAGAACAGGAGATTTTTAAGATTGATTCCTACACCAACCTCGTTCTCCAATACCTACGCTTAGAGAGCTTCCATGATGATCTGGTGTTGAAGAAAGAAAATGTGGAGGATTTGGTCAAGGAAGTCATTCGCAAATATGCCATTTTCTTTATCCAGAAAGGTTTAAGTGTTAATCTGCATGACTTGGATAGAAGCATTGTGACGGATAAAAAATGGCTGTTGGTAGTCATTGAACAAATCCTGTCAAATAGCCTTAAGTATACTAATGAAGGTGGAATTGAAATCTATATGGATGGTCAGGACCTTTGTATCAAAGATACTGGGATCGGCATTAAAAATAGTGATGTTCTTCGAGTCTTTGAACGCGGATTTTCAGGTTACAATGGTCGTATGACCCAGCAGTCATCTGGACTTGGTCTCTATTTAACCCAGAAAATTAGCCAAGAATTAGGTCATCAAATCCGTATCGAATCTGAACTTGGTCAAGGAACAACGGTGAGGATTAAATTCTCTGAAGTGAATTTACTGATTGAATGAAAAGAATTGTGAAGAGCTTGGAAGAAACCTTTCAAGCTCTTCTTTAGACCTTGATATAGTGAGAAAAAAGGCTTCAATTAGATAAAAAATGTAATCTTACAAAAATGTAAGATTAAAGCTCCATTTGTAAGGTTATGTTATGGAACCAACTCTTTTTTTAGAGTACACTTATATCATAAAGATAAAGGAGCGAAACTATGAAAAATATTTTACAAAAGAAACAAACAAGTAAACCGAGTCTAAAGGATATCGAGCGAGTTGAGCTCGGCATTCAAATGATGCAGGCTCAGTTTCAATTAATGGGATATTAAGAAGGAGATTATCATGACACTATTAGATGTAAAACACGTTCAAAAGATTTATAAAACTCGCTTTCAAGGCAACCAAGTAGAAGCCCTGAAAGATATTCACTTTACCGTTGAAAAAGGCGACTACGTTGCTATCATGGGTGAGTCTGGATCCGGTAAATCAACCCTACTCAATATTCTAGCTATGCTTGACAAGCCAACGCGTGGACAGGTCTTCCTAAATGGAACTGACACAGCTACCATTAAAAATTCTGAAGCATCAAGCTTCCGTCGTGAAAAGTTAGGCTTTGTCTTCCAAGACTTCAATTTGTTAGATACGCTTTCTGTTAAAGACAATATCTTACTCCCTTTGGTATTGTCTAGAAAGCCTATTACAGAAATGATGAAAAAATTGGTCGTGACGGCCGAAAATCTTGGCATCAACCAATTGCAGGAGAAGTACCCTTATGAAATCTCTGGAGGGCAAAAACAACGGGTTGCAGTTGCACGAGCTATCATCACAGAACCAGAAATTCTCCTTGCGGACGAGCCAACAGGTGCCCTAGACTCTAAATCATCTGCAGCCCTCCTTGATATCTTTGATCAGATCAACGAACAAGGGCAAACCATTCTCATGGTAACCCACTCGACAGCTGCGGCCAGCCGTGCAAAACGTGTTCTTTTCATCAAGGACGGTATTCTCTATAATCAAATTTACCGTGGTGAAAAGACGGATCGTCAGATGTTCCAAGAAATCTCTGACACCTTGACTGTTATGGCAAGTGAGGTGAACTAGTATGTTTCGATTAACCAATAAGTTGGCCATTTCCAACTTAATCAAAAACCACAAACTCTATTATCCCTTTGCACTGGCTGTTCTCTTAGCAGTCACTATCAGCTATCTCTTTTACTCTCTGACCTTCAATCCCAAGATTGCGGAAATCCGTGGAGGTGAAACGATTCAAGCTACTCTTGGATTTGGTATGTTTGTCGTCACCCTTGCGTCAGCCATTATCGTCCTCTATGCCAATAGTTTTGTCATGAAAAATCGTTCTAAGGAACTAGGAATTTATGGCATGTTGGGCTTGGAGAAGCGCCATCTGATTAGTATGACTTTTAAGGAACTCTTGATATTTGGGCTAGTAACAGTCACTGCTGGGATTGGTATTGGTGCCCTCTTTGACAATCTGATTTTCGCTTTCTTGCTCAAACTGATGAAATTAAAGGTTGAACTGGTCGCTACCTTCCAGATGAAAGTTGTCATTACAGTACTTGTTGTTTTTGGCTTGATTTTCCTAGGTCTCATGTTCCTAAATGCCCTTCGAATCGCCCGCATGAATGCCCTCCAGCTCTCACGTGAGAAAGCTAGTGGTGAGAAAAAAGGTCGTTTCCTACCTCTCCAAACTATTCTTGGTTCTATTAGTTTAGGGATTGGCTATTATCTTGCCCTTACGGTAAAAGATCCCCTTACAGCTCTCACAACTTTCTTCCTAGCTGTTTTACTAGTTATCTTTGGGACCTATCTCTTGTTTAATGCAGGGATTACAGTTTTCCTTCAAATCTTAAAGAAAAATAAAAAATACTATTACCAACCAAATAATCTCATCTCAGTGTCCAACTTGATTTTCCGTATGAAGAAAAATGCGGTTGGACTGGCAACTATCGCAATTTTGTCAACCATGGTTTTGGTAACCATGTCAGCAGCGACAAGCATTTTCAATGCCTCAGAAAGCTTTAAAAAAGTTCTAAATCCTCATGATTTTGGGGTTTCAGGGCAAAATGTTGAAAAAGAAGATTTGGACAAACTCTTGAGCCAGTTTGCAAGTGACAAAGGTTATACGATTAAAGAGAAAGAAGTGCTTCGTTATACTTACTTTGGTGTTGGGAACCAAGAAGGAACTAAGTTAACCATTTTTGAAAAAGGACAAAACCGTGTCCAACCCACAACAGTTTTCATGGTATTTGACCAAAAAGATTATGAAAATATGACTGGTCAAAAACTGTCTCTATCAGGAAATGAGGTCGGACTCTTTGCAAAGAATGAGGGAGTTAAAGAACAGAAAGCTCTAACTCTAAATGACCATCAATTTTCTGTAAAAGAAGAATTTAATAAAGATTTCATTGTCAACCATGTCCCAAATCAGTTTAATATTTTGACTGCTGATTACAATTACCTTGTTGTGCCTGATTTACAAGCCTTTTTGGATCAATTCCCAGATTCGGCTATCTATAATCAGTTTTACGGTGGCATGAATGTAAATGCCAGCGAAGAAGAACAACTCAAGGTCGCTGACGAGTATGAAAAATATCTACAAAAGTTTAATGCTCAATTAAACACTGAAGGTAGCTATGTTTATGGTAGTAATCTATCAGATGCTAGTGCTCAGATGAGTGCCCTCTTTGGTGGTGTTTTCTTTATCGGTATTTTCCTATCCATTATCTTTATGGTCGGAACTGTTCTGGTCATCTACTATAAACAAATCTCAGAAGGTTATGAAGACCGTGAACGTTTTGTCATCCTGCAAAAAGTGGGCTTGGATCAAAAACAAATCAAACAAACCATTAACAAGCAAGTCTTGACTGTTTTCTTCCTCCCTGTAATATTTGCTTTCCTACACTTGGCATTTGCCTATCATATGCTAAGTTTGATTCTTAAGGTCATTGGGGTTGTGGATACAGCCATGATGTTAAGCGTAACTCTTTCCATTTGTGGTATCTTTGCTTTAGTCTATGTCCTAATCTTTATGATTACTTCAAGAAGTTATCGTAAGATTGTTCAAATATAAAAATAAAGGATGTAATGTAAAGTCTGAAAGTTATTTTGACGGAGGAATCCTAGATTATATTGGATACCTATCTTAGTAGCCATAATTTGCGGGCTTACCTAGGGGATCGCAACAGCATGGGCGATTTGCATGATGCAAAATTGGAAAACCAGACTCACTCATCATGCTTAATCATTAAACTGCATCTTCTTATATAGGAGATGCAGTTTTTTGTTCTTAGAAAAAGGTAACCAGAATTTTTTCCGTTCTCTATCTTCTAAATTGATTGAGTTCTTCAAAGAAAGGTTGTATAATTTTTGATATAATATCAAGGATGGATTGATGGATATTTAAAAGATAATGTTCATAAGAATTATAAGTGAGAATTAAAAATATGTCAGTTTAGACAGAAGTCTCTCTACCATCATCCATGCAGAAACAAGATTATATGAAATAAAAGGAGTAACCAATGACCGGAAACTATTCAACACGTGAATACCGTGAAAAATTATATGATGATCTTCATGTTCGATTAAGAGATACATTGATTTTGATGTGTTCGATTTTTATTGCCTCTATAGGTCTAAATATGAATTCAACAGCTGTCATTATTGGAGCCATGCTGATTTCCCCTCTTATGACACCGATTGTTGGATTGGGGTTTGGTTTAGCTATTTTTGATACGCGTTTAATCAAGCAATCTCTAGAGGTTTTATTTACTCAAGTATTGGTCAGTTTGCTTGTATCGACTCTGTATTTCTGGATTTCTCCCTTATCTTATGCAAGTAGCGAGTTGATTGCACGAACATCTCCAACCATTTGGGATGTTCTCATTGCTATTGCGGGTGGGATAGCAGGAGTAATTGGTTCAAGGAAAAAAGAAGCAAACAATATCGTGCCTGGAGTAGCTATTGCAACAGCTCTGATGCCACCTATCTGTACTGCAGGCTATGGTTTAGCTAATGGAAATGTACGGTTTTTATCTGGGGCTCTCTATCTTTTCTTGATTAACTGTGTCTTTATCATGCTAGCCAACATTGTTGGAACAAGAATTTTGATGAGAAAAACTCCCTTAAGTTCATTTAAAGAGCTAAACATTAAAATGAAAATTGGCTTGATATCCTTGATTGTATTATTGGTTCTTCCAGCCAGCTATTCAGCAGTCACTCTGACGATGGATCAAGCACGAAAAGAAGGGATCAAACAGTTTGTAGGAAAAGAGTTTTCTAATCATACGGTCATTAATCAAGTCTACAAGTCAAGTAACAATGAATTAGTCTTGACAGTTGTTGGAGATCCGATTTCAGAAGAAGAATTAGAAACAATCCGCCAAAAACAAGCCTCTTACGGTATTCAAACTGTTCAATTGAAAGTCAATCAAGTCCATAATTCGACAAAATTAGATAGTGAGATGACCAAGGAATTTTATGAAACCATTGACAAGTATATCGATCAAAAACTCTCTGAAAAAGATTCACCAAAAGATTTCGTAAAAGAAAATGAGGCAGACAAGGACTGAGGATAGTCAACTTATCTAACTCGAGGAAGCAAATCTTGGGAGGATATCCTATATCCAAAAGTTAGTGGATAGAAAGGATCGTTGATGAGGCTGCCATTTGTGGTGGTTTGACTAATCACTACTAGTCAGGTAAATAAAGTATAAAAAAAGCAACAGCTGAAATAGCTGTTGCTTTTTAGGTGGCTGAGATTTTGTCCCAGATTATATGGTTTATTTTTCAACACGAGATTTATTTGCAATGTCTGCAAGAATCAATTCTACAAATGCATCTACTGGCATGGTTTCTGTTTCTTTTTGACCATAACGGCGAACGTTTACGGCTTGCCCTTCCATTTCCTTGTCACCAACGATCAATTGGTAAGGAATTTTTTGAGTTTGAGAAGCACGGATCTTGAACTGCATTTTTTCATTACGTTCATCCACATCGGCACGAACACCACGGTCACGGAGTTTCTTAGCTACTTCCCAAGCGTAGTCTACGTGTTTTTCGTTAGAAACTGGGATAAGAGTCACTTGGTGTGGGGCAAGCCATGTTGGGAAGGCACCCTTGTAGTTTTCAATCAAGATAGCTGTGAAGCGTTCCATAGTTGAGATAACACCACGGTGAATCATAACTGGACGGTGTTCTTCACCATCAGCTCCGATATATTTAAGGTCGAAGCGTTCTGGAAGCAAGAAGTCAAGCTGGATAGTAGAAAGAGTTTCTTCTTTACCAAGGGCAGTCTTAACTTGGATATCCAATTTTGGTCCGTAGAAGGCTGCTTCCCCTTCAGCTTCAAAGTAATCCACGCCCATCTCGTCAAGGGCTGCACGAAGCATAGTTTGAGCATTTTCCCACATCTCATCGTTATCAAAGTATTTGTGAGTATCTTGAGGGTCACGAAGAGAGAGGCGGAAGCGGTATTCGTTTAGGTTGAAGTCTTCATAAACATCGATAATCAACTGAAGAGCACGTTGGAATTCTTCTTGGATTTGTTCAGGAGTTACAAAGAGGTGACCGTCGTTAAGAGACATTTCACGCACACGTTGGAGACCAGTCAAAGCACCTGATTTCTCATAGCGGTGCATCATTCCGATTTCAGCGATACGGATTGGCAACTCACGGTATGAGTGTACATGGTGTTTAAAGACTTGGATGTGGTGTGGGCAGTTCATTGGACGAAGAACGAATTCTTCACCGTCACCCATGTCCATAGTTGGGAACATATCTTCTTGGTAATGATCCCAGTGACCAGAAGTCTTGTAAAGCTCTACAGAAGCAAGTGGTGGAGTGTATACGTGTTGGTAGCCAGAAGCCAACTCTTTATCGACGATGTAGCGCTCCAACTCACGACGGATTGTCGCACCATTTGGCAACCAGAATGGAAGACCTTGACCAACTTCTTGAGAAATCATAAAGAGGTCAAGCTCTTTCCCAAGTTTACGGTGGTCACGTTCTTTAGCTTCTTCACGCATTTGAAGGTAGTTCTTCAAGTCTTTCTTGTCGAACCAAGCTGTACCGTAGATACGTTGCATCATAGCGTTGTCGCTATTTCCACGCCAGTAAGCACCAGCTACGTGGAGAAGGTGGAAGATTTGGATGCGGCCTGTTGAAGGGACGTGAGGGCCACGACAGAGGTCTACATACTCACCTTGACGGTAGATGGTCAAGCCACCCTCGTCTTCTGAGTGCTCTTCGATCAATTCCAATTTATATGGGTCGTTCTTGAAGATTTCACGCGCCTCGTCTTTAGTCACTTCTTCACGGATAGATGGGAAGTTTTCTTTAACGATTTTTTGCATTTCTTCTTCGATGCGAGGAAGGTCTTCGTTAGAGATTTGACCCGCTTGGTTATCTGTATCGTAGTAGAAACCATCTTCGATAGCTGGACCGACACCCAAATGAATGTCTGGGAAAAGGCGACGAGCTGCTTGGGCAAATAAGTGAGCAGCTGAGTGACGCAAGATATCAAGAGCGTCTTCGTGATCAGGTGTCACGATTTCGATGCTTCCGTCTTCAGTAATAGCACGAGTGGTATCAATCAATTTGCCGTTAAACTTACCAGCAAGAGCCTTTTTAGCTAGGGAATTGCTGATAGATTGGGCAATTTCAAAAGTTGTAACGCCAGATTCGAATTCACGAACAGCGCCATCTGGGAATGTAATTTTGATCATGGTTTTCTCCTTATATTAGTTATCAATTATTTTTATAGCAGAAGTGTTTCCCTATTTTGCAGTCTTAAATCAAGAAAAACAAAAAGCGACCTCCTCAAAAGGACGTCGCAACGTGGTTCCACCTTCATTTATGTTCCTCAAAAAAGAGGGACACCTCTGATTAGCTCTAACGTAGCCACCGTTTTATGTTTGCATAAAAGTTAGTAGAGTAGTATCAGTTTAGACTTCCTATGCGTTCTCAGCAACCACGCACTCTCTAAAAGAAAGATTCTAAGTGACTTGTCTCTATGCATTATTATAGCATGATTGCGAGAATTTTCAAGGATTTTGTGAAAGTTTTTTGTTTTTCAGTTTTTGAACCAGATACTTGATAGTGGCACCAATAACTGTACCTAGTAGAATAAGAATTTCATAGGCTAGGAAATAAACAATGATAAATTCTCTGAAAGGAATGATAGTAAAGCCATAGAGTAAGCAACTACCTAAAAGCCAATGTAGTGAAAAACCAAATCGGTAGCTATAAAGAAGAGAGACTATAAAAACTACAACAGGCGAAATGATGAATATATTTAAAAGATAGAGCTCCGTTAGTTTTGGATTCTGTAATAGTAGTATAAATAATCCATAAAGTGGACAATAAAAGAAAAATACGACCAGATAGTAGGGGAGATATTTGAAGAATTTACGCATGGTCAATCACCTCACTTTTCAAGCTATCACCTTAGATATCCTTCCTATAACTATTATAGCACTTTTGAGATAAGGATAGTAAATCTGTTGACAAAGTCTCGGCTTCTTGGTAGAATAAGAACTGTCGTAAAGACAAATAACTTCTTCTTGGTTACAGGCACGCCAACCTGTCACTCGGATGAAGCCAAATAAAAAGGAGAAACATCATGGCAATCTCAAAAGAGAAAAAAAATGAAATCATCGCACAATATGCACGTCACGAAGGTGACACTGGTTCAGTAGAGGTTCAAGTTGCTGTCCTTACTTGGGAAATCAACCACCTTAACGAACACATCAAACAACACAAAAAAGACCACGCTACTTACCGTGGATTGATGAAAAAAATCGGTCGCCGTCGTAACTTACTTGCATACTTGCGTAAAAACGACGTTAACCGTTACCGTGAGTTAATCAACTCTCTAGGACTTCGTCGCTAATCTTGCGTCTAAAACGTTTCTATACTTCGTTGGCTTTGCCTCGATGTACCATCAGTACAATCTTCGGCTTGCCGCCTAGTCTATAAACGTTTTATCCAGCAAGAATCAAGCTCTCTGACTTCAGGGGGCTTTTTATTTTCTGCCAAGTGCTTAGGCCGTGTTCAATTAACAAGATACAAAGGCCGTCAAAAGCACAAAGCAAAAATAGAAAAATTGACGAAGAAACTTCAGTTTCTAGGAGATTTTATCTTTTTTGCCAAGTGCTTAGGCCGTGTTCAATTGAGCACATCTTGAAAATAAGGCTACTCTAGTTGAGTAGCTTTTTATTTTTGTCACCTTACCTCGATATACTCAAGTATAATCTTCGGTTACGGTTCCTAGCACTGTAAGGTAAAATAAACCAGATCATCTCCCTTCGGGGAGATTTTTTAGTTTTACTAGGATTTTAGCCCGAGCTCAAATTAGCTCTCTGGTATTAGAGGGCTTTTTTGTGTATCTTTCTAGTCTTGTTCCTGATTTGGAAATGTGGTATACTAATTATGAAAATTGTCTAAATTTTTAATATTTGATTAAGGGAGGGTTTCATGCTTTCCAAATTTTCTGGAAGCCATCAAAACCTGCGATATTTTTTTCTCCTTGCTATTTTGCTCGGAGCGCTGGGAGTCTCTCTGTTTTTAGCTGTTTCGATGGGTTCTGTTCAAATTAGTTTGAGTGATACCTATCGGATTATATTCAGTAAGATGGGAGCTCCGTTGGATATAGGAGACATTTCGAAGTCAACACTTGCTATTGTTTGGAATATGAGATTGCCACGGGTCTTTCTAGGTTTGATAGTTGGTGCGGGTCTTTCTATGTGTGGTAGTGTCATGCAGTCAACAGTCAATAACCCCATTGCTGAACCTTATGTGTTAGGGATTTCAGCTGGGGCAACCTTTGGGGCAACGCTGAGCATTATTCTCGGATTTAAGGTCATGATTGGTCTTGGTTCATTCCTTGGAGCGCTTTTGGCAACAGTTGCAGTCCTTCTGATTGCTGCCATGCAAGGCAGGATGACAACTTCTAGCCTCATTTTATCAGGGACGGTGGTCAATGCACTCTTTTTGGCTTTTTCAAATTTTATTATCTCAATCGGTGCCAATGCTGATAGTGTCATGACTATCAAGTTCTGGACCATGGGTTCTCTAGCAGGAAGCTCCTGGGCTCACTTAACCCTGCCAACAGTAGTTGTGGGAGTAGCCTTTTTGTTTTTCTCGACCCAATATCGTGTTTTTAATGCCATGATGATGGGAGATGAGGCAGCCTTGACTTTGGGAATTCCTCTACGTTTTTACTGGTATCTCTATGTGGCTATTGTGGCTGTGCTGACAGCTATCTTGGTATCAACCTGTGGGATTATCGGTTTTGTAGGTCTGATTACACCTCATCTAGCCCGAAGTTTGGTTGGTACAAACTACAGAAGGCTTTTCCCGATAGCAACCTTGCTCGGTGCTCTCTTTGTTATCTGGGCAGATGTTCTTGCCCGTGTTTTGATACAAAATGCTGAGCTGCCGATTGGTATATTCACAGCCCTAGTAGGTGCACCTTTCTTTATCTACATGGTTGCAAGTAGACGAAGGGAGGTGAGAGTCTGATATGGACTTAATGTGTCAGGATATTCACTTTGGAATTGGAGAAAAAAAGATTCTCAAAGGAGTCTCACTTAAACTGGAGGGCAACCAATTTCATACTATTTTAGGACCCAATGGCAGTGGGAAGACCAGCTTGTTGAAACTCCTCTATCGACAGGAAAAGCCTGATCAGGGTTTGATTTCTCTAGATGGGAAACCACTGGAACAAATGAGCCTGAAGGAAACGGCAAAACATATGGCCGTCATCACGCAGTTTAATCAACTCCAGTTTGATTGTACGGTTGAAGAAATTGTTATGCTGGGTAGAACGCCCCATCTCTCTTTCTTACAAAAGGAAAAAGAAAAAGACTTTGCCTTGGTTGAGGATGCTCTAGTCAAGGTAGATATGCTCGAAAAGAGAAGTCGTCTCTACTCTTCTCTATCAGGAGGAGAGAAACAACGTGTTTTATTGGCACGCGCCTTGGCCCAAGAGCCGACACTCTTGCTCTTAGACGAACCGACCAATCATTTGGATATCAAGTACCAGCTAGACTTGTTAACCATTGTCAAACATCTCCATATCAATGTGTTAGCCGTCTTGCATGATATTCAGCTAGCTTGTCGCTATTCAGACTATCTCTATCTGATGAAAGAAGGAGAGATTGTTTACCAGGGTACTCCAAAAGAGACCATCACACCCGAGTCTTTGCAGGCTGTCTATGGTGTTCAAAGTAAGATTACTTGGACAGAAGATCAGCAAGCCATGATTCACTATTTATAAACATTAAAAAGGAAAAGAAAAACATGAAAAAAACACTTAGTATTTTGCTCCTAACAGTAGCTACCTTATCTTTGGCGGCTTGTAGCAACACATCTAAAGAAACAGCAACTGCACCAGCTACAACAGAAGCTAGTCAAAAATCTACTACAGAAACAAGCTATCCTGTAACCATCAAAACATACGATGCCAAAGGAAACGAAGTCGAGCAAGTCTTTGAAAAGGCACCTGAAAAGGTCATCACCAACAACCTTTCAACAACTGAAATCCTACTTGAACTCGGTTTGAAGGATAAAGTTGCTGGTATGCTCAATCCTGATAATGCTGTAACTGGTAAATACAAGGATGCTATTGAAGCTATCCCTCACATTGGCGATAAAAAATCTGTCTCACAAGAAACAGTTCTTTCTTATGAACCTGATGCCTTGATGGGACGCAATATGATGTTCTCTGAAAAGTCAATGGGAACTATTAGCGCTTGGAATGAAAATAAAATCCCAGTTTATACGCAGAAAGCTTCACTATCAAACATCCAACAGGATTTGGGAAATATTGTAGAAGACGTGAAAAATCTTGGTACTATTTTCAATGTTCAAGACAAAGCTAATCAATACGCAGAGCAATTGCAAGCTAAAATCGATGTGGTTAAAAAAGCCAACCCAGAAACACAGGGTGAAAAGAAAAAAGCTTTAATTATGGTTGCCTACAATGACGAAACCTTTGGTGCCTACAAATCAGCCCTCCAAGAAAGCCTGCTTAACCAACTTGGTTATACCAATGTCGCAACGGGAACATCTGGCTTAACCTTGGAAAATCTAGTATCAATGGATCCAGAGTTGATTATCTATGTAACTAGCGATCGCAACAAAAAACTGGATGAAAAAGCAGTGGATTTGATGAAGGCAAATACTGTTTTGGAAAATGTGCCAGCAATCAAGAATCAAAAAATCATGACCATCTCTTACGATGAGTTGATGGACTACGGTCCTGCAGTGATTGATTCCCTTGAAAAAATCAATGACTTTATCAAGAAATAAGAAGTTTAACTGGGAAGGAATTCAGGTTAGGGTCACCCTTCCTTCAAACTATGACTCTAAACAAGCCTACCCAATTGTACTTCTAAACGATGGGGAACTGGACTATTTAGCAGACCTATCTCAATCTGTGATTTTAGTAGGTTTAATTCCAGAAAATCGTCTGGATGACTTTACACCTTGGCAGGCTGTTGCTTTGAAAGAAGGGGCACCAGATTTTGGTGGGAAGGTAAATGCCTACCATGAGAAGCTCTTTCAAGGAATTTTAAAAATTCTAAAGAAAGACTACTTGATTGATGAAAATAGGATTGCATATGGTGGTTATTCACTTGGTGGTCTTGCTGCTATCTATAGTCTCTATAGTAGTTATCTTCCTGTGACCTGTATCTTTTCTGTCTGTGGTTCTTTCTGGTATCCAGACTTTACAGAATTTTGTAGGGAACATGACCTGATACAGAGTCAAAGTCTTATTTATCTGCAAAATGGTCAGATAGAAGGTGCCAATCATTCCAATCGCCTGTCTAAGGCTCCGATGTTTGCAAGGGAACTACATAACCTGATTTCAGAAGCAGTTCCCACAACATATTCTACATTTGATGCTTATGGGCATCATGAAGCTCTTAACGAACGCTATCATCAGTTTTGTGATTGGCTAAGAGAGCAGTGGGTTCTCAAGTGATCTTATAACACTCCTTGTTCATGGTAACTAGGAGTGTTTCTCTTGTATGCTTGTCCTTGGAATTTTCAAGCGATTACCCTTGACGGAAATCTCTCCCTGTAATAAACTAAATTATGGTATAATGAGAAGATAGATAGAATCGAGGAAATTATGTCATTTACACAATTTAAATTTAAGAAATATATAGAAAAAGCTTTGGAAGAGTTGAAGTTTACGACGCCTACCGAAGTGCAAGAAAAGTTGATTCCTATTGTTTTGGCAGGTCGTGACTTGGTCGGTGAATCAAAAACAGGTTCAGGGAAAACTCATACTTTCTTACTTCCCATTTTCCAACAATTGGATGAGGAGAGCGATAGTGTTCAAGCAGTGATTACTGCGCCAAGTCGCGAGTTAGCAACTCAGATTTATCAAGCGGCTCGTCAGATCGCATCACATTCAGATGTTGAGATTCGTGTTGCCAACTATGTTGGTGGTACAGATAAGGCTCGTCAGATTGACAAATTAGCAAGTAATCAACCACATATCGTTATCGGGACGCCAGGTCGTATCTATGACTTGGTCAAGTCTGGTGACCTTGCTATTCACAAGGCTAAGACCTTTGTAGTAGATGAAGCTGACATGACCTTGGATATGGGATTCTTGGAAACAGTTGATAAGATTGCAGGAAGTCTTCCTAAGGACTTGCAGTTCATGGTCTTTTCAGCAACCATCCCACAAAAACTGCAACCATTCTTGAAAAAATACTTGTCAAATCCTGTCATGGAGAAAATCAAGACCAAAACAGTCATCTCTGATACTATTGATAACTGGTTGATTTCGACTAAAGGTCGTGACAAGAATGCTCAGATTTATGAGTTGACTCAAATCATGCAACCGTATCTTGCCATGATTTTTGTCAATACAAAAACTCGTGCGGATGAATTACATACATACCTAACAGCTCAAGGCTTGAAGGTGGCTAAGATTCATGGAGATATTGCTCCTCGTGAACGCAAACGGATCATGAATCAGGTGAAAAATCTTGATTTTGAGTATATCGTAGCAACTGACTTGGCAGCGCGTGGGATTGACATCGAAGGTGTCAGCCACGTCATTAACGATGCTATTCCACAGGACTTGTCCTTCTTTGTCCACCGTGTCGGACGTACTGGACGTAACGGTCTGCCAGGTACAGCTATTACCCTTTACCAGCCTAGTGATGACTCTGATATTCGTGAGTTGGAGAAATTAGGAATTAAGTTTGTACCTAAGGTGGTTAAAGATGGAGAATTCCAAGACACTTATGACCGAGACCGTCGTGCCAATCGTGAGAAGAAACAGGAAAAACTGGATATCGAAATGATTGGCTTGGTTAAAAAGAAAAAGAAAAAAGTTAAACCAGGCTATAAGAAAAAAATCCAGTGGGCGGTCGATGAAAAACGCCGTAAAACCAAGCGTGCTGAAAGTCGTGCCCGTGGACGTGCAGAACGTAAAGCTAAACGTCAAACATTTTAAACATCAAACAGTAAAACCACTTGGTTTTACTGTTTTTTTATAGTTCTACATCGGGATTGACAGAATTCATCAGTATATGATATTGGGGAAATGATCATTTAATCAGAACATTCTTTTAATTTTCTGAAGTTTATAATATACTTAAATTAAAAGTAGATTATTGGAGAAGGTAAATGAAAATAAAAATGAAAGACTTTATTGCTGGAATTGGTGAAATAAATGTTATTGTTTATTTGATATATGTGTGTACTGGTCTCGCTCCTCTCTTTCATATATTGATTATTGGTTCAGAAGTGACTACTGGAAAAATAGTTTTAACTATCTTAGGCGTACTTTATGCTATCTTTTTAACGATTGCTAGAATTTATCGAAAGTTTTTCTGGTAAGAATTATCATGAAATATTAAAATCCCATCAGAAATTCTCTGATGGGATTTTAGCATTTACTGTTTATAAATCATTCCCACTCAACGGTTGCAGGTGGTTTACTTGTAATATCGTAGACGATGCGGTTAACGTGATCAACTTCATTTACGATACGAACTGAGATTTTTTGGAGAACTTCCCAAGGAATCTTAGCGAAGTCAGCTGTCATTCCATCGATAGAAGTGATGGCACGGATGGCGATGGTATAGTCATAAGTACGACCGTCACCCATAACACCTACTGAACGAACGCCAGTGTTAACAGTGAAGTATTGCCAGATGTCGCGGTCAAGACCAGCCTTAGCAATTTCTTCACGAAGGATAGCATCTGACTCACGAACAGTTTCAAGTTTTTCTTCAGTGATTTCACCCATGACACGGATAGCAAGTCCTGGTCCTGGGAATGGTTGGCGCCATACGATGTGATCTGGCATACCAAGTTCAGTACCAAGGGCACGAACCTCATCCTTGTAAAGAGTGTTGAGTGGTTCGATAAGCTCAAACTGCATGTCTTCTGGAAGACCACCCACATTGTGGTGAGACTTGATGGTTTGTGCAGTATCCGTACCTGACTCGATAACGTCTGTATAGAGTGTTCCTTGAGCAAGGAATTTCACATCTTTAAGTTTGCTTGCTTCGTCATCAAAGACATAGACAAACTCGTTACCGATAATCTTACGTTTTTGTTCTGGATCAGACACGCCAGCCAATTTATCCAAGAATCGTTTGGCAGCATCTGCTTTGACAATGTTCAAACCAAACTTACCACCAAGCATATCCATCACTTGGTCAGCTTCTCCTTTACGAAGAAGACCGTGGTCTACAAAGATACAGATCAATTGATCGCCGATGGCTTTTTGGAGGAGAACACCAACAACAGAAGAGTCAACACCACCAGAAAGTCCGAGAAGGACACGTTTGTCTCCAACTTTTTCACGGATTTGTTTGATTTGCATCTCGATAAAGTTATCCATGGTCCAGTCACCTTTGGCACCACAGATATTCAAGGCAAAGTTACGAAGGATATCATAGCCGTGAACTGAATGACGAACCTCTGGGTGGAATTGGATACCATAGATTTTCTTGTCCGGATTTTCAATGGATGCATAAGGACAGTCTGCAGAAGTTCCAGTACGAACAAAGTCAGCAGGAATTTCTGTAACAGCATCACCGTGGCTCATCAAGACAAGTTGCTCATCTGGAGTACCCGCAAAAAGAGCTGATTCTGTGTGAGTCAATGTTGATTGACCGTATTCACGGTTACCAGCATCGCCTGCAGGAACAACCTTTCCTCCAAGTTTGTGAGTCAAAAGCTGCATACCATAGCAGATCCCCAAAATCGGAATTCCAAGTTCAAAAATCTCTGGATCAATATCAAACGATCCTTCTTCGTAAACAGAGTTTGGACCACCTGAAAGTACAATCCCGATAGGATTGATAGCACGGACTTCGTCAGCCGAAATCTTGTGACTTTTTAGTTCTGAAAAGACACCAATCTCACGGATGCGGCGTGAGATAAGTTGGTTATACTGGCTACCATAGTCCAGTACGATGATCTTTTCGACATCTTGCAAATCAGTTGAAATGTTGGTCATCTTTTCCCTTTCTTAAAAGAAATATCTTCTTGAATATTCTATCATAAAAGGGGTAGAATTACCAACCAAACAAGTGCGGTTTGACTTTTCCCCATGAGTTACGGTACAATGGAAAAAATAAAGAAAAGAAGTGATCAAGCATGTTACCAGCTTATATGAAAATCCACGACCAAATCAAGAAAGACATTGATGAGGGAAGTTGGAAAATTGGGGAAAGACTTCCAAGTGAGCGAGATTTAGCAGAAGAATTTGCCGTTAGCCGCATGACCTTACGTCAAGCAATCTCTCTTTTGGTTGAAGAAGGGGTTTTGGAACGACGTGTAGGTAGTGGGACCTTTGTTTCAAGTACACGTGTTCAGGAAAGAATGCGTGGAACAACTAGTTTTACGGAGATTGTTAAAGCTCAAGGAAAAACTCCGTCTAGTCACTTGATTTCTTATCGTCGAACCATTCCAAATGAGCAAGAAGTGGCTAAACTAGGTTTACTGCCAACTGATAATATCATTCGTATGGAGCGTGTTCGCTATGCCGACAAAGTCCCTGTTGTCTATGAAGTGGCGTCGATTCCTGAGAAATTTATCAAAAATTTCAAAAAAGAAGAAGTAACCAAGCACTTCTTTCAAACTTTACAGAAACATGGTTATCGAATTGGGAAATCGCACCAGACTATTTATGCCCGCTTGGCCAAGGAAAAAATTGCTCATTATCTGGAAGTAGAAAAAGGGCATGCCATTTTAGGTCTGACTCAGGTTTCTTACTTTGATGACGGGACAGCTTTTGAGTATGTAAAGAGCCAATATGTTGGGGAACGTTTTGAATTTTATCTAGAAAATAATTAAGTGTAACATCTCTCTTAAAGTAGGAAATCCCTCTTACTTTAAGAGTTTTTTATTTGGTTGGGATTAGAAAACATTTTCCTATGAAGAAAAATAGTAATCATACGAGTATTTTTCAAAGATTCGTGTTATAATAGATAGGTTATATGGTCCCGATAAGGTGGTGGGATTGATTGTAAATACTCTTCCTACCAGTTCTTTGTAACTCTATAACGAATATTTTTTAAGGGGGGACATTTTTATGTCAGAACGTAAATTATTCACGTCTGAATCTGTATCTGAGGGGCATCCGGATAAGATTGCAGACCAAATTTCAGATGCTATCTTGGATGCTATTTTAGAGCAAGATCCAGAGGCGCACGTTGCTGCTGAAACAGCTGTTTATACTGGTTCAGTACATGTTTTCGGTGAAATTTCAACAAATGCTTATGTCGATATTAACCGAGTGGTTCGTGATACTATTGCAGAGATTGGCTATACCAACACTGAATACGGTTTTTCTGCGGAGACGGTGGGAGTTCACCCATCTTTGGTAGAACAATCTCCTGATATTGCTCAAGGGGTTAATGAAGCCTTGGAAGTTCGTGGAAATGCAGACCAAGATCCACTAGACTTGATTGGAGCTGGAGACCAAGGTCTCATGTTTGGTTTTGCGGTGGATGAAACAGAAGAACTCATGCCATTGCCAATTTCACTCAGTCACAAATTGGTTCGTCGTTTAGCAGAGCTTCGTAAGTCTGGTGAGATTAGCTATCTTCGTCCAGATGCCAAATCACAGGTCACTGTTGAGTATGATGAAAATGACCGTCCAGTGCGCGTGGATACAGTTGTTATTTCAACCCAACATGATCCAGAAGTGAGCAATGAGCAAATCCACCAAGATGTGATTAACAAGGTTATCAAAGAAGTCATTCCAGCTTCTTACCTGGATGATGAGACTAAATTCTTTATCAATCCAACAGGTCGTTTCGTTATCGGAGGACCTCAAGGAGACTCTGGTTTGACTGGTCGTAAAATCATCGTGGATACCTATGGTGGTTATTCACGTCACGGTGGTGGTGCCTTCTCTGGTAAGGATGCGACTAAGGTGGACCGTTCAGCTTCTTATGCAGCTCGCTACATTGCTAAAAACATTGTTGCTGCAGGTCTTGCTAAGAAAGCTGAAGTGCAATTGGCTTACGCGATTGGGGTGGCTCATCCAGTATCTGTTCGTATCGATACTTTCGGTACGGGAACAGTCGCTGAAAGCAAATTAGAAGCAGCAGCGCGTCAAATCTTTGACCTTCGCTCTGCAGGAATTATCCAAATGCTTGACCTCAAACGTCCAATCTACCGTCAAACAGCGGCTTATGGACATATGGGACGTACAGATATCGACCTTCCATGGGAACGCTTGGACAAGGTAGAAGCCTTGAAAGAAGCAGTTAAGTAAAATCAAAAAAAGATTGGTGTAATGACCAATCTTTTTTAGTTTATAATTACTTATCCAGGATTTTTACAAAAGCCCAGTTTCCAATTGATTTTGCTCCATATTCCAACATCATCGAATCCAGTAATTCATACTTGTTTTTTTCATAGAAGCACACATTTTTTTCAGTACTAGTAATCAAGCCCAAGCGTTTGCAGCCTTTGGATTTAAGATAAGGTTCAACACCTTCTTGTAGAAAAGCACTCCCGATTCCTTGGTTTTGACTAGAAGCGTTGACTCCTAGCATCATCAAGTACCAGTCAAAATTTCCTGATCTTTTTAAATGCTGTTCGGAACGTTCCACCAAATCAAGATATTTCAAGAGATTGTGCGGAGTAATAAAACGGAAAAGCTTGACAATCCCATTTAATAAATAAGATAGAATAGAAAAATCTTTCTGTTGTAAAAGGGCGACTGCTAGGATTTCTCCGTCTCGTTCAGCGACTAGACAAGTCTCTCCCTTGATGTAGAGTCTGGTCAAAAGGCCATCCAACAATTCTAGAAAGGCTGGGTAATATTCTGGTTTCTTTAAATCATCTTTGATAAGAGTCATGAAAGGGTAGTCCATAAAGGCACCAGCCAACACTTTCCCGATTTTTTGGTATTCATCTAGCCTGGCTTCTCTATATACTATTTCTTTCATATCATACTCCTTCATTAAAATCTCTCTATCTATTATAACTAAATTTCTCTCATTTTTCGATTGAAATGTGAAATATTCACAAAAAAGCTTTAGCAACAATAATTATTTTAAGAACTTAAATAAGAAAAGGGATTAAAAAACCCCGCAGTTTTAACTGTAGGGTAGATTAATTCTATTTTGTAGGGATTGAAATCTCAATCAATTTATCAGAATAGAGGGTTTTGATATTTGCTTCATCAACAGCTTGTTTATCAATTTTACGATTTAAAAAGAATTCTTGGATTTTCTCAATTTCTTTTTCACGGATTGCACGATGTTTATTGGAAATGAGGATTTCGTAATGAAGCGGAGCCTGAGTAAAAATAACATCTGTATTTCCCGCAGAATAAACCTCTACAAGCGTTGCGTCAGTGCTTTCTAGCTGACTTTTAACAAGTTGCGAGTGTGAATTTGTAGTATTGATAAGCTTCATAGGGTTTCCTCCTGTATTTCTATGTCTATTATAGCACTTTTTGGGAAATTTGGTAAAGATAGTTTAAATTTGATGTTGTTTTTTCCAAGCTTCGATCGCCCATTTGTGACTTCCACGTTTTAAGTTAGTAATAGCTTCATCGATTGGGAACCAAGCTAGATGATTGAAGTCTTCGAGAGGTTTTTGAATTTCTTGGTAAGAAGTAGCTTCGTAGAGATAGGCTGGATTGTAGTAGTAGGTATCACGATGGCTGGAATAGAAATATTCATCTGCTTGTCCATAATAGGTACCAATTTCAGCAGTAAATCCTAATTCTTCAATCAGTTCTCGTTTGAGAGCTTCGAGATGGTTTTCGCCTGCTTCAATCTCCCCACCAGGTAAGAACCATGCACCATTTGGAGCTTGTACGAGGATAATCTTTTCATGGTTTGCATCTGGTATGACTGCATAAACGCCATATCTATTTTTGTAGGTTACTCCCTCTTTTTTTTCTCCAAATGTTGGATTTGTCATAACATTCTCCTTCGTGAGTGCGCTTTCTTTCTATAATAGTAAAGAATGCTCTCACTGTCAAGCAAGAACATTCTTTTGTATATGAGGAACTAGTCGTTTGACTCGACCTTTTCCGTTTTATTTTTGGACTTAATCACGATTTTACCTTTACTTGTCATGACTGCCTTGAGGTCTTTTTCACTTGGATTTTCAAGGTAGTAGTCTGTAATGGCATCTTCGATATAGTCTTGGATGGTACGACGGAGTGGGCGAGCTCCCATTTTTGGATCGTAACCAAGGTCTACAAGTTTTTCCTTAACCTTATCTGTTACATCTAAGTGGATGTTATTGCTTGAGAGACGTTTATTCACATCATCCAACATAAGGTCAACGATTTGAAGGAGATTTTCCTTGCTGAGAGCCTTAAATTCAATAATACCATCAAAGCGGTTCATGAATTCTGGACTAAAGAAGTTGCCTAATTCTCCAAGGACAGAGTTGGTACGACCTTCTCTAGCAGCACCAAATCCAACGCTAGCTTCAGCTTTTCCTGTACCTGCATTTGAGGTCATGATAATGATGGCGTCTTTAAAGCTAACGGTACGACCTTGCCCATCCGTTAAACGACCATCATCCAAGACTTGAAGGAACATATGCATGACATCTGGATGGGCTTTTTCAACTTCATCCAATAGGATCAGTGAGTAGGGGTTACGACGAACCTTTTCAGTCAATTGTCCAGCCTCATCATAACCGACGTATCCTGGAGGAGCACCGACCAGTTTAGCAACACTGTGTTTTTCCATGTATTCACTCATATCAAAGCGAATCATGCTATCAGCAGAACCAAAAAGCTCAATAGCTAGTTGTTTAGAAAGTTCTGTTTTACCAACACCAGTAGGACCAACAAAGAGGAAGCTACCAATTGGACGGTTTGGAGTGCCTAGACCAACACGGTTACGACGGATAGCCTTAGCAATCTTATCAACAGCATCGTCTTGACCGATAACATGAGCCTTGAGGTCATCTGCTAGGTTGATCAGTTGAGACTGTTCTTTTTCTTTCAAATCACCAACTGGAATATTAGTTTTTTGTTCAATGATGTGTTCAATCGTCTTTTCACTGATGATTGGAGTATCCTGATCCGTTACCTTAGTCTTTTGCATTTCCTTATATTTGGCAATCTGGTCACGGAAGTAGGCTGCTTTTTCAAAATCTTCATCTCTAGTAGCTTGAGCCTTGAGATTTTCCGCTTCGATTAAGCGTTGGTCGATGACCTTGGGATCCACAAAATTCAAGGTTAAGTTCATTTTAGAACCAGCTTCATCTAGAAGGTCAATTGCCTTATCTGGCAAGAAACGATCTTGGATGTAGCGGTTAGAAAGAGTAGCAGCCGCTTCGATAGCCCCGTCAGTATAATGAACGTGGTGGTAATCTTCGTATTTCTTTTGAATACCTTTAAGAATAATAATAGTCTCTTCCACAGTTGGTTCATCAACTTTGACAGGTTGCATACGGCGCTCAAGGGCTGCATCCTTTTCGATGATGCGGTATTCATTGAGGGTAGTAGCACCCACTAACTGAAGTTCGCCACGAGATAGGGCTGGTTTGAGGATATTGCCTGCATCCATATTCCCATCTCCGGCAGAACCAGCACCGACAATCTCGTGAATTTCATCGATAAAGAGGATGACATCTTTGCGCTCACGAATTTCTTCCATGAGTTTTTGCATGCGCTCTTCGAACTGTCCACGAATTCCTGTGCCTTGAACAAGACTCACGACATCTAGGCGGATGACTTCTTTCCCTTGAAGTTTGTGGGGAACATCACCGTCTACAATTTTCTGTGCTAAGCCTTCGACAACTGCTGTCTTACCAACACCAGGCTCCCCAATCAGTACTGGGTTGTTTTTAGTTCTACGGTTGAGGATTTCAATGACACGGATGATTTCTTCATCACGACCGATAACTGGGTCGACATTTCCACGACGGGCAATCTCAGTTATATTGATACCATACTCATCCAAGAGTCCTTTTTCTTGACTAGGAGGAGGTGTTTGAGCTGGTCCACGTTTTTGGGAACCATAACCCCCATTACCACCGTATCCACCACCTGACTGGGTTGGAGGAACATTATTATTAGAAGAAGGTCTAAAGTTGTTTAAATCATTGAAGAAGTCTCCAAATGGATCAAAATCGCGATTGTTTAAATCCGTAATGCCTTTGAATAAGCTATTGTTAGGATCTGTTTTGATAATTTTGTAGCAATTTTGGCAAAGATCAATTTGCTTTTGTTGCCCATTAAGATTAGTGTAAAGATGAATCGTTGAGTCATTGATTTTACAATTTTGACAGAGCATACCTCTACCTCGTTTCTTTCTTGGCTTTGACTAAAATAGAAAGGTCAAAAATAGTCAAAGTTCTTTAGTCTCATTATATCATGATTAAAGGGGAAAGCAAGCAAAAAGATTGCTTGTTACAATTAAACATTCCAGGCAATTCTTACTAGACTTTAGTGATAAAAATAAAAATCCCATTTGTCATGCAAAAAGGATTTTCATTGGTCAAAGCAGGAGTATTCTCCAGCCCATATTCAACTATTAGTATAAAAGTTCGTAGATTTCCATCGCAATGAGGTCGATGCTATCAAATGTATATGTTTCACGAGCTTCAACGTCACGAAGTGTAAAGAGTGGTCCGTTTTCTTCGTCGTGGTTAAAAGCAACCTCTGCGACAACAACTCCTTCGCGCTCAAAGTTACGTTTCAAGTTACCACCATCTTTAGTCATTGCTTCTAAGCGATTGATGATTCTAACCAAATGTGATTCCATTTTGATTCTCCTCCATTTCTTATCTTTACTATTTTACCATAAACAGACTCTACTTGACTAGAAAAAAACTAAGATTTCTCGCTATTTCTCTCGTCTTTGAAAATTTATTGAAAATATTAGAAGAAAACGTTGTATTTTTATGCAAAATATGTTATCCTTATACAAGTTTTAAGTTTAAATATTAAAAACAGAAAGTAGAGTATCCATGAATTTTTCTTTTTTACCGAAATATCTACCGTATTTTAACTATGGTGCCGTTGTAACAATTATCATATCTATCTTGGTGGTCTTCTTGGGGACCATTCTAGGGGTACTGTTGGCCTTTGCGCAACGTTCAAAGATTAAGCCACTTGCTTGGTTTGCTAATCTATATATCTGGGTCTTCCGTGGGACTCCGATGATGGTGCAGATTATGATTGCCTTTGCCCTGATGCATATTAGTGCTCCAACGATTCAAATTGGGATTTTAGATGTTGATCTTACTCGTTTGATCCCAGGGATTATCATTATCTCTATGAATAGTGGTGCCTATGTATCAGAAACTGTTCGTGCTGGGATTAATGCAGTGCCAAAAGGACAATTAGAAGCAGCCTATTCACTAGGGATTCGTCCTAAAAATGCTATGCGCTATGTTATTTTGCCACAGGCTATCAAAAATATCTTGCCTTCTTTAGGAAATGAGTTTATCACTATTATCAAAGATAGCTCGCTCTTGTCAGCTATCGGGGTTATGGAGTTGTGGAATGGAGCTACTACAGTATCAACAACCACTTACCTGCCTTTAACTCCACTTCTATTCGCAGCCTTTTACTACTTGATTATGACATCTATCTTGACACTAGCCTTGAAAGCTTTTGAAAATCGTATGGGACAAGGAGATAAGAAATAATGACTGAAACACTAATAAAAATTGAAAACCTTCATAAAAACTTTGGAAAAAATGAAGTTTTAAAAGGAATTGATCTTGAAATCAAAAAAGGGGAAGTAGTGGTCATTATCGGCCCTTCTGGTAGCGGTAAGTCAACCCTTCTTCGCTCGATGAATCTCCTCGAAGAGGCTACAAAAGGAAAGGTTATCTTTGAAGGTGTAGACATTACGGATAAGAAAAATGACCTTTTTGCTATGCGTGAAAAGATGGGAATGGTTTTCCAACAATTCAATCTCTTCCCAAATATGTCAGTTATGGAAAACATTACACTTTCTCCGATTAAGACTAAGGGAGAAAGTAAGGAAGTGGCTGAAAAGAGAGCGCATGAGCTCTTGGAAAAGGTTGGTTTACCAGATAAGGCAAATGCCTATCCACAAAGCTTGTCGGGTGGGCAACAACAGCGTATCGCTATCGCGCGTGGTCTAGCTATGGAACCAGATGTTTTACTATTTGATGAACCAACTTCTGCTCTAGACCCTGAGATGGTAGGGGAAGTACTAGCGGTTATGCAAGAACTTGCTAAGTCAGGTATGACCATGGTCATCGTAACACATGAGATGGGCTTTGCGCGTGAAGTAGCAGACCGTGTTATTTTTATGGCTGACGGTGTAGTTGTCGAGGATGGAACACCTGAGCAAATTTTTGACCAAACACAAGAACAAAGAACCAAGGATTTCTTGAGTAAGGTTTTGTAAAATATCGTTTATTAGAAAAGCTCCAAGAGGGCTTTTTCTTATAGTTTCAGACTATAGGGTATCTTAGGTAAGAAGTGTTAGAAGGTCGAGCGATTTTTTGTTATAATAGAGGATATTTGTTAGAAAAGAGAAATACATGACACAGATTATTGATGGGAAGGCTTTAGCAGCCAAGCTACAAGGACAACTGGCTGAAAAAACAGCCAAACTAAAGGAAGAGACAGGCTTGGTTCCTGGTTTGGTGGTTATTTTGGTTGGGGACAATCCTGCTAGCCAGGTTTACGTTCGTAACAAGGAACGTTCAGCTATCGCAGCGGGCTTCCAAAGTGAAGTTGTACGTGTTCCGGAGACCATTACTCAAGAGGAATTGTTGGGGTTGATTGCCAAATACAACCAAGATCCATCTTGGCATGGGATTTTGGTCCAGTTGCCATTGCCAAAACATATCGATGATGAAGCTGTTTTATTGGCTATTGACCCTGAAAAAGATGTAGATGGTTTTCATCCGCTCAACATGGGGCGTCTTTGGTCTGGTCATCCAGTGATGATTCCTTCAACTCCAGCAGGGATTATGGAGATGTTTCATGAGTATGGGATTGACTTAGAAGGTAAAAATGCAGTCGTTATTGGTCGTTCAAATATCGTTGGTAAACCAATGGCCCAGTTGCTTTTGGCTAAAAATGCAACTGTAACCTTGACCCACTCTCGCACCCACAATCTAGCCCAAGTAGCTTCTAAAGCCGACATTCTTGTAGTAGCAATCGGCCGTGCTAAGTTCGTGACTGCTGATTTTGTCAAACCTGGAGCAGTTGTCATTGATGTGGGGATGAACCGAGATGAAAATGGCAAGCTCTGTGGAGATGTTGACTACGATGCTGTTGCACCAGTCGCTAGCCATATCACACCTGTACCTGGTGGAGTAGGACCTATGACCATTACCATGCTAATGGAGCAGACCTATCAAGCTGCTTTAAGAACGCTGGATAAAGACTAAGTATACTATGAAAAATAGTTGAGATAGTAATATCTCGACTTTTTATTTGCTGTGAAAATACTTTTTTAATTGAAGCTTCTTTCTATTATTTTGTAGTATAATGAAGTAGAGGTGATTAGATGATTGTAAAAGTTTGTAATGCAGATTTTAGTCTCCAGTGGGACGGGATATATCAATTTGCTCTTGAAAACTATCCTCAGATTAAAGAATGGGAATTGGAGAAGCTAGCAAAGTTTATTGCTTACGAACAGGACCATCATCGTCAGACCATTGTGGAATGTGAGAATCATGAATTAAATATACAAATTCATGATTACTTGCAAGAGCATAGCTATTTTCCTCCGTACAGGCCAAGTCATTGGCTTGTAGCTTCTACCTATGATATCCATAGGAAGTTGGTTACTTCAAATTATTGTAGTCATACTTGTACAGTTGAGGTGGCTCAGGCTATTTTTCAGATTGGAAAACTCATGTCGGCGGTAAAAGTATTTGGTAAAAGTGGGGCTGAGTTAGTTACAGATAGTCGTAATGCAGCTTCTGATCCAGCAGACTATTTTGACTATATTATGTTCGGATGGTCTAATACGACTTCGGGTTATCGACTCGCTATGGAGCGTTTGTTAGGACGGGCACCGTCTGAGGAGGAATTGCAAGAAATGTTCATTCCTGGCGTTAGTTTTCATTTTCTGTATGAAGAATTAATTCAAGCACCAGGTTATATGTTTGATGGCTATCATGTTGCGAAGGTAAGAGACAGTTTAGATTTGGATACCTTTCTTCATTTGTGTGTTATTCCTTCAAAAAATAAGGCTTGTTTTGAAGGTTTGATTCCTTGTCAATTACAAGATAAAGTGATTTACCTAGACTATGAGGGAGAAGGGTTACAGGCTTGGAATACTAAGGTTAATCAAGTACTACATGGTACGGATAAGTTGAAGGAGTAGTGTATGAAAGACATTAATCAAGCTCTACTAAAAAAAGTGATCATCGATCGTCCTCGTTCTAGTCATAAGGGAGACTATGGGCGTCTGCTCTTGATAGGGGGGACTTACCCCTATGGGGGTGCGATTATTATGGCAGCCCTCGCAGCGGTTCATAGTGGAGCGGGCCTTGTCACGGTTGCGACAGATCGCGAGAATATCCCTGCCCTCCATAATCAGCTACCTGAAGCCATGGCATTTGCTGTGACGGACCAAGAATTATTGACTGAGCAAATCGCAAAAGCAGGGGTTATTTTGTTGGGGCCGGGTCTCAAGGACAATGAGCTAGGAGCGCACCTTGTAGAGCTAGTTTTTGAAAGGGTTCAACCTCATCAAGTGCTCATTCTAGATGGTGGAGCCATTAGTCTCTATACCCGTTTAGCTTTGCCTCTCCCTCAAGCTCAATTAGTCTTTACCCCTCATCAAAAAGAATGGGAGGCCATGTCCAGGCTAGCAATCGAAGACCAAGGGGAAGAAGCAACAAGGCAGTCTCTGTCCCAACTTCCTCCAGCGAGTATTCTGGTCCAAAAGGGTCCCCAGACCAAGATTTGGCAACAAGGGCAAGCTGATTATTACCAACTATCGGTTGGCGGTCCCTATCAGGCGACTGGGGGCATGGGGGATACTCTGGCTGGGGTGATTGCTGGCTTTGCAGGCCAATTCCCACAAGTTAGTCTCTATGAAAGAGTGACAGTAGCGACATATCTGCATTCAGCAATTGCCCAAGAACTAGCTGAGAACAATTATGTAGTTCTGCCAACCACGATTAGTCAACATATTCCTGCATTCATGAAGAAAATACAAAAAGACACCTGATTTTTTCAGGTGTCTTTTGACTATTAGAAGAGGCCTTTGACCTTATCTACAAGACCGTCAAGCCCTTCTGAACCTGAAACCAATGCTTGCGCTTGGCTAAGGTAGTCCCCTAGTTGATCCTTGTTTTCTTCAACAAATGTTTTTGCTGCAGAAAAATCTTTTTTCTCGACGAGTTCTTTTACTTGATTAAATAAATCCAATGGGTTCATGAATTTCCTCCTTTTCTACCATTTTATTCAATCATTTTTGTTCAAATCTTGCAAGAAACTTGACTCTTCAAATAAAGTTCATGGGTGTCAAATGATGTAAATTTTGATATAATTTTTAGTGATGAATTTTAGAAATGATCGGTATGTGGTTGTAGATTTAGAAGCAACAAGTACCGGAAGCAAGGCAAAAATCATCCAAGTGGGAATTGTAGTCATTGAAGATGGTGAGATTGTTGAGCAATATGCCACTGATGTCAATCCACATGAACCCTTGGATTCTCATATCAAAGAATTAACGGGATTGACTGATAAGCGTTTAGCAAAGGCTCCAGAGTTTTCCCAGGTAGCTGGAAAGATTTTTGAGTTGGTCAAAGACGGTATTTTTGTTGCGCACAATGTTCAGTTCGATGCCAATTTGTTGGCAGAATTCTTATTTTTTGAAGGTTATGAATTGCGCACGCCTCGTATCGATACGGTTGAATTAGCTCAAGTCTTTTATCCTCAACTTGAAAAGTATAATCTTGGAATTCTTTGCCAAGAGTTGGGGATTCCACTTGAGCAAGCTCATACAGCCCTTTCTGACGCCCAAGCAACTGCAGAACTCTTTCTTTGTATGAGACAAAAGATGTTTCAACTTCCAAAAGGTTTGTTGGAGCGCTTATTAAGTCTGTCTGATAGCTTATTGTACGAATCATACATGGTCATCGAGGAAGTTTATCAGAAACAGTCTCTCTTAGTTGAACATGACTTGGTAGAGGTGCAAGGTCTATTTTTAAGAAAAGAAAAATCAGCCCTTTCTCCACGAAAACTGTCTAAAGATTTCCAAACCAATATTGCCTTGCTAGGGTTGGAGGAGAGAAACTTGCAAGAACGCTTCGCACAAAAGGTTCAAGAGTGCTTGCAAGGGGAAGACACTTCTTTTATTCAGGCTCAAACTGGGATTGGAAAAACCTATGGCTATCTCTTGCCAGCCTTGTCTCTTGAGAATGAAAGTGGGATCCTACTTAGTGTTCCAACTAAAATCCTTCAAAATCAGGTAATGCATGAGGAGGCTAAAAAACTCGAAGAGATTTTCCATATCTCTATTCATAGTCTCAAAGGACCACAGAATTACCTGAAGTTGGATGCTTTTCATGCAGCACTAGAGGAAGAAGAGTCCAATCGTTTGTATACGCGTTTCAAGATGCAACTCCTAGTTTGGCTGACTGAAACGGAAACTGGAGACTTAGACGAAATTGGTCAACTTTATCGCTACCAGCAATTTTTACCAAACTTGGTGCATGATGGAAATCTTCATAAAGATTCTCTCTTTTGGTTAGAGGATTTTTGGAGACGTGGTCAGGAAAAAGCGCGTTCTTGTAAGTTGCTAGTGACCAATCATGCTTACCTCGTTACTCGACTTGAAGATGATCCGAGTCTTTTAGAGGGACGTCTCTTGATTTTGGATGAAGCCCAGAAAATCTTGCTGACCTTGGAAAATCTTTCTCGAAAATCTTATTTGCTTACAGATTTGCTAGAACAATTAGACCAAGCTCTATCGAGGGAAGAAGGTATGCTTCAAAGACGCTTGCTAGAGAGTATTCGTTTTGAAGTTTCTTACCTACTTGATCAGTTTCTATCTGGTAAACGGAAGATGTGTCCAGCTAGTAGCATTGACAAACTCCGACAAGATTTTTCTGAGCTGAATTTACCAGAATTTAAAGATTATCAGAAGTTTTTTGCATCTGAGGGAGAATTTTGGTTATCAGTTTCCGAACTCTCTAGTAAAAAAATCGAGATTACTTCTAGTCGCGATCAGCGTTTGCTATTTTCTCAGATATTTCCAGAATCCTGCCAGCTTCTCGGAATCTCTGCAACCCTAGAAATTAGTAGCAGAGTTTCTTTGCCAGAATTGTTAGGATTCCCGCAAGCAACCATTTATTACCTAGATGAACAGTTTCAGGAAAATCAGGAAATTTTGTTGGTGAATGATTTTCCATTGGTGACTGAAGTTTCGCTTGAGGAGTATGCACAAGCAGTTGTGGAAGTTCTAGAAGATTTGTCCTACCTTGAAGAACCGATTTTAGTCTTATTTACTGCAAAAGATTTATTGCTGCAGGTATCTGATACTTTAAGAATTCCCCATTTAGCCCAATATAAGCATGGGGAACCAGCTCAATTGAAAAAACGCTTTGAAAAAGGAGAGCGTGAGCTCTTACTTGGAGCAGGGAGTTTCTGGGAAGGTGTCGATTTTTCCAGACATCCTCGGGTGATTGAAGTGGTGACACGTTTGCCTTTCCAAAATCCAGAGGATCCATTTGCCAAAAAGATGAATCAAGAACTCCGTCTTGAAGGGAAAAATCCTTTTTATGATTACCAACTTCCTATGGCGATTATTCGTCTCAAGCAAGCGATAGGTAGGACCATGCGCCGAGTTGGTCAACGCTCCGCAGTTTTGATTTTAGACAGCCGTATGTCAAGTAAACGATATGGCAAACAAATCAGCAAGGCCTTGTCTCGCACTAGTCGAGTAAGGAACATTAGCCGAGAGCAAGTATTTGTCAACGTTCAAGATTTTTTAAAGAAACAATGAAATGAATACCAGAAAGAATGAAGGAGGCCGTTATGAAACGTTCATTCGACTCTAGGGTCGATTATAGTTTAATATTACCAGTGTTTTGTTTATTGGTAATTGGAGTTGTAGCGATTTATATAGCAGTTAGTCATGATTACCCAAAAAATGTTTGGCCTATACTTGGACAACAACTGGCATGGATAGCCCTAGGGATTATCTTCAGTTTTGTAGTCATGTTTTTTAACACAAAATTTTTATGGCAGTCCACCCCCTATCTATATGGTCTTGGTCTAGCCTTGATGGTCTTACCCTTGATCTTCTATAATCCAAGTTTGGTAGCTGCAACAGGTGCAAAAAACTGGGTATCAATCGGTGGTTATACGCTTTTTCAACCTTCCGAATTCATGAAGATATCTTACATCTTGATGCTGGCTTATGTGATTGTAACCTTCACTAAAAAATACAAGGACAAAGCACGGACCATCGGTTTAGATTTCCTTTTGATTCTTTGGATGATCGTTTTCACGATTCCAGTTTTAGTGTTACTAGCCTTACAAAGTGACCTTGGAACGGCAATGGTTTTTGTTGCGATCTTTGCAGGTCTTGTCTTGTTGTCAGGTGTTTCTTGGAAGATTATCATTCCAGTCTTTGTAACAGTTGTGTCAGCCATTACAGGATTTTTAGCCATCTTCATTACAAAGGATGGGCGTGCCTTTCTGCACCAACTTGGTATGCCGACTTATCAGATTAACCGTATCTTGGCTTGGCTCAATCCCTTTGATTATGCTCAAACAACTACCTATCAACAGGCTCAAGGTCAAATTGCCATCGGTAGTGGTGGAGTATTTGGTCAAGGCTTTAACGTGTCCAATCTCCTCATTCCAGTCCGTGAGAGTGACATGATCTTCACAGTTATCGCTGAAGATTTTGGTTTTATTGGTTCAGTAGTAGTGATTGCACTCTATCTGCTCCTCATCTATCGCATGTTAAAGATTACTCTCAAATCTAACAATCAATTTTACACCTATATCTCAACTGGATTTATCATGATGCTCTTGTTTCACATCTTTGAGAATATCGGTGCGGTAACAGGACTCCTTCCTCTAACAGGGATCCCTTTGCCTTTTATTTCCCAAGGGGGATCAGCCATTATCAGTAATCTCATCGGTGTTGGTCTTCTTTTATCGATGAGCTACCAAACACACCTAGCTGATGAAAAGAGTGGTCGAACAAAATTTAAACGTAAAAAGGTTGTCCTAAAAAAAGTAAAATAAGGAGGTCACTATGCCTAAAGTTGCAGTTATCCTAGCGAATGGTTTTGAAGAAATCGAAGCCCTGACAGTCGTAGACGTCTTGCGTCGTGCAAATATTACCTGTCATATGGTCGGATTTGATGAAAAAGTGACAGGTTCACATGCTATTCAAGTTCAAGCTGATCGTGTATTTAACGGTGATTTATCTGATTATGACATGATTGTCCTTCCAGGAGGCATGCCTGGTTCTGCCCACTTGCGGGACAATGAGTCGCTAATCTCTGAACTCCAAAAATTTAATCAAGGTGGGAAAAAGCTAGCAGCCATCTGTGCAGCACCAATTACTTTAAATCGGGCAGGCCTACTTGAAGGAAAAAACTTCACCTGCTACGATGGTGTTCAAGAACAAATTGCTGACGGTCACTACCATAAAGAAACAGTCGTTGTAGATGGCAATATCATTACGAGCCGTGGTCCAGCAACAGCTTTGGCTTTTGCCTATCACTTAGTTGATACGCTTGGCGGAGATGCGGAATCTCTGAGAAATGGGATGCTCTATACAGACGTATTTGAAAAATAATAAGGAAACTGAGAAGGATCTTTCTTACTTGAGAAGATTCTTCTCTTTTTTAATGTCAAAAACAAGCTAAACGTCGCTTTTTTCGTAAAAAAATGCTATAATGAAGGGTATGAAATATCACGATTACATCTGGGATCTAGGTGGTACTCTGCTTGATAATTATGAAACTTCTACAGCAGCTTTTGTAGAAACCTTAGCAGAGTTTGGAATTGAGCAGGAGCACGACAGTGTCTACGAAGCTTTGAAGGTTTCGACTGCCTTCGCCACTGAAAAGTATGCTCCAGGTATTGAAAACTTTCTTGAGAAATATAAGGAAAATGAAGCCCGTGAGCTTGAACACCCAGTATTGTTTGATGGGATTCCTGCGCTCTTGGAAAAGATTTCAGACCAAGGTGGCCGTAATTTCTTGGTTTCTCATCGAAATGATCAAGTGTTGGAGATTCTTTCAAAAACAAAGATAGCACCATACTTTACAGAAGTAGTGACAGCTAGTTCAGGATTTAAACGTAAACCAAATCCTGAATCGATGATTTATTTGCGTGATAAGTATCATATAACATCAGGGCTGGTTATTGGTGACCGTGCTATTGATGTAGAGGCAGGACATGCTGCAGGCTTAGATGCCTATCTCTTTGAGAACGTTGTAGCGTTAAAACAAGCAATAGACATGTAAGAAAAAGGGGAAACATGACAGAAGATATTAAAAACCAACAGGCACAAGATTATGATGCCAGTCAAATTCAAGTTTTGGAAGGTCTGGAAGCCGTTCGTATGCGTCCAGGTATGTACATCGGTTCAACTTCGAAAGAGGGTCTTCACCACCTAGTCTGGGAAATCGTAGATAACTCTATCGACGAAGCCTTGGCTGGATTCGCTAGTCATATCGAAGTTTTTATTGAGCCAGATGATTCAATTACAGTTATTGACGATGGGCGTGGTATCCCTGTTGATATCCAAGAAAAAACAGGTCGTCCTGCAGTTGAAACAGTCTTTACCGTTCTTCACGCCGGAGGTAAATTCGGCGGTGGCGGATACAAGGTATCTGGTGGTCTCCACGGTGTAGGTTCATCCGTTGTAAATGCTCTTTCAACTCAGTTGGATGTTCGCGTTCACAAAAACGGAAAAATTCATTACCAAGAATACCGTCGTGGTCATGTTGTGGCTGACCTAGAGGTGATTGGAGAAACAGATAAAACAGGAACAATCGTTCACTTTACTCCAGACCCAGAAATTTTCACAGAGACAACAACATTTGACTTTGATAAATTAAATAAACGGATTCAAGAGTTAGCCTTCTTGAATCGTGGACTTCAAATCTCTATCACTGACAAACGTGAAGGACTTGAGCAGACCAAGCATTATCACTACGAAGGTGGGATTGCGAGCTACGTTGAGTACATCAACGAAAACAAGGATGTTATCTTTGATACGCCAATCTATACAGATGGTGAAATGGATGATATCACAGTTGAAGTCGCGATGCAGTACACAACTGGTTACCATGAAAATGTCATGAGTTTCGCTAATAATATTCATACCCATGAAGGTGGAACACATGAGCAAGGTTTCCGTACAGCCCTAACTCGTGTTATTAATGACTATGCTCGTAAAAATAAACTTCTAAAAGATAACGAAGATAATCTAACTGGGGAAGATGTCCGTGAAGGATTGACAGCGGTTATCTCTGTGAAGCATCCAAACCCTCAGTTTGAAGGACAAACTAAGACCAAACTTGGAAATAGTGAAGTTGTGAAGATTACCAATCGTCTTTTCAGCGACGCATTTTCTGATTTCCTTTTGGAAAATCCACAGATTGCTAAGCGCATCGTAGAAAAAGGGATTTTGGCTGCGAAAGCGCGTGTTGCTGCCAAGCGTGCGCGTGAAGTTACTCGTAAAAAATCTGGCTTAGAGATTTCAAATCTTCCAGGGAAACTAGCTGACTGTTCATCAAATAATCCTGCTGAAACTGAGCTTTTCATCGTCGAAGGAGACTCAGCGGGAGGTTCTGCAAAATCAGGACGTGACCGTGAATTTCAAGCTATCTTGCCTATTCGTGGGAAAATACTTAACGTTGAAAAGGCAAGCATGGATAAAATACTAGCCAATGAAGAAATACGTAGCCTTTTCACAGCTATGGGAACAGGATTTGGTGCAGAGTTTGATGTTAGCAAGGCTCGATACCAAAAACTGGTTATCATGACGGATGCCGATGTCGATGGAGCTCACATCCGTACCCTCTTGTTAACTCTGATTTATCGCTATATGAAACCTGTTTTAGAGGCGGGCTATGTTTATATCGCACAACCACCAATTTACGGTGTTAAGGTCGGCAGTGAGATTAAAGAATACATCCAACCTGGAGCAGATCAAGAAATCCGTCTACAGGAAGCTTTAGCTCGCTATAGTGAAGGACGTTCAAAACCAACCATTCAACGTTATAAAGGTCTTGGAGAAATGGATGATCATCAACTTTGGGAAACTACTATGAATCCTGAACATCGCCTCATGGCCCGCGTTTCAGTAGATGACGCTGCTGAAGCGGATAAAATTTTTGATATGCTCATGGGTGATCGAGTGGAACCACGTCGAGAATTTATTGAAGAAAACGCTGTGTACAGTACCCTTGACGTATAAAAAAATTGGGAAATAGTTCCCAAGGCTTGAAAAATATGATATAATCATTACAATTGTGTCAAGTATAAAAGGAGTTTGATATGTCAGATAATCAGTTGATTATTACCTTGATTGGAATTGCAGTTCTGCTTCTGATTGCCTTTGCAGTAGCAATTTTGCTTCGTAAACGTAATGTAAGTAGACTTGCAACATTAGAAGAAAGAAAAGAAGAACTTTATAACCTTCCTGTGAATGACGAGGTAGATGCTGTAAAAAACATGCATCTGATTGGTCAAAGTCAGATTGCTTTTAGAGAATGGAATCAGAAATGGGTAGATTTATCCCTCAACTCTTTTGCGGATATTGAGAATAACCTCTTTGAAGCTGAAGGTTACAATAGTTCATTCCGTTTTTTAAAGGCAAAACACCAGATTGATCAAATTGAAAGTCAAATCAAACTCGTTGAAGAAGATATTACGGAAATTCGTAATGCTTTGTCTGATTTGGAAAAACAAGAATCAAAAAATAGTGGACGAGTATTACATGCTCTAGATTTATTTGAAAAACTACAAAATACAGTAGCAGAAGATTCTGAAAAATATGGTCAAGCTCTTCCAGAAATTGAAAAACAATTGGAAAACATCCAATCTGAGTTTTCTCAATTTGTAACTCTGAATTCATCAGGGGATCCGGTTGAAGCAGCAGGTATTTTGGATAACGCAGAAAATCATATTCTTGCGTTGACACATATCGTTGAAAGAATTCCAGCGATTGTGACCAAACTTACTAGTGAATTGCCAGATCAGCTTGAAGATTTAGAAGCTGGTTACCGTAAACTTTTAGATGAGAATTATCATTTCTCTGAAACAGATATCGAATCTCGTCTTCAACTTCTCTATGAAGCCTTAAAAAACAATCACGAGAATATTCGCAAGTTAGAATTGGACAATGCAGAGTATGAAAATACTCAAATCCAAGAAGAAATCAATGCGCTTTATGATATTTTCACTCGTGAAATTGAAGCTCATAAAGCATTCGAGAAGTTGGTAACTACCTTACCTACCTATCTTCAACACTTGAAAGAAAACAATCAAGTTTTGGTTAAAGATATCGAACGTCTTGGAAAAACTTACTTGATTTCAGAAAGTGATGTGAATCGAGTTCGTCGCCTGCAAGCAGATATTGCAGCCTTGAACACTACAATCGAAGAATTGACAAACGACCAATCAGAAGTTTCAGAAGCATACTCAGTCTTGCAAGAACGTTTGGAAAATCTCCAATCTACTTTGAAAGATATTGAAGATGACCAAATCGGTGTCAGCGAACGTCTTGTTCAGATCGAAAAAGACGATATCAATGCTCGCCAAAAAGCAAATGTATACGTCAATCGTCTCCATACGATTAAACGCTATATGGAAAAGAGAAATCTTCCAGGAATTCCACAAAAATTCTTGAAACTCTTCTTTGATGCAAGTCATAGTACAGAAGACTTGATGGCTGAGTTGGAACAAGCGCAAGTAAATATTGAATCTGTCAATCGTATTCTTGAGATTGCAACAAATGATATGAACATGTTGGAAGAAGAAGCATACAGTATCGTTCAAAATGCAACATTGACAGAACAATTGCTTCAATATTCTAACCGTTATAGATCATTTGATGATCGTATTCAACAAGCTTTCCAAGAAGCTTTGAATATCTTCGAAACAACTTTTGATTACCAAGCATCTTTCGAAAAAATCTCTCAAGCTTTAGAAGTCGCTGAGCCAGGAGTAACCAGTCGTTTCGTTACTTCCTATGAGAAAACAAGAGAAAGTATTCGTTTCTAATCTCTAAAAGAACCCTAGAATTAGCTAGGGTTCTTTTGCTTGTCTTTTCCTATAAAAAAAGACTTTCTTCAATATTTTCATTGAAATTATAGCTCTGATTTGATATGATAAGACTATGACAAAAAAGAGATCATTCCAAAAGACAGTTAAGAAGGAAAATAATAAAAAATTAGGAATCCTTGTGTTGCTTTTGTTCTTCACAATGTTGGCGCTCGGTAGTGTGATTACATATAAAGTGCTAAGTAAACAAGTCTTTGAACAGAAAATTGAGAGTCTCAAGAAGGAAAAAGATGACGCCTACTCACAGGGGAGTCAAAAAGAGCATTTCCGCAAGGAAAAATCAGAGATTATCACCTATTATCCAATGGTTGGAGATAGTGTTATCTCCTCTGTTAAGAATGAGATTATAAAGGATATCACTGATAAAGTAGAGGGAAAAGATCAATTGATTTTTTATTACTCAGAAAAAGGGGACTCCTCTTTAACTGGAGTTGAAAATCGATTGATTAAAAAGCAGACTTTTGACATAGCAAATTCGAATGTCGTCGAATTAGAAAATACCACACTCAATCAGCTTTATCTAAAAGAAGATGGCTCTGTCTTTACACTGGATCAACTTTTCACAGATACAAGCAAAGCCAAGGAAAAATTACTCGAAGATCTTAAGTCTACTCTTCAGGATAAAAAAGTAGAGCAATCGGTTGTGGATCAAATTTCAGCTGATTTCTCAGCAGCAGAATTAACAACTTGGAAATTTACTTATAAAGATAGCCAATTGGTTCTTTATCCAGTCAAAGCAACGACTAATGTTGAAGAAATAGCGATGCCTATTTCAGACTTCTTTGATTTTATTCAGACATCCTATCTAACAGAAAAAGATGCTGAACTCTATAAAAAAGTTCAAGCGGAAAAACATAAAAAAGTTGTAGCCTTAACCTTTGATGATGGTCCCGATGGCAATACAACACCACAAGCCTTGGATATTTTAGCTAAGTACAAAATAAAAGCAACCTTCTTTGTACAAGGAAAGAATATTGCAGGCAATGAGTCAATCCTTAAACGTATGCAGTCTGAAGGCCATGAAGTTGGAAACCATAGTTGGAATCATCCAATTTTAACAAAACTGTCATTGGAAGATGCCAAGCAACAGCTCACGGATACAGAAGATGCTATTACAAAAGTTCTTGGGAAAAGCTCTAAATTGATGCGTCCACCGTATGGTGCCATTTCAGATGATATCCGCAACAGCCTGGATTTAAGCTTTATTATGTGGGATGTCGATAGTTTGGACTGGAAGAGCAAGAATGAAGCTGCTATTTTAACTGAGATTCAACGTCAGACGACTGATGGTTCTATTATCCTCATGCATGATATTCATCAGACGTCGGTAAATTCACTACCAAGGGTTATCGAGTATTTGCAAGGACAAGGCTATAGCTTTGTGACTGTATCAGAACTACTCAATATAGGTTTGAAACCACATGGTATTTATTATTCTCGTAACTAATAGTTGGAGTAAATTAAAATAATATAAAAAAAGATTATTTTTATCTTGACAAGTAGGGGAAAACTTGATATCATATACAAGATGAGAAAAGCAGAAGTGAGAACTTCTCGCCTTGCGACTAACGTTGTCTGGCCCCTACAGATCAAGTTTCAGAAATGAAATATAATCATGTAGTGCGGATTTGCGTTAGCAAGTCCGCTCTTGTTTTTCTCTAAACTAAAAAAAGAGGTGAAAACCATAGCAAAGCAAGACTTATTCATCAATGATGAAATTCGTGTACGCGAAGTTCGCTTAATCGGTCTTGAAGGTGAGCAATTGGGTATCAAACCACTAAGCGAAGCGCAAGCACTTGCGGATGAAGCTAACGTGGACTTGGTTCTCATTCAGCCTCAAGCTAAACCTCCTGTTGCGAAAATTATGGACTACGGTAAGTTCAAATTTGAGTACCAGAAGAAGCAAAAAGAACAACGCAAGAAACAAAGTGTTGTGACCGTGAAAGAAGTTCGTTTGAGCCCAGTTATCGACAAGGGTGACTTCGAAACTAAACTTCGCAATGCTCGCAAGTTCCTTGAAAAAGGGAACAAAGTGAAGGTTTCCATTCGATTTAAGGGTCGTATGATTACCCATAAAGAGATTGGTGCAAAAGTTTTAGCCGACTTCGCTGAAGCAACTCAAGATATTGCAATCATCGAACAGCGTGCTAAAATGGATGGTCGTCAAATGTTCATGCAGTTGGCGCCAGCAACTGACAAAAAATAATTGTCAGAAAGTTAAATAAAGGAGAAAAAATCATGCCAAAACAAAAAACACACCGCGCATCAGCTAAACGTTTCAAACGTACAGGTTCTGGTGGACTTAAACGTTTCCGTGCTTATACATCTCACCGTTTCCACGGAAAAACTAAAAAACAACGTCGTCATCTTCGTAAAGCATCTATGGTGCATGCAGGAGATTTCAAACGTATCAAAGCAATGCTTACTCGCTTGAAATAATCGCGTATTTGTAAGTAAACAATTCTAGGAAATATTTGGAGGAAATATAAATGGCACGTGTTAAAGGTGGCGTTGTATCACGCAAACGTCGTAAACGTATTCTTAAATTAGCTAAAGGTTACTATGGAGCTAAACACATCTTGTTCCGTACTGCAAAAGAACAAGTAATGAACTCTTACTACTATGCATACCGTGACCGTCGTCAAAAGAAACGTGACTTCCGCAAATTGTGGATCACACGTATCAATGCGGCAGCTCGTATGAACGGACTTTCATACTCACAATTGATGCATGGTTTGAAATTGGCTGAGATCGAAGTTAACCGTAAAATGCTTGCTGACTTGGCTGTTAACGATGCAGCAGCTTTCACAGCTCTTGCAGATGCAGCTAAAGCAAAACTTGGTAAATAATTATTCATAAGACTGGTGCAAATTTGTCCCAGTCTTTTTTAAACAAAGGAGAAAAATATGGCTTCAAAAATGTTACATACTTGCTTGCGAGTAGAAAATCTTGAAAAATCAATTGCTTTTTACCAAGATGCTTTTGGATTTAAGGAATTACGTCGCAAGGATTTTCCAGACTATGCTTTTACGATTGTTTATCTAGGTCTTGACGGTGATGATTATGAATTGGAGTTGACTTACAACTATGATCATGGGCCTTATGTTGTGGGTGACGGCTTTGCTCACATCGCTCTAAGTACACCTGACCTTGAAGCTCTTCACAAAGAACATAGCGAAAAAGGTTATGAAGTAACGGAACCTAAAGGACTTCCAGGTACTCAACCAAACTATTACTTTATCAAAGATCCAGATGGATACAAGGTAGAAGTGATTCGTGAAAAATAATAAAAACTCCTCATTTGTCAAATTGAGTTAGACAATTTCACCTGACTCAGAAAAACTTGATACGGAGTAGTGTAGGTCATTTATGTTAGTTTCTTTCAGACAAATGTGAGCGTTTGTCTGAGACTAACATAGATGGCTTTTTTCTATCTAGCTTAATGTGACAAATTGGGCTATAATAAAGGTAATTAAACAAATTAGTGGGAGAAAAAAATGTCAGACCAAAATCCAAATGTAGAGCTAAACAAAGAAGAAGATAAACTAATTGTAGAAAATAATTCGGTGGAAGATATGAAGAATGGTCCAAAAGCAGTCAAGAAACCCTCGGCTCTTCTATCTTTCTCATTTTATTTGGCGCTTACCTATATTCTTCTATTTATATCTCTTGCTTTAGTTGCTGGTCCATGGGGAATTGTATTCTTGATTTTTCTAGGTCCTAATTTAATTGCTTACGCTATAGCAACTGTCTTAACACAGATAGGAATCAAGAAAGTAAATAGAAATTTCTTGTATGCGAGTGCAGGATTTTATTTGCTTTCAGGACTTTTGGCATTCGACCCGGATTGGCAGATTTTTAGGATTTTTCCTTTTCTCTCCTTAGTTCTAGTTTTAATCGGGATATTTTTAACGAAAGATACAAGTAACTAAATTAAAAAAGCTAGGCGCGTCTCTTCTTCGAACTTATTTCATATCATAAAACCATAGACTTTAAGGCTGTGGTTTTTTAGTTTGATAAGAACAAAAGTATCTGTTTTTCTATTTTTTAAATGGTATAATAGAGAAAGAATAAGGGAGGTGAGAAAGAATGATTGCCCAACTGGATACAAAAACTGTCTATAGTTTTATGGAGAGCATGGTTTCAATCAAGAGATATGTTAGTCTAGGGAAGGAATATGGATATTCAACACTTGGAATCACGGATGAAGATAATCTCTATGGAGCCTATTATTTTATCAAAGAATGCCAAAAACAGGGGATTCAGCCTTTATTAGGTCTTGAGATGACACTTCATCATCAAGATGAATGGATCAATCTACGTTTTCTAGCCCTGTCAAACCGAGGTTATCAAAACCTGATGAAGTTGTCGTCTCTAAAGATGACAGGTAAAAAAGAATGGACTGATTTTTCTTCTTACCTAGAGGATATCTGTGTTATTGTTCCCTACTATCCTGAAATTGTTGGCTTAGATTTGGGACATGACTACTATATCGGGGTATATCCAGATACACCTCAATCGAATTTTTCTCAAGCCATCCTCCCGCTTTATCGAGTTAATTCTTTCGAACCTGAGGATTTGGAAGCCCTACAGATGCTTAAAGCGATTAAGGAAAACGTGACCTTGAGAGAGGTTGATGTTCAATCTCAACAGGGCTTGTTTTTACCAGCTAACCGTCTAGAACAGGCTTTTCTTGAAAAGTTCCCAATCGCTCTGGAAAATCTTGCAAAATTGACCAAGTATACTTCCTACGAGATTGATAGTAGTCTCAAACTTCCACGTTTCAATCCAGAGAGACCTGCTGTTGAAGAACTTCGGGAACGAGCTATTCAGGGGCTGAAGCAGAAAGGGTTATGGAATCAAGATTATCAGGTTCGTTTAGAAGATGAGTTATCTGTGATTCATGATATGGGGTTTGATGACTATTTCTTAGTTGTCTGGGACCTCTTACGTTTTGGTCGTTCTCAAGGTTATTATATGGGGATGGGACGCGGCTCCGCAGTTGGAAGTTTAGTAGCTTACGCCCTAGATATTACTGGAATTGATCCTGTAGCTAAAAATCTTATCTTTGAGCGCTTCTTAAATCGTGAACGTTACACCATGCCAGATATCGATATTGATATTCCAGATATCTATCGTCCTGAATTTATCCGCTATGTTCGTGATCGTTATGGTAGTATTCACGCTGCTCAGATAGTCACCTACTCGACTTTTGGTGCCAAACAGGCTATTCGAGATGTTTTTAAACGGTATGGTGTCCCTGAATATGAATTGACGGCCATTACGAAAAAAATAGGCTCTAAAGATACTCTAACGACAGCCTATGAAGGAAATCTAGGTTTTAGACAACTCATTCAGAGTAAGATTGAGTACCAAAAGGCCTTCTCTATTGCTAAAAAGATTGAAGGTTATCCACGACAGACTTCTATCCATGCAGCTGGTGTCGTTATCAGTGATAAAAATCTAACAGATTATATCCCTCTCAAGTATGGAGAGGATATGCTGATTACCCAATATGATGCGCATGGAGTTGAAGGAAATGGCTTGCTCAAGATGGATTTCTTGGGCCTACGAAACTTAACCTTCGCTCAAAAAATGCAGGAGCTCTTACATGAAACTCAAGGTATTTCACTAAGAATTGAGGATATTGATCTTGAAGATAAGGCAACCTTAGCCCTCTTTGCAGCTGGTAAGACCAAGGGAATCTTTCAGTTTGAACAACCTGGGGCCATACGCTTATTGAAGCGAGTGAAACCACAAAATTTTGAAGAAGTAGTGGCGACGACTTCCTTGAACCGACCAGGTGCGAGCGACTATATAGATAACTTTGTTGCCAGAAAACATGGTAAAGAAAAGGTTACGGTTCTGGACCCTGTGCTAGAAGATATCTTAGCTCCGACTTATGGTATTATGCTCTACCAAGAGCAGGTGATGCAAGTAGCTCAGCGTTACGCTGGTTTTAACCTCGGGAAAGCCGATATGTTACGTCGTGCTATGGGGAAAAAGAATGCGGCTGAGATGCACCGAATGGAGGAGAGTTTTATCCAAGGGGCCCTCGAAAAAGGGCATGGACAAAAACAGGCTCAAGAAGTTTTTGCCGTAATGGAAAAATTTGCCGGTTATGGTTTTAACCGTTCGCATGCTTATGCTTATGCTGCCTTAGCCTTTCAGCTTGCCTACTTTAAAACACATTTTCCAGCAATCTTCTATCAGGTCATGCTCAATTATGCCAGCGGGGATTATATCCTAGATGCGCTTGAAATGGGCTTTGAATTAGCTCCGCTTTCTATCAATACGGTTCCATATCAAGATAAACTAACAGATAAGACAATTCATCTAGGACTTAAGAGTATTAAGGGAATGCCCCGTGATTTTGCCTACTGGATTATCGAGCATCGTCCATTTAGCAGTGTTGAAGATTTTATCACACGATTACCCAAAAATTATCAAAAGGAGAGTTTATTAATTCCTCTGGTAGAAGTTGGATTGTTTGATAACTTTGAGAAAAATCGTCAAAAAATCTTAACCAACCTACCAACTCTATTTATCTTTGTAGAAGAGTTAGGTAGCCTCTTTGCAGATTCTAGCTATAGTTGGACAGATACAGAGGACTTTTCAAATATTGAGAAATTCCAAAAAGAGCAGGAATGGTTAGGAGTTGGAATTAGCCAACACCCATTGCTGGTTTTAGCGAAGAATCCTTTGTATCCGATCGTGAGTTTATCTGAGCTTTCCGAGGGACAGACAGCTACAGTGCTCGTTGAGATTCAATCTATCCGAGTGATTCGAACTAAAAAAGGTGAAAATATGGCCTTTTTGAAAGTTACTGATAGTAAAACAAGTCTGGAGGTCACTGTTTTTTCTGAACAGTACCGCCAATTTAAAAATCTTTTGCACGAAGGAAATTTTTATTACCTAAATGGAAAAGTGCAAGCCAGAGATGGTCGTCTTCAATTAGTTTTAAACAATTTAAAAGAGGCAGTGAGTGAGCGTTTTTGGATTCAAGTTCCCAATCATGACCACGATTCTGAAATTTATCATATTTTAGAGCAATACAAGGGACAAATTCCTGTTGTCATTCGCTATGAGGATGAACAAAAAAATGTCCTTTTGCCAGGTTATTTTGTAACAAAAGACGCAAGCTTACAAGAATCTTTAAATCAAATCACAATGAAAACGATTTATCGTTAAAAATCAATGAAAATAAAAGAATTTTAACTTTAAATATGGTATAATCAGTTAGAATGTTAAAAGAAAAAGGAGCAAAACCAAATGAAACGTATTGCTGTTTTGACTAGTGGTGGAGACGCCCCTGGTATGAATGCTGCTATCCGTGCAGTTGTTCGTCAAGCAATCTCAGAAGGAATGGAAGTATTTGGTATCTATGATGGATATGCTGGTATGGTTGCTGGTGAGATTTATCCACTTGATGCTGCTTCAGTGGGAGACATCATTTCACGTGGTGGTACTTTCCTTCACTCTGCTCGTTACCCTGAGTTTGCACAGCTTGAAGGTCAACTTAAAGGGATTGAGCAGTTGAAAAAACATGGTATCGAAGGTGTCGTAGTTATCGGTGGTGATGGTTCTTATCATGGAGCTATGCGCTTGACTGAGCATGGATTCCCAGCTATTGGACTTCCAGGTACAATCGATAACGATATCGTAGGTACTGATTTTACAATCGGATTTGATACTGCAGTTACGACTGCAATGGACGCGATTGATAAGATTCGTGATACATCATCAAGTCACCGTCGTACTTTCGTAGTTGAAGTAATGGGACGTAACGCTGGAGATATCGCTCTTTGGGCAGGTATCGCAACTGGTGCTGACGAAATCATCATCCCTGAAGAAGGCTTCAAATTTGAAGATATCGTAGCAAGCATCAAAGCTGGTTATGAACACGGTAAAAAACACAACATTATCGTTTTGGCAGAAGGTGTTATGTCAGCGGCTGAATTTGGTCAAAAACTAAAAGAAGCTGGAGATACAAGTGACCTTCGTGTAACAGAACTTGGTCACATCCAACGTGGTGGTTCACCAACTGCTCGTGACCGTGTATTGGCGTCACGTATGGGAGCACACGCTGTTAAACTTCTTAAACAAGGAATCGGTGGTGTCGCTGTTGGTATTCGCAATGAGAAAATGGTTGAAAATCCAATTCTTGGAACTGCAGAAGAAGGAGCTTTGTTTAGCCTAACAGCTGATGGTAAGATCGTTGTTAATAACCCTCACAAAGCTGACCTTGAACTATCTGACTTGAATAAGAGCTTGTCATAATCAACTTTAACTAATCTGGTAGAATGACCATAAAAGGTCGAATTATATAAAGGAGTCACAAAAATCATGAACAAACGTGTAAAAATCGTTGCAACTTTGGGTCCTGCGGTAGAAATCCGTGGTGGTAAAAAATTCGGTGATGACGGATACTGGGGTGAAAAACTTGACGTTGAAGCTTCAGCTAAAAACATTGCTCAATTGATTGAAGCAGGAGCTAACACTTTCCGTTTCAACTTCTCACACGGTGACCACCAAGAACAAGGTGACCGTATGGCAACTGTTAAACTTGCAGAAAAACTTGCAGGTAAAAAAGTTGGTTTCCTTCTTGACACTAAAGGTCCAGAAATCCGTACTGAATTGTTCGAAGGTGAAGCTAAAGAGTACTCATACAAAACTGGTGAAAAAATCCGTGTTGCAACTAAACAAGGTATCAAATCAACTCGTGAAGTGATTGCATTGAACGTTGCTGGTGCTCTTGATATCTATGATGACGTTGAAGTTGGTCGCCAAGTATTGGTTGACGATGGTAAGCTTGGTCTTCGCGTTGTAGAAAAAGACGACGCAAATCGTGAATTCATCGTTGAAGTTGAAAACGACGGTGTTATCGCTAAACAAAAAGGTGTAAACATCCCTAACACTAAAATTCCTTTCCCAGCTCTTGCTGAACGCGATAACGCTGATATCCGCTTCGGTCTTGAACAAGGTATCAACTTCATCGCGATCTCATTCGTTCGTACTGCAAAAGACGTTAACGAAGTTCGTGCTATCTGTGAAGAAACTGGTAACGGTCACGTTCAATTGTTCGCTAAGATCGAAAACCAACAAGGTATCGATAACTTGGACGAAATCATTGAAGCTGCTGACGGTATCATGATTGCTCGTGGTGACATGGGTATCGAAGTACCATTCGAAATGGTTCCAGTTTACCAAAAAATGATCATCACTAAAGTTAACGCTGCTGGTAAAGTTGTTATCACTGCAACAAACATGCTTGAAACAATGACTGAAAAACCACGTGCGACTCGTTCAGAAGTATCAGACGTATTTAACGCTGTTATCGACGGAACTGACGCTACAATGCTTTCAGGTGAGTCTGCAAACGGTAAATACCCACTTGAGTCTGTTCGTACAATGGCTACAATCGACAAGAACGCTCAAACTCTTCTTAACGAATACGGACGTTTGAACTCAGATACATTTGAACGTAACTCTAAGACAGAAGTTATGGCATCAGCAGTTAAAGATGCAGCAAACTCAATGGATATCAAATTGGTTGTTACATTGACTAAGACTGGTCACACAGCACGTTTGATCTCTAAATACCGTCCAAATGCTGACATTTTGGCAATTACTTTCGATGAATTGACTGAACGTGGATTGATGTTGAACTGGGGTGTTATTCCAGTAACTACTGAACGTCCTTCAAACACTGATGATATGTTTGAACTTGCTGAAAAAATTGCTGTTGAACAAGGTTTGGTTCAATCTGGTGACGATATCATCATCGTAGCTGGTGTGCCACTTGGAGAAGCAGTTCGTACAAACACAATGCGTATCCGTACTGTACGTTAATCAAAAAATGAAAACCTATCACATCAAGCTTTCGAGCTTGGGTGATAGGCTTTTTTTGTTATTGGAATTAAAAATGATTTTTTAAAAAATAAAAAGCTTTCTGGAAAACCAGAAAGCATGAGAGGCATCTCCATGTGAGAAACCGGTTCACACAATTTCTCAAGGTCCGCTCCTGCGTTAATGACCTCCTTTGCGCAATTGTAGCTCTCGCTACATATCGACTCATCGCAGACTTTATTTTACTACAGGGGCGATAGTTTGTCAAGAAAAAAAACAGTCCCTAAAAAGGAACTGATGAATGATGCTAATTGCCGGGATCGAACCGGCGACCTCATCCTTACCATGGATGCGCTCTGCCTACTGAGCTAAATCAGCTTACCTAGAAAGTATACTATAGATTTAGCCTTTTGTCAATATGTGAATGAGTCTCTAAACAACTAGAAAAAGCCCAAGTAATCCACTTAGGCTTGTGAAGATTGGATTATTGTAGTTGTTTTCTCTTTTTATCTGGGTCCCAAACAAAACTTGCTACAAAGGTAAAGAGAATTGTCAGAATTCCGATAATAATTGCGAGAAGTAGTGCAGGGATGCGGATGAACCACCAGAGTGGATTTGGTTTTTTGTTATTGTGCCATTGTTTTGTTTCTTCATCTAAACGTTGAAATTCAGATTGGATACGGTCTGCAACCATCTCAATTCCTTCATCATTCATCTTTTTAATATCAGAGATATCAATCGGATTTCCGAAGTTCATATCAATACGTTCACGGCTGACAAGCCCTTTTAGAGTCATAGGACCAGTATAGGTAACAGGCATGATGCGAACCTTGGCCATCTTTGCAATGAGAGCTACACCACCCTTAACATCATTGGAATGACGACTACCGCTTGGAAACATAATCAGTGAACGATTACTTTTTTTAAGAACATTGATTGGATACTTGATGGCAGAAGAATTTGGGTTATCACGGTCAATCGGGAAGGCACCACACATGCGAATCCACCAACCAAAGATACGATTTGAAAAGAGTTCTTTTTTGGCCATAAAGACAAATTGTTTCGGTTTGGTCGCAAAGGCCATGTAGACTGGATCCCACCAAGTACGGTGTGGTGCTACAAGGATATAATTTTCATCTAAACTTTGAATTTTTTCAGTATTGTGAAAGTGGGCATTTCCATTGATCGACCATAAAATCAACATAACTAGCCCACGTAGATAAGTATAAAACATGGTGTCTCCTTCAGTTTTCTTTCTTTTATTATACCTTATCATACTAGGACAGGCAAATGTTTTTTGTTAAGGCGGAAAAGCTTTTTATTTGAAATTAGAATTATTCAAAAAAAAATGATATGATAGAATTTATGGATAAAAATAAAATTATGGGCTTAAGCCAATCAGAAGTTAAAGATCGTCAGAAACAGGGACAGGTCAATGATTTCAAAGCTTCAGCTAGTACGAGTACCTGGCAGATTGTAAAGCGAAATGTCTTTACTTTATTCAATGCATTAAACTTTGCCATCGCCTTAGCACTCGCTTTTGTTCAAGCCTGGAGCAACTTGGTCTTCTTTGCGGTTATCTGTTTTAATGCTTTTTCAGGAATTGTAACTGAATTACGTGCTAAACATATGGTTGATAAACTCAATCTCTTGAATAAAGAAAAGATTACGACTATTCGTGATGGACAGGAGATTGCTTTAGACCCTGAAGAGCTTGTTTTGGATGATGTGATTCGCTTGTCTGCAGGGGATCAGATTCCAAGCGATGCAGTTGTATTAGAAGGCTTTGCTGAAGTCAATGAGGCCATGTTAACAGGTGAGAGTGACTTGGTACAAAAAGAAGTAGAAGACTTGATGTTGTCAGGTAGCTTTCTTGCAAGTGGGTCTGTCTTAGCACAGGTCCATCATGTTGGAGCAGACAACTATGCTGCTAAACTCATGCTTGAAGCTAAGACCGTTAAACCAATCAATTCCCGTATCATGAAATCACTTGATCAACTTGCAGGCTTTACTGGGAAAATCATTATCCCATTTGGAATTGCCCTCTTGCTTGAAGCTTTGGTCTTAAAAGGTTTACCCCTTAAATCTTCTGTGGTGAATTCCTCTACAGCTCTTTTGGGGATGTTGCCTAAGGGAATCGCACTCTTGACCATTACCTCTCTTTTAACCGCTGTTATCAAGCTAGGTTTGAAGAAGGTCTTGGTGCAGGAGATGTATTCTGTTGAGACCTTGGCACGTGTGGATATGCTCTGTTTGGATAAGACAGGAACCATTACTCAAGGAAAGATGCAGGTTGAGACAGTTCTTCCTCTGACCCAGGCTTATGATAAAGATGCCATTGACAAAATATTAACCAGCTATATAGCACACAGTGAGGATAAAAATCCAACTGCCCAAGCTATTCGAAAGCGTTTTGCGGGAGAGGTAGTTTATCCGATGATTTCTAATCTTCCATTTTCTAGTGATCGAAAATGGGGAGCGATGGAATTGGAAGGTCTAGGAACTGTTTTCCTAGGCGCACCAGAGATGTTGTTGGATGCTGAAGTTCCTGAGGCTAGAGAAGCTCTTGAACGAGGGTCTCGTGTCTTAGTTCTGGCACTAAGTCAAGAAAAACTTGATCACCACAAACCGCAGAAACCATCGGATATGCAAGCCTTGGCTCTGCTTGAGATTCTAGATCCCATACGAGAAGGGGCTGCTGAAACTTTAGACTATCTACGTTCTCAGGAAGTAGGGTTGAAAATTATTTCTGGTGATAATCCAGTTACCGTTTCAAGTATTGCTCAAAAAGCAGGTTTTGCAGATTATCATAGCTATGTAGATTGTTCAAAAATCACGGACGAGGAATTGATTTCTATGGCTGAGGAGACAGCGATTTTTGGACGTGTTTCTCCTCATCAAAAGAAACTAATCATCCAAACTTTGAAAAAAGCAGGTCATACGACTGCCATGACAGGAGATGGTGTCAATGATATCCTTGCTCTTCGTGAGGCAGACTGTTCCATCGTTATGGCTGAAGGAGATCCAGCGACTCGTCAGATTGCAAATCTGGTCCTCTTGAATTCAGATTTCAATGATGTTCCTGAGATTCTCTTCGAAGGTCGTCGTGTGGTCAATAACATTGCCCACATCGCTCCGATTTTCTTAATTAAGACCATCTATTCCTTCTTGCTAGCAGTCATCTGTATTTCGAGTGCATTGTTAGGTCGTACTGAATGGATTTTGATTTTCCCATTTATTCCGATTCAGATTACCATGATTGACCAGTTTGTCGAAGGATTCCCGCCGTTTGTATTGACCTTTGAACGAAATATCAAACCTGTGGAACAAAACTTCCTCAGAAAATCCATGCTTCGTGCACTACCAAGTGCCTTGATGGTAGTCTTTAGTGTTCTCTTTGTTAAAATTTTTGGAACAAGTCAAGGCTGGTCAGCTATTGAAATTTCGACACTTCTGTATTATCTATTGGCATCTATTGGTTTCATGTCTGTAGTTAGAGCTTGCTTGCCATTTAGTCTATGGCGTGTCCTCTTGATTATTTGGTCAGTTGGTGGCTTCCTTGGAACAGCTCTATTTCCAAGAATTCAAAAATTGCTTGAAATTTCAACATTGACAGGACAAACATTACCTGTCTATGGTATTATGATGGTCATCTTTGCTGTCATTTTCATCCTGACAAGTCGTTATCAAGCTAAAAAATAAAGAAAGGCTGCAATCCTAGATTGCGGTCTTTTTGGGTACAGGATTGCTAGATAAAATATGGTATAATAAAGGGAAATAGAGTTTTGGAAAGTGAGAGAAGATGATTTCAAAGAGATTAGAAACGGTAGCTTCCTTTGTACCTCAAGGAGCCGTTTTGCTAGATGTAGGAAGCGACCATGCTTATTTACCGATTGAATTAGTTGAAAAAGGTCATATCGAACGTGCTATTGCAGGAGAGGTTGTAGAAGGTCCCTATCAATCTGCAGTTACAAATGTTAAAAGTCATGGTTTGACTGAGAAAATTCAGGTTCGTTTAGCTAATGGTTTGGCGTCTTTTGAAGAAGGAGATCAAGTTTCTGTCATCACTATTGCTGGAATGGGTGGCCGCTTGATTGCTGCGATATTAGAAGAGGGATTGGACAAACTAGCCAATGTTGAGCGTTTGATTCTTCAACCGAATAATCGTGAAGACGAGTTACGTAGTTGGTTACAAGAGCATGGTTTTCAAATCATAGCAGAAAGTATCCTAGAAGAAGCTGGGAAATTCTACGAAATCATAGTTGTAGAAGCTGGTGAAATGGAGCTATCAGCTACTGATGTCCGCTTTGGCCCCTTCTTGTCCAAAGAAGGCAGTCCAGTCTTCATCCACAAATGGCGAAAAGAAGCTGCTAAGCTTGAGTTTGCCCTTAGTCAAATTCCAGAAAAAAATCAAGAAGAACGTCAGGTTCTAGCAGATAAAATTCAAGCCATCAAGGAGGTGCTCCATGAAAGCAAGTGAAGTGATTAAGCGTTATGAAGCCTATTGCCCACAAGAATTTTCTATGGAAGGTGATAGTCGTGGTCTGCAAATTGGCACTCTAGATAAGGATATCCAAAAAGTCATGGTTGCTCTTGATATCCGTGAAGAGACAGTCGCTGAAGCTATTGAAATGGGTGTTGATTTGATTATCGTTAAGCATGCCCCTATCTTTCGTCCGATCAAGGATTTGGTAGCTAGTCGTCCTCAAAATCAGATTTACATCAATCTCATCAAGCATGATATCGCCGTCTACGTCAGTCATACTAATATCGATATTGTTGAAAATGGTCTTAATGATTGGTTCTGCCAACTATTGGGTATTGAGGATACAACTTATCTGCAGGAGACAGGTCCTGAACGTGGGATTGGCCGTATTGGAACTATTAGACCTCAAACATTTAAAGAACTTGCTGACCATGTTAAGGAAGTCTTTGGTCTAGATAGTCTCCGTATGGTGTATTATCATGAGAGTGATTTGCAAAAAACAATCTCAAGAGTGGCTATCTGTGGTGGAAGTGGTCAATCATTCTATCCTGATGCTTTAGCAAAAGGAGCGGATGTCTACATTACTGGAGACATATACTACCACACTGCCCAAGATATGCTGTCAGATGGTTTGTTATCTCTAGATCCGGGACATTATATCGAAGTACTTTTTATCGAAAAAATAGCAGAACTCTTGAACGAATGGAAGAAAGAGAATGCTTGGTCTCTCGAAGTTATCGCAAGTCAGGCATCGACCAATCCTTTCCACCATATCTAATTAGAAGGTAAAGACAATGAAAAAAGTAGCCATTGTTGGCGCAGGAATTGTAGGGGCAACAGCCGCCTACTATCTCTCTAAAGAAGCAGATGTCGAAGTAACTGTCTTTGATCATGAGCACGGACAAGCGACCAAGGCAGCTGCAGGAATCATCAGTCCTTGGTTCTCTAAACGACGTAATAAAGCTTGGTACAAGATGGCGCGCTTGGGAGCGGATTTTTATGTAGATTTATTGGCTGATTTAGAAAAATCCGGTCAAAAGGTTGATTTCTACCAGCGCTCCGGTGTCTTTCTTCTCAAAAAAGATGATTCCAAGCTCGAGGAACTCTATGACTTAGCCTTGCAACGTAGAGATGAATCTCCCTTAATTGGCGAATTAGCCATTTTGGACCAAGCTGCTGCAAGCAGCCTATTCCCTGGATTAGAGGGATTTGAGAGATTGCTCTATGCTTCTGGAGGGGCTCGAGTAGATGGACAACTTTTAGTTAGTCGCTTGCTTGAAGCCAGTCAAGTGAAGGTGATAAAGAAAGAGGTCAGTCTAAAACCCTTAGCATCGGGTTATCAAATAGACAACCAAATGTTTGACCAAGTTATCTTGTCCACAGGAGCTTGGCTTGGACACATGTTAGAGCCTTTAGGCTATGAGGTTGATGTTCGTCCTCAAAAAGGCCAACTCCGAGATTATCAAGTGCCACAAGACATGGGAACCTACCCTGTGGTTATGCCAGAAGGAGAGTGGGATTTGATCCCATTTCCAGAAGGTAAATTATCTCTAGGAGCTACCCATGAAAATGACATGGGCTTTGACTTGACAGTGGATGAAACCTTGCTCGATCAAATGGCTGAGGCAGCGAGTCCATTTTACCCAGCCCTGGCTGAGGCGATTTCATCTGGAGAACGTGTGGGTATTCGTGCTTATACAAGTGACTTTTCTCCATTCTTTGGTCAAGTACCAGCCTTATCAGGAGTCTATACAGCAAGTGGTCTAGGATCTTCAGGGTTAACGACGGGTCCTATTATCGGTTATCATCTAGCCCAAATGCTTCAGGGGAGAAGTGGAGTATTAAATCCGGCAGATTATCTAACTGAAAGATATATTAAAAAGAAACAATCGTAAATCTTTTACCTAGTTTTTACGGTAGTATTAGGAAAGTAAATGACTTTCCCTATCAAAAATGGTAAAATGAAAAAAAATAATCCAAGAATTGAGGAAATAAAATGCAAGAAAAAATTCTGGTAACAGGTGGAGCAGGTTTTATCGGAACTCACACTGTCATCGAACTGGTCCAAGCTGGACACCAAGTAGTTGTCGTGGATAATTTGGTAAATAGTAGTCGTAAAAGCCTAGAAGTAGTTGAAAAAATTACAGGAGTAGAAATTCCTTTCTACGAAGCAGATATTCGTGATACAGATACACTTCGTGATATTTTCAAACATGAAGAACCAACAGGAGTCATCCATTTTGCTGGTTTGAAGGCTGTAGGAGAATCTACACGTATCCCGCTTGCCTACTATGATAACAATATCGCTGGAACTGTTAGTCTCTTGAAAGTTATGGAAGAGACAAACTGTAAGAACATCATCTTCAGCTCATCAGCAACAGTTTATGGAGATCCACATACAGTTCCAATCCTAGAAGATTTCCCTCTTTCAGCTACCAACCCTTACGGTCGTACAAAACTGATGCTTGAAGAAATCTTGACAGATATCTATAAAGCCGATTCAGAATGGAACGTTGTGTTACTTCGTTATTTCAACCCGATCGGAGCACATAAGAGTGGAGACCTAGGAGAAAATCCAAACGGTATTCCAAACAACCTCTTGCCATATGTTACACAAGTTGCAGTTGGTAAGTTAGAACAAGTTCAAGTCTTTGGAGATGATTACGATACAGTAGATGGAACAGGTGTCCGTGACTATATCCACGTCGTTGACCTTGCAAAAGGGCACGTTGCAGCACTTAAGAAACTTCAAAAAGGTTCAGGACTAAACATTTATAACCTTGGTACAGGAAAAGGCTATTCTGTCCTTGAAATTATCCAAAATATGGAGAAAGCAGTCGGACGTCCAATTCCTTACCGTATCGTTGAACGTCGTTCGGGTGATATCGCAGCTTGCTACTCAGATCCAGCAAAAGCCAAAGCAGAGCTCGGTTGGGAAGCAGAACTTGGTATTATAGAGATGTGTGAAGATGCATGGCGTTGGCAAAGTCAACATCCAAACGGATTTGAAGATTAAATAAAAGCGATATTATAGAAAAAAGAGGAAGAATTTCCTCTTTTTTAATAGTCGATAGAAAACACTAACTAAAAAATCTATCAGTTACAGAAAAATCCAATAAACAAATAAAAATAGAATAAAATAAGTCTGTAAAAAGACTATAAATTTCTATAAAAATATGCTAAACTAGAGGGAGTGGAAAATAGAAGTCTATGCTCCACCAAAATTCAAGATTCTTCTGTGATTAGAGCGCGGGTAGGGCAATTTTTAACGGCTTCTAAAATGTCGTCGGTGCAAGTAATCTCTCTCTCTAATTGTTCAGGATCATCGAAAAAACGGACGATGCCATTATCATGGTAATCAAATAATTCTGAATAAGTTTGGCAGAGCCCGCAAGCAATGCAGCGTTCAGGTATAAGTCTAATCTTCATATTTATATTGTAATAAGAAACTAAAAAAAACTCAAGGAGTAAGGTATGGAAAAGGAACCGTGGCAAGAAGATATTTATGAGAACCAGGAAGAAGAAACAAGAACAGAACGTCGTCAACGAAACAAAAAAGGTTCAGGTGTCGTGGCGAATCGTATTTTAACTGTTCTAGCGATTCTTTTCTTTGTGATTGTTGTTGGGATGGTAGTTGTATTAGTCTACTTGTCATCAGGTGGAAGTGATCGTACTTCAGCTTTGAAAGATTTTTATGATTCTTCAGCACCAAAAGTAGAGCAAGTTACAACAGTGGCTACTACTGCTCAGTCAACAGAGTCAACAGAAGCAGAAACAACTCAACAAGAACATACAGAAGCACATACTGATTCTGAGGGCACAATTACAGTCTTGCCAGGAGAGGGTGAAGCAGCCATTGCTGCTCGAGCTGGAATCTCCATTGCTCAACTTGAAGCTTTAAACCCTGGTCATATGTCTACTGGAACTTGGTTTGCAAATCCAGGTGATGTCCTTAAGACAAGATAGGAGTGACGATGAAAACAATTCAGATTGCTATTGATGGGCCAGCTTCCAGTGGTAAGAGTACGGTAGCTAAGATTATCGCTAAGGACTTTGGTTATACGTATCTGGATACGGGTGCTATGTATCGTGCTGCGACTTACATCGCTTTGAACAACCAAGTTAGTCCAGAAGAGTCTTCACGACTTCTTGAATTACTGGAACAATATCCGATTAGCTTTGGTCGCGCTGAAACAGGAGAACAGCTTGTTTTTGTTGGAGATGTCGATGTGACAAATCCAATCCGTGAAAATGAAGTAACCAATGCTGTTTCTGCCTTTGCGGCGATTCCAGCTGTTCGAGAAAAATTAGTAGCCCTTCAGCAAGAGATTGCCAAGCAAGGTGGTATTGTCATGGATGGTCGTGATATTGGTACAGTGGTCTTGCCTAAGGCTGAATTAAAGATTTTTCTTGTAGCATCTGTAGATGAACGTGCAGAACGTCGTTACAAAGAAAATCTTTCAAAGGGAATCGAAACGGATTTGGAAACTTTGAAGGAAGAGATTGCTGCGCGTGACTACAAAGATAGTCATCGTGAAACTTCGCCTCTAAAACAAGCTGAGGATGCAATCTATTTAGATACAACTGGACTCTCTATTTTAGAGGTTGTTGAAAAAATCAAATCAGAAGCACAAAAACATTTATAAGAAACTAAAAAAACGATGAACCGGGTTTCGGTTGATCGTTTTTTTATCATGATTTGTCAAATAGTCTGTTTTAAGGTATAATAGTTGCTGTTAAAGAAAATTTGACAATCAAACAATCAACATTTTTTAAGGAGATAAAATGAATCATTTACCAAATTGCCCAAAATGTAATTCAGAATACGTATATGAAGATGGCACACTTCTTGTTTGCCCAGAATGTGCTTATGAGTGGAATCCTGCTGAGCAAGCAGAAGTTGAAGAAGGAGTTGTTGCCATCGATGCAAATGGAAATAAACTAGCTGATGGAGATACAGTCACTTTGATTAAGGACCTTAAGGTAAAAGGTGCACCTAAAGACCTGAAGCAAGGAACTCGTGTTAAAAACATCCGTATTGTAGAAGGTGACCACAACATCGACTGTAAAATTGATGGTTTTGGTGCCATGAAGCTTAAGTCGGAATTTGTGAAGAAGATTTAATCATGATTAAAAACGAAAAAGTAATATTTTATAGTCGTATCTTTTTATTTATAGCAGCCTTTACCGGTGTATACTTGGAGATTACCAAACGCGGTGGTTTAGGGATGTTGCTTTACTACACAGTACTTTCTAACCTTTTGGTTGTACTCTTTACAGGTTATCTTTTGTTAAAGATGCGTAGTGGTGGTGATAGTTGGCAGAGTCCTGGTATTCTACGTCTCAAAGGTGGCGTCACTATGAGTATTATGATTACTTGTGTCATCTATCATTTCATGCTAGCTCCTTTGACGACAGATTTTTACCGTTTGGAAAACTTCCTGTGCCATTATATTGTCCCTCTCTGGTTTTTAGCAGATACAATTATTTTTGACAAGAGTCGCCAATATAAGTTGGTTGATCCCATGCTTTGGACTAGTCTTCCTTTGCTTTATATGATTTTTGCCCTCTTAAACGGTTTTGTTCTAAAGATGGATGTCCCTAATGCTAAGGATAGTCCCTTCCCTTATTTCTTTTTGAATGCTACCAAACATGGTTGGGGCTTTGTCTTTAAATGGGCAGCCACTATCTTTGTTGCTTATATGGTTTCAGGATATCTCTTTTATCTTGTGAAAAGCATTAAAAAATCTAAGAAATAAGAGTACCCCTATGTGGGTGCTTTTTTTATGATAGAAATAATTGTACCCGGACAAATTGATTTATTTTATCTTGTTATGCAGTCTTTTTTACTTTACAATAAAACTGTAGCTACCAACACAACTATTGAGGAAGAAAAAATGACTGAAAATCGTTATGAATTAAATAAAAATTTGGCACAAATGCTTAAAGGTGGCGTCATCATGGACGTTCAAAACCCTGAACAAGCAAGAATTGCAGAGGCTGCAGGTGCAGCAGCGGTTATGGCTTTGGAGCGAATCCCAGCTGATATTCGTGCGGCCGGTGGTGTCTCTCGTATGAGTGATCCAAAGATGATCAAGGAAATTCAAGAAGCGGTCAGCATTCCAGTTATGGCTAAGGTTCGAATTGGGCATTTTGTTGAAGCTCAGATTTTAGAAGCTATCGAGATTGACTATATCGATGAAAGTGAAGTGTTATCTCCAGCTGACGATCGTTTCCATGTGGACAAGAAAGAATTCCAAGTTCCTTTTGTTTGTGGTGCAAAAGACCTAGGAGAAGCCTTGCGTCGTATTGCTGAAGGAGCATCGATGATTCGTACAAAAGGGGAACCAGGAACAGGAGACATCGTTCAGGCAGTCCGTCATATGCGTATGATGAATCAAGAAATCCGTCGCATTCAAAATATCCGTGAAGATGAACTCTATGTCGCAGCAAAAGAACTCCAAGTTCCAATAGAATTAGTTCAATACGTCCACGAACATGGGAAATTACCAGTTGTCAACTTTGCAGCTGGAGGTGTGGCAACACCAGCAGATGCAGCTCTTATGATGCAACTCGGTGCGGAAGGCGTCTTTGTCGGCTCAGGGATTTTCAAGTCAGGTGATCCTGTCAAACGTGCAGCAGCTATTGTTAAGGCTGTTACGAATTATCAAAATCCTCAAATTCTAGCTGAAATCTCTGAAGATTTAGGTGAAGCCATGGTTGGTATCAATGAAAATGAAATCCAAATTCTCATGGCTGAGCGAGGAAAATAGATGAAAATCGGAATATTAGCCTTGCAGGGAGCCTTTGTAGAACATGAAAAAGTGCTTGCTGAACTAGGAGTTGAAAGTATTGAATTGCGAAATCTTGAAGATTTTCAACAACATCAGAGTGACTTGTCAGGTTTGATTTTACCTGGCGGTGAGTCGACAGCTATGGGAAAACTCCTACGTGATCAGAATATGCTACTCCCTCTAAGAGAAGCTATTTTCAATGGCTTACCAGTCTTTGGGACTTGTGCCGGTTTGATTTTGCTAGCGAGACAAATCGCTTCTCAAGAGGAAAGTCATCTGGCGACTATGGATATAGTAGTAGAGCGTAATGCCTATGGGCGTCAGCTAGGAAGTTTTTATACTGAGGCAGACTGTAAGGGTGTTGGCAAAATTCCCATGACCTTTATCCGTGGACCTATTATTAGTGAAGTTGGTAAGGGTGTTGATGTTCTGGCAGTAGTGAATCATCAAATCGTTGCCGCTCAAGAAAAGAATATGCTAGTGACTTCATTTCATCCGGAATTGACAAATGATCTTCGCTTGCACCAGTATTTTATCAATATGTGCAAATAAAAAAGAGGTTGGGATTTTCCCAACTTCTTTTTTTACATATAATAAACAATGGCAATGTATTGCAGAGCAGAGGCTGCGAGGATGAAGAGATGCCAAATCATATGAAAGTATGGTTTCTTCTTAGCGTAGAACCCAGCACCAACTGTATAGCATAGACCTCCTGATACCATGAGACACCAGAACATTGGACTTGTTTGGCTGATAATTGCTGGTAAGATTGCTACAACTAGCCATCCCATGATGAGGTAGAGAATGAGACTAAATTTTTCATTGACTTTTTTGGCAAAGATTTTATAAAGAATACCAAAAATAGTTGTTCCCCACTGGATAGCAATAATCAGATAACCAAACCAGTTGTTCATCAAAGTTAAAACCACAGGAGTATAAGATCCAGCGATCGCCACATAAATCATGGAATGGTCGATGATACGCAAGACATACTTATGAGTGGAACCGTAAGCCATAGAATGATAAATAGTGGATGAAAGAAACATGAGAAAAAGGCTGATGACAAAAATCGAAACACCAAGGAATGATAAAAATCCATGGGCCTCATAACTGTAGGTTGATGAAATAGGAAGTAAAATCAGCATGATAACTGCACCGACAGCATGGGTGACACTGTTAGCTATTTCTTCTCCAAAACTAAGTCGCTTGCTAAGTTTTAAGCTAGTATTCATTTGTTTCCTCCTCTTCGGTTTCTGTATAGACTAGTGCTAGTGTTTGATGATAGAGCTTGACTGTTTGGCAGCTTGCTCGGATAATAGGATTAGCTGGGTCTATGTCTTCATTCATATAGTTCACAAAAGCGTTGTAAAGTTCTTCTGAGTTCGTTTCTGTTTGTAGAGTATTAAGGGTTTGAGCGATTTCCTGAATCGAAAAAACAGACTTAAGAGTCGAAATAGCAATCAAACGAGCAATTTGTTTACGTTGGTATTTTTTCTTTTCGGGTTTACTCATATAGCCATGTTTGACATAGTTATTAACCATGGATGCTGTCAAACCTTTCTCCTTATCTGGAGAAACTGGAGGGCAAATCTGATTGACATAGAGTAAAACCTGGTCCAGGTAGAGATTGATATTTGGAATTTCTTCCCATTTTGGATAGGAAAAAGCAGTTTTCATTTCCAACTCCTTTTTATCTAGTTTTGACAACTAGATTATAAAATAATAGAAATTAAAAGTCAAGCCTCAACTGCTTGTAGAAAGAATTAAATTATGCTATGATGAGAGAAAATAGTATGAAAAGAGGAAAGATGATGGAGATTCGCTTAGCCTTCCCAAACGAAGTTGATGCGATTATGCAGGTGATTGAGGGAGCCAAGAAATGTTTAGCAGAAGCCGGTAGCACTCAGTGGCAAAATGGTTATCCAAATACTGATACGATTATCGAAGATATTATCTCAGGTCAGGCTTATGTAGCCCTGGAAGAAGGGGTACTCTTAGCTTATGCAGCAGTAACCAAGAGCCCAGAAAAAGCGTATGAAGCAATTTATGATGGAAGCTGGGAAGGAAGAGAGTCAGAGTATCTAGTTTTTCACCGTATTGCTGTCGCTAGTGATGTGCAAGGACAAGGTGTTGCCCAGACCTTTTTGGAAGGCTTGATTGAAGGCTTTGATTATCTAGATTTTCGTTCAGATACGCACGCTAAAAACAAAGCTATGCAACATATTTTTGAAAAGCTAGGTTTTAAACAAGTTGGTAAAGTTCCAGTAGATGGGGAACGCTTGGCCTACCAAAAATTAAATTCGAATGTCTAAAAAGTATGCAAAGATGTTATACAAGTCTCCGATTGGTCCCCTATCTCTGATAGCAGATGACCACTGTCTGTTTGGGATATGGATTGAAGAAGAGAGCGATTTTGAGAAGGGATTATCTGAAAATGATGTAACTCTTGTTGAAAGTCATCCCATTTTAAATCAAATTACTTCCTATTTAGAGACTTATTTTAAGGGGCAAGATCAAGACTTATCTGAGATGCCTTTAGCTCCTGTTGGTAGTGACTTCGAAAAAAGAGTCTGGAACTACTTGCGTGGAATTCCTTTTGGACAGACTGTTACCTATGGACAAATAGCTAAGGACTTGCAAGTGGCTTCTGCCCAAGCAGTCGGAGGAGCAGTAGGTCGCAATCCCTGGTCTATTCTTGTCCCCTGTCACCGTGTGCTAGGTGCTGGAGGACGTCTGACAGGCTATGCTTGGGGGCTCGAAAAGAAGGCTTGGCTCTTAAATCATGAAGGTGCAAGTTATCAAGAAAATAAAAAATAGAAAGAGAAAAAATGTTAGAATTTATCGAATATCCAAAATGTACAACTTGTAAAAAAGCTAAGAAAGAATTAGATCAACTTGGACTAGAATATAAAGACGTTCATATCGTTGAAGAGACTCCGAGTGAAAAGGTCATTTTAAACTGGCTCGAAACTTCGGGATTTGAATTGAAGCAATTTTTCAATACTAGTGGCATCAAATATCGTGAACTCGGATTGAAAGATAAGGTTGGAACATTGTCAAACAAAGAAGCAGCCAAACTCTTAGCTAGTGATGGTATGCTGTTAAAACGTCCGATACTAGTTGAAAATGGTCTTGTAAAACAAATTGGCTATCGTAAAACATACAGTAACTTGGATCTGAATTAGTTTTTGTCTATCTCCTTGATAGATAAAATATATAACCTCCCACTTTTAAAGTATGATAAACTAGAAGGTAGATGAAATCTGATATGCCCGTAGCAAATATTTTTAATTAGAGCATAAGTATGATAGAATGAATCATTATCTTGAGAGGATGTTTCTATGAATGTTACAACGATTTTAGCATCTGATTGGTATCAAAATTTGATGCAATATATCCCAGACGGCAAACTCTTTAGTTGGCGTTCTGTCTTTGATGGGATTCCAAGAATTGTACAGCAATTACCGACAACTTTGATGTTGACTGTATTTGGTGCTTTTTTTGGAATTATGCTAGCCCTGCTTTTTGCCATTGTAAAAATCAATCGCGTTAGAATTCTTTATCCATTACAAGCCTTTTTTGTTAGTTTCTTAAAAGGAACTCCTATTTTAGTACAACTCATGTTGACCTATTACGGAATTCCTTTGGCACTTAAAGCATTGAATCAACAATGGGGAACTGCATTTAATATCAATGCGATTCCAGCTGCAGCGTTTGCGATTGTAGCCTTTGCCTTTAACGAGGCAGCCTATGCTAGTGAAACTATCCGTGCAGCCATTCTTTCTGTAAATCCAGGTGAGATTGAAGCTGCTCGCAGTCTTGGGATGACACGTGCACAAGTTTATCGCCGTGTGATTATTCCAAATGCAGCTGTGGTTGCAACACCAACTTTGATTAACTCCCTCATTGGCTTGACCAAGGGAACTTCCCTAGCCTTCAGTGCAGGTGTTGTAGAAGTCTTTGCCCAAGCACAGATTTTAGGTGGTGCAGACTATCGTTACTTCGAACGTTTTATTTCAGTAGCTCTAGTTTATTGGGTTGTAAATATTGCTATTGAAAATCTTGGTCGCTTTATTGAGAGAAAAATGGCGATTTCAGCACCAGATAATGTTGAGACAGATGTGAAAGGAGAGCTTCGCTAATGATTAAAATTTCAAATTTAAGCAAATCCTTTTCAGGTCAGACCGTTTTGGATCATCTGAACTTAGATATTCAAAAAGGAGAGGTCGTTGCTCTTATTGGTTCATCAGGAGCTGGAAAATCAACCTTTCTTCGTAGCTTAAATTACTTGGAAACTCCCGATAGTGGAAGTATTCAGATTGATGATTTCAAAGTGGATTTTTCTCAAATTACACAAGAAGAAATTCTGACTCTTCGCCGCAAACTATCTATGGTGTTCCAACAGTTCAATCTGTTTGAGCGTAGAACGGCCTTAGACAATGTCAAGGAAGGTTTGGTAGTAGTTAAAAAACTATCAGATGAAGAAGCGACTAAGATAGCCAAAGAAGAGTTGGCTAAGGTTGGTCTATCTGATCGTCAACAACACTATCCTCGTCACTTGTCAGGTGGACAAAAACAACGGGTAGCCTTGGCGCGTGCTTTGGCCATGAAACCGGACGTCTTGCTCTTAGATGAACCAACTTCAGCACTGGACCCAGAATTGGTTGGTGAGGTAGAAAGATCTATAGCTAATGCCGCTAAATCAGGCCAAACCATGATTTTGGTTAGTCATGACATGTCCTTTGTCTCTCAAGTGGCTGATAAGGTTTTGTTCTTGGATAAAGGAAAGATTATTGAGTCTGGAACACCAGATGAGATTATCAATCATCCGAAAGAAGAACGAACAAAAGAATTCTTTGCTAGTTACAAACGGACCTACATTTGATATAATAGAAGATAAGAAAAACTCAGTTGGCTAAGCTAACTGGGTTTGCTCTTTAAAATTAATAGAAATGAGAGAGAGCATGTTAGTCCAGCTATTTGCTTTATATTTAGAGAGTTTAGTGTTGACGATACTACTGGTCTTACTGGTTTTAGGGCTTTGGATTGGTTTTAGAGCTCTATCAGGAGTCGATAAAACTGCTAAGGAACGTCAAGCCCACCTCTACGATATGATTATGATTGGAGTTTTGATAATTCCAGTACTGTCTTTTGCAACCATGAGTATCTTGTTGGTTCTCAAGGCATAATAGTTGTTAAATAGGATATAATCCGTTAGAATAAAAATAGTTACAACAAGAAAGAAGGAAAGAGAATGTACGATACGATTATTATCGGTGCAGGTCCTGCTGGGATGACTGCAGCCTTGTATGCAGCACGCAGTAATCTGAAAGTTGCTTTGATTGAAGGTGGGCTTCCTGGTGGTCAGATGAATAATACTTCTGATATTGAAAACTATCCAGGTTATGCCAATATCAGTGGCCCAGAATTAGCAGAAAAGATGTTTGAACCTCTTGAAAATCTAGGTGTTGAGCATCTCTATGGCTTCGTTGAAAATGTTGAAGACCATGGTGATGTAAAAAAAGTTATCACAGCTGATGAAGAATTTGAAACACGTACAGTTATTGTGGCGACTGGTTCTAAACACCGTCTCTTGGGAGTTCCAGGTGAAGAAGAACTCAATAGCCGTGGTGTTTCTTACTGTGCAGTTTGTGATGGAGCCTTTTTCCGTGACCAAGATTTGTTGGTTGTAGGTGGTGGGGACTCAGCTGTTGAAGAAGCAATCTTCTTAACACGATTTGCTAAGTCTGTAACCATCGTTCACCGTCGCGATGAACTTCGTGCTCAAAAAGTCTTGCAAGATAGAGCTTTTGCCAATGAAAAAATCAATTTCATTTGGGATTCTGTTGTCAAAGAAATCAAGGGTGAAAATCGTGTGGAGTCAGTTGTCATTGAAAATGTTAAAACAAATCAAGTGACTGAACATGCCTTTGGTGGTGTCTTCATCTACGTTGGTTTAGACCCTGTTAGCGATTTTACAAAAGATTTGCACATTCAAGACCAGGCTGGTTGGATTGTGACAGATGATCACATGAAGACAAGTGTTGCAGGGGTCTTTGCAGTTGGGGATGTTCGTCAAAAAGACCTTCGACAAGTTACAACAGCTGTTGGAGATGGCGCTATTGCAGGTCAAGAAGCTTATAAATATATTACTGAACATAGTTAAAAAAGTTTCCAATCAAACGATTGGAAACTTTTTTATAATCGATTTCGGAAGACTTCGTACATGAGAATAGCTGCAGCAACACTGGCATTGAGGCTTTGTACATGTCCATTCATTGGAATAGTTATCATCTCGTCTACTTGTTTCTTGATGTTACTTGAGATACCTTTTCCTTCATTTCCGATAATGAGAGCAACTTTGCCACTTGTATTCCATTTATGGCAAGGTGTTCCGTTCATATCAGTTCCAAAAGTCCAGAATCCCTCGTCTTTGAGTTTGTCCAAGGTTTGACTGAGATTAGTGACTCGGGCGATAGGAACGTGCTCGATAGCACCAGTCGCTGTTTTAGCAACAACTGGAGTGACGCCGACAGCTCGGTGTTTTGGAATAATAACACCTGAAACATTGGTTGCATCCGCTGTTCTCAAGATAGAACCGAGATTATGTGGATCTGTTAAACCATCAAGAATTAGTAGTAGTGGGTTTTCTTCTTGGCGTGTTTTTGCAAGAATCTGCTCAAGTTCTGTATAGGCGAATTCAGAAACACGTAGGACAAAGCCCTGGTGAACAGCTCCTTCAGTCATTTCAGAAAGGGCCTTTTTTGAAGTCCAAGAGATGGATACTTTCTTTTCAGTAGCTAGTTCTTTTACTTTTTCTACATTTTTTCCTCGTAGATCATCTTGGAGATAGAGTTTATTTCCTGTGTTTGCTAAAAGTGCTTCCGTAACGGCGTGAACGCCATAGACAATATCATTTGTTTTCATGGCTCTATTATAACATAAAACCCCGTCTTGCAACGGGATTTTTCTTTATTCAAGAATGAGTAGACCTTCTTTGACTGCAAAAGGATCTTTTTCATTGATACGGTCGTAAAACATAATACCATTCAAGTGGTCGATTTCATGTTGAACAACGATTGAGTTGTAGCCTTTTAACTTGATACGATGTTTTTGGCCGTCCTTGTCGAAATAGTCGACAGTTACTCGAGCATGGCGAATAACATAACCAGGTACAGCTCGATCGACTGATAGACAACCTTCTCCCTCGCCTAGAGTAGCATCTTGGACTGAATGTGATACGATTTTAGGATTGTACATTACAGCTTGTAAGTCATAGGCTTCCTGAGGTGTTTCACCATCTTCAGTGATATTTGGAACCAAAACAGCGATGATGCGTTTTGAGATGTCCAATTGTGGTGCTGCAAGTCCAACTCCTCCACGTAGTCCAAGTTTTTCAGCCATAACTGGATCTTGTGAATGTTTCAAAAATTGCATCATTTTCTCACCGAGGATAATATCTTGATCACTCAATGGGAAAGTGACCTCCTCAGCAACAGCACGCAGGGTTGGATTGCCCTCGCGGATAATATCTTTCATATCGATCAAATGTGAAGCTTTTGTAATACGTTCTATAGCAGACATGTTCTCTCCTTCCTTACATTACATTTACATGATAACACAAAACAGATGAGAAAGAAAGTCACAGAAGCTGTTAAAAAATATTAGAATAAAAGGAAATACCTATTTGTCTGTGGTATAATAAAGTAAGGAGACTTGCATCAAAAAGTAAGGAGAAAAAGATGGAAAAACGTAGTAGTAGAAATCAAAATGGTCCTATCTTACGGCTTTTCGAGAAATTGATTCGATTTTTTAGAAACTATCGCCAATGGAGTAATAAAACCTTTATTGTGGTTTTGTTGATTGTAGTTGCTATTTCGATGGTATTGACCTTATTAGCTGAAGGGCTAAAGGGAATTCCTTTAGAAAATAGTAGTGCAACTACAGTGAGTCAGAGCGCTAATTATAAGGAGAAGAATACTGTAACAGAACAGGAAACAAGTGCTCGTATCATGGCAAATGGTGATTTGCTCTACCATGATATTATTTACATCTCAGCAAAAAAGTCAGATGGCACCTACGATTTTCATGAAAATTTTGAATACGTGAAGTCTTGGCTTAAGCAAGCTGACTTAGTCATTGGTGATTTTGAAGGAACTGTAAATAAAGATCACTATCTTGCAGGTTATCCCTTATTTAATGCACCTGGTGAAGTCATGGACGCTATAAAAGATGCAGGCTATCAAGTGCTAGACTTGGCTCATAATCATATCTTGGATTCTCAAATTGAGGGAGTAGTTTCAACCGCAGATGCGATTGAAAAAGCTGGAATGACACCAATCGGAGTCTACACTCATGAACCACGAGATAAAGCACCTATTGTCATCAAGGAAGTCAATGGGATTAAAGTTGCCCTTTTAGCTTATTCCTATGGTTTTAACGGCATTGAACAAAGCATTTCTCAAGAGGATTATAATCGTTATCTTTCAGACTTAGATGAAGATAAAATGAAGGCTGAAATTGAGCGAGCAGAGAAAGAGGCAGATATTACAATTATCATGCCTCAGATGGGAGTTGAGTATCAAATTGAGCCGACTGAGGAGCAAAAGAAACTTTACCATAAAATGATTGATTGGGGAGCTGATATTATCTTTGGTGGCCACCCTCACGTTGTTGAACCAGCTGAAACGATTGAAAAAAACGGTGATAAAAAGCTTATCATCTACTCTATGGGGAATTTTATCTCAAATCAACGGATTGAAACCATGCAGGATGTTGAAAATGCCAAGTGGACGGAACGTGGAGTCCTCATGGATGTGACCATTAAGAAGAAATTCGGTAAAACGACTATCGAAACTGCCCAAGCCCATCCAAGCTGGGTGAGTCGTACTCCAAAAGGAGGTTATTCTCCAGAAGGCTACCCACTCTATCTTTACCAAACCTATATCTTGGAAGATTTTATAGAGGGCGGAAAATACCGTAGTCAGTTAGACGAGGCGACCAAGGAACGGATTGATACAGCCTATAAAGAAATGAATGAACATGTAGGTTTGAAGTGGTAGTGATTCGAACCTCAAGGAGACACAATGGAAATTAAGATAATAGCAACGGATATGGACGGTACTTTATTAGACCCAAAAGGACAACTGGATCTACCACGGCTTGAAAAAATATTGGATCGTTTCGATCAACGTGGCGTTCGTTTTGTCATTGCTACGGGAAATGAAGTTCATCGTATGCGACAATTATTGGGACATCTAGCAGATAGAGTCGTTCTCGTGGTTGCTAATGGTGCTCGTATATTCGAAAATGATAAATTGCTACAGGCACAAACTTGGGATGATGTCATGGTTGATAGGGCTTTAGACCATTTTAAAGGTAGGGAATGCCAGGATCAGTTTGTCGTCACTGGTATGAATGGTGGTTTTGTTAAGGAAGGCACTGTTTTTACAGAACTTGATAAATTTATGACTCCAGAGATGATTGAAAAGCTCTATCAACGAATGCACTTTGTTGATGAATTTGACTCCAGCTTATTCGGTGGTGTTCTAAAGATGAGTATGGTTGTTGGTGAAGAACGATCAGATGCAGTTTTGCAGGAAATCAATGACTTGTTTGATGGTCATGTTCGTGCTGTTTCTAGTGGATATGGCTGTATTGATATCTTACAGGACGGGATTCATAAGGCTTGGGGCTTAGAGGAATTGCTCAAACGTTGGAACTTAAAACCAGAACAAATCATGGCTTTTGGAGACAGTGAAAATGACATCGAAATGTTAGAGTTGGCAGGAATTTCTTACGCAATGGAAAATGCTGAGGAGTCTGTTAAGGAAGTTGCGACAAAAGTGGCGCCAGCCAACAGTCAGGCAGGTGTTTACCAAGTTTTAGAAAATTGGCTAGAAAAAGGAGAATAACTTGGCAGTACAACTTTTAGAAAATTGGCTCTTAAAAGAGCAGGAGAAAATTCAAACCAAGTATCGTGAACTCAATCGTATCTCGGTAATTGAACCCTCTATCATCTTTATTGGTGATTCAATTATTGAGTATTATCCTTTACAAGAATTACTAGGAACGTCAAAGACGATTGTGAATCGAGGCATTCGAGGCTATCAGACTGGCCTTTTATTGAAGAATCTTGATGCCCACCTCTATGGTGATGCAGTAGATCAAATTGTATTATTGATTGGGACAAATGACATTGGAAAAGATGTTCCAATGATGGAAGCACTAAACAATCTTGAGAGTGTGATTCAAACCATTTCACGTGACTATCCGCTGTCACAAATAAAGCTTGTTTCCATCTTGCCGGTCAATGAGAGTGAGAATTTCAAACAGACTGTTTATATTCGTAAGAATGATACAATCAAGGCGTGGAACCAAGCCTACCAAGAACTGGCATCAGCCTATATGCAGGTAGAATATGTATCTGTTTTTGACAAACTACTTGATCAGGAAGGACAACTCAAATCAGACTATACAACAGATGGTCTTCATCTTAGCGTCTCTGGCTATCAGGCCCTATCAGATGCCTTGAAAATAGGTGTTTTCTAGGTATTTGCTTACATTTTTGCAATTTCCCCTCAGATAAGGTATAATAGTTCTGTTGTCTTTTGGGGTCGTTACGGATTCGACAGGCATTATGAGGCATATTTTGCAACTCGTGTGGCGACGTAAACGCTCAGTTAAATATAACTGCAAAAAATAACACTTCTTACGCTCTAGCTGCCTAAAAACCAGCAGGCGTGACCCGAATCGGATTGCTCGTGTCTGATGACAGGTCTTATTATTAGCGAGATACGATCAAACTTTGTCTAGCAGTTTGATAAGAGATTGATAGGCTCGCAGTTCCTGGGCTTGAGTTATGTGTCGAGGGACTGTTAAAACAATACATAACCTATGGTTGTAGACAAATATGTTGGCAGGTGTTTGGACGTGGGTTCGACTCCCACCGGCTCCATTAATAATTTACTTATTTTATAAATATCTTTAAAGCGTTGTTAATACAACGTTTTTTATTTTGTTCTTTTATATTTCTTGGTAATCCATTTTTAAAAAAGGATTCAACAAAGGATACAACATTACGTTGTATCTCTAAAAAGGCTAATCAAGTTCTAAATTTATTAATTTTTTCTAAGATTTTGTGTTATAATTAAGGTATGTTAAAAATGATGAAAACAATCAATTAGTTTTCATTTAATTTTCAGTATCTTATGAGTTTAGGTTTATCTTTCAGTAATGATAAGCAGTGAAAGGGTAGGTTTAGAAAGAGGTAAAGAGAAATGTCATCTCATAAAAAAGTTTCACTTTCTGAGATTAATCAGTCTATCGAGACTCCAAATAATAATCATTTCTGGCAAAATTTAAAGGCTTTTTTAGGTCCCGGTGCTCTTGTAGCAGTTGGTTATATGGATCCAGGAAACTGGATTACCAGCGTAGTCGGTGGTGCTTCCTATAAGTATAGTCTCTTGTTTGTCATCTTTATTTCATCTCTTATTGCCATGCAGCTTCAGCAGATGGCAGGAAAGCTTGGGATTGTAACCCAGATGGACCTGGCTCAAGCAACGGCTCATCATTCACCCAAATGGCTTCGTTATAGCTTATGGGTGATTTTAGAATTAGCCTTGATGGCGACAGACCTGGCAGAAGTTCTCGGTTCTGCCATTGCTCTCAACCTTCTCTTTAAGATTCCGATTATGATAGCCATCCTCTTGACGGTTCTAGATGTCTTTCTCTTATTGCTTTTGATGAAATTTGGCTTTAAGAAGATTGAAGCTATTGTTACAACACTGATTTTATCCATTCTAGCAATTTTTACCTATCTTGTAGCTTTGTCACATCCAAGCTTCCAAGGAATCGTTGAGGGTTATCTACCGAATGCAACCTTATTTGAAAGTCCTTTGCCAGGACATGAAAGTCAATTAACCTTGGCACTAGGAATCGTGGGAGCAACTGTTATGCCCCATAATCTTTATTTGCATTCATCCTTGTCACAGACACGAAAAATCAATCACAAGGACGAAAATGATGTTCGAAAAGCCGTGCGCTTTATGACTTGGGATTCAAATCTCCAGTTATCATTGGCCTTTGTGGTTAACTCCCTTCTTTTGATTTTAGGGGCGGCCCTCTTCTTCGGACATGCATCTGAAATTTCCGCTTTTTCTCAAATGTATAATGCCTTGCAGGATTCAACCATTGCGGGAGCCATAGCTAGCTCAACCTTGTCAACTTTATTTGCCTTGGCCCTATTAGCCAGTGGTCAAAATTCGACTATCACAGGTACTTTGACAGGACAAATCGTTATGGAAGGTTTCTTACATATGAGATTGCCACAATGGTTTATTCGTTTGGCGACACGCCTCTTTGCCTTGCTACCTGTTATGATAGTAGCGGTTTTGTTTGGTCATCAGGAAAAAACCTTGGATCAGTTGTTGGTCTATTCACAGGTCTTTCTTTCAATCGCTCTTCCATTTTCAATCTTCCCTTTGATTTATCTCACTTCTAAGAAATCACTGATGGGAGAATTTACCAATGCCAAGTGGAATACTATCCTAGGTTATATTGTTTCCGTCATTTTGACCATCCTCAATGTGAAATTGCTATTTGATATTTTTTAAAAAGGTCATCCTCGTTCTATTGCTAACATATAAAAAAAGATACCCAAGATTTCTTGGGTATCTTTTTTTAGAAAATAAACGGAAGACATGGGATTCGAACCCACGCACGCTGTTACACGCCTACCGCGTTTCCAACACGGCCTCTTAAGCCTCTTGAGTAATCTTCCAATAGTTACTAACCTAGTCTACCATAAAGTCTACTTTCTTGCAAATTTATTTAAAAATTGAAGGAGTTTTGACAGAAAGTGAAAGAAAATGATAAAAAACGCTTGACTTTGTTTTTTTTTTTGTGATAGAATGATTAATGTAATCGTTAACAGGAGGTGAGTAGGTGCTAAAAACCGAGAGGAAAAAGTTAATTTTAGAAGAACTAAGAAAGCACAAAATCGTTTCTCTAGAGAAATTAGTAGGCTTGCTAGATACTTCGGAATCCACAGTTAGACGTGATTTAGATGAGTTAGAGTCTGAAAATAAACTTCGCCGAGTGCATGGGGGAGCTGAGTTGCCTCACTCCTTGCAAGAAGAAGAAACTATTCAAGAAAAATCTGTCAAAAACCTTCAAGAGAAAAAGTTGATTGCGCAAAAAGCAGCTTCCCTCATCAAAGAAAAAGATGTTATCTTTGTGGATGCAGGAAGTACGACAGCCTTTCTCATTATGGAATTGGAGCGAAAAGACATTACTGTAGTAACCAACTCCATTCACCATGCGGTACAATTAGTGGATAAGCAAATCCCAACAGTCATTATTGGTGGTGGCGTAAAGATGACAACGGATGCCAGTATCGGAGGGGTGGCTCTTAACCAAATTAACCAATTACACTTTGATCGTGCCTTTATCGGAATGAACGGTGTAGACGAAGGTTATTATACAACTCCAGATATGGAAGAAGGAGCGGTTAAGCGTGCTATCTTAGAAAATGCCAAACAAACCTATGTCTTGGCGGATTCATCTAAGATTGGCCAGTCTAGTTTTGCTAAGGTTGCCCCTCTAAAACGAGCTATCGTCATTACTAGCAAGGGTCATGAGCTCTTGCCAGCTATCAAAGAAAAAACGGAGGTAATAGAAGTATGATTTATACAGTCACACTCAATCCATCTATTGACTACATTGTCCGTTTGGATAAAGTAGAAGTTGGTAGTGTTAATCGTATGGATAGTGATGATAAGTTTGCTGGTGGTAAGGGAATCAATGTCAGTCGCGTCTTGAAACGTCTAGATATTCCAAATACAGCGACTGGATTTATCGGAGGCTTTACAGGTAAATTTATCACAGATACTTTAGCTGAGGAGCAAATTGAAACGCGATTTGTGCAAGTTGCAGAAGATACGCGTATCAACGTTAAAATCAAAGCAGACCAAGAAACCGAAATCAATGGGACTGGTCCTACTGTTGAAGCAGATCAACTGGAGGAGTTGAAAGCTATCCTTTCAAGTCTAACAGCAGAGGATACAGTTGTATTTGCGGGATCGAGTGCTAAAAACTTAGGCAATGTTATTTATAAGGATTTGATTGCCTTGACCCGTCGGACAGGCGCACAAGTTGTGTGTGATTTTGAAGGTCAGACCTTGATTGATAGTTTGGAATATCAACCACTTTTGGTCAAACCAAATAATCATGAACTGGGAGCTATCTTTGGAGTGAAACTCGAAAGCTTAGACGAGATTGAAAAATACGCTCGAGAGTTGCTGGCTAAAGGTGCTCAAAACGTTATTATTTCAATGGCTGGCGAAGGAGCCCTTCTGGTAACATCAGATGGAGCTTATTTTGCTAAACCGATTAAGGGAATCGTGAAAAACTCAGTAGGTGCTGGTGACTCTATGGTTGCTGGATTTACAGGTGAGTTTGTCAAATCAAAAGACGCCGTAGAGGCTTTCAAATGGGGAGTGGCTTGTGGAACAGCAACTACATTTTCAGATGATTTAGCAACTGCAGCATTTATTAAAGAAACTTATGAAAAAGTTGAGGTAGAAAAAAGATGAAAATTCAAGATTTATTGAGAAAAGATGTCATGTTGCTAGATTTGCAAGCAACTGAAAAAACAGCAGCTATCGAAGAAATGATTCATAGCTTGGTTGAACACGGATACGTGACAGATTTTGAAACTTTTAAAGAAGGAATCTTAGCGCGTGAAGCTTTGACTTCTACAGGCTTGGGCGACGGTATCGCAATGCCACACAGCAAAAATGCTGCTGTTAAAGAAGCGACTGTTCTCTTTGCTAAGTCGAACAAGGGTGTTGACTACGAAAGTTTAGACGGGCAAGCAACTGACCTCTTCTTTATGATTGCTGCTCCAGAAGGTGCCAATGATACTCACTTGGCTGCCTTGGCAGAATTGTCACAATATTTGATGAAAGACGGATTTGCTGATAAACTTCGTCAAGTAACATCAGCTGATCAAGTCATTGAACTCTTTGACCAAGCTTCAGAAAAAGCTCAAAAACCAGTTCAAGCTCCTGCAAATGAATCTGGTGACTTTATCGTAGCAGTTACAGCTTGTACAACAGGAATTGCCCATACATACATGGCCCAAGAAGCTCTTCAAAAAGTGGCTGCGGAAATGGGTGTTGGTATCAAGGTTGAAACCAACGGTGCAAGTGGTGTAGGCAACAAATTGACTGCAGAAGATATCCGTAAGGCCAAGGCTGTTATCATTGCTGCAGATAAAGCAGTTGAGATGGATCGTTTCGATGGTAAACCATTGGTGAACCGTCCGGTTGCAGATGGCATTCGTAAGACAGAAGAGTTGATCAACTTGGCTCTTTCCGGTAATGCTGAAGTCTACCGAGCTGCTAACAGAGCACAAGCTTCAACAGCTTCTAACGAAAAACAAAGTCTAGGTGGTGCCTTCTACAAACACTTGATGAGTGGTGTATCACAAATGTTGCCATTCGTTATTGGTGGTGGTATCATGATTGCCCTTGCTTTCTTGATTGATGGTGCTATGGGTGTACCAAACGATAGCCTCGGAAATCTTGGATCATACCATGAACTTGCTTCTATGTTCATGAAAATCGGTGGCGCAGCCTTTGGTTTGATGCTTCCAGTATTTGCTGGATATGTTGCTTACTCAATCGCTGAAAAACCAGGTTTGGTAGCAGGTTTCGTAGCAGGAGCTATTGCCAAAGAAGGTTTTGCCTTTGGTAAAATCCCTTACGCTCAAGGTGGTGAAGCAACTTCAGCTCTTGCAGGTGTATCATCAGGTTTCCTAGGAGCCCTTGTTGGTGGATTTATCGCTGGTGCTTTGGTACTCTTGGTTAAGAAATACGTGAAGGTTCCTCGCTCGCTTGAAGGTGCTAAATCAATCCTTCTCTTGCCACTTCTTGGAACAGTCTTGACAGGATTTGTCATGCTAGCTGTTAACATCCCAATGGCAGCAATCAACACTGCTATGAACGACTTCCTTGGCGGTCTTGGAGGTGGATCAGCTGTCCTTCTTGGTATCGTTCTTGGAGGAATGATGGCCGTCGATATGGGTGGACCTGTCAATAAAGCAGCTTATGTCTTTGGTACTGGTACTCTTGCAGCAACAGTGGCAACAGGTGGTTCAGTAGCTATGGCAGCGGTTATGGCTGGAGGAATGGTTCCACCACTTGCTATCTTTGTCGCAACTCTTCTTTTCAAAGATAAATTTACTAAAGAAGAACGCAACTCTGGTTTGACTAACATCGTTATGGGCTTGTCATTCATCACTGAAGGTGCGATTCCATTTGGTGCGGCTGACCCAGCTCGTGCTATCCCAAGCTTTATCCTTGGTTCAGCAGTAGCAGGTGGACTTGTTGGTCTTGCAGGTATCAAACTCATGGCTCCTCATGGAGGAATCTTCGTTATCGCCCTTACAACAAATGCCCTTCTTTACCTTGTCTTTGTCTTGATTGGAGCACTTGTTAGTGGTGTGGTTTATGGTTACCTTCGTAAACCATTAGAAAAATAATTACAAATACATTCAAATGACTGAACACGAAAGTGGGCAGTCATTTTTTGTAGTGATTGACAAGGTAATGTTAGGATGATATTCTAAATATGTAATTCAAATAATTGAAAATAGTATTGGAGTGTTTTAAATGAATATGTATGTTATTTTTGTAAATTTAGATTGGACACGTATTGCGGAGTCTTCCTTATCTTCGCTAGTTGTTGCGCTGATAATTGGTGGTTTCACTTATTTATTTAAAGATAAACTACTAGAACAAATGCGAGTTTCTCAAGAAATTAAGTCTTATGGTTTTAAAGGTATAGCAGCTATGAAAACACATTCAACTAGAGAAATTATGGACTTGTGCGAGAATGCTGAAAGATTAGATTTATTATTTATATCAGGAAGCCAATTCTTTTCTAATAATGAGTATATTTTAAAATTGGCTATGGATCGTGGAACTAAGATTCGTTTTTTGTGTTCTCAGGTCTATACTCCATTTTTGTCCGACCTAGAGAAACTTGAAATAAAAAAAAATTTACGTAAGCCTGGTACAAATATTAGTTCTGGAATTGAAGATATTACAAAAAGATATAGTGAATATATAAAAGAAGGGAAAATGGAAATTCGTTACTATTCAACAGAATATCGTCTCCCTTTTATGTTAGTATATAAAGATGAGAAAAATGTGAAGATAACAAAGGCTTTTTTAAGAGTTACCCTTCCTCCATATAATTGGAAGACAAATTTCGCATTGATAGGTGAACGTGAAACTCTAAAGAAACTTGAAGATTTTAAAACTAATAAAAATGAGGTTGATTTTATTTCTATGATGGAAGACCATTTTGATTGTATTTGGGAAGTTGCAGATAAGAGAATTAGAAAAAATTCCAAAATTAAAAAATCAAATGGGATTTGTAAAAATCCTATCTTACGAACTTTATGTAAAAAGATGAAGTAATTACAATAAATTCAAAATAGTCTAGTAAAAAAGTCATTTGAACATAAAATCCATATTATCAAGATTTCTAAATTCTTAAGATTATGGATTTAACTCATTTAAAAGGCTTATTTACAGCCTATTTTCTCTTCTCTAGATGTTTCTGAAATATGGTATAATAGAATCATGGCAAACAAGAATACAAGTAAAACAAGACGCAGACCGTCTAAAGCAGAATTAGAAAGAAAACAAGCGATTCAACGAATGTTGATTTCCTTAGCTTTGGCTATTTGTTTAATTTTTGCGGCTCTCAAATGGGGAGCAGTCGGAATCACTGTTTATAACCTAATCCGCTTACTCGTGGGGAGTTTGGCTTATCTAGCTATTTTTTCTCTGCTAATCTATCTATTTTTATTTAAATGGATTCATAAGCAAGAAGGTTTATTAGCAGGTTTCTTCTTCATTTTTGCAGGCTTGCTTCTCATCTTTCAAGCATATCTTGTCTGGAAATTTAGCATGGCAAACGCTGTTTTCCAAGGGACTGCCGGTCAAATTTTTAAAGATTTAACTAGCTTTAAAGTGACTAGTTTTGCCGGTGGAGGTTTGCTAGGGGTTATCCTCTACATTCCGGTAGCTTTTTTGTTCTCAAATATTGGAACTTACTTCATCGGAGCAATCTTAGTCTTAATCGGTGCACTATTGATTAGTCCATGGTCAATCTACGATATCGCTGATTTTCTTTCGGCTCGATTTGCTATCTGGATGGAGCGCCGTGAACAGAAAAAACAAGAGCGCTTTATCAAGCGTGAAGAGGAAAAGGCACGAAGAGAAGCGGAAGAGCAAGCAAGACTTGAAAAAGAAAGAGAAGAGCAGGCTTTGCTTGACATGACTCCTGTAGATATGGAAACTGGAGAAATATTATCAGAAGAGCTACTGCACGATTTTCCTCCACTTCCAGAAGAAGAATGGGTAGAACCAGAGATTATTCTCCCTCAAGCTGATTTTGAATATCCTGAGGAAGTGGATTTTCCAGAGGAAGAAGTTTTCCCAGAAGAGGATGACGAAGAAGTAGAAGTCGATTTTTCTGCTAAAAAAGCCTTAGAGTATAAACTCCCAAGCTTGCAACTTTTCGCCCCAGATAAACCAAAAGACCAGTCTAAAGAAAAGAAAATCGTTCGGGAGAATATCAAGATTTTGGAAGAAACCTTCGCAAGTTTTGGTATTAAAGTAACGGTTGAAAGAGCAGAAATTGGGCCATCCGTTACCAAGTACGAAGTAAAACCTGCTGTAGGTGTTCGTGTCAATCGCATTTCCAACCTAGCAGATGACTTGGCTCTTGCTTTGGCTGCCAAGGATGTCCGTATTGAGGCTCCAATTCCAGGGAAATCTTTGGTTGGTATCGAAGTTCCAAACTCTGAAATTGCAACTGTATCCTTCCGTGAACTTTGGGAACAATCACAAACAAAACCTGAAAATCTTTTAGAAATTCCTCTTGGGAAAGCAGTTAACGGAACAGCTCGTAGTTTTGACTTAGCTAAAATGCCTCATTTGCTAGTGGCCGGTTCTACAGGTTCTGGTAAATCTGTTGCGGTTAACGGCATTATTGCAAGTATTCTGATGAAAGCACGCCCAGACCAAGTCAAATTCATGATGGTCGATCCAAAGATGGTTGAGCTTTCAGTCTACAACGATATCCCTCATCTCTTGATTCCAGTTGTGACCAATCCTCGTAAGGCTAGCAAGGCATTGCAAAAGGTTGTTGACGAGATGGAAAACCGCTATGAGCTCTTTGCTAAAGTCGGCGTTCGAAATATCGCTGGTTTCAATGCTAAGGTAGAAGAGTTTAACGCTCAGTCCGAATACAAACAAGTACCGCTACCTTTAATCGTTGTGATTGTCGATGAGTTAGCTGACCTCATGATGGTTGCCAGCAAGGAAGTAGAAGATGCTATTATCCGTCTAGGACAAAAGGCGCGTGCAGCTGGTATCCATATGATCCTTGCAACCCAACGTCCTTCAGTAGATGTTATCTCTGGTTTGATTAAGGCCAATGTTCCGTCTCGTGTAGCCTTCGCTGTTTCATCAGGAACAGACTCACGGACGATTTTGGATGAAAATGGCGCTGAGAAATTGCTTGGTCGAGGAGATATGCTCTTTAAGCCAATCGATGAAAACCATCCAGTTCGTCTTCAAGGTTCCTTTATCTCAGATGATGATGTCGAGCGTATTGTGAACTTCATCAAGTCCCAAGCAGATGCTGACTATGATGAAAGCTTTGACCCTGGAGAAGTGTCCGAGACTGAAGGCGACTTTGGTTCTAGCGATGATGCTGGTGATCCACTCTTTGAAGAAGCAAAAGCCCTTGTCATCGAGACACAAAAGGCGAGTGCTTCTATGATTCAGCGTCGTTTATCAGTTGGTTTTAACCGTGCAACTCGATTGATGGAAGAATTAGAGATGGCTGGTGTTATCGGTCCTGCTGAAGGAACAAAACCTCGAAAAGTCTTACAACAATAAAAAAATAGCTTCTTTCCGAAACTGGAGAGAAGCTTTATTGTTAAGGGTTTGTTTTATTGTCTGTCGCAACTGTATCAGATTGAGCAACTCCATCAGTTTGATTTTTTGGGACGTTGTTAGAAGCTTGAGTAGTCTCTTCTGATTGAACATTATTATTTTTTTCGTCAACTCCACCATTTGCAGAATTAGTTTCTTGGTTGCTTCCTTGATTCTGTGCAGGTGCATTGGATTCAGCTGGAGCTTCCTTTTGAACTTCCTTTATAATGGTTGTTTGTGTAGTCGTATCTTTATGATCCTTGTTTTTATCTAAAGCATTCATGATAGTGATACTAGCTGTAATCAAACCAAGGATACTGGCTAAAGTTGCAATTGTTTTTTGAAAGACGGTAAAGCCTTTTTTGATATGTTCAGTTTTAGGTTTTGATTTTCTGCGATAGTTAGACATAATTTCTCTCCTTTACCATGATTCATTATACCCAAAATCTTTAAAAAAAACTTAAATGAACCTGAACGGCATTTCTTGTCGCCTGAACTGTTTCGTGTTACAATAGAAGGAGTGATTTTAGAAAGTGTGAGAAACAATGATTTACTTTGATAATTCGGCTACGACCAAGCCTTATCCTGAAGTACTTGAAACTTACATGCAGGTGTCTGCAAAAATTATTGGTAACCCATCTAGCCTTCATCGTTTGGGTGATCAGTCTACCAGAATTTTAGAAGCTTCTCGTCAGCAGATTGCAGATTTAATTGGCAAGAAATGCGAGGAAATCTTCTTTACATCTGGTGGTACTGAAGGGGATAATTGGGTTATCAAAGGGGTTGCATTTGAAAAAGCGCAATTTGGCAAACATATCATTGTGTCTGACATTGAGCACCCAGCAGTCAAGGAGTCAGCTCTCTGGCTCAAAACTCAAGGGTTTGAAGTGGATTTTGCACCAGTTGATGAAAAAGGATTTGTAGATGTAAAAGCCTTAGCAGGTTTACTTCGTCCTGATACCACACTAGTTTCCATCATGGCAGTTAACAATGAAATTGGTTCCATCCAGCCCATCCAAGCTATTTCAGAGCTTTTAGCAGATAAACCAACCATTTCTTTCCATGTTGATGCTGTTCAGGCTTTGGCAAAAATACCAACAGAAAAGTATTTGGCAGACCGAGTTGATTTTGCGACCTTCTCCAGTCATAAGTTCCACGGAGTTCGGGGTGTTGGCTTTGTCTACATTAAGTCTGGCAAGAAAATCACCCCCCTATTAACCGGTGGTGGCCAGGAGCGCGACTATCGTTCCACAACTGAGAATGTAGCAGGAATTGCTGCGACTGCCAAGGCCCTACGTTTGGCTATGGAGAGATTGGACTTATTTGCTAGCAAAACAAGTCAGATGAAAGAGGTTATCCGTCAAGCCCTTCTTAATTATCCTGATATTTTTGTTTTCTCAGGAGAAGAAGATTTTGCTCCTCATATTCTGACCTTTGGGATTAAGGGTGTCCGTGGTGAAGTCATCGTTCATGCATTTGAGGACTATGATATTTTCATCTCCACAACCTCTGCTTGCTCGTCCAAGGCAGGAAAACCTGCAGGCACCTTGATTGCCATGGGGGTTGAAAAAGATAAGGCTCAGTCAGCAGTACGCGTCAGTCTAGACCTAGAAAATGACATGAGTCAAGTGGAGCAGTTCTTGACCAAACTAAAATTAATTTACAATCAAACTAGAAAAGTAAGATAGGAGTATTCATGCAATATTCAGAAATTATGATTCGCTACGGGGAACTTTCAACCAAAGGTAAAAACCGTATGCGTTTCATCAATAAACTTCGCAATAATATTTCGGACGTTTTATCCATCTATCCTCAAGTTAAAGTGACAGCAGACCGCGATCGTGCCCATGCTTATCTGAATGGGGCAGATTATGAACCTGTGGCAGAATCTCTCAAGCAAGTTTTCGGGATTCAAAATTTTTCTCCAGTATATAAGGTTGAAAAATCCGTAGAAGTTCTTAAGTCTGCTGTTCAAGAGATTATGAAAGACATCTACAAGGAAGGGATGACCTTTAAAATCTCAAGTAAGCGTAGCGACCACAACTTTGAGCTAGACAGTCGAGAACTCAACCAAACTCTCGGTGGAGCAGTATTTGATGCTATTCCAAATGTGCAAGCACAAATGAAAAATCCTGACATTAACCTTCAAGTGGAGATTCGTGAAGAAGCAGCCTACCTTTCATATGAAACCATTCGTGGTGCAGGTGGTTTGCCGGTAGGAACTTCTGGAAAAGGTATGCTCATGTTGTCAGGAGGGATTGACTCACCAGTTGCTGGATATCTAGCTCTAAAACGTGGAGTGGATATCGAGGCTGTTCACTTTGCGAGCCCTCCCTACACAAGTCCAGGTGCCCTCAAGAAAGCACAGGATTTGACCCGTAAATTGACCAAATTCGGTGGTAATATCCAGTTTATCGAAGTGCCATTCACGGAGATTCAAGAAGAAATTAAAGCCAAGGCGCCAGAAGCCTATCTGATGACGCTGACTCGTCGCTTTATGATGCGCATTACAGATCGTATCCGTGAGGTACGAAATGGCTTGGTTATCATCAATGGGGAAAGTCTTGGTCAGGTGGCTAGTCAAACCCTTGAAAGTATGCAGGCTATCAATGCTGTGACCAACACACCAATCATTCGTCCAGTTGTAACTATGGACAAGCTAGAAATCATTGATATTGCGCAAGAAATTGATACCTTTGAAATCTCTATACAGCCCTTTGAAGACTGTTGTACCATTTTTGCACCAGATCGTCCGAAGACAAATCCTAAGATTAAGAATGCAGAGCAGTATGAAGCTCGAATGGATGTTGAAGGATTGGTTGAACGTGCAGTAGCGGGAATCATGATTACTGAAATTACACCTCAGGCTGAGAAGGATGCGGTCGATGAGTTGATCGATGATCTCCTTTAATCAGAAAAACCAGAGGAAAAGATAAAATAAGTAAAAAAAGTTAGTTTATTGTCCTAAATTTGGACGGAAACTGACTTTTTTTCTATTTTTATGATATAATTAGATAAAATTTTGAATATAGAGAGTTTTCTGACAATGAATCAATCTTATTTTTATTTAAAAATGCGAGAGCATAAATTGGTGGTTCCCTACACAGGTAAGGAGCGTCGCGTACGTGTTCTCCTCCCTAAAAACTATGAGAAAGATACGGATAGAAGTTATCCTGTGGTGTATTTCCATGATGGACAAAACGTCTTTTATAGTAAGGAATCCTACGTAGGCCATTCCTGGAAGATTATCCCAGCCATCAAGCGAAATCCAGATATCAGCCGCATGATTATAGTGGCCATTGACAATGATGGACTTGGACGGATGAATGAGTATGCAGCTTGGAAATTCCAAGAGTCTAACATCCCTGGTCAACAATTTGGTGGTAAGGGAGTCGAGTACGCTGAGTTTGTCATGGAAGTGGTCAAACCCTTTATCGACGAAAACTATCGGACAAAGTCTGATCGCAAGCACACTGCTATGGTTGGATCTTCTCTAGGTGGCAATATTACACAGTTTATTGGCTTGGAGTATCAAGACCAGATTGGCTGCTTGGGTGTCTTTTCATCAGCTAACTGGCTTCACCAAGAGGCCTTTGATCGCTATATGGAGCGTAAAAAACTATTACCTGATCAACGAGTCTTTATCTATGTTGGGACGGAAGAAGCAGATGACACGGATAAGACCCTCATGGCTGGTAATATTAAGCAGGCCTATATTGACTCTTCTCTTCGCTATTATCATGATTTGATAGCAGGAGGAGTTGAGTTGGAAAATCTCTCACTCAAGGTTCAAGCCGGGGCTATCCACCATGAAATTCCATGGGCAGAAAATCTTCCAGCTTGCTTACGCTTTTTTGCAGAAAATTGGTAAATAGTATAAAGGAGACAGGATATGCATATTGAACATCTTAGCCACTGGAGTGGTCATCTTAACCGTGAAATGTATGTCAATCGATACGGACATGGAGGCATCCCAGTTGTTGTCTTTGCTTCTTCAGGTGGTAGCCACAATGAGTACTATGATTTTGGAATGATTGATGCTTGTGCATCCTTTATTGAAGAAGGTCGCGTGCAGTTCTTTACCCTTTCAAGTGTCGATAGCGAGAGCTGGCTTGCTACTTGGAAAAATAGTCATGATCAAGCTGAGATGCACCGTGCCTATGAACGATATGTGATTGAAGAAGCTATTCCTTTTATCAAGCATAAGACGGGCTGGTTTGATGGCATGATGACGACAGGTTGCTCTATGGGTGCTTACCATGCTCTCAACTTCTTCTTGCAACATCCGGATGTCTTCACCAAAGTAATTGCCCTTAGTGGTGTCTACGATGCACGTTTCTTTGTCGGTGATTACTACAATGATGATGCCATCTATCAAAACTCACCAGTAGATTATATCTGGAATCAAAATGATGGTTGGTTTATTGACCGTTATCGTCAAGCTGAGATTGTTATCTGTACAGGCCTAGGAGCTTGGGAACATGATGGGCTACCTTCTTACTACAAGCTCAAAGAAGCCTTCGATCAAAAACAAATTCCTGCTTGGTTTGCAGAATGGGGACACGATGTTGCCCACGATTGGGAATGGTGGCGCAAACAAATGCCTTATTTTCTCGGTCACATGAGTCTATAAAAGGAGTCGCTTATGAATTATCTTGTAATTTCACCCTATTACCCACAAAATTTCCAACAGTTTAGTATTGAATTAGCCAATAAAGGAATTACCGTTCTAGGGATTGGGCAAGAACCCTACGAACAACTAGATGAACCATTGCGCAATAGCTTGACGGAGTATTTCCGAGTTGATAATCTTGAAAACATCGATGAGGTTAAACGCGCCGTCGCCTTTCTTTTTTATAAGCATGGTCCAATTGATCGTATCGAGTCTCACAATGAATACTGGCTAGAGTTGGATGCTGCCCTTCGTGAACAATTCAATGTTTTTGGTGCCAAACCAGAAGACCTCAAGAAGACTAAGTTCAAATCTGAGATGAAAAAACTCTTCAAAAAAGCTGGGGTTCCAGTTGTGCCAGGTGCAGTCATTGAAACAGAAGCAGACGTTGATAAAGCTGTGAAAGAAATTGGACTTCCAATGATTGCGAAACCTGATAATGGAGTAGGTGCAGCAGCAACCTTCAAACTTGAAACAGAAGATGATGTAAACCACTTTAAGGCTGAATGGGACCATTCAACCATTTATTTCTTTGAAAAATTTGTAACCTCAAGTGAAATCTGTACCTTCGACGGTTTGGTAGATAGAAATGGAAATATCGTCTTTTCTACGACCTTTGACTATGCCCATACACCGCTTGATCTCATGATTTACAAGATGGACAATTCTTATTATGTTCTTAAAGATATGGATCCAAAATTGCGCAAGTATGGTGAGGCTATTGTCAAGGAATTTGGTATGAAAGAACGTTTCTTCCATATTGAGTTCTTCCGTGAGGGTGATGATTATATTGCCATTGAGTACAATAACCGTCCAGCGGGTGGCTTCACTATTGATGTCTATAACTATGCTCATTCCTTGGATTTGTACAAGGGCTATGCAGCGATCGTTGCAGGTGAACCCTTCCCAGAGTCTCCGTTTGAAACTCAGTATTGCTTGGCAACATCTCGTCGCGCCAATGCTAACTATGTTTATTCAGAAGAAGACTTGCTCGCTAAATATGGAAACCAGTTCAAGGTCAAGAAAATCATGCCAGCTGCCTTTGCTGAACTGCAAGGAGACTATCTCTATATGCTTACGACACCAAGTCGTGAGGAAATGGAGCAGATGATTAAGGACTTTGGTCAGCGTCAAGAATAATCGAAATCAGGGCTTAACAAACTCTCTTTGTTAAGTCTTTTTTTAAAGCCCTGAATAAAAGCGTTTTCCATAGGATTCTTTTAGAAAATCTGTTGCTAAAAGGTTTAAAAATTGATAGAATAGGGATTGTCTAAAAAATAATAAGGAGAATCTATCAATGGATTTCACATGGGCTATTAAATATGCCACAGAATTTTTGGGAACAGCCATCTTGATTATCTTGGGAAATGGTGCGGTTGCCAACGTTGAACTTAAAGGTACGAAAGGTCACCAAAGTGGCTGGCTCGTTATCGCTGTTGGTTACGGTATGGGGGTTATGATTCCAGCTTTGATGTTTGGTAACGTTTCTGGAAACCACATCAACCCAGCCTTCACTCTTGGACTTGCAGTTAGCGGTCTCTTCCCTTGGTCACAAGTAGCACAATACATCATCGCGCAAGTTTTGGGAGCAATCTTCGGACAAGCCTTGGTTGTTGCGACTCACCGTCCCTACTACTTGAAGACGGAAAATCCAAATAACATCCTGGGATCTTTCTCAACTATTTCAAGTTTGGATCATGGTACAAAAGAATCACGTTATGCAGCAACTGTGAACGGATTTATCAATGAGTTTATTGGATCATTTGTTCTTTTCTTTGCAGCACTTGGTTTAACAAAGAACTTCTTTGGTGCTGAGTTAGTTACAAAAGCTCAAGCATTGATTAATGAACAAGTGGCACAAGCGACTGCTCAAGGTCAAACAATTCCTCAAGAACAAGTCGCTACATATCTTGAACAAGCGAAAACACAAGTAGCTCCATTCTTGTCACCAGGTCTTGGTATTGCACACTTGGCACTTGGTTTCTTGGTAATGGCTTTGGTTACTTCACTTGGTGGACCTTCAGGACCAGGTTTGAATCCAGCTCGTGACTTTGGACCACGTCTTCTTCACGCATTACTTCCTAAATCAATCCTTGGTGCACACAAGGGTGATTCAAAATGGTGGTATGCTTGGGTACCAGTAGTTGCACCGATTGCTGCTGCTATTGCCGCTGTAGCACTTTTCAAATTACTTTACCTATAATATTTAAAAACTGGGTTTTCCCAGTTTTTTCTTTTTTGTACAGTTGTGTCTTTTAGAATTGAATATTGAAATAGTCAGACTTTTTTCATTTTAAATCAAAAGCTGTAAATATGGCAAAAATATGGTAAAATAAAGTATTAAGTAAACGTTAAAAAGGAAGATTATGCGTAAAGAAATTGCACCTGAATTATACAATTACAATAAATTCCCTGGTCCGGAATTTCATCTGAATGATACTAAGGTTGAAGCTGAAGGTTTTTCTTTTATCTTGGTTGAAAATAGCAAGGATGCTTTTGATGCAACGGCTTTTACTCAACGTTTTTCCGAAGTTTTAAACAAGTATGATTATATAGTAGGTGACTGGAGTAATGAGCAGTTGCGCTTACGTGGTTTCTACAAGAATGAGCGAGCTGAAGAGTCTCTCGAGAAAATCAGCCGTTTACAAGATTACCTACTCGAGTATTGCAGCTATGGTTGTGCCTATTTTGTCCTAGAAAATGAAACTCCTAAACGAGCACCATTTGACCAAAAAATGCGCAAAAAAGAGGAAGAAAAAGATACTCGAAAAGGCAAGAAAACATCACAAAATAAAAAAAGAAATAACACGGACAAGAGAAATAGACGTCGTCGTAAAGAACAAAAACCTCAGAACGAAGAAAAAGGACAACGTCATTTCGTCATCCGTCAGAAAGATTAGAGAAAAAGTTTAGAGAATAAGGAGAAAACATGAAACCTTCAATTTATAGTTTAACACGCCAAGGCATGCAAGAATGGGTCTTGGAACAGGGCGAAAAGAAATTCCGTGCGGATCAAATCTGGGAGTGGCTCTACCGTAAACGTGTTCAGACATTTGAAGAAATGACCAACTTGTCTAAGGATTTGATTGCCAAGCTCAACGAGCAGTTTGTTGTCAATCCCTTGAAACAACGTATCGTTCAAGAGTCAGCCGATGGAACTGTAAAGTACCTCTTTGAGTTACCAGATGGGATGCTGATTGAGACTGTCTTGATGCGTCAACATTATGGTTTGTCAGTCTGTGTAACGACTCAAGTAGGCTGCAATATCGGTTGTACCTTCTGTGCTTCAGGCTTGATTAAGAAGCAACGTGACCTCAATAACGGAGAAATTGTTGCACAGATTATGTTGGTTCAAAAATATTTTGACGAACGTGGACAAGATGAACGTGTTAGCCATATCGTTGTTATGGGTATTGGAGAACCGTTTGACAACTACAATAACGTTTTGAACTTTATCCGTACCATCAATGACGATAAGGGAATGGCTATCGGTGCTCGCCATATCACCGTATCAACTTCAGGTTTGGCTCACAAGATTCGTGATTTTGCCAATGAAGGTGTTCAGGTTAACCTTGCTGTTTCTCTTCATGCACCAAACAATGAACTTCGTTCAAGCATCATGAAGATTAACCGTGCCTTTCCAATTGAAAAACTCTTTGCAGCTATCGAGTATTATATTGAAACAACTAACCGTCGCGTAACTTTTGAATATATCATGCTAAATGAAGTCAATGATGGAGTTGAACAAGCACTTGAATTGGCTGAATTGCTTAAAAATATCAAGAAATTGTCTTATGTCAACTTGATTCCTTATAATCCAGTTAGTGAACATGACCAATACAGTCGAAGTCCTAAAGAGCGTGTCATGGCCTTCTATGATACCCTTAAGAAAAAAGGAATCAACTGTGTCGTTCGTCAGGAACACGGAACTGATATCGATGCAGCTTGTGGACAATTGCGTTCAAATACCATGAAGCGTGATCGCCAAAAAGCAGTAGCGGAAGTAAATCCATAAGATGAAACGAAAAACATTACTAAGCCTGGGAATCGTGTTATACAGTCTTTGTATCGTCTGTTTTTGTTTTACTCCCCAGCCTCAACTTCCTACAGGAGTGGAAACTCCAGGTATTCAAACTATTGGACGCCTGGTTTTTCTTTTGACGCCTTTTAACTCCCTTTGGAAATTGGGAGAAGTAACAAGTATCACACAGCTATTTTGGATCTTTTTGCAAAATGCTTTAAATGTCCTCTTGCTCTTCCCTCTGATTTTCCAACTTCTCTATCTCATCCCTAGTCTTAGAAAAACGAAGAAAGTGATTCTTCTCAGTTTTCTATTGAGTTTAGGAATCGAATGTACACAGCTAGTTTTAGACTTTTTCTTTGATTTTAATCGGGTCTTTGAGATTGATGATTTGTGGACCAATACTTTGGGTGGCTACCTGGCTTGGGTCCTTTATAAACTACTACATAAAAACAAGATAAGGAATTAAAATGAGTATCTTAGAAGTAAAAAATTTAAGTCACGGTTTTGGTGATCGTGCGATTTTTGAAGACGTATCCTTCCGTCTTTTAAAAGGTGAACATATCGGTCTAGTTGGTGCTAATGGTGAAGGGAAATCAACTTTCATGAGCATCGTAACTGGTAAAATGTTACCTGATGAAGGTAAGGTGGAATGGTCTAAATATGTGACAGCTGGCTACCTAGATCAGCATGCGGTGCTCAAAGAAGGCCAAACTGTTCGTGACGTTCTTCGTACAGCATTTGACGAATTATTCAAAGCAGAAGCGCGTATCAATGATCTTTACATGGAAATGGCAGAAGATGGTGCTGATATTGAGGCCCTGATGGAGGAAGTTGGAGAGCTTCAGGACCGTTTGGAAAGCCGTGATTTCTATACCTTAGATGCAAAGATTGATGAAGTGGCGCGTGCCCTTGGTGTCATGGACTTTGGGATGGATACAGACGTAACAGCCTTGTCAGGTGGGCAAAGAACCAAGGTGCTTTTAGCCAAACTTCTTCTTGAAAAACCAGATATCTTGCTTCTTGACGAGCCGACCAACTATCTCGATGCCGAACATATTGACTGGCTCAAGCGTTATCTTCAGAACTATGAGAATGCCTTTGTTCTTATTTCACACGATATTCCTTTCCTCAACGACGTTATCAATATCGTCTATCATGTAGAGAATCAGCAGTTGACTCGTTATTCTGGAGATTACTACCAGTTCCAAGAAGTCTATGCTATGAAGAAATCGCAGCTGGAGGCAGCCTATGAGCGTCAACAGAAAGAAATTGCTGATCTCAAGGACTTTGTGGCTCGAAACAAAGCACGTGTTGCAACTCGTAACATGGCCATGTCTCGTCAGAAAAAATTGGACAAGATGGATATCATCGAACTTCAAAGTGAGAAACCAAAGCCATCCTTTGAATTCAAAACGGCTCGTACACCTGGACGCTTTATCTTCCAAGTTAAGGACTTGCAGATTGGGTATGACCGTCCTCTTACTAAACCATTAAATCTTACCTTTGAGCGCAATCAAAAGGTTGCCATCATTGGTGCCAATGGTATCGGGAAAACAACACTCTTGAAGAGTCTCTTGGGCATTATTCCACCAATCGCTGGTGAAGTAGAACGTGGTGATTATCTTGAACTTGGCTACTTTGAACAGGAAGTGGAAGGAGGAAATCGCCAGACACCACTAGAAGCAGTTTGGAATGCCTTTCCAGCGCTTAACCAAGCCGAAGTTCGTGCTGCCCTTGCCCGTTGTGGTCTGACGACTAAACATATCGAGAGTCAAATCCAAGTCTTGTCAGGTGGAGAGCAAGCCAAGGTACGTTTCTGTCTCTTGATGAACCGTGAGAACAATGTCCTTGTTCTAGACGAACCTACCAACCACTTGGATGTGGATGCCAAGGACGAACTCAAACGTGCTTTGAAGGAATACAAGGGTTCTATCCTCATGGTTTGCCATGAACCAGACTTCTATGAAGGTTGGATGGACCAAATCTGGGATTTCAATGAGCTAACATAAAAAGAGAATTCCATAAAACTAGAATAGGAAAAAGCCAAGTCTGTGTGACTTGGCTTTTTGGCTAGTAATTCAAATAGGTTTCAATCTCAGATTTTTGGATTTCTTTACCGTAGTGACAAATCGGGCAAGAAACGAAATAAGTTTTTCCGTAAGGAAAGAGTGGAATCCAGTAAAGAGTAAACTTACGTCCGTATTCTGTAATTTCCCAAGTATCAACATTGTTACAATGACCGCATTCGATAGTAGTCTGTGTATGTCCCAATACTTTTTGGTAACCTTTTGACCCCCAAAATAGAATCATTTTTACATCTCCTTATAGTTAATGGTGTTATTGTTTACTGAAATCGTAGTCTTTAACAATTTCGATACTATCGATAGTGATAGCAGTAGTTGGTTTATCTTTTTCGTCTTTTTCAGCCTTGGCAATTTTATCTACTACATCCATCCCATCAATGACTTGACCAAAGACGGGGTGTTTCCCATCGAGAGTAGGATTTCCACCTTCTTTATAGGCTTCGATAATTTTCTTAGGATAGCTACTTGTTGGAAGTTTAGCAGAATAATCTGTTGTACTTTGGTTGATAAAGAATTGGCTACCATTTGAATTTGGTTGACCAGTATTAGCCATTGATAAAGAACCACGGATATTATAGAGGTATGGAGAAATTTCGTTTTTGAAACCTGTTCCCTTGTCCTTGGTTTTGTCTTTATCGTGCCAGATAGATTCCCCACCTGTTCCATCTCCCTTAGGATCTCCAGTTTGTACCATAAATCCATCAATCACACGGTGGAAAGTCACACCATTGTAGTAACCTTCTTTAGCATGAGTAAGGAAGTTTTCAACTGCAAGAGGGGCTAGATTTGGAAAAAGTTTGATACGAATATCACCCAAACTTGTGTGAAGGATAGCTTCAGCTTCGTCTTCAGCTACTTCCTTAGAAAGTTGAGGGAAGTTAGCATTTTCATTTGTTAAGGCGTCTTTCAAATCCTTCTCTGCTTGGGTAGCAGCTTTAGAACTTTCTTCAGCAGCAATCTTAGAATCCACGTAATCGTCACCACGAAGTGTACGTTGAATGCTTGTACATCCACCAAGAGCAAATGTTGAAATGAGTAGTAGTGTAGCTAATTTTTTCATATTAGTCCTTTCAAAAATCATTTTTACCATTGTACCCTAAAAAGAAGTGGATTTCAAATGTAAATGGTCGGTATCCTTATAGGGCTCTGATAAAATAATGGAAGGAAGTTTCTACAGTCAAAAAAATCAACCAGTATTGGTTGATTAAAGATTCTTTTTAGGATGGCGGTCAATGATCGCTTGATGATCCTTGAGTGCTTGTTCACCTTTGGGAGTTAGTTTATAGCTACGAATCGAGAAGCAAGCAGCCAATTCTTCTTCTGAAAAATGGTCATGAAGAGCCTGATTCAGGTCAGAAGCCTTCATCTTGGAGAGCCCAGTAACACCCTTATTTTTAAGGATATTCTTTTTCATAGTAGCATTTAGATGGTCAAGCGAGTCAAAAGCAGTTTCGATAAGAGCATAGCCTTTTTCAACGAGCTTTTCTAGATGTTTTGGGGCATCAACGCCATATGTGTACTCGAAATATTTTGGAAACCAAGTTTCAGTGGTGAATGTTCCGAAGTTGATTCTCCAGAGAAGGATGATATCACCTGCAAGAAGATCGTCCTCTAGTAGTTCCATATTACGTTTTGGTACAGGTTTAGGATTTAGGAGCCAAGCTTCCACATCACGATTTGGAGAGATATAGGGTTTGACGGGATAGTCTTTATAGATGGTATCTAAAGTAGTACTCATAAGCTTTCTTTTTATATTTTTTCTTCTTAGTCTAACAAATTTCTAAAAAATTTAAAAATTTTAAACTCTGTCAAGTTTTTTTCTTGACACCTCTCAGAAATCTGATATAATAGAACATGTGCTAAATAGCTTAGCTATTTCACCGAAATAAAAAATAAAAGAAAAGAGATATTAAAAATGGCAGTTAAAATCCGTTTGACTCGTATGGGTTCTAAGAAAAAACCTTTCTACCGTATTAACGTAGCAGATTCACGTTCACCACGTGACGGACGTTTCATCGAAACAGTTGGAACTTACAACCCACTTGTTGAAGAAAACCAAGTAACTTTGAAAGAAGACCGTATTCTTGCATGGTTGGCTGATGGAGCTCAACCTTCAGATACAGTTCGCAACATCCTTTCAAAAGAAGGCGTTTTGAAGAAATTCCACGATTCTAAATTCTCAAAATAAGTTTAAAGTAGGTTGACAGATGGATACGATTGAAAATCTTATTATTGCAATTGTGAAACCTTTGATTTCACAACCAGATGCCCTAACTATCAAGATTGAAGATACACCAGAATTTTTGGAATATCATTTGGATCTTGACCAAAGCGATGTGGGTCGTGTAATCGGTCGTAAGGGTCGCACTATTTCTGCGATAAGAACGATTGTCTACTCTGTCCCAACTGAAGACAAAAAAGTAAGAATCGTTATTGACGAAAAATAAGAAAAGCGAGACATGGTCTCGTTTTTTTGTTAGAAAAAACAAGAATAAACTTCATCATTGCAGAATAATGATTCTTTTCTCCAACTTGAGAAAATCCCTATAACATGATAAAATAAAGGGAGAAATAGATACAGGAGATCAGATGAACTATTTTAACGTTGGGAAAATTGTCAACACTCAGGGTTTGCAAGGTGAGATGCGAGTCTTGTCAGTGACAGATTTTACTGAAGAACGCTTTAAAAAAGGGGCAGAACTTGCCTTATTTGATGATAAAGATCAATTTGTTCGAACAGTGGTCATCGCGAGCCACCGGAAGCATAAGAATTTCGATATTATCAAGTTTAAAGATATGTACCATATCAATGATATCGAAAAATACAAGGGTTATAGTCTAAAGGTTGCAGAGGAGAATCTCAATGATCTAGATGACGGCGAGTTTTACTACCACGAAATTATCGGCCTAGAGGTCTATGAGGGAGATAACTTGATTGGAACCATCAAGGAAATCCTTCAACCAGGTGCCAATGATGTCTGGGTAGTTAAACGAAAGGGTAAACGTGACCTACTCTTACCTTATATCCCACCAGTAGTGCTGAATGTGGATATTCCAAATAATCGTGTGGATGTAGAACTCTTAGAAGGGTTAGACGATGAAGATTGATATTTTAACCCTCTTTCCTGAAATGTTCTCACCCTTAGAGCATTCCATCGTTGGAAAGGCACGTGAAAAAGGACTCTTAGATATCCAATATCATAATTTTCGTGAATATGCGGAGAAGGCGCGTCATGTAGATGATGAACCCTATGGTGGTGGTCAAGGAATGTTGCTCCGAGCGCAACCCATCTTTGATGCCTTTGATGCCATTGAAAAAAAGAATCCGCGCGTGATTCTCTTAGACCCAGCTGGAAAACAGTTTGACCAAGCCTATGCGAAAGATTTAGCCAGGGAAGAAGAACTCATCTTTATCTGTGGTCACTACGAAGGGTATGATGAACGGATTAAGACCTTGGTGACGGATGAGATCTCGTTAGGAGATTATGTCCTGACTGGTGGAGAGCTAGCAGCAATGACCATGATTGATGCGACGGTTCGCTTGATTCCAGAAGTTATTGGAAAGGAAACTAGTCATCAAGATGACAGCTTCTCATCCGGTCTCTTGGAGTATCCTCAGTACACAAGACCATATGATTTTCGTGGTATGGTAGTCCCAGATGTTCTCATGAGTGGCCACCATGAAAATATCCGTCAATGGCGTCTCTATGAGAGTCTGAAGAAAACCTACCAACGCAGACCTGATTTGCTGGAACATTATCAGTTGACAGCAGAAGAAGAGAAAATGTTAGCAGAAATAAAAGAAAATAACAATTAAAAGGAGAAACCTATGCAAGTAATTAAACGTGATGGACAAGTCGCTGATTTTGATCCAGATAAAATCTACCAAGCTATTCTTAAAGCAGCTCAAACAGTCTATGTATTGACGGACGATTTGCGCCAAAACCTAGCTCAAGTGACTAAAAAGGTTGTTTTGGATTTGGAAGAAGCAAAAGTAGAGCGTGCAACCATCAGCATGATCCAATCAATGGTTGAACACCGCTTGCTTGGAGCAGGATACATTACCATCGCAGAACACTATATCTCTTATCGTTTGCAACGTGATTTGGAAAGAAGTGGGTATGGCGACCACATCGCGGTTCACCTACATTTTGAACAAATTCGTTAATAGAAAAAGAGTGAGATGATGAACTCATCTCACTCTTTCTTAAATCTTCTTTTTTGAGCAGTTTGGATAGTAGAAGGAACAAATGTTACTCTCCGGATATCCGATACTCGAATAATACGGCTGACGTTTTTGGCGAAATTTTTAACGATAATTTGTTGGCGGTCAGTATCATACTTGATAATATTGCCTGTAAAACTCGTTTCAGCAAAGATGATATGGACAGCCGTTTTTTTGGCTAGTGCTTCTTCAAGTCTAGCAATGAGGGGATCGCTTTTTTCAGGAATGGGATCTTCATGACCATTCACAAAATCATGGACTTTTTGTAAAGCTTGTTTCAAGAAATCTTTCATTCCGGCCTCCCTTCTTTTATTCATTATATAAAAATTTTATGAAATCTACAAGATTTTTCGAATTATCAATTGAGAACAAAAAGGAGAAGGACATGGCAGAATTTACTTTTGAAATTGAAGAACACTTACTCACTTTATCTGAAAACGATAAAGGATGGACCAAGGAAATCAATCGTGTCAGCTTTAATGGAGCTCCAGCAAAGTTTGACATTCGTAGCTGGAGTCCTGATCACACAAAGATGGGGAAAGGAATCACGCTCTCAAACGAGGAGTTCCAAGTGATGGTAGATGCCTTTAAAAATCAATAAGGGTTCATAGATAAATAAATAAAAAGAGACGGGAAGTAAATCCCGGCCTCTTTTTTATTTTTGTGAAAAGTAAGGTTGGCTACTAAGTCGTTGAAGGAGTGGTCGTCCGATAAAACTGATGGCAATAATTTTTGCAAGATCAGGAATAATAAAAGGAAGGACACCGACAGCGAGAGCCTTATCAATAGGCATACCAGCAAGGAAGTGGAGGCTGAGGATACCACCAACAAAAACAAGTGAATCCCCCAAGAGATTAGCTAGGAAAATACGTACAACACCACTATTTGTGTGAGTTAGGTAGGAAGTAATCCCTGCATAGACTAGGTCAAACCAAAGATAACCCGCGCTTGGACCAACCAGAACATGAAAACCAGCTCCACCACTAGCAAAGACTGGTAGTCCAATAGCACCTAGTAAGAGGTAAAGTCCAACAGAGAGAACAGCTTCCCTTGGTCTAAAAACAGTAGCAATGAGACCAATAGCAAAGTTTTGCAGAGTAAATGGAACAGGTCCAATTGGAATGCTAATTTGGGCTAATACTGCAATCAGAGCGGCCCCAATAGCAGGAATAGCATAGATGTGTGCTTTTTTCATAATAGTTAACCTCTTTTATAATTTATAGTAACTATTATACTGGAAGAGATATAAATGTCAACCTATTTTAAAAACAAAGGTTACAAACTTGTAACGGCCGATTGAGATAAAAAAAGAGACCAAGGGGTCTCTCTTTTCTTTTAACGCATCGTAACAAACTCTTCTGAACCAGTTGGATGGATAGCGACGGTAGCATCAAAGTCAGCTTTTGTAGCTCCCATTTTGATAGCAACTGCAAAACCTTGAATCATTTCGTCAACACCGTAGCCGATACCATGAAGACCAACTACCTTTTCATCGTCACCTGCTGTAACTAGCTTGAAGCGAGCTTCTTGACGGTGACTAGTCACTGATGAATACATAGAAGCAAATTTTGAAGTATAGACTTTGATGTTTTCTTGTCCATACTCTTTGATAGCTTCTTCCTCAGTCAGACCGACAGTTCCGATAGCTGGATGTGAAAAGACAACAGTTGGAATGGTTGTATAATCCATTTTAGCATTGGTTTTACCGTTGAAAAGTCTTTCGGATAAAGTACGACCAGCCTTGATAGCGACAGGAGTCAATTCTTTTTCACCTGTTACATCCCCAAGAGCGGAGATTCCGTCAACAACTGTGTTCTGGTATTCATCAACCTGGATGAAACCACGTTCATTGAGGGTGACACCAGCTTTTTCAAGTTGAAGTCCTTCAACGTTTGGACGGCGGCCTGTTGCCCAGATAACTTGACTGGCAGTATGAGTACTACCATCTTCAAAATGAATCCTAATGCCTTCTTCCGTTTTTTCAAGTTTTGCTGGAACCTTATGGGTGTGGAGGTTTAATCCAGTATTTTCCATTTCTTGAACCAAGCTCTCAACAATATAGCTATCAAATCCACGTAGCGGACGTTCACGACGTACAAATAGATCTGTCTTTACACCTAGTGTATGAAGAACGCCAGCCAGTTCGACAGCAATGTAACCAGCACCCAGAATAGCTACAGATTCAGGCAACTCTTCCCAGGCAAAGACATCATCAGAACTACCACCTAGTTCTGCACCAGGAATGGCAGGGATTTGAGGATGTGCACCAGTCGCAATCACGATGTGCTTAGCGCGGATTAACTCACCATTGACGCTGACTGTATGAGCATCAACGAACTCGGCGCGACCTTCAATCAAATCAACTCCGTTGCGCTTGAAGCTTCCATCGTAAGACGAGCGAGCACGGTCAATATAAGCTTCACGATTCTTACGAAGTGTTGTGTAATCAAATTCGTTGTCAGTGCTTGTGAAACCATAGTCAGGTCCATATTTGTGGATACTCTCTGCAATTTGTGCTCCATACCACATGATTTTCTTAGGAACGCACCCTATATTGACACAAGTTCCTCCTAATTTCTTTTCCTCAATAACTGCGGCTTTAGCACCATGTTCGCCAGCACGATTCATGGTAGCAATACCTCCGCTACCTCCACCGATGGCGATAATATCATATTCTCTCATTGAAAGCTCCTTTAGTTGTTTTCTAGTCATATTCTATCTTTTTTTGAAAGTCAATGCAAAAATCTGCTACGCTTAAATTTCTTAAGAAAATGCTTGCAAAAATAAAAAAGAAGTTGTATTATATAACTAACACAACAATAAAAGATTTAGCAAATGTTTTTGGATAGTTAGAAATAAATTGTCCATTTTTAAGATATGTGCTATAATTTTAATATATGCAATTAAAAAGGAGTATTGATATGAAAAGAAAGTCAAAAGCCAAGAAATGGCCTTTATTTACAGCTATCGGTGTTGCATCAGTTCTTGTAGTGGGAGCGGCTGCCGTTCTTCTATTAAGACAACCAAATCAAGCTGCAACAAAAGATGAAACTGCAAAGATTACTCTTGCAAAAGAGGGTTCAGTAGCTTCATCAGTTCTCTTATCCGGTACTGTGACGGCTCAGAATGAACAATATGTTTATTATGATGCTAGTAAGGGTGACTTGGATGAGGTCTTGGTTTCTGTAGGAGATAAGGTCAGCGAGGGGCAGGCACTAGTCAAGTATAGTAGTACAGAAGCCCAGGCTGCCTATGATGCTGCAAGCCGTGCTGTAGCTAAAGCTGACCGTCATATCAATGAATTAAACGATTCACGTAATACCGCCGCAGCAACACCAAGTATTCCTCAAGCAGGTCTAGAAGGAGCAACTGGACAAGCACCAGCTCAGTCATCCGGTTCTGCCACAGCTGCTATTGATTCTCAAATCAGCGATGCACGTGATGTGCGTGCAGATGCAGAAGCGCAACTCGAAAAAGCTCAAGCCCAATTGAATTCTGCTACTGTATTGAGTACTGTAGAGGGAACAGTTGTTGAAGTGAATCGTAATGTTTCAAAATCTCCAACAGGAAATAGTCAAGTTTTGGTTCATATCGTAAGTAACGATAACTTGCAGGTCAAGGGAGAGCTTTCTGAGTACAATCTTGCAAACCTTTCTGTTGGCCAAGAAGTCACCTTTACTTCTAAGGTCTATCCAGATAAAACTTGGAATGGTAAGATTAGCTATATTTCAAATTATCCAAAAAATAATAGTGAAGCAAGTAGTAGCTTAGCTGGTTCCAACACTGGTTCTAAATACCCATATACAGTCGATGTAACTAGCGAAATTGGTGATTTGAAACAGGGCTTTACAGTCAGTGTCGAAGTGAAAAGCACTAGCAAAGCATTGCTTGTACCGATTACCAGCATTGTGATGGAAGAAGATAAAAACTACGTTTGGATTCTTGACGAAAATCAAAAGGCCAAAAAAGTTGAAGTTGGATTGGGCAATGCAGATGCAGAAAACCAAGAAATTACATCTGGTCTGACAGATGGAGCAAAAGTCATCAGTAATCCGACAGCTTCCTTGCAAGAAGGAAAAGAGGTGAAGACTGATGAAGCAACTAATTAGCCTCAAAAATATCTGCCGTAGCTATCGTAATGGTGACCAAGAACTTCAAGTTCTTAAAAACATTAACCTAGAAGTTCATGAGGGAGAATTCGTGGCTATCATGGGACCATCTGGTTCTGGTAAGTCTACCCTCATGAATACCATTGGTATGCTAGATACACCTACAAGTGGTCAGTATTTTCTAGACGGAAAAGAAGTAGCTGGTTTGGGAGAAAAACAATTAGCAAAGGTTCGAAATCAAGAAATCGGCTTTGTCTTTCAACAATTCTTTCTCTTGTCCAAGATGAATGCTCTCCAGAATGTAGAACTTCCATTGATTTATGCGGGAGTTGCGGCTTCAAAACGTCGTAAATTAGCAGCAGAATATCTGGAAAAGGTTGAGTTGACAGAACGTAGCCATCACTTACCTTCGGAGTTGTCAGGTGGTCAGAAGCAAAGGGTTGCCATTGCGCGTGCTCTAGTCAACAATCCTTCAATCATTCTAGCAGACGAACCGACTGGGGCACTTGATACCAAAACAGGAAATCAAATCATGCAACTCTTGGTTGAATTAAATAAAGAAGGAAAAACCATTATCATGGTTACGCATGAGCCTGAAATTGCTGCCTATGCGAAACGTCAAATCGTCATCCGAGATGGTGTCATTTCGTCTGACAGTGTTCAAGTAGAAAAGGAGGAAAACTAAGATGCAGAATCTGAAATTTGCCTTTTCATCTATCATGGCCCACAAGATGCGCTCCTTCTTGACCATGATCGGTATTATCATAGGTGTTTCCTCTGTTGTAGTGATCATGGCTTTGGGAGATTCCATGTCTCGTCAGGTCAATAAAAATATGACCAAGTCCCAGAAAGACATCCATGTCTTTTTCTCACCTACAAAGAGTAAGGACGGTTCCTTTACACAAAGACAATCTGCATTGACCTTGTCTGGTGGTCAAGAAGAAAATTTTGTTGAACCACCAAAACCTCAAGAAGCATGGGTCAAGGAAGCTGCTAAGCTCAAGGGAGTGGATAGCTACTATGTGACCAACTCAGCCAATGTGACCTTGACATATAAGGATAAAAAGGTCGAACACGCTAACATGACGGGTGGGAATATCACCTATATGGATGCGGTCGAAAATGAAATCATTGCAGGTCGTGGCCTTAGAGCGCAAGATTATAAGGATTTCGCAAGTGTGATTATCCTAGATGAAGAACTAGCCAATAGCCTTTTTGGTTCCGCACAGGATGCCCTCAATCAGATTATTGAAGTAAACGAAATTAGTTACCGTGTTATTGGTGTTTATGCAAGTAAAGAAGCTAAGGCTGCCAAAGCCTTTGGAGTCGGAGGACTACCAATTACGACCAATATTTCTCTTGCAGCTAATTTTAATACAGATGAGATTTCAAATATTGTCTTCCGTGTCAATGATACTAGCTTAACCCAGACTTTGGGACCAGAGTTGGCAAGAAGAATGACAGAGATTGCAGGTCTTCAACAAGGGGAATATCAAGTTGCAGATGCGTCTGCTGCCTTCCAAGAAGTTCAACAACTATTTGGCTTCATAACAACGATTATTAGTGCTATTGCGGGGATTTCCCTTTTTGTCGGTGGTACTGGTGTTATGAATATTATGCTTGTTTCAGTGACAGAGCGTACTCGCGAGATTGGTCTACGAAAAGCACTGGGAGCTACACGGGCTAATATTCTGGTTCAATTTTTGATTGAATCCATGATTTTAACCTTGTTAGGAGGGTTCATCGGTCTTGTGCTGGCTGCAGGAGTGACCATGCTTGCGGGTGTCCTTCTTCAAAACATGATTGCAGGAATCGAAGTTGGCGTATCCATTCCAATTGCTCTCTTTAGTTTAGCTGTCTCAGCTGGCATCGGTATGATATTTGGTGTTCTACCAGCCAATAAAGCTTCTAAACTAGATCCTATCGAAGCCCTTCGATATGAATAAAATAAACAACAGGAAAAACAAGATGGACACTTGTCTATCTTGTTTTTTGTATGGATTTCCATTTCGAAAATCACTAAAAATATGATATAATGAAGTGTTAGAAAAACAGGTTTCATTAGCCTGGAAAGGAAATATTATGTCTGAAAAGAATTTTTATATTACAACACCGATTTACTATCCATCTGGTAAACTTCATATCGGTTCTGCCTACACTACCATCGCTTGTGATGTCTTAGCTCGCTACAAACGCCTTATGGGCTACGATGTCTTTTATTTGACAGGTCTGGATGAGCATGGTCAAAAGATTCAACAAAAAGCAGAAGAAGCTGGCATCACACCTCAAGCCTATGTTGATGGTATGGTAGTTGGCGTCAAAGAACTCTGGAAATTATTGGATATCTCATACGATAAATTTATCCGTACAACTGATGACTACCATGAAAAAGTAGTAGCTCAAGTCTTTGAACGCTTGCTTGCTCAAGATGATATTTACTTGGGTGAATACTCTGGTTGGTATTCAGTTTCAGATGAGGAATTCTTTACAGAAAGTCAACTTGCAGAAGTTTTCCGTGATGAAGCTGGAAATGTAACTGGTGGTATCGCTCCATCAGGCCACGAAGTGGAATGGGTTTCAGAAGAGTCTTACTTCCTTCGCCTCAGCAAATACCAAGATCGTTTAGTTGAATTTTTCAAATCACATCCTGATTTCATCACTCCTGATGGACGTCTCAATGAAATGTTGAAAAACTTTATCGAGCCTGGATTGGAAGACTTGGCGGTTTCTCGTACAACCTTTACCTGGGGTGTACCAGTCCCATCGAATCCAAAACACGTTGTCTATGTGTGGATTGATGCCCTTCTCAATTATGCGACAGCTCTTGGTTATGGTCAAGAGGATCATGCTAACTACGATAAATTCTGGAATGGAACTGTCTTCCATATGGTAGGAAAGGATATTCTTCGTTTCCACTCAATCTACTGGCCAATCCTTCTTATGATGTTGGATATCAAATTGCCTGATCGTTTGATTGCCCATGGTTGGTTTGTCATGAAAGATGGCAAGATGTCTAAGTCTAAAGGGAATGTCGTATATCCTGAAATGCTAGTAGAACGTTATGGTCTAGATCCGCTTCGTTACTACCTCATGCGTAGCCTTCCAGTTGGTTCAGACGGAACCTTCACTCCAGAGGACTATGTAGGTCGTATCAACTATGAATTGGCCAATGACCTTGGAAACCTTCTTAACCGCACGGTTTCAATGATTAACAAGTATTTTGATGGTAAAATTCCTGCCTACGTAGAAGGCGTGACAGACTTTGATAAGGCTCTTGCTGACGTTGCAGAACAATCAATCGCTGACTACCACACCTACATGGAAGCAGTTGACTACCCACGTGCGCTTGAAGCAGTCTGGACACTTATCTCACGTACTAATAAATACATCGATGAGACAGCTCCTTGGGTCTTGGCTAAGGACGAAGCACACCGTGACCAATTGGCAAGTGTGATGAGCCACTTGGCAGCTAGCCTTCGTGTCGTAGCTCACTTGATTGAGCCATTTATGATGGAAACCAGTCGTGCAGTCTTGACTCAACTTGGACTCGCAGAAGTTTCTAGCCTTGAAAACTTGAGCTTGGCTGATTTACCTGCAGGTGTAACGGTAGTTGCCAAAGGAACACCTATTTTCCCACGTCTCGATATGGAAGAAGAAATCGCCTATATCAAGGAACAAATGGAAGGTAACAAGCCAGCCGTCGAAAAAGAATGGAATCCAGATGAAGTTGAACTCAAACTGAACAAGGAAGAAATTAAGTTTGAAGACTTTGACAAGGTTGAAATCCGTGTTGCTGAAGTCAAAGAAGTTTCTAAAGTGGAAGGTTCTGATAAGTTGCTTCAATTCCGCTTGGCTGCTGGTGATGGTGAAGATCGTCAAATCCTCTCAGGAATTGCAAAATACTATCCAAACGAACAAGAATTGGTCGGGAAGAAAGTTCAAATCGTTGCTAACCTTAAACCACGTAAAATGATGAAAAAATATGTCAGCCAAGGGATGATCCTCTCAGCTGAACATGATGGCAAATTAACCCTTCTCACAGTTGATCCAGCTGTACCAAACGGAAGTGTGATTGGATAAGATTTAAAAGGACCAGTTTGAACTGGTTCTTTTCTTTTGTATGACGATAGTTGATAAAAGAGGCATTCTGCATTATAATGAAGAAAACGGAGGAAGAAGCCATGAAATACATCCCATTTGGTCAAGAGAAAAAAGAACTATCCGAAATCGTCCTTGGCATGATGCGAATCAGTGACAAGTCGGTCAAAGAAGTGGAGGAGTTGGTTGAGACAGCCCTATCTGTCGGAATCAATGCCTTTGACCTAGCTGATATCTATGGTGGAGGTCGTTGTGAAGAATTACTGGGTCAAGTGTTAAACAATCGTCCTGACCTGCGAGAAAAGATGTGGATACAATCCAAGTGTGGCATTCGCATAGAAGAATTTACCTATTTTGATTTTTCAAAAGACCATATTTTAGAGTCAGTTGATTGGATTCTACAACGATTGCAGGTCGATTATTTAGATAGCTTGCTTCTCCATCGTCCAGATGCCTTGATGGAAGCTGACCAAGTGGCTCAAGCCTTTGATATTCTACAAAAATCAGGTAAGGTTCGAGACTTTGGTGTGTCCAATCAAAATCCCATGATGATGGAATTACTGAAGAAAGAAGTCAAACAGCCCCTAGCGATCAATCAGTTACAACTAAGTGCAACTTTCACGCCTGGTTTTGACGCTGGTTTCCATGTCAATATGGAAGGTGACAAGGCAGCTGTGCGTGATGGTAGCGTCTTTGAATACTGCAAACTAAATGACATGGTCATTCAGGCTTGGTCAGTCTTGCAGTTTGGTTATTTCAAAGGTAATTTTGTTGGCAATAAACAATTCCAACAACTAAATCAAGTTCTAAATCGACTAGCCCTAAAATATGGAGTAAGCCCATCAGCTATTGCCATCGCTTGGGTGTTGCGTTACCCAGCTAGGATGCAAGCAGTAGTAGGAACTACAAACCCCAAACATCTATTAGAGGCAAGCAAAGCAAGTAACTTGACTCTAACACGAAAAGAATGGTATGAAATTTACCTAGCAGCAGGAAATGATTTACCGTAAGTGGAATTTGCAATTCAGAAATCACAGTCAAAAAGCCGTTGGAAAACGGTTTTTTGTTATAATTAAATTAAGATTCATAGATAACAAAGGAGAAAAACATGACATTTGAAGAAATTTTGCCTGGACTAAAGGCTAAGAAAAAATATGTACGTACTGGTTGGGGTGGAGCTGAGAACTATGTCCAGCTCTTTGATACCATTGAACAAAATGGTATCGCCCTTGAAGTGACACCCTATTTCCTCATCAACGTAACTGGTGAAGGGGAAGGTTTTTCTATGTGGAGCCCAACTCCTTGTGATGTCCTAGCGGCAGACTGGGTGGAAGTCCATGACTAGACGTGTATTGATTACGGGAGTAAGTTCAGGGATTGGTCTGGCACAAGCTCGTCTATTTTTAGAAAAAGGTTATCAGGTTTTCGGAGTGGATCAGGGTGAAAAGCCTGCCTTACAAGGCGACTTTCACTTTCTACAACGTGATTTAACGCTTGACTTGGAACCAATTTTTGACTGGTGCCCTCAAGTTGATATTCTGTGTAATACTGCCGGAATTTTGGATGACTACAAACCTTTACTAGAACAATCAGCCCAAGAAATTCAAGAGATTTTTGAAATCAACTATGTGACTCCAGTTGAGCTGACTCGACATTATTTGACACAAATGCTGGAGAATAAGAAGGGAATCATCATTAATATGTGTTCCATTGCTTCAAGTTTAGCTGGTGGAGGAGGCCACGCCTATACCTCGTCCAAACATGCCTTGGCAGGCTTTACCAAGCAGTTGGCTTTAGACTATGCTGAAGCTGGTATTCAAGTCTTTGGCATCGCGCCGGGAGCTGTCAAAACAGGCATGACCGCAGCGGACTTTGAACCAGGTGGCTTAGCAGACTGGGTAGCCAGTGAGACGCCCATCAAGCGCTGGATAGAGCCAGAAGAAGTGGCGGAAGTCAGCCTCTTTTTGGCCTGTGGGAAGGCGTCTGCCATGCAAGGACAGATCCTGACTATTGATGGTGGGTGGTCTTTGAAGTAGCATAGTTGGTATTCTGTGAATATGTGGAGGTAAACTATGAAAAGAGATGAGTTTGGATTTGTCTTGCCCAATCTCTACTATCAGTTTTTAACGGAGTGGGAAGAGATTGACCCCTATGAAATTGGAGATTCAGGCATCTGTTTGTATGCTAAGGAGGATCTTCAAGAGCGTAATGAGACTTATCAGATTGAGGAAGTAGAGCCAGATTACTTTATGATTGGACAGGAAGGAGATTTGGCTTACTTTATTAAGAAAAATGCAGATGATTGCATTTATGAAAATGACTTGGGTGCCTTAGGCTCTTTAGAAATGAAAAAAGTTGCTAAGAACGTCTATGAATTTATTGACAAGGTCTTGGAAGAAGAATTGTAGAAACTTGAAGGGAGTAATCATGTTTAGGATGCTTGATGAAGATTCACCGATTTCAAAAGAAGATCTTTTACAATTTGAGGAGATTCTTGGAAAGAAATTGCCAAAAACTATGATGGACTTTTATGTCAAGTACAATGGTGGCCAGCCCCAAGTAAGGGGCGTCCACGATGACCGTCACCTCTTTCCTTTTAATTCCTTTGATTCACTGGAGGAGATGAGGAAGTTTCTTACCTGGTTTGACGATGAGGTGGTTCCTGCGGGATTTAAGGCGGCAGACCTTCTTCATTTCGCCTATGATCCTGGTTCTGGCAACTATGCTCTTTCTCTAAGGGCAGAGGATTATGGCAAGGTTTATTTCTATGTCTTAGAAGAAACAGCTGAGATCTACGGTCAATGGGCTTCTTTTGAGGAATTTTTGAACTCTTTTGTTGAAGAGTGAGATTAAAAAGGAGAAGGGATGCGAAAATACCAAGAACTTTCACTAGAGCAGATAATTGAGCAGGTGCGCGTAGATCAATTAGTATCAGATGATTTTTGCCTCTATGGCAAGGAGGATGGAGAACTGGCACTAGCTAGGCTCTATTGGGTATCTGATTATCCGGATGTCGTGGAAGACTGTGATGTCTACCCGACGGATGTAGCAGAGCAAGATCTGCAACTAGTCTACTATGGAGAGCAGTTGATTGATGTTCTTGCAGCCGCACTTGAGGAAAAACCGAATGCAAGTCACCAAGACTTGGTCGATGCTTTAAATTATTATCAGCAGCATGATAGCTTTATGCCATTTGATGATTAGCTAGTCAGATTTGAGAACTAGCATCCGAAAGGAGGAAAGATAGTGATGAGAGAATATAAATTTGATATCCATAACGAGATATATGTGGCAATTCCAGAGGAAAAGGAAAAGGTCTGCCTTGCTTTAAGTGATTCTTTAGAGGTTATCAATGAGGAGTTGACTCCGTCTTATAAAGTAAAACTCGATAATCAACTGGATCAATCATCAGTATGGTATCCAAAAGCTTTGGAAAAAATTCAGGAGGAATTTCCAGAACTAGCGCACGCCAGACTCCTATCCATTTTTATCTTGTCTGAACAGACGGACATAGACCTGATTTTTGGTTTGGAATTTGGACTAAGAGAGGATTCGGAGCATGGTAGAGAACTTAAATTCTCCCTCGATAGTCTTGAAATTTTAGAATATGGTATAGGCGAAGTGGCATACTATTAGGTGTAGTCGATAACAAGAGAAGCACTAGAAGATGGAGCAGGATATGGTTGAGAAAGAATGGCGTTTTTATTCATCAGAGGATGATAGGGATTGGGTGATTTTATCAGACCGTGATAGGACTGAAACAAAAGAGGATATCCACTCTATCAATCAGAAAGAAGCCGTCATGCGAATGTATCGAAGACCGGGGGACTTTATCTCAGTGTCTTTGCTATCTGCTTCTTATGAAATAGACGATGTAACAGGGAAACTTGGACAAGAGCACGATTTCTATATAAAAATGGAATGCCTGCAAGATGGATGGGCCAGTATTAGTTCTCAAGTCTACAAAAAAGAGGAAGCAGTAACCTTAGCAAGCCTCTTTATGGGACTCAGAAAAGATGCGGCGATCAAGCTTTGGAAGTTGAAAAAATTGGGTGAAAAGAACCTAGGAGATCGGATAGAGAAATGACAGTTACTATCGATGAATTGGTGAAGGAGAACGGTTTTTGTGTGGTGCCTACAGAGGAGAAACCATTTAGTCTGGATGAGGCCCGTTTTAACCTTTTGGCATATTTAGAGGATTATTCTAAAATGGGATTTTCTTTTGTCAAAGCAGGCGACGAACTAGTCGAACTCAGGAGTGAGCAAGAAAGCTATAGACTTTTTGGCCAGTGTTTTTTAGGTGCCTTTATAATTGGAGAAGAGAAGCAAATCTTCTTGCTTTGCAATCAAGAAGGAAGGGAAGTTTTTCAAGAAGAGAGAATCTATGTCAATTCTTCCTTGCATACTTTTGTTTCCTCTTATTCGCTCTTTCTATCAAGCATCTTTCTTTTGAAAGCAAAGTTTTATGAGATTGAGCAAGAAGAAGTTGAAGAAATTGCAGCAAACTTGAAGGATCAAGTACTTGCCTTGGAAAAGCCCCTTGAACAAGAATTGCCCTTCTGGGAGCACATGGCCTATTTGATAGAAGACGATGGAATCGTTCTAAGAGATGATCTCTTTCATATCTTAAAGAAAGAGTAGTAGGAATGGAATTAATTATGGAGAAAAAATGCCCCAGATAAAGATTCGTGAGTGGAATGAAAAGCCAAGAACAAAACTTCGATTTATTAAAATTGGTGATATTTTTTGCTATCAATTTTCGGAGGAAATGTTTGTATTTGGTCAAATCCTTGGAAAAGTGAAGGTTGGTCATGTCATCCAATTTTTCGATATCTTTCAAGTAAGTCCTACTATAACAGTTGAGGAGCTAAGTCGTGCTCAATTTATAGGTAAGCCCATCATTGTAGACTCCTACACCTTGTTTGATCGAAGTCCAGTATGGTCTTGGCAGATAATTGGTCACCAAGCGGATTTTTATCCAAGCCCGTTTAAGAATTTAGCCTTTAAGTGGGGAGATCCAAATGGTCCTCGCTTTGGGAAGGTCTGGCTAGATGGTAGGCGGGAACCTAAGATTTTTTCTAGGGAAGAAGTTGAGGACCTAGACTGGGAAGCCTGTGTCGGAAGTATAGTTTATAACAGAATCTTGGAAGAAGAACTGGCAAGCAGAGGAAATAAAGGAGTTTGAGATGGACTATGTAGATGAGTTAACTTCAGGACGAACGCCCTTGGTAAAAAAGGCAGCGAAAAAAATTTTAAGAGGCAGACTAAAAGGATATGGACCATTCTTGCATCAGGCCTTGGAAGGGGAGATGGAAAAGCCTAAATCATGGGAAACACAAATGTACTTGCTCTACGCCATGGCCGCAACGGATTGCACAGAAGAAATCCCCTATCTCAAGTCATTACTGCTGATAGATATTCCAACCCCTGTAACCTATCGCTCTTTAGCAGTAGCGATTGCTTATCTAGAAAATTTAGAAACAGAGAATTTGTCTTTTGTTTATGAGTCCTTGGAATCGAATAATTTATTGCAAGCTGCAGGTGCTTGTGCAGCACTCTATCTGAGAAAGATTGTTCTGAAAGATGACGATTTTGAGAAAATCATGACCTTTATCACCAAGGATGTTTATTTGGAAAATATAAGAGGAACAATCGCTCCGTTTATGTTCATTTTGGCTACATCTTATCTATATCCAGAACAGAATCGCCAGAAAATTGTAGACTTTTCTCGTCAATTTAATGAAGTACATATAAATACGATCATTGAGGATGTATCCAAAGGAAAGGACGGCAGGAGGATTAGGCTATTCTAAGACCTACTTAAAGAGAGAAGCTGTCACTTCCTTAAAAAGCGAAACAATAACTTTTAAAAATAAGACTTATATTCATTTTTAAAAAGGAGTTCATACTGTGAAATGGTTTGAAAAAGCAGTGGGGAAGGAAAAAATTATTCATTTATTTGATGGTGATTTGGACTTGAATAATGTATTTCTTGATACTGTGTTATGTTATGATTACAAATTAGATCTTGTCCTTTATTTATATGATTTACCAACTAACTTCCCTGAAAAGTGGCAGAAAAGTTCATTCAATGCCATAAAAATTAATTTAGAGTTTTTTAATTTAGATGAAATCCATTTTTATTCCAAGGGTATTAATAAGGTGAAGGGACAACTGGAGCTGCTCTTTTTAGAGAATAAGGTTGAATTCAATTTTATAAACCAAAATGATGTGATGTTATCAGGATCTTCTGACCTTGTTAGAATTGCTGAGATTGGTCCTGTGAAGATTGATACTTAAAGATGAATTTCTAGCTTATTTGCGGTGATTCAGGATGATCAAACAATCCTCCATTGCTAGGAGGGACACCACGACTATGGGAAAATAGTGAAGGAAGAGCACAAACATTAGACCTTGACCTAAGGCTAAACCTTTCTACAAGAAAAAAACTACGAGACCACGAATATGAAGTTACAGTATTTTGAATTAGATAAGCCCTATGTGGAAAATCAACAGAGGATTGAGGAGCTGATGGACTCAGCTACGCTAACTTACGAGGAAGCTAGAATTAAGGACTATCGACAGAATTGGAAAGACCTTAGAAGAGCGTTCGTATATGAATCCAAATGTATGACCTCTATGGTAGAACGGCTTTTCAAACCAGTTATAACCCAGGATTGTTGGAAAATCATCGTAGAATGTGTAGATACGATTAGCAATCCAGCTATCATGAACCTCCTTGGCGTCTATACTGTTCAGGTCTTATTTGATTTTTCTAGCTATGAAAGTTTGAGTCCATTGAATCAGAAAAAAAAGCTCTTAGAGGCCTTTCTAAAAGGGGTAAAGCGCGTGTTTCAGGAGCTCTCTATTCCATGCTCCTTGATAGAGGATGTAGTCAATGAAATAGAGAAAAACGATTACGAAAATAGCTGGGAGTGGAAAAGGAAGAAGATCCAATCCACGAGCTATTCCATTCAAGTGGAGCATCAGCTGGATAAGGTGGATTTGTTTTGGGAGATAGAGCACAAGGACAAGAGCATCCGTCAGTTGATTCAATCCTGCCCTGCTCACGAGATGGACTATGGGGCTAAGCTAGGTAAACTGGAAACAAAAGGGAACTTCCTTTATCTGTTGGATAAAGAGAATGAGGTTGTGAGCAAGCTAGAGCTGGAAACAATAGCTGAATGAACCCCAAAAAACTAGCCATTGTCCATAAAACACTTATCAATAGAAAGTAAGCAAGATAGTAGGAAATGGCCATATAACAAAATAGAATACAAAAGATTAAGGGTCAAAAACTATGGTGAATAAATTAGCAAATGTTCGTGAAGGAGAAATTTTCGCAATTCCATTGTTTTTATCGGATAGATCTGATTTAGAGAGATTTAAAAAATCTGATTTCTCTGGGAAAAATAAAAAATTCGCCTATTGTAGAATCATCAGAGATCTAGGTGGTGGCGGTATACTCATAGAGGTTTTTACTTTAATCGATGGATTGTCTCCTGAAATAGAGGACATCATCCAATCAGGAAGGTTATTTCCGCCAATTGCCATAAATGGTCTGGGAATATATAAAAAACGCTGGCCGAAAGTCGGACAACAAGAGAAGTATGACTGCGAAATAGATTCTCATTTTTCTCAAATACAGTTAGTTCTTCCTGCCTTACCGCATGAAAATCCTAGACTATGGCAGAATGGTCAAGAAAAGTTTATTTCTTTTGAGGAGAGCAAGGATTATGAAGAATGGACAGTTTGGCTTTCTTCTCATTTAGAAAAAAGAATTATTGAAAGTTTAAAAGCAAGAGGAATCAACATTTAGTTATGAAATCAGATAATTTTTTTAAATGACAGAATTGAGGTAGACTGGATGAATTGGGATGATGAGATAGAACGTCTTATAAAAAGTGATTTCTTTTTTAAAATGGGAGAAACTGAACAAATAGATCATGTTATCTTTATAAAAAACGTCAATGAAGCTTTTATAAATCCTACGGAAGAAGCTTTTGAGAATCTATATAAAAAAATGAATTGGCTTCCGTCGTCGCTGAGTGATAAAGATCCATTTTATGGGGATCTTAAAGTTCCAGAGGAACTTGTAGATTATAGGAAAAGGGTTAGTCAAATTATATTCCAAAAGGCAAGAGAGATGGATAAAAGCCTGTTTGTATCCGGAGCGCATGATTTTTCAAATGTTGCTAAAATGGAAATGTCCTTTGCTTTTAGACAATATTTAGTAGAAAAGTCCTTGTCGTTAGGGTCTTATTGGGAAAATATTGTTAACTTGTATTATATGGGACATTGGCCGATAGGGTATTATGAAGGGATTCTGTTTGCTATTTAAGATAACATGATTAAAAGTAAATACAAAAGTATGAGGCTTTGCTAGAGATTTATTCTGACCTATCAAATGTTTTTCATGAAGCAAGCACCCTTTAGCTAACGAGAGAGCACGAACAATGAGTGAGTTAAAAAAGAGATTATCTTTATTAAAAGTAGAAAAACGAATCAATCAGTTGAAGGGGATTAAGGATGTCCATTTTCTGACCGATAAACCTAAAGAAATTGCTTGGTATGCTGGGGAGTTAAATCCTATAGACTCTCCGCCTCCTTGCCTTTATGAGGTTCCTGTTGACCTTGCGACTAAAGATCTAAGTAAGTCAATTCAAAGTCTAGTTGGCAATAGTAGTCAGTTTATCCTAGTTTTTTGGGAGTTTTCACCAGTTTACGTCTTGTTTCAAATGGAGTCTCTGGATAACTTTTTGCCCTCTTATTTTACTGAATTTTCTACTAAGGACCTGACGCTTTTCTTTCGAAATCATGAAAAAGTACTGGATCTCCATTTAGCGGAGGATAAAGTAGAAGTGAGAGTCTTGGAGAATAAGGCTAAGAACCGGTAAATTCTATAAATTGAAAATGAACATAGAATTAGTCGATGAAAGAGGCAAAGAGGAAAGAATGCCATTCTTGGAGAGACAAATGGTAAAGGAAGATTCTAATGTGTGAAAAAGAATATTATTATTATGGCAATAGTGAGTTTATGTCAGGCTTAGGAGTTATTTATACAGAGTTTACTGGTCAGCGTGCAAGTCGACAAATTAACGTTTTGAATGGGCACTCTTATGCTTCTTCTTGCCTACAGGATTATGTTCCAGAAGTAGGGTTTCTACTCTATGATGGTCGAAAAGATGAGTTGGATTTATCAGACTCCATCAAGATTAGTCAAGAGGAATTTGAACGAATTTGGGCTCATGCTGTCGCTAGCGGTCAGAATGATACGTAATCGTCAGTTGAAAATAGCCAAATATAATCCCAAAAATGTGAGAGGAGTCTAATAATGATGTTCAATTTGTTAAAGGAATTCGTAGAAGTCTATCATAGAAATAAGGGCTTAGGAGAGCTTGTATTTACTAGTGACTGTCTGACTGTAGAGAAGCTTTCTTTGACTGGTCAAGTAAAAGACTTTTACCAGCATTTAGACTTTGATGAGGAAGCTTATTTTAGAGGAGCTCCCTATGATCTTGCTCTAATTCCTCTCCCTCTATGTGAAGCTGCATCAGAAGGATGGCAGGATACTAGCTGGAAAGAGAGTTATGTGGTTTTTGCTCACATGATGGGAGATGAGCCAATCTTTTGTGACCTAACGAGCGAGCTTAGTCCTGTATTTGGCAAGATTCCTGGAAATTCCAAGCTCTATAGCTTAAGCCCCTCTTTATCTACTTTCTTGTCTACCTATAGTCAGATGAAAGAGCTAGAAATCACCAAATTTGAGAATGACATCTACATTGATGAGGACTTGTCGGACTATAAAGAAGGTTTTTTAACAGGAATCATGGCTATTATCGAGGAGCAACTTCCTGAAGCCTATCGAAAAGACTTTATTGAATTTATGCTGGGCTAAAGCCAAAAATGGAGAGATGAGAAGCAAATGAAAATGAAGAATTTTTTAAAATGTTGTGAGGATCTGGTCATACAAGAAAGTGGGGCCTCAGCTCTTGAACTAGAAAAACTCAAAGCCAGACAGTTTCCTCAAGCTCACTTGGATTTGCTCTCCATAACCAACGGCTTGGAATTTTATGGTGGCTATTATCGTTTGTTTGGTACAGATTCTGCTCAAGCCATCACACTGGACTCTTGGAATTCGGATAGGCTATGGAAAGATGTCTGGAGAGATTATACATCAGACTACTATTTTTTTGGTATGTCTGCTATTGGAGATCAATTCGCTTATAGATTGAAGGATGGGAACATTCAAAGTCATCAAGTTTATTATTTAGATGGGATTACTATGGATGTCATCGAAATCTATGACAGTTTTGAAGCATTTTTCGAGAGGGAATTTGTTCTGAAAGCCCAAGGTGGGATGGAATCTATTTTTGTTTCTGCTAGGGAACGATTCGGAAATCTAGACCTCTCCACAAGCTGTATTTATTCCCCTTCCTTAATGATTGTGAATGATCCAAGCGTTGAGAATCTCATGCTTTTACCGACAAAGGATGTCATGACTATCAATGGGGATTTGCTTGTTCAATTATCTGATTTGGAGGAGTCGATTACGAAACTAGAGCAATATCTAGACGCTTCGGGTAGAGCCAGAGTCAAGGTCATTTTTGATCAAGATTGAGCAAGCAGGATAAAGTTTATTTAGAAAAAATACTCTGAAGATTCGTGATTTTAACCTTTTTGCGACAAGAGATGATTTAGTCTTTTAGTTAAGGTGTCATTGTAAAATTATTTAGGTTGAAAATAGAAAACGAAGCATTTTATTCATGCAAAGAGGTGAATGATGACCAGTTTAGATAAATATTTAGAGATCATTAAAAAAGGATTTTCCGAAAGAGAGAATTTAATGGCAATGGAGCCTCTGCGTACTATTGAAGAGATTGCACCATTATTGGATGAAACATTGACTTATAAAGAATTTATCGATATCAATCGCTTATTAAGACAAAAGTACATTGTCGAAAACCCAGAGGATATGCTAAAAGATGTAGATTTTAACCAGCTTACTTTACCTAGCAATACGAGGGTGATTTACTTGATGGGAAGTAAATCTGATGTGCTAGACTTTTCAAAATATGAACAAGTAGAAAAGATTTTATTAGTTGGGGCTAGAAAAGTAAGAAAGATCATCTTACCCCAGAATGATTGTGTGAAAGCTCTAGGGATATCTTCTATGACAAATTTGGAAACGATAGAGAACATCTCTTTTCATACAGGTATGCGTTATCTGCACTTTGATTATGGTGTAAAGTTGCCAAACTTTTCTTTTATTAGGGATTTAAATCAGTTGCTCTATCTTTCATTTACGGCAAATAAAAAATTACCAGAATTGGATTTTATCCATCCATCTAGTGAGCTCCGTTTTTTAGATTTTGTCGATACGTCTATTTTTAACTACGCATCAACAGTTAGCTACCTGAAGTGTCTGAAACATCTTCGATTTTTAACAACGGGAAGAACGAATCAAAAGCAAAGGGATCTTCTTAGAAGCGAGTTACCACATGTTTGCATGCGAGAGGGTTAAAAACGACTTCAATACAGGTTTTTATAACCTATGTTTTCAGAATAAATAAACTATTAGTCCCGTTGTTTAAGTAGGAGGATATATGAGCCATACGAATCTAGCAAAAGAAACCTTCCTCCAGTTTATGCAGGCCATGTATTCTTGGGAGAGGAAAGCCACTAGGAGCCTAAGAAACCAAGCCGATAAAGAGATGTTGAAAGATGAATTAGCTGCTATATTTGATCAGTTTTGTAAATCTAAAAAAACACTCAGAGAAAGGGAAGTATCTTTATCTGTTCGATTTCCATTTGACTATAAATTAGAAACGCATCCCATCATTGATGAAGAGCATGACGGGAATCAAACTTACTTCTATATCAAGGAGAATCGTTCTGGTTTAGAAACTCTCTATCGTTTTCGAATGGTGTTTCAAGAAGGACGATGGTGGATTGATAAGAAAGAATGGCTTGGTGATGGGAAGTGGATCAATTCTTCTTTGTGATATACTGAAGAATGTAGGAAGACAGGAAGAAATGTGTTTCAAAAGACAGTGGTAGTCTAAGTGTAAGTAATGAAATGTTAGAGGTCAATATGAATAAAACACTTTCAAATCAAAAAAGAAAATTAACTGCTATAAAAAATAAAATACTGAAGGCAAGAGATTTTCACTTAGAGGCAGAAAACCTATCTAATACTGAAGCCATTTTAACAGCTCTAAAATCTGATAAGAAAAGCGTTAAAGTTAACTATGAAGAAAATGGTGAGATGAGATCATATCTGTATGATCATATAGATATGATTGATTCTATAAGTCCGTATCCTCTAGTCTCTAATTTTATAGAAAGTAAAACATCTGAAAACTACCAGTTATTATTGAATGGCTGTTTTTGTTCTGTAATGGCAGATATGGCTTCTGCTAAATACTTGGCTAAAGGGGGCTCAAACTTTGATACAGATATTTGTTTGAATATCTTATTTGCCCTTGCCTATCTAGATGATACTTATGTAGAGTTTTTAATTGATAAATTAGCCTATTTTAAAGAAGCCTAAGTTGAAAAAGGGAAAAAAGTTATTTTCTTTTCAGCCAAGAGTTTATTGCCTTTAGTCGTTTTTCTTTATGGAAATGGGAAGAGTAATCGACTTACTAACCTACTGGAGAATGCTTGTGATGCCAAATATCAACCCTTGGACACGAATCCTTATCAAAATGTGAATGATGTCTATAAACAGGTTATGGATACTATTTTTTCAGAGGATGTTGATGTTTTTAGAGAAACAATTTTATCCATGTGTGATTATCATTTAGCGAACACCAGAGATAGTCATTTAGTAGACTTCAATACCTTACTATGGCAATATTTCCCAATTGAAATCTTAGTTTTACTAAAAGAACGTCAGAAAAGAGGCCTCCCAATCGACGGGCTTAGGCATCCCTTGCTTGATGACTTTTTGCCCTATTTCATGGATAACTTTCAGCTATCCGAGCAAAATAAGATGATTTTAGGAACGATTTTAGACTAGTTGTGTAGAATGGATGGAAATCGTCAATAACCCATGCAATCGCAAGGAATTATAGGAATCACCTATATCCATTTAGATTCCTAGTAAAGTGCAATGAGGAACTCTCCACATCCTGTTAGAAGAGAGGTAAAAAAATGAAAGAGGCCAAAGAACTCTTCGTAAAAAATGGCTTTTCGCGACTAAAGCGAACCCATAACTATTATAAAATTGATCATGATTTTTATACGGTCATCTATTTTCAACGAAAATCAGATGGTAGTGCCTATTTTGTGAATGTTGGCCTTCACCCCCTCTTTCTGGACGCGGGACTGTTAGAAGAAGTGGATTGTGCTTTACGGACGCGATTAGGTTCTATCGATTATAGAAATGGCATGGATCAAGCTGAATTGGAAAAGGCTGTCCAAGAGGCCATTGATTTTACTGCTCAGTATGCGTCGTATCCTACCGTATTTTCGAGCATAGATCCCGAGAAGGATCTTGAGAAGGATTGGTTGTTAAAACAATTCTCTATCACCAAAGTGAACTTATGCAGATTGTATGTTGAGTATTATGATTCAATCGATTCTAAGAAGTTGGCTTTAGATTTTGCAAACTATGGCTTATCCATTACACCTAAGATTGCTTCTGTTCCTAAAAACTTCTTTAAAACCTATATTCGTTCGGGAGAAATAATTAAAACTACTTATTAGGGTGGAGTGAAAGTGAAGATTTACTGATCAATATCCTGACGAAAGAAACCGGTAGGGGAAAATAGATGTATCTTAATGAACTAATCTAAGACCTTGATAATAATCTTGAGCTGGCATTCTATGTCAGTCTTGTACCAAAAAGGAAATAAGAGATGAAGAACTATTTACTGGACGAAAGGATATTTCAGTATCCTGAATCGTTTAAAAAATTGATTGAACTCAATTTAGTTGATTTTGATTGTTGGTATCTGTTGGATTCAGAATGGGCCCTATCTCTGTACAAGGGATTGCAGGAAAGGTATCCAAGCAGAAAGTTGATTCCATTTGCTAAAAGAGGAGATTGTGATGATACAGCTTGTTTTGAAATAGGAAAGGGCAATAAGGTCCAACTCATTCATGATTTTGCTGCCGAAGGATGGGAGCAACGAAAAGAATTTAACGATTTTTGGGAATGGGTAGAATATGCGGTAAAATGCATGATAGACTATAATAAAGAGGATGGGATTGAATAATCGCAAGCTCTTTGTTAGGGGCGAAGGTACTGAACTACAAGGTAAGGAGAACAAATGGAAACGATTACCTAATTATTAAATGAGATTGAAAAAAGTCTCCAACAGCTAGATCATCCTTGTGTAGATCATCTAAATCCGGGACTATCTTCTCAAAAAATTCAAGAATTATTTGAGGAAATCCCATTGCAACCAAACCAAGACTTGCATGCCCTTTATGCTTGGAGAAATGGATCAAAAAACAGTGAGGGAGTCACACTCGGTGAGCTGGCATTTTTTCCTGGTTTTTATTTGATGTCTCTGGAAGAAAGTATCCAGACCTACATGGAACTAAGAGCAAGGGATGTTTGGAACAAATTTTGGTTCCCAATTTTTGCCAGTGGAGGGGGAGATTTTTATGCCATGATCCTGGCTCCAGAAGCTCAGGGACAAATTCTTGGTTTTTATGTATTTGAAGAAGAGGCCCAGGTCGAATATCGGTCATTGAAATCCATGCTCACAACCTTTAAAGTATGTTATGACCAAGGTATTATTTTCCGTAATGATGGAGGTTATTTGGATATGGATTATAGAAAGCATGCTGAGGTAGCACATGAGATAAATCCAGATGTGAAGATATGGCTGGAATTCTTAAAGGAGACGTAATACGAATGACCGAGGAGAGAAAAATGACAGTAGTTACTGTATTAAAAAAGATCATTAAACTCTATGAGGAAACAACGTTTATCCCCCAATCGGTGAGTTTTTCAGATGAAAAATTGAGGATCCAGTCATCAGATTTGACAGGAGAATTACTTGATTATTATCAACACATAGCATTTGAAAAGAATTTGTATTTTGCTAATGATAGTTTTAATATCATTTTGTTGCCATTAGATTCTCATGCAAGGACGGTTGAATGCTGGGCCTTACAAGATGATCCTCAGTTTACTGAGGGGCAATACCAGATATTCGCTGTTACAGATATAGATGACATTCTTTTCTGCGATATAAGTGATGAAAAATCTCCTGTTTACGCTTGGATACCTGGAGAATGTAATTATTACAAACTCAGTGAAAGTTTGACGGAGTTTTTTGAGTTCTATTTTGCTTTTTCAAATTTCTGGGGCCAAAGAGAAGATGTCCCTCTGGAGGAATATATTGCTGGGACAGGTGACTTGATAGAGAGCTACCTTTCTCCAAGCGTCCAAACAACAGCAAAAGAATATCTATTTCGGTAAAATTAATCTGAGAAAAGCCTTTCTTAGTAACACAAAGTGAATTGGATAGGAGAAAAGAAATGGATGTGAAAGAACTCATCGAAGAGGTTGAAAATGATCTTGAGTTAGTATCGTATTTAAACTGGGTCCCCAAAAAGAATAAGAAGACCCAAGCTAGCTATCTCGAATCGCTAAATCATCTGGCCTATTTACTTTATCTGGATGATCAAGAGGAAATGGCTAAGAAATTGTTGGAGAGTGTCATACAAGTCCCATTTGAAGGAAATTATAACACTTGGACCTTTATTGATAGTTCTCTGGTTTTATTGGCCTATCTGGAAAGAGAGGCAGAAAATCAGGTATTCGTCTATAAAAAGCTTCTTTTATCCCCATTAGAACAAGGGGAGGAATCCACTCAAAACATAAGAAGGAAAGTTCATCAGAGATTTTTGAATTGTGATAGCTTGGAGCAAAAGCTTGCAAAAATCGAGCAAGCTTCAAGTCTTGAATCAGAAATGGAACGTCGTCTGCTATACTTGACAGATTTATTGAAGATTCACCTCTTTATTGCTGAGTCAATGTGTGAAGAGACAGATATTCAGGCAAAAATTGAAGAGAATATGGAGATACTGAAGAAGTATATCAAGGAACATGAAATCTATAGCCTCTTTCCTTTTAAGGGATAAGGTGAGCTAGCAATCTTTGACTTTTAGAAAGAATGGAATATGGAAATCAAAAATCACTTTGGTGTCTATGGCATTTGCTATGAGAAAGGAAAATTACTCTGCATTGAGAAAACGAGAGGGCCTTATCAGCGTCGTTTTGATCTACCGGGTGGTAGTCAGGAAGCAGGTGAAGGGTTGACTGAAACCCTCAAGAGAGAGGTTCTGGAGGAGACAGGCTATACGCTTAGCTGTTATTTAAATCCTAGGATGTATGATGTGCTGGTTCAAGAAGAAGGGCAAGATTTCGCTGTGCATCATATCATGGCCTTTTATGATATCGTACTCGATTTCGAGAGCTCTCAACAATCTCTTCCTCAGGAGGTTCTTGATGGAAGAAATGATTCAGCAAATGCAATTTGGGTCCCTATTGAGCAGATTACCCTAGAAAATGCCTCACCCTTAGTATTGAAGGTGGAGGCAGAGTTACGAGGATTTCCAGAATTAGAACGGACAAGCTATAGAAATTGGAAGGTGAAATAGAGGGATAATGGAACTATTTAAAACATGGAAGAAATATATGGTTCTCTATGGACTTAAATCTCAAATCGGTACTGTTTATCGAAACAGTGATAGGACAACGAGCTTTTATGATATTGGGAATTTTCTATACCTAGCAGGGGAGTTGGATTCCAGATTTTGGGAAGATTTTGTTAGGCAATATGGTTTAGATTATAAGATTATTATTTCAGAAGACACTAAGTGGCAAGATTTTCTGCATCGGCAAGGTGGGTTAATTTCTTTTACTCGCTATTCTTTTAAGGATAAGGCAAATTTTCAAGTTGAACTTCTAAATGATCTAGTTACTCATATAGAGGAAGGTTACAATATTGTGCCTATTGATAATCGTATTTATAACTGCCTTTCTGAGGAAGAATGGTCACAAGATTTACAGGGGGATTTTGAGTCCTACCAGGATTTTGCTTTAAAAGGTGGATTTGGCTTTGTGATTCTTAAAAATAATGAAGTGATTGCTGGGATTTCCTCAGGGTTAGTTTACCACGGAGCAGTTGAAGTGGAAGTTGCAACTAGACCAGACAAACAAGGAAATGGATTTGCTAAAAAACTTGGTGCTGCAATGATTCTAGAGAGTTTAAATAGAGATATGTTTCTACTTTGGGATGCTCATAACGAGGCTTCCAAAAAAGTAGCAGAATTTTTAGGATATGAGTTAGTTGAACCTTATGAAGCTTTTGAACTAAAGGAAAGTGTCGTATAATGATATCTGATATTGTATCTTTTAAGACGAGGTGAATGAACATGCAAAATCAACTAGCTCTTAGTGGCGAAAAAATTGTTGAAAAAGTTTATCCCCATTTATTGCACCACGTCGGCTTGATTCGTGGGGAATACTTGTTGAGAGAACTTAACAAAAACATACTATTACCAAATTGTCAGCAATTTGTGAAAGATTATCTAGACACTATTTGTCATTTGTACTCAGATGAAGAAGTCTGGTATCGCTTTTCAGAGTTAACAAATGCAGAAGCAAATAGTCTAGACGGGACTAAAGAGTATTTTGACGAACGTCACCCCTTATTTGGATACAGAGGTATCAGGCGTTTGTTGGCGTGTCCAGATGAATTTCAGGCTGAGACAAATGTTGTTACAGAAGTTTTTCAAACCAATCCCAATCTGTCTATTATTTTTCCTTTTGTCAATGATGCCGAACAATTAAAACAAGCTATTACAGTATTGCGTCAGTATGGTTTTACCGGGAAAGTCGGCACGATGATTGAATTACCATCAGCTTATTTCGACTTGGACAGGATACTGGAAACTGGTATTTCAAAGATTGTAGTTGGAATGAATGATTTAACTTCTTTTATTTTTGCGACTGTGAGAAACAGTCAATGGCATGATATGGAAAGTCCAATTATGTTAGATATGTTGAGACAGATGCAGGATAAAGCAAGGAAGAACAAGATTGATTTTGCTGTAGCAGGCTATCTGAATACTTCTTTCATACAAAAAATGAATCAGATGGGTATCGAATGTATTCTCCATTACAGCTCTATTCCAGAGATTTTTGATTTAGAAATTGACCATCCAGACCATCTTAAACATATAAAAAAAGAAAGTAAAAAATTACAAAGGAGAACCCATGACACCGCAAGAAATGTGGAATGCCTACAAGCAAATTAACCCCTCTATCGGAGATGAGATAGATGCCTGGGCTTTTGGAGTAGAGGCAGATCTCTTGGCTGACTTGGTTCTAAGAGGCGAAAAAACAGCAACAGCCTCAGCTTACGACCTCTACGCAGTAGAGGACGAACCCCTTCCCCAAGAAGGGACCTTTGATGTCATTTTAGACAGTCAAGATCAAGCTGTTTGCATCGTCGAAATTACCAAGGTTTCCGTTCAGCCTTTCCATCAGGTTTCAGCCGACCATGCCTACAAGGAAGGTGAAGGAGACAAATCACTGGCCTACTGGCGTCAGGTTCATGAAGACTTTTTCAAAGACTGGTTAGGAGAAGCAGGTTTGGCTTTTACACCTGACAGCAAGATTGTTTTGGAAGAATTTCGCAAGGTCTACCCTCTGTAGACTACTAGAAGGAAGAAAGTTTTGGAAATCACCGTCCAAAGCTTTTTTCTGACTTAAAATATGATAAAATAGGTATGTTTGAACTAGAGCATTTGCTCAGAAATTTAGAATAGGAGAAAATGATGCAAGCAGTAGAACATTATATTGAAAAATTTGTTCCTGAACATTATGATTTATTTTTAGACTTGAGTCGTGAGACCAAGACTTTTTCAGGAAAAGTGTCTATCACTGGTCAAGCTAAAAGTGACCGTATTTCCCTTCACCAAAAAGACCTAGAGATTGCTTCTGTTGAAGTAGCAGGCCAAGCTCGTCCATTTACAGTAGATAACGAAAACGAAGCCCTTCATATCGAACTTGCGCAAGCAGGTTCAGTTGAATTAGTTATCGCTTTTTCAGGTAAAATCACAGATAACATGACAGGAATCTACCCATCATACTATACAGTTGATGGTGTTAAGAAGGAAGTTTTGTCAACTCAGTTTGAAAGTCACTTTGCTCGTGAAGCCTTCCCATGTGTGGATGAGCCAGAAGCTAAAGCAACCTTCGACCTAGCTCTTCGCTTTGACCAAGCAGAAGGCGAATTGGCCTTGTCAAACATGCCAGAGATTGACGTTGAAAACCGCAAGGAAACTGGTATCTGGAAGTTTGAGACAACACCACGTATGTCTTCTTACTTGTTAGCTTTCGCGGCTGGAGACTTGCAAGGCGTTACCGCAAAAACTAAAAATGGTACTTTGGTAGGTGTCTACTCAACCAAAGCACATCCACTTTCTAACCTTGAATTCTCACTAGACATCGCTGTTCGTTCCATCGAATTTTACGAAGACTACTATGGTGTCAAATATCCAATTCCTCAATCTCTTCATATCGCCCTTCCTGACTTCTCATCAGGTGCTATGGAAAACTGGGGTCTTGTCACTTACCGTGAAGTTTACTTGGTTGTGGACGAAAACTCAACCTTTGCCAGCCGTCAACAAGTTGCTCTTGTCATTGCCCATGAGCTTGCTCACCAATGGTTTGGTAACCTTGTAACTATGAAGTGGTGGGATGATCTTTGGCTCAATGAAAGCTTCGCAAACATGATGGAATATGTCTGTGTGGATGCCATCGAGCCAAGCTGGAATATTTTTGAAGATTTCCAAACAAGTGGTGTTCCTTCAGCTCTTAAACGTGATGCGACAGATGGTGTTCAGTCAGTTCACGTAGAAGTAACTCATCCGGACGAAATCAATACTCTCTTTGACCCTGCTATTGTTTATGCTAAAGGTAGCCGTCTCATGCACATGCTTCGTCGTTGGTTAGGAGATGCTGATTTTGCGAAAGGATTGCATGCCTACTTTGAAAAACACCAATATGGAAATACTATTGGTCGTGACCTATGGAATGCTCTTGGTCAAGCTTCAGGGCGTGATGTAGCAGCCTTTATGGATTCTTGGTTGGAACAACCTGGTTATCCAGTCTTGACTGTAAAAGTTGAAAATGATGTCTTGAAGATTTCACAAAAACAATTCTTCATCGGTGAGCACGAAGACAAGAACCGTCTCTGGGTAGTGCCACTCAACAGCAACTGGAAAGGTTTACCAGATACTCTTGAAACTGAAAGTATTGAAATTCCTGGCTACGCTGCTTTGCTTGCTGAAAATAAGACAGCTCTTCGACTCAATACCGAAAACACAGCACACTACATTACAGATTATCAAGGTGAGTTGCTGGATGCTATCCTTTCAGAATTAGTAGAACTTGATAATACAAGCAAACTTCAAATCGTCCAAGAACGTCGTTTGTTGGCTGAAGCTGGTCACATTTCATTTGCGGACTTGCTTCCAGTTGTGGATCAATTGGCACAAGAAGAATCTTATCTAGTTGTTGCTGCGGTTTCTCAAGTTATTTCAGCTCTTGAGCGCTTTATTGATGAAGGAACTGAAACTGAGAAAGCCTTTAAAGCACTTGTTGCTAAGCTCGCTCGTTACAACTATGATCGCCTTGGATTTGAAGCAAAAGACGGAGAAGCAGATGAGGACGAATTGGTTCGTCAATTGACAATCTCAATGATGATTCGCTCAAACGATGAGGAAGCCAGCCAAGTTGCTAGTCAAATCTTTGCAGCTCATAAGGACAATCTTGCAGGTCTTCCAGCAGCTATTCGCTCTCAAGTTCTCATCAATGAAATGAAACACCATGAGACTAAAGACTTGGTAGCTCTTTATCTTGATCTATATACTCATGCTACAGATGCAGTCTTTAAACGTCAGTTAGCTGCAGCCCTATCATACAGCACAGATGCTGAAAATATCCAAACACTTCTTGCAACTTGGAAAGATAAATTTATCGTCAAACCACAAGACCTTGCATTGTGGTACCTCCACTTCCTTGGACACAAGGCTACTCAAGAAACCGTCTGGACATGGGCGCGTGAAAACTGGGATTGGATTAAAGGTGCTCTTGGTGGAGATATGAGCTTTGATCGATTTGTTATCTACCCTTCAAACGTCTTTAAAACGGAAGAACGCTTGGCAGAATACAAAGCTTTCTTTGAGCCACAAGTTTCTGACCTAGCCCTTAGCCGTAATATCCGTATGGGTATCAAGGATATCGCAGCTCGCGTTGAATTGATTAAGAGAGAAAAAGCAGCAGTTGAAGCATCAGTCGCACAATATAGCAAGGCTTAACACATTCAAGTCTAAATAGATGATAAAAACTCAACTTTTCCTAGAAAAACAAGGAAAGTTGAGTTTTTTTTAAGATATTTTTGTTATAATAAGCTTAATAAGGAGGAATTTTTGATGATCAAAATTCTATTAGTGGAAGATGACCTAGGCCTATCAAATTCAGTTTTTGATTTTTTGGATGATTTTGCTGATGTCATGCAGGTTTTTGATGGAGAAGAAGGTCTTTATGAGGCTGAAAGTGGCGTATATGATTTGATTCTGTTGGACTTGATGTTACCAGAAAAAAATGGTTTCCAAGTTTTAAAAGAATTGCGTGAAAAAGGTATTTCAACTCCAGTTCTGATCATGACGGCTAAGGAAAGCTTGGATGATAAGGGACACGGATTTGAACTTGGGGCAGATGATTATCTGACCAAACCTTTCTACTTAGAAGAACTCAAGATGCGTATCCAGGCTCTTCTCAAACGTTCAGGGAAATTTAACGAAAATACCTTAACGTATGGTGATTTGACAGTCAATCTATCTACTAATGAAGTTAAGGTTCAAGATGCCTCTGTTGAGCTGCTTGGTAAAGAATTTGAACTATTGGTCTATTTCCTCCAAAACCAAAATGTCATCTTACCAAAAACCCAAATCTTTGACCGTTTATGGGGATTTGACAGTGACACAACCATCTCCGTAGTAGAAGTCTATGTATCAAAAGTTCGTAAGAAATTAAAGGGGACAGCCTTTGCTGAGAATCTCCAAACATTACGCAGTGTTGGGTATATTTTAAAACATGTTTAATAAAATAAAAAAGAATTGGTATGCAGAAGATTTCAGCTACTTTATCCGTAATTTTGGAGTATTCACGCTGATTTTCTCTGCCATGACCTTGATTATCCTGCAGGTTATGCACTCCAGTCTATACACGTCTGTAGATGAGAAACTTCTAGCACTGAGCAATAATCCTCAGGATATTATTCAATTGGCGGTCAATCGTGCAACAGAAGATGTTAAGGATTTAGATGGTGGAAATGTTACCTCAAATTCGGATAAAAGAGTCACAATTAGCTCCAATACGGAAGTAATTTTACTGGATTCAAATCTGAATCAATTAGTGACTGGAAATCGCTTTTTAGGATTAGATAGAATAACCTTCAATAAAAAGGATTTAAACCATATTCGTCAGCTTCATATTGTAAATAGCTATGGTCAGGATGAGGTTTATCGTGTCGTCTTGACAGAAATGAAAATTGATTCTGTATCAAGTAACATTAAGTATGCTGCCGTTCTAATAAATACCAGCCAGCTAGAACAAACCAGTAAAAATCACGAGCAGTTAATTGTGGTGGTCATGGCAAGTTTTTGGATTCTATCTATTTTGGCTAGTCTCTACCTTGCTCGTGTCAGTGTTAAGCCCTTGCTCGAAAGTATGCAAAAGCAGCAGAGCTTTGTGGAAAATGCTAGTCATGAATTACGCACTCCACTAGCAGTTCTTCAAAATCGTCTGGAAACACTTTTTAGAAAACCAGAAGCGACTATTATGGAGTCAAGTGAGAGCATTGCTTCGAGTTTGGAAGAAGTCCGAAATATGAAGTTTTTGACGACTAACCTTCTCAATCTCGCACGTAGAGATGATGGGATTAAGCCAGATCTTTGTGAAGTAGAACCTGATTTCTTTAATACGACCTTTACCAACTATGAAATGATTGCATCTGAAAATAATCGCGTCTTTCGTTTTGAAAACCGTGTTCATCGCACTATCATCACTGATAAACTCCTTCTTAAACAACTGATGACGATTTTGTTTGACAATGCTGTCAAATACACAGAAGAAGAAGGAGATATTTATTTTGAGATTTCAGCGACAGAACGCAGTCTATATTTAACTGTAGCAGATAATGGAATCGGTATCTCTGCAGCAGATAAAAAGAAAATCTTTGATCGTTTTTATCGCGTTGATAAGGCTCGTACACGTCAAAAGGGAGGTTTTGGTCTTGGTTTGTCATTAGCCAAGCAAATCGTTGATGCCCTTAAGGGAACTATCAATGTTAAGGACAACAAACCAAATGGAACTATTTTTGAAGTCAAGCTAGCTATCTCAACACCATCTAAACGTAAAAATAAATAAAAAAACCTTCGATTCATCGAAGGTTTTTATTTGAATTTTTTCTTGATAAAAGTACGCTGAAATTGCAATGCTACAAGACTGAGACCGATAGCCAAAGCAAATGATAAAACAGTATTGACTTTTAGTGATAAGAACAAAAAGCTAAAGATAGCTAAAAAGACGCAGAAGCAAGCAATGTTCACAAAAAATAGGACTTCCTTTACACTAGCGACAGAAGCACTTTCTGGAACATATTCTTGGAACTGAGCGGTTTTTACACTTTCTTGTTCTAACTCATACGGGTGTAATTTTCTAACAGGCATGTTTCTCTCCTTAACAGTACATTACTATTTTATCATTTTTTAAAGAGAGAATTATTACAGAATGGTTACAAATTGCATAAAATCTGTTATCAGGGCTAATTTCGGTTTTCTTGACATGCTGATGAGAAAATGATAGGATGAGTAAACCGTTTAAACTTTATTATTTTTCTCTTATTTCAACGAGGGGGAATTTGATGGTTAAAACGAATAAAAATCATACACAGATGCAAATAAATTCAATTTTGAAGTAAGGACAGGATTCTTTTAAATTGATTCTAGTTGTTCATGACGAGATAGTTTTCTATCTTTAGTGCTATGGTGAAGAGGAGATTTGTTCCCTCGACAACAGAATACTTAAAGGAGATTGGCATGTATCTTGCTATCAAAGAAATTTTACAGAATAAACTGCGATACAGTTTAATTCTAACTACCATTTTTCTCATTGCTTTTATGGTCTTTTTTATGACCAGTTTGGCTTTAGGACTCGTTCGAAATAATAGGGTTGCTATCGATAATTGGCAAGCAACAGGAGTTGTGCTATCCGATTATGCAAATGACAATTTGACTGCATCCTTTATACCTGAAAAAGACTACAAGGATAAGGTTTCTGAGGATGCTGTTCCCCTAAGCTATATGTTTGCTGTAACAAACTTAGTCAATAGTAGTGATAAGATTAATGTCTCTATTTTTGGTCAAGAGTGGGACAGTTTTATCTCGCCAACCTTGATTGAAGGGCATTATCCAGAAAATGACCAAGAAGTGGTAGTGGATCAGTCTTTTGAAAATTATGGCATCAAACTTGGGGACGCAATTCAACTCAACGGGAGTGAGACAAGTTTTAAGATTGTAGGCTTGACCAAAGGAAATAAATTTTTCACGGAACCTGTTGTTTTTACGAGCCTGACAACGTATTGGAATTTGCAAGGAACAACAAAAGCTAATCGCTCTATCTCTGCATTGGTATTGCAAAATGATGTAGAAGTGACTGGCGATGGCTTGAAGCAGATTTCTATTCAAAAAATGATTTCAAAAATTCCTGGCTATACCCCTCAGGTCAATGTATTCTCAGGAATGATTCTAGCTATGATTGTCATTACAGGTCTGATTGTAGGAATTTTTATCTACATCATTACTATTCAAAAATTAGGCCTCTATGGCATTATGCGAGCGCAAGGGATTCAGATAAAATCCATCGTATGGTCCCTTTTCTGTCAAATCTTTCTTTTATCTGGTTTGGGTATAGGATTGGCTTTATTAACCATTTGGGCTGTTATTCTAGTCTTACCTGCAACCTTCTTTTTCTACCCTAGTTGGCTGGCATACTTTGTGTTAAGCCTGGTCATCTGCTTGATGGCACTTCTAGGTGGCGTCATTTCGCTTCCTCGTCTGCTAAAAGTAGATCCAATTACAGCCATTGCAGAATGATAAGGAGAATGACATGACGACATTAATTGAGATGATTCAAGTGACAAAAACTTATGGCGAAGGCAATATGAAAGTGACAGCTCTTCATGAGACCAATTTTCAGCTGAATGCTGGGGAGTTTGTAGCGATTGTGGGGCCTTCTGGGTCAGGTAAAACAACCTTTTTAACGACTCTAGGCCAACTTCAGGAAGCTTCAAGTGGAAAGATTCTAGTAAAGGGAAAAGAGACAGGGCATTTATCTGAAAAAGAAAAAACGGATTTGCGCTTTAGTGAATTTGGTTTTATCCTCCAGGCTTCAAATCTGATTCCCTTTTTAACGGTTAAGGAGCAATTAGATTTAATTGACCGTTTAGACAAAAAGAAATCTATAAAAAGTGACCGACAAGAGCTATTTAGTTTATTGGATTTGGACAAGGTCCAAAATCACTATCCCAAAGCTCTCTCAGGTGGAGAACGCCAACGAGCTGCAATTGCTAGAGCCCTATACAATAATCCGAGTATCGTGCTTGCAGACGAGCCTACAGCTAGCTTAGATACGCAACGAGCTTATCAAGTTACGGATATGCTGGCTTCAATTGCCCATGAGCAAGGCAGGGGTGTTGTCATGATTACGCATGATACTCGCTTGCTAGATAAGGTTGACCGTATTTATGTTATGAATGACGGACGACTAGTTGAAAAGACACAAGTATAAAACGAAAAAGTGAACTGTTATTGATACGGTTCACTTTTTTTAAAAATTTGAACTAACAAGACCCACTTTTCTATATAGCTGATTTTTTAGAAATGTGGTATAATTTTCTCTATGGAAAAGATTATCATTACAGCAACTGCTGAAAGTATTGAACAAGTGAAACAGCTACTCGAGGCTGGTGTCGACCGTATTTATGTTGGGGAGAAGGATTTTGGACTTCGTCTACCGACAATCTTTAGTCATGAAGAATTGCGTGAAATCGCAAAAATCGTTCATGATGCAGGTAAGGAATTAATCGTCGCGGTTAATGCTCTTATGCACCAAGACATGATGGACCGTATCAAGCCATTCTTGGATTTTCTAGAGGAAATCAAGACCGACTACATCACTGTTGGAGACGCTGGTGTTTTTTATGTGGTCAACCGTGACGGCTATTCTTTCAAAACCATTTATGATGCGTCAACCATGGTCACTAGCAGTCGTCAGATCAACTTCTGGGGACAAAAAGCAGGAGCGTCAGAAGCTGTTTTGGCGCGTGAAATCCCGTCTGCTGAACTTTTCAAAATGCCTGAAATTTTAGAAATTCCAGCAGAAGTTTTGGTTTATGGTGCTAGTGTTATCCACCATTCTAAGCGTCCGCTCTTGCAAAACTACTATAACTTCACACAGATTGATGATGAAAAATCTCGTCAACGTGACTTGTTCTTGGCTGAGCCAAGTGACCCAGAGAGCCATTATTCTATTTTTGAAGACAATCATGGGACTCATATCTTTGCTAACAATGACCTTGATTTGATGACCAAGTTAACAGAATTAGTTGAGCATGGATTCACTCATTGGAAACTTGAAGGTCTCTACACTCCAGGCCAAAATTTTGTAGAAATTGCAAAACTCTTTATCCAAGCGCGCAATTTAATTCAAGAAGGTAACTTTACACATGACCAAGCCTTCTTGCTCGATGAAGAAGTTCGCAAACTTCACCCTAAAAATCGTTTCTTGGATACTGGATTTTACGACTATGACCCTGACATGGTTAAATAAGAATCAAAAACCCGAAATAAAATGTTCGGGTTTTTCTGATATTTGGATGAATTTGAAGCGTATTCATGATATAATAGAAGTAGCTCTATTTGGAGGTATATAAGTGGAAAATCTGAAAAAAATGGCGGGTATCAAGGCTGCTGAGTTCGTCAAAAATGGTATGGTTGTCGGGCTTGGAACGGGATCAACTGCCTACTATTTCGTAGAAGAAATAGGTCGTCGTATCAAGGAAGAAGGTTTACAGATTACAGCTGTAACGACTTCTAGTGTGACCAGCAAACAGGCAGAAGAACTCAATATTCCCCTTAAATCAATCGACCAAGTGGATTTTGTAGATCTAACCGTGGATGGTGCTGATGAAGTAGACAGTCAGTTTAATGGTATCAAAGGTGGTGGCGGTGCCCTTCTCATGGAGAAGGTAGTAGCAACGCCCTCAAAAGAATACATTTGGGTGGTCGATGAAAGCAAACTGGTAGAGAAACTGGGTGCTTTTAAATTGCCTGTAGAGGTAGTTCAATACGGTGCTGAACAGGTCTTTCGTCTATTTGAGCGAGCTGGCTATAGACCGAGCTACCGTGAAAAAGATGGTCAACGTTTTGTGACAGATATGCAGAACTTTATCATTGATTTAGACTTGAAAGTGATTGAAGAACCAACCGCTTTTGGGAAAGAGTTAGACCATATCGTTGGTGTTGTAGAACACGGCTTGTTTAACCAAATGGTGGATAAAGTCATCGTTGCTGGACAAAATGGCGTTCAGATTTTAACTTCAACAAAAGCAAAATAATTAAAACAATAAGGAGACACACTATGACAAAATTTAATCGTATTCACTTGGTAGTATTGGATTCTGTAGGGATTGGTGCAGCGCCAGATGCTAATAACTTTGTCAATGCAGGAGTGCCAGACGGGGCTGCAGACACACTTGGACACATTTCAAAAGCTGTAGGTTTGGATGTACCAAATATGGCAAAACTTGGTCTTGGAAACATCCCTCGTGAAACACCATTGAAGACTGTTCCAGCTGAAAGCAACCCTACTGGTTATGCGACTAAGCTAGAGGAAGTTTCTCTTGGAAAAGATACCATGACCGGTCACTGGGAAATCATGGGACTTAATATCACAGAACCATTTGATACTTTCTGGAATGGCTTCCCTGAAGAAATTATCACAAAGATTGAAGAATTTTCAGGCCGTAAGGTTATTCGTGAAGCTAACAAACCTTATTCTGGTACAGCTGTTATTGATGATTTCGGACCACGCCAAATGGAAACTGGTGAGTTGATTATCTATACTTCAGCTGACCCAGTTCTTCAAATTGCAGCCCACGAAGACATCATTCCTTTGGATGAATTGTACCGTATTTGTGAATACGCTCGTTCCATTACGTTGGAACGTCCGGCTCTTCTAGGACGTATCATTGCTCGCCCATACGTTGGGGAGCCAGGAAACTTCACACGTACTGCCAATCGTCGTGACTTGGCTGTATCACCATTTGCGCCAACTGTTTTGGACAAATTGAATGAAGCCGGTATTGATACTTATGCGGTTGGTAAGATTAATGATATCTTCAATGGTGCAGGTATCAACCACGATATGGGTCACAACAAATCAAACAGCCACGGAATTGACAACTTGATCAAGGCTATGAAATCAGAAGACTTTAAACATGGCTTCTCATTCACTAACTTGGTTGACTTCGATGCCCTATATGGACACCGTCGTGATCCACACGGGTACCGTGATTGCTTGCATGAGTTTGATGAGCGATTGCCAGAAATTATGGCAGCAATGAGAGAAGATGATCTTCTTTTGATTACTGCTGACCATGGGAACGATCCAACCTATGCTGGTACTGACCATACTCGTGAATATATCCCACTCTTGGCATACAGCCCATCCTTTAAAGGAAGTGGTCTAATTCCAGTCGGAAACTTCGCTGATATCTCAGCAACTATTGCTGATAATTTTGGCGTTGAAACTGCCATGATTGGTAAGAGCTTCCTAGATCAATTAGTTTAATATGACTCGCTACGCTCTTCTCGTAAGAGGAATCAATGTTGGTGGAAAGAATAAGGTAGTGATGGCTCAACTACGTCAGGAATTGGCAGAGTTGGGATTAGAAAATGTTGAAACTTACATTAATAGTGGCAATGTTTTCTTTGATAGCAGTAAGGCTAGAACTCAGTTAGTTGAGAGTCTGCAGGGCTTCTTTGAAGAATATTATCCATTTATCAAAAGTTTTTCCTTGGTGTCTCAAGAAGACTATGAAGAGGAGATTAGAACTCTTCCGGATTGGTGGTTCCAAGAAATGGCTCGAAAGGATGTTCTCTTTTATACAGAAGGATTACATGTAGAAACAGTTGTAGAGAAAGTGAAAACTCTACAACTTCTAGATGAAGTTCTTCATTTCGGAAAGCATGGAATCTTCTGGGGTAAATTGTCAGAAGAAACCTACGCTAAAACAGCCTACCACAAGCAACTGCTGAAGCTGCCTTTCTATCGCAAGATTACTATTCGTAACGCGAATACCTTTGACAAAATCGGTCAATTGCTAAAAAATTATGAAGGAGACAGATAATGACATTATTAGCAAAAATCAATGAAACAGCTGCTTTCTTGAAAGAAAAGGGAGTAGAGGCGCCAGAGTTCGGTTTAATCCTTGGTTCAGGACTTGGTGAATTAGCTGAAGAAATCGAAAATCCAGTTGTTGTAGACTACGCTGAAATTCCAAACTGGGGTCGTTCAACAGTTGTTGGACACGCTGGTAAATTGGTCTACGGAGAGCTTGCAGGACGTAAGGTCTTGGCTCTACAAGGACGTTTCCACTTCTACGAAGGAAATCCGCTTGAAGTTGTTACTTTCCCAGTTCGTGTCATGAAAGTGTTGGGATGTGCAGGGGTTCTTGTAACCAACGCTGCTGGTGGTATCGGCTTTGGACCTGGTACCTTGATGGCTATCACTGACCACATTAACATGACTGGTCAAAACCCATTGATTGGTGAAAACTTGGATGACTTCGGTCCACGTTTCCCAGATATGTCAAAAGCCTACACTCCAGAATACCGTAAGACTGCTCATCAAGTGGCTGACAATCTTGGTATTAAATTGGATGATGGTGTCTATATTGGTGTGACTGGTCCAACTTATGAAACTCCAGCTGAAATTCGTGCGTATAAGACACTTGGGGCAGATGCTGTCGGAATGTCAACTGTTCCAGAAGTCATCGTTGCAGCACACTCTGGCTTGAAGGTTCTTGGTATTTCATGTATTACCAACTTTGCGGCTGGTTTCCAAGAAGAGCTTAACCATGAAGAAGTAGTAGAAGTGACAGAACGTGTCAAAGGCGACTTCAAGGGCTTGCTAAAAGCGATTCTTGCTGAATTGTAATGCCATGAGAGTTCACTTTATTTTACATGAAACCTTTGAAGTGCCGGGCGCTTATCTAAAATGGGCGCAGGAGCGTGGTCATCAGGTGACCACAACCAAGGTTTACGAAAAAGAACTTCTTCCGGAAACTATTGACGGAATTGATTTTCTGATTGTGATGGGAGGACCTCAATCGCCAGATGAAGATCGAGAAGCTTTTCCATACTACGATCCTAAGTCTGAGCTTGCTTTTATGAAAGAAGCGATAGCTGCAGATATCTATATTGTTGGGGTCTGTCTTGGTGCCCAGCTCTTATCTGTTGCCTATGGTGCAAAGTATGAGCACAGTCCAGAACGTGAGATTGGGGTTTATCCAATAACGCTTACTGAAGCTGGTTTAAAAGATGAACATGTCAAAGTTCTTGGACCGACTCTAAATACAGGACACTGGCATGGCGATATGCCAGGATTGACAGAAGATGCTGTTGTTCTTGCGACCAGTCAAGGGTGTCCACGTCAGATTATTCGCTTCAGTCCTAAACACTATGCCTTCCAAGCCCACTTGGAATTTGATTCAGAAGCAGTTGATCTCTTGATTGCTACTGACGGTGAAGAAGTTTTAAAAGAACAAAGTTCAAAATTAACCTTTGTTCAAAAGCCTAAAGCTATTCGTAACTATGCTTATCGAGAAATGAATGCAAAACTCTATGCATTTTTGGATTCATTAACAAATTAAATAAAAATGAGAGGATGGGTTAACCGTATTCGCTGAACTGAATAATGGTTACTCTCCTCTAAATCATCAAAATTAAGAAAGAAAGGAATTGAACCCACCCTAAAAGCAGTGGTAAAAAGATAGTTGGTCTAGCGAGCATCGCTCACTGCGCCTAACTCTTATTTTCCATTCGCTTTTTGACGGGTTTGGTATCTTATATTATGTCTATCCATATTGCTGCTAAGCAAGGTGAAATTGCTGATAAAATTCTTCTTCCTGGAGATCCTCTTCGTGCGAAATTTATCGCTGAGAACTTCCTTGAAGATGCTGTATGCTTCAATGAAGTCCGTAACATGTTTGGTTACACAGGGACTTACAAAGGTCAGCGTGTATCTGTCATGGGTACTGGAATGGGAATGCCATCGATCTCTATCTATGCGCGTGAGCTTATTGTTGACTACGGTGTGAAGAAATTGATCCGTGTGGGGACTGCTGGTTCTTTGAATGAGAATGTGCATGTTCGTGAATTGGTCTTGGCACAAGCAGCTGCAACCAACTCAAACATCATCCGAAACGACTGGCCTCAATACGATTTCCCACAAATCGCTAGCTTTGATTTGCTAGATAAAGCTTACCACATTGCCAAAGACCTCGGTATGACGACCCATGTCGGAAATGTCTTGTCTTCTGATGTCTTCTATTCAAACTACTTTGAAAAGAACATTGAACTTGGTAAATGGGGTGTAAAAGCTGTGGAAATGGAAGCGGCAGCACTATACTACCTTGCTGCTCAACACCATGTGGATGCCCTTGCCATTATGACCATTTCTGATAGCTTGGTCAATCCAGATGAGGACACAACTGCTGAAGAACGTCAAAATACTTTCACAGATATGATGAAGGTTGGTTTAGAGACCTTGATTGCAGAATAAGAAAAAAGGTTTCCTTTAAAGGGAAACCTCTTTTTTATGAAGAAAACGGTCAAGTTCTTTTTGATTGTTAATAATCGTGATTTTATCCGCATAGTCAAGGCAGATTTTTTGATAATGTGCCTTGTGAGAGGGACTACGACCGTCCCAAAGAATCCATCGGATAAATTCCCAGTTAAATTGTTCAGGACAACCGTCTGCCATACTCTCTCTAACTTTTCCTCTATATTTAAGATAACGCATAAAGGCTCTATACAAGCAGTTCCAAGCTGAAAAGTTTAGAAAGATAATCTGGTCAGCCTGCTTCATTCTTTCCTCATAGCAACACCAAGAGTAGTTACCATCAATGACCCAATCCTCATGTTCAGTAAGGAAAGTCCCCATTTCATTTAACATCCAATCGTGGTCGCTATCATTCCATCCAGGTTGAAATTGTAGGGTATCCATGTGGAGTTTTGGGATGGAGTAGTAGTTGGAAAGTTTTTCAGTCAGGGTAGATTTGCCTGAACCAGAATATCCGATAATTGCTATTTTCATGATATGCTCCCAAAATATGGCACAAAAAAAGCTCCGAAGAGCTCATTTCGTATGCGGTTCTTGATTAACCAAGTTTAGCTGCAAGACGTGCTTTATCACGGTTAGCTTTATTCTTGTGGATCAAACCTTTAGTTTCTGCTTTATCGATGGCTGAGCTAGCAGCACGGTAAAGTTCTTCAGATGGGTTTGCTTCAAAAGCTTTGATAGCAGTACGCATAGCTGATTTTTGAGCTGAGTTCTTTTCGTTTTGTTTAACGTTCAATTCAGCGCGTTTGATAGCTGATTTAATGTTTGCCAATGTTCTTACCTCCATATTTACTAACTATACCATTATATCTGAAAACTATTATTTTGACAAGGGGAAATCACTTTTTTAAATAAATTTCATCAATTTCATGATTTTTAGATTTATGAAGAATGACTTCTGCCCGATTTCTAGTCGGTTCAATATAGTTTTGTAGATTGGTTAAATTAATACTAGTCCAAACCTGATGAGCAAAATCTTTGACTTCGCTGATTGGTTGTTGGGTGAAGCGATAGTAATAGTTGCTTGGATCATCTTGTGCAAAACTGAGAAGTTTTAAGAAACGGTCCAAATACCAACTCTCGATATCCTCAACTGCAGCATCTACGTAGATTGAAAAATCAAAGAAGTCTGTAATGTAAAGACGGCTGTTATGAGGGGTTTGAAAGACGTTGATACCCTCTACGATGACAAAATCCGCTGCTTGAACTCTTTGTGTTTTATCAGGTACGATATCATAGATTTCGTGAGAATAAACAGGAATGTCAACATCTTGCCCGTTTTTAAGTTGGTCAAGAAAATTAAGTAGAGCTTCCATATCATAGCTCTCAGGGAAACCTTTTCTATTTAGAATGTTGCGCTCATTTAAGATGCTATTAGGATAGAGAAAACCATCAGTCGTAACTAATTCAACACTTGCTTCTGGAAAAATACGAGAAAGCAGAATTTGTAAGAGTCGACTAGTAGTTGACTTTCCGACTGCTACACTACCTGAAATCCCGATAATAAAAGGCTGATTTTTACTCTCTCTTTGGAGAAAAATTCCCTTTGAAAAGGCTAGATCTTCCTTGGAACGTTTGTAGATTTGAATAAGGTGAGCCAGCGGTAGATAAATATCTGTTACATCTTGGAGACTGATCTGGTCATTGAAACTCTTAATCGAATCTAATTCCTCCTCGGTTAAAGGAGGTGTTGTCTTACGATGTAATGATTGCCAAGTTCCTCGGCTGATTTTTTCATAATGTAAAAATTCGTTGGTCATAAAATTTCCTCGTTTGATATCTCAGTATACCATAATTTACAGAGAAAGACATCTGAATCATTTGAGAAAAAGCGCTTTCTTTGTTAAAATATAAGTAGTATAGCAATCAAAAGAGGTGATGTTATGAGACTAGTAGTGAGTGATAAATTTATAAAACTGGCTAGCTTACTGGTTGTGATTCTGTGGTTATCTCCGACTTTGATTGAGTTTACTGTGACTTTAGGAAGTCAAACCTATAGTTGGTCTGCCTTTGTCTTGTTATTCTTGCTACCAATTATTGGTTTTATTTACTTGATTCTCACCATTTTAACAAGAAAATGGTGGCTTTTCTTCTTTGGTCTAGCCTGTATTTTTTCCTTTGCTATCACTATGGCATTGGGTTCTTACTTGCTTGGCCCCTAAGGGATTAGGTAACTTATACTATTTTTTAATAAATCAATGGCAAACAAAAGCCTTTGTTGTCATGTAAACGATTTACAATTAACTTATTTATGTGGTAAAATGAAACTATGAGTAAAATGTATTATGCAGAAAATCCAGATGCGGCCCATGATGTTCATGAACTTAGAGTTGAGCTACTTGGGCAAAAGATGATATTTTTGACAGATGCTGGTGTCTTTAGTAAAAAAATGATTGATTTCGGAAGTCAGTTGTTGTTAAGATGTCTCGATGTCGAAAAAGGTGAAAAAATTCTGGATGTTGGTTGTGGCTACGGTCCTATTGGCTTGTCTTTAGTCAAGGCTTATGGTGTCCAAGCGACCATGGTTGATATCAATAATCGTGCTCTGGATTTGGCGCAACAAAATGCAGTAAAGAACAAGGTTCAAGCGACTATTTTTCAGTCCAATATTTATGAGCAAGTAGAAGGACAATTTGATCATGTCATTTCGAATCCGCCTATTCGTGCAGGGAAGCAAGTCGTCCATGAAATTATCGAGAAGAGTATTAACTATCTCGTAGATAGTGGTGATTTGACCATCGTTATTCAAAAAAAACAAGGAGCTCCAAGTGCCAAAAACAAGATGGAAGAAGTTTTTGGCAATTGCGAAGTTGTAAAGAAAGATAAGGGATATTATATCCTTAGAAGTGTGAAAGAATGAGAGCAGTAGACCTAATCCAGAAAAAAAGAGATGGGCAAGAACTTAGCTCAAGCGAAATTCAATGGCTGATTGAAGGTTATGTCGCGGGAACTGTTCCTGACTACCAGATGTCAGCTTTTGCCATGGCTGTTTATTTTAAAGGCATGACCACTAGAGAGATTTCTGACTTGACCATGAATATGGTGAAGACAGGTCAAGAATTTGATTTATCAGCTATTAAGGGTATAAAGGTTGATAAACACTCTACTGGTGGAGTGGGAGATAAAGTTACTTTGATTTTAGCTCCCTTAGTAGCTAGTTTTGGTGTTCCAGTAGCTAAGATGAGTGGTAGAGGTCTAGGACATACTGGCGGTACGATTGATAAACTAGAATCTATCAAAGGATTCCAAGTCGAACGCAGTCAGGATTACTTTATCAAACAAGTTCAGAATATTGGAGTTTCAGTTATCGGTCAATCAGACCAACTAGTCAAAGCGGATAAGTTGCTCTATGCACTACGAGATGTCACTGCGACAGTTGATACGATTCCTTTGATTGCTAGTTCTGTCATGAGTAAAAAAATCGCTGCTGGAGCCGATGCTATTTTGCTGGATGTTACAGTTGGTGAGGGTGCCTTTATGAAGACAGTTGCTGAGGCACGTGAATTGGCTCAAACCATGGTAAACCTTGGTAAGGCTGTTGGCCGTAAGACAGTAGCAGTCATTACGGATATGAGTCAACCTTTAGGACGTGCCATTGGGAACCGCTTGGAAATTCTAGAAGCACTAGAAATTCTTCAGGGTAAAGGACGCGAGGATATTAGCCACTTTATCTGTGAGTTAGCTCAGATTATGCTTTCTCTGGCAAATGTTGAAAAAACAGTCGAGGAAGTAAGGCAACATCTTGAAAATGGTCAGGCACTTAAGAAGTTTGAAGAGATGGTCATCGCTCAAGGTGGGGATTTAGACGATCTTTATCGACCGGTAAAAGTGGACCATATAGTAGAAATTCCTGCCCAGGAAGACGGTATTATTGAAGTTCTTCCAGCTATGGAGTTCGGCCTTTTTGCCATGAGATTAGGTGCTGGTCGTGCTGTTAAAACTGATGCTCTTGACTATGAGACTGGGATTGTTTTTGAGAAGAAAATTGGTGATTCAGTCAAAAAGGGTGAAATTGTCGCAAAAGTATATGCTAATGGCAAAATTTCTCCTGAACTAGTTACAGATTTTCAAAAATATGTTAAAATTAAAATAAGTGACGAAGTGATAAAAACACGAGAAATTATAGAAATTATCTCCTGATTTAAGGAAAATCCGAAATGAAATTAAATAAATACATTGATCATACGCTTTTAAAGCAAGATGCGACAGAACAACAAATCGATCGTTTGTTGTCTGAAGCTAGAGACTATGATTTTGCTAGTGTCTGTGTAAATCCTTGCTGGGTTTCTCACTCAAAGGCAGGACTTGAAGATACAGATGTGAAGGTTTGTACAGTTGTCGGCTTTCCTCTTGGTGCAACTACGTCAGCTGTTAAAGCATTTGAAACTAAAGAAGCTATTCAGAATGGTGCAGATGAAATTGATATGGTTATCAATGTTGGTGCACTCAAATCAGGCTATGCGGACTTGGTTGAATCAGATATTCGAGCAGTTGTTGAAGCGAGTGGAGACAAACTTGTTAAGGTCATTATTGAGGCTTGTTTGTTAACAGAGGAGGAAAAAATTCTGGCTTGCCAACTGGCTCAGAAAGCAGGAGCGGACTTTGTCAAAACTTCTACCGGCTTCTCAACTGGTGGCGCAACACTACCAGATGTAAAATTAATGCGTCAGACAGTTGGACCTGATATGGGTGTTAAGGCAGCTGGTGGCGCTCGTTCTTATGCAGATGCAGTTGCCTTTGTTGAAGCGGGGGCTACACGAATCGGAACATCTTCTGGTGTCGCAATCCTCAAAGGAGAATTGGCTGATGGCGACTACTGAGTTGATTGATTTAGCGATTGAGACTAGTAAAGAGGCTTATGTCCCCTACTCACATTTTCCGATTGGCGCTGTTTTGGTAGCCAAGGACGGAAGTATCTATACAGGGGTTAACATTGAAAATGCTAGCTATCCCTTGACCAACTGTGGCGAAAGGACTGCTATCTTCAAGGCAGTTTCTGAAGGACAACGAGAGTTTTCAGAATTGATTGTCTATGGGGAAACTGAGAAACCTATTTCGCCTTGCGGTGCTTGTCGCCAAGTCATGGTCGAATTTTTTAAACCAGATCTAAAGGTGACTCTAGTCGCCAAAGATAAAACGACGGTCGAGATGACGGTCGGGGAATTACTTCCATATTCGTTTACAGACTTGCATTAGTCTGCGTCACTCCTTGAGTGACAAGGTCCTTGTGACCAATCTATCCATACTTGCAACTTAGTTGCGCATCTTATTTAGGAGGTTCAGTAATGAACAAGAAACAATGGCTAGGCCTTGGTCTAGTTGCAGTAGCAGCATTTGGACTTGCTGCATGTGGTAATCGCTCTTCTCGTAACGCAGCTTCATCTTCTGATTTGAAGACAAAAGCAGCTATCGTTACAGATACTGGTGGTGTTGATGATAAATCATTCAACCAATCAGCTTGGGAAGGGCTTCAAGCTTGGGGTAAAGAGCACAATCTTTCAAAAGATAATGGCTTTACTTACTTCCAATCAACAAGTGAAGCTGACTACGCTAACAACTTGAACCAAGCAGCTGGAAGCTACAACTTGATTTTTGGTGTTGGTTTTGCCCTTCACAACGCTGTTGAAGAAGCAGCAAAAGAACACGCAGATAAAAACTATGTTTTGATTGACGATGTCATTAAAGATCAAAAGAACGTTGCCAGCGTAACATTTGCTGACAACGAAGCAGCTTACCTTGCTGGTGTAGCAGCTGCTAAAACTACAAAAACTAAACAAGTTGGTTTTGTAGGTGGTATGGAATCTGAAGTTATTTCTCGTTTCGCAGCTGGTTTCAAAGCTGGTGTTGAGTCAGTTGACCCATCTATCAAAGTACAAGTAGACTACGCTGGTTCATTTGGTGATGCCGCTAAAGGTAAAACAATCGCTGCAGCTCAATACGCTGCAGGAGCAGACGTAATCTATCAAGCAGCTGGTGGTACTGGTGCAGGTGTCTTCTCAGAAGCTAAATCTTTGAATGAAAGCAAAAACGAAGGCGATAAAGTTTGGGTTATCGGTGTAGACCGTGACCAAGTTGAAGAAGGTAAATATACTTCTAAAGACGGTAAAGAAGCTAACTTCGTGCTTGCTTCTACATTGAAACAAGTTGGAACAACCGTTCAAGATATCTCAAACAAGGCTGAAAAAGGTGAATTCCCTGGTGGTCAAGTTATCGTTTACTCGTTGAAGGATAAAGGTGTTGACTTGGCAGTAACTAACCTTTCTGAAGAAGGTAAAAAAGCTGTTGAAGATGCAAAAGCTAAAATCCTTGATGGTAGCATCAAAGTTCCTGAAAAATAATTGATGGAAGTCATTTCTTAGGAAGCGGCCTTGGGCCGCTTCTTTAAGAATTGGGGCAAATTAATTTTGTCTCAATAGAGCTTGTTAAGATTTCATTTTAACAAGTTTTATTGAAATAAAATAAAACTCTGAAAGGAAGAGCACATGGCACACGAAAATGTCATTGAGATGCGTGAAATTACCAAGGTTTTTGGCGAGTTTGTCGCTAACGACAAGATCAACCTAGAACTTCGCAAAGGTGAGATTCATGCACTTTTAGGAGAAAATGGAGCTGGGAAGTCTACGCTTATGAATATGCTAGCGGGGCTACTTGAACCAACTAGTGGTGAAATTGTGGTTAACGGTCAAGCTGTGAAACTAGACTCTCCGTCAAAAGCAGCTAGCCTAGGAATTGGAATGGTTCACCAGCACTTTATGTTGGTAGAAGCTTTCACTGTTGCTGAAAATATCATTTTGGGAAGTGAATTGACCAAAAACGGTGTGCTAGATATTGCTCGCGCAACTCGAGAAATCAATGAATTGTCTGAACGCTATGGTTTGGCGGTAGATCCCTCTGCTAAGGTAGCGGATATCTCTGTCGGAGCTCAACAACGTGTTGAGATTTTGAAGACTCTCTATCGTGGAGCAGACATTCTTATCTTTGACGAACCGACTGCTGTTTTAACACCATCAGAAATTGATGAATTGATGGCTATCATGAAGAACTTGGTCAAAGAAGGTAAATCAATTATCTTGATTACCCATAAGTTGGATGAGATTCGTGCTGTATCTGACCGTGTTACAGTTATCCGTCGTGGTAAATCTATCGAAACAGTTGAAATTGCTGGTGCAACTAATGCTGACTTGGCAGAAATGATGGTGGGACGTTCTGTTTCTTTCAAAACTGCTAAAGAAGCATCACATCCAAAAGAAGTTGTTCTTTCTATTAAGGACTTGGTTGTAAATGAAAACCGTGGTGTTCCTGCTGTTAAAAATCTTTCACTCGATGTTCGAGCTGGTGAGATTGTCGGAATTGCTGGGATTGATGGTAATGGACAGTCAGAATTGATCCAAGCTATCACTGGACTCCGTAAGATTGAGTCTGGTAGTGTGGAGTTGAAAGGCCAGTCTATCGTAGGTTTACACCCTCGCCAAATTACAGAAATGAGTGTGGGCCACGTTCCTGAAGACCGTCACCGTGATGGTTTGGTCTTGGAAATGATGATTTCTGAAAATATCGCTCTTCAAACCTACTATAAGGAACCTCTTAGTAAGAAGGGAATTTTAAATTATACCAATATCATCGGGTACGCTAAGCAATTAATGCAAGAATTCGATGTGCGTGCTGCTAGTGAGATTGTTCCAGCCTCAGCTCTTTCTGGAGGAAATCAACAAAAAGCAATTATCGCTCGTGAAGTTGATCGAAATCCTGATCTCCTCATCGTCAGCCAACCAACTCGTGGTTTGGACGTCGGTGCCATTGAGTACATTCACAAACGCTTGATTCAAGAACGTGATAATGGAAAAGCTGTCCTCGTAGTCAGCTTTGAACTAGATGAGATATTAAATGTTTCAGATAGAATTGCCGTTATCCATGATGGTAAGATTCAAGGGATTGTAACGCCAGAAACAACCAACAAGCAAGAGCTTGGAGTCTTGATGGCTGGTGGTGAATTGGAAAAGGAGAAGAGTGATGTCTAAAAAATTACAACAAATTTCGGTTCCCTTGATTTCTGTTATTTTAGGAATTCTACTCGGAGCCATCGTCATGTGGATTTTCGGTTACGATGCTATCTGGGGTTATGAAGAACTGTTCTACACAGCCTTTGGTAGTGTTCGAGGAATCGGTGAAATCTTCCGTGCCATGGGACCTTTGATTTTGATTGCTCTCGGATTTGCAGTTGCGAGTCGTGCTGGTTTCTTTAACGTCGGGCTTCCAGGACAAGCACTCGCTGGTTGGGTTATGAGTGGCTGGTTCGCTCTTTCAAATCCAGATTTGCCACGTCCATTGTTGATTCTTGCGACAGTTGTCATTGCGTTGGTGGCTGGAGGAATCGTTGGAGCCATTCCTGGTGTTTTAAGAGCCTATCTTGGAACATCTGAAGTTATCGTAACCATTATGATGAACTACATAGTTCTTTATGTGGGAAATGCCTTTATCCACCACTTCCCTAAAGAAATCATGCAAAGTACTGACTCATCAATCCGAGTAAGTGCAAATGCAACATATCAAACACCTTGGCTTGCTGAGTTAACAGGAAACTCTCGTATGAACATAGGGATTTTCTTTGCTATCATAGCAGTTGCGGTTATATGGTTCTTGCTCAAGAAAACAACTCTTGGTTTTGAAATCCGTGCAGTTGGTCTCAATCCGAATGCTTCTGAATACGCAGGTATTTCTGCCAAACGTACCATTATTCTATCAATGATTATTTCTGGTGCCCTTGCAGGACTTGGTGGAGCAGTAGAAGGACTTGGTACCTTCCAAAACGTCTACGTTCAAGGTTCATCATTGGCAGTTGGATTTAATGGTATGGCGGTAAGTCTGCTTGCTTCAAACTCACCAGTTGGAATTCTATTTGCAGCCTTCCTTTTCAGTGTTCTTCAAGTAGGTGCTCCTGGTATGAATGCTGCACAAGTACCATCTGAGCTTGTAAGTATCGTTACAGCCTCAATTATCTTCTTTGTCAGCGTTCACTACATCATCGAACGCTTTGTCAAACCAAGAAAACAACTTAAAGGGGGTAAATAAGGATGTCGATTACAACAATGTTAACCCTTATGGTTTCTTCAATGTTGATTTATGCAGCACCACTTATTTTCACAAGTATCGGAGGAGTTTTCTCCGAACGTGGTGGAGTTGTTAACGTTGGTCTTGAAGGAATCATGGTCATGGGTGCCTTTTCTGGAGTTGTTTTTAACCTTGAATTTGCTCAAGATTTGGGAGCACTAACTCCTTGGTTGGCTCTCTTAGTTGGTGGATTAGTTGGAGCTATCTTCTCGCTCATTCACGCAGTAGCTACAGTTCATTTCCGTGCAGACCATGTTGTCAGTGGTACCGTACTTAACTTGATGGCGCCAGCCTTGGCAGTTTTCTTGGTGAAGGTACTTTATAACAAGGGCCAAACGGACAACTTAACGCAAACTTTTGGACGTTTTGATTTCCCTGTTTTGGCTAATATCCCAGTTATCGGAGATATCTTCTTTAAGTCAACAAGTTTACTTGGTTATCTAGCAATTGCCTTCTCATTCTTAGCATGGTTTATCCTCTTTAAGACTCGCTTTGGACTTCGTCTTCGTTCAGTTGGTGAACACCCACAAGCAGCAGATACTTTGGGGATTAATGTCTACAAGATGAGATATCTGGGAGTTGTGATTTCAGGATTCCTTGGAGGAATCGGTGGAGCTATTTACGCTCAGTCAATTTCTGTTAACTTCTCAGTTACAACTATCGTCGGACCTGGATTTATCGCACTTGCTGCTATGATCTTCGGTAAATGGAATCCTGTTGGTGCTATGCTTTCAAGTCTCTTCTTTGGGCTATCACAAAGTTTAGCAGTTATCGGTTCTCAACTTCCTTTCTTGCAAGGAGTTCCAGCCGTTTACTTGCAAATTGCACCATATCTTTTGACCATTGTCGTACTAGCAGCCTTCTTTGGTAAAGCAGTTGCACCGAAGGCAGATGGTATCAACTATATCAAATCTAAATAATATAAAAAAACGTCAGTTTCAACTGACGTTTTATTTTTTTGGTTCTTGGTGTGTTATGTTAAGTCCCCAAGGAATGAGATTTTCTGTTTTACTTTGGATCCGTTTAATGTTGTCCTTGTGTCGTACAATTACTAGACTTGCAAGAGCGATAATAATCAATGTGAAGAGTAGGTTATAACTAGTTAAAATAAATCCAAATAGAGGAAACAGAAGGACGCCAATAATTGCAGCAATAGCAGCTGAAATACTAGAGAGAGAAATCATACTTCCCAGATAAAGGATTCCAAAGAAAATGACTGCAAGGTAAAGGCAAAAGAGAGGAGCAAATCCGAAAATGACTCCAGCGCTAGTAGCGACAGCCTTGCCACCCTTGAATTTGGCAAATATTGGAAAGGTATGCCCAATTACTGCTAAGAGTCCAAAGACGATAGGTGAAACTCCCTGCACTTGGAAGATGAGTGGAAGTAGAGTCGCCAAAGTACCTTTGAAGAAATCAATGGCAAAGGTTGCCATACCAGCTTTCTTCCCAAGGATTCGAAAAGTATTGGTCGTTCCTGTATTACCGGACCCATGTTCTCTTAGATTGATATTAAAGAAGGCTTGTCCAATCCAAAGTCCTGAAGGGATTGAACCTAATAAATAAGCTAAAATTAATAATACTATTGTCATCATGTTTCTATTATACCATGAAATGAAAGAGAATCCGAACTAAATTTTTTCTCAAACTGTGACATCTGATACTTGAGATAAGTAGAAAAAGATACTTATGAGTACTTTTGTTATTAGAAATCAATGAAAAGTTTTAAAAATTCATGAAAATATCTGAAAATCCTTGCTTTTGTGTTTATTTATGCTATAATAGGAACAATTATTTTTAGGAGGTGGAGTATGTCTTACTTATTCGAGATATTACCAAGTTTATTGAGCGGTGCGACAATGACTTTACAAGTTTTTGCACTGGTCTTACTCTTTTCAATCCCTTTAGGCATTTTGGTTGCCTTTTGCTTACAGGTTCATTGGAAACCCCTCCATTACATGATTGATGTTTATATCTGGGTGATGCGTGGAACACCCTTACTTTTGCAGTTGATTTTTATTTATTATGTCCTGCCAAGTATCGGAATTCGACTTGACCGAGTACCAGCGGCTATTATTGCCTTCACGCTTAATTATGCAGCTTATTTTGCAGAAATATTCCGTGGAGGGATTGCAACCATTCCTCAGGGGCAATACGAAGCAGCCAAGGTTTTGAAATTTAATCCTATCGATACCGTTCGCTACATTATCTTGCCACAGGTGACCAAGATTGTCCTACCAAGTGTATTTAACGAGGTTATGAGTTTGGTTAAGGATACTTCTTTGGTATATGCACTCGGTATTTCAGATTTAATCCTAGCCAGTCGAACTGCGGCCAATCGTGATGCTAGTTTGATTCCGATGTTTCTAGCGGGAGCTATCTATCTTCTAATGATTGGTGTTGTTACAATCCTAGCTAAGAAACTTGAGAAAAAGTTCAGCTACTATAGATAGGAGGTTATCCATGTTAGAGTTAAGAAATATCAGCAAAAAATTTGGAAAAAAAGAAATTTTATCCAATTTCAGTTTAACAATTCCTGAAAAGCAGATTTTGGCCATCGTTGGACCTTCTGGTGGTGGGAAGACTACCTTGCTTAGAATGTTAGCTGGACTTGAAACCATTGATTCAGGTGAGATTTTTTATAATGGAGAATCCCTACCTTTGGATGAACTTGAAAAACGACACTTGTTAGGATTTGTTTTTCAAGATTTTCAGCTGTTTCCGCACCTTTCCGTTATGGAGAACTTGATTTTGTCGCCAATCAAGACTATGGGTATGTCTGGATCAGATGCTAAGAAGAAGGCGGTAGAATTACTAACTCGTCTAGGTCTTGAAGCACACGCGGATGCTTATCCATACTCTTTATCTGGTGGTCAGAAGCAACGGGTTGCCTTAGCACGTGCAATGATGATAGATCCAGAAGTGATTGGGTATGATGAACCAACTTCTGCCCTTGATCCAGAGTTGCGTCTCGAAGTTGAGAAACTGATTTTACAAAATCGAGAATTAGGCATGACTCAAATTGTCGTAACCCACGATCTCCAGTTTGCAGAGAATATCGCTGACCAAATTCTCAAAGTAGAGCCTAAGTAGGAGGTGTCTATGAATCGAAAGAAAATCAGCCTTGTTTTGGTATTCTTTCTGGCTTTTTTCCTTGTAGGATGCACGCAAAAAGCTAGCAATCCTAAAGTAGATAATTGGGAAAAATATCAACAACAGGGAACAATTACCATAGGATTTGACAATACTTTTGTTCCCATGGGTTTTGAAGAAAAGAATGGGCAATATGTTGGATTCGATATTGATCTAGCCCAAGCTGTTTCTGAGAAACTTGGCTTTAAGGTCCAGTTTCAACCCATTGATTGGGATATGAAGGAAACAGAGCTTCAAAATGGAACTATTGATGCTATTTGGAACGGCTATTCTGCGACAGATGAACGTCGTGAGAAGGTAGCTTTTACCATTCCCTACATGGAAAATCAGCAGGTTCTAGTCTCAAAAAAATCACAAAATATCCAATCAGTGTCTGATATGGCAGGGAAAGTTTTAGGTGCTCAGGCCGGTTCTTCTGGCTATCTAGACTTTGAAGCTCAGCCTGAACTCTTGAAAAATATTGTAAAAGATCAAAAGGCTAACCAATATCAAAGTTTTAATGAAGCCTTGATTGACTTACAAAATGACCGGATAGATGCTCTTTTAATTGACCGTGTTTATGCCAATTATTATCTTAAAACTGAAGGAATCATAGACCAGTATGAGATTTTTCCAGCTGGTTTTGAGAGTGAGTCCTTTGCAGTTGGAGTAAGACCAGCTGATAAGACCTTGTTAGCAAATTTGAATAAAGCTTTTAAAGAACTATACCAAGAAGGTAAATTCCAAGAAATAAGCAAGAAATGGTTTGGTGAAAATGTGGCTACAAACCAGGTTAAAGGAAAAGAAAACTAAGATGTATATCTTAGTTTCTTTTTTGGATTGAGGTGGGGGATGTTTTGCTAAAAATGACTTGGGAATAGGTTTTTTAGCTAGAAAAACTTTGCAAAATCCCTAGAAAACCTGTAAAATAGAAAAGATGAACAAATAGGAGGTTCCTTGTGTCAAAAAAGGAAATCAATATTAACAATTATAATGATGACGCCATTCAGGTGCTAGAAGGGTTGGATGCGGTCCGTAAACGTCCAGGAATGTATATCGGCTCCACCGATGGTGCTGGTCTCCATCACCTAGTCTGGGAAATTGTCGATAATGCAGTCGATGAAGCCTTATCTGGATTTGGTGATCGTATTGATGTAACGATTAATAAAGATGGAAGTTTAACGGTTCAAGACCATGGGCGTGGGATGCCAACTGGTATGCACGCTATGGGGATTCCGACAGTTGAGGTTATCTTTACCATCCTTCATGCTGGGGGAAAATTTGGACAAGGTGGTTACAAGACATCTGGTGGTCTCCACGGGGTTGGATCTTCTGTCGTCAATGCCCTCTCTAGTTGGCTGGAAGTAGAAATTACTCGTGATGGAACAGTTTATAGACAGCGTTTTGAAAATGGTGGGAAACCCGTAACAACTCTTGAAAAGGTTGGCACAGCACCTAAGTCTAAGACCGGTACAAAAGTGACCTTCATGCCGGATGCTAGTATCTTTTCTACGACAGACTTCAAGTACAATACCATTTCAGAGCGTCTCAATGAGTCTGCCTTTCTCTTGAAAAATGTAACCTTGTCATTAACGGATAAGCGAACAGACGAGTCAATAGAGTTCCACTATGAGAATGGAGTTCAGGACTTTGTTTCCTACCTTAACGAGGACAAGGAAACCTTGACACCAGTTCTCTACTTTGAAGGGGAAGACAATGGTTTTCAAGTGGAAGTAGCCCTCCAGTATAACGATGGATTTTCAGATAACATCCTGTCCTTTGTCAATAATGTTCGCACTAAGGACGGTGGAACGCATGAGACAGGACTCAAGTCTGCCATTACCAAGGTTATGAATGACTATGCTCGTAAGACAGGACTTCTCAAGGAAAAAGATAAAAATCTAGAGGGTTCTGATTATCGTGAAGGATTAGCGGCCGTTCTTTCTATCTTGGTTCCCGAAGAACACTTGCAGTTTGAAGGACAGACTAAGGATAAACTAGGAAGTCCGCTTGCTCGTCCTGTTGTAGATGGGATTGTGGCTGATAAGTTGACCTTCTTCCTTATGGAAAATGGTGAACTGGCTTCCAATCTGATTCGTAAGGCTATCAAGGCTCGCGATGCTCGTGAAGCAGCACGTAAGGCGCGTGATGAAAGCCGAAATGGTAAGAAAAATAAGAAAGACAAGGGCTTGCTTTCTGGGAAATTAACTCCAGCTCAGTCTAAGAATCCAGCTAAGAACGAACTCTACCTAGTCGAGGGAGACTCTGCCGGTGGTTCTGCTAAGCAAGGTCGTGACCGCAAGTTCCAAGCTATCTTGCCTCTTCGTGGTAAGGTTATCAATACAGCCAAGGCCAAGATGGCTGATATCCTGAAAAATGAAGAAATCAATACCATGATTTATACCATCGGTGCTGGTGTAGGGGCAGACTTCTCGCTTGAAGATGCCAACTATGACAAGATCATTATCATGACCGATGCGGATACCGACGGTGCCCACATTCAAACACTTCTCTTAACCTTCTTTTACCGCTATATGCGTCCACTAGTTGAGGCTGGTCATGTTTATATCGCCCTTCCACCTCTTTACAAGATGTCAAAAGGGAAAGGTAAGAAAGAAGAAGTGGCCTACGCATGGACGGATAGTGAGCTAGAAGAACTTCGCAAGCAGTTCGGTAAAGGTGCTACCCTTCAACGCTACAAGGGTCTTGGTGAAATGAATGCGGACCAACTCTGGGAAACAACCATGAATCCAGAAACCCGCACTCTCATCCGTGTGACGATTGAAGACCTAGCACGCGCTGAACGCCGCGTAAACGTCCTCATGGGAGACAAGGTCGAACCACGCCGTAAGTGGATTGAGGACAATGTTAAGTTTACGCTAGAAGAAGCAACAGTGTTTTAAGTAAATCTTCCTCCTTCAAAATCTTAGCTCTCTAAAAGAGGTATACATCATGATAAGTTTATTGTATCATACTCCTTTTCTTGCGATAGTTTTAGCTATAGGTGCAGTTATGTTTATAACAGCTAAACAAGGAAAACCTGAGAAAATTCGCTTTCTTGAATTCTTACTATTAGCTATAGTAACCGCCTGTGTCTTTTTATTTGATAATCCTTTTAGATCCAATCCTTATGCAGGTTTGCTATTCTATACTTTTGACATTTTTATTTTCACACCAGCTAGCTTAGCTTTTGGATTCACAGCTATTTATAAGAGCAATAAACATCTCAAACATTACCCTAGTAGTTACTCAAAACTTCTTAGGCTAAATGCCTGGTTTTTAGAAATATTTTCAGTTATTAATTTCCTATTTTTAATGCTGACGGAAGAAATGGGAATTATGTTGCTGCTACCTTTTTTTGTAATTAGTTCTATCATTCAATTTATAGTCGGAGAGCTTGAAAGAAAAAGAGTTCAGAAGACAAAGGAGGGTGAACAGTGAACAGTTCTTTAATAATGATATTTTTCTTTTTCGAAATCATTGTTATCGCTGGTATAATTCTTGATGCAATCTCCAATAGAGAGGAAATAGAATATTCAAACTCATTAAGTTCCTTAGTATTTATGGCGTGTAATATTGGTGTGTTCGTATTATTTAATCCGTCTATAGACGACCCCTACTTAGAAGTATTTTTAAGGATATTTTATTTACTAACCCATATACCTTTAAGTTTAACTTATGCGATTACTACTCTTTATAAAAGTATCAAACACATCAAGTATTTTCCTAGTAAGTTCGCTCGGATATTAATATGCAACGTGACGATTATATTTCTCTTCTCAATTGTAAATGTTTTTGTATTTTTTAGAGAAACGAAAGAAATTTATATACTTATTTTCTTGCAAGGCCTTTTTTCAGGAATTCAATTCCTACTTTGGATACTTGAAAGAAAAAGAGTTCAGAAGCTTCTTAAGGAAAGAAATGAAGATGCTGTTATTCAAAACTTAGAGGCAACTGAGGATGAACCACATGAGAACTGACAAGGAAATGCTTGACCTGATTTTAGGAACAGTTAAAACTTTAAAAGTTGATGCTGGCAAGAACTCAAGTATCTCCTCCTCAATAATCTGACGGATGACCTTACTCAGGTCAGTTTCTTTAAGGGTGTGGATGCTTCATATAATTACGAAGGGTATAACCTTTACCAGACAGGGGAGTTATGAAGTTCAAGTAAAGGTGACGATCATCTTTTGTATGTAAACAATCGCTAAAACTATTGGAGGTGCGGTATTGATTACGTTGTTAATGTTGCCTTTTTTCCTTGTTCTCCTAGCTATTTTTGGAATTATATATGATTTAATGACCAATAAAGGTAGAAAAGAGTGTGCTCGCACAGTATCTTTGTTTATATTGAACATCCTCACTATTGGTATCTGTCTAATAGATCTACCCATGGAAAGTAAACCATACTCAGGAACAGGGTTTATCCTATTTTATGTACTTGCTTTTACCCCTTTGATGATTGTTTTCTCACTATATACTCTCTATCGGATTGGAAAACATTATAGGTATTTTAAGAGTAAGTTCGCTATAATACTTCGATTCAATGCTATTTTACTTTTCCTTCTTTCATTAGTAAATACTTTTGTATTATTTAGAAGCTTTAATACATACCATAGAAACGATATTAATTTGTTTTATTTTATTTTAATCGTTTTAGGAATTGGTTCGACTATCCAATTTATAGTCGGAGAGTTAGAGAGAAAAAGAGTTCAGAAGCTTCTTAAGCAAAGAAAAGAAGATCCTGTTATTCAGAACATAGAAGCAACTGAGGATGAACCACATGAGAACTGACCAGGAAATGCTTGACCTGATTTTACAAATAGCTAAAAAGTTACAGGTTGATGCTGTGGCTCTATCTGGTTCGCGTACAAACCAAAAGATTCAAACAGATAAATTTCAAGACTATGATGTGGTCTATATTGTTGATAATCTAGAAGATTTGATTTCGGATTTATCTTGGTTGGACCAGTTCGGCAAACGTATCGTAGAGCAAGAAGTGACTCTTGGACATCGCCGTCTATTTCTCATGCTCTTTGAGGATGGTAATCGCATTGATCTAACCCTCTGTCCTAAAGAACATATGCAAGAATGGGTGGATAGTGAGGCAGATTTTAAAGTCTTAAAGGACAACAAAGGTTTGTTTGAAGTGTATCAGCCTAATCTGAAGCGCTATTGGACTACTCTACCTACCGAAGAGGAATTTGCAGCATCTTGCAATGAATTTTGGTGGGTATCGGCTTATGTCGTCAAGGGAATTCGAAGAGATCAGCTCATTTATACAACGGACCATCTCTACGGTATTTGCCAGCAAGAACTCTTGAAAATCTTGGCTTGGCAGGTCGCAAGAGATAGAGGAGTAGTCGACATCGGTAAGAACTACAAGTACCTCTTTAACTACCTGCCTGCTGAGAAGGAGAAGGAATTCTCAAATCTACTTGATTTCTCAAGTTTAGACAAAATCATTCAATCTTTATTTGCTACGATGTAACTTTTCCACCAAGAAGCTCAAAGACTTGCCCAAAAGATGAGCTTTGACTACGATAGGGAAGTAGCTGAGAAGATGATTGAGTATGCTGAGTCAAAACTTCCTAATTACTAAGAAAGAAAGAACTCTATTTATCAATTTAAACTACAGAAAGGATAGTTTAGTTATATAAAGTAACTGAACACTTTCGTCTATAAAAAACTACTCTATATTCTTTGAAAGGAGTTGAACACGCCCTAAATACTGTGTGAAAAAGATAAATTCTCTTGTGAGCATCGCTCACTGCAAGAATTTCCTATTTTCACTTTGTATTTCACGGGCTTTGTATCCTATATGACTAATATCCAAAATATGTCCCTTGAGGACATCATGGGAGAGCGCTTTGGTCGCTACTCCAAGTACATCATTCAAGACCGGGCTTTGCCAGACATTCGGGATGGATTGAAGCCGGTTCAACGTCGTATTCTTTATTCTATGAATAAGGATGGCAATACTTTTGACAAGAGCTACCGTAAGTCGGCCAAGTCTGTCGGGAACATCATGGGTAATTTTCACCCACACGGGGATTCTTCGATCTATGACGCCATGGTCCGTATGTCTCAGGACTGGAAAAACCGTGAGATTCTAGTTGAAATGCACGGAAACAACGGTTCAATGGACGGAGATCCACCTGCGGCTATGCGTTATACGGAAGCTCGTTTATCAGAGATTGCAGGCTACCTTCTTCAAGATATCGATAAAAAGACAGTTCCCTTTGCTTGGAACTTTGACGATACTGAGAAAGAGCCAACTGTCTTACCAGCAGCCTTTCCAAACCTTTTAGTCAATGGTTCAACAGGTATTTCAGCTGGTTATGCCACAGATATTCCACCGCATAATTTGGCAGAGGTTATCGATGCGACAGTCTATATGATTGATCACCCAACTGCTAAGGTTGAAAAGCTCATGGAATTCTTGCCTGGGCCAGATTTCCCTACTGGTGCCATTATCCAAGGTCGTGATGAAATCAAAAAGGCCTATGAAACTGGTAAAGGGCGCGTGGTTGTTCGTTCTAAGACAGAAATTGAGAATCTTAAAGGTGGTAAGGAACAAATCGTTATTACTGAGATTCCTTATGAAATCAATAAGGCTAACTTGGTCAAGAAAATCGATGAAGTCCGTGTCAATAACAAGGTGTCAGGTATCGCTGAGGTTCGTGATGAGTCTGACCGTGATGGTCTTCGCATCGCTATAGAACTCAAAAAAGATGCGAACACGGAACTTGTTCTCAACTACCTTTTCAAATACACTGACTTGCAAATCAACTACAACTTCAACATGGTGGCGATTGACAATTTCACACCTCGTCAGGTTGGGATTGTGCCAATCTTGTCTAGTTATATCGCCCACCGTCGTGAAGTCATCTTGGCGCGTTCTAGCTTTGACAAGGAAAAGGCTGAAAAACGTCTCCATATCGTGGAAGGTTTGATTCGCGTTATCTCGATTTTGGATGAAGTCATTGCCCTTATCCGTGCTTCTGAGAATAAGGCTGATGCCAAGGAAAATCTCAAGGTCAGCTATGAATTTACCGAAGAACAGGCTGAAGCTATTGTTACCTTGCAACTTTATCGTTTAACTAATACAGACGTGGTTGTATTGCAGGAAGAAGAAGCAGAACTTCGTGAGAAGATTGCTATGCTTGCGGCTATCATCGGTGACGAACGAACTATGTACAATCTCATGAAGAAAGAACTCCGTGAGGTCAAGAAGAAATTTGCGACTCCACGTTTGAGTACTTTAGAAGATACAGCAAAAATTATCGAGATTGATACAGCTAGTCTAATCGCTGAAGAAGATACTTACGTCAGCGTGACTAAGGCAGGTTACATCAAGCGTACTAGTCCTCGTTCTTTCGCAGCTTCGACCATAGAAGAAATTGGGAAACGAGATGATGACCGTTTGCTATTTGTCCAATCAGTTAAAACCACTCAGCATCTCTTAATCTTTACAACGCTTGGAAATGTCATTTACCGACCAGTCCATGAATTAGCAGATATTCGTTGGAAGGATATCGGGGAGCACTTGAGTCAAACAATTACAAACTTTGAAACCAATGAAGAAGTGCTCTATGTTGAAGTTGTGGATCAGTTTGAGGATGCGACAACCTACTTTGCAGCGACTCGCCTTGGACAAATCAAACGTGTTGAACGTAAAGAATTTTCTCCATGGAGAACCTACCGTTCTAAATCTGTTAAGTTCGCTAAGTTGAAAGACGATAGTGACCAGGTTGTAGCTGTTGCACCAATCAAGCTTGATGACGTTTTATTGATTAGTAAAAATGGTTATGCCCTTAGATTTAATATCGAAGAAGTTCCAGTTGTTGGATCTAAGGCTGCAGGGGTCAAAGCTATGAATCTGAAAGCAGATGATGAACTTCAATCTGCCTTTATCTGCAATACTTCATCCTTCTATCTGTTAACGCAACGTGGAAGTTTGAAACGTGTTTCAACAGAGGAAATTCCAGCAACCAGTCGTGCTAAGCGTGGTCTTCAAGTTCTTAGAGAATTGAAGAACAAGCCACATCGTGTCTTCCTGGCTGGAGCAGTCTCAGAACAAGGATTTATCGGAGATCTCTTTAGTACAGAAGTAGAAGATGGCGAACAAACTCTTGTCATTCAATCAAATAATGGAACGATTTACGAAGCAATCCTACAAGATTTGAATCTATCAGAGCGTACAAGTAATGGAAGCTTTATCTCAGATACTATTTCAGACGAGGAAGTTTTCGATGCCTACCTTAAAGAAATCTTTAGAGAAGACAAAGAAAATTAGAAATCAGTCCTATGGACTGATTTTTTATGAGCAAAATTTTCAGAAAATTACAAATAATACTTGAATTTTTAGGAGAATAGTGTAGAATAGAACACAAAGCCTGATTAGAATAAAGGAGATTATCATGACAGTTACGATTGATTGGGAAAATCTCGGTTTTTCCTATATGAAACTACCTTATCGTTATATCGCTTATTTTAAAGATGGACAATGGACACAAGGGGAATTAACAGAAGATGCAACCTTGCATATTTCAGAATCATCTCCAAGTCTTCACTATGGACAGCAAGCATTTGAAGGATTGAAAGCCTATCGTACAAAGGATGGTAGCGTACAACTCTTCCGTCCAGATGAAAATGCTAAACGTCTACAACGTACTTGTGATCGCCTTTTGATGCCTCAAGTTCCAACAGAAATGTTTGTAGAAGCATGTAAAGCAGTTGTTCGTGCCAATGAAGAATACGTACCACCTTATGGAACTGGTGGAACCCTCTACCTCCGTCCACTCTTGATTGGTGTCGGAGATATCATTGGTGTAAAACCAGCAGAGGAGTATATCTTTACCATCTTTGCGATGCCAGTTGGAAATTACTTTAAGGGTGGATTGGTTCCAACAAACTTCTTGATTCAAGATGAGTATGACCGTGCTGCACCAAATGGAACAGGGGCTGCTAAGGTCGGTGGTAACTATGCAGCCAGTCTTTTACCAGGAAAAATGGCTAAATCCCGTCATTTCTCAGATGTTATTTATCTAGATCCCTCAACCCACACCAAGATTGAAGAAGTCGGTTCAGCAAACTTCTTTGGGATTACAGCTGACAATGAGTTTGTAACCCCATTGAGTCCATCAATCTTGCCATCCATTACCAAGTACTCATTACTTTACTTGGCAGAGCATCGTTTGGGCTTGAAACCTGTTGAGGGGGATGTGCCAATTGATAGTCTGGATCGATTTGTAGAAGCAGGTGCCTGTGGTACTGCAGCCGTAATTTCACCTATTGGGGGAATCCAACACGGTGATGACTTCCATGTTTTCTACAGTGAAACAGAGGTTGGTCCAGTGACTCGTAAACTATACGATGAATTGACAGGTATCCAATTTGGTGACATTGAAGCACCAGAAGGCTGGATTGTAAAAGTAGATTAAACATTATTAAAGGAGATCTTTATGAAAACGAAAAAGTGGATGTTAACAGCAGGAGTTGTCCTGAGTACAGCAGTTCTTCTTGTGGCTTGTGGTAAAGCTGACAAGGAAGCAGACGCACCTACTACCTTCTCTTACGTCTATGGAGTAGACCCATCATCTTTGGACTACAGTATCGCAACTCGTACTTCAACAACGGATATCATCGGTAACGTCGTTGATGGTTTGTTGGAAAATGACGAATACGGAAATTTGGTTCCATCTCTAGCTGAGGATTGGAGCGTCTCACAAGACGGTTTGACTTATACTTATAAACTTCGAAAAGGGGTTAAATGGTATACTTCAGAGGGTGAAGAATACGCTGAAGTAACTGCGCATGACTTTGTTACAGGATTGAAACACGTTGCAGATGGTAAATCAGACGGTGTCACTCTTATTCAAAACTCCATCAAGGGCTTGAATGAATATATGACTGGTGAGACTAATGACTTCTCAACAGTTGGAGTTAAGGCGTTGGACGATTACACAGTCCAGTACACTCTTAATGCACCTGAAAGTTTCTGGAATTCAAAAGTGACTTCAGCAACTATGTTGCCGGTAAACGAAGAATTCCTCAAAGCTTCTGGTAAGAACTACGGAGCTGTCAGCCCATCTGGTATCCTTTATAACGGTCCGTATATCTTGAAGACATTGACTTCAAAATCGTTAATCGAATACGAAAAGAATCCAAATTATTGGGATAAAGAGAAAGTTAAAATCGAGAAGGTTAAATTGACCTACTATGATGGGTCAGACCAAGAATCATTGATCCGTAGTTTCTCTTCAGGTGTTTATACAACAGCTCGTATCTTCCCAAGTAGCTCCAACTTTGCTTCTACTTTAGAACAATACGGAGACAAAATCACCTACAGTCCACAGGATTCAACTAGTTATTACTTCACGTTTAACGTAAACCGTCAATCATACAATAAGACAGCAAAAACAAGTGAAGAACAAAAAACTTCCACAAAAGAAGCAATGTTGAACAAGGATTTCCGTCAAGCAATCAACTTTGCCTTCAACCGTCATTCTTATGCCGCACAACTTAATGGTGAAGATGGTGCGGACAAGATTATTCGTAATAGTCTAGTTCCAGATAACTTTGTCCAATCTGGTGGTAAAAACTTTGGTGACATCGCTCAAGCAGAATTGGTTAACTACGGTGACCAATGGAAAGGCGTTGAGCTTGTAGATGGAAAAGATACCATCTACAATCCTGATAAAGCCAAAGCTTCGTTTGAGAAAGCTAAGAAAGAATTGGAAGCAAAAGGTGTGACTTTCCCAATTCATTTGGATGTCCCAGTTGAACAAACAGATACAATTGCTGTTCAACAAAGCAATTCCTTTAAACAATCAATCGAGTCAACTCTTGGTTCTGAAAATGTCGTTATCGATGTTCTTCAGATGACTGATAACGAGAAGGAAAGTATTACATCTCAAGCACGTGTTCCTGCTCAGAAAGACTATGACTTGAATAGCACTGGTTGGGCTCCAAGCTATCAAGACCCAGCAAGTTATCTAAATATCATGGATCCTAAAACTGGTTCTGCTATGAAACACCTTGGTATTACGAAAGGTAAAGACAAGGAAGTAGTAGCTCAACTTGGTTTGGATGAATATAAGAAACTCTTGGATGATGCAGTTTCTGAGACAAATGACTTGGACAAGAGATATGAAAAATATGCCAAAGCGCAAGCATGGCTCACTGATAGCTCTCTCTTGATGCCAACAGCTTCATCAGGTGGTTCACCAGTTGTCAGCAACGTTGTTCCATTCTCTAAACCTTACTCACAAGTAGGTATCAAGGGTGATCCATATATCTTCAAGGGAATGAAATTGCAAAAAGAGATTGTATCTGCTAAAGAATATCAAGCAGCTCTTGAAAAATGGCAAAAAGAAAAATTGGAATCAAACGGTAAATACCAAAAAGAGCTAGAAAGTCATGTCAAATAAAACAGACTAGAATTTTTGGAATAAAGGGGCCTATATGGAATGGATTAAACTAATAGGAATAGTTATCATTGTGATTGGTTTTATCTATAAATTAGATACCATTGCAACGGTAGTCTTAGCTAGTTTAGTTACAGCTCTAGTTTCTGGAGTTTCTCTTGTTGAGTTCTTGGAAATTTTGGGAAAAGAATTTAGTAATCAACGAGTTCTGACGATTTTTATAGTGACTTTGCCACTGGTAGGTTTATCTGAAACTTTTGGGCTCAAGCAACGTTCGATTGACTTGATTCAAAAGATTAAAGGACTGACTGTAGGAAGTTTTTATACAGTGTATTTCTTTTTTCGGGAACTCGATGGTTTCTTTGCCATTCGTCTAGGAGGACATCCGCAGTTTGTAAGGCCTTTGGTTCAACCCATGGGACAAGCAGCAGCGGAGTCACAATTAGGTAGAAAATTAACGGAGCAGGAGAGCGAAGCGCTAAAAGCGCGTGCAGCAGCAAATGATAATTTTGCAAATTTCTTTGCTCAGAATACTTTCGTTGGTGCAGGTGGTGTCCTCTTAGTTGGGGGCACTCTGGACCAATTAGGTTACGAAAGTAATTATGCAGGCATCGCTTCGGCTTCACTTATTATTGCAGGAGTTGCCCTTCTTGTAGTAGGGATTTACAATTACTTGTTTGATAAAAAACTGCTAGCTAATAAGCTTAGTAAAGGGAAAGAAGAATGACCAATCTAGCAAGACAGTTATTAGAGTTGACCTATATTGTGATTGGTTGTCAATTCCTTCATACGGCTTATTGTAGCTATAAAGATAAAACAAACCCAGTTCGCTTTGGAACAGCTGGGTTTTGGGCTTTATTGGGAATCAGTTTTATTGGTGGTTCCTATTTACCATCGATCTTGATTGGTGTTATTGTAGTGTTATTGGCCCTACTGACTCTTTTTAAACAGGTTCGTATAGGGACCTTGCCGTCACTTGATGAAGTCAAGGCAAATATTGAAGCCAAACGATTAAAGAATAAAATTTTTATCCCAGTCATGTTAATGGCTTTGATTGCTTTAGTATTAGCAAAAGTAATTCCTGAGTTTAGTAAGATTGCTATCAGTCTTGCAGCATTTTTTGCAACCCTGTCTCTCCTTTTGATTACTAAGAGTTCTCCTAAGAGCTTATTAGCAGAAAACAATCGCATGGTCCAACAAGTTTCAACCAGTGGGATTGTTCCTCAGCTTTTAGGAGCTTTGGGTGCGATTTTTACCGTAGCAGGAGTGGGAGACTTGATTTCGCATTTGATAAGCGGTCTAGTACCTTCTGGTAGTCGTTTTATGGGAGTGGTAGCTTATGTCCTTGGGATGGTTCTATTTTCCATGATAATGGGGAATGTCTTTGCGGCTTTCACAGTCATTACTGCTGGAATTGGTGTTCCCTTTGTATTTACCTTGGGAGCTGATCCAATCGTAGCCGCTGCACTTGCAATGACAGCAGGTTGCTGTGGGACCTTACTGACTCCAATGGCTGCTAACTTTAATGCATTACCGGCAGCACTTTTGGAGATGAAAGATCCAAATGGCGTTATCAAAGCGCAAGTAGGAGTGGCTGTTATCATGATAATCCTACATGTATTTTTAATGTACTATTTGGCGTTTTAGCAAAGGAAATAAAATGAAAATATTAGTTACAGGTTTTGATCCTTTCGGTGGTGAAAAGGTCAATCCAGCTCTGGAAGCAGTTAAATCATTGCCGTCTGTAATTCATGGAGCGGAGATACGCTGGGTAGAGATTCCAACAGTCTTTTATCAATCAGCAGAGGTTTTAGAAACAGAAATTGTCCGTTATCAACCAGATGTGGTACTCTGCATCGGACAAGCAGGAGGTAGAGCTAGTTTAACTCCTGAACGAGTTGCCATCAACCAAGATGATGCTAGAATTCCAGATAACGATGGAAATCAGCCGATTGATACACCTATTCGCCTAGATGGAGAAGCTGCCTATTTTAGCACCCTCCCTATCAAAGCAATGGTACAAGCCATAAAAGAGGTAGGGCTGCCAGCTACAGTATCCAATACAGCTGGAACCTTTGTTTGCAACCATTTGATGTATCAGGCTCTCTATTTAGCGGATAAAAAGTTTCTGAATATGAGAGCAGGATTTATGCATATTCCTTATATGACAGAACAGGTGATAAACAAACCGAATACTGCATCTATGAATTTAGCTGATATCGTCAAAGGAATTGAAGCTGCGATTGGTGCTATCGTGGACTACAAAGATAAGGACTTGAAAATAGTTGGTGGAGCAACCCATTAATTGACTAAAATTCAAGGAAAAAATTTCTCTAGACGATTCAAGGAACTCTTTACCAAGAATAGCTTGGTAGAGAGTTTTTTCTTGCGAGATTGGGGAATTTCTTGTAAAATAGAAAAAAGTGAAAAGAGGTATCGTATGAGTAAAAAAGATAAAAAAATTGAGATTCAGTTGTCAGATGCTAAAGTAGTAGTTGGAAAAGATAACTATGATGGTTATACATTAACGATTGGCAAAAAATTGATTGGTGAAATTGCCGAACTAGATAACCAATTTGCTATTATAAAGAATGGAAATGTCGATAGTTTTTACAAAAATCTTGAAAAAGCTGTGGAAATATTGATTGAAAACTATAATTTAGCAAAATAGTGCTTGTTTTTTGCAATTTTTCATGATATAATAGATTTTGTTCATTATCGGAGAGATAGCGAAGAGGCTAAACGCGGCGGACTGTAAATCCGCTCCTTCGGGTTCGGGGGTTCGAATCCCTCTCTCTCCATTTCACTTTTGGGGTATAGCCAAGCGGTAAGGCAAGGGACTTTGACTCCCTCATGCGTTGGTTCGAATCCAGCTACCCCAGTTTCTAGGTAATAAATTCAAGATAAAAAGAAAAATATCTTAGGGTATTTTATTTTTATAATTGAAGGACGTTCGAGATATTCATGTCGTTGCGGGTGCTTAGGAAAAAAATTATAAGTATGTCAAGTTGAAAAAACTTGATCGTTGGAGGATTTTTTAGATGAACGAATTTGAAGATTTGCTAAATAGCGTTAGCCAAGTTGAACCTGGTGATGTTGTTAGTGCTGAAGTATTGACAGTTGATGCTAATCAAGCTAACGTTGCAATCTCAGGAACTGGTGTTGAAGGTGTCTTGACTCTTCGCGAATTGACAAACGATCGCGATGCAGATATCAATGACTTTGTAAAAGTAGGTGAAGTATTTGACGTTCTTGTACTTCGTCAAGTAGTTGGTAAAGATACTGATACAGTAACATACCTTGTATCTAAAAAACGCCTTGAAGCTCGCAAAGCATGGGACAAACTTGTAGGACGCGAAGAAGAAGTTGTTACAGTTAAAGGAACTCGCGCTGTTAAAGGTGGACTTTCAGTAGAATTTGAAGGTTTGCGTGGATTTATCCCAGCTTCAATGTTGGATACTCGTTTCGTACGTAACACTGAGCGTTTTGTAGGTCAAGAATTTGAAGCTAAAATCAAAGAAGTTGACCCTAAAGAAAACCGCTTCATCCTTTCACGTCGTGAAGTTGTAGAAGCAGCTACTGCAGCAGCTCGTGCAGAAGTTTTCGGTAAATTGGCTGCTGGTGATGTAGTAACTGGTAAAGTTGCTCGTATCACAAGCTTCGGTGCTTTCATCGACCTTGGTGGTGTTGATGGATTGGTTCACTTGACTGAATTGTCACACGAACGTAACGTTTCACCTAAATCAGTTGTAACTGTTGGTGAAGAAGTTGAAGTGAAAATCCTTGATCTTAACGAAGAAGAAGGACGTGTATCACTTTCACTTAAAGCAACAACACCTGGACCATGGGATGGCGTTGAGCAAAAATTGGCTAAAGGTGACGTTGTAGAAGGAACAGTTAAACGTTTGACTGACTTCGGTGCATTTGTTGAAGTATTGCCAGGTATCGATGGACTTGTTCACGTATCACAAATTTCACACAAACGTATTGAAAATCCAAAAGAAGCTCTTACAGTTGGTCAAGAAGTTACTGTTAAAGTTCTTGATGTTAACGCTGACGCAGAACGCGTTTCACTTTCTATCAAGGCTCTTGAAGAACGTCCAGCTCAAGAAGAAGGACAAAACGAAGAAAAACGTGCTCCACGTCCACGTCGTCCAAAACGTCAAGAAAAACGTGACTTTGAACTTCCAGAAACACAAACTGGATTCTCAATGGCTGACTTGTTCGGAGACATCGAACTTTAATCAATCAGATTTAATTACAAATCCTTTGTTGTTAAAACAAGGGATTTTTCTTTTTTCAACTAGTATTTTTTGATATAATGGTTTTATGTTATATTCCGAAAAAGAATCAATTTATCAAATGGTCAATGCTCAGCTCACTGGATTTTTAGAAGGTGAGACCAATGTGTTGGCTAATCTATCAAATGCCAGTGCTCTCTTAAAAATGAACTTTCCTCGTACTGTCTTTGCAGGTTTCTATTTATATGACGGAAATGAGCTTATTTTAGGGCCTTTTCAAGGTGGAGTTTCATGTGTTAGAATCCCACTTGGAAAAGGAGTATGTGGAGAGTCTGCGGCTAGCCGTCAAACGGTCATTGTTGGAGATGTAAAGACCTATCCAAATTATATTTCTTGTGATAGTAGTGCTCGTAGCGAGATCGTACTTCCGATGGTAAAAAATGGACAGCTTCTGGGTGTATTAGATTTGGACTCATCTCATGTAGATGATTATGATGAAATTGATCAACGCTATTTAGAAGAGTTTGTGTCCATTTTACTAGATAAGACAGAATGGAAATTTTCAATGTTTGAGGAGAAAGCATAATGTATCAGGCGCTTTATCGAAAATATAGAAGTCAAAATTTTTCACAGTTAGTGGGCCAGGATGTTATTGCTCGAACACTTAAACAGGCTGTGGAGCAGGATAAGATTAGTCACGCCTACCTATTTTCAGGGCCTCGTGGAACTGGTAAAACCAGTGTAGCCAAAATATTTGCCAAGGCTATGAACTGCCCCAATCAAGTAGGGGGAGAACCTTGTAATAACTGTTATATCTGTCAAGCTGTAACGGAAGGAAGTTTAGAAGACGTTATCGAAATGGATGCTGCTTCTAATAATGGGGTTGATGAAATTCGTGATATCCGTGATAAATCAACCTATGCTCCAAGTATAGCTCAGTATAAGGTCTATATCATTGACGAGGTCCATATGCTTTCAACAGGTGCCTTTAACGCACTTTTGAAAACACTGGAAGAACCTACTCCAAATGTCGTTTTTATTCTGGCAACGACAGAGTTGCATAAAATTCCTTCTACTATCTTGTCTCGTGTTCAACGCTTCGAGTTTAAGTCTATTAAGACTCAGGATATTCGTGATCATATCTTCCAGATTTTGGAAAAGGAAGGGATTGATTACGAAACAGAAGCTGTTGAAATTATTGCTCGACGAGCTGAAGGCGGGATGCGGGATGCCTTGTCAATTCTAGACCAAGCATTAAGCTTAACACAAGAAACTACTCTTACAACAGCTGTTTCAGAAGAAATTACGGGTACCATTAGTTTAAGTGCTTTGGATCATTACGTAGCTGCTTTAGCTCAAAAGGATGTAACAGCTGCCTTAGAAAATCTGGACTTAATCTTTGAGAATGGGAAGAGTATGACACGTTTTGTAGTCGATTTACTACAATACCTACGTGATATCTTAATTGTTCAAGCAGGTGGAGAAAATACTCACCATAGTGATGTATTTGAGAGAAACTTAGAACTTCCGCAGGATGTCTTGTTTGAGATGATTAGTCTTGCTACTAAAAGTCTAGCTGATATTAAGGCTAGCCTACAGCCTAAGATTTATGCTGAAATGATGACCATTCGTTTAGCAGAAATTGATACCCAACCAGAACTTTCAGGTGAAGTGACTGAGGAACTGTCTTCTCTTCGAGAAGAAGTTGCACTTTTGAAACAAGCTCTTGCCAATGTTGGTTCTAATTCCAAACAAACTGTTTCTACACCAAGTCGTCCGACGAACAGTAAGTCCATCTATCGTGTAGACCGAAATAAGGTGCAGTCTATTCTTCAAGAAGCAGTAGAAAATCCAGACTTAGCCCGTCAAAACTTAATCCGTCTTCAGAATGCTTGGGGAGAAGTCATCGAAAGCTTATCAGGACCAGATAAGGCACTCTTGGCTGGTTCTCAACCAGTTGCTGCTAATGAACACCATGCGATTTTGGCTTTTGAATCGAATTTCAATGCTGGTCAAACCATGAAACGAGACAATCTTAACACCATGTTTGGCAATATTCTTAGTCGTGCTGCTGGATTTTCTCCAGAGATTCTTGCTATTTCTATGGAAGAATGGAAGGAAGTTCGAGCTGCATTTTCAAGCAGAGCTAAAGGTTCTCAAGAACAGGTCAATAAGGAAGAACCCGAAGAGTCCATACTTCCTCAAGGCTTTGAATTTTTAGCAGATAAAGTGACCATAGCAGAAGACTAATAGGAAGTTGTGGTAAAAGACTATGAACAGACAACAATTCATTATCATGGCCTTATTTACTGCTGCTGAGACTTATTTCTTTAATGAATCCATCATGGAGCAACGGTATATCGTGGCCTTACTTTGGGCTATTTTGATCCTGAGAAATTTTCGCGTGAGCTATATCATGGGTAAAATTGTGAGCGCTATAGATGATCATTTTCAAGGGAAGAAGTAGCTCCTAGCTTCTAGACAAAATCAAAGCCTTTTAGGCTTTTTTTTGTTATACTATAAAGGTATATTTATTGACATTTTACCGTATTTTCTAGGGATTTAAAAAGGTTAAGTTTCAGGTAAATACAGTAAAAAGGATGAAAAGAAAGGAACAATCATGTCAGTATTAGAGATCAAAGATCTTCACGTTGAAATTGAAGGAAAAGAAATTTTAAAAGGGGTCAATCTGACTCTTAAAACAGGGGAAATTGCAGCTATCATGGGACCAAATGGTACAGGTAAGTCTACTCTTTCAGCTGCAATTATGGGAAACCCGAACTATGAAGTCACTAAAGGGGAAGTCTTGTTTGACGGTGTAAACATCCTTAAATTGGAAGTGGATGAGCGTGCGCGTATGGGACTTTTCCTTGCCATGCAATATCCATCAGAAATTCCTGGGATTACAAATGCTGAGTTTCTTCGTGCAGCTATGAATGCTGGTAAAGAAGATGATGAGAAGATTTCAGTTCGTGAATTTATCACTAAGTTAGACGAAAAAATGGAATTGCTCAACATGAAAGAAGAAATGGCAGAGCGTTACCTTAACGAAGGTTTCTCTGGTGGTGAGAAAAAACGTAATGAAATTCTACAACTCTTGATGTTGGAACCAACTTTTGCCCTTCTTGATGAGATTGACTCAGGTCTTGATATCGATGCCCTTAAAGTTGTCTCAAAAGGTGTGAATGCTATGCGTGGTGAAAGTTTTGGTGCTATGATCATTACTCACTACCAACGTCTTTTGAACTATATCACACCAGATGTGGTACACGTGATGATGGAAGGTCGTGTTGTTCTTTCTGGTGGTCCAGAATTGGCTGCACGCTTGGAACGTGAAGGATACGCGAAACTAGCTGAAGAACTTGGCTATGACTACAAGGAAGAATTGTAATTCCCTCGTATCTTTTAGGAGAAGTAAATGACTAAAGAAACTATTAAACTTTTTTCAGAAATGCACGCTGAACCAAGCTGGTTGTCAGACCTCCGTCAAAAAGCGTTTGATAAGATTGAGAGTTTGGAATTGCCAGTCATTGAGCGTGTAAAATTTCACCGTTGGAATCTTGGTGATGGAACTATTACAGAAAGTGAACCGTCAGCAAATGTTCCTGATTTCACTACTTTAGACAATCACTTGAAATTGGTGCAGGTTGGAACTCAAACTGTTTTCGAACAAATTCCAGTTGAGTTGGCTGAACAAGGAGTGGTCTTCACAGACTTCCATTCAGCTTTAGAAGAAATTCCAGAACTCGTAGAAGAATTTTTCATGTCATCTGTTAAGTACGACGATGACAAGTTGGCAGCTTATCACACTGCTTACTTTAACAGTGGTGCTGTTCTCTACATTCCAGATAACGTAGAAATCACAGAACCAATTGAAGGTATTTTCTACCAAGACAGCGATAGCGATGTACCATTTAACAAGCATATCCTCATTATCGCTGGTAAGAACAGTAAGATTAGTTACCTTGAACGCTTGGAGTCACGTGGTGGAGGTAGTGCCAAAGCAACTGCTAATATCACAGTAGAAGTGATTGCTCGTTCAGGCGCGCAAGTGAAGTTTGCGGCGATTGACCGTCTAGGTGAGAACGTCACAGCCTACATTAGCCGCCGTGGTAAATTGGGCAACGATGCAAGTATTGACTGGGCTATCGGTGTCATGAACGAAGGAAATGTTGTTGCTGACTTTGATAGTGACTTGATTGGTAATGGTAGCCATGCAGATCTCAAGGTCGTAGCACTTTCAAGTGGCCGTCAGGTTCAAGGGATTGATACTCGAGTGACTAACTATGGTTGCAACTCTATCGGTAATATCCTTCAACATGGCGTTATCCTTGAAAAAGCAACCTTGACCTTCAATGGTATTGGCCACATCATCAAGGGTGCCAAAGGAGCAGACGCTCAACAAGAGAGCCGAGTTCTTATGCTTTCAGACCAAGCGCGTTCAGATGCTAACCCAATTCTTTTGATTGATGAAAATGATGTCACTGCAGGTCACGCGGCTTCTATTGGTCAAGTTGATCCAGAAGACATGTACTACCTCATGAGTCGTGGTTTGGATAAAGCGACTGCGGAACGCTTGGTTGTACGTGGTTTCCTTGGATCTGTTATCGTTGAGATCCCTGTCAAGGAAGTTCGTGATGAAATGATTGCGACGATCGAAGAAAAATTGTCAAAACGCTAAGGGGAAGCCTATGTTAGATGCAGAAGTGATTCGCAAGGATTTTCCGATTTTAGACCAGATTGTCAATGACGAACCTCTGGTTTATTTGGACAATGCTGCGACGACACAAAAACCACTAGCTGTTCTAGAAGCCATTAATCGCTACTATAAGCAGGATAATGCCAATGTCCACCGTGGTGTTCATACCTTGGCAGAGCGTGCGACAGCATCCTATGAAGCTTCTCGTGAAACCATTCGCAAATTCATTAATGCTAAGTCGACAAAGGAAGTTCTCTTTACCAGAGGTACCACAACTAGTCTCAACTGGGTAGCGCGCTTCGCTGAGGAGGTCTTGACCGAGGGGGACCAGGTCTTGATTTCAATCATGGAACACCATTCCAATATTATCCCATGGCAGGAAGCTTGTCGCAAGACCGGAGCTGAGCTTGTTTATGTCTATCTCAAGGATGGAGCTCTTGATATGGATGACCTTCGGGCTAAATTGACGGACAAGGTTAAGTTTGTTTCGCTAGCCCATGCATCAAACGTTCTTGGAGTAGTTAATCCAATCAAAGAAATCACGCAAATGGCTCATAAAGTTGGTGCTATTATGGTGGTGGATGGAGCTCAATCTACACCTCATATGAAGATTGATGTCCAGGACTTGGATGTAGATTTCTTTGTCTTCTCAGGTCACAAGATGGCTGGTCCGACAGGCATCGGTGTTCTTTATGGCAAAGAAAAGTATCTGGAACAAATGTCACCAATTGAGTTTGGCGGCGAGATGATTGATTTCGTATATGAGCAATCTGCTAGTTGGAAAGAATTACCTTGGAAATTCGAGGCCGGAACTCCCAATATGGCAGGTGCGATTGGACTAGCTGCTGCAGTAGATTATCTTGAAAATCTTGGTATGGATGCCATTGAAGCTCATGAACAGGAATTGATCGCATATGTCTTTCCAAAATTGCAGGCAATTGAGGGATTGACCATTTACGGTTCGCAAGATTTGGCTCAACGTTCAGGTGTCATTGCCTTTAACCTAGGGGATCTTCATCCTCATGATTTAGCTACAGCACTTGATTATGAAGGAGTGGCTGTTCGCGCTGGTCATCATTGCGCTCAACCCTTGCTCCAGTATTTGGACGTTCCAGCAACAGCTCGTGCAAGCTTTTATATCTACAATACCAAGGCAGATTGCGACAAGTTAGTCGATGCTTTACAAAAGACAAAGGAGTTTTTCAATGGCACTTTCTAAACTAGATAGCCTTTATATGGCAGTGGTGGCGGACCATTCGAAAAATCCCCATCACCAAGGGAAGCTAGAAGATGCTGAACAAATCAGTCTTAACAATCCAACCTGTGGTGATGTGATTAATCTCTCTGTTAAGTTTAATGCAGATAATCGTTTGGAAGATATTGCTTTTCTAAACTCTGGTTGTACGATTTCAACTGCCTCTGCTAGTATGATGACAGATGCAGTCTTAGGAAAGACCAAGCAAGAAATCCTTGAGCTTGCAACTATCTTTTCTGAAATGGTTCAAGGTCAAAAGGATGAGCGTCAAGATCAACTTGGAGATGCAGCTTTCTTATCAGGAGTTGCCAAGTTTCCTCAACGAATCAAATGCGCAACCCTAGCTTGGAACGCCCTTAAAAAAACAATTGAAGACCAATAAAACAAATAAGACAAAGTTTCTTTGTTTTATTAATCATAAGTAATGAAGAATGAAAGAAAGGATATTATGGCTGAAGAAAGAGTAGAACCAAAACCAATTGACCTTGGTGAATATAAATTTGGTTTCCATGACGATGTAGAGCCTGTCCTATCGACAGGAAAAGGATTGAATGAAGATGTCATTCGTGAACTATCAGCTGCTAAGGGTGAGCCTGAGTGGATGTTGGAATTCCGTTTGAAGTCTTATGAAACCTTCAAAAAAATGCCCATGCAAACATGGGGAGCAGACTTGTCAGAAATTGATTTTGATGACTTGATTTACTACCAAAAACCATCTGATAAACCAGCTCGTTCTTGGGATGAAGTTCCTGAAAAAATCAAAGAAACCTTTGAACGTATTGGGATTCCTGAAGCTGAGCGTGCTTATCTAGCTGGAGCTTCTGCCCAGTATGAGTCAGAAGTGGTTTACCATAACATGAAGGAAGAATTTGAGAAGTTAGGAATTATCTTTACAGATACAGATTCTGCCCTCAAGGAATACCCAGATTTGTTTAAACAATACTTTGCTAAGTTAGTACCGCCGACAGATAACAAGTTAGCTGCCCTCAACTCAGCAGTATGGTCAGGTGGAACCTTTATCTATGTACCAAAAGGAGTTAAAGTGGATATTCCACTTCAAACCTACTTCCGTATCAACAACGAAAATACAGGACAGTTTGAACGTACCTTGATTATCGTTGATGAGGGAGCAAGTGTCCACTATGTTGAAGGATGTACAGCACCTACTTATTCAAGCAATAGCTTACATGCTGCTATTGTAGAAATCTTTGCTTTGGATGGAGCTTACATGCGTTATACGACTATCCAAAACTGGTCTGATAACGTCTATAACTTGGTTACAAAACGCGCTAAGGCTCAAAAAGATGCGACTGTTGAGTGGATTGATGGGAACTTGGGTGCCAAAACAACTATGAAATATCCATCTGTATATCTTGATGGAGAAGGAGCGCGTGGTACCATGCTTTCTATCGCCTTTGCTAATGCAGGGCAACACCAAGATACTGGTGCTAAGATGATCCACAATGCACCGCATACAAGTTCATCAATCGTTTCAAAATCTATCGCCAAAGGTGGAGGGAAGGTTGACTATCGTGGACAAGTAACCTTTAACAAGAACTCTAAGAAATCTGTTTCTCACATCGAGTGTGATACCATTATCATGGATGACTTGTCAGCATCAGATACTATTCCGTTTAATGAAATTCACAACTCACAAGTAGCTTTGGAACACGAAGCCAAAGTATCTAAGATTTCAGAAGAACAACTCTATTATCTCATGAGTCGTGGTTTGTCAGAGACTGAAGCAACTGAGATGATTGTCATGGGATTTGTCGAACCCTTCACTAAAGAACTTCCAATGGAATACGCAGTTGAGCTTAACCGTTTGATTAGCTACGAGATGGAAGGATCAGTCGGATAAACTTTATGAACAGAAACTGAGGCTGGGACAAAAGTCCTAGCCTCTCAATTGTCTTTGGATTGTCGAGCAAGACGCAGTGGTTGAGTGGGCTCTACTACGCTGATTTCATCAGCTTTTACAGCCCTACTCAACTGTGCGGAGGTGGGACGACGAAATCGTATTCTAACGAATTACCGATTTCTGTCCCACTCTCAGTTTTTTTGATGATAAATGCTAATAAATATTCACAAAAATACTTATATATGATAAAATAATACAATCTTATAAATTGGGAGATGAATGATGAATATTTTTAGAACCAAAGACGTTAGTCTAGGTAAAACAGAAATGCATCGCCATTTAAAACTATGGGATTTAATTCTCTTGGGAATTGGTGCTATGGTGGGAACAGGTATTTTTACGATTACAGGAACTGCTGCAGCAACATTAGCAGGACCTGCCCTTGTGGTATCGATTGTAATTTCTGCTATCTGCGTATCCTTATCTGCACTCTTTTTTGCAGAATTTGCTTCTCGTGTTCCTGCAACGGGTGGAGCCTATAGTTATTTATATGCAATTTTGGGTGAATTCCCAGCCTGGATAGCTGGTTGGTTAACCATTATGGAATTTATGACAGCTGTTTCTGGTGTCGCTTCAGGTTGGGCTGCTTACTTTAAAGGTTTGCTTAGTCATTATGGAATTTCTCTGCCCCAAGCCTTGAATGGAATTTTTAATCCTGAGCATGGTACTTATATTGATCTTTTGCCAATTTTAGTGATTATGCTTGTTACTGCAGTCGTCCTCATGAATTCGAAAACTGCTCTTCGTTTTAATTCGATTCTTGTTGTTTTAAAATTTTCTGCTCTTGCCTTATTTATCTTAGTTGGAATTTGGTATATCAAACCTGAGAACTGGTCGAATTTTGCTCCATTTGGTTTTGGTCAGATTTATGGTGGAAGCACAGGGATTATGGCTGGAGCTTCACTCATGTTCTTTGGATTCTTAGGTTTTGAGTCCATTTCTATGGCAGTTGATGAAATTCAACGACCGCAAAAGAACATCCCTCGTGGAATTGTCTTATCCTTGATGATCGTAACCATCCTTTATGCCATGGTTACCTTGATATTAACTGGTATTGTTCACTATAGTAAGCTCAATGTTGATGATGCAGTGGCTTTTGCTCTGAGAAGTATCGGTATTGGTTGGGCAGCTAATTATGTTTCACTCGTTGCGATTTTTACCTTGATTACGGTATGTATTTCAATGACCTATGCCTTGTCACGAATGATTTATAGCTTGGCTCGTGATGGCCTCTTGCCTCAGAGTTTCAAACAAGTAACCAAGACCAGTCGTGTCCCTAAGAATGCAACCATTTTAACAGGTATTGTTTCAGCGATTGCAGCGGGAATTTTCCCACTAGCAAGTATTGCAGCCTTTCTCAATATCTGTACCTTGGCTTATCTTATTTTATTAGCCTATGGGATTATTAAACTGAGAAAAGATAAGGGGATGCCCAAAGAGGGAGAATTTAAAACACCATTGGTTCCTTTTTTACCAATCTTTTCTATTTTGATTTGCCTCTCATTCATGCTTCAGTATTCCCTTGAAACATGGATGGCATTTGGCCTTGCTTTATTAATAGGAGTTATTATTTACTTTGTTTATGGATATAACCATTCGACTGTAGCCGAAAATGAATAAAGAAAAAATCGCGATTACTCGCGATTTTTTTATAATTTTTCATTTACAAATCGAACGAAACGATTCCACCAAACTTTCAAGAAAAAGGCTTTTTCAACATTTTTTTCAGCAACCATATCAAAGCGTGGTTTGTCAGAGGTAATATAACCTTGACCAACTAAGTCTTTGTCTTCGTAAGTCAGATGTCCAACCACTGTGCCTGCCTCAAGTGGTGCAGCATGCTCAGTACTATCAGGTGTGTAAGTAATAGATGACTGTGCGCGACTACCGAGACGTTGGACAATTTTTATATCTTCTTTAGCGACTGCTGTAACAGTATCTTGCTTTCCGTCATAAACTGGAGCTTTACTTTCTTGGTAGCTTTCCCCTTGATTGACGATTGTTTGAAGAGCAAAATTGGATGAGATATAATCTAAAAGAGCTGAAGTTGCTGTGAAACGAGCATAAGGGTTGTTATCTTGGTTGTCAGCGTTAAGGACAACAGTAATGATACGCATGCCTTTTTCAACAGTTGTACCGACAAAGGATGCTCCTGCTTTATCAGTTGTTCCAGTCTTGAGTCCATCAATTCCACCACGATAGGCTGGTAACCCCTCTAACATATAGTTGGTAGAATGAATTGTCATACCTGCAAAAGTAGAAGAAGGTTTCTTGGTAATTTCTAAAACCTGAGGATACTTTAGGATAAGATTACGAGCGACGACAGCCACATCATAGGCGCTCAATTTATTTTCATCGTCTTTTTTAGAACCTGGGTAGATGTTGTTACCAAGGGTTTCGTTGTTAAGGCCGGTTGTATTGACTAGGGTAGCATCTTGGATTCCCCATTCAAGAAGCTTAGCCTTCATCAGATCGACAAAGTCTTTTTCAGATCCAGCAACCTTTTCTGCTAAGGCGATAGCTGCACTATTGGCACTAGATACCAATGTTGCTTCTAGTAACTCTTCAACAGTATAGTTACGAGCTTCCATAGGAACGTTACTTGCTTCGGAGTTGGTTGTGAGCTGATATGGGTAATCTGAAATTTCTACCGGAGTGGAAAGAGTGATTTTTCCTTGTTCCAGTGCTTCATAGACTAGGTAAACAGTAAGTAGCTTACTAATAGAGGCAATTTCAACAGGTTGATTTGCCTCTTTTTCATATAAAATCTTACCAGTATTAGCTTCAACAGCAATGGCATGTTTTGCAGCAACATCAAAATCCTGGGCAAAAACCGTAGTAGCAGAACCAAATGAAATAAGTGTTAGTAGTGTTAAAAATAATTTCTTCATAGTAATTGTATTCTATCATAAAGACAAAAAATAATCTTGTTTTTATAATGTAGGTTATCAATCTTTTTCGAAATATGGTAAAATAGGAAAAAGAGGAGGTGGCTTATGTTTCGGAGAAATAAATTATTCTTCTGGACCACTGAGATATTATTAATAACCCTTATTTTCTACTTATGGAGAGAAATGGGTGCTATTATTACACCATTTGTAAGTGTCGTAAATACCATCATGATTCCCTTCTTATTAGGAGGATTTCTGTATTACCTAACCAACCCAATTGTTATCTTTTTAGAGAAAGAGTGTAAAATCAACCGAATTATCGGGATTTTGTTGACACTTTTTGTTCTCATTGGTTCTCTGGTGATAGGTGTAGTATATCTTTTACCGATTTTAATCAATCAGTTGAGTAGTTTGATTAATTCTAGCCAAGGTATTTATGGTCGACTTCAAGATTTAGTAATAGAATTATCAAAATATCCTGCTTTCCAAGAGCTAGATGTCCAACAAACAATCCGACAATTAAATCTTTCTTACATCGATATTTTACAGAATATCTTAAATAGTGTAACAAACAGTGTTGGAAGTGTTCTTTCAGCTTTGGTTAGCACTGTTTTAATTATCATTATGACACCAGTTTTCTTGATTTATTTTCTTTTAGATGGGCATAAATTTTTGCCGATGTTAGAAAGAACTATTTTAAAACGAGACAAACTCAATATATCTGGTTTGATAACAAACTTGAATGCTACTATTTCCCGTTACATAAGTGGAGTATCCATTGATGCGTTTATTATTGGATGTTTGGCCTTTATCGGCTATAGTGTGATTGGCTTGAAATATGCATTAGTTTTTGCTATTTTCTCTGGTTTAGCCAATTTGATTCCTTATGTTGGACCGAGTATTGGACTAATACCGATGATTATTTCAAATCTGTTTACGGATCCTCAAAAGATGATAATAGCAGTTATCTATATGCTGATTATCCAACAAGTAGATGGGAATATCCTATACCCTCGAATTGTGGGTGGTGTCATGAAGGTTCATCCGATTACAATTCTCGTCCTATTATTGCTATCAAGTAATATCTATGGTGTCGTTGGTATGATTGTTGCCGTTCCTACCTACTCTATTCTCAAAGAAATATCCAAATTCCTAGTTCGACTTTATGAAAAACATAAAGAAGTACAAGAAAAATAAAGATTTTCAAAAAGAAACAGATTCATCTGTTTCTTTTTTTATCAATAAATCGAGTACCGAGAAGAAGAATAAGAATAATTCACAAAATCTTTGTAAAACACTTGCAATTTAGCTAAAATTTGATAAAATAGTAAGGAAAGTTAGACTGTATTGCCTACTGTCTATCTATAAAATATATTTTATTGGAGGCTTTTACTCAAATGGCAAAAGAAAAATACGATCGTAGTAAACCACACGTTAACATTGGTACTATCGGACACGTTGACCACGGTAAAACTACCCTAACTGCAGCTATCACAACTGTTTTGGCACGTCGCTTGCCTTCAGCAGTTAACCAACCTAAAGACTATGCGTCTATCGATGCTGCTCCAGAAGAACGCGAACGCGGTATCACTATCAACACTGCGCACGTTGAGTACGAAACTGAAAAACGTCACTACGCTCACATCGACGCTCCAGGACACGCGGACTACGTTAAAAACATGATCACTGGTGCCGCTCAAATGGACGGAGCTATCCTTGTAGTAGCTTCAACTGACGGACCAATGCCACAAACTCGTGAGCACATCCTTCTTTCACGTCAGGTTGGTGTTAAACACCTTATCGTCTTCATGAACAAGATCGACTTGGTTGACGACGAAGAATTGCTTGAATTGGTTGAAATGGAAATCCGTGACCTTCTTTCAGAATACGACTTCCCAGGTGACGATCTTCCAGTTATCCAAGGTTCAGCTCTTAAAGCTCTTGAAGGTGACTCTAAATACGAAGACATCATCATGGAATTGATGAACACTGTTGATGAGTACATTCCAGAACCAGAACGTGACACTGATAAACCATTGCTTCTTCCAGTCGAAGACGTATTCTCAATCACTGGACGTGGTACAGTTGCTTCAGGACGTATCGACCGTGGTACTGTTCGTGTCAACGACGAAATCGAAATCGTTGGTATCAAAGAAGAAACTTCAAAAGCAGTTGTTACTGGTGTTGAAATGTTCCGTAAACAACTTGACGAAGGTCTTGCAGGAGATAACGTAGGTGTCCTTCTTCGTGGTGTTCAACGTGACGAAATCGAACGTGGACAAGTTATTGCTAAACCAGGTTCAATCAACCCACACACTAAATTCAAAGGTGAAGTTTACATCCTTACTAAAGAAGAAGGTGGACGTCACACTCCATTCTTCAACAACTACCGCCCACAATTCTACTTCCGTACTACTGACGTTACAGGTTCAATCGAACTTCCAGCAGGTACTGAAATGGTAATGCCAGGTGATAACGTGACAATCGACGTTGAGTTGATCCACCCAATCGCCGTAGAACAAGGTACTACATTCTCTATCCGTGAGGGTGGACGTACTGTTGGTTCAGGTATGGTTACAGAAATCGAAGCTTAATTCGATTTAGTTCCCAGAAGAACAATTATTTAAGTCAGACACTAAAAGAATCTTGCTAAGCAAGGTTCTTTTTTTGTAATTTTGAAGGTATTAGACTAGCTTTTTTACATTTTCACAAATTCATGGTAAAATGGATAAATATAAAAAACGAGGTATGAATATGAAGTATAAACGAATCGTATTTAAAGTTGGAACATCATCATTGACACACAAGGATGGAAGTTTATCTCGAAGTAAAGTGAAGGCAATTACTCAACAACTCTCAATGTTACACGAGTCAGGTCATGAATTAATTCTTGTATCTTCTGGGGCTGTTGCAGCTGGTTTTGGTCCACTTGGATTTAAGAAAAGACCGACAAAAATTGCTGATAAACAAGCTGCAGCAGCTGTTGGTCAGGGTTTGCTTTTAGAGGAATATACAACCAACCTCCTCATGCGCCAAATTGTCTCTGCACAAATCTTACTTACTCAGGATGATTTTGTAGACAAAAGACGTTATAAAAATGCGCATCAAGCTTTAACAGTTCTCCTTAATCGTGGAGCAATCCCCATCATCAATGAGAATGACAGTGTAGTGATTGATGAACTGAAAGTTGGAGATAATGATACACTGAGTGCTCAGGTGGCTGCTATGGTTCAGGCAGATTTGCTAGTTCTTTTGACAGATGTGGATGGACTTTATACAGGAAATCCTAACACAGATCCAAAGGCTAAACGCTTGGATAAAATTGAGTCTATTAACCGTGAGATTATTGATATGGCTGGTGGTGCTGGATCTTCAAATGGAACAGGTGGTATGTTAACGAAAATAAAAGCTGCTACCATTGCAACTGAGTCAGGTGTTCCCGTTTATATCTGTTCTTCCTTGAAACCTGATGCTTTAATTGAAGCAGCTGAAGAGACTCATGATGGTTCTTTCTTTTTTGCACAAGAAAAGGGACTTCGTACCCAGAAACAATGGTTGGCTTTTTATGCAAAAAGTCAGGGCATTATTTGGGTAGATAGTGGAGCGGCAGAAGCATTAACAAAGAACGAAAAAAGTCTCCTTTTATCTGGTGTAGTAGATGTAGAAGGTAATTTCTCTTACCACGATATTGTAACGGTGGCTGATAAAGAAACTGGTCAATCACTTGGAAAGGGACGTGTTCAATTTGGAGTTTCTGCCGTGGAAGATATGATGCGTTCGCAAAAAGCTAAGGGAGTCTTGATTCACCGTAATGATTGGATTTCTATTACTCCTGAAATTCAACTGCTCTTTACAGAATTTTAGAGGTAAACTATGGTAAGTACACAAGAACAATTTGAACAAGTACAGGCTGTAAAAAAGTCGATCAACACAGCTAGTGAAAAGCTTAAAAACCAAGCCTTGCTAGCTATGGCTGATCACTTAGTAGCAACTACTGAGGAGATTTTAACAGCCAATGCTCGTGATATGGAAGAGGCTAAAGGTAAAATCTCAGAAGTTATGTTGGATCGTCTTTATTTGGATGCAGGTCGTATTCAAGATATGGCAACTGGCATTCGTGAGGTGGTTGCTCTTCCAGACCCAATTGGTGAAACCCTAGAAACAAATCATCTTGAAAATGGATTGGTGATTACTAAGAAACGTGTAGCTATGGGAGTTATTGGTATTATCTATGAAAGTCGTCCCAATGTAACCTCCGATGCGGCTGCTTTAGCTATAAAAAGTGGAAATGCAGTTGTCCTTCGTAGTGGTAAGGACGCCTTTCAAACCGCTCATGCTATTGTTGTTGCTTTGAAAAAAGGATTAGAGGAAACTGAAATCCACCCAGACGTCATTCAGTTGGTGCAGGATACCAGCCGTGAAAGTAGCTATGCTATGATGAAGGCGAAAGGCTACCTAGATCTCCTTATTCCTCGTGGAGGTGCGGGCTTGATTAGTGCAGTAGTAGAAAATGCTATTGTACCAGTTATTGAGACAGGTACTGGTATCGTCCATGTGTACGTGGATAAGGATGCTGATGAGGATAAGGCGCTCTCTATTGTCAATAATGCTAAAACTAGTCGCCCTTCTGTATGTAATGCAATGGAGGTTTTGCTGGTTCATGAAAATATAGCAGCGACTTTTCTTCCTCGCTTGGAGCAAGTTCTTGTGAATGAACGTGAAGAAGCTGGACTTGAACCAATTCAACTGCGTCTAGATGAGAAAGCTAGACAGTTCATTTCCGGTGAAGTAGCTAAGTCTCAAGATTTTGACACTGAGTTTTTAGATTATGTCCTTGCTGTTAAGGTCGTTTCGAGTCTCGAGGAAGCGGTAGAGCATATCGAAGCTCACAGCACCCATCATTCGGATGCAATTGTAACAGAAAATCCAGTCGCAGCTGCTTATTTTGTAGAACAAGTGGATTCAGCAGCGGTTTATGTTAATGCTTCAACACGTTTTACGGATGGTGGTCAGTTTGGACTTGGCTGTGAAATGGGTATTTCTACTCAGAAATTGCATGCGCGTGGACCAATGGGATTAAAAGAATTAACCAGCTACAAGTATGTAGTTAATGGTTCTGGACAGATAAGGGAGTAAGGTATGAAGATTGGATTTATTGGACTAGGTAATATGGGTTCTAGTTTGGCAAAAGCAGTTATAGCTGCAACATCTGAAAACCAAGTTCTACTGGCTAACCGGAGTCAAGCTAAAGTAGATTCTTTTGTAGCCAACTACGGCGGACAGACTTCTAGTAATGAAGAAATTTTTGCAGTAGCAGATGTGATTTTTTTAGGAGTCAAGCCAGCCCAATTCTCTGAACTGCTTTCACAATATCAATCAATCCTTGAAAAAAGAGACAGTCTTCTATTGATCTCCATGGCTGCTGGCTTAACCTTGGAAAAACTAGAGAATTTGATTCCAAGTCAACATCGCATGATTCGTATCATGCCAAATACCCCTGTTGCTATTGGACAAGGAGTGATTAGTTTTGCGAAGTCTACAAACTGTCATCCAAAAGATAATGAGCTTTTTTGTCGACTCTTAAGTAAGGCAGGCCAATTAGTTGAAATAAATGAACAATTAATCGATGCTGCGACAGGTCTTGCAGGCTGTGGACCAGCCTTTGTCTATCTTTTTATCGAAGCTTTGGCAGATGCTGGTGTGCAAACAGGTTTACCACGCGATACAGCATTGGAAATGGCAGCACAAACAGTAGTAGGTGCAGGTCAGATGGTTCTTAAGACTCAACAACATCCTGGAGTTTTGAAAGATCAAGTTTGTAGCCCAGGAGGTTCTACTATTGCTGGTGTAGCAAGTTTGGAAGAACATTCTTTTAGGGGAACAGTTATGGATGCAGTCTATCAATCCTATAAACGAACACAAGAACTTGGTAAATAAGAGGTCGGAATACTTTCCGGCCTCTTTTATGATTAGTGAATAAAAAGCTTTTCACAAATGCCTATTTTTTTGATAAAATAGAAGGAAGAAAAAAAGAAATGAGTTAGTCATGTCAAAAGGATTTTTAGTCTCTCTGGAGGGGCCAGAGGGAGCTGGTAAAACGAGTATTCTTGAAGCTATCCTTCCTATGTTAGAAGAAAAAAATATTGAGGTCTTAACGACACGTGAACCAGGTGGTGTATTGATTGGTGAAAAGATTCGAGAAGTTATTCTGGACCCTAGTCATACTCAAATGGATGCTAAGACAGAGCTTCTACTCTATATTGCTAGTCGTAGACAACACCTAGTGGAAAAGGTCTTACCAGCACTTGCAGCAGGGAAACTGGTCATCATGGATCGTTTTATTGATAGTTCCGTTGCTTATCAAGGTTTTGGTCGTGGTTTAGATATTGAAGCTATTGATTGGCTCAACCAATTTGCGACAGATGGTCTCAAACCAGATTTGACACTTTATTTTGATATCGAAGTAGAGAAGGGGCTTGAACGAATTGCGGCAAACAGTGATCGCGAAGTCAATCGTTTGGACTTGGAAGGTTTAGACTTGCATCGCAAAGTCCGTCAGGGATATCTCTCCCTTCTTGAAAAAGAAGGTGATCGCATTGTTAAGATTGATGCCAGCTTACCACTAGATCAAGTTGTTGAGAATACTAAGAAAGTCTTATTTGACAGAATGGGGCTGCAAGAATGAATCAAGAGGAATTAAAAGCTTGTCAACCACAACAATTTGAACGTTTTGTTCATATCTTAGAACAAAAACAGCTCAATCATGCCTATCTCTTTTCAGGCTTTTTTGGAAGTATGGAGATGGCTTTATTTCTGTCTAAGAGTTTGTTTTGTACTGAAAAACAGGGGGTCTTACCCTGCGAGTCTTGTCGAAATTGTAAGTTGATTGACCAAGAAGAATTTCCTGATGTCACAATTATTCGTCCCATTAATCAGATTATAAAAACAGAAAGAATTAGAGAACTAGTTAGTCAGTTTTCTCAATCAGGGATTGAAAATCAACGTCAGGTTTTTATCATTGAACAAGCTGAAAAAATGCATGTTAATGCTGCTAATTCACTTCTAAAGATTATCGAAGAACCTCAAAGTGAAATCTATATTTTCTTCTTAACCAATGATCAAGAACAAATTTTGCCAACCATTCGAAGTCGGACACAGATTTTCCAATTTAAGAAACAAGTGGCAAATCTTATGGTTGAACTCGAGAAAGCAGGATTAGTCAAAAATAAAGCAAGGCTTTTAGCTGAGTTTAGCCAATCGCAAGCAGAAGCCGAAAAACTGATCAATCAACCTAGTTTTTGGACTTTGGTAGAAGAAAGTGAGCGTTTCTTTGCATGGTTAGAAACTGGGAAAAAGGAAGCGTATTTGCAGGTGGCAAAATTAGCTAGTTTAGCAGACGACAAAGAAAAGCAAGACCAGGTATTTAGAATTCTAGAAGTAATCGCTGGACAAGAGATTCTAAAAAATTCAGCTCGTAGAATCTTGCAAAATCTTGTCGAAGCTAGAAGAATGTGGAAGGCAAATGTGTCTTTCCAAAATGCTTTGGAATACCTCGTTTTACAATAATATAAAGATGAAAACAGAAAAAAGAAAGGGCTGTCTATGAACAAGAAAGAATTATTTGATGCCTTAGATGATTTTTCTCAACAGTTGTTGGCGACCTTGGCAGATGTCGAAGCCATCAAAAAAAATCTCAAAAGTGTAGTAGAAGAGAATACAGCTCTTCGCTTGGAAAATGATAAACTGAGAGAGCGCTTAGGAGAGGAAGAGGATTCTGCTCCTGCAAAGACCAAGCATGTTCGAGAAAATGTTCGTCGAATCTATGAAGATGGCTTTCATGTGTGTCGTGATTTTTATGGACAGCGTCGTGAACAAGATGCAGAATGTATGTTCTGTGATGAGTTGTTGTTTAGGGAGTAAGCATGCAGATTCAAAAAAGTTTTAAAGGTCAGTCACCTTATGGTAAGCTATATCTTGTTGCAACGCCGATTGGAAATCTTGAGGATATGACCTATCGTGCCATTCAGACTTTGAAAGAAGTGGACTGGATTGCTGCCGAGGATACTCGAAATACTGGGCTTTTACTCAAGCATTTTGATATTCCGACCAAACAAATCAGTTTTCATGAGCACAATGCCAAGGAAAAGATTCCTGATTTGATTGATTTGTTGAAACAAGGTCAAAGTATTGCTCAAGTTTCTGATGCAGGACTTCCTAGCATTTCAGATCCAGGTCACGATTTGGTTAAGGCTGCAATTGAAGAGGATATAGCAGTTGTCACAGTTCCAGGTGCTAGCGCAGGAATTTCTGCCTTGATTGCCAGTGGTTTAGCCCCCCAACCTCATATCTTTTATGGATTCTTACCTCGAAAATCGGGACAACAAAAGCAATTTTTCGAATCAAAAAAAGAGTATCCTGAGACCCAGATTTTCTATGAATCTCCACATCGCGTGGCTGATACTCTAGAAAATATGCTAGAGGTCTACGGTGATCGTTCAGTGGTTCTAGTTCGAGAATTGACTAAGATTTATGAAGAATACCAACGTGGAAGTATTACTGAATTATTAGAAAATATTTCTCAAACACCGCTCAAAGGCGAATGCCTTCTCATTGTAGAAGGTGCTAGTCAAGAAGTAGAAGATAAGGATGAGGAGGACTTGTTCTCAGAAATCCAAGAACGTATCCAACAAGGAATCAAGAAAAATCAAGCTATTAAGGAAGTCGCTAAAATTTATCAGTGGAACAAAAGCCAGCTCTACGCTGCCTACCATGAGTGGGAAGAGAATCAATCTAATGACTAAACAGGGAAGTTTGCCTTCTTCCCTTTTTTTGTTATACTAGTAAAAGAAAAAATAGAAAGATTTGTGGGTATCAAACAGTCTAGTAGCTTGTTTTAATTTGGACTTAGTTTGCACCCAAAGAGGTATTAGTGTCATGTCTCAATCTTATATCAATGTTATTGGTGCTGGTTTGGCAGGTTCGGAAGCAGCCTACCAAATTGCAGAGCGTGGTATTCCAGTTAAACTTTATGAAATGCGTGGTGTCAAATCAACACCTCAACATAAAACAGACAATTTTGCTGAGTTGGTTTGCTCAAACTCTTTGCGTGGAGATTCTCTTACAAATGCTGTAGGTCTTCTCAAGGAAGAAATGCGTCGCCTAGGTTCTCTTATCTTGGAATCGGCAGAAGCAACACGTGTTCCTGCTGGTGGTGCTCTCGCGGTTGACCGTGATGGTTTCTCTCAAATGGTCACTGAAAAAATTGCTAATCATTCATTGATTGAAGTAGTTCGTGACGAAATCACAGAATTGCCAACAGATGCTATTACAGTTGTAGCAACTGGTCCTTTAACAAGTGATGCTCTTGCTGAGAAAATTCATGCACTCAATGGAGGAGATGGTTTCTATTTCTACGATGCTGCAGCACCTATTGTTGATGTCAATACCATTGATATGAATAAGGTCTACCTTAAGTCTCGTTATGATAAAGGAGAAGCTGCCTATCTCAATGCTCCGATGACCAAACAAGAGTTTATGGATTTCCATGAAGCCTTGGTCAATGCAGAAGAAGCACCTCTTAACTCTTTTGAAAAAGAAAAGTACTTTGAAGGCTGTATGCCAATTGAAGTCATGGCCAAACGTGGCATTAAAACTATGCTCTATGGTCCTATGAAACCAGTTGGACTAGAATATCCAGAAGATTACAAGGGACCTCGTGATGGAGACTTTAAAACTCCTTATGCAGTCGTTCAGCTTCGTCAGGACAATGCAGCTGGAAGTCTCTACAATATCGTAGGATTCCAGACTCACCTCAAATGGGGAGAGCAGAAGCGTGTCTTCCAAATGATTCCAGGTCTTGAAAACGCCGAGTTTGTCCGTTATGGCGTTATGCACCGCAATTCCTATATGGACTCTCCAAATCTCCTTGAGCAGACTTATCGTTCTAAGAAACAACCAAATCTATTCTTTGCTGGGCAAATGACAGGTGTGGAAGGATATGTTGAATCAGCAGCTTCAGGGTTAGTAGCAGGTATTAACGCAGCTCGTCTTTTCAAGGGAGAAAGCGAAGCTATTTTCCCAGAGACAACTGCAATCGGAAGTTTAGCTCATTATATCACCCATGCTGATAGCAAACACTTCCAACCTATGAATGTCAATTTCGGAATTATCAAAGAATTAGAAGGTGAACGAATCCGTGATAAAAAGACTCGTTATGAGAAAATCGCAGAGCGTGCCTTGTCTGATTTAGAGAAATTTTTATCTGTCTAATTTTTTTGAAAGAATTGCTCATGATACTATAAAAATCTTTGAAATTGTGATAAAATAGGTAGGATAAAAAAAGGAGAGAGAAAATGGTAGAACCTAAGTATAAACGTATCTTAATCAAGCTATCTGGTGAAGCCCTTGCTGGCGAACGTGGTGTCGGGATTGATATCAAAACTGTTCAAAGTATGGCTCAAGAAATCAAGGAAGTTCACGAGTTAGGAATTGAAGTTGCCTTGGTTATCGGTGGTGGAAACCTTTGGCGTGGAGAACCTGCAGCAGAAGCTGGTATGGATCGTGTTCAAGCGGATTACACTGGAATGCTTGGGACAGTCATGAATGCTCTTGTGATGGCAGATTCATTGCAACAAGTAGGGGTTGATACTCGCGTACAAACAGCTATTGCCATGCAACAAGTAGCGGAGCCTTATATTCGTGGACGTGCCCTTCGCCACCTTGAAAAAGGACGTATCGTTATCTTTGGTGCAGGAATTGGTTCACCTTACTTCTCTACAGATACAACAGCAGCTCTTCGTGCAGCTGAAATTGAAGCAGACGCTATTTTGATGGCTAAGAATGGTGTAGACGGTGTCTACAATGCCGATCCTAAGAAAGATAAAACTGCTGTTAAATTTGAAGAATTGACTCACCGTGATGTCATTAATAAAGGACTCCGTATCATGGATTCAACAGCTTCAACTCTATCTATGGATAACGATATTGACTTGGTAGTCTTTAATATGAACCAATCGGGCAATATCAAACGTGTTGTATTTGGTGAAAATATCGGAACAACTGTTTCAAATAATATCGAAGAAAAGGAATAAGAAAAATTATGGCTAACGCAATTGTAGAAAAAGCTAAAGAGAGAATGACTCAATCTCACCACTCACTTGCTCGTGAATTTGGTGGTATCCGTGCAGGTCGTGCTAACGCTAGCTTGCTTGACCGTATTACTGTTGAATACTATGGTGTCGAAACACCTCTGAATCAAATCGCTTCTATCACGATTCCTGAAGCGCGTGTTTTATTGGTAACACCATTTGATAAATCTTCATTGAAGGATATCGAGCGTGCTTTGAACGCTTCAGATCTTGGAATTACACCAGCTAACGATGGTTCTGTTATTCGCTTGGTTATCCCAGCTCTTACAGAAGAAACTCGTCGCGATCTCGCTAAAGAAGTGAAAAAAGTTGGTGAAAATGCTAAAGTAGCTATCCGTAATATCCGTCGTGATGCTATGGATGAAGCTAAGAAACAAGAAAAAGCTAAAGAAATCACTGAAGATGAATTGAAGACTCTTGAAAAAGATATTCAAAAAGCGACAGACGATGCTGTTAAACACATCGACGAGATGACTGCCAATAAAGAAAAAGAAATCTTGGAAGTCTAAGAAATAAACAGAAAAACTCAGTTGGCATTGCTGGCTGAGTTTTATTCGAAAGAAGGAAACATGAATACAAATCTTGCAAGTTTTATCGTTGGACTTATCATCGATGAAAATGACTGTTTTTACTTTGTTCAAAAGGATGGTCAAACATACGCTCTTGCTAAGGAAGAAGGTCAGCATGCGGTTGGTGATACGGTCAAAGGTTTTGCTTACACAGACATGAAGCAAAAACTTCGCTTGACAACTCAAGAAGTGACTGCAACTCAGGACCAATTTGGCTGGGGTACAGTAACAGAGGTTCGTAAGGATTTGGGTGTTTTTGTTGATACAGGACTTCCTGACAAGGAAATCGTTGTGTCACTTGATATCCTGCCTGAACTGAAAGAGCTCTGGCCTAAGAAGGGTGATCGTCTTTATATTCGCCTAGAAGTGGATAAGAAGGACCGTATCTGGGGAATCTTAGCTTATCAGGAAGATTTCCAACGATTGGCACGTCCTGCCTACAATAACATGCAGAATCAAAATTGGCCTGCCATTGTTTACCGTCTCAAATTATCAGGAACCTTCGTTTATTTACCAGAGAACAACATGCTTGGATTTATCCATCCAAGTGAGCGCTATGCAGAACCACGTTTGGGACAAGTTTTAGATGCGCGTGTCATTGGATTCCGTGAGGTTGACCGAACGCTTAATCTTTCTTTAAAACCACGATCTTTTGAGATGTTAGAAAATGATGCCCAAATGATCCTGACTTACTTGGAAAGCAATGGCGGTTTCATGACCCTGAACGATAAGTCATCACCTGATGATATCAAGGCTACTTTTGGTATTTCAAAAGGTCAGTTTAAAAAAGCTCTTGGTGGTTTGATGAAGGCTGGCAAAATCAAGCAAGATCAGTTTGGTACCGAATTAATTTAGGGAGGCTTATGAGAAAATCATTTTATACTTGGCTCATGACCGAGCGCAATCCTAAAAGCAATAGTCCCAAAGCAATTTTAGCGGATCTGGCTTTTGAGGAGTCCGCCTTTCCGAAACATACAGATGATTTCGATCAAGTGAGTCGTTTTTTAGAGGAACATGCTAGTTTTTCCTTTAACTTAGGTGATTTTGACCGTATCTGGCAGGAATATTTAGAACATTAAACCTGCTAGGGATGTTAGGGATAGCAATTTCTAAAAGCCTTTGTTATAATAAAAAGAAATTAAAGTATGAGAGAGGTTCTTTATTTGAAGGAACATTCAATAGATATTCAGCTGAGTCATCCAGATGACTTGTTTCACCTTTTTGGTTCTAATGAACGCCATCTTCGCTTGATGGAGGATGAGTTAGATGTCATCATCCATGCCCGTACAGAGATTGTCCAAGTCTTGGGAGGGGAGTCTGCGTGTGAGGAAGCACGGCAAGTTATTCAAGCCTTGATGGTTTTGGTGAATCGTGGGATGACTGTCGGAACTCCTGACGTGGTGACAGCTATCAATATGGTTCGAAACCATGAAATTGATAAATTTGTCGCCCTTTACGAAGAAGAAATTATCAAGGATAATACTGGTAAACCAATTCGTGTGAAGACCTTGGGGCAAAAACTCTATGTCGATAGTGTGAAGCACCATGATGTAACCTTTGGAATTGGCCCTGCTGGTACAGGGAAGACCTTCCTTGCAGTGACTTTGGCTGTGACAGCTCTCAAGCGTGGACAGGTCAAGCGTATTATCTTGACTCGACCAGCAGTGGAAGCGGGCGAGAGTCTAGGATTTCTTCCAGGTGATCTCAAGGAAAAGGTAGATCCTTATCTTCGACCTGTCTATGATGCCTTGTACCAGATTCTAGGAAAAGACCAAACGACTCGTCTCATGGAACGTGAAATCATTGAAATCGCTCCACTTGCCTATATGCGTGGACGTACTTTGGATGATGCCTTTGTCATCTTGGATGAGGCGCAAAATACGACCATCATGCAGATGAAGATGTTTTTGACACGTTTAGGATTCAATTCTAAAATGATTGTCAATGGAGATATCAGTCAGATTGACTTGCCGCGGAATGTTAAGTCAGGTTTGATTGATGCTCAGGAAAAACTCAAGAACATTCACCAGATTGACTTTGTACACTTCTCGGCCAAGGATGTGGTCCGACATCCAGTCGTTGCTCAGATTATTAGAGCATATGAACCGCTAGCTGCTAAGGCTGAAGAAAACCAAGAAGAAACTGAATAAGAAAAAGAGCAGTTGAAAAACTGCTCTTATTTTTTTGAATATCTTATTAAACAAGTTCACTAATAGGTGTATAGTCACGTTCTAAACCTTCCGCAACTGGTTGACTAGTTAGTTGACCTTGATAAGTTGTAACCCCTTCACGCAAACCATCATCTTCAAGAATCGCTTTCTTAAAGCCTTTTTCTGCCAAGGCTTCAATATAAGGAAGTGTCACATTTGTGAGGGCGATGGTAGATGTACGTGCAACTGCACCAGGAATGTTGGCAACAGCATAGTGAAGAACCCCATGTTTTTCATAGACAGGTTCATCGTGAGTTGTAACGCGATCAGCTGTTGCAATAACACCACCTTGGTCGACAGCGACGTCAACGATGACAGAACCAGGACGCATTTGTTGAACCATGTCATCTGTTACCAATTTCGGAGCTTTGGCACCAGGAATCAAGACAGCACCAATCACAACATCTGCTTCACGAACACTTGCTTCGATATTAAATGGGTTAGACATCAGAGTTTGAATTTGGTGACCAAAGACGTCTTCTAGGACTGCTAGGCGTTTGGCGCTGATATCAAGAATAGTTACTTGCGCTCCCAAACCAAGAGCGATACGAGCTGCATGTGTACCAACCACACCACCACCAATGATGGTTACTTTTCCTTTTGGAACACCTGGTACACCACCGAGTAAGACCCCTGAACCACCAGCTTGTTTCGTCAAGAAGTGAGCTCCGATTTGTACAGCCATACGACCTGCAACCTCACTCATTGGGACGAGGAGAGGAAGTTGTCCTTCAGTATCACGAACAGTTTCATAAGCGACACCAGTTGTTTTAGATGCAAGCATAGCATCTGCTAATTCTGGAGCGGCGGCCATGTGCAAGTAGGTGAAGAGAAGTAAATCCTCACGCAAATATTGATATTCACTAGCAAGTGGTTCTTTCACTTTAACAACTAACTCTGCAGCCCAAGCCTCAGCAGCTGTAGCAACAATCTCAGCACCTTGTTTTTCATAGTTGGCATCTGTAAATCCTGAACCAAGCCCAGCATTTGTTTCGATGAGGACACGGTGGCCACGACCAACGAGACTCTGTACACCAGCTGGTGTCAAAGCAACACGATTTTCATTATTTTTAATTTCCTTAGGAATTCCAATTAACATAGATATAACTCACTTTCTATCAGACAGTTTCAGTTTTATATCACATTTTTTTGATTTTTTGTGATGATTTTATTGTATATGAAACCGCTTTAAATTGCAAGAAAAACTTGTAAACTTATTTTCAGAAATCTTGACCAAGGAAGACTATTTTGCAAATAAGTAAGCAGTTGAAAAGATTTTTTAGCTGTTTTTTTCTTTCTCTTACGAATAAGTTAAGAGAGGAGAAAATATGGAAGTACTTATTGAGAAAATCAAAGAATATAAAATCATTGTTATCTGTGTTAGTTTGGGCTTGGTCTTGGGTGGATTTTTTCTCCTCAAGCCAGTCGCTCAAGCCCCTGCTAAAGAAACAAAGGTGCAAACAGAACTTACAAATGTTTCGAAGGATTCGACGGATGAAAAGGAGGATGGGAATCATAAGGAAGAAGCAGTGGAGCAAGATTTAATTACTGTTGATGTCAAAGGGGCTGTTAAATTGCCAGGGATTTATGATTTGCCAGTAGGTAGTCGCATCAATGATGCTGTCCAGAAAGCTGGTGGCTTGACAGATAATGCCGATAGTAAGTCTATCAATCTAGCCCAGAGAATTAGTGACGAAGCACTAGTCTATGTTCCGACCAAGGAAGAAGCTACCAGTCAAGAATCACAATCAAATACCTCTAACAACAAGGAAAGTAAGAAAGTCAATCTCAATAAAGCCAGTTTAGAGGAACTTAAACAAGTTAAAGGATTAGGTGCTAAACGTGCTCAGGATATCATTGACCATCGTGAATCCAACGGTAAGTTTAAGTCAGTTGATGAGCTTAAAAAGGTTTCTGGTATTGGTGCAAAAACGATAGAAAAGTTAAAAGAGTATGTCACAGTGGATTAATCGTTTTCCCATCCCAAAAATCTATCTTAGTTTTCTTTTGCTATGGCTCTACTATGCAATATTTTCAGCAAATTTCTTAGCACTTTTGGGCTTTGTCTTTTTACTAGTATGCCTCTTTTTCCAATTTCCATGGAAGACTGTGGTCAAGGTCCTATTGGTTTGTAGCCTATTTGGGAGCTGGTTTGTATTTCAAAAATGGCAGCAAGAAGAAGCTAGTCAACATCTAGTCAATACAGTTGATACAGTCCGAGTCTTACCGGACACCATCAAGGTAAATGGTGATAGCTTGTCTTTTCGTGGCAAGGCTGATGGTAGACTCTTTCAGGTCTATTATAAGCTCCAATCAGAATCTGAAAAAGAAAAATTTCAGCAGTTGTCTGATCTGCATGAAATGGTTATGAAAGGCAAGTTAGCTAGTCCTCAAGGGGCAAACAATTTTGCTGGTTTTGATTATCGAAACTATCTCAAAACGCAAGGAATTTATCAGACCTTAACTATATCCGAAATTGTTGAATTAAAGCAAACAAGTAGTTGGGATATCGGAGAAAATCTATCAAGTTTGAGGAGAAAGGCAGTTGTCTGGGTTAAACGAAATTTTCCTGATCCTATGCGTAACTATATGACCGGTCTTTTATTGGGACATTTAGACACAGACTTTGAGGAAATGAATGAACTTTATTCCAGCTTAGGGATTATTCATCTTTTTGCTTTGTCTGGAATGCAGGTCGGATTTTTCATGAATGCTTTTAAAAAGTCACTCTTGCGATTGGGCTTGACGCAAGAGAAGTTAAAATGGCTAGCTTATCCATTTTCTTTGTTTTATGCAGGCTTGACAGGATTTTCAGCTTCAGTTATTCGTAGTCTTCTACAAAAGCTAGTGGCTCAGCATGGCTTCAAATCATTGGATAATTTTGCTTTAACGATTCTTGTTCTATTTCTTATCATGCCGAACTTTTTCTTAACTGCTGGGGGAGTTCTTTCCTGTGCTTATGCCTTTATTCTGACAATGACTGGTGAGGAAGTAGCAGGGATAAAAGGTCTGGTTAGAGAGAGTTGCATTATTTCTTTGGGAATTTTGTCAATTTTATCTTTCTACTTTTCTGAATTTCAACCGTGGTCTATTCTCCTAACTTTTGCCTTTTCTTTCTTGTTTGACATGGTCTTATTGCCACTTTTATCGATTCTCTTCTGTCTGTCATTTATATATCCCAACACCCAGTTCAACTTTCTCTTTGAATGGCTAGAAAATATCATACGCTACATTTCTCAGCTATCTACAAGGCCTCTTGTTTTTGGTCAGCCGAGTCTTTGGATTTTAATCCTTCTTTTGATTACTTTAGCTCTCATCTATGACTATCGAAAGAATTTGAAAAAAATACCTATGCTTGTCATAGTTGCCATCTCATTCTTTTTAGTAACCAAGCATCCACTAGAAAATGAAATCACAGTCCTAGATATGGAACAGGGACGAAGTATTTTCCTAAGAGACATGACAGGAAAGACCATACTACTGGATGTCGGAGAAAAGTCTGAAACTGAAAAGAAAGAAACCTGGCAGGAGAGGGTTTCCTCTAGCAATGTCAAACGGAGTTTAATCCCTTATCTGAAAAGTCGAGGAGTGGCCAAGATTGATCAACTTGTTTTAACGAAAAGTGAACCTAAGCAACTAGATCATGTGTTAGAAATTAGTAAAGCCGTCGAGCTTGGAGAGATTCTAGTAACTGAAGAAACTTTATCTAAGAGAGAATTTATGGATAAACTGAAGGAAACCAAAATCAAGGTAGCTGCTATTAAAACAGGGCAGCAGTTGTTTATTTTTGGGAGTAGTTTGGAAGCATTCACTAGCCAAAATAGCGATAAAAAGGATTCAATGGTCTTGTATGGAAAGTTACTAGATCAAACCTTTCTAGTTACTGGAAATACAGAGGAGAAGTTCTTAGCAAACTCTTATCCAAAACTCCAAACAGATGTAGTGATAACTCATCAGGAAACAGCTAAGAAAAAGAATGATGTCGAAGTCTTCAAAACCTTACAACCTAAAATCACGGTCATTTCAGTAGACAAGAAGAAAAAATTTAAAGAAAAAAATGGGGAGAATAACCATGAACTTGGGAATTCGATTTACAAAACGGACCAAAAGGGAGCCATTCGTTTTAAAGGTTGGAGTACCTGGCAAATAGAAACAGTTCGATGAACTTAGAGTTTCAAGAAAATTAGAATTGTCTAAACAATCAATCAAAACTTGATTTTAGAACCTTTTTGCTATAAAATGGTAAAGATTAGTGTCAAACTTTTATATTGCAAATAGGAGAAAACATGACAAAAACTTTGAAACGTCCTGAGGTTCTATCACCTGCAGGAACACTTGAAAAACTAAAAGTAGCTGTTCAATATGGAGCAGATGCTGTCTTTATCGGTGGTCAAGCCTATGGTCTTCGTAGCCGTGCAGGGAACTTTACTTTCGAACAAATGGAAGAAGGAGTACAGTTCGCAGCTAAGTACGGTGCTAAGGTTTATGTAGCTGCTAATATGGTCATGCACGAAGGAAACGAAGAAGGGGCCGGTGAATGGTTCCGTAAGTTGCGTGACATAGGTATTGCGGCTGTTATCGTGTCTGACCCTGCCTTGATCATGATTGCTGCAACAGAAGCACCAGGACTTGAAATCCACCTTTCAACCCAGGCTAGTGCGACTAACTACGAAACCCTTGAATTCTGGAAAGAACTTGGCTTGACGCGTGTCGTTTTGGCGCGTGAGGTTTCTATGGAAGAATTGGCAGAGATTCGCAAACGTACAGATGTTGAAATCGAAGCCTTCGTACATGGAGCTATGTGTATCTCCTACTCTGGTCGTTGTACTCTTTCTAACCACATGAGTATGCGCGATGCCAACCGTGGTGGATGTTCACAATCTTGTCGTTGGAAATACGATCTTTACGACATGCCATTTGGTAAGGAACGTAAGAGTCTCAAGGGAGAAATTCCTGAAGAATTCTCAATGTCAGCTGTTGATATGTCTATGATTGACCATATCCCAGATATGATTGAAAATGGCGTAGACAGTCTTAAGATTGAAGGTCGTATGAAGTCCATTCACTACGTTTCAACAGTAACAAACTGCTACAAGGCTGCTGTTGATGCCTATCTCGAGAGCCCTGAAAAGTTTGAAGCGATCAAGCAAGACTTGATTGATGAAATGTGGAAGGTTGCCCAACGTGAATTGGCTACAGGTTTCTACTACGGAACACCATCTGAAAATGAACAGCTTTTCGGTGCTCGTCGCAAGATTCCAGAATACAAGTTTGTTGCTGAAGTAGTAGCTTATGATGATGCGACACAAACAGCAACTATTCGCCAACGTAACGTTATTAACGAAGGTGACCAAGTTGAGTTTTACGGTCCAGGTTTCCGTCATTTTGAAACCTACATCGAAGACCTTCATGATGCCAAAGGAAATAAAATCGACCGTGCACCAAACCCAATGGAACTCTTGACCATCAAGGTTCCTCAACCAGTAGAAGCAGGTGATATGGTCCGTGCTTTGAAAGAAGGCCTGATCAATCTTTACAAAGAAGATGGAACAAGTGTCACAGTTCGTGCCTAGATAAGGAAAAAGAATGGTTCAAGCTCAGGGATTACTAGTAGATCATGAAAGCAGATGTGTTCATTACCATACTGATAAGGATATCGTAGCCCTGCAGTGCTATGAGTGTAAGAAATACTATGCCTGTTATCAGTGTCATGATGAACTAGAGTCGCACGTATTTTCTCCCTATCCTTTAAGGCTGAAAGAGGATAAACCTATCTTATGTGGATCCTGTGGGAAAACACTAACGTATGAAGAGTATACAGAGACGGGCACTTGTCCTTATTGTGCAGCACTCTTTAATCCAGCTTGTCAAAATCATTACTCAATTTATTTCAGATAAGAACTGACAAAACCGAGTTGTAAAACTCGGTTTTTTGTTTTCAGAAAACAAGGAAAGGTAGTGAAAGTGGTATGAAATAACAATAAAATTTTCTATATACTGTCTTGAAAATCGTAAAATTAGAAATAAATGATTCGAAACGCTTTCATTACTAGTAAAAAGTTGACAAAAGCAAATTTTAGGACTAAACTAGGGAGGTAAAATTAATTTAAAAAAGGAGAATTCGTCATGAATTTAACATTTTTCGGACTTTGTCTTGCCTGTATGGGTGTATCTATTGCTGAAGGAATGATTATGAGTAATCTCTTCAAGTCTGCAGCTCGTCAACCTGAAATTATTAACCAATTACGTAGCCTTTTAATTCTTGGTGTTGCCTTTGTAGAAGGTACCTTCTTTGTAACCCTAGCGATGGCATTTGTCATTAAATAGACAACTCTATTTAGAAATGGAGGTGTCAAACCATGGAAGAAAGTTTGAATCCAACCGTTAATATTGGACCAATATCCTTTGATTTGACCCTGCTTGCCATGTCTCTTGTAACTGTTTTGATGGTTTTTGCCTTTGTCTACTGGGCAAGTCGAAAAATGACCATCCGTCCAAAGGGCAAACAAAATGCTCTTGAGATGATTTATGACTTTGTGGTTAGTTTTGCAAAACCAAACATTGGAGATTCATACATCAAGGACTATTCCTTGTTCCTATTTTCTCTATTCTTGTTTATCTTGGTAGCCAATAATATTGGCTTAATGGCAAAGGTACAAACAACAAACGGTTATAACTTGTGGACTTCTCCAACAGCCAACCTTGGATACGATTTATCCCTCTCATTATTGATCACTTTGATCGCGCATGTAGAAGGAGTTCGTCGTAGAGGCGTTAAAGAATATTTGAGAGCATTTGTTACACCTGGCTTCATGACTCCGATGAACATTTTAGAAGAGTTCACCAATTTTGCCTCCTTGGCGATTCGGATATACGGAAATATTTTTGCCGGTGAGGTTTTAGCAGGATTGCTATTGGCCTTGTCACAACATGCCTTGTATTGGTATCCTTTTGCCTTTATTGCAAACATGTTATGGACAGCCTTTTCGATTTTCATTTCATGTATTCAAGCTTATGTATTTACCATGTTGTCATCTATGTACATTGGTAAAAAAATAAATGAAGGGGAAGAGTAAGTAGAGGAGGATTAGAAGATGGATTTAACTATTAGTACCATTATTGGTGACTTTATTCTGATCGCTGGTTCCTTCCTTTTATTGATCTTTTTAGTGAAGAAATATGCTTGGGGAAATATTACCAGTGTCTTAGATGAACGCGCTGAAAAGATTTCTTCAGATATTGATGGTGCCGAGGAAGCCCGTAAAAAGGCAGAGGAACTTGCTAGCAAACGCGAAGCTGAGTTAGCAGGTAGCCGTACCGAAGCTAAAACTATTATCGAGAATGCAAAGGAAACAGCTGAGAAAAGTAAAGCTGATATTTTGGCTGAAGCTAAACTTGAAGCAGGGCGCTTAAAAGAAAAAGCCAACCAAGAAATTGCTCAAAATAAAGCTGAAGCTTTACAAAGCGTTAAGGGAGATGTAGCTGATTTAACAATTAGTCTAGCTGGAAAAATCATCTCTCAAAACCTTGACAGTCAAGCCCATAAAGAACTCATTGATCAGTATATCGATCAGCTAGGAGAAGCTTAATGGACAAAAAGACTCTAAAGGTAATTGAAAAATACAGCATGCCTTTTGTCCAATTAGTGATTGAAAAAGGAGAAGAAGATTCTATTTTTTCAGACTTGTCTCAAATCAAGCAAGTAGCTGAAGAAACAGGCTTACCTTCTTTTTTAGCTCAGGTGGCAGTAGATGAGTCGGATAAAGAAAAAACGGTTCGTTTTTTCCAAGACTCTGTGTCACCTTTAGTGCAAAACTTTATCGAGGTTCTACTTTACAATTACAGATCAAACCTATTTTATGATGTGATAGTAGATTGCTTGAATCGTCTTGAAAAAGAAACCAATCGTTTTGAAGTGACTATTTTGTCTACACATCCTTTGACTAATGAACAGAAAGAACGACTAATTCCTCTAATCGAGAAAAAGATGTCTCTAAAAGTTCGTAGCATTAAGGAAAAAATTGACGATAGTTTAATCGGTGGTTTTGTTATTTTTGCCAATCACAAGACAATTGATGTGAGTATTAAACAACAACTTAAAGTTGTTAAGGAAAATTTGAAATAGAAAGTGGTGTTCTTTTGGCAATTAACGCACAAGAAATCAGCGCTTTAATTAAGCAACAAATTGAAAATTTCAAACCCAATTTTGATGTAACTGAAACAGGTGTTGTAACCTACATCGGTGACGGGATTGCACGTGCACATGGTCTCGAAAATGCTATGAGTGGTGAGCTGTTGATTTTTGAAAATGGCTCTTATGGTATGGCGCAAAACTTGGAATCAACAGACGTCGGTATTATCATCCTCGGGGACTTTACAGATATCCGTGAAGGCGACACTATTCGTCGTACAGGGAAAATCATGGAAGTTCCAGTTGGCGATAGCTTAATTGGACGTGTTGTCGATCCACTTGGTCGTCCTGTAGACGGACTTGGTCCAATCGACACAAACAAAACTCGTCCAGTTGAAGCACCAGCTCCTGGTGTTATGCAACGTAAGTCTGTATCAGAACCGTTGCAAACAGGTTTGAAAGCTATTGACGCCCTTGTTCCAATCGGTCGTGGCCAACGTGAGTTGATCATCGGTGACCGTCAAACAGGGAAGACAACTATCGCTATTGACGCTATCTTGAACCAAAAAGGTCAAGATATGATCTGTATCTATGTAGCGATTGGTCAAAAAGAATCAACAGTTCGTACACAAGTAGAAACACTTCGCCAGTACGGAGCCTTGGATTACACAATCGTTGTGACAGCCTCAGCTTCACAACCTTCTCCATTGCTCTTCCTTGCACCTTATGCAGGGGTCGCTATTGCAGAAGAGTTCATGTACCAAGGGAAACATGTGTTGATCGTTTATGATGACTTATCTAAACAAGCGGTAGCTTATCGTGAACTTTCTCTCTTGCTTCGTCGTCCTCCAGGTCGTGAAGCCTTCCCAGGGGATGTCTTCTACCTTCACAGCCGTCTACTTGAGCGTTCTGCTAAGGTTTCAGATGAGCTTGGTGGTGGATCTATCACAGCTCTTCCATTTATCGAGACACAAGCTGGAGATATCTCAGCTTATATCGCCACAAACGTAATCTCTATTACGGATGGACAAATCTTCCTAAGTGATAGTCTCTTTAATGCGGGTATTCGTCCGGCTATTGATGCAGGTTCTTCTGTATCTCGTGTTGGTGGTTCTGCTCAGATTAAAGCCATGAAGAAGGTTGCTGGTACTCTTCGTATCGACCTTGCTTCATACCGAGAGTTGGAAGCCTTCACCAAATTTGGTTCAGACTTGGATGCAGCGACACAGGCTAAATTGAACCGTGGTCGTCGTACTGTAGAAGTATTGAAACAACCTGTTCATAAACCACTACCTGTTGAGAAACAAGTAACCATTCTGTATGCCTTGACTCATGGATTCTTGGATACTATATCAGTTGATGATATTGTTCGTTTTGAGGAAGAATTCCATGCCTTCTTTGATGCGCAACATCCAGAGATTTTGGAAACTATTCGTGAAACAAAAGACTTGCCAGAAGAAGCAGTCTTGGATGCTGCGATTACTGAGTTTCTCAACCAATCCAGCTTCCAATAAGAATAGAGGTGTCAGATGGCAGTATCTCTAAATGATATTAAAACAAAAATCGCCTCAACGAAAAATACTAGTCAAATTACTAACGCGATGCAGATGGTTTCTGCAGCTAAGTTAGGTCGTTCTGAAGAAGCTGCACGCAACTTCCAAATCTATGCTCAAAAAGTTCGCAAACTCCTTACAGATATCCTTCACGGAGATGGCGCTGGCGGATCAACGAATCCAATGTTGATTAGTCGCCCTGTCAAAAAAACAGGCTATATCGTTATCACATCTGACCGTGGTCTTGTTGGAGGATATAACTCTTCAATCTTGAAGGCTGTCATGGAACTGCAACAAGAATACCATCCTTCAGGTGATGATTTTGAAGTCATCTGTATCGGTGGTATGGGAGCAGACTTCTTTAAAGCTCGTGGTATTCAGCCAATTTATGAATTGCGTGGTTTAGCAAGTCAACCAAGCTTCGATGAAGTTCGTAAGATTATCTCAAAAACCATTGAAATGTATCAAAATGAACTTTTCGATGAGCTCTATGTTTGCTACAACCACCATGTGAATACACTGACAAGTCAAATGCGTGTTGAGCAGATGCTTCCAATTGTCGATTTGGATCCAAATGAAGCAGATGATAACTACAGCTTGACTTTTGAGCTTGAAACAAGTCGTGAAGAAATCTTGGATCAACTATTGCCACAGTTTGCAGAAAGTATGATTTACGGTGCTATAATTGATGCCAAGACAGCTGAAAATGCGGCAGGGATGACGGCAATGCAGACAGCAACAGATAATGCTAAAAAAGTTATCAATGATTTGACTATCCAGTATAACCGTGCCAGACAGGCGGCGATTACACAAGAAATTACAGAAATCGTAGCAGGAGCTAGTGCTTTAGAATAGGCTCTAGTCCAGCTCGTATGAAAATGAACTTATACTCAATGAAAATCAAAGAGCAAACTAGGAAGCTAGCCGCAGGCTGTACTTAAGTACGGTAAGGCGACGCTGACGTGGTTTGAATTTGATTTTCGAAGAGTATTAGGACCTAGTTGAGCTAGGAACCGACAGTATCTTATACAGAATAGGAGAAGTAGATGAGTTCAGGTAAAATTGCTCAGGTTATCGGTCCCGTTGTAGACGTCATGTTTGCAGCAGGTGAGAAACTACCAGAGATTAATAATGCACTTGTCGTCTACAAAAATGACGAAAGAAAAACAAAAATCGTCCTTGAAGTAGCTTTGGAGTTGGGAGATGGTATGGTTCGTACTATCGCTATGGAATCAACTGATGGCTTGACCCGTGGTTTGGAAGTATTGGACACAGGTCGTCCAATCTCAGTACCAGTTGGGAAAGAAACTCTAGGACGTGTCTTCAACGTTTTGGGAGATACCATTGACTTGGAAGCTCCTTTTGGTGAAGATGCAGAGCGTCAGCCAATTCATAAAAAAGCACCAACTTTTGATGAATTGTCAACCTCTTCAGAAATTCTAGAAACAGGGATCAAGGTTATCGACCTTCTTGCCCCTTACCTTAAAGGTGGTAAGGTCGGACTCTTCGGTGGTGCCGGAGTTGGTAAGACCGTATTGATCCAAGAATTGATTCACAACATTGCCCAAGAACACGGTGGGATCTCAGTATTTACTGGTGTTGGGGAACGTACTCGTGAAGGGAACGACCTCTACTGGGAAATGAAAGAATCAGGCGTTATCGAAAAAACAGCCATGGTATTTGGTCAGATGAATGAGCCACCAGGAGCCCGTATGCGTGTTGCCCTTACTGGTTTGACAATCGCTGAATACTTCCGTGATGTAGAAGGTCAAGACGTTCTTCTCTTCATTGACAACATTTTCCGTTTCACACAAGCTGGTTCAGAAGTATCTGCCCTTTTGGGTCGTATGCCATCAGCCGTTGGTTACCAGCCAACACTCGCAACTGAAATGGGTCAATTGCAAGAACGTATCACTTCAACTAAGAAGGGGTCTGTAACCTCTATCCAGGCCATCTACGTGCCAGCGGATGACTATACTGACCCAGCGCCAGCAACAGCTTTTGCTCACTTGGATTCTACAACAAACTTGGAACGTAAATTGGTTCAATTGGGGATTTACCCAGCCGTTGACCCACTTGCTTCAAGTTCACGTGCCTTGGCACCTGAAATCGTTGGAGAAGAGCACTATGCAGTAGCTGCAGAAGTGAAACGTGTGCTTCAACGTTACCATGAGTTGCAAGATATCATCGCCATCCTTGGTATGGATGAACTTTCTGATGAAGAAAAGACTTTGGTTGCTCGTGCGCGCCGTATTCAGTTCTTCTTGTCACAAAACTTCAACGTTGCGGAACAATTTACTGGTCAACCAGGATCTTATGTTCCAGTAGCTGAAACAGTTCGTGGATTTAAGGAAATTCTTGACGGTAAACACGATCACCTTCCAGAAGATGCCTTCCGTGGAGTAGGTTCAATCGAAGATGTTATTGCTAAGGCTGAAAAAATGGGATTTTAAGAGGTGATCTATGGCTCATTTAACTGTCCAGATCGTGACACCAGATGGCCTCGTCTATGATCACCATGCCAGCTTTGTATCGGTACGAACTCTGGATGGTGAGATGGGGATCTTGCCACGACATGAAAATATGATTGCGGTTCTAGCAGTTGATGAAGTAAAGGTTAAACGCATCGATGATGATACTCATGTGAACTGGATAGCAGTAAACGGAGGAATCATTGAGATTGCTAATAATGTCATTACCATTATTGCTGACTCAGCTGAACGTGCGCGCGATATTGATGTTAGTCGTGCAGAACGTGCTAAACTTCGTGCAGAACGTGAAATCGAAGAAGCACAAGACAAACACTTAATCGACCAAGAGCGCCGTGCTAAAATTGCATTGCAACGTGCTATTAACCGTATTAATGTCGGAAATAAATTATAAAAAAAATGAACTTGTTTAATCAAGTTCATTTTTTATTATGCCTTATTTAGTAAAACTAATGCAGACTGCTTCAGGTACCTGGAATTCATTAGAAAGTTCAGCAAGTCTACCAGTTTCAGGATTGCGTTTAAAAACGGTAGCATTATCAGAATCCTGGTGAACAGCGATAAGGAATTCTTGGTCAGGTGATAAATCAAAATCACGTGGATTTTTCCCATGCGTTGGAACAATCTCTAATAATTCTAAGCTTCCATCTGCTAAAATGCTATAAACAGCGATAGAATCATGGCCTCGATTAGAAGCGTAGAGGAATTTACCATCTTTAGAGAGACGAATAGCGGCAGTTCCATTGAAACCATCATAGTCATCTGGTAGGGTTGAGATGACCTGCATTTGTTCAAATTCTCCAACACCATCGTAAATCAATACTTCAATCGTACTGTTGAGTTCGCAAATGAGATAAGCAATCTTGTAGTGGTGGTGGAAAACAAGGTGACGAGCCCCAGCACCAGGATTAGAATTGTAGGTTGCTAATTTCTTTAATTGTCCTTCTGGACTAACATCGTAGGTAGTAACTTGGTCAGTACCTAAGTCACAAGTTACTAAATATTGGTCTGGTGTTAAATCTGTGTAGTGTACGTGAGGAGAAGCTTGGTTTTCATGTGGTCCGTGGCCAGTATGTTGGTCAATGTCTGCCAGTTCAAGACTGCCATCTTCTTTACGTTTATAGACTAGAACTTGACCTTTATGATAGTTAGCGCCATAGACTAGCCCTCGTTTCTCATCAACTGCAACATAACAGTGAGGAGCCCCATCTTCAACGACATGATTAAGGAGACTACCATCAGTTTTGTAGGCTGCAATTCCACCTTTGCCATCATGGCTTCCAACTGTGTATAAATGCTGGTCTTGATCAAAGGCCAAATAGGTTGGACTTGGTTCTAATGCAAAGAGCTCTAGATTTGAGAGTTTGCCTGTTTCCGTATCAAAATCAGCCTTGTAAATCCCTTGGGAAATACGGCGTGTATAAGTTCCAAAATAGACTGTTTCTTTCATATTCATACCTCTAGAAAAATATACTTCAATTATAACATAAAAAGGTCTACTTGATGAAAATTCTAATTCATAAAACGGTCCTGGACTCTTGCCAAAAAGCTAAATTTATCCTTTTTTAAAACACTATAAAAACCCCTTATTTTTCTTAAAACATGGTATAATGTTAGGACAAAGGAAAGGAAGAAAAAATGGAACAAAAAGAGAAACACTTTACCTTATCTTGGTTTTTTAAATGGTTTTTAGATAATAAGGCTGTTACTGTATTTTTGGTGGCCTTGTTACTAGGTCTGAATATTTTTATTCTCAGTAAAATCAGCTTTTTATTTATCCCTGTTATAGACTTTTTATCAGTAGTCATGTTGCCGGTTATTTTATCGGGACTACTTTTCTACCTCTTGAATCCACTAGTAGATCTGATGGAGAAGTACAAGATTAACCGCGTCTTAGCCATTAGTATTATCTTCGTCATTATTGCCGTACTCTTGATTATTGGTCTAGCTGTTGCAATTCCAAACCTTCAACGTCAAGTAGTAATTTTTGCACAAAATGTCCCAAGTTATCTCGAAGATGCTGATAAAGTTATTGATGATCTCGTAACCAAGCGTTTGCCAGATGACTTTAGACCTCAATTGGAGCAGGTTTTAGCGCAATTTTCAACTCAGGCAACTGCATGGGCAAGTAATATTTCTTCTAAAGCTGTTAACTGGGTGAGTGCTCTTATTAGTGGAACTTCTCAAGTAATCGTCGCTTTGATTATCATGCCATTTATGCTCTTTTACCTCCTCCGAGACGGTAAAGGGCTAAGAGACTATATTACTCAATTTCTACCAAATAAATTGAGAGAACCAGTCGGTAAAGTTCTTTCAGATGTCAACCAACAACTTGCTAATTATGTGCGAGGTCAAATTACCGTAGCCGTTATCGTGGCCATCATGTTTATTATCTTGTTCAAGATTATTGGACTTCGGTATGCTGTTACTTTAGGTATTACTGCTGGTATTCTCAATCTAGTTCCTTATCTAGGTAGTTTCCTTGCTATGATTCCAGCGCTTGTTTTGGGACTGATTGCTGGTCCTGTCATGCTCCTAAAGGTTATTATCGTCTTTATTGTTGAGCAAACCATTGAAGGACGCTTCGTATCGCCATTGATTCTAGGAAGCCAACTCAATATTCACCCAATCACCATTCTGTTTGTTCTATTAACTTCAGGATCTATGTTTGGTATTTGGGGTGTATTGCTAGGTATTCCAATCTACGCTTCTGCAAAAGTAGTGATCTCAGAAATTTTTGATTGGTATAAAGGAGTTAGTGGACTTTATGAACCAGTAGAGGAGACTGATTGTGAACAATAGTCAACAAATGCTCGAGGCTTTAGAACAACAAGATTTGCCCAAAGCAGATTCCTATTTTCAAAAAGCAATAGAAGAAGACTCAGATGAAATGCTTCTTGAACTTGCTGCATATCTCGAAGGAATAGGTTTCTACCCACAAGCAGGGCAAATTTATGAGAAATTAGCACCGAAATTCCCAGAAGTCTATATCAATCTAGCTGCAATCGCTGGCGAAGATGGACTGATTGAAGAAGCTTTTGACTATCTAGAGAATATTGGTCCGGAGAGCGAATGGTATGTATCAGCTCTTGCCTTAAAGGCTGATTTATATCAGATGGAAGGATTGACAGATGTTGCGCGTGAGAAGCTCTTAGAAGCTCGTAGCTACTCCGATGATCCACTCTTGATATTTGGACTAGCAGAACTAGATAGCGAGCTAGGAAACGATTTAGAGGCTATTAAAGGCTATGCTCAATTAGATAATCGTGCTATCTATGATCAAACAGGAATTTCGACTTATCAGAGAATTGGTCTAGCATATGCAAGACTTGGAAAGTTCGAATCAGCTGTTGAGTTTTTAGAAAAAGCCTTAGAGTTAGAATATGATGATCAAACAGCCTATGAACTTGCGAGTCTCTATTTTGACCAAGAGGATTATCAAAAAGCAGCTTTATATTTTAAACAATTAGATACGATTTCTCCAGATTTCGAAGGATATGAGTATGGCTATAGCCAGGCACTTCATAAGGAACATCAAACGGAAGAAGCTCTTAAAATTGCTCAACAGGGTTTGGCAAAAAATCCTTTTGAAACCCGTTTATTGCTCCTCGCATCTCAGTTATCTTACGAATTGCATCAACCAGAGCAAGCCGAAGCTTATCTTTTGCAAGCACAAGAGAATGCTGAAGATCAAGAAGAGATTTTATTGCGCTTAGCGACCATCTACCAAGAACAAGAGAGATATGAAGATATTTTAGCCTTAGAAGCGCATGAACCTGAAAATCTCTTAACAAAATGGATGATTGCCCGTAGCTACCAAGAGACTGAGGAATTGGACGCAGCTTACGAGCTTTATAAAGACCTCGCTACAGAATTGAAGGATAATCCTGAGTTCTTGGAACAATACATTTATTTATTAAGAGAACTAGGGAAGTTAGAAGAGGCAAAAACATATATCCTATCTTATCTTCACTTAGTACCAGACGATATGCAGATGCAGGAATTATATAATCGTTTAATGTAAGATATCCATAATAATCGCCTGAAAAGGGGCGGTTATTTTTTTTATATACACATCAAAAAAATAAATCAAGAATCGCACTAAAATAGATAAATACAGTATGAATTTTTAGTTTTTTTTTGATATAATTGTTATAGTTAAGTAGAATAATCACAAAATTTGAAAATAGAAAGATTTGAATTATGTCAAAAGTAAAAATTGTAACGGATTCGTCTGTTACCATTGAACCAGAAGTGGTCAAAGAATTAGATATTACGATTGTTCCTTTATCTGTAATGATTGATAGTGTCCTCTATTCAGATGCAGATTTTGAAGAAGGTGAATTTCTTCGCTTGATGCAAGCTAGTAAAAATCTTCCTAAGACTAGTCAACCACCAGTGGGACTCTTTGCAGAAATTTTTGATGATTTGGGTAAGGATGGTAGTCAGATTCTAGCTATTCACATGTCCCATGCTTTATCAGGAACTGTTGAAGCGGCTCGTCAAGGAGCAAGTTTGTCAACAGCAGATGTCACTGTTTTGGATAGTTCATTCACAGATCAGGCCTTGAAGTTCCAAGTTGTGGAAGCTGCCAAACTAGCTCAAGAAGGAAAAGACCTTGAAACTATTCTAACCCATGTAGAGGACGTAAAAAATCACACTGAACTCTACATCGGTGTTTCAACTTTAGAAAATCTTGTAAAAGGTGGTCGTATTGGCCGTGTTACTGGGTTGTTGAGCTCTTTACTGAATATTCGAGTAGTTATGCAAATGAAAGACCATGAGCTTCAACCAATTGTTAAGGGACGTGGAGCTAAAACCTTTAAAAAATGGTTGGATGAGTTAGTAGAGACTTTGTCACAACGTTCAGTTGCCGAGATTGGCATTTCATATGCTGGTACTAACGAATGGGCAAATGAGATGAAAGCGGTGCTTCAACCATACGTTGAAAAGCCAATTTCAGTCCTAGAAACAGGCTCTATTATCCAAACTCATACCGGAGAAAACGCCTGGGCTATCTTAATTCATTATAATTCCTAAAAAAATTGAGAAAAATCAAAGAAAAGGTGTTTTTGACTTGACCTAAAAGGAATTTTAGGTTATGATTATAAGTGTTAATTAGAAATTATTTGGAGGATTCATTAACATGGCAAACAAACAAGATTTGATCGCTAAAGTAGCAGAAGCTACAGAATTGACTAAGAAAGATTCAGCAGCAGCAGTTGACGCTGTATTTGCAGCAGTAACTGAATTCCTTTCAGCTGGTGAAAAAGTTCAATTGATCGGTTTTGGTAACTTCGAAGTTCGTAAACGTGCAGCTCGTAAAGGTCGCAACCCACAAACTGGTAAAGAAATCAAAATCAAAGCTTCTAAAGTTCCAGCATTCAAAGCTGGTAAAGCTCTTAAAGAAGCCGTTAAATAATGATTTTATAAAAAACCTATTAATCAAGCGTCAAGCTTGGTTAGTAGGTTTTTTTGTTTTATAGAGGACTTGTTACGAAAGGAGAAGTAGAAATAAGAATTGGGAGTATTATAAGCTATAATAAAATTAAAGCCTAGAAAATAAAAGAAACAAAAAAACAACTCCGAATCGGAGTTGTTTTCGTTCAACCTTATGCAAGTGATGCGGTTGATTATTTGAGACCGTATTTTTTGTTGAAACGATCCACGCGTCCATCTGCTTGAGTGAACTTTTGACGTCCAGTGTAGAATGGGTGTGAGTCTGATGAAATTTCCACACGGATCAATGGGTAAGTTTCGCCTTCGAACTCAACTGTTTCATTAGAGCGTTTTGTTGAACCGCTAAGGAATTGGTAACCAGTAGTTGTGTCCATGAAGACAACTGGGCGATATTCTGGATGGATATCTTTTTTCATTTTGCAATATTTCCTTTCTGCCATGGTCTCTTTGCGAGCCATAGATTGTTACTATACTAGTCTATCAGATTCTGAAAAGTTTGGCAAGCTTTTTATCTATTTTTCAGTAAGTTTTTTAATTTTTGGTAGATGAGCTCATTCTCTTCTACACTATAAGAATTTGCTCCGCTAGCAAGTGGATGTCCACCGCCGTCATGTTCTTTTGCGACTTCATTGATTGGGACAAATTTACTGCGAAGACGTACACGATAGTGACCATCTGATTGCTCCACAAAGATTCCCCAAAGGCTAACAGTATCGATACGGCCTGGAGCTCCGACGATAGCAGCTGTTTCAGCATCAGTAACGTCATATTTCTTCAAAATTTCTTGAGTAAGAATGACACGAGCGGCACCCTTTTCATCAACTTCTAAGTGATCATAGACATAACCTTGGAGTTTGGCAATCTTAAAGCTCATAGTATCCATTTTGCGAGTTAATTCAGCGTAGTCAAAGTTATGTTCTCTGAGTTTACTTGCAATACGAAGCGTACGTGCAGAAGTAGAAGGGTAGAGGAAACGGCCGGTATCACCAATAATTCCAGCGCAGAGCATTTTGGCAGCGTAGTCGGACAATTCTAAGTTAGTTGCTTCAGCAAAGAGCGCAATCATTTCACTCGCACTGCTTGAATTAGTATCTACCCAAACTAAATCACCGTAGACTTCGTCGTTTGGATGGTGGTCAATCTTAATAATAGTCTCAGCTTGAGTATATCGTTTATCATCGATACGAGCTGTATTTGCTGTGTCACAGATAATGGCAAGGGCATCTTGATAGTCTGTGTCATCTACTTGATCCATTTCAGCTAACCAAGATAAGGTTGGTTCATTGAAACCCACGGCTTTGATAGTTTTTTCAGGAAAATGATGCTCAAGTAAGGCTTTTAATCCTACCTGACTACCCAAGGCGTCTGGATCTGGTTTCATATGGCGGTGAATGATAATAGTATCGTATGCTTTGATTTTTTCTAAAATTTGGTGACAAATTTCCATATTGAACCTCAATTCTTTCTCATTTCATTGTAGCATAAGAGTTTTTATTTTTAAAATGAAAAAGATGTGATATAATGGAGAAAGATTAATTGAGGAGGACCTTATGGCATTAGCAAAAATTGTATTTGCCAGTATGACCGGTAATACTGAAGAAATCGCAGATATTGTAGCAGATAAATTAAGAGAATGTGGATTAGATGTCGATGTTGATGAGTGTACAACAGTTGACGCTTCTGACTTTTTAGAAGCAGACATCGCCATTGTAGCAACCTATACTTATGGTGATGGAGAATTACCAGACGAAATGATGGACTTCTACGAAGACCTAGCAGACCTTAACTTAAGTGGTAAAATCTATGGTGTAGTTGGTTCAGGTGATACTTTCTACGATGAATTCTGTAAAGCTGTTGATGACTTTGACCGAGTATTTGTGGCGACAGGAGCTGAAAAGGGTTCAGAGTGCGTCAAAGTAGACCTATCTGCAGAAGAAGAAGATATTGAACGTTTAGAGCAATTTGCAGAAGAATTGGCTTCCAAAGTGGGATAAGCATGTAGTTGCACTGATGATAGATGTCAGTGCAGTTTTTTATTAGATATGCCTGAGAAAAACTTGCCTATTTAGTAGCTTTTTAAACAATGATTCAAATAAGGAAGGAGACTCAATGGATTTAGATATTATTAGACAAGAAATTGATCAAATTGATGACCAAATCGTTCAACTTTTAGAAGAAAGAATGCATCTAGTTGAGGGTGTAGTTGCTTATAAAAAGTCTACAGGAAAACCAATTTTGGATACTAAAAGAGAAGAAGCTATCTTTGAAAAGGTTAGAAATCGCGTCAGCAATAAAAAATACGAAGAAACAATTGTTGAGACTTTTTCAGATATTCTCAAACGTTCGCGTGATTATCAGGATAAAACAATCAAATGAAAAAAGAACAATTCTATCCGCTAGGCATCTTTCTAGCCGCCATGTTAGGAGGACTAGTTCGTTTTCAGATTACAAAATACTTACCAGCTAGTCCAGACTTCCCTTGGGGAACATTGATTGTCAATTATCTAGGGATTTTCTGCCTAGTCTATCTTGTAAAAGGTTATCTGGTTTCTAAAGGAACTAGTAAGGGCATCATTTTAGCGCTTGGAACAGGGTTCTGTGGTGGCTTAACGACATTTTCTAGTCTACTATTAGACGCTGTGAAATTAGTGGACACAGGGCGCTATCTGAGCTTAGTCATCTATTTACTTTTGAGCATCGGTGGTGGGCTTCTATTTGCTTATTGTCTAGGGAGGAAGAAATGGTAGTAATCTATCTAGCACTGGCTTGTGGACTGGGCGCCCTTGTGCGTTATTTCTTTTCTCGCTATAATCAGGGTTCAGTACTGCCTCTAGGAACTCTCATAGCCAATATTCTGGGCTGTTTTCTGATTGGCTTATTTTACAATCATGTGGAGTCGAAAGAAGTCTATCTTATTCTTGCAACAGGTTTTTGTGGAGGCTTGACGACATTTTCAACCTTGAATGATGAACTCCAAAGACTGCTCAATGACAAGAAGACATTTTATAGTTATTTACTTGTGACTTACTTGGGTGGTTTGCTTGCGATTTTTTTGGGAATTTTGCTTTAAATTTCTTTACTTTTTCTAGGAAATTTGATAAACTGTATCTTGTGTGTAATGGACGCACAAAAATACAGTTTATCCGCTGAGGAAGTTTCCTCAAGATTGACAAAGATAGGAGAATAAAATGAATCCATTAATCCAAAGCTTGACTGAAGGTCAACTTCGTACAGATATCCCTTCATTCCGTCCTGGTGACACTGTTCGTGTACACGCGAAAGTTGTCGAAGGAAACCGTGAACGTATCCAGATTTTTGAAGGTGTTGTTATTGCACGTAAAGGTGCTGGCATCTCAGAAAACTACACAGTTCGTAAAATCTCTAACGGTGTAGGTGTTGAACGTATCTTCCCAATCCACACTCCACGTGTTGAAAAGATCGAAGTTGTTCGTTACGGTAAAGTACGTCGTGCGAAATTGTACTACTTGCGTGCTCTTCAAGGTAAGGCAGCTCGTATCAAAGAAATCCGTCGTTAATTCGATGAACAAAAACTCTGCTCATACGGCAGGGTTTTTCTCTAGCTCCCTTAGTTCAATGGATATAACAACTCCCTCCTAAGGAGTAGTTGCAGGTTCGATTCCTGCAGGGAGTAGTACTAGCCATAAAAACACTGAATCATCAGTGTTTTTTCTTTGACCAAATTTTGAACAACTTCATAAGATATCCATGGTGTGGTATAATGGACATAGAAAGTCTAGGAGAAAGAGATGAAAAAAGCCTTATTTTGGGTTATTAGTGTTATGATAATACTTTCGACACTTTTGCGCTGAATAGGTGTAGTTTGGGTGGTAAATGTGGAATTAAAATTTAAATATTCGAATATAGCAGTTTTTAGAATCGTTGAGTTTAAGAACAAAGATTATATCTTAGATCCTACTTCCATAAAAGGCAAATCCTATTTTTTCGGTTTACTTCCTAAAGAAGTTAGTGCTGAAATGGTTGAACTATCTCCATCAAATGATAGTTTTAGAATAAAATCTAAGACACCAATAGGATCGTCTACTGCTTTAGTCATCATGGTTCAGCCATTCGTAGCTATCTCATATAGACTTATAAAAGATGCATTCATTTATTGGGGTATAAGTCAACAGTTTTTTTTGAAATTAGGTGTGTTTGCATTCTCCTTATTCTTGTCTTATCTTATGGCTGTCTTCTATGAAAAAAGTGCGATTGGAAAGTTTGAATCAAGAATTCCCCAAAATAGTAAACGCTGTCGACTTGTTTTTGAACCCAAAGGTAAACGAATGATTGATTGGTATGTGATTTTAGCAATTAATATTGTTTGTTTAATGTTTTTTATGGGAATTAATGATGGCTCAGAAGGAGTCTTGTTGATTATTAATGGTATAATTTCTTGGTTTTACTTTGTAATGATGAGAATGCCACAAGTTCCCTCATATTATAAGACACTAATATTAACTGAAATCGAAGAGTTGTAAATATGGAATTAAAATTTAAAGAAACAAATAAAACGTTTCATAAAATTGTAGAATTTAAAGGTGATAAATATCTTTTGGATATGACCAGCATTAGTCCTAAAACTTATTTCTGGGGTTCTCTTCCTAGTGAAATCACAGCTAAATGCTTAAAGTTAGATAAAAGAGATACGAGTTTTGAGAGCTTAGCTCCAACTATGAGCAAATCTCTTGGTATTGGAATAGGTGTAGCAATAGGGGGAGCTGGTTATGGGATTGTTACGAATGCTTTTAAGAGTTATGACATTAGCCATAATATTTCTTTTAAATTAGGATTGTTTTTCCTCTCTATTGTCTTAGCTTATCTTACTTTCAGGTTCATTGCTTTTGTGGTTCGACGTAATCTTCAACAAAAGCTTTCAAGTAAAGAAACGAAGTATCAAATAGTTTTCAAATTAGCAAGCTCACAACGTCAGTTAAAACTGTATAAACTTCTGCCTATTCTTTTTGTTGCAGTTATAGGATGCTTAGCATTTTATATATTTACTGATAATGGGACAGAGGCCTCTATCCTTATCATTAACGGTATTTTATTTTTCGGTTTCTTTACGGTTATCTTAGGTATGTTACCACTCCGAGAAAGTTACGAAAAACAAGAGATTATTTTTGAAAAAATAGAGAAGTTATAAGTTAAAAAACAATATAAACGCTGTTTTATAGCTAATTTTTAATGAGCATCAGGAGATAGTATGTTAAAATCGAACAAGTGGATATTCTTTGCGATTTCCGTTCCCTTTATGATTCTTGCTTTGTCTTATTTGTTTATTAGGGTACCGATTGGGAACACTGGTAAGTTTATTCATGATCACGAGGATTCTATCAAGAGAGAAATTATTGCAGACATAGACAGTCAAGGGCAATATATAAAGTCAGTGACGCTTTTACCAGGTTCTGCCAGTGGAGGCTTTGATAATGGTGGAGATGTAGGTGGAAATTATCATATTTCCTTTACAGCCTATGCTAATAATAATCGCAAGCAGTCAATGAAAGTAGAATTAGTCTTTCCTGATGCTGGTATAGGTCCTTTTACATTTATAAAACCAAATCCTTATAAATCTCCTGAAACTATGAGGAGATGGTACTTATCAGTAGTAGAGGTATCAAGTGATCCCTCATGGGATTGGAAGAGAGAGTATGATAAATTGAATGAAACGATGAATAATCTTTTGAATGCCTCTGTTAACAAAGGCAAGGATGTATCCTGGAAAGTTCAAAAAGAGATTATGATTGGTTTACTTAACAGATGGCTACAAGAACATGAGGAAAATTTCAAACTAGCTATCCAAACCAACCTGTATAGAAACGACCCAGAATTGGAACAGAAATTAGGAAAGATTCAAAGTATCAGTGTAAGTGTAAGTAAACATCAAATATACACTCCTTCGATAGGTAGAGACATTCGTTTTGATGTTCGATTTGAGAAATATCCTGAAGAAGTAGCTATTATAAACTGTAGTTTGTATTCCCAAGGGAAACAAACGGTTTTTAAGGATCCCTCAGTAGCTGCAACTATTAGTTTTGATAGAGAACGTTTTTCTATAAAAACTGAAAAAACTGAGTATGACTCCAAACTATTTCCTATTTTTAATCAAAGTCGATTTGGTAATGGCAATGGAGAAATATCTTATGATCTCCCAAAAGATTATGAAAATCAATTCTTAATTCCATAACTATCAAGCAAGCTATTGTGCTTGCTTTTTCTTTACCTTTATTTTTTCTTCTAGCTCACAAGATGCTAGTTGTATGTTATAAGAGTATATGGAAATAGATAAAGAGCGAAACCGCTCTCTTTTTGTGGTATAATAGGCATAGATTTTGTTGTTTTTGGGAGAGAGAAATGAAGAAAGTACTTTTTATAATTTTGTTGCTAATCCTTGGAGGTTGCTCAAACGGGAATAAAACTGGAAAAAATGAGACTAGTAAAAGTAATACAGTTATAACTGAGGATAAAAAATTGAAATTTGTTGTAGCACCCCAATATGAAGGTAAAACATCTGAATTGATTGAACTTGGAAAAAAATTAACCGAAGAACATCCAGAAATTGGTAGTAAAGGAAATATGGCTATCTATTTTACAGGTGCTGTCTCAGATGGTAGAGCAGCGCTAATGTTGGTTAACAAGACAGATGTAGATATCAAAAAAGATTTAGAGTTTTCACTGAGTTGGTCTTACGATGGAAAAATTATTTTTGACAATCAAAAAATAAGTTATGCTATCAAGGATAGCGGAGAATTACCTTCTTATACAACCACGTTAATTTTGTTACCATTAAATTCAGAGCAATTGGAGATTGTTGACTCGATGTCAGATCTTTCCAAGATGAAACTTTCGATGTCAGATGCGAAGAGTGTTGACTAAGTTAGGAGAAGAATGTGACAACAGAAACCATGTTATTTTTATTTGCTACAGTTGTTATTCTTTTATCCATAATTTTATTGTCTGGCACATATTTATATCTTTATTTTCGAGATGAAAAATGATACGTCTTGCCAAATCATCAGTTGAAGGAATAGTTGTAGGTTTAGGACTAGGTGCAGCCATTGGATGGTTTATGAATGACTTTTAATTTAAGGAATTAAATAATTAATCTGTAGCGGATGTTGCTAAGGATGCAATTGGCAATGGCTTAAAAGCAATAGAAGGGTGGTTTAGCTAATGGCAAAGATAAATAGAAAAAATAAATCAAAGATTACTAGCATAGAAGACGAGAGATACCACGGTCCTTTGATCACACATGGCGTTAGTTTAGGTTATATTAAGCTATATCCATGGATTAATTTACCATTTTGTTCCTTTTTCTTTTACTGGGGACTTATAGGTGAAACAGGAAGTCGTCAGGGAGGGATTAAAGTTCTATTCTTGACTTGTATCATTCTTAATGTTGTCAGTATGTTGTTTGGTTTTTCTAAGTTTTTAATCAATCGATTTAAATTTTTAACATATATAATGATTGCTTTACTTACTTGGACGACATTAGTTTGGACCAATTTTATCGGAATGTTAATGTTTATAACAGTAGGAGATTCAAATAGTATAGAGGGAATATATCAGTCCCCTCTCACTCCATTTTATGTAGTGTTGATGCTTTTTCTTTTTATATTTGTTTGTACCCTCTATACTTGGTATTATCTTCCAAAGAACCAGGGTAAAGTCTGGGCTTTCAATCAAGTAAAAGAAGGAGATAGAAAGAAAACGTGGTGGAATAATTTTGCAATAGCTTTTGCTGGGGCAACAATTATTCCTTCCCTCTTAACGGGCTATATTCAGAATGCCTTTGGAATTTTATTGGGAATTTTGTTGACCTTGACTTTGCCTGCTGTCATGGTAGATGCAGTTTATGCAGCTATTTATGTGAAAAAGCATCCCATTAATGAGATTTCAGATATTATTTAAAAACGTTATATAATACTTAGATAAACAGTATAGGAATGTTATCTTAAAGAATTACACAGTATATTCAGTTGAAGAAGAGTATATCGAAGATTCTTTGTCGAAAGTCTTTTGTATCACAGTATGTCTAAAGTTTTAAATACTGTTTCAACTAGAATTTTGGAACCATATGATGAATCAGTGAGAGAAGGAATCGACTTTTTAGCAGGCTATATTCGTTTTCGAGATTATAAAGAGTTGACCCCTTCCTTCTTTTTTACAACAGCAATTAATGAAAAATTCTATACAGATATAAAAGTAGGAGTGTTGAAGGAGTAAGTCAGATTCATCTGATAATCTCCAGCCTCCAAAAGTTATGTTTATTTGTAAACTTTTTGGGCTTTCTGTCTAGTTTGATTATAGATTCGAAGTCTATGCATTGTACAAATAATTAGAGTCATTTTACAAAGGTGTTGATAATTTTTAATCTTTAAAATGTCTCGCTAAATTTCATTTCTTACAAAAATATGAAGGTTAATCCTAAAATAATTTAGACAAACTTTTGACCAAGTTTATCCTAAATCCTATTAGAATAGGCTTTCTGAGCGTATTTTATAAGTAGTACTAGCCACAAAACACTGGATAAGCAGTGTTTTTCTTTGATCAAATTTTGAACCACTCATAAGATATCGATGGCGTGTTATAATAGACATAACATGTTTAGGAGAAAGAGATGAAAAAAGGCTTATTAATCGGCTGTTTATCCATAGTTATACTATTTGCAATGTTCATAGTACTGAGTCCTATTATTGCCATGATGGATATGTGGGGTCTATTTGCCCATGCAAGTCGGAATGAACTTGAGCAAGCTGTACATCGCTCTTATGAGAACTATGGTCTTACAGGTCAGTTTGAGTTAGAAAAATATGAAAAAAACTATACAAGCGTTGGTGGATTTGTAATTCATGGAACATACACTGAAAATATAGATGGTAAAACCTATCAGGTTAATTCTCGTTTTGAATACTATACTCGTCCTTCTGAAAAAGAAACGTATAGAAAGACTGATGCGGAAGTAGATTATAAACAAAACAAAAAAATTTATCGAACTTTTCCAGAACTAGCCTATCTAGGGATTGAGATTAGTCCAGGCACCAGCGAATTTTTAAAAACATTGGAGAATTCAATAACAGACCCAAAAATGACATATTTGAAGTATGAAGGAATCAGTTTTCAATTTAACAGTAATTCTGGTAACATGAATCTTTATGATGAAATCTTAGAGGAAAATCAAAAAAATGGACAAGCATTACAAGGGATGTATCCCATGGATGCTCAAAAGCTTTTCCAAAAAGATATTTTTATACCAGAATTTCAATTTCGATACTATACTCCAGAAGACAAGAAGGATCAGTTATATGATGCTTATCTTAAAGATCTCGAATCGCAAATGAAGGAATTCTTTTACAATCAACCCTTACCTAGCGGTCTTTATGCTGTAAAGATTGATAAATATGAAGGGGATAAACTTGTTAATAATAGCGGTGGATATTATGTGAGAATAGCAAACAGTCAAGTTGTGGCATTTATCAAAGATTTACAGTAGGAGTTACTATGCTAATGCTGTTTATAAAGTCTTATAACACAATGATATGAGATTGAAGGTAGAATATTCAGAGTGCTAAAGTGTGAGTAAAGGAGTAAGGACGATGTTAGCCATTTATATTGATTCTATAGGGGATAAGTCAGCGACCTATAAGTTGTTAAGAAACTTTTCATCCTTGACTCTTTCCTTAATTCAATCAAGAATAAAAAATCATGATTCAGTTATGGATGTGGATATTCTAGATTTGGACGAATTAAAAAAAGTAAGGGTTCTTATTCATGACTTGAGTGGCATTGGAACCATGGTTACTATGAAAGATTCGACTGGTGTTATCACCTTAAAAATATTAAATAATATTATTACTACCTATGAAGAGATTGCGGCTGAAAGAGAAGAATTAGACGCACTTATGTTTGATGAGGAAGAATAATCCATAAGTTAAAACACCCCAGGAGTTAGTTTTTTATCTCTAACTTCTGAGGTGCTTTTTTATATTCTAATAAATTTACAAGACCCAAGTACGAATAGCATGGGCTACACCAGATTCATCATTTGTTTTGGTGATGTATTTGGCGATTTTTTTGAGTTCTGGATTTCCATTTTCCATAACAACTGGATTTCCAACGACTTCGAGCATAGCACGGTCATTTTCTTCATCTCCGATAGCCATAGTCTCATCTTTTGTTAATCCTAGTTTTTCAGCCAGATGTGTAATAGCTGAGCCCTTATCTACACCTTTTTTGAGAAGTTCGAGGTAGAATGGTGCAGACTTATTGATAGAGTAACGTTCATAAAATTCCGCTGGGATTTTTTCAATAGCAGCATCGAGAATTTCTGGTTCATCGATAAACATACACTTGACGATTTCCTTGTCAGCCATTTCTTCTGGTGTACGATAGAAAATTGGCATGCTGACGAGGGTTGATTCGTGTACGGTATATTTTCCGATATTGCGATTGGCTGTATAGATACCATCCTTAGTGATGGCATGCATGTGAACGCCTAGTTTTCGACTGAGAAATTCCATATCTAGATAGTCTTCGTAGGACAAGGATTCACTGATAATCTCATGTCCTGTAGCAGTTTCTTGAACAAGGGCACCGTTGAAGGTTACAACATAGTCGCCTTCATCTCTAAACTGTAAGTCGTCAAGAAGTTTAGCAACACCAGCAATAGGACGACCTGTTGCAATCACAACCTTAACACCAGCTTGTTTGGCATCTTGGATAGCTACAAAGACTTCTGGGGTAATTTCTTTCTTGCTATTGACTAGGGTACCATCGATATCGACGGCGATTAGTTTAATACTCATAAATTTCCTCTTTTATTTCTTATCTGGAGCGAAATGATCATTTTCAATCAAATGTGAAAATTGTTGAATGGTAGAAGCAAAAATATTGTTTGGATTGAGCATTTCTTTAGGGAAGTAGAAACGGTTGTCACCATGACGACTTCCTGCAAGAGATTGGACGATAGGTGAAAGACTAGAAAGTTCAGCTAACTCACCATTTTTCTGCACAATCTCAATTTGCGTTCTTGGATTTTCGGACTCTGGTCGGTAAATATCGTATGGAAGGTCAAAATTCTTGTGGATAGCAGTGTAGTAGTTGGGGTCAAACCCAATTTCTTCTACGAAATTCCGCATGATTTCAAGCTGGTCTTGGTCTTCCTGAGAAAAAGTAATAGATTTAAAGACCTTACGGTTGATAAAACGTTGCGAAAGATCAGCTAGAATTTTATCTGTACTAGTCATCCAGAGTTGGAAGTAGGTGTTCATAACCCCGTCGTCAAGTGCAAGATAGTCAGATAAGGTTACCTTTTTCTCAAAAAAAGGCAGTAGATGTGGGGATGTTAGGGCAAAGAAGTCCTTATTTTCAGGATAGAGTTCTTTGGCACGTTTCAAAAGATTTTGCAGAAGAACCTCCATGGCCCGTGTAGCTGGGTGGAAATAAACCTGCATATACATCTGGTAACGGCTGAGGACATAATCCTCGATAGCGTGCATTCCATTACGTTGAAAGGCGATACCATTTTCAACAGGGCGAATGACACGAAGAATCCGTGTCAGATCGAACTGGCCATAAAAAGCACCGGTGAAGTAGGAGTCGCGCAGGAGATAGTCCATGCGATCCGCATCGATCTGACTAGAAATCAGCTGAACCACCTGTTTGTTGGGATAAGTGTGGTCGATAACGCTAGCAACCTTTTTAGGAAAATCTGGTGCGACCTGCAAAAGAACCTGGTGAATCTCTGTCTCAGGGCTTTGGATTATTTCCTGAGTAATTGCCTCATGGTCAGTATCAAAGAGATTCTCAAAAGTATGAGAGTAGGCACCATGTCCAAGGTCGTGGAGAAGCGCTGCAGTCATGGTTAAGAGAGACTCATTGGAATCCCATTCTTCAGGGTATTTTTCTTCGAAAATTTCAGTGATTAGACGGGCAATTTCATAGACACCCAAACAGTGAGAAAAACGACTATGCTCTCCGCCATGGAAGGTATAGCTAGATGTCCCTAACTGTTTGATACGACGGAGCCGTTGAAATTCTTTGGTATTGATCAAGTCATAAATGACTTGATTGTTAACGTGGATATAGTTGTGAACAGGGTCACGAAATACTTTTTCATTCATAAGACCATTATAGCAAATTCCTTGCCTTTTTGGTAAAATAGTAGGGATAAGTGAGAAGAAAGAGGAACTCTTGTGAAGATTAGAATGAGAAATACTATCCAGTTCGATGAACAATTGGAAGTAATCGACCAACTTTATGATGTAGAACTACGTGAAAAGGGAGATTTTTCTTATCTCCTTTTCTACAATGAAGAGCAAGAAAAGGTTGTGATTAAGTTTCAGAAAGAAGAGCTCGTCATGACGCGCTTCTCAAATCCCAAGACTATCATGCGTTTTCTGAAGGATTCCGATAGTTTAGCCTATATTCCAACACCTATGGGTATGCAGGAGTTTATCATTCAAACTAGCCACTATGAAGTTGGTGGAGAGAAGATTGAGCTAGCCTATCAGTTGCAAAACAAAGAAGGAGTTCCATTTGCGGATTACCGTTTAGAAATTACTTGGGGATAAGAATAAGGTTGGCAAAAGCCAACCTTATTTGATATAGAGTTCTTGATTTTTTAAGACGATCTCCCGTATACTTGCAAATTTCTTCAGTTTTTTGAGGTCTTCTGGATGGGTTACAAGAGTAATCACATAGCCTTCTTTGCCCATACGTCCAGTACGTCCAGCGCGGTGAGTGTAAGTTTCCATATCTCTAGGGACATCAAAGTTTACCACGCATTCCAGGCTATCAATGTCGATACCACGAGCTAGAAGGTCTGTCGCAAGAAGTAGTGTCAGTTGATTATCTTTGAACTTTTCTAAGATAACTTTTCTAAATTTAACGTTGACATCGCTCGCAAGTGAAACTGCTAAAACATCGCGATATTGCAATTTTTCTTCAGCGCTTCCAAGGTCTGACAAGCTATTAAAGAATACGAGGCCGCGGAAATCATCGACGTGTGCTAGTTTCCGAAGCATATCTACTCTGTGACGTTGGTCTACTTGCATGTAGAAGTGTTGGATGTTGTCTAACTTTTGGTCTGATAGATCAATGGTGCGCGTGCTAGGTGCAATCTTATCTTGGTCAAATTTGGTAGTCGCACTCATATAGATGAGTTGGTGGTCACGAGGAGCGTAGTGGGTAATCTTTTCAACAAAATGAATCTGAGAATCATCTAGCAGTTGGTCGAATTCATCCAGAATGATGGTTTCTACATTCATCATCTTGATTTTTTTCAATTTGATGAGTTCAAAGATACGACCAGGTGTTCCAATCAGAATTTCTGGTCCTTTTTTAAGACGTTCAATCTGACGTTTCTGACTTGAACCTGAAAGGAATAGCTGAGCGGTTAAGCCGATAGCTTCGCCCCAAGTTTTGGTAACATCGAAAATTTGGCCAGCAAGTTCAGTGTTAGGAGCTAAAATCAACAGTTGCTGGGCTTTTTTCTTTTGGAGTTTAAGTAAACTAGGTAGGAGATAGGCTAAAGTCTTCCCTGTACCAGTTGGACTGACTCCAAGTAGGTTTTCACCTTCTGTTATAGGTTCAAAAAGTTGAGTCTGAATGGGAGTAAATTCTTGGAATCCCAGTTGGTCAATCAATTCTTGCCATTCGGTAGGTAGTTTGCTTTTCATTTTTCTGCCTCAAATCTAATGCCAGCATCCTGGCGCATAGTGTAAAGTAGGTTGTGGACGTGTGTCGCATCATCAATCCAAGATTGGTAGAGAGTTGGGTCTGCTTGTTTAATCATGTTTGCAAAATTAGTGACTTCCTCAGTCATATTGTGAGGAGCTTGCTGGATAGGAAGTTGAAGTTCTTTTCCTTGATGGTCTGTGAAAATAGCTGATTGAATATGCTCGATTGTATTGAGAGTCAATGTTCCATCAGTCGTATAAATCTCACAAGGAAGATTAGAAGTGATATTCTTTCCTGCTTTGATGTGTACTTGATAGTTAGGATAGGAGAGAATACCATCCCCATTTAAATCAATGCTATTATCTAGTTTCTGAGCTTGATAGGTTGCATGAGTCGGTTTTCCAAATAAGCGAACAGCTGCATAAATCGGATAAATACCAAGATCCATAAGTGCACCACCTGCAAAACGGTCTGAGAAAACATTAGGAGTATCGCCAGCAAGGAGGTTAGGCATCTTAGAAGAGTATTTAGCATAGTTAAAATCTGCACCAAGAATTTGCTTGTCTGCAAGAAAGTCTTTAATTGTGGCAAAAGCATCTTCGTGGTAGTTACGTGCTGCTTCAAAGATAAAACATTTATTATCTTTAGCCGTTTGAACTAATTCCTGCCATTCTTGTGGTTGAGTGACAGCTGGTTTTTCAAGGATAACATGTTTCCCAGCAGATAAGGCCATCTTTGCCTGACTAAAATGCAGGGAATTTGGACTAACAATGTATACCACATCGAATGAATCATTCAAGAAATCATTTAGCTGATCAAATAGCTTAACGCCCTGATACTGTTCAACAAACTTTTTTGCAGTTTCTATTTTTCTTGAATAAACTGCACCCAGTTGAAATTTCCCGCTAGTATGGGCAGCCTCTAGAAAATGATGGCTGATTGAACTAGTTCCTATGATACCAAGTTTTAGCATAGTTACTCCTTTTCCACAAGTAATGATTGATTTCATTATAACATAGAAAGAGTCAACTCGTTACCTTGAGATAATTCTTTTGCTTTGATGCTTCGAAATTTCTAGAAAAAATGGTACAATAGTCACAGTATATTTAGGAGATTAGTATGAGATTATTACCTATGAGAAAAATTTCTCGTCATTCAAAAAGATTGGCGCTTTTTTTGACTTTCTGTGCAGGTTATGTAGATGCCTATACGTTTATTGTAAGAGGGAATACCTTGGTTGCTGGGCAAACGGGGAACGTTGTATTTCTTTCCGTTGGAATCATTCAAGATAATGTGTCAGATGCAAGTACAAAAGTCATGACCTTGCTTTCCTTCATGATGGGCGTCTTTCTATTGACTGTCTATAAGGAAAAATTACGTGTGGTAAAAAAACCGATTTTATCGTTAATTCCACTTGCTATCTTGTCCTTAATAATTGGCTTTGTTCCCTTAACGGTTGACAATATCTACATTGTACCGCCTCTTGCCTTTTGTATGGGACTTGTAACAACGGCTTTTGGTCAGGTTTCTGGTATTGCCTACAACAATGCATTTATGACAGGAAATATCAAACGGACTATGCTTGCTTTTGGAGAATATGTCAGGACCAAACATACACCTTTTTTACTAGAAGGTCTTATCTTTGTAAGCTTGCTTAGTAGTTTTGTTTTTGGAGTAGTGTTCTCGGCTTATTTGACAATTTTTTTCACTGAGAAAACGATTTTAGGCATTCCAATCATGATGAGCATTTTTTATCTAAGTATGCTTTTATCTTCTCTGCAAAAAAAGTACCAGAAAACACATCATTTTGATTGAAAATACTTGTCAAAAAATTAGAAACATGTTATACTTTTAGAGTTGACTATGCACATTCCTGTGCAACCGCACGAACATCGTTGCTTGATTTTCAAGTATAAGTGGTTCGTCCCACGATGCTAGGCGAGTCTTCACAAAAAATACGGGGAAACCCATAAAATTCATAGGAGGTGCATGATGAGCACATACGCAATTATCAAAACTGGCGGAAAACAAGTTAAAGTTGAAGTTGGTCAAGCTATCTACGTTGAAAAATTGAACGTTGAAGCTGGTCAAGAAGTTACTTTTAACGAAGTTGTTCTTGTTGGTGGTGAAAACACTGTTGTTGGAACTCCACTTGTTTCTGGAGCTACTGTTGTTGGAACTGTTGAAAAACAAGGAAAACAAAAGAAAGTTGTTACATACAAGTACAAACCTAAAAAAGGTAGCCATCGTAAACAAGGTCACCGTCAACCATATACAAAAGTTGTCATCAACGCAATCAACGCTTAATTTTAAGGAGAACACATGATACAAGCAGTCTTTGAGAGAGCCGAAGATGGCGAGCTGAGGAGTGCGGAGATTACTGGACACGCCGAGAGTGGCGAATACGGCCTAGATGTCGTGTGTGCATCGGTTTCTACGCTTGCCATAAACTTCATCAATTCCATTGAGAAATTTGCAGGCTACGAACCAATCTTAGAATTAAACGAAAATGAAGGTGGTTATCTGATGGTTGAAATTCCAACTGATCTTCCTTCACACCAGAGAGAAATGACGCAGTTATTCTTCGAATCATTTTTCTTAGGTATGGCAAACTTATCGGAGAACTCTTCTGAGTTCGTCCAAACCAGAGTTATCACAGAAAACTAACACGGAGGAAAACATTATGTTAAAAATGACTCTTAGCAACTTGCAACTTTTCGCCCACAAAAAAGGTGGAGGTTCTACATCAAACGGACGCGATTCACAAGCTAAACGTCTTGGAGCTAAAGCAGCTGACGGACAAACTGTAACTGGTGGATCAATCCTTTACCGTCAACGTGGTACACACATCTATCCAGGTGTAAACGTTGGTCGTGGTGGAGACGATACTTTGTTCGCTAAAGTTGAAGGCGTAGTACGCTTTGAACGTAAAGGTCGCGATAAGAAACAAGTTTCTGTTTATCCAATCGCAAAATAAAAAGGTCCAGTGAACCTTTTTATCCCGAGCCTTGAAATAAAAAGGCGAGGAAGCTCTAAGTAGCATTAAATAAAGCTTTCCGAGTTTTCGGGAAGCTTTTTTATAAATAAAAAGCAGTGATAGACGAACTGATAAAATTTAACCTAAAACTAGTAGAAATTACTTGAGAGATTAGCAATATATTTCATTTATACTGATAGATAATAAGAAAGAAATATGGTATAATATAGGGTGAGACCTTATGAATAAATAGTGAAAGAGTATATAGTAATTAATGAAAAAAATTGTCATTAACGGTGGCCGTCCATTAAAGGGTGAGTTAACTATAAGCGGAGCAAAAAATAGTGTGGTAGCTCTGATTCCGGCTATTATTTTGTCAGATGATGTTGTTATCTTGGACTGTGTACCAGACATCTCAGACGTAGCCAGTTTAATTGAAATTATGGAAATCATGGGAGCTAGTGTTAAGCGCTATGATGACGTTTTAGAAATTGATCCTCGTGGTGTTCAAAATAAACCAATGCCATATGGTAAGATTAATAGTCTTCGCGCATCCTATTATTTCTACGGTAGTCTGCTTGGACGTTTCGGTGAAGCAACAGTTGGTTTACCTGGTGGATGTGACTTAGGTCCTCGTCCGATTGATTTGCACTTAAAAGCCTTTGAAGCTATGGGAGCTAACACATCCTATGAGGGAAACAATATGAATCTCTCAACAAATGGTTCTAAATTGCAAGGTGCACACATCTATCTGGACACTGTCAGTGTCGGAGCAACTATTAATACGATGCTTGCAGCGGTAAAGGCTCAAGGTCGTACAGTCATTGAGAACGCTGCTCGAGAGCCTGAAATCATTGATGTGGCTACATTATTAAATAATATGGGAGCTCACATTCGTGGGGCTGGTACAGATATGATTACCATAGATGGAGTTGAGTCTTTACATGGAACTCGTCATCAAGTTATTCCTGATCGTATTGAAGCTGGTACATATATTTCAATGGCTGCTGCAGTTGGCCAAGGGATACGTATCAATAATGTACTCTATGAGCATTTAGAAGCTTTTATTGCTAAACTTGAAGAGATGGGAGTTCACATGACTGTTTCTGAAGACAGTATTTTTGTCGAAGAGCAAACAAATTTAAAGGCTGTTAATATCAAAACAGCACCATATCCGGGATTTGCTACAGATCTTCAACAGCCAATTACTCCTTTGCTATTAAAAGCAGAAGGTCGTGGAACATTGATTGATACAATTTATGAAAAACGTGTTAACCATGTTTTTGAATTAGCCAAAATGAATGCAGATATTTCAACTACAAACGACCACATCCTTTATAAGGGCGGAAATCCTTTACAGGGTGCAAAAGTTAAGGCGACAGACCTACGTGCTGGAGCCGCCTTGGTTATTGCTGGTTTAATGGCTGAAGGCAAAACAGAGATTACCAATGTTGAATTTATCCTTCGAGGCTACTCAAATATTATCGAAAAATTGCGTAATCTTGGAGCAGATATTGAGCTAATCGAAGATTAGTAATTTGAGGATAAGTATGAATATCTGGACAAAATTAGCAATGTTTTCTTTCTATGAGACGGAACGATTGTATTTCCGTCCATTCTTTTTTACGGACGTAGAAGACTTCCACCAGTTAGCTTCAGACCCTGAAAATCTCCAGTTTATTTTTCCAACGCAAGCAAGTATTGAAGAAAGCCAATATGCCCTTGCTAACTATTTCATGAAATCTCCATTGGGAATCTGGGCCATTTGTGATAAAAAAGAAGAAAAAATGATTGGAGCAATCAAGTTTGAGAAGTTGGATGAAATTAGGAAAGAAGCAGAAATTGGCTATTTTTTAAGGAAAGAATTTTGGTCTCAGGGATATATGACTGAAGCTGTTAGCAAATTGCGGGATTTATCCATGACCGAATTCGACATAAAGCAATTATTGATTGTGACGCATCTGGAAAATACTGCCAGCCAAAAGGTTGCACAAAAATCAGGCTTTGTTTTATCACGTCGTTTCAAAGGTAGCGATCGCTATACTCGTAAGATGCGAGATTATCTAGAATTTCGCTATACAAAAGGGGAACTAAATGAGTAAACACCAAGAAATATTAGCCTACTTGGAAGAATTACCAGTTGGAAAACGAGTCAGTGTTCGAAGTATATCCAATCGCCTGGGTGTTAGTGATGGTACGGCTTATCGTGCTATCAAAGAGGCTGAAAATAGAGGTTTAGTTGAAACACGTCCTCGAAGTGGGACTGTTCGTGTTAAGTCTAAAAAAGTTGCCATCGAAAAGCTAACATTTGCAGAAATTGCAGAAGTTACTGGTTCAGAAGTTTTAGCCGGACAAGCTGGTTTGAATAGAGAATTTAGTAAATTTTCCATCGGGGCGATGACTGAGAAAAATATACTTTCATACCTTCATGATGGTGGATTAGTCATTGTTGGTGACCGAACACGTATCCAATTGTTGGCACTTGAAAATGAGAATGCTGTCTTGGTAACAGGTGGATTTGAAGTTCATAAAGATGTTTTGAATGCAGCTGATAAGAAGAATATTCCAGTATTACGAAGCAAGCATGATACATTTACAATAGCGACGATGATTAACCGTGCTTTGTCAAATGTTCAAATCAAAACCGATATTTTAACAGTTGAAAAGATTTATCGTACTAGTCATGAATATGGTTTTTTACAGGAAACAGATACTGTAAAGGATTATTTAGACTTGGTTCGAAAGAATAGATATAGTCGTTTCCCTGTCATCAATCAGCATCAGGTCGTTGTTGGGGTAGTCACCATGCGAGATGCAGGAGATAAATCTCCAGGAACAACCATTGATAAGGTTATGACTAGAACTGTCTACATGACTGGATTAGCAACAAATATCGCTAACGTTAGTCAGAGAATGATTGCTGAAGACTTTGAAATGGTACCCGTTGTGAGGAGCAATCAAACCTTACTTGGTGTCATTACTAGACGGGATGTCATGGAAAAAATGAGTCGTTCTCAGGTTTCAGCTCTACCAACATTTTCTGAGCAGATTGGGCAAAAGTTGTCTTATCATCATGATGAGGTTGTCATTACAGTAGAACCTTTCATGCTTGAGAAAAATGGTGTCCTTGCAAATGGTGTTCTTTCAGAAATCTTGACTCATATGACGCAAGACTTGGTCGTTAATAGTGGGCGTAACCTCATCATTGAACAAATGTTGATTTACTTCTTACAGGCTGTTCAGATTGATGATGTTCTACGTATTCAGGCTAGAATTATTCATCATACGAGACGATCGGCTATTATTGATTATGACATTTATCTCAATCATCAAATTGTATCAAAAGCAAATGTTACTGTAAAAATTAATTAGAATCTAGGAGAGAACATGATTACATTAAAATCAGCTAGAGAGATTGAAGCTATGGACAAGGCTGGTGATTTTCTTGCAAGCATCCACATTGGCTTGCGCGATATCATCAAACCAGGTGTAGACATGTGGGAAGTAGAAGAATATGTGCGCCGTCGTTGTAAAGAAGAAAATTTCCTTCCACTACAGATCGGTGTCGATGGAGCCATCATGGATTATCCTTATGCAACATGCTGCTCACTCAATGACGAAGTAGCCCATGCTTTTCCACGCCACTATATTTTAAAAGAAGGTGATTTACTCAAGGTTGATATGGTTCTTGGAGGACCAATCGCTAAGTCTGACCTCAATGTTTCTAAACTCAATTTTAACAACGTTGAGAAGATGAAAAAATATACTCAAAACTTTACAGGTGGATTAGCTGATTCTTGTTGGGCATACGCTGTTGGTAAACCGTCAGAAGAAGTTAAAAACTTAATGGACGTGACCAAGGAAGCTATGTATAAGGGAATTGAACAGGCTGTTGTAGGAAACCGTATCGGTGATATTGGAGCTGCTATTCAGGAATATGCTGAAAGTCGTGGCTATGGAGTTGTTCGCGATCTTGTAGGACATGGTGTTGGTCCAACTATGCATGAAGAGCCAATGGTTCCTAACTATGGTATCGCAGGTCGTGGTCTCCGCTTACGTGAAGGTATGGTTTTGACGATTGAACCAATGATTAATACAGGTGATTGGGAAATCGATACAGATATGAAAACAGGATGGGCTCATAAAACGATTGACGGCGGTCTATCTTGTCAGTACGAGCATCAGTTTGTTATTACCAAAGATGGCCCTGTAATCTTGACCAGTCAAGGTGAAGAGGGAACTTATTAATCAAAAAGGAGCTGAGCTCCTTTTTTGATTCTTTCAAGTTGAAAATAAATTTGCGTAGCAGATATCTTACAAACGTTTTCTTTTATAGTAAAATAAAATATAACTAAATGAAAGTAGGTTCTTAATTGGAAAGTATTTTATTTTTTATTTCTGTATTTTTTGCTGGGGTTTTATCGTTCTTTTCTCCCTGTATCTTTCCCCTGCTACCAGTATATGCAGGTGTTCTATTAGATGATCAAGAGGAGTCAAAGACATTTCGTTTTTTGGGTAAAGATGTTGCCTGGTCAGGATTGATTCGTACCCTCTGTTTTATTGCTGGTATCTCTCTCATTTTCTTTATTCTTGGATTTGGAGCAGGATTCCTTGGGAATTTACTTTATGCTGACTGGTTCCGTTATGTCATGGGAATCATGATTATCATATTGGGGTTGCATCAGATGGAAATCCTTCATCTACGTAAATTAGAGTTCCAAAAAACAGTAACATTTAAGCAAAAACAGTCTAGTAAATATCTGTCGGCCTTTTTACTTGGTATCAGCTTTAGCTTTGGTTGGACTCCATGTATTGGTCCAGTTTTAAGTTCTGTTTTAGCATTGGCTGCCTCGGGAGGAAATGGAGCTCTTCAGGGGGCTTTATTAACCCTTATCTATACTCTCGGAATGGCGCTTCCATTTTTAGTTCTTGCCTTGGCATCAGGTCTTATTATGCCCTATTTTAATAAAATCAAATCTCACCTCCTCTTATTGAAGAGAATTGGTGGTTTACTGATTATCCTCATGGGAATTTTATTAATGTTGGGACAATTAAATATCTTATCTGGAATATTAGGATAAAAGGAGTTATTCATGAAAAAAATTATCTATTTTGGACTTAGTTTCTTATCTATCTTTCTTTTGATTGCTTGTGGCAAGGAAGAAAAAAAATCAAGTCAACAAAATCAAACAAGTCAGCCACAACAGCAAACAACTGTGAAGCAAGTGGCTGTAGGAGCAGAGGCACCTGACTTTAGCCTTCAATCGATGGATGGAAAAGAAGTGAAATTATCTGATTATAAAGGTAAAAAAGTTTATCTTAAATTTTGGGCATCTTGGTGTGGACCATGTAAGAAGAGTATGCCAGAATTGATGGAGCTTGCTGCTAAGGAAGATCGTGATTTCGAAATTTTATCTGTCATTGCGCCAGGGCTTCAAGGTGAAAAAACTGTAGATCAATTTCCAAAGTGGTTTGAGGATCAAGGCTATAAAGACATTCCCGTTTTATATGATACAAAAGGATCTGTTTTTCAAGCCTATCAAATTCGTAGTATCCCTACAGAGTATTTAATTGATTCACAGGGTAAAATTGCTAAGATTCAATTAGGGGCAATTAGTAACGCAGATGCTGAAGCAGCTTTTGCTCAAATGAATTAGAGTTATAAAAAATGTCTAGACAATTTTATCTAGACATTTCTTTTTTTAGTTTAATATAATTAGTTTTTAGAAGCAGCTTGGAATTCTGGATTTTTCCATGCTTCATCGATAATTTCTTGTAATTCACGAGCAGATGCTTGCATTTTTTGAGTTTCAGCATCATTCAATGGGATATTAACTGGACGAACGATACCGTGAGCACCAACGATAGCTGGTTGACCGATAAAGACGTTTTCAACACCGTATTGACCTTCTTGGAATACTGAAAGTGGAAGAACTGCATTTTCATCATCCAGAATAGCTTTTGTGATACGAGCAAGAGCTACCGCGATACCGTAGTATGTTGCACCTTTTTTGTTGATGATTGAGTAAGCAGCGTCACGAACTGAGATGAAGAGTTCAACAAGATCTGCTTCATTCAAGTCACGGTTAGCTTGTAACCATTGTTCCAATTTAACACCGGCAACGTTAGCGTGTGACCAAACGGCAAATTCTGAGTCACCGTGCTCACCCATGATGTAGGCGTGAACTGAACGAGCATCAACACCGATAGTTTCAGCAAGTGCTTGACGGAAACGAGCTGAGTCAAGTGAAGTACCTGAACCGATAACACGTTCTTTAGGGAATCCTGAGAATTTCCAAGTTGAGTAAGTTAAAATGTCAACTGGGTTAGCAGCAACAAGGAAGATACCGTCAAATCCAGATGCAACAACTTGTTCAACAATTGATTTGTTGATAGCAAGGTTTTTACCAACAAGATCAAGACGAGTTTCGCCTGGTTTTTGAGGAGCACCAGCAGTGATAACTACAAGGTCAGCATCCGCACAGTCTTCGTACTTAGCTGCATAGATTTTTTTAGGTGAAGTAAAAGCTAGCGCGTGGCTAAGATCTTCAGCATCACCAACTGCTTTTTCAAACAATTGAGGAATTTCAATGATACCAAGTTCTTGTGCAATTCCTTGTGTTACGAGGGCAAAAGCGTAAGATGAACCTACGGCACCGTCACCGACGAGGATAACTTTTTTGTGTTGTTTAGTTGCTGTCATTTGTCTAAACATCTCCTTTATTTTATTAAGAGGGAAACCCCATTTGATTTCATTCTATCACTTTTGCTAAGCTTTGTCACGGATATACCTTCGGGATAAACATGTAAACGTTTTACACGTGTTGTTAGACTGTAAAATAGTCCAAACTATGGTATAATATATGTAATTACTAATAGTGAAACGAGGCATTTGTTAATGCAAGATAAAAATTTAGTGAATGTCAATCTGACCAAGGAGATGAAGACTAGCTTTATCGACTACGCCATGAGTGTAATCGTATCGCGTGCTCTTCCTGATGTTCGTGATGGGTTGAAACCTGTTCATCGTCGTATTTTGTACGGAATGAACGAATTAGGAGTTACGCCTGATAAACCTCATAAGAAATCTGCCCGTATTACAGGGGACGTAATGGGTAAATACCACCCACACGGGGACTCATCTATCTATGAAGCTATGGTTCGTATGGCTCAATGGTGGAGCTACCGCTACATGCTTGTAGATGGGCACGGTAACTTTGGTTCTATGGACGGTGATGGTGCTGCCGCGCAACGTTATACCGAAGCACGTATGAGCAAGATTGCTCTTGAAATGCTTCGTGATATCAATAAAAATACCGTTGATTTTGTAGATAACTATGATGCCAATGAACGAGAACCTGTTGTTTTACCAGCTCGTTTCCCAAATCTTTTGGTCAATGGTGCCACAGGTATTGCCGTTGGTATGGCGACCAATATTCCACCTCATAATTTGTGTGAAACCATTGATGCTGTTAAACTCGTCATGGACAATCCTGAAGTTACAACCAAAGATTTGATGGAAGTTTTGCCTGGTCCAGACTTCCCAACTGGTGCCCTAGTTATGGGTAAATCAGGTATTCATAAGGCGTATGAGACTGGTAAGGGATCTATTGTTCTTCGTTCTCGTACGGAAATTGAAGAAACTAAAACAGGTCGCGAACGTATCGTTGTTACTGAATTCCCATATATGGTCAACAAAACCAAAGTACATGAACATATTGTGCGTCTGGTTCAAGAGAAACGTATTGAAGGAATTACAGCTGTTCGTGATGAATCTAACCGTGAGGGTGTTCGCTTTGTTATTGAAGTTAGACGCGACGCATCAGCTAATGTTATTTTGAACAACTTATTCAAGATGACTCAGATGCAGACTAGCTTTGGTTTTAATATGCTTGCTATCCAAAATGGTGTTCCAAAGATTTTATCGCTTCGCCAAATCTTGGATGCATACATTGAGCACCAAAAAGAAGTTGTGACTCGTCGCACTCAATTTGATAAAGAAAAAGCTGAGGCACGCGCGCATATCTTGGAAGGTTTGCTAATTGCTCTGGATCATATTGATGAAGTCATTCGTATCATCCGTGCCAGCGAAACTGACCAAGAAGCTCAAGCAGAATTGATGAGCAAGTTCAAGCTTTCTGAACGTCAAAGTCAAGCAATTCTTGACATGCGTCTCCGTCGTTTGACAGGTTTGGAACGTGATAAGATACAATCTGAATATGATGACCTTATTGCTTTGATTGCTGATTTGGCAGATATTCTTGCTAAACCAGAACGTGTTGCGCAAATTATCAAAGAAGAACTTGATGAAGTGAAGCGCAAATTTGCTGATAAACGTCGCACAGAGTTGATGGTGGGAGAGGTTTTGACGCTCGAAGATGAAGACTTGATTGAAGAGTCTGATGTTCTTATCACTCTATCAAATAAAGGTTATATCAAACGTTTGGACCAAGATGAGTTCACTGCTCAAAAACGTGGTGGACGTGGCGTACAGGGAACTGGAGTTAAGGACGATGACTTTGTGCGTGAATTGGTTTCTACTAGCACCCATGATCACTTGCTCTTCTTTACTAACAAAGGTCGTGTCTATCGTTTGAAAGGTTATGAAATCCCAGAATATGGTCGTACAGCCAAGGGATTGCCAGTAGTTAACCTCTTGAAACTGGATGAGGGAGAAAGCATTCAAACCATCATTAATGTCGAATCAGAACGTAGTGATGATGCATACATCTTCTTTACGACTCGAGCAGGTATTGTTAAGAGAACTAGCGTTAAAGAATTTGCCAACATTCGTCAAAATGGTCTAAAAGCCTTGAATTTGAAAGATGGGGACGAATTGATTAATGTTCTTCTTACTCAAGAAGATACTGACATCATTATCGGTACTAAATTAGGTTATGCAGTTCGTTTCAACCAGTCATCCGTTCGTAGCATGAGTCGTAGTGCTACTGGTGTTAAAGGGGTAAATCTTCGTGAAGGAGATGCTGTAGTTGGAGCTAGAGTAATCACTGACCAAGATGAGGTCCTCATTATAACCGAAAAAGGATACGGTAAGCGTACAGTTGCCACTGAATATCCAACTAAAGGTCGTGCTGGTAAAGGTATGAAAACCGCTAATATTACTGATAAAAACGGTCAACTTGCAGGCCTTCTCACAGTAAAAGGCGATGAAGACTTGATGGTTATCACAGATACAGGTGTCATGATTCGAACAAATGTTGCCAATATTTCACAGACTGGACGTTCAACTATGGGAGTAAAAGTTATGCGTCTAGATGAAAATGCTAAGATTGTAACCTTTACAACAGTTGCAGCAACAGAGAAAGAAGAAGTTGGGACAGAAAACGAAACAGAAAGTGAAGAATAATGTCTCAAAAAAGAATAAAAAGTAAAAAAAATAAGCGTAAGAATCTGCTGATTAATATTTTGGCTGGCTTTCTAATCCTTTTGTCTCTAGCTTTGATTTTTAATTCGAAGATACGTGATATTTTTATGATTTTAAATACTAATAAGTATCAGGTTAGTCAAGTAACGAAGGAAAATATTGAGAAGAATCAAGAAACAGAAGGAAATTTTGACTTCGACTCTGTCAAAGCACTTTCATCAGAGGCAGTTCTTTCAGCTCAATGGAATTCTCAGCAACTCCCGGTTATTGGAGGAATTGCTATTCCAGAACTTGAAATGAATCTTCCAATATTTAAGGGACTCGATAACGTCAACCTTTTTTATGGTGCTGGTACAATGAAAGCTAATCAAGTAATGGGAGAAGGGAACTATTCTCTAGCTAGTCACCGTATATTTACTGGTAATAATGCAGACAAGAAATTATTTTCACCTCTAGCTCGAGCTGAGAAAGGGATGAAAATTTATCTAACAGATAAAGAAAAAGTCTATACGTATGAGATAGATGAAGTTAAAATTGTTACTCCTGACCGGGTAGATTTAATTGAGGATCGTGAGGGGATTAATGAAATCACCCTAGTGACCTGTGAAGATGCTAATGCGGCTGAAAGAATTATTGTTAAAGGAAATTGGACTGAGACAAAATCTTATTTAGATACTCCATCAAAGATTTTAGATGCTTTTAATAAGCCATATAAACAATTTTATGAATAATAGAAAAGGTTCGCTAATGATAGCGAGCTTTTTTCTTGTCAATTTCAGAAAATAGATAAGGTAAAGACTTTTCAATTTTTCTAAAAAGTAGTATAATGTTTCTATTATAGAAATTTTTAGAAAATTCCAAAAGAGGTTTGTTATGGGATATACAGTTGCTGTTGTCGGTGCTACAGGTGCCGTTGGTGCTCAAATGATCAAAATGTTGGAAGAATCAACTCTTCCAATCGATAAGATTCGCTACCTTGCGTCTGCACGTTCTGCAGGAAAGGTCTTGCAATTCAAGGGCCAAGATGTGACTATTGAAGAAACAACAGAAGAAGCTTTTGAAGGTGTTGATATTGCTCTCTTCTCAGCTGGTGGTTCAACTTCTGCAAAATACGCACCTTATGCTGTTAAAGCAGGGGCAGTAGTAGTAGATAACACTTCTTATTTCCGTCAAAATCCAGATGTGCCATTGGTCGTTCCTGAAGTAAATGCCCATGCTCTTGATGCTCATAACGGGATCATTGCATGTCCTAACTGTTCAACTATTCAAATGATGGTAGCTCTTGAACCAGTTCGTCAAAAATGGGGCTTAGATCGTATCATCGTTTCAACTTATCAAGCTGTTTCAGGTGCAGGTATGGGAGCCATTCTTGAGACACAACGTGAATTGCGTGAAGTATTGAATGATGGTGTAAATCCACGTGATTTACATGCGGAAATCTTGCCATCAGGTGGCGATAAGAAACACTATCCAATTGCTTTTAATGCCCTTCCTCAAATTGACGTCTTCACTGATAATGACTACACTTATGAAGAAATGAAGATGACAAACGAAACTAAGAAAATCATGGAAGATGATAGCATTGCCGTTTCAGCAACTTGCGTGCGTATTCCTGTCTTGTCAGCTCACTCTGAGTCTGTTTACATTGAAACAAAAGAAGTGGCTCCAATCGATGAAGTCAAAGCTGCGATTGCTGCCTTTCCAGGTGCAGTTCTTGAAGACGATGTGGCTCATCAAATCTATCCACAAGCTATCAATGCGGTTGGTTCTCGCGATACCTTTGTCGGACGTATCCGTAAAGACTTGGATGCTGAAAAAGGGATCCATATGTGGGTGGTATCTGATAACCTTCTCAAGGGTGCTGCTTGGAACTCAGTTCAAATTGCAGAGACTTTACATGAACGTGGTTTGGTTCGTCCAACTACAGAATTAAAATTTGAATTGAAATAGGGAGCAAAACAGAAATCAGTAACTCGAAGAGTTTGATTTCGTAGTTTTGCCCCCGCACAGTTGATTAGTAAGTACGAATGTTGCAAACATGAGTAGTTCCAATCAACCACTGCGTTATGAAACAGAAATCAGTATCTCGAAGAGTTTGATTTCTTCCTCTTATTTTATGTACAGAACAGGAGGCAAAGGCAAGTATGCCCCAGCCTCTTTCTTATATAGAGAAAGGTTTTTTCTATGGCTTATCAAGATTTAAAAGAGTGTAAAATTATCACTGCTTTTATTACCCCTTTCCATGAGGATGGTTCCATAAATTTCGACGCTATTCCAAAGTTGATTGAACATTTATTGGCACATCATACAGACGGAATTCTCTTGGCGGGGACGACTGCTGAGAGTCCGACTCTTACTCACGATGAGGAGTTGCAGTTGTTTGCAGCAGTTCAGAAAGTTGTTAATGGCCGTGTTCCTTTAATTGCTGGTGTTGGTACTAATGATACACGCGACTCTATTGAGTTCGTCAAAGAAGTAGCAGAATTTGGAGGCTTTGCGGCTGGACTTGCTATCGTACCGTACTACAACAAACCTTCTCAAGAAGGGATGTACCAGCACTTTAAAGCTATTGCGGATGCATCAGATTTGCCAATTATTATCTATAACATCCCAGGTCGTGTAGTAGTTGAATTGACTCCGGAAACCATGCTTCGCTTAGCGGAACATCCAAATATCATCGGAGTTAAAGAATGTACCAGCCTTGCAAATATGGCCTATTTGATTGAGCACAAACCAGAAGAATTCTTGATATACACCGGAGAAGACGGAGACGCCTTCCATGCTATGAACTTGGGTGCTGACGGGGTTATCTCTGTTGCTTCTCATACCAATGGTGATGAAATGCATGAAATGTTCACTGCGATTGAAGAGAGTGATATGAAGAAGGCGGCAGCGATTCAACGTAAATTTATTCCTAAAGTTAATGCTCTTTTCTCTTATCCAAGTCCTGCTCCTGTCAAGGCAGTCCTTAACTATATGGGATTTGAAGCTGGTCCAACTCGCCTCCCATTGGTCCCTGCGCCTGAAGAGGATGCTAAACGCATTATCAAGGTTGTTATTGACGGAGACTATGAAGCGACTAAAGAGACTGTCACTGGTGTTCTTCGACCTGATTACTAACATAACAAAGATAAATAGAAACTTCCTAACAAGTAAAATTGTTGGGAGTTTTTTTCTTTTTCTACGAATAGATAAATAGAGAGAGAAAAAGGAGTCGATCATGAAAATTAAGATTGATAATTTCGAGATTTATAAGTTAAAGCAAGCAGGTTTAAGTAATCAGCAGGTTCTGAAAGTACTTCAATACGGAGAAATTTATGATCAGGAATTGAGTTTAGAGACAATTGCTGAAGCCTCAGAGTGTCGTAATCCAGTAGTTTTTATGGAGCGATATCATAAACTGACTTTTGAAAGCATGGAACGATTAAAGAAAGATTTTGAAAAGTTCCCATCATTTTCGATTCTGGATGATGTTTATCCCATTTCGCTTAGTGAAATTTACGATGCACCTGTATTGCTTTTTTATAAAGGAGATTTAAATCTCTTAAAATTACCAAAGATAGCAGTTGTAGGGAGTCGCTCTTGTAGTCAAACCGGAACCAAATCAGTCCGGAAAGTCATCGAAGAACTGGAGAATGAATTAGTTGTGGTGAGCGGACTTGCTAGAGGAATTGACACAGCAGCCCATATGTCAATTCTTCAAACTGGTGGCAAAACGATTGCAGTGATCGGGACTGGTTTAGACGTCTATTATCCCCGCTCCAATAAACGTCTTCAAGAATACATTGGAGACAATCATTTAATACTAAGTGAGTACGGACCAGGGGAAGAACCCTTGAAATTTCATTTTCCTGCCAGAAATCGCATTATTGCAGGATTGTGTCGAGGAGTTATCGTTGCAGAAGCTAAAATGAGATCTGGTAGCTTAATCACTTGTGAGCGTGCTATGGAGGAAGGTAGAGATGTCTTTGCGATTCCAGGTTCCATTTTAGATGGACGCTCAGACGGCTGTCATCATTTGATCCAAGAAGGAGCAAAACTAGCAACATGTGGGCAGGATATTCTCGCTGAGTTTGAGTTTTAGACATAGAATCATTTCATTTAGCAAACTTTTCTTCTATTGTATGGGTGTTAAGTCTTGACAGGTTTTTAAAAATGGTTTACACTTTATAAAGTTTAATTACTTTGAGAAGGTGTGATACTGTGGTAACGGCAACCAAAAAGAAAAAATCAACAAGTAAAAAGAATCTTGTAATCGTGGAGTCACCTGCTAAGGCGAAGACGATTGAAAAATATCTAGGGCGTAATTATAAGGTTTTAGCTAGCGTCGGTCATATCCGTGATTTGAAAAAGTCAAGTATGTCAGTTGACGTTGAAAATAATTACGAGCCGCAATACATCAATATTCGTGGGAAAGGTCCTCTCATCAATGATTTGAAAAAAGAAGCTAAGAAAGCCGATAAAGTCTTTCTTGCAAGTGACCCGGACCGGGAAGGGGAGGCTATTTCATGGCATTTGGCTCATATTTTAAATCTTGACGAGAATGACACCAACCGTGTTGTTTTCAACGAGATTACCAAGGATGCAGTTAAAAATGCCTTTAAAGAACCTCGTAAAATCAATATGGATTTGGTCGATGCCCAACAGGCCCGTCGTGTTTTGGACCGTTTAGTAGGGTATTCAATTTCACCAATTCTTTGGAAAAAAGTAAAAAAAGGCTTATCGGCAGGACGTGTTCAGTCTGTTGCTCTTAAGCTAATCATTGATCGCGAAAATGAAATCAATGCCTTCCAACCAGAAGAATATTGGACTATTGATGGTGTCTTTAAAAAAGGTACCAAGCAATTCCAAGCTTCTTTTTATGGAATGAATGGCAAGAAGATGAAGTTGACTACCAATGAAGAAGTCAAAGAAGTTTTATCTCACCTTAGCAGTAAAGACTTTACTGTTGATCAAGTAGATAAAAAGGAAAGAAAGCGCAATGCTCCTCTTCCATATACAACGTCTTCTATGCAGATGGATGCTGCTAACAAGATCAACTTCCGTACACGCAAAACCATGATGGTCGCCCAACAACTCTATGAAGGTATCAATATTGGTACAGGTGTTCAAGGTTTGATTACCTATATGCGTACGGATTCTACTCGTATCAGTCCGGTTGCCCAGAATGAAGCAGCAAGCTACATCAATGAACGTTTTGGTAGTAATTATTCTAAGCATGGTAGTCGGGTAAAAAATGCTTCTGGTGCTCAGGATGCCCACGAAGCTATCCGTCCTTCAAGTGTTTTCAATACACCTGAAAAAATTGCTAAGTATTTGGATAAAGACCAGCTTAAACTGTATACCCTCATCTGGAACCGCTTTGTGGCGAGTCAGATGACTGGTGCTATCTTTGATACCATGGCTGTTAAGCTTTCGCAAAATGGGGTTCAATTCGCTGCTAATGGTAGTCAAGTTAAGTTTGATGGTTATTTGGCCATTTACAACGATTCTGATAAGAATAAGATGCTACCCGATATGAAAGTAGGAGATGTAGTGAAACAGGTCAATAGCAAACCTGAACAGCATTTCACACAACCTCCTGCACGATATTCAGAAGCAACATTGATTAAAACTTTGGAAGAAAACGGAGTTGGTCGCCCATCTACCTATGCTCCAACCATTGAAACCATTCAAAAACGTTACTATGTAAGACTCGCATCTAAACGTTTTGAACCGACTGATTTGGGACAAGTCGTGAACAAGCTGATTGTCGAATACTTCCCTGACATTGTTAATGTGAAATTTACTGCTGAAATGGAAGGGAAGCTAGATGATGTCGAAGTCGGAAAAGAACAATGGCAAAGAGTCATCGATGAGTTTTATAAACCATTCTCTAAAGAGGTTGCAAAAGCTGAAGAAGAGATGGAAAAAATTCAAATCAAGGATGAACCAGCTGGATTTGACTGTGAAGTCTGTGGTAGTCCGATGGTGATTAAGATTGGACGATTTGGTAAGTTTTACGCATGTAGTAATTTCCCAGATTGTCGACACACACAGGCCATTGTTAAAGAAGTTGGTGTCACATGTCCAAAATGCCATCAAGGGCAAATCATCGAACGCAAAACTAAACGTAATCGCATTTTTTATGGATGCAATCGTTATCCAGAATGTGACTTTACTTCTTGGGATAAACCGGTTGGACGTGATTGTCCTAAGTGTGGCCACTTCCTGATGGAGAAGAAAATCCGTGGTGGTGGCAAACAAATTGTATGTAGCAATGGTGACTACGAAGAAGAAAAGATTAAATAATAGTGAGAGGGCTGAAGTAGATACTTCAGGCCTTTTTCTAATTTAAACTTGACAGATTTCATCTTTTTATGCGAAACTAGAAGAAGATTATTCTTAACTAGGAGTAGACATGCGTATCATTTATCTCAGTATTGGCTTTATTTCATTAGCTTTGGCTATCGTTGGTGTAGTCTTACCGCTATTGCCAACAACTCCCTTCCTCTTATTATCAATTGCCTGTTTTTCTAAATCTTCTAAGCGTTTTGAAGATTGGCTCTATCATACCAAACTTTATCAAACATATGTGGCTGATTTTAGAGAAACAAAGTCTATCGCACGTGAACGCAAGAAGAAGATTATTGTTTCGATCTATATCTTGATGGGAATCTCCATTTATTTCGCTCCGCTTTTACCCGTAAAAATTGCTTTAGGTTGTTTAACAATATTTATAACCTATTACCTCTTTAAGGTGATTCCAGATAAGGAATAGCTTTAATAAGTAGCGTTTTTCCTTGATAAAAAGTAGGGGTTACTTAAAACAATATGATATAATAATATCAAATGAATCATCAAGGAGTATCAAATGATATACGAATTTTGTGCTGAAAATGTAACCTTGCTTGAAAAAGCTATGCAGGCAGGAGCTCGCCGTATTGAGCTCTGTGACAATCTTGCTGTTGGTGGAACGACACCGAGTTATGGAGTAACTAAGGCAGCTGTAGAACTGGCATCTAACTACGATACGACTATCATGACTATGATTCGTCCACGTGGTGGTGATTTTGTTTACAATGATCTAGAAATTTCCATTATGCTTGAGGACATTCGTGTAACTGCTCAGGCAGGTAGTCAAGGGGTTGTCTTTGGTGCATTGACAGCGGATAAGAAGCTGAATAAATTCAACCTTGAAAAATTGATTGCTGCCTCTAAAGGCATGGAAATTGTTTTCCATATGGCTTTTGATGAATTAAGCGATGAAGATCAGTTGGAAGCTATTGATTGGCTTAGTCAAGCTGGAGTGACACGCATCCTGACTCGTGCTGGTGTATCTGGTGATTCGTTAGAGAAACGTTTTGCTCACTACCGCAGAATTCTAGAACAAGCTGCAGGTAAAATTGAAATATTACCTGGTGGTGGGATTGACATGGACAACCGACAAACCTTTATTGACCAACTGGGTGTGACACAATTGCATGGAACTAAGGTTGTCTTTTAAAAAATAGAAAGGAACTGCTAGCTTATGGTAGCAGTTTTCGCTTATGTTTGAAATTTTTAAAGCCTATCAGTTTAATAGTAAAAAGGCTAAAGAGTATGGATTTGTAGAAAACCAAGGTGTATGGACCTATAATTCGACTATCTTGCAGGGAGATTTTCTCATGATGCTTACAGTTAAGAATGGAGACTTAAATATTCAAGTTTATGACCAAGAAACTGGTGACCTCTATCCTCAAGTTCATATGGAAAGTATGAGAGGTACTTTTGTCGGAAGTGTTCGAGAGGCTTGTTTAGAAGTTCTTTATGGCATTCGAAAGGCTTGTTTTGAGGTACAGGAATTTCTCTGTCCGCAGACAGAGAGAATTATGACTCTAGTCCAAGAAAAGTATGAAAATCAATTAGAATACTTATGGGAGAAATCGCCTGATACGGCAGTTTTACGTCATGATGACAATCAGAAGTGGTACGCAGTATTAATGAAGATTTCCTGGGAAAAACTAGATAAGTCACGGGAAGGACAAGTAGAAGTCGTAAATCTTAAGCATGATCAAGTAGCTGATTTATTAGTAGAAAAAGGCATTTACCCAGCTTTTCATATGAATAAACGTTATTGGATAAGTCTGCCACTTGATGATACTTTATCGGATGAACAGATTCTTGAACTATTTGAGAGAAGCTGGTTTTTAACCTCTAAGAAGTGAAGGAACATATTTGAGTTTTCAAATACTTTCAATCGGCAAAATATTCTTTATTGAAGAAATTTTCAGAAAATATTGGATTTTTTCTTGACAAGTGATTTTTCCTATGCTAGAATACTAAACAAGACATCAAACAAAGGAGAAAGCCAAACATGAAAACAGCTAAGTTTAATCAATTTGCTTTGTTGTTGAGATACTCGGACTAGTGCAAAAGCATTAGTCCTGTTTGGCTTACCAAGCGGGAGTAAATCAACATCTCGCTTGGAACTCCGAGCGAGATGTTTTTTTCTATAACGAAAATGTGAAGGGAGAATTCTCATGTGTGTAGTTGAGTTTTTAGATACCAGCCTCCGAGATGGTGAGCAGACACCAGGTGTCAATTTTTCAATAAAGGAAAAGGTTGCTATAGCAAAACAGCTAGAGAAATGGGGTATTTCAGCAATCGAAGCTGGTTTTCCGGCAGCTAGTCCAGATTCATTCACAGCTGTCCAAGAAATTGCTAAGGCTATGAAAAAAACAGCAGTGACAGGGTTAGCTCGTTCTGTTAAATCTGACATTGACGCTTGTTATGAGGCACTGAAGGATGCCAAGTATCCACAAATCCATGTTTTTATCGCTACTAGTCCTATTCATCGTGAATTTAAGTTGAATAAGAGTAAAGAGGAAATATTGGAAGCTATTAAAGAGCATGTTTCCTATGCACGTTCTAAATTTGAAGTGGTAGAATTCTCTCCTGAAGATGCGACTAGAACTGAGCTAGATTTCCTCTTACAAGTCGTTCAAACAGCGGTAGACGCAGGTGCGACTTATATCAATATTCCTGATACAGTAGGTTTTATAACTCCAGAGGAATATGGAAGTATCTTTAAATATCTGATTGACAATGTTCAAACGGATCGTCAGATTATCTATTCGCCTCACTGTCACGATGACCTTGGAATGGCGGTTGCAAATAGCCTTGCTGCTGTAAAGAATGGAGCAGGACGCGTTGAAGGAACCATTAACGGAATCGGAGAACGAGCTGGGAATGCTGCTTTAGAAGAAATAGCAGTAGCTCTCAATATTCGCCAAGATTATTATCAAGCAGAGACAAGTATTGTTCTAAACGAAACGATTAATACGTCCGAAATGGTCTCTCGCTTCTCAGGAATTCCAGTTCCAAAAAATAAGGCAGTTGTCGGTGGAAATGCCTTCTCTCACGAATCAGGTATTCACCAAGATGGTGTTCTTAAAAATCCTCTCACTTATGAAATCATCACACCTGAACTGGTGGGTGTCAAGAGCAACAGTCTTCCGCTTGGGAAATTGTCTGGTCGCCATGCTTTTGTTGAGAAACTAAGAGATTTGGCTCTAGACTTTACAGACGAAGATATCAAGCCACTTTTTGCTAAGTTTAAAGCTTTGGCTGATAAGAAGCAAGAAGTCACTGATGCAGATATTCGAGCTCTAGTAGCTGGTACCATGGTTGAAAATCCAGAAGGGTTCCACTTCGATGATCTACAACTCCAAACTCATGCGGAAAATGATATTGAAGCGACTGTTAGCTTGGCTAATTTAGATGGTGAAAAGGTTGAATTTAATGCAACAGGACAAGGTTCGGTTGAGGCAATCTTTAACGCTATCGACAAATTCTTTAATCAATCTGTTCGCTTGGTATCCTACACAATTGATGCAGTAACAGACGGGATTGATGCTCAGGCACGTGTCTTGGTTACTGTTGAAAACAGAGATACTGAAACAATCTTTAACGCAGCAGGTCTTGATTTTGATGTGTTGAAAGCATCAGCTATTGCTTATATCAATGCCAATACTTTTGTTCAAAAAGAGAATACTGGCGAGATCGGCCCAAATCTTTCCTACCGTGACATGCCTAGTGTTTAAAGGAGAATTCTATGACAAAGAAAATAGTTGCCCTAGCAGGCGACGGAATTGGACCAGAAATCATGGAAGCTGGTTTAGAAGTTCTTGCATCGATAGCCGAAAAAACAGGATTTGACTTTGAGATAGACAGACGACCATTTGGAGGTGCAAGTATTGATGCTACAGGGCATCCTTTACCAGATGAAACACTCAAGGCTGCTAGAGAAGCAGATGCTATTCTCCTAGCTGCAATTGGTAGTCCTCATTATGATGATGCTCCAGTTAGACCTGAACAAGGGCTTCTGGCTCTTCGTAAGGAACTCAATCTCTATGCTAATATTCGTCCGGTAAAGATATTTGAGAGTCTCAAGCACTTGTCACCGCTTAAACCAGAGAGAATTGCTGGTGTTGACTTTGTAGTAGTGCGTGAGTTGACAGGTGGGATTTACTTTGGAGATCATATCCTTGAAGAGCGCAAAGCGCGTGATATCAACGACTATAGCTATGAGGAAGTAGAGCGGATTATACGCAAGGCCTTCGAAATTGCAAAAGGTCGAAATAAAATTGTTACTAGTATCGATAAGCAAAATGTGTTAGCAACTTCAAAACTCTGGAGGAAAGTGGCTGAAGAAGTTGCAAAAGATTTTCCGGATGTAACCTTGGAGCATCAGCTAGTTGACTCAGCTGCCATGCTCATGATTACAAATCCAGCCAAGTTTGATGTTATTGTGACAGAGAATCTTTTCGGAGATATCTTATCTGATGAATCAAGCGTTCTATCTGGTACACTTGGAGTTATGCCATCGGCTAGTCACTCTGAAAATGGACCGAGCCTTTATGAACCAATTCATGGTTCAGCACCTGATATAGCAGGTCAAGGCATTGCCAATCCCATTTCTATGATTTTATCAGTTGCAATGATGTTGCGTGATAGTTTTGGACGTTATGAGGATGCGGAGCGTATCGAGCGTGCTGTTGAGGCAAGTCTAGCTGCTGGCATTTTAACGAGAGATATAGGAGGACAGGCTTCGACTAGGGAAATGACAGAAGCCATTATCGCAAGACTATGAAACTAAACGAAGGAATTACTTTTGCTCTCTTGATTTGGAATCTATTGGTATTTATGATTTATGGCATTGATAAATCCAAAGCCAAAAGAGGTGCTTGGCGTATCCCTGAAAAATATTTATTATCATTTGCATTCTTATGTGGTGGTTTTGGTGCTTGGTTGGCAGGTGTTACCTTTCACCACAAGACTAGAAAATGGTATTTTAAAACGATTTGGTTCCTAGGAATAGTGACTACACTAGTAACTTTGTATTTGTTATGGAGGTAATGAATGGTAGGAAAATCGATTTTTGATAAATTATGGGACCTCCATGTAATCACAGGAGAAGAGGGACAACCGCAACTCATGTATGTGGATCAGCACTACATCCATGAGGTGACCAGTCCTCAAGCTTTTCAAGGATTACGAGATTCAGGGAGAAGATTGAGGAGACCAGATTTAACATTTGGTACCTTTGACCACAATGTCCCGACGGTTAATATTTATGATATTCGAGATGTAATATCCAAGGCTCAAATTGATAAGTTGGCAGAAAATGTTGAGGAATTCGGGATTGAACATGCGGCCCACGGTTCTGAAAAACAAGGCATCGTTCACATGGTTGGTCCAGAAACAGGACGAACACAACCAGGAAAATTTATCGTCTGCGGAGATAGCCATACAGCGACCCATGGAGCTTTTGGAGCCATCGCCTTCGGAATTGGGACTAGTGAGGTCGAGCACGTATTTGCTACTCAAACTATTTGGCAGGTTAAACCCAAGAAAATGTTGGTGGAATTCACAGGAGTTCCTCAAAAAGGAGTTTATGCCAAAGATTTCATCCTAGCCTTGATTGCAAAGTACGGCGTTGCCTGTGGTGTAGGATACGTGGTGGAGTATCGAGGTCAGGCCATTGATGCACTTAGCTTGGAAGAGCGAATGACCATCTGCAATATGTCCATCGAGTTTGGATCCAAGATGGGAATCATGAACCCAGATCAGACAACTTATGACTATCTTGAGGGACGTGAGTGTGTTCCCAAGGATTTTGATGTAGCAGTTGCTGATTGGGAAAGGCTTGTTAGTGATGACGATGCTGTTTATGACAAGGTTATCCGAATGGATGTCTCTGAATTGGCTCCTATGGTGACTTGGGGCACCAATCCAGCCATGGGAGTTGACTTTGAGACTAGCTTCCCAGAAATAAAAGATATGAATGATGAACGTGCTTATCATTACATGGATTTACAACCAGGTCAGAAACCAGCAGATATCGAACTTGGCTATGTTTTTATAGGTTCTTGTACCAATGCTCGACTCAGCGATTTACAACTAGCAGCTCGGTTTGTAGAAGGGAAGAAAATCGCTCCAAATCTAACTGCAATTGTAGTACCTGGTTCTCGACCAGTCAAGCGAGCAGCTGAGAGGTTAGGTTTGGATAAGGTGTTTCTAGATGCGGGCTTTGAGTGGAGAGACCCTGGATGCTCCATGTGCCTAGGAATGAACCCTGACAAGGTACCAGATGGTGTTCACTGTGCCTCGACAAGCAACCGTAACTTTGAAGATCGGCAGGGATTTGGTGCTAAGACCCATCTCTGTAGTCCTGCCATGGCAGCAGCAGCAGCAATCGCAGGACGTTTCGTAGATGTACGGCAAATGCCTGAAGCCCAGTAAGGAGAGGATATGGAAAAATTTACTGTTTATACGGGAACAACAGTTCCTCTTATGAATGACAATATCGATACCGACCAAATTCTTCCCAAACAGTTTCTGAAGTTAATTGATAAGAAAGGTTTTGGGAAATACCTTATGTATGCTTGGCGTTATGTGGATGATCAGTATACTGAGGATCCAGACTTTGTCTTTAACCGACCTAAATATCGCAAAGCCACTATTCTCATCACAGGAGATAATTTTGGGGCTGGTTCTTCGAGGGAACACGCAGCTTGGGCATTAGCAGACTATGGTTTTAAGGTCGTGATTGCTGGCTCTTTTGGAGATATTCATTACAATAATGAGCTCAATAATGGTATGTTGCCTATTGTTCAGCCTAGGGAAATCAGAGAAAAGCTAGCCCAACTTAAACCGACTGACCAGGTAACTGTGAACTTGGAACAACAAACAATCATCACACCAGTTGGAGAATTCTTCTTTGAAATCGATAGCGAATGGAAACACAAGCTCTTAAATGGTTTAGATGATATCGGTATTACCTTGCAGTATGAAGACTTGATTGCTGCTTATGAAAAACAACGACCAGCCTACTGGCAAGAATAAAAAATAGAAAAGGAAATAGAACTATGACAAAACACATTCAATGGAACGGAACACTTTCGCAAGAAGGCTATGAAATTTTAAAAGGTGAGGGCGGATGTATCGTTTGCCCTACAAAAGTTGGTTACATTATCATGACTAGCGATAAGGCAGGACTTGAGCGCAAGTTTGAAGCCAAAGAACGTAATCGTAATAAACCAGGAGTAGTCCTCTGTGGTAGCATGGACGAGCTTCGCGCTTTAGCACAACTCAACCCAGAAATTGAAGCCTTCTATCAAAAACATTGGGATGAAGACATTCTTCTCGGTTGTATTCTTCCATGGAAACCAGAAGCTTTTGAAAAATTGAAAGCATACGGTGATAGTCGTGAAGAACTCATGACCGATGTGCGTGGAACGAGCTGTTTCGTTATCAAGTTTGGGAAAGCTGGTGAACAATTAGCTGCCAAACTTTGGGAAGAAGGCAAGATGGTTTACGCCTCATCAGCTAACCCATCTGGGAAAGGAAACCGAGGTAAGGTTGAAGGTATCGGAGAACGTATCGAAGGAGCAGTGGATCTTGTCATCGAAGCTGACGACTATGTTGCATCTATCCAACCAGACAAAACGATTGAAACTCGTTACGAGCAAGGTGTGATGGTCTCTATGGTTGATAAGGATGGAAAACTCATCCCAGAACAAGGTGGAGCACGTTCAATCTCACCAGCTCCAGTTGTGATTCGTAAAGGACTTGATATTGATAAAATCATGATGCACTTATCAGATACCTTTAACTCATGGGATTACCGTCAAGGTGAGTATTATTAAGACAGTAAAAATTAGAGAGCTCATAATCTCTCTATTTTTTTATAGAAAAATAAGCAAAATCCGAACGTTATAAATTTTAGGTTTCAAAATAATTGACAAAAACTTTACCTTAGTTTATAATCGTTAGAGGAAACGTCGGAAAAGACGTAGTGATGCGAAAGCATAGGTAGGTCATTATAAAAGAAACGAGACATCGAAATGTTAAACGAATTTCCGATCTTTGACTATGAAGATATTCAGCTAATCCCTAACAAGTGTGTTCTTAAAAGTCGTGCAGAAGCTGACACACACGTGACACTTGGGAAGCACACCTTTAAATTACCAGTTGTTCCTTCAAATATGCAAACAATCCTAGATGAAGATGTTGCAGAACAGCTTGCAAAAGGTGGTTATTTCTATATCATGCATCGATTCGATGAAGCTGGACGCATTCCTTTTGTGAAACGCATGCATGATAAGGGCTTGATTGCTTCTATTTCTGTTGGTGTTAAAGATTATGAGTATGACTTTGTTAGTCAATTAAAGGAAGATGCTCCTGAGTACATCACGATTGATATTGCTCATGGTCATGCAGACAGTGTCATTTCAATGATTCAGCACATCAAGAAAGAATTGCCAGATACCTTTGTCATCGCTGGTAACGTTGGTACTCCCGAGGCAGTTCGTGAACTTGAAAATGCTGGAGCAGACGCTACTAAGGTCGGAATTGGTCCAGGTAAAGTATGTATTACTAAGGTTAAAACTGGTTTTGGTACTGGTGGTTGGCAGTTAGCGGCTCTTCGCTGGTGTGCTAAGGCTGCCCGTAAACCAATTATTGCCGATGGTGGTATCCGTACACACGGAGATATTGCTAAGTCAATTCGCTTTGGTGCAAGTATGGTTATGATTGGCTCACTATTTGCAGGTCATATCGAAAGCCCTGGTAAAACAGTTGAAGTCGATGGTAAACAATTCAAAGAATACTATGGATCAGCTTCTGAATACCAAAAAGGTGCTTATAAGAATGTTGAAGGAAAGAAAATCCTTCTTCCAGCTAAAGGGCACTTACAAGATACCCTAACTGAAATGGAACAAGATTTGCAAAGTTCGATTTCTTATGCTGGAGGTCGTAAAGTAGCTGATCTTAGACATGTAGATTATGTAATTGTGAAGAACTCTATCTGGAATGGAGATGCTCACTAAAAAATATCATTACTTATTTATGCCATGAATAGGCGTGGCGTTTCTACAAGGTACCGTAAATACCTAACAATGAGTAAGTCGAAGAGAGATACAAGAAGCAGAGCTATCTGTTTCAATCTCTCTAAGGGGCTTACTTTGTGAGTCCCTTTTTATTTCGGAGGTTATTGTGAAATTACTAGAGGAACGTATTTTAAAAGATGGGAATATTCTAGGTGAGAATATTCTTAAGGTGGATTCATTCTTGACTCACCAAGTGGATTTTTCCTTAATGCGCGAGATTGGTCGCACCTTTGCAGAATTTTTTAAAAATGCAGGTATTACCAAAGTCGTAACCATTGAAGCATCTGGAATTGCACCAGCTCTTTATGTAGCTGAGCAGTTGGATGTACCCATGATTTTTGCTAAGAAGGCAAAAAATATTACCATGAATGAAGGAATTTTGACTGCTGAGGTTTATTCTTTCACTAAACAAGTTACTAGTACCGTATCCATTGCAGGGAAGTTCTTATCTCCTGGAGATAAAGTATTAATTATTGATGATTTCTTGGCTAATGGTCAAGCAGCTAATGGTTTGATTCAGATTATCGAACAAGCTGGTGCTACAGTCGAGGCCGTCGGAATTGTGATTGAAAAATCTTTCCAATATGGTCGTGAACTGTTAGAAAAATCAGGTCATCAAGTCGTATCACTTGCTCGTTTAGAGCGTTTTGAAAATGGAAGAGTTATCTTCAAGGAGGCAGACATCTAATGAATCAAAAAGAAAACCACTCAAAAGCGGCCGTATTGGGCTTGCAACACTTACTTGCCATGTACTCAGGTTCAATCCTGGTACCAATCATGATTGCAGGTGCCCTAGGTTACTCACCTCAACAACTGACATACCTTATCTCTACAGATATCTTTATGTGTGGGGTCGCAACTCTCTTACAATTGCAACTTAATAAATATTTTGGTGTCGGTTTACCTATTGTTCTTGGGGTAGCCTTCCAGTCTGTTGCTCCACTTATTATGATTGGACAAAGTCACGGTAGTGGTGCTATGTTTGGTGCCTTGATTGCTTCTGGTATTTATGTCGTTCTTGTAGCTGGCGTATTTTCTAAGGTTGCAAATCTGTTTCCTTCAATCGTAACAGGTTCTGTCATTACAACAATCGGTTTAACTTTGATTCCTGTAGCTATCGGAAATATGGGAAATAACGTCGAAAAACCAACGGGACAAAGTTTAGCATTAGCAACAATCACCATTCTCATCATTCTTTTGGTTAATATCTTTACAAAAGGATTCATTAAATCTATTTCAATTTTGATTGGTTTGATTGCAGGTACTATCATCGCTGCGACTATGGGCTTGGTTGATTTCTCTCCAGTAGCAGAAGCTCCACTTGTTCATATTCCAACTCCATTCTACTTCGGTGCTCCACAATTTGAGATTTCTTCTATTGTAATGATGTGTATTATCGCTACTGTATCAATGGTAGAATCAACTGGTGTATATCTTGCCCTTTCTGATATTACTAAAGATCCAATTGATAGCACTCGTCTCCGTAATGGTTATCGTGCTGAAGGTCTTGCTGTTTTACTTGGTGGACTTTTCAATACCTTCCCTTATACAGGTTTTTCACAAAACGTAGGTTTGGTGAAACTTTCAGGTATTCGTACACGTTTGCCGATCTACTATGCAGCAGGATTCCTCATTTTACTTGGTCTCTTGCCTAAGTTTGGTGCCTTGGCACAGATTATTCCTAGCCCTGTTCTAGGTGGAGCCATGCTCGTCATGTTCGGTTTTGTTTCTCTACAAGGGATGCAAATCTTGTCTCGTGTGGACTTTGAGCACAATGAACACAACTTCCTCATTGCAGCAGTGTCTATCTCGGCTGGGGTAGGATTAAACGGAAGTAACCTCTTCAATACTTTACCGACTGAATTACAAATGTTCTTCTCAAATGGTATCGTCATTGCAAGTACAGTGGCCATCATTTTGAACGCTATTTTGAATCGTAAAAAATAAAAATAAGTGAGAAGGATAGAAATATCCTTCTCATTTTGTTTTTTAGAGCTTCTGTATTGTTTCTATAGTCCTTTTTATGGTAAAATGGTTCTATGAATGAAAGAATGAAAGAGCTCGTTGAGTTGCTCAATCGCTATGCGACAGAGTATTATACAAGTGATAACCCATCTGTATCTGATAGTGAGTATGATCGTCTCTATCGTGAACTGGTAGAGTTAGAAAAAGCTCACCCAGAGCAAGTCTTGCCAGATAGTCCAACCCACCGTGTTGGCGGTAAGATTCTAGATGGATTTGAAAAATATAGTCATCAGTATCCTCTCTATAGTTTGCAGGATGCTTTTTCACGTGAAGAACTCGATGCCTTTGATGCGCGTGTTCGTAAGGAATTGGATGATGTTACTTATATCTGTGAGTTGAAAATTGATGGATTATCGATTTCCTTGACTTATGAGCAAGGACTTTTTGTTGCTGGAGCAACTCGTGGTGATGGCTCTTTTGGTGAAAATATCACTGAAAATCTTAAACGAGTGAAAGATATTCCTTTAACTTTACCAGAAAAATTAGATATCACTGTTCGTGGTGAATGCTATATGCCGAGGGCATCATTTGATCAGGTCAATCAAACGCGTCAAGAAAACGGGGAGCCAGAGTTTGCTAATCCACGAAATGCTGCTGCAGGAACTCTTCGCCAGTTAGACACAGCAGTAGTAGCTAAGCGTAATCTTGCAACCTTCCTCTATCAGGAAGCTAGTCCTTCAACACGAGATAGTCAAGAGAAGGTTTTGGACCATTTGAAACAATTGGGCTTTGTTGTCAATCCAAGACGCCTATTAGCCCACAGCATGGATGAGGTTTGGGAGTTTATCCAAGAAGTAGGTCAAGAAAGAGACCAGTTGCCTTATGATATCGACGGTGTCGTGATTAAGGTCAACGACCTAGCTGGTCAAGAGCAACTTGGATTTACAGTCAAAGCACCAAAGTGGGCAGTCGCTTATAAGTTCCCTGCAGAAGAAAAAGAAGCAAAACTTCTTTCTGTTGACTGGACAGTAGGACGAACAGGAGTTGTAACTCCGACTGCTAATCTTACTCCGGTGCAGTTGGCAGGTACAACAGTTAGTCGTGCAACCCTTCATAATGTTGACTATATTGCTGAAAAGGATATCCGCAAGGATGATACTGTCATCGTTTATAAGGCAGGAGATATCATTCCAGCCGTTTTACGAGTGGTGGAATCTAAGCGTGTGTCTGGGGAGAAACTAGATATTCCAACAAACTGTCCAAGTTGTGAGAGCAAGCTATTACACTTTGAAGATGAGGTGGCTCTTCGTTGTATAAACCCACGTTGTCCAGCTCAAATCAAGGAAGGTCTAATTCACTTCGCATCCCGTGATGCCATGAATATCTCTGGCCTCGGTCCATCAGTCGTTGAAAAACTTTTTGATGCACAATTGGTCAAGGATGTTGCAGATATATATCGATTGACGATTGAAGATTTTCTCCTGTTAGACGGCATCAAGGAGAAATCGGCTCAAAAACTTTATCAGGCTATTCAAGCTTCTAAAGAAAATTCTGCCGAAAAACTCTTATTTGGTTTGGGAATTCGACATGTAGGAAGCAAGGCAAGTCAGTTACTCTTACAACATTTCCACTCAATCGAAACACTGGCTCAAGCAAGTCCTGAAGAAGTTGCAGGCATTGAAAGTTTAGGAAGTGTCATTGCTCAAAGTCTCCAATCTTATTTTGAGACTGAGGGCGCTAAAATCCTTTTAAGAGAATTGAAAGAATTAGATGTTAATCTAGACTACAAAGGACAGGTCGTTGCAGCAGATGCAGCCTTATCAGGTCTAACAGTCGTATTGACAGGAAAACTTGAACGTCTTACTCGCTCGGAAGCTAAAAGTAAACTCGAAAATCTTGGAGCCAAGGTAACGGGTAGTGTATCGAAGAAGACTGACCTTGTGGTAGCAGGAGCAGATGCAGGTAGCAAACTCCAAAAAGCACAAGAACTTGGAATTGAGATTCGAGATGAAGCTTGGTTGGAGAGTTTATAATCATTACACACTAAAGAATGACTATCTTAGATTTCTTGATCCAACTCGAAAATATAAACAAGAAATTATTTTTTAAAATTTAACAATTAGAAATTAGGGAGAACTATGTACAATTATCCTGTACTTATTCATTATCATCGTAAGGATGGAGCATATCAGAATTGCAACTTTAGTAAGGGGCTAGCTGATTCAGTAGAATTTGTTAAAGAGGAAGAATACTTTGGAGAGAAGTTGTCATTTACTCAATCAAGTGAAAGTCCTCTTTCACAAATGGTTTTTAGAGTAGAAAAAGATGGGGAAACTAAAGAATATCCAATCCGATTTAATTATTATCCTCTTCTAACGGAAGTATGGATTTTAGATGGAGATGACACTGTTTATTATTCTGAAAATCCAGCTATTGCAAGTCCACACTATAAAGATCAAAATCCATTTGCTTTTGACAAAGCGATTAACAGTGCTAGTTTTGATCACCACTGGGGTTACCAAGGAGAGTTGGGATGCCATGTTTCTGAAGAAGAAACAAGCTTTAAACTTTGGTCGCCAACAGCAACAACTGTACAAGTTGTAGTCTATGAATCAGCCAGTAATGATGCTCCAATTCTAAAAACCTATGAAATGAAACGTGGGAATAGTTATTCCTACAGTCACAAGGATAATACAATTGGCGTTTGGAATTTGACAATTCCTGAAAGTCTTGCAGGTCGTGCCTATCAATATCAGATTGATTTTCCACATCATCAATCATTGACCCGCGATCCATATACCATTGCGACAAGTCCAGATGGCAAACGTTCAGCAATCCTTTCAGAAAAAGAACGTCAAGTTGAAGGTTTTGAAGTTAAGAATGGAACGGAAGCAACTTGGCGATTGGAAAATCCTTGTCAAGCGGTTGTTTACGAAATGCACATTCGTGACTTGACTAAGTCTGAAACTTCAGGTGTTGCTCCAGAATTAAGAGGTACTTTCTTAGGTGCTGCCCAAACTGGAACTGTCAACAAATATGGTCAGTCTACTGCATTTGACTACATCAAAGAACTTGGTGTGAACTATGTTCAACTGCAACCAATTGCTGATCGTCACAAAGAGTATGATGCAGATGGAAATGTGACCTACAACTGGGGTTACGATCCACAAAATTACAATGCACCAGAAACCAGCATGTCTACGAATCCAAATGATCCAGGTCAAGTCATCCGCGATTTGAAGACGATGATTCAAGCTTATCATGATGCTGGAATTGGCGTCATTATGGATGTCGTCTATAACCATACGTTTTCAACTGTTGATGCCCCATTCCAAACAACGGTTCCAGACTATTATTACCGAATGAACCGCGATGGAAGTTATCAAAATGGTACTGGTGTAGGAAACGAGACTGCTAGTGAACATGAAATGTTCCGTAAGTACATGATTGATTCACTTCTTTATTGGGTGAATGAGTTTAATATTGATGGTTTCCGCTTTGACTTGATGGGAATCCATGACATTAAAACCATGCAGATGATCCGTTGGGCAATGGATGAAGTCGATCCTAAAATCATCCTTTATGGAGAAGGTTGGGATATGGGTACTGGTCTAGCACCTTACGATAAGGCTAAGAAAGACAATGCTTATCAGTTGCCTAATATTGGATTTTTCAATGATGATCAACGTAATGCGGTTAAGGGTGCTGAAGTTTATGGTGATATCAAATCAGGCTTCGTAAGTGGTGCTGCCACTGAACCAATTGTTGCCAAAGCTATCCTTGGTAGTCGAGAACTGGGCTCTTATCTAAGCCCTAACCAGGTTGTCAACTATGTAGAAGCCCATGATAACTATAACTTGCATGATTTATTAGCGACACTTCATCCAACAGAAGACCAAGCAAGTATCATGAAAAAGGTAGAAACAGCAACTGCCATGAATCTACTCATGCAAGGTATCTCCTTTATGGAACTTGGTCAAGAGTTTGGACGTACCAAACTGGTTCCTACAGGTGAAAACGGTGAGTTGACTCATGATGATCGCGAACGTGCCATGAACAGTTACAATGCTCCAGACGCTGTTAACCAGGTGGACTGGGACTTAATCAATGAGCGTCAGGATAGTATTGAATTTATTCGTCAGATTATAGGTCTTAAAACAAAGAGTAGTGCCTTTTCATACCCTACATACGAGGAAGTATACCGTCACGTCTTTGTTCACACAGCTATTGAAAATAGTGGCTGGATTGTCTATGAAATTCAGGAAGATGACGAGCATTACTTAGTGGTCTTTAATGCTAAAGGAGAATCCCACTATTATGAAAATGCGGGAAACCTTGAAATGCGAATCACTAATAGTCGTTCAAACCAAGAAAACACTCTTGATAATGTGAGTGTAGCAGTCATGAATGTTTTAGTTTAAAAAAATGAAACTCAAGATTAATCTTGAGTTTTTTTATATATAAATTTGTCCTAATAAAAAATATGGAAATATTACTAAAAATAGTTGAAAATTTCAGAAAATTTGATAAAATTGTACTTAAGATACTTTATCCGAACAAAAATATTAATTTATGAAAATAATGTTAAGTTTTTTGTGGTGTCTGTTTTGCAAAATTAGGATTGAAAAAAATATTGTAAGCAATTTAATGCTACAAGAACTGAAATCAAGGTAGAATATCATTAAATAGTGAAAATATAAGAAATGTCAAGATAATTATTTGAAGATTTTCTAAAAAATATTTATGATAATTCGGAAATTGGTTGAAAGTTTTCTTAAAAGATTGTATAATAGAAATATAGAAAACGCTTACAATATAAAGGGGGATTTATGGATACATTAGAAGCTTTAAGAACTTTTACAACAGGCGAAAATTTCCATCTTCAACACTATTTGGGCGCTCATAGTGAGGAGAAAGATGGGGAATGGGGTTACACATTCCGTGTTTGGGCTCCAAATGCGCAAGCTGTTCATCTAGTTGGTGATTTCACGAATTGGGTTGAAAATCAAATCCCTATGGTTCGAAATGAATCTGGAGTTTGGGAAGTTTTTACAACTTTAGCCCAAGAAGGTCAGATTTATAAATATCATATCACACGTGCTAACGGTCATCAGCTTATGAAGATTGATCCTTTAGCTGTTCGGTATGAGGCACGTCCAGGCACAGGGGCTGTGTTAACAGAAATTCCAGAAAAGAAATGGAAGGATGGACTTTGGTTAGCTCGTAGAAAACGTTTGGGATTCTTTGAAAGACCAGTTAATATTTACGAAGCACATGCTGGTTCGTGGAAACGAAATCCAGATGGAACTCCATACAGTTTTGCTCAATTAAAAGAAGAGTTGATTCCTTACTTAGTTGAGATGAACTACACTCATATTGAGTTTATGCCTTTGATGGCGCATCCGCTTGGTTTGAGCTGGGGCTATCAACTGATGGGATATTTTGGTTTGGAACATTCTTACGGAAGACCAGAAGAGTTTCAAGACTTTGTTGAAGAGTGTCATTTAAACAATATCGGAGTTATTGTGGACTGGGTTCCTGGTCACTTTACAATCAATGATGATGCTCTAGCTTATTATGACGGAACACCAACTTTTGAATATCAAGACCATAACAAAGCTCATAACTATGGTTGGGGAGCATTAAACTTCGACTTAGGGAAAAACGAAGTGCAATCCTTCTTGATTTCTAGCATTAAGTTCTGGATTGATTTTTATCATTTAGATGGTATCCGTGTAGATGCTGTAAGTAACATCCTTTATCTTGATTATGATAATGCACCTTGGACACCAAATAAAGATGGTGGCAATCTCAACTATGAAGGCTATTATTTCCTTCAGCGTTTAAATACTGTTATTAAGCTAGCTCACCCTGATGTCATGATGATTGCAGAAGAGAGCTCTTCAGCTACTAAAATAACAGGTCCAAAAGAGATTGGTGGTCTTGGGTTTGACTACAAGTGGAACATGGGCTGGATGAATGACATTCTCCGTTTTTACGAAGAAGATCCAATTTACCGCAAGTATGATTTTAACCTTGTAACATTCAGTTTTATGTATGTCTTTAATGAAAATTATCTTCTACCATTCTCACATGATGAGGTGGTTCATGGTAAGAAGAGTATGATGCATAAGATGTGGGGAGATCGCTACAATCAGTTTGCAGGCTTGAGAAACCTTTATACTTATCAAATTTTTCACCCTGGTAAGAAATTACTCTTTATGGGTAGCGAATTCGGTCAATTTTTAGAGTGGAAATCAGAAGAGCAATTAGAGTGGTCAAACCTTGAAGACCCAATGAATGCTAAGATGAAATACTTCACTTCTCAACTGAATCAACTTTACAAAGACCATCGTTGTCTTTGGGAAATTGATACAAGTTATGATGGAATTGAAATCATCGATGCTGATAATAGAGATCAAAGTGTTCTATCCTTTATTCGTAAGGGTAAAAAAGGCGAGATGCTAGTCTGTGTCTTCAACATGGCACCGGTTGAACGTCCTGATTTTACAATTGGATTACCAGTTGCAGGTATTTACGAAGAAATTTGGAATACAGAGTTGGAACAATGGGGTGGAGTTTGGAAAGAACACAACCAAACTGTTCAAACTCAAGAAGGGTTATGGAAGGATTATGAGCAGACATTGACCTTTACTTTGCCAGCTATGGGTGCAAGTATCTGGAAAATCAAACGCCGCTTGAAACCTACAAAAAAAGAATCAAATAAATCTCAAAAAGGAGTAGAAAATGAAGAATGAAATGCTAGCTTTAATCCTTGCCGGTGGGCAAGGGACTCGTCTCGGTAAACTTACCCAAAGCATTGCAAAACCAGCTGTGCAATTTGGTGGGCGCTACCGTATCATTGACTTTGCTCTTTCTAACTGTGCCAACTCTGGTATCCACAATGTTGGGGTTATCACACAGTATCAACCTCTTGCTCTTAACAATCACATCGGGAACGGTTCGAGCTGGGGTCTAGATGTAATTGATTCAGGTGTTTCTATCCTTCAACCATACTCTGCAAGTGAAGGAAATCGTTGGTTCGAAGGTACAAGTCACGCTATTTACCAAAACATCGACTATATCGACAGCATTAATCCTGAGTATGTTTTGATTCTTTCAGGAGACCATATCTACAAAATGGACTATGATGATATGCTCCAATCACACAAGGATAACAATGCCAGCTTGACTGTAGCTGTCTTGGATGTACCATTAAAAGAAGCTAGTCGTTTCGGTATCATGAATACAGATGCTAATAATCGCATTGTTGAATTCGAAGAAAAACCTGCTCAACCAAAATCAACTAAGGCATCAATGGGAATTTATATTTTCGATTGGAAACGTCTACGCAATATGCTCGTTGCAGCTGAAAAGAATAATATTGACATGTCAGACTTTGGTAAGAATGTTATTCCTAACTACCTAGAGTCTGGAGAAAGTGTTTATGCCTATGAATTCAGTGGATACTGGAAGGATGTCGGCACTATCGAATCGCTTTGGGAAGCAAATATGGAATATATTTCTCCAGAAAACGCTCTAGATAGCCGTAATCGTCAATGGAAAATCTATTCTCGTAACCTGATCTCTCCACCAAACTTTATTGGAGAACATGCTCATGTAGAAGATTCTCTCGTAGTAGATGGATGTTATGTGGATGGTACTGTGAAGCACTCTATCTTATCTACAGCAGCACAAGTTCGTGAAGGAGCAGAAGTTGTTGATTCTGTTATCATGAGTGGAGCAGTAGTCGGAAAAGGTGCTAAGATTAAACGTGCCATTATTGGTGAAGGTGCTATCATTGCTGATGGTGTAGAAATTGATGGAACGGAAGAAGTAGAAGTAGTCGGATATAACGAAGTAGTGGGGGTAGCAACAGATGAAGATTGATAAATATTCAGCGATTTTAGGAAACACTGTTGGTTTTCATGATATGTCAACCTTGACGAGTAATCGTCCTGTGGCGAGTTTGCCATTCGGAGGAAAGTATCGCTTGATTGACTTCCCACTCTCAAGTTTAGCAAATGCTGGTGTTCGTAGTGTCTTTGGAATCTTCCAACAAGATAATATCAGCTCAGTTTTCGATCACATTCGTTCAGGTCGCGAGTGGGGCTTGAATACACTACTTAGTCACTACTATTTAGGTATTTACAATACACGTGTAGAAAGCAGCACAGTCGGTAAAGAGTATTATCAACAACTCTTGACTTATTTAAAACGTTCTGGATCTAACCAAACTGTTTCCTTGAACTGTGACGTTTTGGTAAATATTGATCTTGCTCAGGTTTTCCATTTGCATAATACTACAAAATCTCCTATCACAGTTGTTTACAAGAAACTACCTAAGAAGGATATTTCAGAAGTAAATGCAATCCTTGATATCGATGAAACTGACCATGTGCTTTCTCACAAGCTCTTTGATAAAAAATCAGACCAAAATCTTTACAACATGTCTACCGATATATTTGTCGTTGATACCCCATGGTTGATTGAACGTCTTGAAGAAGAAGCTCAAAAAGAACATCCAGAAAAACTTCGCTATGTTCTTCGTGATTTGGCAGCTAAAGAAGGTGCTTTTGCCTACGAGTATACTGGCTATTTGGCAAATATTCATTCTGTAGAAACCTACTACCAAGCCAATATTGATATGCTTGATCAGCATAAATTCTACTCTTTGTTCTCTCCAAATCAAAAGATTCATACAAAGGTGAAAAACGAAGAACCAACTTATTATGCACCTGGTTGTGAAGTAAATACTTCGCAGTTTGCTTCTGGTAGTATTGTCGAAGGTAAAGTTGTTCGTTCAGTTATTTCTCGTAATGTTCAAATTCATAAAGATAGCTTAGTTAAAGAGTCTATTATTTTCCCTCGTGTTGTCATTGGTGAAGGCGCTCAAGTTGAGTATGCAATTATTGATAAGGGTGCTGAAGTAGCTGATGGAGTTGTTATTCGTGGTACAGCAGAAAATCCTGTTGTCATCAAAAAAGGTGAAAAAATAACAGAGGACATTCTTTCATGAAAATTTTATTTGTAGCAGCCGAAGGAGCCCCTTTCTCTAAAACAGGTGGCTTGGGAGATGTTATCGGGGCTCTTCCAAAATCATTAGTTAAAGCTGGTCATGAAGTTGCTGTTATCCTACCCTACTATGACATGGTAGAAGCTAAGTTTGGCGACCAGATTGAAGATGTTCTTCAATTTGAAGTGTATGTTGGTTGGCGAAGACAATTTTGTGGAATTAAGAAAACAGTTTTAAACGGTGTTACCTTCTACTTTATTGACAATCAATATTATTTCTTCCGTGGTCATGTGTATGGTGATTTCGATGACGGTGAACGCTTTGCTTTCTTCCAACTTGCAGCCTTAGAAGCTATGGAGCGTATTGGATTTATTCCTGATATTCTCCATGCTCATGATTATCATACAGCTATGATTCCTTTCTTGTTGAAGGAAAAATACAGATGGATTCAAGCCTATCAAAACATTAAGACTGTTTTAACTATCCACAACCTGGAATTCCAAGGGCAATTCTCTGAAGGTATGCTTTGGGACTTGTTTAGAGTTGGATTCGAACGCTATGCGGATGGTACAGTTCGCTGGAATGACTGCCTAAACTGGATGAAGGCTGGTATTCTCTATGCAGACCGTGTATCTACTGTATCGCCAAGCTATGCTTATGAAATCATGACAACAGAGTTTGGATGTGGTTTGGATCAAATTCTTCGAATGGAGTCTGGTAAGGTTTCTGGTATTGTAAATGGAATCGATACGGATCTTTATAATCCAGAAACGGATCCACTGTTGGATTATCATTTTAATAAATCAGACCTATCAGGAAAAGCTCAGAATAAAGCTAAATTGCAAGAGAAGCTTGGTCTTCCGGTAAGACCTGATGTTCCAATGATTGGTATAGTGTCACGTTTGACAAGACAGAAAGGTTTTGATGTCGTTGTTGAAGGTCTTCATCGTATGCTTCAAGAAGATGTTCAAATCGTTCTCTTAGGTACAGGAGACCCTGGTTTCGAAGAAGCTTTCTCATGGTTTGGTCAAGTATTCCCAGACAAATTATCTGCTAATATTACTTTTGATGTGAAACTCGCACAAGAAATTTATGCAGCAAGCGATATTTTCCTTATGCCAAGTCGCTTTGAACCATGTGGACTCTCTCAAATGATGGCTATGCGTTATGGTACTTTACCTCTTGTTAACGAAGTAGGGGGGTTGAGAGATACTGTTCAACCGTTCAACCCAATTGAAGGAACAGGTACAGGATTTAGTTTTGATAACTTGACTCCATATTGGCTTAACTGGGCTCTACAAACTGCCTTGGATGTTTACTATAATCATCCAGATGTTTGGAAAAATCTTCAAGTTCAAGCTATGGAATGTGACTTCTCTTGGGATACAGCTTGTCAGTCTTACCTTGATTTGTATCACAGTTTAGCAAACTAAATAGTTAAAATCGTATGATGCTTTCATACGATTTTTTGAGATAATAAAGTAAGGATTATAAATGAAAACAATCAACGGTCTCTGTGTCCTTGATGTAGATGGAACTCTGATAGAAGAAGAGGTTATTGATTTATTAGGGAAAGAGGCAGAGTGCGAAGAAGAAGTAGCCCTGCTAACAGCTCAAGCTATGAGAGGAGAATTAGGCTTCGAAGCAAGTTTAAAAAGACGTGTTTCTCTTCTTAAAGGTCTTTCTATCAATGTTTTTGATAAGATTTATCATGAACTTCACCTTAGTAAAAACGCTGCCAAGTTTATTAAAGTTCTTCAAGAAAATCAGATAGAAGTCGGCTTAGTATCAGGTGGATTTACCACTATTGTAGAAAGATTAGCAAAAGATTTGGGAATTTCATTATATACTGCTAATCAACTGGAAATCAGAGATGATCATTTAACTGGAAATCTAATTGGCCCTATTATAAGCAGAGAAGTAAAAGAAGCAACCCTCGTGAGATGGGCTGAAGAATTAAAAGTGCCTTTTGATAGAACGATTGCAATCGGTGATGGAGCTAATGACTTAAAAATGCTTAAAAGTGCAGGACTTGGTATAGCCTTTTGTGCCAAGGATATTGTGAAAAAGGAAATAAATCTTCAGGTAGATGAGAGAGATTTTGGGAAAGTTTTGGAAATGATAGACTTCCTTTAGATAGAAAGAGGAATCAAAATGAAAGTTGTTATCGCACCGGACTCTTTCAAAGAGAGTCTTACTGCAAACGAAGTAGCAGAAGCTATAAAAAGAGGATTTAAAAGGGTGATACCAGATGCTGAATGTCTACTTTTACCTGTTGGTGATGGAGGTGAAGGAACAGTAGACGCCATTAAAAGTTCTCTAGGTTTGGAAGAAAAAAGAGTCCAGGTAACTGGACCTTTTGGTGATGAGGTTTTGATGTCTTACTTTCAAAAAAGAGAATTAGCTCTATTTGAAGTTGCAAATTTAGTGGGTCTTGAAAAAATTCCTTATGAAAAACGTAATCCTCTAGAGATTCAAACAAAGGGAATTGGTCAACTTATTCTCCATTTGATAGAACAAGGAATCAAAGATATCTACGTTGGTGTCGGTGGTACGGCTAGTAACGATGGTGGAATTGGCATTGCTTCAGGACTTGGTTACCAGTTTTATGACAAAAACGGAAATGTAGTTCAAGCAAATGGTCAATCTCTATTTGATATCAGGAAAATTTCGAAGGAGGGAGTGCTTCAAATTCCTTCTGATGTACATATAAAAATACTTGCAGATGTAACTAATCCCCTATGTGGACCTCACGGCGCCACCTATACATTCGGGAAGCAAAAAGGGTTGGAACCAGCTAAATTCCAAGATGTTGATATTGCTATTGAAAACTTTTACAACAAAGTTGCACCTGAAATTTTAAAATTAGAAGGTAGTGGTGCTGGTGGTGGAATTGCTGCGGGTTTGTGTGCCTTTGCTGATGCAGAGATTGTTTCTGGAATACAAACTTGTTTGGATTTGATAAACTTCAATGAACAGGTCGCAGATGCAGATCTAGTTATTGTTGGTGAAGGTAGATTAGACTCTCAAAGTTTTTCAGGCAAGGCTCCAATCGGTGTAGCAAAAAGAACACCAAATTGTGTTCCGGTTATTGCTATGTGTGGTAGTTTAGCTGAGGATTTACCTCCTTTACCATTTGAGAATATCATCGCTGCTTTTTCTATACTAGAAAAAAGCGAACCATTAGAAGATAGTTTAAAAAATGCAGCTGTTTATTTAGAAAATACAGCTGCAAGTATTGCTCGGATCATGTCTTTGAGATAGAGTTAACCAAACCATTTTTTCCAAAAAGAAGTAGGAGCTTTCGTCTCTTTCTCTTGCCATAAGTCAGAAAAGGCCTTTTTAAGGTCTTTTTCTTGGGTTTGAACAGGACTATCACTGTGTATGACCATGCCGAAAGGAGAAGAGTTATGATTTTCAGAAACGATGGTTGCTTGACATTCAGCTTCTTTGGCTTTTTTTAGATAAAAGACTTGTTTGTCAAATTCAACCTGAGGAGAAATTTTGACAAATAGAGGTTCAGTCTCTTTTTTAAAGGTTTCTAAAATTGTTGAAAATCCTTTTTGAAATTTATCATCATCGGCAGTTTCAAGGTCTGCATAGCCAAGGACACGTTCTTCAAATGTTCCGAGAAAACGTCTTTGTTCATCAGGATTTAATTTAAGACCACCATTGGCCTTTTCTAGGATTTGTTTAGATAGATCAGTCATAAATATAGTATATCACAAAAGTCTCAAGATAAAAGGAAAAAGAAAGCGATTACTTTATCAACTTAAGGAAAATTTGCACAAAGATAACGTTTTTTCTTGAAAAAGGTCTCTTTTTAATGTATCATAGAGGTGTAAAAAATTTAACTCAAAGGAGAGTAAAAAATGTCAATTATTACTGATGTTTACGCTCGCGAAGTCCTAGACTCACGCGGTAACCCAACACTTGAAGTAGAAGTTTACACTGAATCAGGTGCTTTCGGACGTGGTATGGTTCCATCAGGAGCTTCTACTGGTGAACACGAAGCAGTTGAACTTCGTGATGGTGACAAATCTCGTTACGGTGGTCTTGGTACACAAAAAGCTGTTGACAACGTAAACAACATCATCGCTGAAGCAATCATCGGCTACGATGTACGTGACCAACAAGCTATCGACCGTGCTATGATCGCACTTGACGGTACTCCTAACAAAGGTAAATTGGGTGCTAACGCAATCCTTGGTGTGTCTATCGCTGTAGCTCGCGCTGCTGCTGACTACCTTGAAATCCCACTTTACAGCTACCTTGGTGGATTTAACACTAAAGTTCTTCCAACTCCAATGATGAACATCATCAACGGTGGTTCTCACTCAGATGCTCCAATTGCTTTCCAAGAATTCATGATCGTACCTGCTGGTGCACCTACATTCAAAGAAGCTCTTCGTTGGGGTGCTGAAATCTTCCACGCTCTTAAGAAAATCCTTAAATCTCGTGGTCTTGAAACAGCCGTAGGTGACGAAGGTGGATTTGCTCCTCGTTTCGAAGGAACTGAAGATGGTGTTGAAACTATCCTTGCTGCTATCGAAGCTGCTGGTTATGTTCCAGGTAAAGACGTATTTATCGGATTTGACTGTGCTTCATCAGAATTCTACGATAAAGAACGTCAAGTATACGACTACACTAAATTTGAAGGTGAAGGAGCTGCTGTACGTACTGCTGCAGAACAAATCGACTACCTTGAAGAATTGGTAAACAAATACCCAATCATCACTATCGAAGATGGTATGGACGAAAACGACTGGGACGGTTGGAAAGCTCTTACTGAACGTCTTGGTGGTAAAGTTCAATTGGTTGGTGACGACTTCTTCGTAACAAACACTTCATACCTTGAAAAAGGTATCGCAGAAGGTGCTGCTAACTCAATCCTTATCAAAGTAAACCAAATCGGTACTCTTACTGAAACATTCGACGCTATCGAAATGGCGAAAGAAGCTGGTTACACTGCTGTTGTATCACACCGTTCAGGTGAAACTGAAGATTCAACAATCGCTGACATCGCAGTTGCAACAAACGCAGGACAAATCAAGACTGGTTCACTTTCACGTACTGACCGTATCGCTAAATACAACCAATTGCTTCGTATCGAAGATCAACTTGGTGAAGTAGCTGAATACCGTGGATTGAAATCATTCTACAACCTTAAAAAATAATCGTTGATTTAACAACGTTTTTAGCCCCTTGGATTTTATCCAAAGGGTTTTTTCTTTATTCAAGGGATATGAAAGGGACAAAACTTTTGTACAAACAAGCTGTATTTTTGCCATTCCAAGTGGAAATAGAGATTTTTAAGCATATTTTTGGTATAATAATACCCAGGAAAAACTAGAGAAAGAAGGAGGTTGAGATGGAAAAGTATTTATCGGTAACAACTTTGACCAAGTATTTAAAAATGAAATTCGATAAAGACCCATACTTGGAGAGGGTTTATTTAACTGGTCAGGTTTCTAACTTTCGAAAGCGTCCAACTCACCAATACTTTTCTCTAAAAGATGATCGCGCTGTTATCCAAGCAACCATATGGTCTGGTATCTATCAGAAACTTGGATTCGACTTGGAAGAAGGCATGAAGATTAATGTAGTCGGCCGAGTTCAAGTCTATGAGCCAAGTGGGAGTTATTCAATTATTATTGAAAAGGCAGAGCCGGATGGTGTCGGCACACTTGCCCTTCAGTTTGAGCAACTGAAAAAGAAGCTTTCAGAGGAAGGGCTTTTTCAAGACCGCTTTAAGCAAGTAATTCCGCAGTTTGCAAACCGTATCGGGGTAGTGACAAGTCGTAGTGGAGCTGTTATCCAGGATATCATTACAACCGTTAGCAGACGCTTTCCTGGTGTGGAAATTATCTTATATCCTACCAAGGTTCAAGGTGAAGGAGCGGCAGAGGAGATTGCCCTTAACATTGCTAAAGCTAATGAACGTGATGACCTAGATGTACTTATCATTGGTCGTGGTGGTGGCTCGATAGAGGATCTCTGGGCTTTTAACGAGGAAATAGTTGTTCGTGCTATTTTTGAATCGCGTTTACCGATTATTTCAAGTGTTGGTCACGAGACGGATGTTACTTTGTCAGATTTTGTAGCAGATAAGAGAGCAGCAACTCCAACTGCTGCAGCAGAACTAGCGACTCCTGTTACTAAGTTAGATCTTTTGACTTATCTGAAGAATCAAGAGAGACGTATGGCTACATCTGTACAAAACACTTTATCTAAGAAAGAAAAAGCATTAAAAGTACTAAGTCAATCCGTTATTTTCAGGCAACCTGAACGCTTATATGATGGTTATTTACAACGATTGGATCAGTTACAGCTTCGTCTCAAACAAAGTGTAAATTCAGAACTTGTTAGACAGGAGCAAAGAGTATTAAAACTAGTTCATCGATTAGAGCAGTTATCACCAATCAATAAGGTTCATCGTTATCAGGATCGTCTACTCCAATTTGAAAAGTTGCTTCGTAGTCAGATGGCAGTAGTTTATGATGCCAAGGTTGCCGAAGTCAAACGTTTGTCAGAAGCGCTACTTATGTTAGATACTAGTCGTATCGTAGCCAGAGGTTATGCGATTGTGAAAAAAGAGGATGCCGTAGTATCGTCAGCAAAAGATTTGAAAAAAACTGATCAAGTAACGTTATTGATGCGAGATGGTCAGGTAGAATTAGAGGTTAAAGATGTCAAAACAGAAGAATTTTGAGGAAAATTTAGCAGAACTTGAGACTATTGTTCAGAGCTTAGAAAATGGTGAAATTGCTTTAGAAGATGCCATTGCAGCTTTTCAAAAAGGGATGCTCTTATCAAAGGAATTGCAGGCAACACTGGATAAAGCAGAAAAGACCTTAGTTAAAGTCATGCAAGAAGATGGAACAGAGAGCGAACTCGTATGAACAAGCAAGAAAAACTAGACTTAGTTGAGTCAGCGCTTGAGGAGTTTTATGGGGAACAACAAATAGCTTCAAATCTTAGAGAAGCGGTTCTCTATTCCATTCATGCTGGTGGCAAGAGGATTCGTCCTTATCTTCTCTTAGAAGTTTTGGAGTCTTTGCAGGTACCAATTACTCCAGCTCATGCGCAAGTTGCGGCAGCGCTTGAGATGATTCACACAGGTAGTTTGATTCATGATGATCTACCTGCTATGGATAATGATGATTATCGCCGAGGACGTTTGACCAATCATAAAGTCTATGGAGAGGATTTAGCTATCTTGGCAGGTGATGCTCTTTTTCTAGACCCGTATGCTCTCATAGCTCTGTCAGACTTGCCAAACGAAATCAAGGTAGACTTAATAGCAAATCTATCTCTTGCTTCTGGAAGTATGGGAATGGTAGCGGGTCAAGTTTTGGATATGGAAGGTGAAGGAGAACACTTGAATGTAGAGGAACTTCAGACTATCCATGCTAATAAGACTGGTAAACTATTAGTCTTTCCTTTTCATGCGGCTGGAATCATCGCTGGATTGGATACAACTATTCAAACAGCACTTAAAACTGTTGGAGAGTTGATTGGTCTTGCCTTTCAAGTGAGAGATGATATTCTTGATGTTACAGCTAGCTTTGAAGAAATTGGTAAAACACCCCAGAAAGATTTGCAAGCTGAAAAATCGACCTATCCTGCCTTGTTAGGCTTAGACGAAGCAAAAGCTTTTTGTAACCAAACTTTGGATCAGGCTAATGCAAAGCTGGAAGAGATTAGTCAGTTAGTTACCTTTGATAAGGAACCAATTGTAAAAATAGTAGAAAGTTTGAGAATCAATGGCTAAGGAAAGAGTAGATTTACTTGCCTACAAACAAGGTTTATTTGAAACGAGAGAACAAGCTAAGCGTGGCGTTATGGCTGGTTTGGTTGTTGCGGTTCTAAATGGTGAGCGTTTTGATAAACCAGGAGAAAAAATCCCAGATGATACTGAATTAAAACTCAAGGGTGAAAAGCTTAAGTATGTGAGCCGAGGAGGTTTGAAACTTGAGAAAGCTTTGGAAAACTTTGGCATATCAGTTGAAGGTAAAACGGCCATTGATATTGGAGCTTCAACAGGAGGCTTTACGGATGTCATGCTTCAAAATGGAGCAAAATTAGTTTATGCAGTTGATGTCGGGACCAATCAGCTTGCTTGGAAATTGCGCCAAGACTCACGTGTTGTTAGTATGGAGCAGTTTAATTTTCGTTATGCTGAAAAGACTGATTTTGAACAAGAACCTAGTTTTGCAAGTATCGACGTGAGTTTTATATCATTGAGTCTCATCCTTCCAGCTCTACATAGAGTCTTAGCTGATCAAGGACAAGTTGTTGCCCTCATAAAACCACAGTTCGAAGCCGGTCGAGAACAAATTGGGAAAAATGGGATTATTAGAGATGCTAAGGTTCACAAAAATGTTTTAGAATCGGTAACAGAAATGGCGGTCACAGAAGGATTTTCCGTCATAGGATTGGATTTTTCACCTATACAAGGCGGCCACGGTAATATTGAGTTTCTTGCTTATTTACGTAAGGAAGAACACGCAAGCAATCAGGTGGTTTCTGAAATAGAACCACTAGTAGAAAAAGCACATAGAGAGTTTAAAGATGAATAAAAAAGAGAGACTTGAGAAGATTAGAAGATTTGTGACTGATTATCAAATCGGTACTCAGGAAGAAATCGTTGAACATTTAAAAGAAGCAGGAATCACTGCTACTCAAGCAACTGTTTCACGAGATATCAAAGAACTAGGGATTGTAAAAATTCCATTGAAAGACAATACTTATGTCTATGAATTACCAAAGTCAGTAGTCAAAAGTTTACAGTTGGCTGAGAACAATATTGAAAGTTTTGAGAGAATGGGAAATCTCATCAATTTAGATGTTATTCCTGGAAATACAATTTTTGTTAAAAGCCAATTAACCCAAACATTTTCAGATAAGATTTTTAGCTGTTTAGCAGATGATAATTCCATTTTAATTGTAGCGCGAACTGAAGATGCAGCTGTAGAAATTGTAGAGCAAGTTAAAAAGTGGTAGGACCTTATGTTACTTGAAATTTCAATTAAAAACTTTGCCATCATTGAGGCTATTTCACTTAATTTTGAGAAAGGAATGACAGTTCTTACTGGGGAAACTGGTGCCGGGAAGTCTATCATCATCGATGCTATGAACATGATGCTGGGAGCAAGAGCAACAACAGATGTCATTCGTCATGGTGCACTCAAAGCGGAAATCGAGGGTCTTTTCTCAATTGAAAATAGTCTCCCCCTTCAAGAGATTTTTGATGAGCAAGGTATCGATTTAGGTGATGAAATCATCATTCGTCGTGAAATTTTACAAAACGGGCGCAGTGTTAGTCGAGTTAATGGACAGATGGTCAATCTTTCTGTTCTACGAGCAATTGGACAACATCTAGTCGATATTCATGGTCAGCATGACCAAGAAGAGTTAATGCGTCCACAATTACATATTCAGATGCTGGATGAGTTTGGTGATACAGATTTTCTTGAATTGAAGCAATCTTATCAGACCAACTTTGATGCCTACCGTCAAATGCGCAAGCAACTTCTTGAAGTTAAGAAAAACCAAGAAGAACATAAGGCTCGTATTGAGATGTTGGAATTTCAAATGGCAGAGATTGAATCTGCAGCATTACAGCCAAGTGAAGACCTCAAACTCAACCAAGAACGCGATAAACTTCTGAATTATAAAAATATTGCTGATACGCTAACTAATGCCTATACCATGCTAGATAATGAAGAATTTTCAAGCCTGGCTAACGTCCGTTCTGCTATGAATGACATGGAGAGTTTAGAAGAGTATGATGCTGAGTACCGTGAAATATCAACTTCTTTATCAGAGTCTTATTATGTATTAGAAGATGTCACCAAACGTTTAGAGGATATTATCGAAGATTTAGATTTTGACGGCAATCGCTTGATGCAGATTGATAGTCGTTTAGATCTCATACATGCCATTACACGTAAGTATGGTGGAAATGTAGATGATGTCTTGTTATACTTTGCAAAAATAACTGAAGAATACAATTTACTCACTGGTAATAATCTTTCTTCAGAAGATATGGAAGCAGAACTCAAACAATTAGAAGTAAGTCTGGTTGATTTAGCAAGTAAACTTGCATCTGCTCGCCACAACTTAGCTCAACAATTAGAAATTGAGATTCAACAAGAGCTTAAAGACCTTTATATGGACAAGACTCGATTTCAGGTTCAGTTTACTATAGGAAAATTCAGTCGTGAAGGGAATGAGAGTGTTGAATTTTATATTTCAACTAACCCTGGAGAAGACTTTAAACCATTAGTAAAAGTAGCTTCTGGTGGTGAGTTATCTCGTTTGATGTTGGCTATTAAGTCTGCCTTTTCTCGTAAGGAAGGTAAGACTAGCATTGTATTTGATGAGGTAGATACAGGAGTTTCAGGTCGCGTAGCTCAGGCAATCGCACAGAAAATTCATAAGATTGGTCAGCATGGCCAAGTTCTAGCTATTTCGCATCTTCCTCAAGTCATCGCTATCGCTGATTATCAGTTCTTTATTGAAAAAATTAGCAATGAGCATTCAACCGTTTCAACCGTTCGCTTGTTAACAGTTGATGAAAGAGTGGAAGAAGTTGCTAAAATGTTGGCTGGTGAGAATGTAACTGAAGCTGCACTTAGTCAAGCGAGAGAATTGTTGCAAAGTAAGGAGAAATAAATGACAGACTATTATGTTATTGGAGATGTCCACGGGAAAGCAGGAATGCTCGAGGACCTTCTAAAAACATGGGATGGTAAGACTCAATTACTCTTTCTTGGAGATTTGATTGATAGAGGTGAAGATAGTCGCCGAGTTCTAGAAATGGTCAAAGACTTGGTTGACAATCAGAGAGCTATTTGCTTGTCAGGGAACCATGAGTATATGTTTTTAACTTGGTTGGATAACCCTGAAGAAAGCTATGACCACTATCGTCGTAATGGTGGGGATACAACTATTAATTCTATTCTAGGTCGCCCATTGGATGCACCGGTAGATGGTGTAGCAGATGCTAAGCGTGTTGAAACTGAAGCAGCCGACTTAGTGGAGTTTATCCGTCAGATGCCTTTTGTCATCGAAACAGATAAGTATATATTCGTTCATGCTGGTATTGATTTGACTTTGGATGACTGGCATGATACTACAGATTACAAGAAAGTTTGGCTCAGAAAACCATTCCACGAAGCAGCTAATCATACAGGGAAAACAATTGTCTTTGGACATACACCAGTCTATGGACTTTTGGATCAAGAACCAGGAACTGAAGAACTTTGGATGACAGAAGACGGGAAAATCGGAATGGATGGAGGAGCTGTCTATGGCGGTGTCCTTCATGGAATTGTCTTTACTGACCAAGGTATGACTGACCACTATTTCATCGAAAATGACGGCTTTGTTGCCGAAGATTAGTACTCCTAGCAGGGTATGGTCTTGTCAAAATATTAAAAACATTTTATAATTAATAGATACCCTGAAAGGAAGAGAATCATGAACGTAGAAAAATTGAAAAAACGACAGGAGAAGATTCGTAACTTCTCAATTATTGCCCATATTGACCATGGGAAATCAACGTTAGCAGACCGTGTTTTAGAGAAGACAGAAACAGTTTCTAGCCGTGAAATGCAGGCCCAACTTTTAGATAGTATGGACCTTGAACGTGAACGTGGGATTACTATTAAACTCAACGCCATTGAGTTGAATTATACTGCTAAAGACGGTGAGACTTATATTTTCCACTTGATTGATACACCAGGACACGTGGACTTCACTTATGAGGTATCACGTTCTCTAGCTGCCTGCGAGGGAGCAATTTTGGTTGTTGATGCTGCCCAAGGAATTGAGGCTCAAACTCTGGCAAACGTCTATCTTGCTTTGGATAATGATTTAGAAATCCTTCCAGTTATCAATAAGATTGATTTGCCTGCAGCAGATCCGGAGCGCGTGCGTACGGAAATCGAAGATGTTATTGGTCTAGATGCTAGTGAAGCAGTTTTAGCATCAGCCAAAGCTGGTATTGGTATCGAAGAAATTCTCGAGCAAATCGTAGAGAAAGTTCCTGCTCCAACAGGTGATGTTACAGCACCACTGAAGGCCTTGATTTTTGACTCTGTGTACGATGCTTATCGCGGGGTTATTCTCCAAGTTCGTGTCATGGATGGAGTGGTCAAACCAGGTGATAAGATTCAGCTGATGAGTAATGGTAAAACCTTTGATGTTACTGAAGTTGGAATCTTCACACCTAAAGCAGTTGGACGAGACTTCCTTGCGACAGGTGACGTTGGATATATTGCAGCATCTATCAAAACTGTTCAGGACACCCGTGTCGGTGATACAGTAACCTTGGCAACAAATCCTGCTTCAGAGCCACTATCTGGCTACAAGCAGATGAATCCGATGGTTTTCGCAGGTCTCTATCCAATTGAGTCAAATAAATATAACGATCTTCGTGAAGCCCTTGAAAAATTGCAACTCAATGATGCTAGTTTGCAGTTTGAACCAGAAACTTCTCAAGCACTCGGATTTGGTTTCCGTTGTGGTTTCCTTGGATTACTTCATATGGATGTTATTCAGGAACGTTTGGAACGTGAGTTTAACATCGACCTTATCATGACTGCACCATCCGTTATCTACAAGGTTAATCAGACAGATGGTGAATCTATGGATGTATCGAACCCATCTGAGTTTCCTGATCCTACAAAGATTGCGACCATTGAAGAACCATATGTAAAGGCACAAATCATGGTACCACAAGAATTCGTTGGAGCAGTAATGGAGCTAGCTCAGCGCAAACGGGGTGATTTTGTGACGATGGATTATATTGATGATAATCGTGTCAATGTCATCTATCAAATTCCCCTTGCTGAGATTGTCTTTGACTTCTTTGATAAGCTCAAGTCTTCGACACGTGGTTATGCAAGCTTTGATTATGAATTGTCAGAGTATCGACCATCTAAGTTAGTTAAGATGGATATCCTTCTTAATGGTGACAAAGTGGATGCTCTTAGCTTTATCGTTCACAAAGATTTTGCTTATGAACGTGGGAAACTTATCGTAGAGAAACTTAAGAAAATCATTCCTCGTCAACAGTTTGAAGTACCGATCCAAGCAGCTATTGGACATAAGATTGTGGCTCGTACTGATATCAAAGCCCTTCGTAAGAATGTGCTTGCCAAGTGCTACGGTGGTGACGTTTCACGTAAACGTAAACTCCTCGAAAAACAAAAAGCTGGTAAGAAACGTATGAAAGCTATCGGTTCAGTTGAAGTTCCTCAAGAAGCTTTCCTCAGCGTCTTGAGCATGGATGAAGAATAGTCGCTATGTGAGAATGGCATCTAGTATAAGAGATTAATTACTGTATTTTTTAAACTTTCAAAATACAGTAATTTTTTGACACTTTTCCCTTCATACTTTAAAATAGAAGTGAAAGGAGAAGGATTATGAAAAAAATCATCAGCTTATCTACGCTTTTAGTGTGTTGCTTAACTCTTGCTGCTTGTAATACTTCAAAAACTAAGAAAGAAGCAGCCACAGATACAACAACAATCCAGGAAACTACCATAGTTCAAGAAACAACAACTGTAGCCGAATCAACGATTAAAGATACGCAGGTAATCGGATCGGATGATTATGGCTATGTAAAGGTTCCAAAATCATGGATTCACTTTACAGAAGTTGAGGGTGGGGATGATATTCAGTACTGTGATGGTACTGACATCAATATCGTAACCCTAAATACTTTTAAACCAGAGCACCTTGGTGTTAGTGAAAGTGAATATGCTGCTCTTGATGCTGTTCAAGTTTCTACTAGTGTCTATCAAACCAAACAACAAAGCAAGGACTTCTCAAAAGTATGGGGTTCTAAGTCAAAAATTGGTGGTTATGATGCCTATGTTGTAAATTGTATAGCTAAAAACGGGAAATATCTGGTCATCTGGATCTTTAAATCAGACGATGGTAAGTTTAGATACGTTTCTCTAGAAGGAACACCTGAAGTGTTGAAGGATATGCTTCCATTAATTGAACAAAGTTGGACTACGAAAAAAAATTAATAGATTAAAAAACAGGATGTATGTCCTGTTTTTTTTCTTTCTTTTTTCAAAACTATTTAAAATTATTTGGTGTTTAAAATCAAACAAAAAAAATAAAAATCAAACAAAATACAACAAAAAATATTGACAACGGTTTCATATAGTGATATACTTGTATCATAAAAGTTAAATATGAAGGGAGAAGTCATGGGATTAGATCATTTCTTCAGCAAAGACTTAGTCTTTTGTCTAGAAGCAGATAATCAAGAGCAGCTATTTGATCAAGTTGCAACCCTATTGGAAGAAAAGAAAGTTGTTACGGATACCTATCGATCGGCTTTAATTGAACGTGAAAAAATGTTCCCAACCGGTTTAGATATGGAATTTCTAGGGAAGGACTTGCCGAATGTAGCAATCCCTCACACAGATACGATTCATAATTTAACTGAAAATGTTGTTGTGGTTCGCTTGCCAAAACCAGTAACATTTCACAATATGATTGCACCTGACAAGGAAGTAGAAGTATCATTACTCTTCTTTATCATCAATAATTCAAGTTCAAGTCAAACAAACATTCTTGCACAATTGATGGACTTCTTTACAGGTAATGGTCATCTAGAAGCACTATCTAAGCTTACTGATCCAGAAGCTCTGTACCAGTATATCTCAGAAGCAACTTCTTAAATTTGTAAATAATAAATAATTAGAAACTAAAAAACGGAGGAAATCCAAATGATTAAAATTCTTGCTGCATGTGGTGCAGGTGTTAACTCAAGCCACCAAATTAAAAGCGCTCTAGAAGAAGAGCTATCTAACCGTGGATACGACGTACAGTGTGATGCAGTTATGGTTAAAGATGTCAACGAAGACTTGATTAAAGGTTATGATATCTTCACACCAATTGCTGCAACAGACTTAGGTTTTGACCCTGGTATCCCAGTAGTAGAAGCTGGACCTATCTTATTCCGTATTCCAGCGATGAGTGCTCCAGTTTATGACAATATTGAAGCAGCAATTAAAGAACACGGATTAAGTTAATTATTATTTTGTAATTTTCCATAAAAATAAAGGGAGGAAAAATTATGGATTTCATTATTGAGTTGGCCAATAAAGTATTCAAGCCAATCTTGGATATGGGTGGCCCAATCATCATGCTGATCATTTTGACAGTATTGGCTTTACTATTTGGAGTGAAATTCTCCAAAGCACTTGAAGGTGGTATTAAACTTGCCATCGCGCTTACTGGTATCGGTGCTATCATCGGAATGCTTAACGGAGCTTTCTCAGCTTCTCTTGCAAAATTCGTTGAAAATACTGGTATTCAATTGAACATCACCGACGTTGGTTGGGCACCACTTGCTACAATCACTTGGGGTTCTGCCTGGACACTCTACTTCTTGCTTGTGATGTTGATTGTCAACATTGTAATGCTTGCAATGAAGAAAACAGACACACTTGACGTTGATATCTTCGATATCTGGCACTTGTCTATTACAGGTCTTTTGATTAAATGGTATGCTGACAAGAGTGGAGTTGGTCAAGGGGTTTCTCTTTTCATCGCGACTGCAGCAGTTGTTCTTGTAGGGGTTCTTAAAATCATCAACTCTGACTTGATGAAACCAACATTTGATGATCTTCTTAACGCACCAAGTTCATCACCAATGACTTCAACTCACATGAACTACATGATGAACCCAGTTATCATGGTTTTGGATAAGATTTTTGATAAATTCTTCCCAGGTCTTGATAAATACGACTTTGACGCTGCTAAATTGAACAAACGAATCGGTTTCTGGGGATCTAAATTCTTCATCGGTTTCATCCTTGGTATCGTTATTGGTTTGATGGGAACTCCACATCCAGTTGCTGGTGTTGAAGGTGCTGATAAATGGGAACTAGTTATTAAAGGTTGGTTGTCACTTGGTTTGACTGCCGGTGTCTGCTTGGAGCTCTTCTCATTGATCGGTTCATGGTTCATCGCAGCCGTAGAACCACTTTCACAAGGTATTACAAACGTTGCTACTAAACGTCTTCAAGGACGTAAATTCAATATCGGTCTTGACTGGCCATTTATCGCTGGTCGTGCTGAAATCTGGGCTTGTGCCAACGTACTTGCACCAATCATGTTGATTGAAGCAGTGCTTCTTTCAAATGTCGGAAATGGTATCTTGCCACTTGCTGGTATCATCGCAATGGGTGTAACTCCGGCTCTCTTGGTAGTTACTCGTGGTAAATTGCTCCGTATGATTATCTTCGGAACACTCTTGTTGCCACTCTTCCTTCTTTCAGGTACACTTATCGCACCATTTGCAACAGATCTTGCTAAAAGTGTAGGTGCCTTCCCAGAAGGTGTGAGCCAAACTCAATTGATCACTCACTCAACACTTGAAGGACCAATCGAAAAACTTCTTGGTTGGACAATTGGTAACACTACAACAGGTGATATCAAAGCAATTATTGGTGCAGTAATCTTCCTTACTTTCTATATCGGTATTTTTGCATGGTACAGAAAGCAAATGATCAAACGTAACGAAGAATACGCAGCAAACGCAAAATAATTTGCTCCTAAAAATGTAAATTGTAAAAACTAGGTTGTCAGTTTCCACTATGGAGCAGTCAGCCTAGTTTTTTTGAAAAAAATGGAGGTAAGACTTGTGATTGAATTAAAATCAGATCAATTATATGTTCAGTTTCAAACACTTGGTGGCGCACTTTCTTCTATAAAGGACAAGGAAGGCGTAGAGTATTTGTGGCAGGGGGATCCAACTTATTGGAGTGGGCAAGCACCCGTATTATTCCCAATATGTGGTTCAGTAAGAAATGATACGGTCCTTTATGATAATGAAGATGGTAGTCAAAAAGAAGGAAAAATCCCTCGACATGGTCTAGTAAGAAAAAAAGAATTTACATTAGAAGAACAAACAGATAATTCTGTTACATTCGCTATTGAAGACGATGAAGAAATGTATGCAAATTACCCTTATCATTTTCGTTTAGAAATCACTTATACAGTGACTGGGAAAACCATACGTACTCAGTATAAAATCTATAATAAAGAATCAGAAAAGAGTATGCCATATTTTATCGGTGGGCATCCTGGTTTTAACTGTCCCTTACTAGATGACGAGGTATATGAAGATTACTATCTTGAATTTGAAAAGCCAGAAACATGTACAGTTCCAAAACCTTTCCCAGAAACAGGAATGTTGGATTTAAAAGATAGAAATTCTTGGTTAAATAATCAAAAAGAAATAGACTTGAATTATGACTTCTTTAGCTATGATGCTGTGACATTAGATGAGTTGGAATCTCGCACAGTAGCTTTGCGTTCACGAAAACATGATAAAGGTTTGAAACTAGATTTTAAAGAGTTTCCAAATTTAATCGTATGGTCAACTATTAATAAAGGGCCTTTTATTGCCTTGGAACCATGGTCAGGTTTGTCTACTTCAATAGAAGAAGGAGATAGACTAGAAGATAAGAAAGATGTTAAGATTATAAAACCTAGTGATTTTGATCAGGTTGGATTTGATATTGAGATTTTATAAAAAAATAAACAAAAACAAACATAAATTGTTGACTTTTCCAACTAATAGTAGTATATTATGTTTATAAAGAACAATTTGTGTTTATTTTAACAAGATTACTGTTCTAGCTTTTCTCTGAAGAAAGCTTATTAAGAAACGAATAAGATATTTGTTCTTAATTTAAATTATTGTCAACAAAACTACTAGTAACTATTTGAGAAAGGTCTCTTTTTGGCTAGGATCAAAAAGTTTTACTGGTCTATTATAAAAAGGAGTATACAATATGGCTATTGTTATTGGTGCAGATGCTGCAGGTTTAAGATTGAAAGAAGTTGTAAAAGACTTCTTGGAAAAAGAAAACTTCCACGTAGTGGATGTTACAGCAGAAGGTCAAGACTTTGTTGATGTAACTCTAGCAGTTGCGGAAGAAGTCAAGAAAGAAGAACAAAACCTTGGTATCGTCATTGATGCTTATGGTGCAGGTCCATTTATGGTTGCTACTAAAATCAAAGGAATGGTTGCTGCAGAAGTTTCTGATGAACGTTCAGCTTATATGACTCGCGGTCACAACAACTCACGTATGATTACGATGGGTGCTCAACTTGTTGGTGATGAATTGGCTAAAAATATTGCTAAAGGCTTTGTAAATGGTAAATACGACGGTGGTCGTCACCAAATCAGGGTCGACATGTTGAACAAAATGTGCTAATACTCTTCAAAAATCAAGATAATCTGTCGTCAGCTCACTTTAGCTAACCTCAGTTATGCTCGCAGCTCGCTTCCTAAGCTAATCTTGATTTTTCTTGAGTTAGGATAAATGATATTAGATTTATACAATTAATCGGAGGGAATAACTAATGAGAATTGCAATCGGATGTGACCACATCGTAACAAATGAAAAAATGGCTGTTTCAGAATTTTTGAAATCAAAAGGACATGAAGTTATCGACTTTGGTACTTATGACCACGCTCGTACCCACTATCCAATCTTTGGTAAAAAAGTTGGTGAAGCAGTAGTTAGTGGCCAAGCTGATCTTGGTGTGTGTATCTGTGGTACTGGTGTAGGTATTAATAATGCTGTTAACAAGGTTCCTGGTGTTCGTTCTGCTTTGGTTCGCGATATGACAACAGCTCTATATGCAAAAGAACAATTGAATGCCAACGTAATCGGATTTGGTGGTAAAATCACTGGTGAATTGCTCATGTGTGATATCATTGAAGCTTTCATCAACGCTGAATACAAACCATCAGAAGAAAACAAAAAATTGATCGCTAAAATCCAACACGTTGAAACTCATAACGATCATCAAACTGATGCCAACTTCTTTGTAGAGTTCCTTGAAAAATGGGATCGTGGTGAATACCACGACTAAGAGGTGACTTATGATTTTAACAGTCACAATGAACCCATCCATTGATATTTCCTATCCTTTGGATGAACTGAAAATTGACACTGTCAACCGTGTTGTAGATGTCACTAAAACGGCTGGTGGTAAAGGTCTTAACGTTACACGTGTCCTATCAGAATTCGGTGATTCAGTAGTGGCAACTGGGCTTGTCGGTGGTAAACTTGGTGATTTTTTAGTAGAAAATATTGATGATAAAGTAAGCAAACGTTTCTTCTCTATTCAAGGTGAAACCCGTAACTGTATCGCAATTCTACATGGAGAAAACCAAACAGAAATCCTAGAAAAAGGTCCTGAAGTTCAAGAAAAAGAAGGTCAGGATTTCTTAGCTCATTTCAAAGAACTTTTAGAGACTGTAGAGGTAGTGGCTATTTCAGGAAGTCTACCTGCAGGACTTCCAGTTGATTACTATGCTAGTTTAGTTGAACTTGCGAATCATGCTGGGAAACCTGTTGCATTGGACTGTTCAGGCGCTGCACTTCAGGCAGTTCTTGAGTCTCCACATAAACCAACAGTCATCAAACCAAATAATGAAGAATTATCTCAACTTTTAGGAAGAGAAATTTCTAAAGACTTGGATGAATTAAAAGAAGTCCTTCAAGAACCACTATTTGATGGAATCGAGTGGATTATCGTTTCCTTAGGTGCTAACGGAGCATTCGCTAAACACGGTAACACTTTCTACAAAGTAGATATTCCAAGAATTCAAGTAGTAAATCCAGTCGGTTCTGGTGATTCTACAGTGGCAGGTATTGCTTCAGGTCTTTTCCATAAAGAAACGGATCAAGAACTGTTGATCAAGGCAAATGTCCTTGGTATGCTTAATGCTCAAGAAAAAATGACCGGTCATGTCAATATGGCTAACTATCAAGGTCTATATGACCAATTAATTGTAAAAGAGGTATAAAATGGTTTTAACAGAAAATAAACGCGCTTGTATGCAAAAACTGTCTGATGAGAATGGTATCATCTCAGCTCTCGCCTTTGACCAACGTGGTGCTTTGAAACGCCTCATGGCTCAATACCAAACAGAAGAGCCAACAGTTGCTCAAATGGAAGAACTTAAAGTATTGGTGGCAGATGAATTGACTAAATATGCTTCATCTATGCTACTTGACCCTGAGTACGGACTTCCAGCTACAAAAGCTCTTGATCCAAATGCAGGTCTTCTCCTTGCTTATGAGAAAACAGGATACGATACAACAAGTACAAAACGCTTACCAGACTGCTTGGACGTTTGGTCTGCAAAACGTATCAAGGAACAAGGTGCAGATGCTGTTAAGTTCTTGCTTTACTATGACGTAGATAGCTCTGACGAACTCAACCAACAAAAACAAGCCTACATTGAACGTATTGGTTCTGAGTGTGTGGCTGAAGATATTCCATTCTTCCTTGAAATCTTGGCTTATGATGAAAAGATTGCGGACGCAGGTTCTGCCGAATACGCTAAAGTAAAACCACGCAAGGTAATCGGTGCTATGAAGGTCTTCTCAGACCCACGCTTTAACATTGATGTCTTGAAAGTGGAAGTTCCAGTTAACGTGAAATACGTTGAAGGATTTGGCGATGGCGAAATCGTTCATACACGTGAAGAAGCAGCAGCCTTCTTTAAAGCTCAAGACGAAGCTACTAACTTGCCATACATCTACTTGAGTGCAGGTGTATCAGCTAAACTCTTCCAAGAAACTCTTGTATTTGCCCACGAATCAGGTGCAAACTTCAATGGTGTTCTTTGTGGACGTGCAACATGGGCTGGATCAGTTGAAGCTTATATCAAAGACGGTGAAGCAGCTGCTCGCGAATGGCTTCGTACAACTGGTTTTGAGAACATCGATGAACTCAACAAAGTTCTTAAAACAACAGCAACTTCATGGACTGAACGTGTATAAACTCCCTATATCTGTCTTTTAAATCTACTAATTTTAAAAAAAGTTGGATGAAAAGGTTTACAAAAACAAAATCTTGTGATATACTAAAATCACAAGTTAATAAGAGTGAGTGTTACTAAGTAATATTAGGCATGATCACAGATGACTCAGAAATTTATTTTCAGGGTCATTTGTGGTCATTTTTTATGCTCTAGCTCTTAAATGAGAGAACAAGGAGGTCGACATGTATCGGATATTAAATCCAATGAATAACAATGTTTCTCTTGTGCGGAATAGCAAGGGAGAGGAGTTGATCGTAGTCGGTAAGGGTATTTCGTTTGGTAAGAAGAAGGGAGATTTGATTTCTGAGGATCAGGTTGAAAAAGTCTTTCGTATGAAGACTGAAGAATCTCGAGAAAATTTTATGACTTTACTCAAGGATGTTCCGTTAGACTTTATTACCGTTACTTATGAAATTATCGATAATCTTTCAAAAAAATACCAATATCCTATTCAAGAGTACCTCTATGTAACCTTGACAGACCATATCTATTGTTCTTATCAAGCGATTAGCCAAGGGCGTTATAAGGATAGTAATTTACCTGATATTTCAAAGGAGTATCCTATTGCTTTTCAAATAGCTCAAGAGTCTTTTGAAATCTATAATAGTAAACTATCTGGTAATCTACCAAAGGATGAAATAAAAAGAATAGCCTACCACTTTATTAATGCCGAGGGTGAGAATGAGGTTGAAGTTGCAGAAGCTATTGATAAGAGAAAGGAAATCATAAAGAAGGTTGAGAGTCTTCTCAGGAGCTATAACATTCAAAGAACCCAAGAAAATAATAATTTCTACGATCGTTTTATGATTCATCTAAATTATTTCTTGGATTACCTTGATCGTAGTCGCGATGATAATCAATCCTTGCTCGATATGGAAGAACATATAAAAAACACCTATCCAGAAGCATTCGAGATTGGTAGCAAAATTTATGAAGTCATTGCTCAGGAAACGGGTGTTGATCTTTATAAGAGTGAACGAGTTTACCTTGTTCTACATATTCAACGTTTATTGTCATAATATTACTAAAAATTATATAAGGAGAAATCTATCATGAATAGAGAAGAAGTAACATTGTTAGGTTTTGAGATTGTTGCCTATGCTGGCGATGCTCGTTCAAAACTATTGGAAGCCTTGAAGGCTGCTGAAGTTGGTGATTTTGCAAAAGCGGACGCTCTGGTAGAGGAAGCTGGTAGCTGTATTGCAGAGGCCCACCACGCGCAAACAAGTCTATTGACTAAGGAAGCTGCTGGTGAGGATTTAGCCTATAGCGTGACCATGATGCATGGCCAAGATCACCTGATGACAACAATCTTGCTAAAAGATTTGATGCATCATTTAATTGAACTTTATAAAAGAGGAGCTAAATAATGAATAAGTTAATTGCCTTTATCGAGAAAGGAAAACCTTTCTTTGAAAAACTATCTCGTAATATCTATCTTCGTGCTATTCGTGATGGATTTATCGCAGGAATGCCAGTCATTCTATTCTCAAGTATTTTTATCTTGATTGCCTTTGTGCCTAATTCATGGGGATTCCAGTGGTCAGATGATGTAGTGGCACTATTGATGAAACCTTATAGCTATTCAATGGGTATTCTCGCACTTTTGGTTGCTGGTACAACTGCTAAATCTTTAACAGACTCTGTTAACCGTAGCATGGAAAAAACTAACCAAATCAACTATATGTCAACTCTATTAGCTGCTATTGTTGGGTTATTGATGTTGGCAGCTGACCCAATTGAAGGGGGCTTTGCAACAGGTTTCCTCGGAACAAAAGGTTTACTTTCAGCTTTCCTAGCAGCCTTTGTAACTGTAGCTATTTATAAGGTTTGTGTGAAGAACAATGTTACTATTCGAATGCCTGACGAAGTTCCACCAAATATCTCACAGGTCTTTAAAGATGTTATTCCATTTACGCTTTCTGTCGTTTCCCTATACGGTCTTGACTTACTTGCTCGTCATTTTGTTGGTGCAAGCGTAGCAGAATCAATCGGTAAATTCTTTGCGCCTCTATTCTCAGCAGCAGACGGTTATGTTGGTATTACGATTATTTTCGGTGCCTTTGCATTCTTCTGGTTTATTGGTATTCACGGCCCATCTATCGTTGAGCCTGCGATTGCAGCGATTACTTATGCAAATGCCGAAGTCAACTTGAACCTTCTTCAACAAGGTATGCACGCTGATAAGATCCTTACATCTGGTACACAAATGTTTATCGTCACTATGGGTGGTACTGGTGCAACTCTTGTGGTTCCATTCATGTTTATGTGGTTGTGTAAATCGAAACGAAATCGTGCTATTGGACGCGCTTCAGTAGTTCCTACATTCTTTGGTGTAAACGAACCAATCTTGTTTGGTGCACCACTTGTTTTGAACCCAATCTTCTTTATCCCATTCATCTTTGCACCAATTGCAAACGTATGGATCTTTAAGTTCTTTATTGAAACACTTGGCATGAACTCATTTACTGCCAACCTTCCATGGACTACACCAGGACCTCTTGGTATTGTTCTTGGTACAAACTTCCAGTTCTTATCATTCGCTCTTGCAGCATTGTTAATTGTAGTAGATATTGCTATTTACTATCCATTCCTCAAGGTTTATGATGAACAAATTCTTGAAGAAGAACGTTCAGGTAAAGCTAATGATGAATTAAAAGAAAAAGTTGCAGCAAACTTTAACACTGCAAAAGCAGATGCCATTCTTGAAAAAGCTGGAGTAGAATCAGCAAAAAATACAATTACTGAAGAAACAAATGTCCTCGTTCTTTGTGCGGGTGGAGGAACAAGTGGTCTTCTTGCCAATGCTTTGAATAAAGCCGCAAAAGAGTATAAAGTTCCAGTTAAAGCTGCAGCAGGTGGCTATGGAGCCCACCGTGAAATGTTGCCAGAATTTGACCTCGTTATCTTGGCGCCTCAGGTTGCTTCCAACTTCGAAGATATGAAGGCTGAAACAGATAAACTAGGCATCAAATTGGCTAAGACTGAAGGAGCTCAATACATTAAGTTGACTCGTGATGGTAAAGGCGCTCTCGCATTCGTTCAAGCTCAATTCGATTAACGATAGGGACTGTGAAACAGTCTCCTATCGTAACGGAAATCGCTATGGCGATTTTCCTAATCGCCTTGTTAATTCGTCGGTAAAAATATATCGTTTTTACCTCCTCATGTCACAATTCGGTGGCTTGGAACAAGAAGTGAGATGGAGATGGATGGCTCACTAACTCCTCTCCACTCACTTTTCATTTTATACAATCAAGAAATAGGTGAAAAAATGACAAAAACACTTCCTAAAGATTTTATTTTTGGTGGGGCAACGGCCGCCTATCAAGCAGAAGGAGCTACCCATACTGACGGAAAAGGACCAGTTGCTTGGGACAAATACTTAGCAGACAACTATTGGTATACTGCTGAACCAGCAAGTGATTTCTACCATAAATATCCAGTAGACTTACAGTTGGCTGAAGAATATGGCGTAAACGGAATTCGTATTTCTATTGCTTGGTCACGTATTTTCCCAACTGGCTATGGTGAAGTAAATCCTAAAGGTGTCGAGTTTTATCATAATTTATTTGATGAATGCCACAAGCGCAATGTAGAACCTTTTGTAACCCTCCATCACTTTGATACACCAGAAGCTCTTCACTCAAATGGAGATTTCTTGAATCGTGAGAATATGGACCATTTCGTTGATTATGCAGCCTTCTGTTTTGAAGAATTCCCAGAAGTCAACTATTGGACAACCTTTAATGAAATTGGCCCAATCGGTGATGGTCAATACTTAGTAGGAAAATTCCCTCCTGGGATTCAGTATGACCTTGCCAAAGTTTTCCAATCACATCACAATATGATGGTTTCTCATGCGCGTGCTGTGAAATTATATAAAGACAAAGGGTATGAAGGTGAAATTGGAGTTGTGCACGCTCTTCCAACTAAGTATCCTTTGGATCCAGAAAATCCAGCAGACGTTCGGGCGGCTGAATTAGAAGATATCATCCATAACAAGTTTATTCTAGATGCAACCTACCTTGGACACTATTCCGATAAAACCATGGAAGGTGTAAACCACATTCTTTTAGTTAATGGTGGTGAGTTGGATCTTCGAGACGAAGATTTTGTGGCACTTGAAGCAGCTAAAGATTTGAACGACTTCCTTGGAATTAACTACTACATGAGTGATTGGATGGAAGCATTTGATGGTGAAACTGAAATCATCCACAACGGAAAAGGGGAAAAAGGAAGCTCTAAGTACCAAATTAAAGGTGTTGGTCGTCGTGTAGCTCCTGACTATGTACCTCGCACTGACTGGGACTGGATCATTTATCCTCAAGGGCTATATGATCAGATCATGCGTGTGAAGGCGGATTATCCAAACTACAAGAAGATCTACATCACTGAAAACGGACTTGGATACAAAGATGAATTTGTGGACAACACTGTTTACGATGATGGCCGTATCGATTATGTGAAACAACATTTGGAAGTATTGTCTGATGCGATTGCCGATGGTGCAAACGTAAAAGGATACTTCATTTGGTCACTCATGGACGTCTTCTCTTGGTCAAATGGTTACGAAAAACGTTATGGACTCTTTTATGTAGATTTCGAAACTCAAGAGCGTTATCCTAAAAAGTCAGCTCATTGGTACAAGAAATTAGCAGAAACAGGAGTTATTGAGTAAATGTAACGATAAAAAAGTCTCACCATTGGTGAGACTTTTTAAGGTGTCGACTTAATAATTTTTGTTTGTTTAGACAAAGTTTTTAGGGTTTCTTCGCTAAGTTTTGAATCTGAAATAATTGTATCAATATCAGCAATGTTATAGAAAGTATAAAAATCAAACTTATTAAATTTACTGTGGTCAGCAAGAAGAATCTTTTTATTAGCATTATTTAATGCTAGCTTTTGGACTTCGCCTTCATCTTCGCTAAAAGTAGCGATAGCATGATTTTTTATACCATTGCAACTAACAAAAGCTTTAGAGAATTGAAGACTTTCGATATCTTGGAGCGTTAAGGTTCCGACAAAGGCACCGGTGATTTCTCGATAATTTCCACCAATCAAAATTAAATCAGTCAGTTTTCGTTCATTCAAGATAATGAAAACAGGAAGGCTATTTGTTACTACACGAATATTATCTATCGGAAGTTCACGCGCAAAGAACTCAAGAGTAGTACCTGGACCGATAAAAATTGTTTCTCTTTCTTCAACTAAGTGACCGGCAAATCGAGCAATCTCTTGCTTTTCGGCGATTTGCAAGCCTTGTTTTTCGATATTAGAGCGCTCGTTTGCTAATAGAGAGCCTGAACGAAGCTTTTCAGCACCTCCGTGCACTCGAACAAGTAAATCCTTGTCAGCTAGCTCTTGTAGATAACGCCGAGCTGTCATATCCGAGATATCTAAACGACTCATAATTTCTTTGACAGTGATTGTTCCTTTGGTATTGACAATATCTAAAATCAAATCAAGTTTTTCTTGTTTTAGCATTGAATCACCCCCTATATCTAATATCATTTTATCATATTTTAAACATATCAGCAACTTAAAGAAAACAAAAATAAACAAAAATAAAAGAACATCTAAGTTTAAAACAAACACAGATGTTCTTTTCTAATTTCAAATTAATCTAACCCGTAGTTATAGTCATCGTCCTGCATAGCTTCAACTTCACCAAGTAGATATCCATTACCAACTTGAGAAAAGAAGTCGTGGTTAGATGTACCGGTTGAAATCCCGTTCATAACGATAGGGTTGACATCGTCAGCTGAATCAGGGAAGAGTGGATCTTGTCCCAAGTTCATGAGGGCTTTGTTGGCGTTGTAACGTAGGAATGTTTTCACTTCTTCAGTCCATCCAACACCATCATAAAGGCTTTCGGTATAACCTTCTTCATTTTCATAAAGTGTGTAGAGAAGGTCGTACATCCAATCTTTTAATTTTTCTTGCTCTTCTTCAGGTAATTCATTGAAACCAAGTTGGAATTTATACCCGATATAAGTACCGTGAACTGACTCATCACGAATGATGAGTTTGATGATTTCAGCAACGTTAGCCAACTTGTTATTTCCTAGATAGTAGAGTGGAGTGAAGAAACCAGAGTAGAAGAGGAAGGTTTCAAGAAATACACTAGCCACTTTCTTTTCAAGTGGTGTTCCGTTAAGGTAAATATCATTGATGATTTGTGCTTTTTTCTGAAGATATGGGTTTGTATTAGTCCATTCAAAGATTTCTTCAATCTCAGTCTTGGTATTCAAGGTTGAGAAAATAGAAGAATAAGATTTAGCATGGACAGATTCCATAAATTGGATGTTGTTAAATACAGCTTCCTCATGTGGTGTACGGATATCTGCACGTAGTGCTTGAACCCCAGTTTCAGACTGCATTGTATCCAAAAGTGTCAAACCACCAAAGACTTTTCCTACTAAATCTTTTTCCTTGTTTGATAATTTTCTCCAGTCATCAAGGTCATTTGACAAGGGAATACGTGTATCGAGCCAAAATTGCTCAGTCAACTTTTCCCAAGTTGATTTGTCAATGACATCCTCGATGGCATTCCAGTTAATGGCTTTGTAGTAAGTTTCCATTACAAATCTCTTTCTTTTTGATTTTAATAAATAAAATAAGGATGAATAGTGTATCACTCTATGATTGGACTACCGCACAAAAAGTCGGAATACCGACTTTTTGTTACTGCCTAATCTTAGTATAGAGGTTATCAGTTAGTCCTTAAATCACACAGCTTTCACATTGGTTAGCACCAACTTCACCGCCGTCATCTGTATAGGTACGGACGTAGTAGATAGACTTGATACCCTTGTTGAAGGCATAGTTACGGAGGATAGACAAGTCACGTGTCGTTTGTTTGTTTTCTTTCTTCCATTCGTAAAGACCTGTTGGGATATCACTACGCATGAAGAGAGTCAGTGAGAGACCTTGGTCTACGTGCTCAGTAGCAGCAGCATAAACATCAATGACCTTACGCATATCCATGTCGTAAGCAGAAGTGTAGTAAGGAATGGTTTCTGTTGACAATCCTGCAGCAGGATAGTAGATCTTACCAATTTTCTTCTCTTGACGTTCTTCAATACGTTGAGTGATTGGGTGGATAGAAGCAGATACGTCATTGATGTAACTGATAGAACCATTTGGAGCGACAGCTAAACGGTTTTGGTGATAAAGACCATCTGCTTTAACTTTATCGCGAAGTTCAGCCCAGTCAGCAGCACTTGGGATAAAGATACCTTCGAAGAGTTCTTTAACACGGTCTGATTTTGGAACAAATTCGCCTGTCACATACTTGTCGAAGTAGCTTCCGTTAGCATAGTCTGATTTTTCAAAGTTGTGGAAGGTGATACCACGTTCACGCGCGATGTTGTTTGATTCAACGAGAGTCCAATAGTTCATGAGCATAAAGTAAATGCTGGTGAACTCAATAGACTCAGGAGATCCATATTCGATCAATTGTTGGGCAAGATAGCTGTGAAGACCCATAGCTCCAAGTCCGAATGTGTGCGCTTGGCTGTTTCCGTGGTCGATAGTAGGAACAGCGACGATATGAGAACTATCAGTAACGAAGGTCAATGCACGTACCATAGCTCGGATTGAGCGACCAAAGTCAGGTGAAGTCATCATATTGACCACGTTGGTTGAACCAAGGTTACATGAAACGTCGGTCCCCATTTTAATGAATTCTTGAGCATCGTTGATCAAGCTAGGCTCTTGCACTTGAAGAATCTCTGAACACAAGTTACTCATGATGATCTTTCCATCAACAGGATTTGCACGGTTAGCCGTATCGATGTTGACTACATAAGGGTAACCAGATTCTTGTTGCAATTTAGAAATTTCAGTTTCCAAATCACGAGCTTTGATTTTTGTCTTACGGATGTTTGGATTTGCAACCAATTCATCGTATTTTTCAGTGATATCAATATAGTTGAAAGGTACGCCATATTCTTTTTCAACAGAATAAGGACTGAAGAGATACATTTCCTCATTCTTACGTGCTAATTCGTAGAATTTATCTGGTACCACAACACCAAGTGAAAGAGTCTTGACACGAACTTTTTCATCAGCATTTTCTTTCTTAGTAGAAAGGAAAGCAATAATGTCTGGGTGGAAGACGTTAAGGTAAACAACCCCAGCCCCTTGACGTTGACCTAGTTGGTTAGAGTAAGAGAAGCTATCTTCGAAAAGCTTCATAACTGGTACGACACCAGAAGCAGCCCCTTCATACCCTTTGATAGGTGCTCCAGCTTCACGAAGGTTGCTGAGGGAAATTCCGACACCACCACCGATACGTGAAAGTTGAAGAGCTGAGTTGATAGAACGTCCAATAGAGTTCATATCATCTGTTACCTGAATCAAGAAACAGGATACCAATTCACCACGACGTGCACGGCCTGCATTCAAGAAAGAAGGTGTAGCTGGCTGGTAACGCTGGTGGATGATTTCATTGGCAATATCAATTGCGATAGCTTCGTCACCATCAGCAAAGTAAAGAGCGTTAAAGAAGACACGGTCTTCCATGCTCTCAAGATAGTACTCTCCGTCATTAGTTTTCAAGGCATATTGATTGTAAAACTTGTATGCTGCCATGAAAGACTTGAATTGGAAGTTTTGATCCTTAATAAATTGGTAAAGCTCTTCTAAGAATTCTGGACGATATTTCTTGATAAAGGCTGTTTCGATATAGTCTTGTTTAATAAGGTAATCGATTTTATCAGTGATAGAATCAAAAACCATAGAATTTGGCACAACATTTTCTTTAAAGAAAGCATCCAGAGCTTCTTTATCTTTGTGGAGCATGATTTGTCCGTTAACAGGACGGTTAATTTCATTATTTAGACGGAAGTATGTTACATCCTCAAGTTGTTTTAATCCCATAAAATTCCCTTTATTTCATTACAAAAGAAAGGCTTCTAAGATTTACATAGAAGCTTTTAATCCTGATACTTAAGCAAGTTTTTTAAGTTTTGCTGGTTGGAAACCAGAGAAAACTTCAGTTGGTGTTTGAATGATAGGAGCAGCGCTAAAGCCAAGCTCTTTAACTTGTTCAATAAATTCAGGTTGTTCGTCAAGATTGATTTCGCGATAAGCGATATTGTTACTATCTAAGAAACGTTTGGTCATTTTACATTGAACACAATTATTTTTAGAATAAACGGTTACCATTCTGTAACTCCTCTTTCAAAAATTTAATTACTTCTTAAGTATATCAGAAAAAAAATCTTTGTCAACGAAGAAAAACTAAATATTGTAGAATTTTTTTCGATGATAGATGTCAAAACACAATATGTAGTGATTACAAAAAAATAAAACCCATAAATAACAGCGTTTTCTAAATGTTAAAACTATAAAAAACTACATGATGTATTTTGATACATAAAATAGAAGATTTTCAGCAAGTTATCTGAAAGGAAAAAGAAGAAATCCCATAAAATACTTGAAAAAAATCCTAGAAGGTGATATAATACCAAATTGTAAGGGTTATCAGATATAACTCAAAAAGAAAACATTTAAAGGAGAGTCAAATTATGGCTTCTAAAGATTTCCACGTAGTGGCAGAAACAGGTATTCACGCACGTCCAGCAACATTGTTGGTACAAACTGCTAGCAAATTTGCTTCAGATATTACTCTTGAGTACAAAGGTAAATCAGTTAACCTTAAATCTATCATGGGTGTTATGAGCCTTGGTGTTGGTCAAGGTGCTGACGTTACAATCACTGCTGAAGGTGCAGACGCTGATGACGCTATCGCTGCTATCTCAGAAACAATGGAAAAAGAAGGATTGGCATAAGAAATGACAGAAATGCTTAAAGGAATTGCAGCATCTGATGGTGTTGCTGTTGCAAAAGCATATCTACTCGTTCAACCGGATTTATCTTTCGAAACTATTACTGTCGAAGATACAAATGCAGAAGAGGCTCGTTTGGATGTTGCTCTTGAAGCTTCTCAAAACGAGCTTTCTCTTATCCGTGAGAAAGCTGTAGGTACGCTTGGTGAAGAAGCAGCGCAAGTATTTGACGCTCACTTGATGGTTCTTGCTGACCCTGAATTGATCGGTCAGATTAAAGAAACGATTCGCGCTAAGAAAGTAAATGCAGAAGCAGGTCTGAAAGAAGTTACAGACATGTTTATCACTATCTTCGAAGGAATGGAAGACAACCCATACATGCAAGAACGTGCAGCGGATATCCGCGACGTTACAAAACGTGTTTTGGCAAATCTTCTTGGTAAGAAGTTACCAAACCCAGCTTCTATTAATGAAGAAGTAATCGTGATTGCACATGACTTGACTCCATCTGATACTGCTCAATTGGACAAAAACTTTGTAAAAGCTTTTGTAACAAACATTGGTGGACGTACAAGCCACTCAGCTATTATGGCTCGTACACTTGAAATTGCTGCTGTTTTGGGTACAAACAACATCACTGAACTTGTAAAAGACGGCGACGTTTTGGCAGTTTCAGGTATTACTGGTGAAGTTGTAATTAACCCAAGTGAAGAACAAATTGCAGAATTCAAAGCAGCTGGTGAAGCTTACGCTAAACAAAAAGCTGAATGGGCTCTTTTGAAAGATGCTAAAACAGTTACTGCTGATGGAAAACACTTTGAGTTGGCTGCAAACATTGGAACACCTAAAGACGTTGAAGGTGTGAATGATAATGGTGCAGAAGCTGTCGGTCTTTACCGTACAGAATTCTTGTACATGGATTCACAAGACTTCCCAACAGAAGACGATCAATACGAAGCCTACAAAGCAGTTCTTGAAGGTATGAACGGTAAACCTGTTGTCGTTCGTACAATGGATATCGGTGGGGATAAAGAACTTCCTTATTTCGATCTTCCTAAAGAAATGAACCCATTCTTGGGTTACCGTGCTTTGCGTATCTCTATTTCTGAAACTGGTAACCAAATGTTCCGTACACAATTGCGTGCCTTGCTTCGTGCATCTGTTCACGGTAAATTGCGTATCATGTTCCCAATGGTTGCTTTGTTGAAAGAGTTCCGTACTGCAAAAGCTATTCTTGAAGAAGAAAAAGCAAAATTGGTTGCTGAAGGCGTTGCTGTTGCAGATGATATCCAAGTTGGTATCATGATTGAAATACCAGCTGCAGCGATGCTTGCGGATCAATTTGCTAAAGAAGTTGATTTCTTCTCAATTGGTACAAACGACCTTATCCAATACACAATGGCTGCTGACCGTATGAACGAACAAGTTTCATACCTTTACCAACCATATAACCCATCAATTCTTCGTTTGATCAATAACGTGATCAAAGCAGCTCACGCTGAAGGTAAATGGGCTGGTATGTGTGGTGAGATGGCTGGTGACCAAACAGCTGTTCCACTTCTTGTTGGAATGGGCTTGGATGAGTTCTCTATGTCAGCTACTTCAGTACTTCGTACACGTAGCTTGATGAAGAAACTTGACACAGCTAAGATGCAAGAATACGCTAACCGTGCTCTTACTGAATGTTCAACAATGGAAGAAGTTCTTGAACTTTCTAAAGAATACGTTAACTTTGATTAAAAACATTAAAACCTTGTAGAACTAAACTACAAGGTTTTTTGTACTCTAATTTGAAAAGTCATCCTGTAAAATTTTCTAAAAATATGGTAAAATAGACAAAGGAAAAATACGGAGGCAACTATGCAAAACAGACCAATCATTATCGGAGTAACAGGGGGATCTGGTGGAGGAAAAACCAGTGTTTCGAAGGCTATCTTGTCACATTTTCCAAATGAGAAAATCTCTATGATTGAGCATGATTCCTACTATAAAGATCAATCACATTTAACCTTTGAAGAACGAATCAAAACTAATTATGACCATCCTTTTGCTTTTGATACTGACTTGATGATTGAGCAAATTAAGGAATTGTTGGCGGGGCGTCCTGTTGATATTCCTACCTATGATTATGCTGCCCATACAAGAAGCTCGAAAACCTATCGTCAAGAACCTCAAGACGTCTTTATTGTAGAAGGAATCTTAGTTCTAGAAGACAAACGCCTTCGTGATTTGATGGATATTAAGATTTTTGTAGATACTGATGATGATGTCCGTATCATTCGTCGTATTAAACGCGATATGGAAGAACGTGGTCGTAGTTTAGACAGCGTCATTGATCAATACCTTGGAGTCGTAAAACCTATGTATCATCAGTTTATCGAGCCTACTAAACGCTATGCTGATATTGTGATACCTGAAGGTGTAACCAATACAGTAGCAATTGATTTACTGACAACAAAGATTGAAAAGATTTTAGAAGAAGCTCGTTTAGCCCAGTAATAGAAATAAAAAAACTGTATCTCTTGATACAGTTTTTATTGTTTAATTTTTTCAAGTCTTGGAACAATGACGAGAGTTAAGATGGCTGAGATAATTAATTCTGCGATTGAATTTGTTGAGATAACAGTCGCTAATAGTTTTTGAATATTTCCATCAAAAACATTACCAAAGAGAAAGAAGATACCGCCTAAGACAAAAACTGTATTCGTGAGTGAACCAAGTGCACCTGCAAAGATGAGTCCAGCTCTTCCCTTTAGTAGTTTATAGACGAAATAAGGGGTCAAACCGATTAAGACACGAGGAACAATTGCAATCACAACTGAATAAAAGTTACCATTTGGTACAAATGGTGAGAAGAGATAGCTTGTTGGCAGGATTGTGAGAGTATTAACTGTTAAGCTAAGCATTCCCATTAGAAAACCTAAGGTTGCACCGATTCTTGGTCCGTAGATAATACTTGCAATAATTACTGGAATGTGAACGATGGTTGGTTTGATTGGAAAGGGAAGTACATTAAATAAAATCGAGCTTAGTAAATGAATAACAATCATAATAGCAAAAAAGATAGCGATTGGAGCAATATTAGAGCGTTTGTTCATGAATTTTATCCTTTATTTCTTGTAAAATAGTTTCGAGATCAGCGAGAGCACCACGACCTGTATCCCTACAGGCCAGTAGAGAATCTTTGGGAGAAATAATTGTATAACCATAATCTTCTAAAGTTTTAAGATTAGCTTGGGTCGCAGGGTGGTCATACATCTTTGTGTTCATAGCTGGAGCCAATAGTTTGGGTACAAAGTGTGGCAAAGCAAGAGCAGTAGCAGTCACCATATTGTCAGCAAAACCGTGAGCTAATTTAGCGATTGTATTGGCTGTCGCAGGAACTACGATAAATAAATCTGTTTCTTTTCCTATTTGAATGTGATTCACTTGATCTGGAAAAGGTTCGTGCATGACATCGAGATGTACAGTATTTTGTGATAGTACTTGTAAAGTTAATGGCTGAATGAATTCTGTTGCTGACTGAGTCATAAGAACAGTAACAGAATGCCCTTGTTTTTTTAAAGAACTAACTAGGTCAACTGTCTTGTATGCAGCAATAGATCCTGTAATAGCGAGTGTAATACGGGCCATAAAATTCCTTTCTTTTAGTCATAACTTTTGATTTTCTCGAGGAGTAAATCGGTAATTTCATGTTTACTCATAGCAGTTTGGAAAGAATTTTTTTCAACTAAGTAAGCCTTATGTTGCTCGTTACTAATCTGAGTAAGGTCGTTTGCGACAATTAAATCAGCTTGGTTCTTTTCAAGACTTTCCCGAGCAATTTGAATCAGATGTTCCTGGCTGACATCAACCAGTAATTTAAATCCAATCAGGTGAATCTTAGGATTCCATTCTTTAACAAGAGATATGATTTTTGGATTCTTCTTGAGAAATAGAACCTGGACGTCTTCCTTAGATGAGATTTTGGTTTCCTGATTTTTCTTATCTAAAAACTCTGTTAAATCTTGACTAGCTTTAACCTCACCAAATCCAGTCATATAGACAGGAGTGTAATCTGATACAGCCATAGAATGGATTAATACCTGGTAATCCATTACCTTATCTTTCATGACTTGTAGCAAATCAACTGTATTTTTAATTTCGATGATGGTTAAGTTTGGATGACTAACTGGCTTAACTGCCTGAAGAGTGGTAATCAAACAAACTTCATAACCAGCCTCTAGAAGAGTTTCGGTGATAATCTTACCTAGTCTACCAGAAGAGTGGTTGGTTATTGAACGAACACTATCAATTGCTTCGCTAGTACCACCAGAAGTAACTAAAATTTTCATAGAACTATTGTACAAAAAAATGATCAATAAGTAAAATGAAAGTGATATAACAAGGGTCGGAAATAGGATGTTAATCCATAGTTAAAATCTATAAAGGCATATAAAAATTTAGATAGAGATAAAGAAAGTCTGTTATTTAGCGATATTCACGAACGTTACTAATCATAATGACTGTTAAAAATCTTGTTTTATGATATAATGAATTAACACATTAGAGGCTATAGGAGTTTTTTATGAAAACAGATATTGAAATTGCACAGAGTATTGAGTTAAAACCGATTGTTGATGTCGTTGAGAAACTTGGTATTTCATACGATGATTTGGAGTTGTATGGAAAGTACAAGGCTAAACTAAGCTTTGATAAGATTCGTGAAGTTGAAACCAATCCAGTCGGTAAATTGATCCTGGTAACAGCCATCAACCCAACTCCAGCAGGTGAAGGGAAATCAACCATTACCATCGGTCTTGCTGATGCTTTGAACAAGCTTGGTAAGAAAACTATGATTGCCATCCGCGAACCTTCTCTTGGTCCTGTCATGGGGATTAAAGGTGGTGCAGCTGGTGGTGGTTATGCCCAAGTGTTACCAATGGAAGACATCAACCTTCACTTTACTGGAGATATGCATGCTATTACAACAGCAAACAATGCTCTCTCTGCCTTGATTGACAATCACTTACATCAAGGAAATGAGCTAGGAATCGATCAACGTCGTATTCTGTGGAAACGCGTTGTTGACTTGAACGACCGTGCTCTTCGTCACGTAACTGTTGGTCTCGGTGGTCCTCTTAATGGTATTCCACGTGAAGACGGATTTGATATCACAGTTGCTTCAGAAATCATGGCTATTCTTTGCTTGGCAACTGATATTGAAGATTTAAAACGTCGTTTGGCCAATATTGTTATCGGTTACCGTTATGACCGCACACCAGTTTCAGTTGGTGATTTACAGGTTGAGGGTGCCTTGGCATTGATTTTGAAAGATGCTATTAAGCCAAACTTGGTTCAGACGATCTATGGTACACCTGCCTTTGTACATGGTGGTCCATTTGCCAATATTGCCCATGGTTGTAACTCTGTATTGGCAACGAAAACAGCTCTTCGTTTAGCTGATTACACAGTAACCGAAGCAGGCTTTGGTGCAGACCTTGGTGCTGAAAAGTTCCTGGATATCAAGACACCAAACTTGCCAACAGCTCCAAGTGCAGTAGTCATTGTAGCGACTCTTCGTGCCCTTAAAATGAATGGTGGAGTTGCTAAGGATGCATTGACAGAAGAGAATGTAGAAGCAGTTCGTGCAGGATTTGCAAACTTGAAACGTCACGTTGAAAATATCCGTAAGTTTGGTATTCCAGCAGTTGTTGCTATTAACGAATTTGTATCTGATACAGAAGCAGAAATCGCAGCTTTAAAAGAACTTTGTGCTTCCATTGATGTTCCGGTTGAGTTAGCTAGCGTATGGGCTGATGGAGCAGAAGGTGGAGTGGCTCTAGCTGAAACTCTTGTCAAGACAATTGACGAACACCCAGCTAACTATAAACGTTTGTATGATAATGACCTTTCAGTTCAAGAAAAGATTGAAAAGATTGTTACTGAAATCTATCGTGGTAGCAAAGTAAACTTCGAGAAGAAAGCTCAAACTCAAATCGCACAAATCGTACAAAACGGTTGGGACAAATTGCCAATCTGTATGGCGAAAACTCAATACAGTTTCTCAGACAATCCAAATGCGCTTGGTGCACCTGAAAACTTTGAAATTACTATTCGTGAATTGGTACCGAAACTTGGCGCAGGCTTTATCGTTGCTCTTACTGGTGACGTTATGACTATGCCTGGTCTTCCAAAACGACCAGCTGCTCTCAATATGGATGTTGAAAGCGATGGAACAGTTCTCGGTTTATTCTAAGTAAACAAAAAAGACAACCTTCAAATGTAAGGTTGTCTTTCTAGTTATTTAAAACTCCTAGAAATTTTCTAGGAGTTTTATTGTTATTTCATAGTTGGGAAGAGCAATACATCACGGATAGTAGTAGTATCTGTGAGGAGCATGCAGAGACGGTCGATACCGATTCCCAAACCACCTGTTGGTGGCATACCGTATTCAAGGGCTTCGATGTAATCGTAGTCAATGCCTGTTGCTTCATCATCACCAAGTTCTTTGGCTTTAGCTTGAGCTTCGAAACGGCTGAGCTGGTCGATTGGGTCATTCAACTCAGTAAAGGCATTACCGTATTCTTTAGTCATGATGAAGAGTTCGAAACGATCAGTAAAGCGCTCATCTTCAGGATTTTTCTTAGCAAGTGGTGATACAGCTACTGGGTGTCCGTATACAAATGTTGGTTGAATCAATGTTTCTTCAACAAATTCTTCAAAGAAGGCATTGATGATATGACCAACTTCTGTGTAGTGTTTTTCAACTGGAACTTTCTTTTCAGCTGCGATAGCTTTAGCTTCTTCAAAAGTCATATCTTTCCAGAAATCAACACCTGTAATTTCCTTGATTGCATCAACCATGTGTACACGTTTAAATGGTTCGTTGATCTTGATTTCAGTTCCTTGATAGATAACTGGACCATCACCTTTAACAGCTTTAGCTACGTGTTGGATAATTCCTTCAGTCAAGTCCATGATATCGTGGAAGTCTGCATAAGCTTGGTAAACCTCGATAGAAGTAAACTCAGGGTTATGTGTAGCATCCATTCCTTCGTTACGGAAGATACGACCAATTTCATACACACGTTCCATACCACCAACGATAAGGCGTTTCAAGTGAAGCTCAGTCGCGATACGAAGTACCATGTCGATGTTCTGTGCATTGTGGTGTGTGATGAATGGGCGAGCAGCAGCACCACCAGCTTCGTTGTGAAGAACAGGTGTTTCTACTTCAAGGAATCCTTTTTGGTCTAGGTAACGACGGATTTCAGAGATGATTTTTGAACGAGTGACAAAACGCTCAAAGCTTTCGCGATTAGAAATCAAATCAAGGTAACGTTTACGGTAGATTGTTTCAACGTCAGTTAGTCCATGGAATTTCTCTGGAAGGGGACGAAGTGCTTTAGACAAGTGTGTGATGTGAGTAGCTTTGATAGAGAGCTCTCCCATATCTGTACGCATCACTTCACCTTCAACACCAAGGAAGTCACCAAGGTCAGCTTTCTTAAAGATTTCGTAGTTTTCTTCACCGACAGCATCTTTACGAACGTAGATTTGAATTTGGCCTTCGCGGTCTTGAAGGTGAGCAAAACCGACTTTACCTTTCCCACGTTTTGTGACTAAACGTCCAGCAATAGTAGCAGTCTCGTTTAATTCGTGTAGTTGTTCTTTATCAAGGTCAGCAAATTTATCTTTTAGTTCTTGAGAGTTAGCAGTACGTTCAAAACGTTTACCGAAAGGATCAATTCCTTGTTCACGGAGCGCAGCCATTTTTTCACGGCGAACGATCTGCTGATCATTCAATTCTTCCATATGTTCTGTTGACATGGGGTCCTCCTAATTTTTAATCAAATTTTGAAATATTAAATCAATTTTTCACGATACTCCCATTTTATCATAAATAGTCAAGAAATTCACGGATATTCTATAAAAACTAAAAAGAACTTGACGCAGTAAATCAAGTTCAATTAATTTTTCTGATAGGAAGTATCATTCCAAGTCTTAAGATTAAATTTTTCGAAGTCGTCAGTCTCTATAATTGTTAGACTTGCATTGGCCAAACCACCATTTTTTCGAAGATGCGCTTCATTAAATCCTAAAAGTGTTCGAAGACTTGCAGTGAGATTTGCTCCGTGGCCTACCAGTAAGAGTTGTTCTACCTTAGTGTTTTTCAAAGATTTAATAAATTGAATGGTGCGCTGAGTTGTGCTGTAGAGTGATTCAGCTTCAAACATACTCGTATCAAACTTAGCTAAGTTCGTTTTAAAGGCTTGAATTTGCTGCGGATAGATTGCATTTAAAGTAGCAATTTTTAACCCTTCTAGTTTTCCAAGGTGCCATTCTCTTAGTTCAGGTACACTTTCTAGCGGGCACGGGTTTGTTAGCTGACTTTGGATAATCTCAGCAGATTTTACAGCCCTTGGTAAATCACTTGAATAAATTTTATCGAATGAAACATCTTTAAGATATTGACCGAGTTCCTTTAAGGTCTCAATGGACTCAGGAAGAAGTGGAGAATCTCCACCTGCACCTTGAAAGCGACCTTCTAGATTCCAGACTGTTCGACCGTGACGGACAAAGTAAAGTTTCATGATTTGCTTTCCTCCAAAATATCTACAAAGTTCGCTTTAACAAAGGATGCTAGATCTTGAGGATTGATAATGATACTGTGACCAACTTCCCCCGAGGAAACAATCATTTCATTCAGTTGAAGAGCAGTTTGGTCGATAAAGATAGGGTAGTTGTGTTTTTGACGGATACCGACAGGGTTATTTGCACCATGAATATATCCAGTTGTTTTTTCTAAATCCTTTTGCGGAATCATACTCACTTTTTTGTTACCGGAAATCTTTGCTAATTTCTTTTCAGAAAGATGTTCAGTAATAGGAATAATCCCAATAACTGGACCAGTCTTGTCCCCTAAAAGAGCTAGTGTTTTAAAAATGTGATTTCTCTCATACTCAGAAGGAAGCTCTCCCTCTAAAGCATTGATTTGAATCCCTTGGTGTTCAACACCTGCCTTAGCTAATATTTGCTCGACTAAGGTCTTCTTTACTTTAGTTTTTTTTGCCATTATTTGTACTTATCCTCCAATTGACTCATCCAGATCCCTAACCAAATGCCAAGGGCGAAGAAGAAGGCGATGATGACATAGGAAACAAGAGATAAGCCGCTATAGCTGATGCTCTCAGCATTACCAGCGTTTGGAATCAAAATCAGGAGAGTGCTTGAAAGGACGATCCCAATGATAAAGTGATAGACACGAGAGTGGTAGACACGAAGAGCATAATCCATTAATTTTGAGAAAATAATCAGAGTTGCTCCAGCTCCAATTGCAATTGGAAGAAAAGTTCCGATTAAATCAAAAGTCTTGAAACCAGTCAACATTGGACTATATAGTCCTAAAATTAAGAGAAGGTTTGAAGGACTTAATCCTGGAACTAAAACTCCTAAAGCAAGAAGGGCACCAGCTAAGATAAAGCTTGTAAAACTTGCATTTAGTGAACCTACTACAAAGTTTAAAGCATAAAGTCCAATCCCTGAAATGATGAAGGTTGCCCAAAACCAAATCATATCTATCTTATCTCTTTCGGAGTCCTTAGTAGCTTCCCTTACAAGGCTTGGAACCGTTCCAATAATGGCACCCGCAAAGCTCCATAATACATAAACCTGATAGTGTTCAAGGAGATATTCAATAGGATATGAAAATAGTCCAATACCTAGTAACATACCAATTGCAACTGGTAAAAAATAAAGAACATCTTCTTTAAAATTTTTAAATGGGTGAGCTAAGAATCGAATCATTCTCTCGTAAATACCCAAGATTGCTGCTAGAACACCACCAGAAATTCCTGGTAAAATAAAGCCTAACGCAATAACAATTCCTTTAATAATTTTTGAAATCCAAGATAACATAAACTCTCTCCGTATTTTTTCTCTAAAATTCTCTTCTTGTATTATATCACAAAGTAAGAGAAATAAAAAAGCAAGCAGAAGTAATATCTGACTTGCTAAATAAATTTAAGGTTTTAAGAATAATTTTCTAAACGTCTCTTCCTTATCTTTTGATAAAGAAATAAGATTTAGGTCTAGATGGTGTTCAAACCCTACTATTTTTCCTTTTGAGGTATATTGGTGAAGGTCAAAGTCAAGTTCTGTATTTGGTGAACTTTCAAAGTAGCCTGAATCAAGTCCGTAGGATGGAATCCAAATAGCAGAGAACTTATCTGTACTGATGCTATGTTCTTGCATGAAGTAAACACCAATATAGATACCGATGTTTTTAGCACCAAGTGATTCTAGTTTAGCACGGAAAGCTTCAACCCCTTTGTTCATATCAGACATGGTTTTTTCTTCGACATCTAACCAATAGTAACTTGGGTTGTACGGCGAAGCTGAATTATAAAATGATTCAGCCGCTTTTTCCATATCCTCTACACTTTTACCAGATATATAGGCATAGACAGCAACTGGAACATTTCTCTTTTGAAACTCAGCGATATGACTTTTATAAGCTTTATCAATACCGTTTGTATAAGATGCATCGTTCTCAGTGGTGATCTGATTTCCTCCGTGGACTCGAACAATGACACCAGATATATTTTGAGATAAAATATCATAATTAATTTCTGATGGTCTCTGCCAACCAGAGATATCGATGATAGGCTTATCCAAGTTATGTAGAGCTTGTGTTTCTATTTGTACTGGATTTTGTTTAGTTTTTACAGGGTGTTCTTCAAACCGAGGCCGGTTGAGAAATAAGAGTCCTATAAAAACAGCAAATATAGTAACTATAAAAGCTGGATGAATTTTTTTTCTCATACCTCTATAGTTTATCGTAAATAATGAAAAAAATCAAAATATTTACTCAAAATTGAGTAATGACAGTCTTTTGAGTGGTATTGAGTTCATCAAATTTGTGTACCATGAACTAAAATGTGGTATAATAATAAAGAATTTCTATAGAAAAGAGAAAAATATGGCAAATTATGCAATTATTTTAGCAGCGGGTAAGGGTACCCGTATGAAATCAGATTTACCGAAGGTTATGCACAAGGTTGCGGGAATTTCAATGCTTGAGCATGTTTTTCGTAGTGTAGGTGCAATTAACCCTGAAAAAACTGTTACAGTTGTTGGGCATAAGGCAGAGCTAGTTGAACAAGTTTTAGCCGGACAAACTGATTTTGTGAGACAGTCTGAGCAATTGGGAACTGGTCATGCAGTAATGATGGCTGAGCCAATTCTTGAAGGTCTTTCTGGACAAACATTGGTTATCGCTGGAGATACACCTTTAATCACTGGTGAAAGTCTAAAGAACTTGATTGATTTCCATGTAAACCACAAGAATGTAGCAACAATCTTAACTGCAGAAGCTGACGACCCATTTGGTTATGGACGTATTGTTCGTAATGACAACGCTGAAGTGCTCCGTATTGTTGAACAAAAAGACGCGACTGACTTTGAGAAACAAATCAAAGAAATCAATACAGGAACTTATGTTTTTGATAATGCTCGTCTTTTTGAGACACTTAAGAATATCAATACTAACAATGCTCAAGGTGAATATTATATCACAGATGTGATTGGTATTTTCCGTGAAGCTGGTGAGAAGGTGGGAGCTTATACTCTGAAAGACTTTGATGAAAGTCTCGGTGTAAATGACCGTGTCGCACTTGCTACAGCAGAAGCTGTAATGCGTCGTCGTATTAACCAAGCACACATGGTCAATGGGGTAAGTTTTGTAAATCCAGATGCGACTTATATTGATGTGGATGTTGAGATTGCTCCAGATGTTCAAATTGAAGCGAATGTAACCCTCAAAGGTTCTAGTAAGATTGGTTCAGAGACTGTTTTGACAAAAGGAACATATATTGTTGATAGTACTATTGGATCAGGTGCAGTAATTACCAACTCTATGATTGAGGAAAGCACAGTTGCTGATGGAGTTACAGTCGGCCCTTACGCTCATATACGTCCTGGATCTAGCTTAGCTAAGGATGTTCATATCGGAAACTTTGTTGAGGTGAAAGGTTCTTCTATTGGCGAAAATACTAAAGCAGGCCATTTAACATACATTGGAAACTGTGAAGTTGGAAGCGATGTTAACTTTGGTGCTGGAACCATCACTGTGAACTACGATGGTCAACACAAGTTTAAAACTGTCATCGGTAACAATGTCTTTGTCGGATCAAATTCAACGATTATCGCTCCGGTAGAACTAGGGGATAACTCTCTTGTTGGTGCAGGTTCAACAATTACTAAAGATGTGCCTGCTGACGCTATTGCCATAGGACGAGGTCGTCAAGTTAATAAGGACGAATATGCAACTCGTCTCCCTCACCATCCTAAAAACAAATAGGAGCTAACCATGGAATTTGAAGAGAAGACGATTAGTCGAAAAGAAATCTATAAAGGTCCTATTTTCCAATTGGTTCAAGACCAGGTTGAACTGCCTTCAGGAAAAGGGACGGCTCAACGCGATTTGATTTTCCATAACGATGCAGTATGTGTTCTTGCAGTTACTCAAGAAAACAAAATTGTCTTAGTGAAGCAATATCGCAAGGCGATTGAAAAAGTTTCTTACGAAATACCTGCTGGAAAATTAGAAGTCGGCGAAAATGCAGATCCAGAAGCAGCAGCTCTTCGTGAATTAGAAGAAGAAGCTGCCTATACAGGTGATTTGACTCTTTTATATGATTTCTATTCAGCTATTGGATTTTGTAATGAAAGATTGAAACTGTACTTGGCAAGCAACCTATCCAAAGTCGAAAATCCACGTCCACAAGATGAAGATGAAACTTTAGAATTACTAGAAGTTAGCCTTGAACAAGCAAAACAACTCATCCAGTCTGGAGATATTTGTGATGCCAAAACTATCATGGCCATCCAGTACTGGGAATTACAAGAAAAATAGTGGAGGAACCCATGGGAAAACCTTTATTAACAGACGAAATGATTGAACGCGCTAATCGTGGTGAAGACATCTCTGGTCCCACTTTAGTAGATGATCAAGAGACAAAGATACTTTCTACTTCATCTCAACATTATAGAGCTTCAAGTTCAAGTGACCATGGATTTAGTCAGGATACTTTAATGATTGAGGTTGAACCTCAAATCCATAAGAGTCGTCGAATCGAAAATACCAAGAGAAATGTCTTTAACTCTAAATTGAATAAGATTCTATTTGCTGTTATCCTTCTCTTGATTTTGCTAGTTTTAGCAATGAGATTTATTTAATGGGGGATGTCATGAAAATCGGTATTATTGCAGCGATGCCAGAAGAACTTGCCTACCTGATTCAACACTTGGAGAATGCCAGTGAAGAAATGGTATTGGGCAATACTTATCACACTGGAAGAATTGGGGCTGTTGAGCTTGTATTAGTCGAAAGTGGTATTGGAAAAGTCATGGCTGCCATGAGTGTCGCAATCTTAGCTGATCACTTTAAAGTGGATGCTGTCATCAATACAGGATCGGCCGGTGCTCTTGCTGAAGGTATCTCAGTAGGAGATGTCGTGATTGCTGAAAAACTAGCTTATCATGATGTTGATGTGACTGCTTTTGGTTATGAATACGGTCAAATGGCCCAACAACCACTTTACTTTGAATCAGACAAAAAGTTTGTTACTTTGATTCAGGAGAGCTTATCTAAACTTGATCAAAATTGGCATTTAGGTTTGATTGCGACTGGAGACAGTTTTGTAGCTGGTGATGATAAGATTGCGGTGATTAAAGAGCATTTTCCTCAGGTTCTTGCAGTCGAGATGGAAGGGGCAGCTATTGCTCAGGCAGCAAATGCCTTGAAACTACCATTCTTGGTTGTTCGTGCCATGAGTGATAATGCCAACCACGAAGCTTCTATTTCTTTTGATGAATTTATCGTAGAAGCAGGTCGTCGCTCTGCTCAAGCACTCTTGACACTCTTGGAATCAATTCATGATTAAAATAAAAAGAACACTGCTTGGTGTTCTTTTTTTGTAAAATAAGCTTGTCCAAGTTCGAGTTATTTTCCGTCTTTTTTGATATAATAGAAACATTGATTTGAAGAATAGGAAGAGAAAATGAACCCTTTATTAAACGGTATGAATGACCGCCAAGCAGAAGCGGTACAGACTACAGAAGGTCCACTGCTAATCATGGCAGGGGCTGGTTCTGGTAAAACACGAGTTTTGACCCATCGTATTGCTTACTTGATTGATGAAAAGATGGTCAATCCATGGAATATCCTTGCAATTACCTTTACCAATAAGGCCGCTCGTGAAATGAAGGAGCGTGCCTATGGTTTAAATCCAGCTACTCAGGATTGTTTGATTGCGACCTTTCACTCTATGTGTGTTCGTATCTTACGTCGTGACGCAGATCATATTGGCTATAATCGCAATTTTACTATCATCGATCCAGGTGAGCAACGAACCCTGATGAAGCGCATTTTAAAACAATTAAACTTAGATCCTAAAAAATGGAATGAACGCTCTATTTTAGGAACTATTTCTAATGCTAAGAATGACCTGATTGATGATGTGGCTTATGCTGCTCAAGCTGGAGATTTGTATACTGATATTGTGGCTAAATGTTATACTGCATACCAAAAGGAACTTCGTCAATCTGAATCTGTAGACTTTGATGATTTGATCATGTTGACGCTGCGACTTTTTGATCAGAATCCAGATGTCTTGACATACTACCAGCAAAAGTTCCAGTACATCCATGTTGATGAGTACCAAGATACCAACCATGCCCAGTATCAACTCGTTAAACTTTTAGCTTCACGCTTCAAAAATATCTGTGTGGTTGGGGATGCAGACCAGTCTATCTATGGTTGGCGTGGCGCTGATATGCAGAATATCCTTGATTTTGAGAAGGATTATCCAGATGCTAAGGTAGTCTTGTTAGAGGAAAATTATCGTTCCACTAAAACAATCCTACAAGCTGCCAACGATGTTATCAAAAATAATAAAAACCGTCGTCCTAAGAACCTTTGGACTCAAAATGCAGATGGGGAACAAATTGTCTACTATCGTGCCAATGACGAACAAGATGAGGCTGTTTTTGTAGCCAAAACCATCGATGAACTTGGTCGAAGTCAAAACTTCCTACACAAAGACTTTGCAGTCCTTTATCGTACTAATGCCCAGTCACGTACTATTGAGGAAGCTCTGCTCAAGTCTAATATTCCTTATACCATGGTTGGTGGGACAAAATTCTACAGCCGTAAGGAAATCCGTGATATCATTGCTTACCTCAATCTCATTGCCAACCTAAGTGATAATATCAGTTTTGAGCGTATCATCAATGAACCAAAGCGTGGAATTGGCCCAGGTACTGTTGAGAAGATTCGTGATTTTGCTAATTTGCAAGAAATGTCCATGCTGGATGCTTCAGCCAATATCATGTTATCAGGAATTAAAGGTAAGGCAGCCCAGTCTATTTGGGACTTTGCAAATATGATTCTGGATTTGAGGGAGCAATTGGACCAATTAACAATTACAGAGTTGGTTGAGGCTGTCCTTGAAAAAACAGGTTACGTTGATATTCTAAATGCACAAGCAACCTTGGAAAGTAAGGCTCGGGTTGAAAATATCGAGGAATTCTTATCTGTTACCAAAAACTTTGATGACAATCCTGAAAGCCAAGAAGAGGAAACAGGACTAGATAAACTGAGTCGTTTCCTGAATGATCTTGCCTTAATTGCAGATACGGACTCAGGCAGTCAGGAGACGTCAGAAGTAACCTTAATGACCTTACACGCTGCCAAAGGACTCGAGTTTCCAGTTGTCTTTATTATTGGTATGGAGGAGAATGTATTTCCTCTTAGTCGTGCCTCTGAAGATCCTGATGAATTGGAAGAAGAACGTCGTTTGGCCTATGTAGGTATCACGCGCGCTGAGAAGATTCTCTATCTGACTAACGCAAACTCTCGCTTACTTTTCGGACGTACAAGTTACAATCGTCCGACCCGTTTTATCAACGAGATTAGTTCAGATTTGTTGACCTATCAAGGTTTGGCTCGTCCAGCTAATACAAGTTTTAAAGCATCATACAGTAGTGGTGGTACTACATTTGGGCAAGGAGTGAGTCTGGCTCAGTCTCTTCAAGAACGAAAACGGAATACTGCGCCTACATCGATCCAATCAAGTGGTTTACCATTTGGACAATTTGCATCTACTAGTAAATCTTCTTCTAGTGAGACAAATTGGTCTATCGGTGATATTGCCCTTCATAAAAAATGGGGTCAAGGGACTGTCCTTGAAGTATCAGGTAGTGGAGCTACCCAGGAACTAAAAATCAACTTCCCAGAAGTCGGTTTGAAAAAACTTTTGGCTAGTGTAGCACCGATTGAGAAGAAGTAAGTTATCTAAATGAATAAGATTCCCTTATCACAAGACTGTGATAATTTACAAGTTTTTAACAAATAGCTTTTTAAACTTCACTATCTTAAAAAATAGTGTATAATTGAGACTGTTTTTGAAAGGAGAAAAAATGACTGAAAAACAAATGAAAACTTTGGGTTGGATTGCAACCTTTATGTCTGTAATGATGTATGTCTCTTATATTCCTCAAATTATGAATAACCTTGCTGGTCAAAAAGGGAATTTTATCCAACCAGCAGTAGCTGCACTTAACTGCAGTCTTTGGGTTTACTACGGTCTCTTTAAAAAAGAACGTGATATTCCTTTGGCAGCAGCTAATGCACCAGGTATCGTTTTTGGGATTATCACAGCTTTGACAGCTTTATTCTAAAAATAAAAAGCAACTAGCAGAATGTTCTGCTGGTTGCTTTTATTTGTTTACAAAATATATTTCTCAATAGCGCGTGCAACACCATCTTCATCATTGCTGGCAGTTACGGCATCCGCGAGAGATTTGACGTGGTCGCTAGCGTTTCCCATGGCAATCCCAAGACCAGCAAACTCTAACATCTCAATATCGTTATTTGCATCACCCATTGCCATGATTTCAGAAGGTTGGATATCTAAAATCTCAGCCAAACGAGAAAGGGCAGAAGCTTTAGTTGTACCGAGTGGCATTGCTTCATAGATAACAGGTTGAGAACGAACACCGCTAAATCTCTGACAAAGTTCATCCGCAAATCGTTGTTCAAAATCATCTGTTTGTTCTTTTGTACCTAAGAACATGCCTTGGAACATACGGTACTTACCGCTAGTGGCTTCCTCAAGGGAGATTTCAGTCAGGTCAGCAAAGACAAGTGTCGCATCATATTGAACGATAGGATTTGGTTTGCCTCCGAGAACGAAGTAGTGTTCCTCGTCAAAGAGAGTCAACTGAACCTCGCTCTTTTCAGCAAGGTCATTCAGGTATTCAATATCAGATTTGCTAAGTTCTCGCCAGTCAACAAGGCCCCAGTCACTGGTTTGGTGGGTAGAACAACCATTATTGACGATGACATATTCATTCTGTAAATCAAGACCGAGTTTTTTGTAATAGGGAAGAACTCCAAAGAGAGGACGACCAGTACATAGAACTAGTTTGACGCCCTTTTCGATAGCCTTATGAACGGCATCAATATGAGCCTGAGGGATTTCCTTGGCTTCGTTGAGCAGAGTTCCGTCCATATCCAGAGCAAGTAGTTTAATCATAGTAGTTCCTTTTCACGAGTTTTGCTTATATTATAGCATATTTTGAGGCAAATAATTCTAAAGCTAAGTGAAATGCCATTTCTATTTAGGTTTTTAGTAGATAGATAACAAAAATATGATATACTAAATTAGTAATATATTTAATGTTGTACTGATAATGGATAAAAAAGCAGAGGACTTGGCATGAAAAAAAGAGTAGTACAGATTTTACTAGCCTTGTTGGTAATCATTTATAGAAAGACATGGTTTTGGTGGATTTTTAATCATTTTGCAGGTAGACTTGTGCCTGCTAGTAGAGAATTTTTTCAAATTCTTTCTTTTTTAGAGTTTAGCGTTACTTTTCTAGCTATTCTTTATTTACTAGTATTCGAAGGTAGAAGAATTCTTGAGTTGAAGTGGAAATGGAGATATCCAGTTTATTTGCTTCTTGCTTATGGAGTCAATCATCTTTCAGGTATTGTGTTTTCCTTTTTAACCCCAGCAACGTCCAATCAAATGGCTTTAAATGAATTAGTTGAGATGACAGGGAGACAAGAGTTACTATATTTATTGCTTATTACTTGTCTGCTAGGACCAATTACAGAAGAATTGGTTTATCGAGGAGTTCTGATGAATACATTTTTGAAAGATTCACCTTGGTATGGAGATGTTTTACTATCAGCCTGTGTCTTTGGCTATGTGCATGTTTCTGATGGTATAACACCACTTGCCTTTTTCACCTATGCAAGCGGAGGAGCGATTGTAGCATTCCTCTACCGAAAAACTCACTCTCTCTATTATCCCATTTTACTTCACATCATGATCAACATTGCTGCATTTTGGGAATTATGGGTACTCTTGTTTTCTGGTAGGTAAATACTAAAAAGTCGGAGTTTATTCCGACTTTTTTGATATGGGACAGGTTAAAATTAGGGCTTTATATCAATCTGTTTTGACTTAAAAAATGATATAATAAAAGGTAATGACAAAAACAAATGAGGCAGATATGAAACTACTGTATACCGATACTCGGACTTCTTTAACAGAAATCCTAACCAAGGAGGCTCAAGGACTAGTTGACCAAGGTAAACGAGTCTTTTATATCGCCCCTAACTCTCTTTCTTTTGAAAAGGAACGTGCCGTGCTGGAGTGCTTGAGTCAGCAGGCTTCTTTTGCGATCACAGTCACGCGCTTTGCTCAAATGGCTCGTTATCTGGTTTTAAACGATATACCAGCGAAGTCTAGTCTCGATGATATCGGTCTTGGTATGGCTTTCTATAAATGTTTGTCTGAGATAGACGCTAAGGATTTACGTGTTTACGGAGCTATTAAGCAAGATCCGCAATTTATCCAACAACTGATTGAGATTTATCACGAAATGACAACTGCGAAGATGAGCTTTTTGGATTTAGAAAGTCTATCTGACGCTGATAAACGTTCTGATTTACTCTTGATTTTTGAAAAGGTAACAGCTTATCTGAATCAAGGTCAAGTTTCGCAAGGGAGTCAATTATCCTATCTGATCAATGCTATAGAAGAAAACAAAGTAAGTAGTGATTTTAGCCAGATTGCCTTAGTTATTGATGGTTTTACTCGTTTCTCTTCAGAAGAAGAACACCTAGTGGATCTACTTTATCGTAAGGGTGTTGAGATTGTTATTGGTGTATATGCGTCTAAGAAATCTTATACTAGCCCATTTAGTGAAGGGAACCTCTACCAAGCCAGTGTTGAGTTTCTACGCCATTTAGCTTTTAAATATCAGACCAAGGCAGAAAATGCATGTCAAGAACACGGAAATCTTGATGCCTTTGCTAAAGCATCAAAACTTCTCGAAAGTGCCTATGATTATTCCGAAATTAGTTTAGATGTGAATGACGAAGATAGAAAGGACTTTCAAATCTGGTCTTGTCTAACACAAAAAGAAGAGGTGGAGTTAGTTGCTCGTAGTATTCGCCAGAAATTGCATCAAGATTCAGAACTTAGTTATAAGAATTTTCGAATCCTGCTAGGAGATGTAGAGTCTTATAAACTGTCTTTGCAGACAATATTTAATCAATACCAGATTCCATTTTATCTGGGCAAGAGTGAGTCCATGGCTCATCATCCTTTGACTCAATTTGTAGAATCCATTGGACGTTTGAAACGATACAATTTCCGTCAAGAAGATTTGATTAATCTCTTACGAACTAACTTGTATACGGACCTTAGTCAAGAGGAAATTGATAGCCTTGAACAATATCTCCGCTATCTGGGGATTGATGGTCTTTCTAATTTTAAACAAGAGTTTACAAAGTCACATCACGGAAAGTTTGATCTAGAAAAATTAAATGAACTTCGACTTCGTATCATTACACCTTTAGAAAATTTACTAGGAAGTCGCAAGCAAAAGGCTGAAAATATTCTTGCAAAATGGAACAACTTTTTGAAGGAAGCTCATTTGACCAAGCAGTTACAAGTCTTAACAGAAACATTGGAGGTATCTGAACAAGAAAGACAAGAAGAAGTCTGGAAGGCTTTTTGCCATGTTATGGAGCAATTTGCAACCGTATTTGAAGGTTCACTGGTTAATTTAGATGATTTCTTATCTTTACTTCATTCTGGGATGTCCTTGACGAACTATCGCACAATACCAGCAACGGTAGATACGGTTCTGGTGCAAAGTTATGATTTGATTTCACCTTTGACTTCTGATTACATCTATGCACTTGGCTTAACCCAGGATCATCTACCTAAAATCACCCAAAATACTAGTCTTTTGAGCGATGAAGAAAGGGAAGTACTGAACCAAGCAACCCAAGAAGGTTCTCAATTACTGATTGCAAGTCAAGAAAACCTTAAGAAAAACCGCTATACCATGCTTTCTTTGGTCAATTCTGCCCGTAAACAGTTAGTCTTGTCAGCACCAAGTTTGTTCAATGAAGACGAGAGTGAAGAGTCCATTTATTTGAAGGAATTGCAAAACTTAGGTTTTACCAAGATCGAAAAAAGAATCGACAGAAAAAATCTATCGAAAGATGATATTGGTTCTTATCACAGTCTTTTGTCTAGTCTTGTTGCCTATCATCAGCAAGGTGAGAGTGAGACAAGTGACCAAGACTTAACTTTTATAAAAGTTCTGGCTCGTGTCATGGGGAAAAAGTTGGAAGACCAAGGTTTAGAAAATCCAGTCCTGCCTACAAGTCCTCGCAGTAAGACTTTAGCTGCAGATACTTTAGATGCCTTGTATCCTCAAAATCAAGATTTTTATCTATCAACATCTGGTCTAACAGAATTCTATCGAAATGAATACAGCTATTACCTTCGGTATGTATTGGGCCTACAGGAAGAATTGCGTTTGAAACCTGACGCTAGAAGTCACGGGAATTTCTTGCATCGTATTTTTGAACGTGCGATGAAACTTCCTGCTGATACATCTTTTGATCGCCGTTTAGAACAGGCCATCTCTGAAACTAGTCAAGAAAGAGAGTTTCAAGCTATTTATCAAGAAAGTTTAGAATCTCAATTTGCTAAGGAAGTTCTCTTAGATGTGGCACGTGCTACTGGACATATTCTTCGTCACAATGCTGATGTCGAAACAATTCAAGAGGAGGCTGTTTTTGGTGGCAAGGAACAAGCTTTTGTACAGTTAGATAATGGTCGTAATGTCTATATTCGTGGGAAGGTTGACCGAATTGACCGTTTGAAAACTTCTGATGCTATCGGTGTTGTAGATTATAAGTCTTCTTTGACTCAGTTCAAGTTTCCTCTCTTTTATAACGGTCTTAATTCGCAATTGCCGACTTATCTTGCCGCCCTCAAGCAAGAAGGGAATAGAGACTTCTTTGGTGCCATGTATTTAGAGATGGCTGAACCGATTCAGTCATTACAAACTGCTAAAACTCTTTCAAAGGCAGTAACAGAAACCAATAAGAGCATGAAATACCAAGGTTTCTTTCTCGAAAAAGAGATGCAACACCTCGGAGAGTTTTACAATAAAAACAAGACGTATCAGTTATCTGATGAAGAATTCCAATTATTACTAGACTATAATGCCCTTATCTACAAAAAGGCAGCAGAGAAGATTTTATCTGGTCAATTTGCTATCAATCCATATACAGAAAATGGTAGAAGCATTGCGCCCTATGTCCAACAATATCAATCTATTACAGGTTTTGAAGCTAATTATCATCTAGGTCAGGCTAGATTGTTAGATAAGGTAGCTAAGAGCAATGACAAGGAAGCATGGTTTAATAAAATCAGAGAGGAGTTGGAGCGATGAAATTTTTATCTCAAGAAGAGATTAAAGAGTTACAAATAGCAGAAGCTCAGTCTAACAAGAAACCTAAGAAAACGGCTGAACAAATTCAAGCGATCTATAGTTCTGGTCAAAATATTCTAGTCTCAGCTTCTGCTGGTTCAGGGAAAACCTTTGTCATGGCTGAACGGATTCTTGACCAACTAGCGCGTGGTGTAGAAATTCGCCAACTCTTTATCTCAACCTTTACCGTTAAGGCAGCAACCGAGTTAAAAGAACGCTTGGAGAAGAAAATCAGCCAACAGATCCAAGAAACGCAAGATGTGGAACTAAAAAAACATCTTGGTAGACAATTAGCCGATTTACCCAATTCTGCTATTGGAACCATGGACTCTTTTACCCAGAAGTTCCTGGCTAAGCACGGCTACCTCCTTGATCTTGCCCCAAACTTTCGTATCCTTCAGAACGAAAGTGAACAACTTCTCTTAAAAAATGAGGTTTTTCGACAAGTTTTTGAACAGCACTACCAAGGCAAGGATAAAGACAATTTTAGTCGATTGGTCAAAAACTTTGCAGGTAGAAGCAAAGACGCGCGTGGACTACGTAAACAGGTCTATATGATTTATGACTTTTTGCAATCCACTAGCAATCCTCAGGCTTGGCTAGAGGAATCTTTCCTAAAAGGTTTTGAAAAGACTGATTTTACAGTTGCTAAAGAAAACACTGTAGACGATATAAAGGAGAAACTCTGGGATTTAGAAAGCTTTTTCCGTTACCATTTGGATAATGATGCCAAGGAATTTGGTAAAGCAGCTTATTTAGAGTCTGTCCAACAAGTTCTTGATGAAATCGGAGCTTTAACCAACGAATCTACTTTTGAACAATACCAAGAAGTTTTAGAGCGAGTTGTAAATATTTCTAAAGCTAAGAATGGTAAAGCTCTCACAAATGCCAGTCGCAAGGCCGAACTGCAAGACTTGAAAGAAGCTTACAACCAAGAGAGAAAAGCAAAATTTGAAAAGCTGATTGCACTCAATGATCAAATCACTTTACTAAAATTCCAAGAAGATTATCATCAAGATTCTTGGGACTTGGCAAAGACATTTCAAGTCTTCATGAGAGATTTTGTTGATGCTTATCGACAACGAAAACGCGAAGAAAATGCCTTCGAATTTGCTGATATTAGCCACTATACCATTGAGATTTTGGAAAACTTCCCTCAGGTTCGACAAGAGTATCAGGAACGCTTCCATGAAGTCATGGTCGATGAATATCAGGATACCAATCACATCCAGGAAAGAATGCTAGAACTCCTCTCAAACGGTCATAATCGTTTTATGGTGGGTGACATTAAGCAGTCTATTTATCGTTTTAGACAGGCAGATCCCCAAATTTTCAACGAAAAATTTCATAGATTTGCTCAAGATGACAAAGAAGGTCAGTTAATTCTGCTTAAGGAAAACTTCCGGAGCGGTTCAGAGGTTCTTGATGCTACGAACGATGTCTTTAAACACCTCATGGACGAGGAAGTTGGAGAGATATCTTATGACGGTATGCACCAGCTTGTTTTTGGAAATACTGATATTCAATCAAATCCAGAAAACAAGGCAGAAGTTCTCTTGTATGATAAGGCTGATGATGGCGATTCTGATGATGAGGAGGAACTTGCAACTAACAAACTGACTGGTGAAATGCGGATGGTGCTTAAGGAGATAATTCACCTTCATAATGATAAGGGTGTACCTTTCAAGGACATGGCTCTCTTAACTGCCAGCAGAAGTCGTAATGATCAAGTTCTACTAGCATTGTCAGAGTATGGTATCCCTGTCAAGACAGACGGTGCTCAAGCAAACTATTTGCAATCCCTAGAAGTGCAGGTTATGTTGGATACTCTTCGTGTCATCCATAATCCTCTGCAAGACTTTGCTTTGGTTGCTCTAATGAAATCTCCGATGTTTAGCTTCGATGAGGATGAATTGGCTCGTCTCGCTCTCCAAAAATCTGAGGATAAAGTTCAAGAGAACTTTTATGAGAAACTAGTCAATGCTCAAGCGAAAACTAGTATTCATAAGGATTTAATTAAGTCTGAACTTCATAAAAAATTAGAATTTTTCATGGAAACAGTCCATTCATGGCGCTTTTATTCTAAAACACATTCTCTTTATGACCTCATTTGGAAAATCTATAGCGACCGCTTTTACTATGACTATGTCGGTGCCTTGCCAAATGGACAGGCCAGACAGGCAAATCTCTATGCCCTTGCTTTAAGAGCAGATCAGTTTGAAAAGAGTAATTTCAAGGGATTATCTCGCTTTATTCGAATGATTGACCAAGTCTTGGAAGCCCAGCATGATCTTGCCAATGTCGCTGTAGCACCACCCAAGGATGCTGTAGAACTTATGAGTATTCATAAAAGTAAGGGTCTTGAATTTCCTTATGTCTTTATCCTTAATATTGATCAGCAATTTAACAAGCAAGATTCCATGGCTGAGGTTATCCTGAGTCGAAGAAATGGCCTTGGTCTCAAGTATGTTGCTAGAGTTGCTACAAATGCCAAAGAGGAATATGTTCCATCTACCATTAAATTATCTATTCCAAGCTTGACATATACTCAAAATGAGGAAGAACTCCAATTAGCAAGTTATTCTGAACTCATGCGTTTGCTCTATGTAGCCATGACACGTGCTGAGAAGAAACTCTATCTAGTCGGAAAAGGATCACGTGAAAAATTAGAGTCTAAAGAATATCCGACAAATGGAAAAGGTCTTTTGACGAAAGAAACTAGACTAGATGCTCAAAATTTCCAGGATTGGATTTGGGCAATCTATCAAGCATTTTCTAAAGAGGATTTACACTTTAGTGTGCGCTTTGAAGGTGAAGAAGACCTAACCAAAGAAGCTATGGGAGAATTGGAACATAAAAGTCAACTTCAAGACCTATCCCAAGCAGACAACCGCCAGTCAGAAACCATCAAAGATGCGTTGGAAATGCTAAAAGAAGTGGAAGTGTATAACGAAATCCACCGTGCAGCAATCAATCTTCCAAGTGTTCAGACACCGAGTCAGATTAAAAAGTTCTATGAACCGGTCATGGATATGGAAGGAGTCGTAGTAGCTGGTCAAAGTAAACCAAAAGATCCTACTGTTCAGTTTGAGCTTCCAGATTTTTCAAAAACTGAAAAAGTTACAGGGACTGAGATTGGAAGTGCAACTCACGAACTCATGCAACGAATTAATCTCGATAAGAAACCTACTTTAGAGACTTTGACAGAGGCTTTAGAGCAAGTGCAAGCAAGCTCTGCTGTTAAAGATAAAGTTAATCTTAAAAAAATCTTGTCTTTCTTTGATACAGCTCTTGGTCAAGAGATTCTTGCAAATCAGGACAAGCTTTATCGTGAACAACCCTTCTCTATGTTAAAAAGAGACGAGAAGAGTCAGGAAGACTTTGTTGTCCGTGGTATTTTAGATGGTTATTTGCTTTATGACGATAAGATTGTTCTATTTGACTATAAGACCGACAGATACGAGTTTTCAAGTCAACTTATTGAACGTTACCGTGGTCAGTTAGAACTATATGCCGAGGCTCTATCTCGTTCTTATCAGATAGACAGAATTGAGAAACATCTAATTTTACTTGGCAAGGATACTGTAGAAGTAGTCGAGGTTAACTAACCTATTAAAACTATTGCCTTTTTGGCAGTAGTTTTTATTTGTTTTCAGTTATGGTATACTAGTTTCAGAAAAGGATGTAAAAGAATTTATGCCAAAAGAAATCGATATTGAATACTATCATCAATTAGCACTACAAAAACAAAAGGAACACAGAAAATTTCTAGGAAACCTAAAGAAAAAAGCTCCTAAAAATTTGGATAAGATTGCTCTAGAGATTCACCAAGAAGTGTTTGAAGAGATTGATTGTACAGCTTGTGCTAACTGTTGTAAAACTCTTGGTCCCGACTTTAAAGAAGCTGATATCACACGCATTGCTAAGTATTTTAAGATGAAACTTCCTGCCTTCGAAGCCGAATTCTTACAAGTTGATGAAGATGGAGATAAGGTTTTTAAATCTATGCCTTGTCCATTTCTAGGTGGCGATAATCTATGTTCTATATACGATGTTCGTCCCAAGGCTTGTCGAGAATTTCCTCATACTGACCGAAAAAAGATTTATCAAATCAATAATCTGACTATCAAAAACACTTTAACCTGCCCTGCGGCCTATCTCTTCGTTGAGAAATTAAGAGAAAAAATAGAGTAAATTTCCTCTTTTATAATAAATTTTATCCTCAAGTAGACTTGCTGTTTGAGGACTTTTTGTATATTTATTAACCTTGATTATTTTTACTTGCTAGATAAAACCTGTCCTTATCTTAAAATTTCTTTAACTTTTTCTTGAAGAAAACTGATATAAGTTATCTTTAAGCGATATTCTGTATAGTTATACTATTACTAAGAAAGGAGTGCCGGTATGAACTATATAGTAATTCCAGCTTATCAACCTGATAATAAACTTATCAAACTCATCGAAAAAATCCATGAAAAGAGTGATTTTCATATTCTAGTTATCGACGACGGCAGTTCATCAAAGTGTCAAAAATTTTTGATAAAGCTGAGCAATATGCTACGATACTCCGTCACCAAGTGAATCAAGGGAAAGGGCAAGCACTAAAAACTGCCTTCCAATTTATCAAAGAACAAAATAGTTATGGAACAGTAGTCACAGCAGACGCAGATGGTCAACATAAGATTTGGGATATTTTCCGTACGGCTAACAAAGCTTCTGAAAATCCTAACAAACTAATCTTGGGTGTGCGTGCCTTCACAGGTAAAGTCCCCCTCCGTAGCCGTTTTGGGAATAGCTTGACAAAAGCACTCTTTAAATTACAAACAGGAGTAGGAGTGACAGATACACAAACAGGACTTCGCGCTTTTACAACAAATCTCATTTCTTTCATGTTGAAAATAGAAGGTCAACGTTATGAATACGAAATGAACATGCTTCTGGAAGCAAGCAGAGAATATGAAATCTTAGAAGTGCCAATCGAAACGGTCTATATTAATGATAATGAGGGCTCACACTTCCGACCAATAAAAGATGGTCTCATGATTTATAAGAATATCTTTAAATTCGCCTTGTCATCTCTTAGTAGCTTTGTTGTTGATTATATCGTCTATGCTCTAGCGATTTTATTTTTACCAACAGTTCTAACTGGTATACGAATTTTTCTTGCTAACGGTATCGCTCGTGTGACTAGCTCAATTTTCAACTATTCAACCAATAAAAAATTAGTTTTTAAGAATGAGGATAGTCTTGTAAAAACAGGAATGGGATACTTTGGGCTAGCACTTGGACTCTTTATTCTTGATACGCTACTTATTCGTCTATTCTATGCAGTATTTGGAATGAATCTCTTAATTGTTAAGATAATTGTTGGAATTCTTCTCTTTGCTGTTTCTTGGACCATTCAGAAGAAATTCATTTTTAAGGAAAGGACATCAACTGTACTATGAAATTTTTAAAGAAACGATATGCTTATGCTTCGGTTGTCGGATTACTTTTGACAGGATCCTTTAGCTACTCTATGTTGAAGACTTTTGTTCTTGCTGAGACTATTTCGACAGTAGCAACAACTAGCACTAGTACAAATACTGCGATGGCAAGTCAGGCAGCAAAAACAGCAACAGTAACAGACTCAAGTTATAAGGACGATAATATCTCCGTAAATTTGTCTGAAACGACAGTTAATAGCACGCAAGTCTACCTTGCAGATGTTACAGTAAGCTCATCAGATTATCTGAAAACAGCATTCGCCCAAAATGCCTTTGGGACCAACGTAACTGCAAAAACTTCTGAAACCGCTGCTGCTAACAATGCTATTCTAGCGGTCAACGGAGATTACTACGGAGCTAACTCTACAGGATATGTTATCCGTAATGGAGTCGTCTATCGTGATACTGTCCGTGAAAATTCTAATAATGGTGATTTAGCCATTTATAAAGATGGTTCTTTCAAGATTATTTACGAAGATCAAATTTCAGCTGACCAACTAGTTAAAGATGGGGTTGTCAATCTTTTGGCTTTTGGCCCAGCTTTGGTAGAAAATGGTGAAATAGCAGTAGGAAAAAACCAAGAAGTTGGACAAGCTATGGCTTCGAATCCACGTACAGCTATTGGTATTATCGATGAAAACCACTACATTATTGTAGTTTCTGACGGACGTACTTCTGAAAGTGAAGGACTCTCTCTTTACCAGCTAGCTGAAGTTATGAAATCCTATGGTGTAAAAACGACCTACAATCTTGATGGTGGTGGATCATCTACGCTTTACTTCAACGGTCAGGTTATTAACAAGCCAACGACTGGAGGAAACAAAATTTCAGAAAGGGCGGTGAGTGATATTGTCTACATCGGTTATTAATCCTAACAAAAAACTCTTTAAAAAAACTGTCATCTCTTATACACTAATTACGCTTTTCTTCTTTGCTTTTTCTAGAATTTATGAAGCATTTAGTTTTGGAGAGACATCACTTCATATGCATTACTTGTTCGTTGTACCTCTGGTTGGTGGGATAATACTAGCAATCTTGCTCAAATCTCTTCCGTATTTTTCAAGAATTAGCCTTAATTTATGGAATTCGGCAGTAGCTATTGTTACAACAGGGACACTATTCCGAGGTATTGTCAATCTATCTGGTCGTTCAACCACGCTTGATGCACCATATTGGTATGTAGGTATTAGTTTTGCAATCATAGCTATTCTATCTATATTTATAAATCCGCTTCTAACTAATAAAAGTACCAAAGTAATAGAAGGTTAATTATTAGAATAAAATAAGTAGTCGTTCAGATATTGTTCGACTACTTTTTGTTGACTTTTATTTCTAAATTGTTTTAACAATATTACAACTTTCTTTCTTCTTAATTATTCTACTTTTATCTTTAATAGAATATTGTATAATATAATGGATAATTGCTGTTTTTTAAACATTATGTATCAAAAACAAATACATCATTTATATAATGATAAGGAGAATACAATGAAAAGGATTTTACTGGCAAGTACAGTTGCTCTCTCGATTGCTGGCTTTGCAAAATCTACTGTTTATGCCGAGGATTCACAAACTAGAAATAAAGCTCAAACTTCAGAACAGGTTGTACCTAATGATATTGGAAAAGAAGATCAAAAACAATCAATAAGCCAAGATAAGGATAGAAACCAAAATTCAAAAGAAGATCTAAACAAAGAATCTTCGCAAATTACGCCGAAGAAAGAAACACCTGAAAATAAGGAAAAAACAACAACTGAAACAAAAGTTGAGGAAGTTAATAAAGATGGCTGGCAAAAAGAAAATGGCCAATGGCGTTATTATGAGAATAAAAAGGCTGTCACAAATTGGAAAAAAATAGCAGGTCGCTGGTACTATTTTAACCAGGATGGTGTGATGCTTAGTGATACTGTTTATGATGACTACCTCTTAAGTAAAAGTGGTGCTATGGTTGAGGATTCTTGGGTTAAAATTGACAACCAATGGTATTATGCCACTGAGGACGGGAAAGTTACTCGTAATAATTGGAAAAAGATAGCTGGTGTTTGGTATCGATTCGATGAAAATGGTATCATGATTAGCAATGCTGTTTACGATAATTATCTATTCAAAGCAAGTGGTGTCTTAGCTGAAAATAGCTGGGTAAAAATTGGTGATAAATGGTACTACGGTAATCAAGAAGGAAAAATCAATCGTGACAAGTGGGCAAAGATTGATGGCCTATGGTATCGATTTGATGAATCTGGTGTCATGCTAAGTGCTACTATTTATAAAGACTATCTTCTCAAGACTAGTGGAGCTATGGCGGAAAATGCCTGGGCAAAACTCGAAGATAAGTGGTATTATGCTACTGATTCAGGAAAAGCTATCCGCGATAAATGGGAAAAAATCAATGGTTCATGGTACTCTTTTCATAAAGATGGTGACATGTTAAGTAGCCAATGGAAAGAGAAATATTATCTAAAAGATAGTGGGGCCATGGCTCAAAGTGAATGGTTCTTTGATAAGAAGTACGATAGTTGGTTCTACTTAAAATCTGATGGTGCTTATGCTGAAAACCAATGGCAAGGCTCTTACTATCTCAAATCTTATGGTTATATGGCCAAGAATGAGTGGATTTTTGATAAAAGTTATAACGCCTGGTATTATCTCAAAGAAGATGGGGCATATGTAACTGGTAATTTCACCATTAACGGTAAAGACTATTCTTTTCAAAGCAATGGAAAATGGATTTCCGATACAGCAGCATACTATAAAGTAAAACCAATTACAGCAAATGTATATAGTGCTTCTGGTGAAAAACTCAGCTATATTTCGCAAGGAAGTATTGTATCGATTGATGGATCCGAGACCAAAGACGGTCGACTTCCAGTCAAAATTTCAGGTCTTTCAGGATATATGAACAAGAGTGATCTAGTAGCGGTTAGCTCAGATAGTGACTTCATTCCTCACTATGCATCTGATGGTAATTATCTTTATCATGAATTATCACCATACGCAAGTATCCGTGTAGCCCCTCATAGTTCATCAATGGCTATTGGTAAAAAATATTATTCAGCTGATGGTATTAACTTTGAAAACTTTACAGTTGAAAATCCTTTCTTATTCAGGGATTTAAGAAAACCAACTAATTACACAGCTGAAGAATTAGATAAAGTATATTCTCTTATGAATATCAAAGGAAGTCGTTTGGCAGGTAAGGGAGCTATCTTTAAAGAAGCTGAAGAACGCTATCAAATAAATGCACTCTACCTTATAGCTCACAGCGCTCTAGAAAGCGCATGGGGACGTAGTCAGATTGCTAAGGATAAAAATAACTTCTTTGGTATCGCTGCTTATGATACAACACCATATGATTCAGCTAAAAGCTTTGACGATGTTGATAAGGGTATCTTAGGTGCAGCCAAGTGGATTCGCGAAAATTACATTGATAATGGGAGAACACACCTAGGAAATAAATCATCAGGTATGAATGTCCTTTATGCTTCAGATCCATATTGGGGAGAAAAAATTGCAAGCATTATGATGACAATCAATAGTAAACTTGGTGAAAAAGATTAAATATTTTAAAATCGATAACTATAAACAGTTATCGATTTTTTATTGTTAATCAGAAATATAAAAAAGAATTTACTCATTAAAAGTAAATCCTCTTTAAGTTCCTAATTTATATTAATCTTTTTTGACTTATGCAAGAATGCTACTAGGACGATTGATGAAATTAGAGTTACAGCTCCAATGATTGTAATCAATGTTCCTTTACTTTCACCTGTATTTGGAAGCCCTGGCTTGTCTTCCTTAGTTGTTGTTTCGGAAGTTGATGAAGGAGTTGTAGTTGCTTCAGTAGTAGTTACCGAAGTTGTAGGAGCTTCTGTCGTTGTAGGAGCTTCTGTCGTTGTAGGAGCTTCTGTCGTTGTAGGAGCTTCTGTCGTTGTAGGAGCTTCTGTTGTTGTAGGAGCTTCTGTTGTTGTAGGAGCTTCTGTTGTTGTAGGAGCTTCTGTCGTTGTAGGAGCTTCTGTCGTTGTAGGAGCTTCTGTTGTTGTAGGAGCTTCTGTCGTTGTAGGAGCTTCTGTCGTTGTAGGAGCTTCTGTCGTTGTAGGAGCTTCTGTCGTTGTAGGAGCTTCTGTCGTTGTAGGAGCTTCTGTCGTTGTAGGAGCTTCTGTTGTTGTAGGAGCTTCTGTTGTTGTAGGAGCTTCTGTCGTTGTAGGAGCTTCTGTCGTTGTAGGAGCTTCTGTTGTTGTAGGAGCTTCTGTCGTTGTAGGAGCTTCTGTTGTTGTAGGAGCTTCTGTTGTTGTAGGAGCTTCTGTTGTTGTAGGAGCTTCTGTTGTTGTAGGAGCTTCTGTCGTTGTAGGAGCTTCTGTTGTTGTAGGAGCTTCTGTCGTTGTAGGAGCTTCTGTCGTTGTAGGAGCTTCTGTTGTTGTAGGAGCTTCTGTTGTTGTAGGAGCTTCTGTTGTTGTAGGAGCTTCTGTCGTTGTAGGAGCTTCTGTTGTTGTAGGAGCTTCTGTTGTTGTAGGAGCTTCTGTTGTTGTAGGAGCTTCTGTCGTTGTAGGAGCTTCTGTCGTTGTAGGAGCTTCTGTCGTTGTAGGAGCTTCTGTTGTTGTAGGAGCTTCTGTTGTTGTAGGAGCTTCTGTTGTTGTAGGAGCTTCTGTTGTTGTAGTTGTAGAAGTCGTAGTTGTTTCAGTAGTAGTTGTTATAGTTGAAGTCTGATCGCCATCCACACCACCGTTTGCGTTAATATTAGCTACCGAAGCGTTCACTACCTTGGCAATAACTGCTTGTTCACCTTTGACTTGATACCATACTTTAGTATTGTTCAAGAATTTCTTTTGATTTTCATTCTCTACTTTAGTTTGGTAGAAAATAAGAACGCCGGTCTTGTTGATAAGGTCTTTAGGAATCGTAACTACAAATTTTCCTGAAGCATCCACTGTAAATGTTGATCCAGGGAACGCTGCTTTGAAATCTTCAATCGCTGTAGCGCCAGAATAGTAGCCAGGTTTGTTTCCTGTTGTTGTAATTTTAAAGCTGTCTGGCACTAATTTGTGTCCGCCTTGAACTTCGTCTTCGACACGAACGTCGCCGTCCACTTCTAAGTTCATTGCATTGATGGTTAATACCCAAAGAATGTGTTCAGGATCGTCAGCGTGCATATCACCTGCTTTGAGATAGAATGGAGCGCTATTAACACCAGTAGCCATTTTTTTAACGTTTAAATCTACGGTCTTAACTCCACTGATAATAGTAAATTTACCAACATGTTCTTTATCAGTTGCTGTATTGTTATGACCTTCAATCTCAAATTCACCCCAACCACGGATGTTTTGAAGGTTTTTGATAGCTTCATTGAAAGTAACAGTTGCAGAGCCATCAGTAATGACCATGTCTCCAACGTAAGTTCCGTCAATACTTAGAGGAATAGTCTTTTTAAAACCAACCCCAAAGACTGTACCAGAACTAGTCCAATTAACTTTTAATGTATCACCTGGTTGGATTTTTTGTACGTGTTCGTCAAATGTAAATTTAACAGATGTTTGTCCTCCATCTGTAATTTCATTTGATGAAACAGTCAGCGAACTAATGTTGTTACTGACATCTCCAGCTTTTACCACATCAGATTGCGAAAATACTATGAATAATAATGGTAAAAATACAAGAAAGAAGACTTTTGCAAGTCTACTTAGATTATTTTTTTTCATCTTCTTCTCCTATTTGTCTCCAAATTTTCACATATATTTGTATGTTATTACCAAAACTTACAAATATATGCATAACTTTATAGGTTACTTTTTCAAGACAACACTATTAAAAACACACCTCCTACTAGTCAATTATCAAAAAAATATCCTATAAAGTGAATTGTATCACAAATAAATAAAATTTCAAACAATTAACTGTTTTAAGTATAAAATAATATTAAATTCACTGAAAAAATTAAAACATTTATTTTAACAATGTTTGTAGAAAATGATTCATTAATTTGGAAAAGAAAAAGGACTATTTTTGTTAAATAGTCCTTTTAGATAATCAATCAACTTTTATTTTATCTTACTTTTATTTTTTTCCTTTATTTCGAAAAAATGCAATGGCAACGATTGATGAAATTAGAGTTACAGCTCCAATGATTGTAATCAATGTTCCTTTACTTTCACCTGTATTTGGAAGCCCTGGCTTGTCTTCCTTAGTTGTTGTTTCGGAAGTTGATGAAGGAGTTGTAGTTGCTTCAGTAGTAGTTACCGAAGTTGTAGGAGCTTCTGTCGTTGTAGGAGCTTCTGTCGTTGTAGGAGCTTCTGTCGTTGTAGGAGCTTCTGTTGTTGTAGGAGCTTCTGTTGTTGTAGGAGCTTCTGTTGTTGTAGGAGCTTCTGTCGTTGTAGGAGCTTCTGTCGTTGTAGGAGCTTCTGTTGTTGTAGGAGCTTCTGTCGTTGTAGGAGCTTCTGTCGTTGTAGGAGCTTCTGTTGTTGTAGGAGCTTCTGTCGTTGTAGGAGCTTCTGTCGTTGTAGGAGCTTCTGTCGTTGTAGGAGCTTCTGTTGTTGTAGGAGCTTCTGTTGTTGTAGGAGCTTCTGTCGTTGTAGGAGCTTCTGTCGTTGTAGGAGCTTCTGTTGTTGTAGGAGCTTCTGTCGTTGTAGGAGCTTCTGTTGTTGTAGGAGCTTCTGTTGTTGTAGGAGCTTCTGTTGTTGTAGGAGCTTCTGTTGTTGTAGGAGCTTCTGTCGTTGTAGGAGCTTCTGTTGTTGTAGGAGCTTCTGTCGTTGTAGGAGCTTCTGTCGTTGTAGGAGCTTCTGTCGTTGTAGGAGCTTCTGTCGTTGTAGGAGCTTCTGTTGTTGTAGGAGCTTCTGTTGTTGTAGGAGCTTCTGTCGTTGTAGGAGCTTCTGTTGTTGTAGGAGCTTCTGTTGTTGTAGGAGCTTCTGTTGTTGTAGGAGCTTCTGTCGTTGTAGGAGCTTCTGTCGTTGTAGGAGCTTCTGTTGTTGTAGGAGCTTCTGTTGTTGTAGGAGCTTCTGTTGTTGTAGGAGCTTCTGTTGTTGTAGGAGCTTCTGTTGTTGTAGTTGTAGAAGTCGTAGTTGCTTCAGTAGTAGTGGTTTCTTCTTTCGGATTCACGATTGTTTTTGTAACTGCGTGATCTGTTCCAAAATCTTCAACATTAACTACAGTATCAGCGTCTTTAATAACGTGACCAGAAGGAGCTTCAATTTCAGTTAAGATATACTTATCTTTTAACAATTTGTTAACTGCAATGTTACCATTTTCATCTGACTCAAACTCACCAATAACTTGATTATTTGCTTGACGAACAACTCTAAACTTAGCACCTTTAAGAGGTTGATTTGCATCATCTACTTTATGAATATTGATTGAGTACACATAACCAACACCAGCACCACCAGCAATTTGAACTGCAGCAATGTTAGTTACATCTTTGCTCTCAATCTCTTTACCTTTAAGAGTTGCCTCGTTTTTCAAAAGTTCACCATCTATAGGTTCATAATTCAATTGTACTTTATAATCGATACGGTATTGATCTTGATCAGTAATATCACCTAAATCAATAACAAATGATTGTCCATCTTCACTGATTGTTATCTTGTGTTGATCAGTTACGTCGACGCGATTAGAGAATACCCACTCACCAGTTTCGTAAGAAAACTTACCTTTGATAACTTTGATACTATCTTTTACATAGGATGCATTAGTAAATCTCAAGTGATCTTCAATTGTTACACCCTTGATATTTTGTTTGTTACGATTGACAGAAATTGTGTATTGAACTTCTTTATGATTTCCACTATTAACCCAGCTAGTCTTTGTTAAAAGTCTTGGGTTGCCGTCTCCGATACCTGTAAATGAAACTTTACCAGCAACTTTTGTTTCTTTGTTAATGGTGATTTCTACCGGTACCTCACCTTTTTGTGGGTGTTTTTTGAAATCTATACGAGCATAGAAGAAGAAATTTCCACTTGTATCTGAGTGTTTTTCAACATAATCTGTATAGGTAATTGTAATGGATTTATTATCTGGGTTTACATCAGCGTTCGCAATGATTTCATTTGTATTGATATCACGAATCTTAAACGAAGTTGAAGTAATCATTAAAGCATCCGGAACTGTAACGACAGTTGAATCTCCAGCTTTAACATTCTTCCCAGATAAATCATAATCGGCATTAATTCGGAAGGTTGCCCACTGTTGCAAGTCCCAGTTGAGGTCTCCGCCTTCATTATTTGATACTTTAACATTTTTGATTGTATCTACGAATTTTCCAGATACTGAAACCTCAGGAGTTTCAGCAAAAGTTTTATTAAAACTAAAAACGAAAATAGTTGTCAGAACGCAAATCAAAAATGAGAAAATACTAAATTTTTTCTTATTACTCATTATAATCTTCCCTCTTATAAATAATAATAAATTTAAAAGTTAAGAAATTGTATTTTCTAACTTTAAGCAATAGTTGATTAAATATCTTGTAGTTTAATTTTATAGACTTTTTTAACACTCCTCCTTCTAGTCTAGAACTAAAAATTCCTACATAGTGAATTATAGCACAAAATAATATTAACAGCAAATTTAAATATGTGAAATGGAAGTTGAGTATATATTTTTTTAAGAAATTTTTAAATAATTTCTATAGCTTTAAAAGTTGATATTCGTTTAACAAAAACTTATTTTATGTAATCATTGCTAATTGCAATAGCTATTTGTCTATAGATATGCAATTATGCTATAATATTTTAAATGTATTTTTAGAAAGGAAAATTTCTAAATTGTATTATAAATTTTTACTTTTCGACCTAGATCACACACTACTCGATTTTGATGCTGGTGAGGATATAGCTCTGACGCAACTCTTAGAAGAAGAAGGAGTAGAGGATATCCAAGCGTACAAGAATTATTATGTACCTATGAACAAATTACTTTGGAAGGACTTGGAGCTAAAAAAGATTACAAAAAAAGAATTGGTCAATACACGTTTTGCAAAATTGTTTGCTCATTTTGGTATTGAAAAAGATGGGGCCTACTTAGCAGGGCGCTACCAGTTTTTCCTATCGAAACAGGGGCAGACTTTCCCAGGTGTAGAAGATTTATTAAAAAAATTGATAAGAAAGGGCTATGAACTCTATGGTGCTACAAATGGAATTACCTTTATTCAGACAGGACGTTTGGAACAATCTGGTATTGCACCATTTTTCAAGGAAATCTTCATTTCAGAGCAACTCCATACCCAAAAACCAGATGCAGCATTTTATGAGAAAATTGGAGCTCGAATCCCTAACTTTGATAAAGATCATGCCCTTATGATTGGCGACTCCTTATCAGCTGATATTCAGGGGGGGAATAATGCTGGCATCGATACTATCTGGTACAATCCTCATCATCTGGAAAATATGACCCAAGCTCATCCAACTTATGAAGTCGACTCTTATCAGGCTTTGCTAGAAATCTTAGATAAATTGTAAAAAGTGGTTTAGATAGCCACTTTTTGCTATAATAGAGGCAGTATAAATGAAGGAGCGGTAGCAGTAAATGATGTCTAGGCCAATTCTTTCTCTTTATGAACCGTTGTATTCACTAAAGGAAGTTGATCAAAATATCTGGATAGTAGATGGTGATTTGATTCAAATGGACGTGAAGATCTTCAAACTTCCTTTTCAGACACGTATGACGGTGGTTAAGTTAAATGATGGCAAACTTTGGATTCACTCTCCGATTGCGCCAAATGAGGGACTGTTTACTGAACTGGACGCTTTGGGCAAAGTCGCTTACCTGATTTCACCAAATAAGATTCACTACGCCTATATTTCAGATTGGAGAAAAAGATATCCTCATGCACAAGCATGGTCTAGTCCAGGAGTTGAAGAGAGAGCGAAAAGTCAGAATGTCAAGGTAAAATTTGATGCTCCTTTAACAGATATGGCTCCCGACCTATGGTCTGATGAGATTGAACAGCTTATTTTTAAGGGAAGTTCTGTCATCGAAGAGGTGGTGTTTTTTCATAAATCAACTAAAACACTTATTTTAACAGACCTTATAGAGAATTTTGAACCTGAAAAAATAGCTAGTCCAATTCGCAGAAGATTCTATCGTTTAGCTCGTGTAACAGCTCCTGATGGTCAAACTCCTATTGACTATCGGATGACTTTTATAGGAAGGCAAAGGGAAGCAAAGGTTTCCTTTGCCCGTATGTTAAACTGGAAACCGGATAAGATCATTCTTGCACATGGTTTATGCTTTTTTAAAAATGGTACGGATGAATTAAGACGTGCCTTTAGATGGATACGATAAAGGAGTTGGCGATGCAACACTCATCTTGGCATGCTTTGATTAAGGAGCAATTACCTGAAGGTTATTTTGGGAAAATCAATCAATTTATGGAACAGGTCTATGCTCAGGGAACTGTTTATCCACCTAAGGAGAAGGTTTTTCAGGCTCTCTTGACAACACCGCTTGAAGAAGTGAAGGTGGTGATTCTAGGGCAAGACCCCTATCATGGGCCAGATCAAGCGCAGGGTTTGAGTTTTTCTGTACCCGATGCTATCCCAGCGCCGCCGTCCTTGCAAAATATCTTGAAAGAATTGTCGGATGACATCGGAGCTAAGAAGTCCCATGATTTAACGTCTTGGGCTGAGCAAGGTGTCTTACTTCTCAATGCTTGCTTGACGGTTCCTGCTGGGCAGGCCAATGGTCATGCTGGGCAGATATGGGAGCCTTTTACTGATGCCGTGATTCGGGTTGTCAATGATCTAGATAGGTCAGTGGTCTTTGTACTCTGGGGAGCATATGCACGTAAAAAGAAGGCCTTGGTTACCAACCCTCACCACTTGATTATCGAATCAGCCCATCCAAGTCCTCTTTCTGTTTACAGAGGATTTTGGGGTTCCAAGCCTTTTTCTAAGGCCAATGCATTTTTAAAAGAGACAGGACAAGAGCCAATCGAATGGCTTAGATAAGGAGAGAAAATGCCTCAGTTAGCGACAATTTGCTATATTGATAATGGAAAAGAATTGCTCATGCTTCATCGCAATAAAAAGCCTAATGATGTTCATGAAGGAAAATGGATCGGTGTAGGTGGTAAGTTAGAACGCGGGGAAACTCCACAAGAATGTGCTGCACGTGAGATATTAGAAGAAACAGGGTTGAAGGCTAAGCCGGTTTTAAAGGGAGTTATCACTTTTCCTGAATTCACACCAGATTTAGACTGGTACACCTATGTATTTAAGGTGACTGAATTTGAGGGTGAATTGATTGATTGTAATGAAGGTACCTTAGAATGGGTTCCTTATGATGAAGTTCTTAGCAAGCCGACCTGGGAAGGTGACCACACCTTTGTTGAGTGGCTCTTAGAGGATAAACCCTTCTTTTCAGCCAAGTTTGTCTATGATGGTGATAAATTATTGGACACACAAGTGGATTTCTACGAGTAAAGGAGTATAGATATGTTACTAATCAAAAATGGCCGTGTAATGGATCCAAAGTCTGGTTTGGATCAAGTTTGTGATGTTTTGGTTGATGAAGGGAAAATTATAAAAATTGCATCACAAATTAGTGAAGAAGGTGCAGAAGTCATTGATGCAACAGGCTTAGTTGTAGCACCTGGATTGGTAGATATCCATGTTCATTTCCGTGAACCAGGTCAAACACATAAAGAAGACATTCATACAGGTGCTTTAGCAGCAGCTGCAGGTGGTTTTACAACTGTCGTTATGATGGCTAATACCAATCCAACTATCTCCGATGTTGAGACTTTAGAGGAAGTTCTTCAATCAGCAGCCAAGGAAAAAATTAACGTTAAGTCTGTGGCTACAATTACCAAAAACTTTAATGGTCAAGACTTAACTGATTTTAAAGCCCTTTTAGAAGCAGGGGCAGTTGGTTTTTCTGATGACGGAATTCCTCTTGAAAGTAGTAAAGTAGTTAAAGAAGCTATGGAAGAGGCTAAAAAACTCAACACTTTTATCAGTCTGCACGAAGAAGATCCTGGTCTTAATGGTACGCTAGGTTTTAATGAAAACATTGCTAAAGAACACTTCCATATTTGTGGCGCTACAGGGGTTGCAGAGTATGCAATGATTGCACGTGATGTCATGATCGCCTATGCAACAAAAGCCCATGTTCATATCCAGCATTTGTCTAAGGAAGAGAGTGTTAAAGTTGTAGAGTTTGCTCAAAATATGGGAGCAAACGTAACTGCAGAAGTTGCTCCACAGCATTTTTCGAAGACTGAAGCTCTGCTTTTGACTAAAGGAAGTAACGCTAAGATGAATCCACCTCTTCGTTTGGAATCAGACCGTCGTGCTGTCATTGAAGGTTTAAAATCTGGAGTCATTTCTGTCATTGCTACTGACCACGCGCCTCACCATGCTGACGAGAAAAATGTTGAGGATATTACCAAAGCGCCATCAGGTATGACAGGCTTGGAAACTTCTTTGTCACTAGGTTTAACCTATTTGGTGGAAGCTGGCGAGTTGAGTTTAATGCAATTGTTAGAAAAAATGTCCTACAACCCAGCAAAACTTTATAACTTTGAAGCAGGTTATCTATCAGAAAACGGTCCAGCGGATATTACAATTTTTGATGATAAAGCGGACCGAATCGTGGATAGTCATTTTGCTTCTAAAGCAGCGAATTCACCATTTATCGGTGAATCTTTGAAAGGGCAGGTCAAATACACAATCTGTAATGGACAGATTGTCTATAAGAACTAGGTGAAATCTGCTCTTTCGAATCATTAATTAGAGAGAGACGATATGTACCCAACCCATCATTTTAAAGACAAATTTATCTTATTTCTTAAGATTTTCTTTCCAATTCTAGTCTATCAATTTGCCAATTATTCCGCTTCTTTTGTCGATACGACCATGACTGGCCAGTATAATACTATAGATTTGGCTGGGGTATCAATGGCGACAAGTCTATGGAATCCCTTTTTCACCTTCCTAACTGGTATTGTCTCAGCCTTGGTTCCTATAGTTGGACATCATTTGGGTCGAGGAAAGAAAAATGAAGTGGCTTCTGATTTTTATCAATTTCTTTATCTTTCACTTGGTTTATCAATTGTTCTATTTGCTTTAGTTTTTCTTGCTGCGCCACTAATTCTAAACAATATGGGTTTAGAAGCAGCAGTAGCTGATATAGCAGTACGCTATCTATGGTTTTTAGCAATCGGGATTATTCCACTTTTACTCTTTAGTGTTATTCGTTCATTACTTGATGCGCTGGGACTGACCAAACTATCCATGTATTTAATGCTTTTATTGCTACCTCTCAATAGTGGTTTTAACTATTTACTAATCTATGGAGCCTTTGGTTTACCTGAGTTAGGAGGTGCAGGAGCAGGACTTGGGACTTCCTTGGCTTATTGGGCTTTGTTGTTAATTTCTATACTAGTTCTTCTTAAACAAGAAAAACTGAAAGAGCTGCATTTAGAGAAACGTTTACCCTTAGATAAGGCTAAGATAAAAGAAGCAATTAGATTAGGACTACCGATAGGTGGAACCGTATTTGCAGAGGTTGCTATTTTTTCATCAGTTGGCTTGATTATGGCGAAGTTTTCATCATTGATAATAGCTAGTCATCAGTCTGCTATGAACTTTTCATCTCTCATGTACGCCTTTCCTATGAGTATTTCAACAGCAATGGCGATTGTGGTGTCTTACGAAGTTGGAGCCAAAAGGCTAGAAGATGCTAAGAAATACATCAAAATTGGGCGTTTATCTGCTATGGTATTCGCAGTTTTGACTCTCTCCTTTTTGTATATTTTCCGAGAAAATGTTGCGAGACTTTACGGTTATGATCCTGAATTTATTCAATTATCTGCAAGTTTTATGACCTATAGCCTATTTTTCCAGTTGGCTGATACATTTGCTGCTCCGTTACAAGGTATTTTACGAGGCTATAAAGATACAGGCATACCTTTCTATCTCGGTCTCCTTGGTTACTGGGGGGTAGCTATTCCTCTTGGATGGCTTTTGGACTATTCGACAAATCTAGGCGCTTATTCGTACTGGATTGGTCTTATCATAAGTTTAGTAATCAGTGGTTTACTCTATCAGTGGCGTTTACAAGTTATTATGAAAAGATTCAAATAATTCGTTGAAAGTATCCTTGAAAATCACTTTGTGAAATAGTCATTTTATGTAAAGAAAAGTCTTGATTTCATTGACTTTTCTTTTTTTATATTGTGAAAAAATAGCAAGCATATTCTTTGACTCTCATTAACCTATAAGTTAGAATAGAAATGTAAGAAATTAAACATAGAAAGGCAAGATTATGTCAACTTTAGATAAAAATCTTTTGCTTGAGATGTTCCGTAAGATGGAAGAAATTCGTCGTATGGATTTAAAAATTGCTCAATTAGTAAAAAAAGGGAAAGTGCCAGGAATGACGCACTTTTCTGTTGGTGAGGAGGCTGCTAACGTTGGGGCTATGTTAGCTCTTAATGAAGATGACCTTATCACATCAAACCACCGTGGTCACGGTCAAGCCATTGCTAAAGGAATCGACCTTAATGGTATGATGGCTGAAATCCTTGGTAAGTATACTGGAACTTGTAAAGGTAAAGGTGGATCAATGCACATCGCTGACCTTGATGCAGGTAACCTTGGTGCCAACGGTATTGTTGGTGGTGGTATGGGGATTGCAGTAGGTGCTGCCCTTACTCAACAAATGAAAAATACTGGTAAAATCGTTGTCTGCTTCTTTGGTGATGGAGCGACTAACGAAGGTGTATTCCACGAAGCTGTTAATATGGCCTCAATTTGGAATCTTCCAGTTATTTTCTACTGTATCAATAACGGTTATGGAATTTCTGCTGACATCAAGAAAATGACTAATGTTCAGCATATTCACGAGCGTAGCGCTGCTTACGGTATTCCTGGTATGTTTATTCCTGACGGAAACAATGTAATTGATGTATATGAAGGATTTAAGAAAGCAGTTGACCATGTTCGTTCTGGTAAAGGCCCTGTCTTAATCGAAAGCGTAACTTACCGTTGGCTTGGTCACTCATCATCAGACCCTGGTAAATACCGTACACGTGAAGAAGTCGATGAGTGGAAGGAAAAAGATCCAATCGAAAACCTCCGCAAGTACCTAGTCGAAAATAAAATTGCTAGTGCAGAAGAACTTGAAGAAATTCAGGCTCAAGTCAAGGAAGCAGTGGAAGCATCTGTTAAGTTTGCAGAAGAAAGTCCATTCCCTCCACTAGAATCAGCTTTTGAAGATATTTACGCAGACTAAGGAGAAGTAGAGAAATATGGAAACAAAATTAATGTCTTTCCGCGATACCATTATCCTTGCAATGTCTGAGGAAATGCGTCGTGATGAAAATGTACTCTTGATGGGTGAAGATGTCGGTGTCTTTGGTGGAGACTTTGGTACATCTGTAGGTATGCTTGAAGAATTTGGACCAGAACGTGTACGTGACTGTCCAATTTCAGAAGCTGCAATTTCTGGTGCTGCTGCTGGTGCTGCTATGACTGGACTTCGTCCAATCGTTGATATGACTTTCATGGACTTTTCAGTTATTGCCATGGATAATATCGTCAACCAAGCAGCTAAAACTCGTTACATGTTTGGTGGAAAAGGGCAAGTACCAATGACAATCCGCTGTGCGGCCGGTAATGGAGTTGGTTCTGCAGCTCAACACTCACAATCATTGGAATCTTGGTTTACGCATATCCCAGGATTGAAGGTTGTAGCTCCAGGTACACCAGCTGATATGAAGGGACTTCTTAAGTCTTCTATCCGTGACAACAACCCTGTTATCATTCTTGAATACAAATCAGAATTTAACCAAAAAGGTGAAGTACCTGTTGACCCAGACTATACTATCCCACTTGGTGTCGGAGAAATCAAACGTGAAGGAACTGATGTAACAGTAGTAACATACGGAAAAATGCTTCGTCGTGTTATGCAAGCAGCTGAAGAATTGGCCGAAGAAGGCATCTCAGTAGAAGTAGTAGACCCACGTACTTTGGTTCCACTTGATAAAGACATCATTATTAATTCAGTTAAGAAGACTGGAAAAGTAGTTCTTGTCAACGATGCCCACAAGACAAGTGGTTTTATCGGTGAAATCTCAGCTATTATTTCAGAATCAGAAGCGTTCGATTATTTAGATGCACCTATTCGCCGTTGTGCAGGTGAGGATGTACCAATGCCTTATGCACAAAATCTTGAAAATGCAATGATTCCGACAGTTGAAAGCATCAAAGATGCAATCCGTAAAACTCATAACAAACAATAATACATAAAATAAATTATGTAACATATTCGTGGTTTTATCTTTCATTTTGAAATAGATAAAATGCGACATGAGTGAGTCGAATCGATTCTATTCGACGAACGAATTAGTAAGTCTACTAGGTTGACCGCCTGATAGCGGCAATCGTAGCAACTTGAGATACGTGTGTATCCAAGTTGCTTGTAGAATTGAATCCGGACGGAGGACTGTGAAAAAAGATAGATTTCCTTGTGTTCATCGAACACAGCCTCAATCTCCTATTTTTTCTTTGTCCTCTACGTTCTTGATATCTTAAAAATGAACTCGGGCTAAAGTCTGTGTGAAAAAGATAAACTTTCTTAGAAACTAAAGTTTCTTCGTCAATTTTCCCATTTTCACTGTGACTTTTGATGCCCTTTGCATCATAAATAGAATAGGAGAGGTCATGGCTGATGATAAGCTAAGAGCGACTCCTGCAGCTAGAAAATTAGCGGATGATTTAGGAATTAATCTCTATGACATTTCTGGCTCAGGCGCAAACGGTCGTGTCCACAAAGAAGACGTGGAAACATATAAAGACACTAACGTGGTTCGCATTTCACCACTCGCAAAACGAATTGCATTAGAACATAATATTGCTTGGCAAGAAATCCAAGGAACAGGTCATCGTGGTAAAATCATGAAGAAGGACGTTTTGGCCTATCTTCCTGAAAATATCGAAAATGACACCATTAAATCACCTGCTCAAATTGAGAAAGTGGAAGAAGTTCCAGACAACGTAACGCCTTATGGAGAAATCGAACGCATTCCGATGACTCCTATGCGTAAGGTTATTGCTCAACGTATGGTTGAGTCATACTTAACTGCTCCAACCTTTACGCTTAACTATGATGTAGATATGTCTGAATTGCTTGCCCTTCGTAAGAAAGTTCTTGATCCAATTATGGAAGCAACTGGTAAGAAAATCACTGTTACAGACTTGCTTTCTCTAGCGGTTGTTAAGACTCTTATGAAACACCCATACATTAACGCGTCATTAACGGAAGATGGTAAGACAATTATCACCCACAACTACGTCAACCTTGCGATGGCTGTTGGTATGGATAATGGTCTTATGACACCAGTTGTCTACAATGCTGAAAAGATGACCTTGTCTGAATTGGTTGTTGCATTTAAAGATGTTATCGGACGTACTTTGGATGGTAAACTAGCTCCTAGCGAATTGCAAAATTCAACTTTCACTATCAGTAACTTGGGAATGTTTGGTGTTCAATCATTTGGTCCTATCATCAACCAACCGAACTCAGCCATCCTCGGTGTTAGCTCAACAGTTGAAAAACCTGTTGTAGTAAATGGTGAAATCGTGATTCGTCCAATTATGAGTCTTGGATTGACAATTGACCACCGTGTCGTAGATGGTATGGCTGGTGCTAAGTTTATGAAAGACCTGAAAGCTTTGATTGAAAACCCAATCTCAATGTTGGTTTAAAGTATTTATTATTAGAAATATAGATAAAGGAAGTAAGATATGGCCTTAGAAGTAATTATGCCAAAAGCCGGCGTGGATATGACAGAAGGACAAATCGTCCAATGGAATAAAAAAGTCGGAGAATTTGTAAAAGAAGGAGAAATCCTTTTGGAAATCATGACTGACAAAGTCAGCATGGAATTAGAAGCAGAAGAAGATGGATACTTGATCGCTATCCTTAAAGGTGATGGTGAAACTGTTCCTGTTACTGAAGTTATCGGTTATCTTGGTGAGGAAGGGGAAAATATCCCAACAGCTGGCGCAGCAGCACCTGAAGCTAGTCCAGCACCTGCTGCAAGTGCTTCAAACGATGATGGTAAGAGCGATGATGCTTACGATATCGTTGTTATTGGTGGTGGACCTGCTGGTTATGTATCTGCTATTAAAGCAGCTCAATTAGGTGGTAAGGTTGCTCTTGTTGAGAAATCTGAACTTGGTGGAACATGCTTGAACCGCGGATGTATCCCAACTAAGACTTACCTCCATAACGCTGAAATTATCGAGAATATCGGTCATGCTGCAAATCGAGGTATCGTGATTGAAAATCCTAACTTCACAGTTGATATGGACAAACTTTTAGAAACAAAATCTAAAGTTGTTAATACTCTTGTTGGTGGTGTTGCAGGACTACTTCGTAGCTACGGCGTTGATGTTCATAAAGGTATCGGTACTATTACTAAAGATAAGAATGTCTTGGTAAATGGTTCTGAATTGCTTGAAACTAAGAAGATCATCCTTGCTGGTGGTTCAAAAGTAAGCAAAATCAACGTTCCTGGTATGGAATCATCTCTTGTGATGACTAGTGATGATATCCTTGAAATGAACGAAGTTCCAGAAAGCCTTGTCATCATTGGTGGCGGTGTTGTCGGAATCGAACTTGGACAAGCTTTCATGACATTTGGTTCAAAAGTTACTGTTATCGAAATGATGGATCGTATTGTTCCAGCTATGGATGCGGAAGTATCTAAGAACCTTCGTTTAATCCTTGAACGTAAAGGTATGACAATCTTGACTGATACAAAACTCCAAGAAATTATCGAAGAAGATGGCAAGCTCCGTATCAAGGTTGAAGGAAAAGATGATATCATCGCGGATAAAGCCCTTCTTTCAATCGGTCGTGTTCCAGATCTTGAAGGTATCGGAGATGTTGAGTTTGAATTAGACCGTGGTCGTATCAAGGTTAATGAATACATGGAAACTTCTGTTCCAGGTATCTATGCACCAGGTGATATCAACGGTACTAAGATGTTGGCTCACGCTGCCTTCCGTATGGGTGAAGTTGCCGCTGAAAATGCCCTTAAAGGAAACCACGCTGTTGCCAAATTGAACTTAACTCCTGCAGCTATCTACACACTTCCAGAAGTAGCAGCAGTTGGTTTGACAGAAGAACAAGCTCGTGAAAAATATGATGTTCAAATTGGTAAATTCAACTTTGCGGCTAACGGTCGTGCCATTGCATCAGATGCGGCTCAAGGTTTCGTTAAAGTCATTGCAGACAAGAAATATGGTGAAATCCTTGGTGTTCATATCATTGGTCCTGCAGCAGCAGAGTTGATCAATGAAGCGTCAAGTATCATTGAAATGGAAATCACTGTTGAAGAAATGCTTAAGACAATCCACGGACACCCAACATACTCAGAAGTTATGTACGAAGCATTTGCTGATGTTCTTGGAATGGCCATCCATTCACCTAAGAAAAAATAAATAAGTTTTTAACTAAATTTTCTTAAAGTAGTACGGACGGCAGCGACCTCTATTAGAGTTCCATGCCTTAAAATTGAGCCTCTTGTCTCAATTTTTCCGAGAAATGTAACGTGTTATCGTTACATTTCTTTTTACCACTTTAGAAAATTGGATTGCTATGAACAGAATTTAAAAACTAGATTTTTGGAAATACTATGAAATACATTATCAATCATTCAAACGACACTGCCTTTAATATTGCTTTAGAGGAATATGCTTTTAAACACCTTTTGGACGAGGATCAAATCTTCCTTCTTTGGATTAACAAACCATCTATTATTGTAGGACGTCACCAAAATACGGTTGAAGAAATTAACCGTGACTATGTTCGTGAAAATGGAATTGAAGTAGTCCGTCGAATCAGTGGTGGTGGAGCTGTTTACCATGATTTGAACAACCTTAACTATACAATCATTTCAAAAGAAGATGAAAACAAGGCCTTTGACTTCAAGAGCTTCTCTACTCCAGTTATCAATACTTTAGCTGAACTTGGTGTTAAAGCTGAATTTACAGGCCGTAACGATTTAGAAATCGACGGTAAGAAATTCTGTGGAAATGCACAAGCCTATATCAATGGCCGTATCATGCACCATGGTTGTCTTCTATTTGACGTAGATTTGTCAGTCCTAGCTAACGCACTTAAGGTTTCTAAAGACAAGTTCGAATCAAAAGGTTTTAAATCAGTTCGCGCACGAGTAACCAATATCGTAGACGAATTGCCAGAAAAAATTACTGTAGAAGAATTTCGTGACTTACTTTTGGAATACATGAAAAAAGAATACCCTGAAATGACAGAGTATGTCTTCTCAGATGAGGAATTGGCTGAAATTAATCGAATCAAAGAAACTAAGTTTGGGACTTGGGACTGGAACTATGGAAAGTCTCCTGAATACAATGTCCGTCGTGGCACAAAATTCCCAAGCGGTAAGGTAGAAATCTTTGCTAATGTTATTGAATCAAAAATTCAAGACATTAAGATTTACGGTGACTTCTTTGGTATCGAAGATGTAGCAGCAGTAGAAGATGTCCTTCGTGGTGTTAAATACGAACGCGAAGATGTACTTAAAGCACTTCAAACCATTAACCTAGGTCGTTACTTCGCAGGAATCACTGCAGAAGAAATTGCTGAGGCAGTGGTGGAATAAAGAAAGAGAGATCCATGTAATGTGGATTTCTTTTTTATTTAAACTTGATAATCGATCATCATGAGAGTATAATATAGTGGAAATTTTAAATATATAGAGGAAAAATTAATAATGATAAAGATTCCAGTTGAAAATCTTGGTCTATTTGAACAGTTAGATCGTACTGTGGTAGCATTTTTTAAGAAACAAGAAACTACAAATCCATACGATTTGAATGTCAGTATCACACAAGAACACTTCGATAAGAAAAGACAAGAGTTAGAACCTTTAGGTTTTCAAGCTGTACAAATCCCTCTGGGAATGGCCTTAGACAATGTTATTCAGCAAGCTCATTTTAAAGACTTGATTATTGGGGGTCTTGCTCCTGAGGAAATCATCGTAAGCAAAGAAGCGTTAATGCCAATGAAAGACATCGTGGATAGTTTTTGTATTATGTATGCAGCAGCGAATAACCGACTTGAAAATTGTAAAGCTTATGAATTAATGAAAAATAAAACAGTCTACTTTATTGGAAAACTTCTTACTGACAGTCCTCAAAAAGGTGATGAAATTGCTTATATGGATATTGATCGTACAGCTAGTGACGGTACGCCATATGAAGCTGTTAAATGTTTTTTAACGAAAGAAAGTGCTGAGAAGTACAATGAAGAAAAAAGACCCGTAACCCCTGCGAATCTGGCTTATCTAAAGTCATTTTGGGGAAAGCCAGTTATAATTGAGCCACACAGAAATTATTGGATTGAATTTTTATAATAACAAAAAAAGAGCGTTAGATAATCAAAAATCTATCGCTCTATTTTAAATATTACATAAACTATATTATGTATCATTATAAACTATCCAAGGCATTTTTCTGCTCATCATTAACGATATGGGTATACAAGTCGGTAACTTGTGTGCTAGCATGTCCTAGCTGGTGACTGACCATAACCTGTGATTTGGTCGCATCATAGAGACGAGTTGCTAGTGTATGACGCAGTTTATGGGGTGTTACGCGTACTTTGAAGTCTTCTGAATACTTGGCTACCATCTTTTCGACACTAGAAGCGTCAATACGGTTTGGAACACCTCTATATAAAGTTAGAAAGAGAGCTGTATCAGTCTTTTCTGTCTTATAACGTTTGTCTCGAATAGCGAGATATTGCTCTAAATAAGGTTTAGCAAAGGCAGCAACATTGACCGAGTCTCGTTTTCCACCTTTTCGAGTTACATCAATCACCATCATCTTGAGATTAAGGTCTCGAAGATCCAGATTTACTGCCTCAGAGAGACGTACACCAGAGGCAAGAAGGAGTGCAATAATTGCCAAATCTCGCTCTTTATTCTTATTAAAAGAGGATAGGGCACGATTTGAGAGAGTTTTGGGGTATTCCTCATCGATATAATTCAAAAAACCCTCTGTTTCATCGCCTAAAAAGAGCTTTTGCTTGATATTTTCGGCTCGAGCAGCCAAAGTTTCTTTCTTTTTCTTGGTAGCAACTTTCTTCATAACATTGCGATAGAAATAAGGTTCCCCTTGTTCATTTTCAACTTCCTCAGTCAAGTACTTATAAAGACTAGAAAGCGCTGATAAAGTACGGTTGATGGTTGTTTGGGAGACACCATTCTTTGTCGTATTAGCATTAAGCAAAGGGCGTTCACGTAAGTAAAGAATAAAAGATTCCATGTCTTTCTTTGTCATATTCTCAAGTACATCTAAAGGTATATTTGCCATGGTGTCAGCATTCGATATACCAGATTCTAAAACCCAGCTGAAAAATCGATCGTATTCCTTTAAATATTCGTACAAGGTTGTAAAACTGTAGGGGACGGCTAATTTTGATTGATAATATTCCAGAACATACCAGGGCATCACTTGTTTGAGTTTATCAATCCGTTCTAATAAGATCTCGCGTTTCATGTTTTTCTCCAAATCTTTCTATACTAGTAGTATAGCATAGCTAGATATATTTTTCAAGAAAATTATAGTTTTTCGGAAAAATGTAATAGGTGATATATGCAATATCTAAATTTTTGCAATTGTATTTTAGATAACCAAAAAATTTTTTTGAGCTAATCATTGTCAATTATGTACTTTATTTAAGTGAACACTGGAAATTTTTAAAGATGTTCATCTTCTGTAAAATGTACTTTATTTAAGTGAAAACTAAAAATTTTTCAAATGTACATTTTGGCAATAAAAAGCACTCCAATATCAATTTAATGATCTTTAGAGTTGTTTTTAGCTTGTTTGATTTCAAAGTTGTTGTCTATTGCTCAGAATTACTTGAAGAACAAGAAAAATTCGATAACAAAGTTGTTGATCTCTTCAGCTATAAAACCTATGAAGGTCTTTCTGCAGGAACGGGCTACTCCTACTTTGGTGATGGAGATTATACTCTTACTTATTCAACCGAAAATATCCCTCATGATTTCGTCTCATGGGTTGTAGGTGATTCAATGGAGCCTGATTTACCTGATGGCGATGTGGTATTGATTAAGTAATCAACAAATATCGAAGATGGACAAATTTATGCAGTGAAATTTAACAATCAAACCTATGTAAAAAAAGTGTACCTTCATAAAAACTATCTACGACTTGTTTCGATAAATAAGAAGTATGATGTTATTTATGCGCCTTACGAAAAAAACATCGCATAATTGGGAAAAAAGTAGGTAACTTCACGCCTATTGAACAGTAAAAAAAGGGAACTATATATACCAGTTTACACTTGAAGCAAGCAACAACCTGATTAAGATTATCAAACGGAATGCTTATGGTTTTAAGAACTATGAAAACTTCAAAATGGCATAATCATCGCTTTGAACATACGAAAAGAGAGAACGAATCTCGACCTCTCTTGGTGTTATCTTTTCATCAACCCACTACAGTTGACGAAAAAGCAGAAAAGACGATTTCTGGAAGGAAATCGTCTTTTTCAATTTTAATAAAATCAATCATTTAAAATGCTTAAATAATAGTCTTTATCTTTCAATGTATCATTTTTAATATCTGACAGAATAGTATCCAATAAGGACCTGCATAATACTCTGAGATTACTAATCTCATATATTCCTAAATGCCTTATTTTTTCAGAGTCAAATTCAAATGGATTTATGCTCTGTCCGCTATAGTATAACTTAGATATTTCAGATAAACTATCATTACTAATATTTGGAAACTTGATTATGTCCCAATATTGAACAGCAAAACTTCCACCTTGACCACCAACGGAAATTTTATCCATAATACCTTTGTGTTTCATATAATTTAAAAATGTAGTAATCAGTATTGTATTTTGTATGGAGTGTTTCTTTGTTTTTGGAGTAATAATAATACCATGTATATTAGTAGTAAACTTTAATGAGTTATCACAGATTGCAAAAGTTTTTCCTATATTACCCTCAGCAGAAAATAATATATCATCTTTTTGTAAAAACCATATCTTTCCACTTGTTCCTATAGATGACGTTCTTCCAACAAAACCAAAATTTGATATGTCGCTAGGATAAACTAAAATTGGATAATTTGGAATATAGCGTCGAGAAATAATTGAACGTCCAATATCCCTCTTTTGTAAACTAGGACCTCTTTTAGTCTTATATCCCAAATCTTCAAGTGATGAAAAACCACTAGGGTAAGTTTCAATACAGTTAAAAAAATTCTGTACTTCTTCTGAGTGAATACCAGCATCTAACCTAAAATTATGAAACAATTGAGAAATAGTAGTGCTTTTGAGTTCATTTTTATTTATCAAGAGTAAATTATCATATATATTATAAATATTATGCAAATTATTTTTAGCTTGTATTTCAGAATATGTAAGATTTTTCACCAAGTTTTCTATAAGTTTGATAACCCACGTTTCATTATTATTGGGAAGAGGAATTAAACATTCTAAAAATCTATTGCCAGAATGCCTAATTGTAGACCCCTTTGGAGTCATTGCATCCAACTGTTTCCTAAAATATTCATCTCTTAGAAATGCAAATAGATAATATTTGTTAAAACCATGACCAATATTCAATCTCACCAGACCTGAAGAAAATATATATTTGTTCTGGTTTTCTGATAAAAACAATGACGCATCCCCTATATTTGCATCAACTGACAACAAAATATCTTGCTCAGATAAAGTGAATTTTTCACTGTCAACTAACTTTTTATCATTAAGGTACAAAGATTTGTTGCTTTGAGTTACATAGTTAATATTGTCTAAGCAGCTATTCCTTATGTAATTAACTGATGATTTTAAATTACTCAAATATAAACTTGAACCAGTTTCAATTCCTTTTTGATAAGGAATTTCCTCATTTAAAAGTTCAGCTAATTTTACAATATTGATATTCTTTATTGCAATTTTTTTATAGTTATTTGCCGAAAGATTTTTCTTGTTTGATAAAATCTGACTTATAGATATATCTTTAGGTAATAAAATACTTTCCATAATTACCTACCCGATAAAAATTTTGTTCGTAATGTGTCTTCCTGAAGTAAACACCATTCTCTGAAGTCTGATATTATTTCTGAAAAATCCTCATTTAATAAATTCTCCCCTGTTTCTGAATTTATTATTGTTTCAAATGTTTTTGGATTTAACTTATAATCATTTTCAAAAATAACGTTTCTATTAAGTGTTTTTTTCGTATATCCTACATTCGCTACTTCTCTTACAAAAACTGAATAATCATCTTTGATTAAATTTTCCAGTTCTGACTTAGGTGGCTTGTAGCCAATGATTATAGTCGTATTTACACCCGTCTCTGCAAATATATTTGGAGGTAAGTCAATCAATGCTACAATCCGTACTTGATGCAAAAGCCACTCTCTAGCAAATTCAAAGCTCTTATTAGATGCTATGCTATTACTTAAAACTATACCAAATCTTCCATTTTCTTTAATAGAGCGAACGGCATTTTCTAAAAATACAACACCTAAATCCAGTCCATCTTTAGGATTGGTCTCAATATATTTTTCGTATGTTTCATAAAATTTAGCTACTCTAAGATCTTCAGATTTTTTTAAATCTAGATTACGACCTTTACCAAATGGTGGATTAGTAAGAACAACATCATATTTCATCAACTCCGTTCCATCTGGTCTATTATCCCAATTTCCACTTAGATGATAATTTTCATCTAAAGCTATTATTTTTCCATCATCAAGTAATTTATGGTCGATTGAACCTTTATCCTCAACATAATGGATGTTTGCATTTCCATCGCCATTTAATAGCATATTCAATTGTGCAAGCACTGTCATATTATAGTCGTTATCCAAGCCGAACAGGTTGTTATCTTTAAGTTTGAAGTCAGAATTAGCGTAACTCACTGATAAAAAGTCTGCTATTCCACAACAAGGATCACAAATAGTCTCTGTTCTTTTAGGATTAACTAAACTAACTACAAAGTCGATAATAGGAATTGGTGTTAAAAACTGTGCATTCTCTTCTTTCTTGAATTTGGTTGCAAAATTATAAAACACCAGTTGATACAAATCACCTCTAGATGATTTTGTAAAAGAATATCGTTGAAATTCCTGAACAATTGTTTGCGCCACTCTAATATGACGAGAATTATTCCAGTCAATTTTATTTTCCGAAAGAATGTTTTTATATTGTTTTTTAGCACTCTTATATATTGACTTTAAGCGTTCAATGAAAATTCTGGTATCTGATTTTAACAAATCTCCATTAACTAGCATTTCATGTTCAGAAATATGAAATTTTAATTCTTGACCATACTTTTCAGATTCATTTTCATCAAAAATTTTTAACGCAAGCAGTTGAATTAAAAGTAAATACCCTTCCTCGTTAAACAAACTATCCTCAGAAAGTTGTCTTAAAATATTATTTAGCGATTTTCTAAGATTCTCATCGGAAATTCTATCAACAACATCTAAATCTTCTATTTTTAACTGTGATTTTTCTAAATTAACACCGTTTATCTTTTTATCTAATTCATCATAACTCGGAATAACGTGGTAAGGATCAGTTAGTTCAAGCTGGTATTGTTCTAATATTCGCTGGCTAGTTGGGAAATTTTTGCTGTTATCATACCTTGAGATTGTTCCGCCGATATCTTTTTTAAAAAGATATAATCGACCTTCATTGTAATAAACTCCTAATGTAAAAAGACTGTCAGACTCCTTGATGGCAGCTCTAATTTGTGAATTAAAAACCTGTTCAATTGTTTTATCACTTTCTTTTTTGAACTCAATCATGACAATTGCAAGTTTTCTCAATTCACTAAGTGCATCTTGATTCTTATTATCTCTATATTCTTTATATAAATTTCTCCAATTACTATCAGAAAAAATGACTGCATCAATTTTTATTGGATTAGAATTTTTGTTTCCTTTAGGAAAATAAATCTCCGTCCCAATCAAATCTTTATTGAATAACTGGGCATCAATAAGAGCATAAATAAACTCCCACTTGTAAAACTCTTCATTCGGTTCATTATCCTTATTTTTTATGGAAATGTTAGTTAAGATTTTGCCATCAACTGGAACGAATGATTTTTCTAACTTCTCACGTGTCAGGTATTTACTTCTAAATTTTAATCTTGCAGAAGAAAAATTTTTACTCATTGGAAAGCCTCGCTTTCCAAGACAACAGAATGTGTGCTGATGGATTGTATCATCGTTTTCCTTCCTATATCAAAACATTTTTAACCGTTTGATACGGTTTATTTTTTAGCTTAATGCTATTAAAATGTGCTTAAAAATCACTCTATGAAGCACGTTACCATTATTATAACATAATCGGCAATACAATTGCATTAAAGTTGAGAGAATTTATTGATTTCGTTTATGTCTATTGGTTATTTGTTTTTAAAGATTGTCGCATATTTAGTATTTTATATTTTAGGCTAACTTTTTGTTCCTTTAACGCCTTATCGAGCCACCTAGCATCTTTACTATCCTTATTTGGGTTAAACCGTCTTAAAAAATTTTTTAGCTGTGTTTCAAAATCCCAATTCATTGTTGATGTGATATTGATTTTATCAAAATACGATATTGCTTTAGAAGCATCTATTGTTCCAAAAATATAATAGAGAATAATAACTTCCGCAAATGTAAAAGGCATAACTTCATCATCAAATTGCAAAAGACTTGCATATGGTCCACCGAATTTTGTATCATCAGTGACTAGACAACATGCCCCTAGTGTTTTTGCTAAAGCAATAGCATGTGCCTCGCCTTTATCCCCCAAATTATACAATATTTCTTGATCTTTAGTGTGTTCCTTAAAAAGCTGGAGGATCCCTTTACTAGCCATTTTTTCCTGTGAAAATAATTCCAGTTTCCCTGCTTGAATGTCTAAGTTTACATTAGACAGGATATCTTGTCCATGGTTTTTCAATTCAATTGAATAGACTTGGTCACAAATATAGATAGAATCAAAATACCCAAAAAGAATATTTTGACATCCTGCTCTATAAAAATGAATAATAGTATTTGTATCCAGTGAAGCGTTCAATCACTTAATCCTCCAATTAAATCATCCAAATTTATATCCTCTGCATCGTCTTCCTGACTAAAGATATTATTTTGTTCAATTTCATCCTCAAAGTCTTCAAGTGAAAGATGATAATATCCTAAAACTTTTTCCAATGTTTCTTTCGGCATTGCCCCATTATTAAAGTTATAGAGTGCATACTCTGAGTACTCTTCAGGAATGACTATTTCCTCGCTAGGTCGATTTAAAGCAGAACCACCACCAACTGAATTAATAAGATTCCCTACTTTGGTTTCTACTTTAGCAACATTCAATAACGTTTTTTTATGTTCATCAATAAGCTGCAAACTACATAATCTATTAACTACCATGTCAAAGCTAACGTTAAACTCCACCATCATTTTTGCTATATCTCTTGCTGAAATACTTTCACTATCCTCTATTTCGAAATCAATAAAGCTTTCCACTTTCTCTTGTGGCATCAACAGGCAAGCTGCAAAATAATTTGCTTCATGTTCTTTTTCATCAGCGTCTGAACCCGACACAGTTGAATTATTATCAAAAAAAGCCTCTTTATTTTCAAAATGGAGAACTGCGTGTCCGATTTCATGAGCAAGTGTAAAGATTTCCCTTGAAAGACGTATACTTGTATTCGTAAAAATAATAATATCGTTATCTCTCTTTAATGTAAAACCAAGATCAGCATCCTCACCCATAGGATAGCGAAAAAGCTTGATTTTAAAATTTTCACAGTCTTTGAAAAGATTTGAAATACCATACCTTGTTGTGGTGCATTGTTCTCTGATCTCATTTGCCTTCTTTCGGATCTCTTTTTCTCGTAATCTATCCATTGAGTTACCTATTCCTTATCCTGATAAGTTAATTTTTCATACAAACGCTTGTTTGCATAGAATAAATCAATCATATAAAGCATATCACGTGTTGATTGTTTTTGTTCTCCTGATCTATAAGCTACAGACGCTTCTTGTTCAAGGACTTTCGTAATATCATTAACATTGACATCAAAAACGTTAGCTAGTTTTACAAGAATTTCCAATGTCACGCTATTAATGCCGTTTTCAATACGAGCATATTTTTGTCTACTTATTCCAATTCTTTCAGCTACTTGTTCTTGAGAAAAAGATTTAGCATTTCTTAATTCTGCTATTCTGTTACCAATTTGTTTATTCATCTCCTATACCTTTATATTTCCTTTCTAACCTTATTCTATCACGTTAACAACTCGTTTTCAAGGTATTTGTCACAAAATTATAACTTTATGTTTTTTGTTGCTCAAAAAAATAACAAAAACTAAAAATTAACAGATTATTCCTAATATTCTTTTATAATGGAAAATATAAAAAGAAAGTTCGAAATTTTATTGACTATGAATATCCAATAGCTTTTTTTCAATAGAAAATTAAATGAGCAAAAAAATGTACAATTGAACCACTACTTCTTCTACACCTATTAGAGTAAAAATGTACAAAACAATTTCTTAGATTAGAGTATGTGATGTACTAGAAAATATACAAAATACCACTCTAAAATAATGTACAAAACAAAAATAAAGTAAACTGCTTAATGAGTGTACTTTATCCTTCTAATTCAGTTTTATCAATGGTTTAGCTCTAGTTAAGTCAATTGTACATAAATTTTTAGTTTTACCAAAAATTTTTTTAGTTTTTCTTTTAATTAATTTATTATGATTAAAATTTTTTATACTTTTTGCTAAATGCTCCTCTGTCGATCTTCAACTCTAGTAAATGTAATTCAAGTAAAATTTGATTCTTATTATCATAAAAACCAAATCATATTTGATTTGGTTTTGGAGTTTTATATTTCATTTTATTAAAATGAAAGTTTACTAATACAATCAGTTACGACTATACTCTTCTTTTTTATTCATTACCATATAGCACGAAACTAAGATGACGAAGATTTTTATCAAGTAAGTTTCGTATTGATTAGTATCTATGGTTAGTTGAGACAAGACATTAATAATTGAATGAGTCATTACACAAATCCAGAGATTGTTTGTTTTAATATATAGTGCTGATAGTATGAAAGAATTTGTCAGTAATCCAATTAGAAACGGCGTCAATTGTAATATTGCCAGAGAACCATCTATGTAAAAGTACAACAGATGCCAAATAGCCCAACTAAAAAAGGTTAAGATTGTGGAGAGGAAATACGGCAAATGTTCTTGTAAAATTGGTTGAAATACATATCGCCATCCAATCTCTTCTATTCCTCCAAATAAAATAAATTTGAAGAACATCAAAAAAGGGAGATACCAGTTAAATTCTAACATTTTCCCACCAAACAATATGAAAGAAAAATCAAATATAATTAGGAAGAAAGATAATAAATAGTGTTTATAACTAGTATGAATGTTAAAAAAATCTTTTAAAATCTTCTTAAAATGAATATGAAAATATCGATTAGCAACAATTATTCCCCAGAGAGCTGAAGAAATTCCACCTAGAATGATTCCTGAAATAGTTAATACATTAGACTGAACAGAATAACGATTCAATAGAAAGAAAACTAGACAAACTGATACTAATTGGATAAATGTTCCTAGCAAATATACCAAAATTGCCTTATTTTTTTTCATAGAGAAACCTTTCAAAATTTATTATAACTTTTCGTAATAAAAATTATGTAAAATAATACTTCTATAAAAGCAAATCTTTTACTTTTCCAATTTCACTTTTTGGAATTACGAGATGAATCATATCACCTAGATACATTCTTGTTGATCCATTAACTGTCTTACTTTTACCGTTATGTACCTGGGTTGTGATAAGTACGTTATGTGGTAAATTGAGTTCATGTACCTGCTTACCAGCTATCTTATCAGAAACTGGGATTTCTATTAGTGTAACTTCTCCATCATCAGTTGCTGATTCAGGTAGCATTTTTTCTAGCATGGCTTCATAGACAGGCGCTCCTTTGAGCAAATCCATGACAATATAGGCAACTAGGGTCACCATCCCTAAAGGCATGAGGTTTCGGATATCACCAACCATTTCCGTCACAAGAATCATTGCTGTCAAAGGTGCTTTTGAGATAGCCCCAAAATAACCACTCATTCCAAGAATCACAAAGATAGGAAATTGCTGCTGGGTAACAAGTCCAAGATTGACACAAATAACACCTATTAGAGCACCAAGTAATGAACCCAATGCTAAAATCGGTAAGAAAATACCACCTGGCAGTCCACTTCCGTAACTAATCATGCTCCAGATAAAGCGAATGATGAAGTAAATTAAAAGAATTTGGAAACTATAATCTTGTTCCGTTAAGGACAAGACAACCTGATTACCCCCTCCAAGAATCTGTGGTAGGAATATTCCCACAGGAATAATCAGGATAAAAGCAAAAATTGGATGATAAGCTTTATCAATATGAAGCCTTTGGCCAATCCATTCATAAACTTTGCCGACATTCAGAACGGCTTTTTCATAAAGAAAACCTGAGAGTCCAAGAAAAATTCCCATTACCAGATAAATCCAATACTGGCTTAGACTCATGAGAGGGATATCATCAGGCATATCAAGAACAGGTGTTAACCCGAAGATGAGAAGAGAAACGAAGTTTGCTACTAAACTAGCAGCCAAGGTAGAAACCCAGAAAAATCTTGAAAAGTGATGGTAGACTTCTTCTACTACAAAAAGCAGGCCTGCTATTGGAGCGTTAAAGGCTGCGGCAAGTCCAGCAGCAGCTCCACCTGCGATTAAAGAACGTTCTTCTACTGGACTAGATTTCAGCCATTTGGCAATTCCTTTTCCTCCTACGGCACCTAGTTGAATACTGGGACCTTCACGACCGAGCATGAGTCCGCTCGCAATGGCCAAGATACCTAGAATGTATTTCTTCCAGAGGACACTCCACCAATTGAGAGACATGAGACCTTTTAACTCCGCTTCAACTTGAGGAATACCAGAACCTTTAATATCTTTTTCTGAGCGTGTTAATTTGGCACTAAGCCAGCAAATACCAAGATAAAGCAAGGAAATCATCAACAGGTTACGTACAAGATTATCTTGATCACGATAAAGCCCTTGGATGACATGAAAGCCCTTTTCAATCAAAAACCGAAACGACCCAACAATAAGGCCTACGACTAATCCAACGATAATTCCTCGCCCTACTTGAGATAGAATTGTACTTGACGCAAAGGCAAATTCTTTCTTGGAACTAAATGTTTCCGACTGTTCCTCCATAATTTTCTCCTTTAATTATCTTTTTCAGCTTCTGAAACGATCGTTTTAATCGGTTCAAAGCTTGTGCGATGAATGGGTGTAAATCCGTGCTTTTCTATACCTTCTAAATGTTTAGCCGTTCCATAACCAGCATTTTGAGAAAAATCATAACCTGGGAATTCCTGGTCATAGTTATCCATAATCTTATCCCTTGTAACCTTAGCAATGATGGATGCAGCTGCAATGGATAGGGAATTCGCATCTCCTTTGATGATGGATGTTTGAGAAATCGGCAAATCCAACTTCATTGCATCAATCAAAAGGTGTTCTGGTTGAGGTTCAAGTTGAGAGATAGCTTCCTTCATGGCTAGTTTCGTTGCTTCATAGATATTGACTTGGTCAATGACATGATTATCCATAATCCCAATACCGATTGCTAGGGCATTCTCTTTGACAATCTGAAAAATCTCCTCGTGTTTTTTCTTAGGGATTTTTTTACTGTCATTTAAACCTTTAATCTTACAATTTTGAGGTAAAATGACTGCCGCAGCAACAACAGGACCAGCTAATGGGCCACGTCCGACCTCATCTACACCAGCAATTAAGCTAAAACCTTGAGCGTAAAGCTCTTTTTCATAAGATAACATGCCTTCTAGGCGCAGATTTTCATCAATTTCAGCTTGAATAGCTTTCTTACGCTTTTCAATTTCCTTTTGTACACCTGAGCGAGAATCATTTTCAAACTCCTTAAAAAGGGGACTTTCAAGATCTGTTATCTTTGCTAATGCGTCTTTTATTTCTTTAATCGTTGCCATTGAGATCATCCAATGTATCTAAGGTATAGTTACCAAGTTTTCCGTCACGAACTTCCTTGACAAAGAGATTATAGAAGCGATCGTAATCATCACGGAAACCAAGGATACGTGTCATATCCATGATGATTTCTGGAGCTTCGTCGTCCAAATTCATTTGTTTAAAACGTTCTTGAAGCTTTTCAGGGTAATGTGTTTTAAAGTAATTAAGACCGAAAATCGTTACTTCATCCATTGGAAGCAACTGATCTTTGATAGCTCCAGTTAAAGCAAGCTTGAGTGCTACGGTTTCATCTTCAAATTTTGGCCAAAGAATACCTGGAGTATCCAAGATTTCCAAATCTTTATTGGTTTTAAGCCATTGTTGACCCTTAGTAACACCGGGTTTATTACCAACAACAGCGATTTTCTTACCCGCCAGACGGTTCATCAGAGTTGATTTACCAGCGTTTGGAATCCCAATAATCATGGTACGCAAGGTCTCAATTTGAATTCCACGTTCTTTCTGACGAGCAATCTTGTCTGCCATGAGTTTCTTAGCAGCTTCCGTTACAACTTTAACTGTAATTTGCTCCTTAGAGTTGATGGCAAGTGTTTGAATGCCTTGGGATTCAAAATGTTGACGCCATTCTTTTGTTAATACTGGATCTGCAAGGTCTGCCTTGTTCAAAATCAATAGTCTTGGTTTATCTCCGATGATTTTAGTCAGCATCGGATTTTGACTAGACAAGGGCAAACGTGCATCAACTAAAACCGTCACAAAATCAACAAATTTTAAATTTTCCTGAACTTGACGACGCGCTTTTGACATATGTCCAGGAAACCATTGAATAGTTGCCATTTTATTTCCTTTTCTTCATACAAACTTATTTTATAAAACATATATGATTACTGACTATTTTACCATATTTTAGCTATTTTTGCAGATGAATGGTATCTAAATAAAAGGGAAATCCCCCTTTACCAAGAGGAAAAGAGGGATAAAAATTTTATTGATGAACAGCTTGTGCAGCTGTGATTAGAGTTAATTTGTAGACATCGTCAGAGTTACATCCGCGAGAAAGGTCATTTACAGGTTTGTTAAGTCCTTGCAATACCGGTCCAACTGCAGCAAATCCGCCGAGACGTTCAGCCATCTTGTAACCAATGTTACCAGCTTCAATACCTGGGAAGATAAAGACATTAGCTTGTCCAGCTACATTACTTCCTGGTGCTTTAAGAGCTGCAGTTTCTGGAACGAAAGCAGCATCAAATTGCAATTCACCATCAATTTCAAGGTCTGGACGAAGCTCATGAGCGATTTTTGTTGCTTCGACAACCTTATCAACACTTTCACCAAAACCTGAACCTTTAGTTGAATAGCTAAGCATAGCAATTTTAGGTTCGATACCAAACATCTTAGCTGTGATAGCTGAGTTAATCGCGATTTCAGCTAGAGCATCAGCATCTGGGTTGATGTTGATAGCACAGTCACCAAACAAGTAACGTTCAGTACCACGAACCATAAGGAAGGCACCTGATGTACGGCTAACATTTGGACGAGTCTTGATAATTTGAAGAGCTGGACGAACTGTTGAAGCTGTAGAGTGAATAGCTCCTGAAACCATACCATCAACCAAGCCCATATAAACTAACATAACACCAAAGTAGTTAACATCATTGATGAGTACTTCTCTCGCTTCTTCTTCTGTCATTTTTCCTTTACGACGTTCAACAAGTGAAGCAACCATATCTTCAAATTGTGGGTAATGTTCTGGATCGATGACTTCGTAACCTTCTGTAATTCCTTCGATTTCGAGATAGATTTTAATCTTGTCAGGGTTTCCTAGGAGAACTGGGATAACTTCTGTTTCTTTTACCAAACGCTTCGTCGCTTGAAGGATACGTGGTTCTTCACCTTCAGGTAAAACAATGCGTGCATTTTTACCAACTAAGTTGGCTTTCAAACTTTCAAAAACTTCCATGAGTTTTGACTCCTTTTAAGATAAATTATTATTTGATAACTGTGTAATAAGTGCGTTAAAATCATCCGGTAGTGGGCTTTCTAGCTCCAACTGTTCTTTTAAGAAAGGATGATAGAACGATAAGTAATGGCAATGAAGCGCTTGACGCTCTATGCCGTGGTCTAAACTTCCACCATAAAGGTCATCTCCGAGTAATGGAAATCCAATATGCGAGAAATGAACCCGAATCTGGTGGGTTCTCCCAGTATGGAGACGAATATCAATTAGATGGATATCCCCATAAGATGCTACTATCTGATAGGAAGTATGCGCATATTTCCCACCTTTTGCGACCCGTCTAGTGATGATGGAATCTTCATCTCTGGCTATTGGTGCGATGATTTCTCCCTGAGGATCCAGATGACCCTCTCCTTTAATCAGGGCGTAATAACGCTTTTCAATAGCCTTTTTTTGCAATTGCTTGTCTAACCTAGCATGCGCATAGCCGTGTTTAGCAAAAAGCATCAAGCCAGAGGTATCTCTATCAAGTCTGGTAACGATGTGGACTTGTTGGTTTTCATAGTTTTGTTTGACATAGTAACCCTTGATAAAGTTGGCAATAGTATTAGAATGATTGACACTAGGTATAGATGCAACACCAAAGGGTTTATTAATAATCAAGAAATGATCATCTTCAAATAGAATATCTAGCGGATAATCAATTGCTTCCAATGTCTCGAAACCTTCTTCTGGAGGAATATCAATGACAACCTCATCCCCAATATCTAAGAGATAGGTAGCGTTCTGTGGATGCCCGTTGACTCGAATATCACCACCTCGAAACTTAATCTTAGCAAGTAACCCTTTAGAAACTTCATGTTTTTTCAGAAAGGTTTTGACCTTGACATGTTCGTCAGCAATAAACTGAAACCTCATTCGTCCACCTCACCAATAAAGGCATCCTTAACTCGATTCCAAAAACTGGTGTGGCTTGGAGTGGCAACGAAATGAATCTTGTGGTGGTCGATTTGGTACTCTATTTTTTCAATATTTCGGAAAGAATAGATACTATTATCGATAGAGATAGTATGATAATCATTTCGAGTTGGTATTAGTTCGATTTTATCTTTCTTAGGAACAATGATTGAAGAACCAAGTGTTCGATAAATTCGATTATTCAGACTAGCAATTTCCGCCAATTGTAATGCTTCTATGGTCGGATGTAGGACAGCACCACCAAGTGATTTATTGTAGGCTGTACTTCCAGTTGGCGTTGAAACCGTCAAGCCGTCTCCTCGAAAACGTTCAAAAGGAACATGATTAATAATAACATCCGCAACCATAGTGCGATCCGCTCGACGAATACTAGCCTCATTTAGTGCTCGGAAAGACTTGACTTCTCCATTTTCAAGAAATATTTTAACACTTAAGAGCGGATAAGAAACTCGAGCTCCATTATCCAGCTGTAAATTTGTGACTAATTGATCCAACTCAAAATCACGATAATCCGTATAAAAACCTAAGTGACCAGTATGGACCCCAATAAAACGCACCTTATCGAGTTGGTTTTCATATTTATGAAATGCAGACAGTAACATGCCATCTCCACCAATAGAGATAACGATGTCTGGATTCTTATCATTCAGGATAAAATTATTCTTTTTTAAGCGATCTTTTAATTCAAAAAGAACTTTTTGACTCTGAGGTTTACGGTTGGCAATAAGGTCAATTCGTTTACCTGTATTCTTCATCGGTATCGTCACTGTTTCCTACCCCGTCATTTAATTTTCTGTGCAAAGGATCAAAGAGTGCTTGCGCTTCCTGGATATCAGCACGTATCTTACTCATTTCTTCGTCTAGCTGATGAGAAATTCTGGCAGTAATCTCAAGCCTTTCCTTAATTTCTTCCGGGAAATCACCTTGGTATTTATAGTTGAGTGAATGTTCAATCGTCGCCCAAAAGTTCATAGCTAAGGTACGAATTTGAATCTCAACTAAGATGGTTTTTGCACCATTTATAGTATCGACTGTATATTCAATAACTACATGGTAAGAACGATAACCTGACGCCTTACGATGAGTGATATAATCTCGTTCTTGAACAACTCTCATATCCTGTCTTTTACGAAGGATAGATACAACCTCATTCACATCGTCTACAAATTGAACCATCACACGCAATCCTGCAATATCTTGCAAATCTTGTTCAAGCGTGTCATAGGTTATCCCACGACGTGCCATTTTTTCTTTGATGCTTTCAATTGGCTTTACGCGACCTGTGACAAACTCAATAGGAGAATGTTTATTTTGTTTTCGATATTGTTTTCGGATGCCTCGGAGTTTAATTTTCAATTCTCCAACAGCTTGAATGTAAGGATCTAAAAATTCTTCCCATTCTGTAATCATATAACTCTTACGTCCAATTCTCTCTACACTATAATTTATCTAGTTTTTGATTTTCTAGTGAAAATCAGATACAATAAATACAATGCTTATTATACCATAAATCGCTTTCAAATATAAAGAAAAGGTTGAAAAAATGAAACATTTAGAAATTGAAATGAAAACACTTCTCAGTAAAGAAGAATATCAGAGATTGCAAGGTCAGTTTTCAGAAATTACACCAATTACACAAAAAAATTACTACTTAGATACACCTGATTTTTATCTTCGTCAACATAAGATTGCCATGCGCATTCGTACATTTGAAAATAGCGCCGAATTAACCATAAAAATCCCTCAAAAAGTTGGAAATATGGAATACAATCAAGCTCTCACTCTAGAAGAAGCAAAGAAATGTTTAGAAGAATGTAAGATTCCTCAGGGAATGATTTTAGAAGAACTTTCAAATCGAGGTGTTTCACCAAGTGGATGGATTGTTTTAGGTTGTTTAACCACTGTTCGTTATGAGAAAGAGACCTCTATCGGACTGATGGCACTTGATCAAAGTAGCTACTTCGATGTTGTTGATTATGAACTAGAGTTGGAAGTCGAAAATGGAGACCAGGGAAGTCTTGATTTTCAGGAGTTTTTACAGGCAAATGATATCGAATACAAGAAAGCTCCTTCAAAATTAGTACGATTTATAGAAAATATGAAAAAATCCTGAAATAATCAATTTTTTTTGATAAAATAAAAGAGATAAAAAATATTAGAATCTGTAACAGAAAACACTTGTTTTAAAATTGTTTCCTTTTGCTGATTCACTTAGTTTATAGAGGACGGTTTATCAATGTCAGATACAAAGAATATGAAGCTTTTTTCACTTTCATCAAACCATGAAATTGCTCAAAAAATCGCAGATGCTGCAGGTGTTCCACTTGGAAAATTATCATCACGTCAATTCTCAGATGGTGAAATCCAAGTTAACATCGAAGAAAGTGTTCGTGGCTATGATGTTTATATCATCCAGTCTACTTCTTATCCTGTTAGCAATCATTTGATGGAACTTTTAATCACTGTTGATGCCTGTGTTCGTGCTAGTGCAAATACAATCAATGTTGTCATGCCTTATTTTGGTTATGCTCGTCAAGACCGTATCGCTTCTTCTCGCGAACCCCTTACAGCTAAACTTGTTGCAAATATGTTGGTTAAAGCTGGAGTTAGTCGTGTATTGACACTTGATCTTCACGCTGTTCAGGTTCAAGGTTTCTTTGATATTCCTGTTGACAACCTCTACACTATTCCGCTTTTTGCAAAACATTATTGTGATAAAGGTTTGACAGGTTCAGATGTGGTTGTTGTTAGCCCTAAAAATTCAGGTGTAAAACGTGCTCGTAGCCTTGCTGAGTACCTTGATGCACCGATTGCTATCATCGACTATGCTCAAGATGATTCTGAACGTAGCCATGGATACATTATTGGAGAAGTTGAAGGCAAGAAAGCAATCTTGATTGATGATATTCTAAATACAGGTCGTACTTTCTCTGAAGCTGCTAAAATCCTAGAACGCGATGGAGCGACTGAAATCTATGCAGTTTCAAGTCACGGACTTTTTGTTGACGGTGCTGCAGAATTGCTTGATGCAGCTAATATTAAGGAAATCTTGGTTACAGATTCTGTCGTAACAGAAAGTAAAAAACCAAAAAATGTACAATACATTACTGCAAGCGAATTAATTGGTGATGCCATGGTTCGTATTCATGAAAGAAAACCAGTTAGTCCACTATTTAAATTTAAATAGAAATTAGGTGAGTTTTTGATATATTTGGATAATGCTGCTACGACACCGATGTCAGCTGCAGCTATCTCAGCAATGACTCGAGTCATGCAAGAAACATATGGGAACCCTTCTAGTATTCATGGTCACGGGCGTCAGGCGGGTAAATTGTTACGTGAAGCACGTCAAGAGTTAGCTCGTTTATTAGGAACAAAGCCCCAACACATTTTCTTTACTTCTGGTGGTACTGAAAGTAATAATACCGCTATTATCGGTTATTGCCTCAACCATCAAGATCGAGGCAAACATATTATTACTACTGCTATTGAACATCATGCTGTTCTTGAACCAATTGAATATCTAGTTGAAAAATTTGGGTTTGAAGTAACAATTCTAGAACCTGAAAATCAAGAAATCACAGCAGAGCAAGTCAAAAATGCTCTTCGCGAAGATACTATTTTAGTTTCTACAATGTTTGCCAATAATGAGACAGGAACTTTATTGCCTATTGCAGAAATTGGGAAAGTATTACATGACCATTCGGCTGTATATCATGTAGATGCGGTTCAGGCAGTTGGTAAAATTGAAATCCTACCTGAAGAATTAGGAATTGACTTTCTCAGCGCTTCTGCTCACAAATTTTATGGTCCCAAAGGCGTTGGTTTCCTTTATGCTGCTACCACTGATTTTGATTCCTACCTACACGGTGGCGATCAAGAACAGAAAAAAAGAGCCGGAACAGAAAACCTTCCTGCAATTATAGGGATGGTCGCAGCTCTAAAGGATGATCTTGAACATATAGAGTCTAATTTCGAAAAAGTTCAAAAACTACAAGAAACATTTCTAGCTGAAATGGATGGATCAAACTACTATCTAAACCAGGGTAAAGAGCAACTTCCCTATGTCCTCAATATTGGATTTCCAGGACAACGCAACGACCTACTGCTACTTCGTCTAGACCTTGAAGGGATTTCTATTTCAACTGGTTCAGCATGTACTGCTGGCGTGGTTCAGGTCAGTCATGTTCTTCAGTCCCTCTATGGAGAAGATTCTCATCGCTTGCACGAGTCTGTTCGTGTCAGCATTTCACCTCAAAACACAGAACGAGAGATGATAACTCTTGCCAATACTCTTAAAAATATCATCGGAGGATAACTCAATGGCATTCGAACAAACAATTAAACTTAAAAATTGCCGTTACGATTACACACTTAGCCCAACTGTAAAGAAATTTACTCTTAAAGATAATACTTTCTTTGAAACTAAAGTTGGTAATTATGAACTCACACGTCTACTTGAAAAAGTTCCAAATAGTGGAGAAGGTTTCCAGCTTAAGATTATCATCAATAAAGACCTATCAGGCGCAAAGATTAATATCACTGATAAATCTGGACTCCGCTTAGTTGATATTTTTAAGTCTGAGGAAACACATATTCACCAAGAGAAATTCTACTTCTTGATGGATAGTCTGGTTGAACGTGGTGTATTTACAAAAAGCGAAAGATAGAAGGTCGTTATGTTTCGATTAACTTACAAGGATCCTTATAAAGTTGAACGTGTGCAAGAATATGAAGATTATGAAGCACTCATGCTTTCTCTATCAGGTTGTGTAACTCTTCCTGATACGACCCTTATTACTTCATTAACACATAATGGAGTAGAAATCTATCAGGGGCTTTTTGGTGATCTCTATCGTTTTTTAAAATCTTACCACGAAAATAGCTAAACTAAGATTTTTCTTAGTTTTTTTTCGTTATTGTTGCTTTTTTCACAAACTTTCTATAAAATAGTAGATAGAAAGGTTGTGATTTTGTGAAAGAAAAACAGTCTGCTATTCCTAAAGCAACAGCAAAGAGACTATCTCTCTACTATCGTATTTTTAAAAGATTTAATGCTGAAAAAATTGAAAGAGCTAATTCCAAACAAATAGCGGAGGCAATTGGTATTGATTCTGCGACTGTTCGTCGTGATTTCTCCTACTTTGGGGAACTTGGACGACGTGGTTTTGGATATGATGTTAAAAAGCTCATGAACTTTTTCGCTGATCTCTTAAATGATAATTCTATTACCAATGTGATGCTTGTAGGTATTGGTAATATGGGACATGCCCTCCTCCACTACCGCTTTCACGAGCGTAATAAGATGAAAATTGTTATGGCTTTTGACCTAGATGATCATCCAGAGGTTGGTACCGAGACTCCTGACGGTGTTCCAATCTATGGAATCTCTCAAATTAAGGAAAAGTTAAAAAACGCCAATATCAAAACAGCAATTCTTACTGTTCCTAGTGTTAAATCCCAGGAAGTTGCTGAATTGTTGGTTGATGCTGGCATCAAAGGTATTCTCAGTTTTTCTCCTGTTCACCTGCATCTTCCTAAAGACGTGGTTGTTCAGTATGTCGATCTAACAAGTGAACTTCAAACTCTCCTCTATTTCATGCGTAAAGAGGATTAGAAAGTGTAAATATTTATGAATAAACCAGTTATTGGGATTACAGGAAATGAAACCCCGCATCCAGATGATGATCTTATGATGAGTTATGCTGCCAAAGGCTTTGTTGAAGGAGTTAAGGAAGCTGGAGGTATCCCCATTATCCTACCAATTGGTGATGAAGAAATGGCCGGTTACTACATTAGTTTAATTGATAAACTTATTCTAACTGGTGGACAAAACGTAGACCCTAAATACTATGGTGAGCCAAAAGTTATTGATAGTGACGATTACCACCTTCAACGTGATATTTTTGAGTTAGCACTCATTAAAGAAGCAATCAAGCAAAATAAGCCAATTTTTTCTGTCTGTCGTGGTACTCAACTTTTTAACGTAGCCATGGGCGGGTCTCTTTATCAAGATATTGAAGATCATTGGCAAGATACTTCCGCTGAATACACCACTCAGCGGCTTGTTACCGAACCAGATACTATTCTTCGAGAAATTTATGGAGAAATCTCTCATATAAATTCTTTCCACCATCAGAGCATCAAAGATTTAGCTCCTAATCTTCAGGTTGTAGCACATGATCCTAAAGATGGTATTATCGAGGCTGTAACAAGTACAGATGGTTTCCCTTATCTCGGTGTTCAATGGCATCCAGAATTTCTCTTTGAAAATCGCCCCAAAGATAAAACGCTTTTTGACTATGTTGTCAATGAATTGTAAAACCTGTATATGATGCAGGTTTTTTTATATCATATCCGTCTTCTCACGGTAACTAAAATAATCTGAATGCGAGACAATTAGATGGTCCAATAAGACCAATCCCATTATCTCGCAGGCTTCTTTAACAAGCTTGGTAACATGGTCGTCATTGGGGCTAGGAACTACTGCACCTGATGGATGATTGTGAACCAGAATCACAGATGTTGCCATGTGCTTTAGGGCATAGTGGAGAATTTCTCTCGGTTCAGCAATGCTTCTTGTGGCAGACCCTATAAAAATAGTCTGCTGGTGAATGATTTGATTTTGTGTATTCAGATAAAGCGCCACTAGGTGCTCTTGTTTTTTATCTCCAAGCTCAGCTTGCATCTTTTTAGCTAATTTACGACTGCTAAGAATGCTCTCCATTTCCACTGTTTCCCTTTTATGGATACGGCAGCCTAATTCGATAACAGCTTGTAATTCGATAGCCTTAACACGTCCGATACCCGATAGAGTCTGCAATTCCTGTAGGCTCATTCTTTTTAGGTCGGTTAAACATGTTAGCTGATTTAAGACCTTCTGTGCTATTTCAAAAACATTGGCCTGTTTTGTTCCTGTTCTTAGCAAAATAGCTAGTAATTCTTGATTGCTGAGAGCCTCTACTCCTTCCCTAACAAGTCTTTCTCTGGGTAAAAGCGAATCTTCTTGAAATGAAATACTATACATAAAAAATCCTCCTCATTTAATTATTCGTGAGAAGGATCCTTAATTCGATAAAAACTAGTTATTTTTAGATTTTTTCAAGAGCAAGTCGCAAATCTTCAATCAAATCATCGACATTTTCAAGACCGATTGAAAGACGGATTTGATTTTTAGTTACTCCTGCTGCTTCTAGATCAGAGTCGGACAATTGAGCATGAGTTGTAGTTGCTGGATGAACGACCAATGATTTTGCGTCTGCTACATTGGCTAAGTTCGAAAAGATTTCAAAGTTGTCAATCACCTTACGAGCTTCTGCTTCTCCACCTTTAACATGGAAAGTAAAGATTGAACCAATACCTTTTGGTAAGTATTTTTCAGCCAAGGCATGGTAAGGACTATCTGGAAGTTTTGGATAGTTGACCTTTTCAACTTTTGGATGGTTCACAAGAAAATCAACGATTTTCTCAGCATTTTGAACATGACGTTCAACACGAAGAGAAAGTGTTTCAAGTCCTTGTAAGAGCAAGAATGAGTTAAATGGTGATAGGGCAGCTCCCATATCGCGAAGCAATTGCACGCGAGCAGCAACGATAAAAGCTGCAGCACCAACATCTCGAGTATAACTGATATTGTGGTAGCTTGGATCTTCTTCGACTAATTGAGGGAATTTCCCTGAAACAGCCCAGTCAAACTTACCACTGTCAACAATGACACCACCAATAGTTGTACCGTGACCACCGATAAACTTAGTTGCAGAGTGAACTGCGATATCTACACCGTGAGAAAAGACATTGATAAGATAAGGTGTTGCGAAGGTATTGTCAGCAACCAAAGGAATCTGGTGTTTGTGAGCAATTTCAGCGATTTTTTCGATATCTGGAATATTGATAACTGGATTTCCCAAAGTTTCAATCAAGACAAGCTTGGTATTATCTTTAATCGCTGCTTCTACTTCTTCTAGATTATCAATATCAACAAATGTCGTTGTGATTCCATAACGTGGAAGGGTTTCTTTCAAGAGGTTAAAGGTACCACCATAGATGGTTGACGCTGCAACGACGTGGTCTCCTGCGTGAGCTAGAGCTAAAATTGTGTAGGTAATAGCAGCCATACCTGATGCAGTTGCAAGAGCACCAACACCACCTTCAAGGGCTGCGATACGCTCTTCAAAGGCCGATGTTGTTGGATTGGTAATACGAGTATAGATATTACCAGCTTTTTGAAGGGCAAAGAGTTCTGCACCCTCCTGTGTATCATCAAATACAAAGGATGTTGTTTGGTAAATTGGTACAGCACGAGACTTGGTAGTAGCATCCACCACTTGTCCTGCATGCAATTGAAGAGTTTCAAATTTAAATTCACGAGTCATTGTGAGTCCTCCTAAGATTTCATTAGCTTCATTGTATCACCTATCCCACTAGGTTACAAATACAACTTTGTTATATCTTGGCATAAGAAATAGCTATGGCTACTTCTATTTACTTTGTCTTAAATTAGAATTGTAGAACTTTTTTCAGATAGTTTAATATGTTTGTGTTCACTTCAAGTATACATTATAATGTTTAGAAAGGAGAAAACTATGTCAGAAATTACACATGAAATTGATGCAAACTTTGCTGGCCGTTTAAATATCTTACGTGCTGGTGTACTTGGGGCTAATGATGGAATTATCTCTATCGCTGGAGTTGTTATAGGGGTTGCCAGTGCTACAACTAATATCTGGATTATCTTTCTTTCGGGATTAGCTGCAATCCTTGCTGGCGCCTTTTCTATGGCTGGAGGAGAGTATGTATCCGTATCTACTCAAAAAGACACGGAGGAGGCCGCTGTAGCCCGTGAACAACTACTTTTGGATAAAGATATGGATGCTGCTAAAAAATCACTCTACGCAGCCTATCTTCAAAATGGTGAGTGCGAAACTTCAGCTCAACTATTAGTTAACAAAGCTTTTCTAAAAAATCCACTTAAAGCTTTGGTTGAAGAAAAATACGGTATCGAGTATGAAGAATTTACCAATCCTTGGCATGCTGCAGCATCTAGCTTTATTGCCTTTGTCCTCGGAAGTCTCCCGCCAATGCTTTCAATAACTATCTTCCCAAGCGACTATCGAATCCCTGCTACTGTTATGATTGTAGCAATTTCACTTCTAGTCACTGGATATACAAGTGCCAAACTTGGAAAAGCACCAACCAAAACAGCCATGATTCGTAACCTTTGTATCGGCCTTTTGACCATGGGTGTCACTTATCTATTTGGACAGTTGTTTAGTATTTAAGATAAAAAATAATGCTGAGAAAAACTAGCTTAAAAATAAAACCACACAGTGATTTCAAGCTTGAATAGCATCAAGCCGAAAGAAATACTGTGTGGTTTTTGAATAGTAGACCTTTTAGAGTCTAAACTACTGGCCAATTTTGCTAGATTTATAGTCGTGAAGGTGAATCCTAACTCTGTTTAAATGGCTTATTTGCCTCTAATACTCAATGAAAATCAAAGAGCAAACTAGCCACAGGCTGTACTTGAGTACATCAAGGCGACGCTAATGCAGTTTGAATTTGATTTTCGAAGAGTATTAATTATAAACCATGACATGAGAAAGTGATTCTTTCATAAAATACTGGTACTGAACCTCTGAAATATTAAATGATGCAACAACTGCTCAATTATTGATAAACATAAATTGATGATGGGATGGACCTAACTTTGTATGCACATGATACATATAAGTAAACTGAATGTCATTGTCTTCTTCAGGACTATTTGTAAGTTTTATCAACTAAAAAGCGCGATTATCAAGATAAGATATTAGAATTAAAAATTGACTTTTTTCTATCAAAACAGGCAAATAAATCGCAATCACTTACTTTTTTCTTTAAAAGATTCATATAATTTTTTATATAAGTCTTTTATATCTTTTTTCTGAGAATTCAACTCTTCTTTACCGTAGTCAAAATTTGCTACTACAAATCCCTCGTCATCATTAGAAAAAGTAAAAAATTCTATTTCAATGAGTTTATTATGCTTAGAGTCCTCAATAGTATCTCCTAAATTATTATTAAATTGCTTCACCTCTTCTTCACGAACTCCGAACCCCATAGCAGCTCCATTTGCAATGATGTTTGAAAATACTTCTTCTGAAGACGCTACTTCTTTTACAGTTATGAAGTATGTAGCTTCTTCTGTTTCTACTTTTTTCACTTTATTCCATTTTTCTGTATCACTAGAAGAAACCGTATAAACTGTTAACTCCAGTGTTGGTTTATTGGTATTTTCTTTTATGATCATTTGTTTTCCAAAGAAGAAAATAGCAAGTAGCCCAGCTACAAAGATCAAAGCGATATAAATTATCTTTTTCATACATTATCCCCTATATCTTTCATATCAATGATCACATCAACTTTGTTATAGACAGCTGGATCATGCGTCGCTATTATAACATATTTGTCTTCATCTCTTTCATTTAATAATAAACGAATAATTTCTTTTCCAATCTCACCATCTAAAGCTCCTGTGGGTTCATCTGCTAAGATAATTTTACGTGGTTTCATTAACATTCTGGCAATAGCTACACGTTGAGCCTGCCCTCCAGACAATTCATATATTTTTTGATGTAAATGGTCGCTCGACAGTCCTACTTTTTCAAGTACATCAGTTATTATTTTTTTGTCTTTAGTGATAAGTTTCAAATTATCATATACTGTTTTGTTCTCTATTAAAGAATAATTCTGAAATACATATCCAACAGTATTTTTAAAGAAGGTTCTTTCTTTTATCTTCCAAATATCCTGTTCATCAACTAAAACATTCCCACTATCAATTTTTTCTAATCTTCCTATAATATTAAGAAGAGTACTCTTACCAGAGCCAGAACCTCCAATCAATGCATAGCTTTTTCCAGATTCAAATCTTAAATTTAAGTCTGTAAAGATCTTTTTTGAGCCGAAACTTTTTGAAACGTTCAAAAGGTCAATTGTCATGTTTCATCTCCTTTTAAAATTTTAGTATAGCTTTCAGATAATTTTCTAAAACTCATGATTATTGACAACATCAAAACCAGCAGAGAAGCAAGACCAATATATAGCAGCTCTATTTGCCCTGTCATAAGAAATGTAAATAGAATAACCATTGTAATAGTCATCATAAAGTACTTGAGACTTGAAATTGCTATATATGTTTTTGACAGACCCAAAATGATTTTTTTCACATATTCATTCTGTTTTAGGGCAATATAAAGTTGGACATATTGATAAATGAGTATAAAGACAATACTGTAAATTATCTTCTGCAAGATTTGTGACAGTAGAATTTGGTGCTCTAAGGATTGGATCTTCAACTTCACAATTTGGTAAACATCTACTGGATTCATTGAAACATTCAACTGGGTAGTCATCTCATTTATTTTTTTTACCGCTTCAGGACTAAAAAGAGATTTATATAGTATATTACTAGCCAAAGAAAACTTGTTGTTTTCGATCATTTTGTCTGTATCTAACACAACAACAATGTTATCTTTGCTATCTGCTACACTTGCCATTGGAAAAATATCTTTATTTTTATGATCGATATCAGCATCCTCATTGAAATAAAAAATTTTTTCACCATCAGGAATTATTTGTACTGCAAGTTCTTCTTTTGTATAGTTTGTTCCAATAAATTGTTCTGCTACAACTGTATTCTCAATAGATTTCTGGTTTTCTTTCCATTTTTCAGGAATATAGATGGTTGCTATCTTATTATCTAAAAGATGATAGTTTGTTCCATTCACTTTATTTTGTAGGTTAGCACCTGTTTGATTGATATAAATCAGATCTTTATTTATTTCTGGGTTCGTTATTCCATCATTTTCTAATTGTTTAGAAAAGTCTTCTAAAGCATGAGATGTATCTGGAACATAGGCCGAGGATCGTTCTATATATAAATAATCTAAGTTTTTTAAGGAAGCAGCTATCTGTAGATACTGACCATCCGAATCACTTACTTCTCCATTTTTAGCAGAGTTATTTTCAATTCCAAGGAACTCAATCCTTCTCCAGTCTTTTACTGTGTCCCATGGTACTAAATTCTGTATCTGTATGTTAATACTGGATTGGCTACTCTTTGTTTCTTGTAAAAAAATTCCTGATACAACGATAATAATCGAAATAATAGCAAGCCATACGACAAAAATAAGCTTGTTTTTCGCCTTGTTTTTGATAATTTCAATGGGCTTTTCAATCTGAATCGTCAACCAAAATAAAACAAAGGTGATGAGATCAATGATTTGAAATAGTATAAAATTCGTTATAAGCAGAGAGAAAAATAACTTAGAACTATAGGTTAAGAAACCATTTCCCAAAAAAGAACTGTAAGAAATCATCAATAAAGCCATCATAATCAGTTCAAAAATAAGAGAAATGCCATACTCTCTTCTAAGGTCGTATACAGGCAAGCCCAAAGAACGTCGTATCACTCCTTCTTTGATCTGCCTCGTCCTAACAACAAATAAAACAACTAATAAAGTTAAGTAAATGGAACCCATTAACAGTATTCTTAAAGTTCCAGTAAATTGTAAGATTCCTCCTATATACCAAGGATAAGCCATATAGACTGTTTGTAGTCCTGTCATCGTAAGTGGTTTCAAACTGTCTACATCCATTTCCCCAAGGGTGTAATACATCCCTATTATCGGTACTGACTTTAACTGTTCATTGTTTGCATCATCGAAATTTACATACTTCAACTGACCCGAACTCTGAACAATCGGCTTGTAAATGGTAACTTTTTCCGTTTTTGATAGGTCACGAATCATTTCGTAAATTTCGTTATTAGAAAGATTGCTTTTCCCTTGAATAGAAAAAGCACCATCAATTGGTAAAGGTATGGGCGTTTCGGTATCGCTAATAGTGACCAGACCAATTGCAGCAATCAAACAAAAGAAGAATCCAATGATACATAATTTTAATTTCATAAGCACTTACCATATCTTTTCATTGGGACTCTTGTTTTCATAAATTATTTTTAGAATCCATAATAATCCCAATATGCATTTAAGCGAACATCGTTTCAAGATTTTTTCTTGAAATGTCTATCTATAATCTTTTTTATCGTGAACTTTAACGTTCCCAAAATATTCGTTGGGGTTAATACTATGATTCCTTGACAAACACTTCTTATTATATTTGAACAATCTTGCGATAACTTCTTGAAGTAATTATAAAGATTAGTACATAGACTAAAGCAAAGACGCCACAGATAGAAAGTGTTACGGTTAACATCATGGCTGTATCGATAACCCCGATAACCTTGAGAATCAAACTTAACATGTGATAAGCAAATGCCAAATGTAGAAAGGCGAAGATTACAGGGAGGAAGAAGACAGTCAAGACTTGCTTGTTAATAGTTTGCTTGATTTGTTTTTGGTCTAAGCCAACTTTTTGCAGGATAACAAAGCGTTCACGGTCTTCATAACCTTCTGAGATTTGTTTATAGTAAATGACCAGTACAGTACCTACCATAAAGATGATAGAGAGGAAAATACCGATAAAGAGGACTCCGCCAAAGAGAGCGTTCGCTTGGCTAATTGCATCACTTGCAGTATCTCCACCGTATACCATACCGTCTTCGCTCTTGAGATTATGACTAAAGTTGATCACATACCGATTAAAATCGTTAGCTAGTTTTAACTGATCCTCTTGACTGGCGGTTACATCCATACCACCGTACAACTGAGTATAGACAGCAGAATCCTGGTATTTGTCCAAAAAACTCTGTAAATTTGGAACAACAAGGTAGTTATAATCCGAAATCAAGAGAGCATACTGGTTTGAAACATGATTGATGATAAAATCTTGTTGGATTTCTTCCTTGATACGGTACTCTTGTTTGTTAAGACTAAATGCTTTCTGACCTTTTAGTTGGTCATTTTTAACCCAAAGACCTACTTCGTTATCCGTTAAATGAAGCTTTTGTCCAGTCATTTTTTCATAGTCTTTTTGGTCAAAAACTAGGAAAACTGTCTTAGGCATGACATTGGTTTGCCATTTTTCAAAGATGGTTAATTTGGTCCCATCTTGACTGGAAATGCCGAAGCTGGCATATCTAAGAACGTCTTTGTTGCTAATCGTTAAGTTCTTTTCACTGGCATATTGAGTCAAAAGCTTTTCTAAATCCTCAACTTCTACATTTTTTCCCTTAACATCAAAATCGTGAGGATACATGAGTTTTTTCATGTTTTCAGAACCGTTGTAGATGCTGGTTGCTGCAGACATAGTAACTAAAACCATGGTTGAAAGTATGGCAATGGTTGCTAAACCGACAGCATTTTTCTTCATACGAAAGATGAGGTTAGATACAGAGATGAGGTTATTGGGTTTATAGTAATATCTTTTGTTTTTCTTGAGTAACTGTAAGAAAACTGTAATACCCGCATTGAATAAAAGATAGGTCGCAACTATTACCAACATGACGGCAATAAAGAAAGTAAGGCTTGCTGAAATTGGGTCTTTTACGCTTTGTGCTAGATAGTAGCCACTACCTAGTGCAATTAGCCCTACAAGTGTTTGAAGAACTAGGAAACGCCCCTTCTTTTCACCTTTTGCTTTCTCACGAGAGAGTTGGAGTGCATCCATACGGATGATACGTAGGGCATTTAGGGACACAAGGACTAAAAAGATAAGACCAAATACAATAAGGATTGAAAGAACTACGGACCATTGGAAGGTTGCGGCTAGCTCTACCTTCATCTTTGCAAGTTTAAGCAATAATGCAAAGATGAGATTGTCAAAGAGGGCACCAATCCCAATACCAGCAGTGACTGTTACTATCCCAAAAATCAAGAGTTCCTTGAAGGTCATACCAATCAAGTGACGCTTTTCTAATCCTAACATGCCATATACACCCAGTTCTTTGGATCGATTTTTCATGACAAAACTGTTGGCATAAAGAACGATAATGGCTGATGCAAGTGTCACTACGACAAGCCCTAGTTGTAGGGTAAATTGTATAGCAGATGCACCACGCAAATCACCAATTTTAGGATTAAAGGCTAGGGAATAAAAGAGATAGCTAATAGTGACTGCCAAAATGACAGACAGAGCAAAAGGATAATAGAGTTTGCGGTTTTTGATTAAGTTGGAGACGGCCAACTTATTGGTTAATCGAAACATGCTAGTTCACCTCACTTGCCATAACAGTCAAGGTGTCAGAGATTTCTTGGAACATCTGACGATCGGTCTTTTCACCACGGTAGATTTGATTATAGAGAATGCCGTCCTTGATGAAGAGGACACGTTTCGCTCGGCTAGCTGCTGCTGTTGAGTGGGTCACCATGAGAATGGTTTGCCCTTGCTCGTTGATCTGATCAAAGATATCAAGGAGGGCTGCAGATGACTTAGAATCTAGAGCTCCTGTTGGCTCGTCAGCAAGAAGAATTTCTGGTTCTGTGATGATGGCGCGTGCAACTGCTACCCGTTGTTTTTGTCCACCAGAAATTTCATAAGGGTACTTCTCCTGCAATTGATTGATGCCAAGATTTTCAGCCGTTACAACCAATTTTTTCATCATTTCTGTAATAGGCTTTCTAGACAATACCAAAGGGAGTAAGATATTGTCTTTAACAGAAAGCGTATCTAACAAATTGAAGTCTTGGAAGACAAAGCCTAACTTTTCACGACGGAAGCTTGATGCTTCAGAATTTTTAATGGTAGCTGTGTCAGTTCCATTTAGGAAGACCTGTCCACGCGTTGGCTTGTCAAGCATAGCAAGAATATTGAGTAGGGTTGATTTACCGGATCCAGACTCACCCATGATGGCAACGTAGTCGCCTTTTTCAACGGTAAAGTGAATATCTTTCAGGGCTTCTACTTGGTTGCCTTGGAAACGTGTTTTATAAATCTTTTGAACGTGTTTTACATCTAATAGTGTCATGATAATCTCCTTTTTAATATCCCATTAATTGAAACTTGGCCTGCATCATTTGAATGCCGAACTCAACTCGCTTGATATCCTTTGGACTCGGTTTACTTGTTTGTTTCTTTTGTAAAATATTTTTCATTGTTTTGCTCATTTATCGTTCTGATATAAGTGTACTCTAAAAAAAGAGTTGTTTCCATAACATAACCTTACAAAAGAGGTCTGTAATCTTACATTTTTGTAAGATTGGATTATTTTTTTGTAATGAACTACTATTAGTTTACCACAAATTTTTAAGCAAAAGAAAAACCCTTGATACTACAAGGGTTTAATACTTCAAATGAATGGTAAGATGGTTACCAAAACCAACCTTCGTCGTCATTAATAGGCTGGGCTTCTTTAATCTTGCGTGGGCCTGTTCCGTACATCTCCGCTTCGATATCTTCCTTAGTTGGTAGGATATAGGCTAGGATGATATAGATGATGATTCCGAGTCCAAAATTTGCGATTGTAAAGATAGCAAAAATGAAGCGTACCAATGTCACATCAAGATCCCATCTATCAGATAGTCCAGCAAGAACTCCCGAAATCATCCGATTTCGTCTCATTTTATAAAAATTTTTATTCATGATTTGTACCTCTTTCGGTATTCTTGAAATAAGTATAACATGAACTAAAACACCCTGCATCAGTCCTTGGGCTGATTTTGTAGGATGAGATTCCCATGACAAAGACCACATCGATAACGTTTGGTATCAATTCGTCTTTTTCTTTGATAGGGTTGGCCACAAGAGTAACATTTATAAACCAAAGCTGTTTTTTGACTTACACTTGATAAGGGAGGAACAAAGCGGAGTCCATCCACTTCTTTTAACAGTTCCTTAAAGGCTAAATCTTTATGTTTATACCCTTTTCCCTCATAATAGAGATGATAATGACAGAGTTCGTGACGGACAATTTTTCGGAAAACGTCTAACCCAAGTTCTTGATAAACCTTGGGATTAAAATCCAAATGACCATCCTTAGGAAAAAATCGACCACCTGTCGACCGTAGACGAGAGTTCCATTGTGCTTGGTGTTTGAAAGGTTTTCCGAAGTCTTCTAAAGAAACTTGTCTAACGTAATCAGTTAGATTCATCTGGTGCAAGGAGCGACAGATTTACTTTTTCACGTTGGACATCGATTTTCTTTACCCAAACAGTAACCAAATCACCGACTGAAACGACTTGACTAGGATGTTTGATAAATTTCTTGCTCATGTGAGAGATATGAATCAGACCATCCTCATGAATGCCAATATCAACAAAGGCACCAAAGTCAACAACGTTGCGGACAACACCTTCAAGCTTCTGTCCGACTTTTAAGTCTTTGATATCTAAGACATCCTGACGAAGGACTGGGGTATCAAAAGAATCACGAAAATCACGACCTGGTTTGAGAAGGTCAGCGATAATGTCTTTAAGTGTTTCTTGACCAAGGTCTAATTCTTGCGCCATTTCTTTGATAGAAACAGATTTGAGTTTTACTTGTGCCTCTTCATTCAAATTCTTGATATCTAAGCGTTTAAAGAGTTCCTTGACTGCAGCATAGTTTTCTGGGTGAACACCTGTATTATCAAGGATATTGCTGCTTTCAGGAATGCGAAGGAAACCTGCTGCCTGTTCAAAAGCTTTTGCTCCCAGGCGAGGAACTTTTTTGATTTGGGCACGAGAAGTGATTTTACCTTCTTCTTCACGATACTTGACGATGTTTTCTGAAATCGTTTTGTTAAGCCCTGCAACATGGGAAAGTAGCGCTGGACTGGCTGTGTTGACATTTACACCAACTTGGTTAACGACTGTATCTACGACAAAGTCCAGACTTTCAGACAATTTCTTTTGACTAACATCGTGCTGGTATTGACCAACACCGATAGATTTGGGATCGATTTTAACCAATTCAGCAAGGGGGTCTTGCAAACGACGAGCGATAGAAATGGCTGAACGTTTTTCAACAGTTAAGTCAGGAAACTCTTGACGGGCAAGTTCGCTGGCAGAGTATACAGAAGCACCACTTTCGCTAACAATGACATAGCTGACTTCTGGAAAATCTTTGAGAACTTCAGCAACAAAGGCTTCGCTCTCACGGCTAGCAGTTCCATTTCCGATAGCAATGATTTCAACACCATATTGGCCAATCAAATCTGCTAAATCACGCTTAGCTTCTTCAATCTGACGAGCAGAAGCTGGTTTGACTGGATAAATAACTTGTGTTGTCAACATCTTACCAGTCGCATCAACGACCGCAAGCTTAGCACCTGTACGAAAGGCTGGGTCAAATCCAAGAACCACGCGCCCTTTTAGTGGTGCTACGAGAAGGAGATTCCGAAGGTTTTCTGAGAAGAGTTGGATAGCTCCTTCTTCTGCCTTTTCTGTCAATTCAGTACGAATACGGCGCTCAATAGCTGGTAATACCTTCTTCTTAACAGATTGCTGAATGACTTCGTCAATATAATCATTCCTAACCTTGAAACGAGCAGCAAAGAAGGCTTGAATACGTTCAACCGCATGCTCAAAACCGATTTTCAAGATACCAAGCTTCTCACCACGATTAAGCGCAAGAGTGCGATATCCCTGCATATTGGCAACTGTTTCTGAGAAGTCATAATAAATCTGAAAGACTTGTTTTTCATCTAAAGTTTCGTCCTTGACTTGGGAAGTAATCTTAGAATGTCTAAGTACCTCTTGATAAGTCATTGAACGCAAGTTGACATCTTCAGATAGAGCTTCAACCAAGATATCAACTGCACCCGCTAAAGCATCTTGTGGAGTCTCAAAACCTTCACAGACAAATGTTTCTGCTTCTTTTTCTAGGTCAGATTCATTTTGTAAGATTAAGCGAGCAAGAGGAAATAGTCCCGCCTCACGCGCAATCGTTGCCTTGGTGCGACGTTTTTCCTTATAGGGAAGATAAAGTTCTTCGACATCTGCTAATTTTTCAGCAGAAAGAATTGCTTCTTCTAATTCCTTGGTTAACTTGCCTTGCTCTTTGATTTTTGCTAAAACAGCTTCTTTACGATCGTTGAGAGCTGTTAGACTTTTATCAAGGTCGATAATTGCCTTAATAGCTACTTCGTCTAGGGTTCCAGTCATGTCTTTCCGATAACGAGCGATAAAGGGAATAGTAGCTCCTTCAGCTGTCAAAGATAGGACTGTATCAATTTGTTTTAAGGTTACACCCAAATCTTGGGAAATTTTTTCATATTTTTTATCCATGAAACTATTATACCATAAGCAGGAAAGCTTGTTTTCATTAATTTGTTGCTTTATTTCAACTTTATAAAGATAAAAAGGAACTTGATTATAAAATATAACTATTTCCCAGAAATAATAGTATAATAGAGGTAACATAAAGAATCGAGGTATGCCTTATGGCTGTTAAATTTACAAAAACTGATGACTTAGATAAGATGTTCGAAGAGTTTGCCAAACTTCCTGATTTGAAACAAGTAACATTTCCTGATGACAAATTAAAGAAAGAAAAAGCAGAAAAGAAAAAATAGATGGATCTCTTTCAAAACTTGCCTTCAAGTGTTTTACAAGCTGGTGCCATTTTTCTATCAATTATCATTGAAGCCCTACCCTTTGTCTTAATTGGTAGCATCATCTCTGGTGCTATTGAAGTCTACGTCACTCCCGAAAAAGTTTATCAATTTCTCCCTAAAAATCGCTTGGGGAGAATCTTTTTTGGTACCTTTATAGGATTTCTCTTTCCTTCTTGTGAATGTGGAATTGTTCCTATCATTAATCGTTTCTTGGAGAAGAAGGTTCCAAGCTATACAGCTGTTCCCTTTCTAGTTACAGCTCCTATCATCAATCCTATCGTACTCTTTGCAACCTATTCAGCTTTTGGTAATTCCATTCAAATGGTTCTTCTAAGAGCTTTAGGGGCAATACTCATTGCTACGATAATGGGTATTGCCCTTGGATTTTTCTGGGAGGGACCTATTCAAAAGGAAAATAGACTAGCTTGTCATGAACATGATTTTTCTCACTTGAATAAAAGTAAAAAAATCCTTCAGGTCTTTATCCAAGCTATTGATGAGTTCTTTGATATGGGACGTTACTTGGTTATCGGTTGTCTGTTTGCTAGCATAGTTCAGGTTTATGTACCAACTAGGATCCTGACTTCTATCAGCGCAACACCACTGCTTGCTATTATTCTATTTATGCTCTTATCCTTCCTACTATCACTCTGTAGTGAAGCCGATGCTTTTATTGGTTCTTCACTTCTCTCCAGTTTTGGCTTTGCTCCAGTTCTCGCCTTTCTGGTTATAGGTCCCATGCTTGATGTCAAAAATCTACTCATGATGAAGAATTATCTCAAAACGAGCTTTATTTGGCAGTTCATGGCAATTGTCACTCTTGTTGTACTTGTATATTCTTATCTAGTCGGGGTGATGTTATGATTCGATTTCTTATTTTATTTGGCTACTTTATCTTAAGCCTTTATCTGCACCTATCAGGAAAGCTCAATCAGTATATAAACCTCCACTACTCATATCTGGCTTATATCACTATGTTTTTATCTTTGTTACTAGCCATTGTTCAAGCTTATACTTGCTTCAAGCGCTATAAAAAACACAGTCACTTACACAGTATTTCTGCCAAGCTTGCTAGTTTTATCCTCTTAGGTTTGCCCTTGTTGGTTGGATTTACCTTCCCAACAGTCACTCTGGATTCACAAACAGTATCGGCAAAAGGATATTATTTTCCTTTGTCGGAAGGAACTGACAAGGCAATCCAAGCAAGTGAAGGTACCAGCAGTCAGTATCTCAAGCCGGATACTAGCAGATTTTATTCAAAAACTGCTTATGAAAATATTGTTAGGAAGACTGCTGATAAATACTTAGGCCAATCAAGCATTGTCATCAAGGATGAGAATTACTTGGAAGTCATGGAGGTCATCTATGATTTTCCAAATGAATTTGAAGGTAAGGAGATTGAGTTTACTGGTTTTGTCTACAATGATCCCAATTACGCCAATAGTCAATTTGTCTTTCGTTTTGGTATCATGCACTGTATTGCTGATTCGGGTGTTTTTGGTCTCTTGACTACAGGAAATAGCAATCAGTATGAAAATAACACCTGGGTCAGAGTCAAAGGTAAGATTAGGAATCACTATCACAAAGAACTAAACCAAGTCCTCCCAACTCTCGAAGTCCAGTCTTTCATCAAAGTAGACAAACCAGAGAACCTTTATGTTTATAAAGAATTTTAAAAAAGTAGCCTGAATGGGCTACTTTTTTTATTTAATAAGGTTGAATGTTTGACATATTCAAAATATTAGATTTCTGTATTTCAGAATTCTAATACTGTCTGTTTATCTATTTTTTTCTTATAGGATTTAAACATCCAAGCTTAATTGTTGCCATTAACTCTAAATGAATGTTCAGAAATCCATTTGGTGTAACTAGATAATCTTTCATCTGTTAAGGATTCTACTGCAATAGTTACACACATATCGACCGCTTCCTCAACTGTTACAGAAAAAAGATAGCCATTCAACTGTAGAAATTTCACCAATACGAAGAAAGCAGTTCGTTTATTAGCGTTGGCAAAAACATGCTTCTTGATCAATTGGACAAACAGTATCGTTGCTTTATCAAAAATTGTTGGATAAAGAGGTTTACCGAAGACAAATTGTTCTGGTAAATTGACAATCATATTTAAGGCAGAAGGACTAACTGTTTGAATTTTTTCATTAGGTGAATACCGTTGAATTGCTAAAGTATTGATTTTTTCAATTTGCTTTTCTGTCAGATAGACTGTCATTTTTCCACCAAAGCTTTGAAAACATCATCGTATTCGTCAAAAATTTTGTCCAAATTTAAGTCAAAGGCATCATCAGATACATAGGAAATCTGATGTCCAGACTCTTCGGGAGTAAAGATAATTTCACCACTTGGTAACAATTTCGCTTCGTATTTTACACCACTTGGAATATTGAATTCGCTTGGAATGGTAATGGTGATTGAATTTCCTTGTTTTCTTGTTTTTACTACCATCTGATTTCCTCCTTTGAAGTATTATAACAAATAATTACCGTAATTACAATGACAGAATATCAGTTAAAATAATTCAGCTTGAGAAATTTCTGCTAAGAACTCATCCGAATAAACCGAATAAGCATTTGGATCATTCGCTTGGTGGTCGTTCATTGCTTGACCACATCTACATGTCCATTTTCCCATATCTAACCTCAGTCACGACTTAATTCTTCAAGGAAAAATTGATTGAGAGTTCCCCAATCTCTTTTATCCTTCTTCCACTATGTTCATTTTATCAGAATCCTAGGACATTATCAAAAAATTATTATAGTATCTACAGAAAAAAGCCTCCAAGAGGCTTTTTCTCATCTGACAATATCTTTATACATATCTGGTCTTCTGTCTCTAAACAGGCCCCAATTTAGGCGTTCATTCGCTCCCTTGTCAAGGTCATAAGTGGTTAAGAGGATTGCTTCATCTTGTCGTTCGGCTTGACTTAAAATAGCTCCTGTTTCATCGGTCATAAAGGATGAACCGTAGAAGTAAAGGCTGGAACTTTGTCCCCCATTTTCTTCACAAGGAGTGACTTCTTCTAAACCATAACGATTGGCTGCAATAACTGGCACAATATTTGCTGCTGCATGCCCTTGCATAGTACGTTGCCAATGACCACAACTATCTGTATCCAAAATAGGCTCTGAACCAATGGCTGTTGGATAAAAGAGTAATTCTGCGCCATTTAGTGCCAGGCAACGGGCTGTTTCTGGGAACCACTGATCCCAACAGATGCCAATACCAATCTTGGCATAGCGAGTATCCCAGACCTTGAAGCCTGTGTTTCCAGGAGTAAAGAAGAATTTCTCCTGATAATAATGGTCATCTGGTATATGAGTTTTACGATAAACTCCTAATACTTCTCCATCCGCATCAATGACAGCAATGGAATTGTATAAGACATTACCATCTTTTTCATAGAAACTAATCGGTAAAACCACCTTTAGCTCTTTGGCAATTCCTTTAAAATGCTGAATAGCCGTATTTTCTGATACCGACTGGGCATACTGGTAGTAGTCATACTGACGCTCCTGACAGAAATAGGGACGTTCAAATAATTCTGGTAAAAGAATGATCTGGGCTCCTTGCTCAGCAGCTTGACGAACTAAACGTTCAGCTGTTTGGATATTCGTTTCCACATCCTTAGCGCATTGCATCTGAATAGCTGCAACCGTTACATTTCTCATCTTTTTCTCCTATTCTGGAATTTGTTGGGTAATACAGTGAATATTTCCACCACCTAATAGAATATCTCTTGCAGGAATTCCGACAACATAACGGTCTGGGAAACACTGGCTCAGAATATTCAAGGCCACTTGGTCGTTAGCGTCCTGAAATTGTGGCACCAAGACAGACTTATTAGCAATGTAAAAATTCACATAGGAAGCTGCTAGTCTTTCACCTGCATAACGCTCCTCTTCGCCTTCTTCATAAGTATAGCCCGGCAAATCTTCCTCTGTAACTACTTGATGAATAGCTGGGATTGGAAGTTTATGAATAGTGAAACTCCGGCCTTTTGCATCAGTTTCCTTCTCTAAAAGAGCTAGATCTGCTGCAGACATGGCATACTGAGGATCGTCTTGGTCGTCTGTCCACGCTAAAACAAGCTCTGCAGGACCAACAAAGGCTGCAACATTATCGACGTGTTCATTTGTCTCATCTTGATAAATACCGTAAGGCAACCAAATGACTTTTTCAGCACCAAGGCTCTCTAGTATGATCTTTTCAATCTCCTCTTTAGTCAGGTGAGGATTACGACCAGGACTAAGCAAGCAACTTTCAGTTACGAGAATAGTTCCTTGACCGTCACTGTGAATAGCTCCACCTTCCAGTACAAAAGGTTTGGCATCATAAACAGGGATTTCCAACGCATCAGCAAAACGACTGGCTACTTGGTCATCTGCTTCATAGTCTTGGTAAAGACCGTCAACAGCACCACCCCATGCATTGAAAGACCAATCTACCGCCAACTTTTTCCTTTGATCATTGAGGAGAATAGTTGGACCTGTATCACGAGCCCAGGCATCATTTGTCTGAATATCTAGATAAACGACATTGTCTCCAAGATAAGATTGTGCTTCAGATAGATAGTCTTGCTCCACCAAAAGGTAAACTGTTTCCCCCTGAGCAATCGTTTTGATAATCTGGCTAAAGGCTTTTTTTGCAGCCTTTCCTTGAAAAGGCCATGATCCTGGTCGAGTCGGCCATATCATGAGAGTTCCATGATGGGGTTCATACTCTGCTGGCATACGATAACCTAATTTCTTTGGGCTGTCCATCATGATAATCTCTCCTTAAAGTCTTGGTAGCCAAAGGCTTTGACTAGACTGCACTCACCCTCTTTACCCATGAGATACAAACTTGGAAGCCCAATGCCATTAAAGGTATTATTTTTGACAAATGAGTAAATAGCCATGTCTTCAAAATAGAGGCGATCGCCGATTTCAATCGGTTTTTCAAAGCTGTAATCCCCAATGATATCCCCTGTCAGGCAAGTATTTGAAGAGAGTCTATAAGTATAAGGTTTATCTTGCGCTTCAAAACCATCTCTCAATGGGGGGCGATAAGGCATCTCAAGGACGTCTGGCATATGACAACTTGCTGAAGCATCTAACACTAAGGTCTCAATCCCATTTTCAACGATGTCTAAGACTTCAGTAGCTAAATAACCAGCATTGAGTGCAATCGCTTCTCCTGGTTCGATATAGACGTCAAGGTTATAGGTTTCTCGAATTCGTTTAATCTCAGAAATCAGCAAGTCCACATCATAGTCGGCTCTCGTAATGTGATGTCCACCGCCCATATTGAGCCATTTGACCTCATGTAAATAAGGACCAAACTGTTCTTCTACAGCTTTCAAAGTTGTCTCTAAATCATCTGCCCCTTGCTCACAGAGAGTATGAAAATGAAGGCCGTCAACTAAATCCAGCAAATCACTTGGTATCTTATCTGCAGTCACTCCAAAACGGGATCCAGGAGCACAAGGGTCATAGAGTGCGTGATCTCCTTGGGTAGAACATTGAGGATTGATGCGAAGACCCACACTGATACCAGCCTCACGACAACGTTGACCATACTTTCGAAGTTGTCTCTCTGAGTTAAAATCAATATGATCCGATATTTGCAGTAGCTCTTCCATATCTGATTCCTTGAAAGCAGGTGCAAATACATGGACTTCCCCTGGGAATTCTTCTCTAGCCAGCTTGGCTTCATAGAGTCCACTAGCTGTCGTACCTGATAGATACTGGCTAATCAAAGGATAGGTTTTATAGAGAGAATAAGCCTTTTGAGCTAGCAAAACCTTACAACCTGCCTTTTCCTGAACCTCTTGTAGAATGCGGCAATTTTCTTCTAATTTTCCTAAGTCAATGATATAAGAAGGCGTTGGTACTTGTTCTAATTTCATTAGTCCACCATTTGTGGATTTTCAACCACAACCCATGGCAAACCGTATTTATTTAAAGCTTCCATGAATGGGTCTGGATCCAACTCTTCAAGGTTATAAACTCCTGGTTGTTTCCATGTACCATCCATCACTAATTTTGTCCCAATCATGGCAGGAACACCTGTTGTGTAAGAAATGGCTTGTGATCCAACCTCTGCATAGCACTCCTGATGGTCGCAAACATTGTAAATGTAGATGGTCTTTTCAACGCCATCTTTGACGCCTGTAAAGATACATCCGATATTGGTTTTTCCAACTGTACGTGGGCCAAGGCTGGCAGGATCTGGAAGTAAGGCTTTCAAGAATTGGATTGGAACAATTTCTTGGCCGTTAAAGTTAATAGCATCTGTACGAAGGAGCCCAACGTTTTCCAAGCATTTCATATGCGTTAGATAAGATTGGCCAAAAGTCATAAAGAAGCGAATGCGTTTAACTCCTGGAATATTCTTTGCTAATGATTCAATTTCTTCATGGTGGAGGAGATACATGTCTTTTTGACCAACTTGAGGGAAATTATACTCACGTTTGATAGACATAGCTTCAACTTCTACCCATTTTCCATCTTCCCAGTAAGAACCTGGTGCAGAAACCTCACGTAGATTGATTTCTGGGTTAAAGTTTGTCGCAAATGGATAACCGTGGTCACCACCATTACAGTCTAAAATATCGATATAGTGGATTTCGTCAAAGTAATGTTTGAGTGCATAAGCTGAAAAGACGTTGGTTACCCCTGGGTCAAAACCAGAACCAAGAAGAGCTGTCAATCCTGCTTCCTTGAATTTTTCTTGATAAGCCCATTGCCATGAGTAGTCAAAGTAAGCTGTAAAACCAAGCTCCTTACAACGTTTCTCATAAATAGCACGCCATTCAGGGTCTTCTGTATCCTCAGCCTCATAGTTGGCAGTATCGATATAGTGGACACCTGTTGCCAAACAAGCATCCATAATAGTCAAGTCTTGATAAGGCAAAGCTACGTTCAAAACAGCTTCTGGTTTGTAGCTTTCGATCAAGGCAATCACTTCTTCTACCTTGTCAGCATCAAGAGCAGCTGTCTCAATCTTAGTATTTGTTTTGCCTTCTAATTTAGCCTTCAAGTCATCACATTTTGACTTTGTACGGCTAGCAATCATAATCTCTTTAAACGTTTCGCTATCTTGGCAAATCTTTGAAATAGCAACTTGGGCAACTCCCCCACATCCAATAACTAATAATCGACTCATTTTTTTCCTTCCTCTTCTTCTAAAATATCTTCTACATACTTAGGCAACATAAAGGCTCCCACATGTAAGTTTGCAGTGTAATATTCCGTAAATAACTGGCGTTTTTTCCAGCCTTCCTTGTCAAAATCTTTGACAGGGTGATATTTTTTCGATGCAAATCCAAACAACCAATAGCCCGCAGGACTAGTTGGGATATGTGCCTGATAAACCCGGCTGATTGGAAAGGCTTGATTGACCTTGCGGTGCATGCTTCGGCATGCTGACTCATCTTCGTCAAAGAAAGGACTACCATGCTGGTAAATCATAATACCGTCTTCTTTAAGAGCGCGATAACTATTACCGTAAAATTCCTTGGTAAAAAGACCTTCTGTATGTCCAAATGGATCTGTCGCATCATTGATGATAATGTCGTAGTCATCTTCGCAGTTTCTCAAAAAACGCAAACCATTTTGATAATAAATAGTGACACGAGGGTCATCAAGTCCTGCAGCAAAGTCTGGGAAATACTCACGACAGACCTCAACCAACATCTCATCCGGTTCCACGATATCGATTTGTTCCAATTCTGGATAGAGTGTCAAAACCTGGGCAACACCACCGTCGCCACCCCCAATAACCAAGACTTTCTTTGGATTGGGATGGACAGCCATAGGCACATGGACCGTCATTTCATTGTAGACAAAATCATCTGCATCTGAAAACAAGACATGCCCATTTAAAATCAATATCTTCCCAAAAGCAGGCGTGTCTAAAACTTCGATATCCTGCCATTCACTTTTACCAGCGTAGAGTTGCTTGGCTGTTCTCAGGGATAATTTCACATCTGGAGTATGAACTTCAGAAAACCATAAATCCATCTAGTTCTCCTTTCTTTCAATGACATTGATATGATTGACCTCTGGATCTTCCGTTCCTTGGAGGGAACAACCACGTTCTTTGGCAAATTGAATATAATCGACAATTTCTCGTGTAATCCGTTCACCTGGCGCTAGGATTGGAATACCTGGAGGGTAGCACATAACAAATTCCCCACAGACTTGCCCCACAGACTCGTCCAGGGTTAAACTTCTTCTCTCTGAATAAAAGGCTTCCTGAGGAGATAGCACCAACTCAGGCTGGATATATTCTCCAGCAATCAAGTCCTTCCCATCTCGTGAGTAGAGTCTCTTGATATCAGCTAGCGCACCCACCAAGCGTTCAATGTCTTGAATGCGGTCACCAATTGAAATGTAGGCCAAGATATTCCCAATATCACCGAACTCAATCTGAATATCATATTCGTCTCGTAGGAGATCATAAACTTCAATACCTGTTAAGCCAATACCCTGAGTGTAGACTGACAACTTAGTCACGTCAAAATCGCAAACAGACACACCGTCTATTAACTCTTTTGAGTAGGCATAGTAGCCACCAATGGCATTGATTTCACGACGAGCATACTCTGACAACTCAATGACCTTTTCAAAGGACTCCTTACCACGAAGGGCTAGGTTTCTACGAGAAACATCTAGACTAGCCATTAACAGATAAGATGCTGATGTTGACTGTGTCAGGTTAATAATTTGACGAACGTACTCAGGATTCATCTGATCCCCAACTAAAAGAAGCGAACTTTGTGTCAAGCTGCCACCAGACTTATGCATGGATACAGCTGACATATCAGCTCCTGCGTCCATAGCAGATAGGGGAAGTTTATCTGTAAAATGTAGATGGGCCCCGTGCGCTTCATCTACTAAAACTTTCATTCCTGCAACGTGAGCCATCTCTGTTAGCCCCTTAAGGTCTGAACAAATTCCATAGTAGGTTGGATTGTTGATTAGGATTGCCTTGGCATCTGGATGTTCTTGAATAGCATGTGCTACACGCTCATTTTCAAGCCCCAAAGCAATACCGATTTTTGGATCCACACTCATCTCGATATAGATGGGAATAGCTCCACATAAAACGAGCGCATTGATAGCTGACTTATGAACATTTCGAGGAAGGATGATCTTATCTCCAGCTTTACAGGTGGAGAGAATCATAGTTTGAACAGATGAAGTTGTCCCCCCAATCATTAGAAAGGCATGAGCCGCACCAAAAGCATCTGCTGCTAGCTCTTCAGCTTCTCGAATAATCGAAATGGGATGCCCCAGATTGTCCAAGTGCTTCATAGAGTTAACATCTATACCTACACATTTTTCCCCTAAAAGTTCAACCAACTCTGGGTTACCACGGCCACGCTTGTGACCAGGTACGTCAAATGGTACAATTCTTTTCTTTCGTAACTTGACCAGTCCCTCATAAATGGGAGCTTGGTTTTGATTTAACATTATAAAGACATACTCCTTTACCATAGTTTTACACCTTAACAATGTAAGGTTCTAAAGGATACTTATGAAAAAAGAGCAGGTTGGCACCTGCTCTACAATCTACTGACGTGTTTATGTTTGTTTCTTTTGAGTATGTCTGTTCCTGATGTTTCCTAACTCTCTAGTAGCAAATATTACGTACTTTATTGATCGTTTCACAAGATGACGTGTGCTTTCACCACACTAACAAATCTATACGAATTAGGACAAGTGTCCTAACATCAACTTATAAAAGTAGGCTTTTAACCCTATCAATAATGTGGCTTTTCAACCACGCTTCGGCATTCAACCCTGCCTGTCCGTAGGCATTTTTTACTCGGGTTTATATTTGCTAGAAAACATCATCTCATTTTCTAAGCTTCATTACTATATCATGTTTTCAGATACTTGTAAAGTATTTTTAGAAACTTTTTTAAATAGATACATTTTGTTGTTCGTAAAAATTAACGAACAATAAAATAGAAACCGTTTTAAAATAAGTTCAAAAAAATTAAAAAGGAACTAAATCGATTAGTTCCTTAATTAGTTATAACTACAGTCAACTATTCAAAATCCTATCTACTCATCTCGTGCTATTTGAACCGCTAATTCAAAATCAGTCATCAAGTGATTTTCATCCAGATGGATGAGACTATAATACCCATTCCAAAATAGAGAGTCACTGTTGCTGGACCACTTTAATCCATACCACAATTGAGTGACATCACTTGTATGTGATGGGGGTGTTGACCATAGATGCTTTTTAAAAGTTTCTTGAACAAGAGGAAGGTCCAGTCGCGTAGTCAAGTCAAGTTCATTTAACTTGAAAGTGATAGAATGTTTTTTGGCCGCCTCAATACTGTCCTTGTCAAATCGAACCTGAATAACCTTAGAATCTTCTAAAGCTACATCCTGATCCTCAGCACCGTAAAAGGAAATACTCCCCAGTACTATCCCATCTTTTGCTAATAAATAGGGAGCGTAGGGAAGAGCATTGCTATCAAGTTTGAAGCCTTTTTCGATAGAGACTGATTTATCTCCTGCATACTTTTGGAAATTGCCATCTGTCAGGAAGGCTTCGTAGTCGCTACCACCATCACCTTGTCTTACATAGATATCAAATCCAGCTTCCATCAGATCACTTGCTTTTGTTTCTGCTAAAATGATTTTACTTTCATTAATTTGCAAAATCGGTGCTTGAGGTGGCAAACCAATCGTGAGATTAAACATGGCTCCTACTAGAAAGACCATAAAGGTTATAAGGAGGGCAAGTAAAGACTTTCCAGTCCTTTTTCGAGCATTGAAGAGGGCCATTAGAGCTGGGAGGATAATCATTTTGGCTAAAATAGAATTCCCCACACCACCTCTATTTAAGGTCTGAAAAGCAAAGACCCCAGCAATAGCAATCAAGGTCAGGTAAACCAAAATCTCGCCAAGACCCAGTTTTTCTGTACGAGTTTGTTGGTTTACAGGGGATTCGTACAATGACTGTCCATTCTCTCTCCTTTTCTTAAGAAAAAGATAAAAGCCCAGACCTAGCAACAGATTAAAGATTGCAAAAGCTATTAAAGTACCTATAATCACCGTTCTATCCATGGCTCTCTACTCCTTTATGATTCTTTTCTTTCTCATTAAAAGCAAATTCCTAACCAATAAAACGATTAGTAAGAAAGGACTACCTTCTATCAGTACAATCGGTATAGCCAGTAGAGCAATCATCAAAAAACTAACTTGCTTTTGATGCCAACTACAGTCTTCTCTTTAATTTTCATAGTGAATCACAATCCGATTTAATCTGCATCAACCCAGATCTGGTATTTTTGACAGTGGAGACATCTAAAAAGGTAGCCACAGAGAGAGCCATCCTTAACCAAGTATTCTTCAATATCTTGAAATTCTTCACGCGCTTCATAGTCTGCCAAGACTTGCTCAGCGATTCCCATGTCCTTTAATTCTCGAGTTCCAACTGTACCCAAGTAAGCACAATAATCTTGGCAACAAGAAAGCCAATATTCTCCCTGCCAACTAGAGTACCCTGGGGTCTGACAAAAAAGCAGCTGATTCTTTTCTGGATCCAATTCACCCTGCCACTCGGCATCTTGGATAAATTCCGCATCAAATTTTTTGGCCGCTTGACCGTTTGCAATACAAAATGGGCAAAGGTATTCTATATCCTCTATACTATAAGGTATAAGTGCATAATAAACATTGCTTTCTTTCCCACAAGATGGACAAACCTTAGCTTCTCCTTCAACAAATGAACCTGTAGCTAAGGGATCTGGATGATAGAGAAAATGGGGTAAGTCTTTTAACAAGTCCTGTCTTTGCTTCTTCTCTTCTTTTCTTAGAGGACGAGGAAGGGCAAAACGATCGCCATGACTCTGACTCATTTCTTGTAAACAGCTCAGTTTCTTTATCTGTTTTCGATCAGGTTTGTCTAAGATTTCGGTAAATAAGCTATAGGCACTAGTATAGAGACCCAATTGTTCATAGAGGTCAACTAAGACCTTCTTCGCTTCTAAATCATCAGACTTGGCTAATTCATCAGCTAAGTCATAAAGAGCTGAGACACTTGGTGGATTGCCCTCTTGGGCTATATATTGCTTCTTTAAAGTAATGTATTTTTGTAAATATGGATTCATAGGATTACCTTTCTAATGGATTATAAAAACCTTAACAAATAGTCACTAAGACATTCCCGTTTAGCTTTAAGATTTCCTTGTAAAAGTCTTTCATTTTAACAAAGCAGGTCAAAATATCATCCTTGATTTCTTCCTCTTCCTCAAGATAATCCCAAATATCAGGATACAAATCCGCTTTCTTACAGGCTTCCATACTAAAGTCAGTCATAGCCCTGTCCATGTCAAAACTTTCTATAGCTTCTACAATCTCGGCTATCTTGTTTTTTTCAGTATAGGCGATATATTCAGATACATCCTCTAGAGGAGTCACCCCTAAAACAGCTTCTCTCAAGGGATTGTCATCCAAAAATTCTGAACTACTAAATCCTGTCAAGACAAAGACCAAGGCATCCCACATTTTATCGATATCCAGAAAAATTTCATATTCTTCTGCATAATCCTCCGCCAAGTCCAGCAAGTCATTTTCCTCATTAGAAAGTAGCTTTATTTGTTTTAATTTATCGTCCGACAAATATTGATAATTGGCAATCATTCCCATGATTTTACTCCTTTGAATCAGTTAGTATAATACGGATGTTTTTAGCTCTATTTCCCTAGAAAATGCTATAATGGAGCTAAGAAATTGTTTTATTGTATGTTAAATAGGGGGAAGTAGTCATGTTCACTAGTATTGTTTTAGGATTTTATGCTCTTTTCTTTCTATCCTTATCCTTTACCGTCTATCTCTATATTAGACTCGTAGTTGCGGTTAAAAAAGGCAAAGACATTCCCAAACGGATTTATAAACTTGGCCATGCTGTTCAAGGAAGAATTCACGTTGACTATGAAGAAATTACTGATGCTAATGCGATTAAAGAGATTCATTGGTTCTTGCTAATCTATCTAATCGTAAATCTACTCGTATTGGCTGTCTTCTACTATCATGATAATAGCTTCCCGCAAGCCATTTATGAATGTTTGAAAAAACAATTTTTTATCGTACTTGTTAGTATGATTTTAAAAAGTCTTGGAAAATTTGTTGTACTAGCTATAAGAAAAAACTTTCATAACAGTCATGCCTATGCATCAACCAACGCTGTTGTCGGGACAGCCTTTTTAACGAGTTATGTTTTTATGTTTTGCATGATGATGAGTGGACTTCCAGCTCAACCTGTTCCAGTAACCATTCAAGATACCACTGTCATTATAGGCGAGACCAAGGCTTCCGAGCTTTTGGAGCAGGGGTTCACCTTTGGAGATCAAAGCGCGGAGAGCTTGATTACCAACCCCAAAAACGACCACTTCTACTACGGTCAGCTTCTCGAAGTCAAGCGGGATGATCAGTCCTATGGCTTTATGAGCCTTACTCCTACGGGAAGAGATACTGATCAACTCAAAAACTGCATCGTCACCTATTACAGAACACCTAAGGATAACAATCAACTAGAAGAAATTTCCATCAATCATGTCAAGCTAGCAAATCTCAAGCTCCAAGACTTTCAAACACGAAAATTAATCAATATCTTTGAAGTCAATCCTACTGATTATAATGTCGCTGAGACTGACGCAAACTACATCCTAACCATTCAAACAGCAGATTACGACCTCTGGAAAAGATACCGGATTGAATCCAAGTTCAATTCAGATGGTTCCCTAGATAGCTATGGTGTCAGAGTCCAGCACAGCATGTGGGAATAATTGACCATTTCCCACTTTATCACATAAGCATTAAACTGGAAAAATATCGTCGACAAGTTTATAGGTTTCGATGAATCTAAGGCCAGAGGAACCTTTACCTCTTGTGATTTCTTCATAAATATCTTCTAAATTTTGGGCAGGTGCTAGCATCCAAAGACTAAATGGGCTGAGTTTCACCTGTCCAATTTTTTCAATATTCTCTAATAATTGCCCTAAATCTTTGTGATTGAACCAGCAATCTGTATCCAGAGCAAACTTCGTATTGTCCATCTTACAGGAGATTTGACTGGTCAAAAAATCATCGATAGTGGGCTTTTTTGTTTGTAAGAGGCGAGTGCAAGCTAGATGGTACTCAAGCTTTCTAGGACTCTGCTCAACCATAGATACAAAGACAAGACCATACTCATCTTGGAACTTAACAGCAAGAATATCTCCTTCTTCAAAGTAAGGTTTGCGTTTAGTTTTGGCTTTAGTGACCTTTAGAGGTCTAGGATTTTCAGTTTGCAACTGAACTGCAAGTTTTTCCAAGACCTTTTGCCTTTGCTTCAAAGCCTTTGGATCTATTTCCAACCAAAATGGATCAGCCCCTTTTCTGAGAAGCTCCAAGGTTTTATCTCTGATATCATCTGTCAGGTGACCAATCTTCCACAGTGAGTAGGCAAGAGCTGTCCAATAAATTTCTGTAAATAAGTCTGTTTGGCAGTAATCTTTCTCCTCATCGAGGATATCCTTTATAATGTTCGCCACCTGTTCACCGTCTCTATAGCGACTGACTACTTCATTGTAAATGTCATAACCTTGATCACTGTCAATGATTTTAACGCCATCAATAGCCATACTCAACTCCTATATCTTTTTAAATCTCAAAGCTTATTTAATCTTATGCTTATTCATTTTCTCTTGGAAAATATCTGTAAGAATTTGTCGTAATTCTTGAGCTTCCTTTTCAGGAAGTTGGCCTTCTTGTTCAGCAACGGCGTATAATTCTGGATACTCAAGTGAAATTCTCTTGACAGTACGTGTAATGGCATGTTTTCTAACAAAAAACGGGATACGCTTAATCATCTCTTGAGGAATTAGAGCGATTATCTTATCGGCTGTTTCCTTATCGCTAAGTTTAGAAAAAGTTAATCCCTTTTTAATCATTTCTTGTTCTTTTTCTGTAAAATCTTGTAATTCCATATGTCTAGTCCTCATCTTCTGTCACTTCCCAAACCTCAGCTTGGTAGGGTTCTCCATCTTCATCGTATCGATTGATATAACCAATAAATTTTTCATTATTTTTTGGTTTGTACTGATTACCATTAATTGCCGTAATAGGCCATATCCCTATCAAGAATAAAACGACCAGTCCCAGCAATATGTCCATGCTACTCACTTCCTTTAGACTTGAACCCACTTATCATTGTCCATAATAAATGGTTTAGCTAGACCTTCACCTGTATAGTTTTCGTATTTTGTATCTAGATATTTGTAGCAATCTTCCTTGGTCGCAAATTTAATAGCCTGATAAGGTTCCTCAAAGGTCAATTTTTCAACAAAGAGGTAGCCCTCCTCGCTTGGTACAAGAATTCCAACATGGCCGATAAAGAGGGATTGTCCATCCAAGTCATCATGAACAACAACCGATAGCATTCTTGCATTTTCATTAAACTTAAATTGAGAGAGGAATTGTTCCATCTTTGCTGCATGAACCTTAACATCTGTCGTCGCTTCAGTCTTGACTCTTGAGAATAAAATATCAAAAGCATCCTTGTCTTCTGCAGCAAAGACCTTTCCTTTATCAATAGCATCGTTATCTAGGAATAACAAGGAGTCATCTTTTTCCAACTTAGGAATTTCAATAGAATTTTTCAATAAACAATAACTGTTGATACGACAGTTAGTCCCGACAAAATCACCTTTTTTCGGTGTCCAAAGATAGCTTATCTTTTCTACGTCATATTCAGTCTTTGTAAATGCAGAAAAATCTCCAGCTAATCCAACTGAACCAACAGTTTCATTGTAGTCATTGACAAGATTGAAAAATGCATCCACACTTTCTTTATCCAAATGAGTAGCCAAGGCTTTTCGAACTTCTTCTTCACTGGGCTTACTGTTCATATTGCTATAAGTAGCTTTCCAGGAAACCGGATTAGACTGCGATTGAGTCACTGAAGTATCACTAGTTCCATCAGTTGTATTTTGAGTTTGACTGCAAGCTACTAAGGTCAAAAGAAACGTTGAGCAAAGACTGATAGTTGCTAATCTTTTAAATTTCATAGGCTTTCCTTACTATCAACTAGAATGAAATATTGAAGCTACATATCACAGCATCCGTTGATTTAAATCATTTGTTAAGGTTAATATTCTTATTCCTTAGGTTGAGAATAAACTTCGATATGCTGACCTAGAACCATGATTTCTACTGGTAAATTATCAGATTTGTCACCATCAACATCCGTTTCTAATTCAGTATCTGAAGAAATTTTTATATGACGAGCTTTCATATACTCGATATTCTCATTCACGACAACATCTCCTTTTAATAAATCAGGGATAACTGACAATTTAGTAAGAATAGATGCATCTTTTAAAATCAAAATATTAGCGTAGCCATCCTTGTTTTCGTCAAAAATCTTCTTGTCAGCGAAATAATTTGTTAGGAGAACCAAGACATGACTGGCTGGGCCAATGTAATTACCATTTTCGGTCTCAACTGCAATGTTAAATGCTTGATCTGTAACCACAGACTTCATGGTATTAATCGCATAGGCGAGCATACCAAACTTTGTTTTATCTTCTATCCCAACGTTATGGATCGCTTCTGGTAATGACCCAATACTAAAGATATAACCAAAATAATTTCCATTTGATTTTCCGATATCAATCTTATTCGTAGAATTAAAATCAAGCTCGTCTATAGCACCATCAATATCTTGATCGATTTCTAATAGTTTCGTAATGAGATTTCCAGTTCCTCCTGGAATAATCGCAAGTTTAGGAATGTAGTCTTTTTCCGCGATACCAGAAATTACTTCATTAACAGTACCATCTCCACCGAATACAAGAACCGCATCATAGTGCTCCCGAGACGCTTCTTCTGCAAAGTTTGTGGCGTCTTGCGCTTTCTCCGTAATTTTAATCTCGACATCTTCAAAGTAGTCTCTAGCTTTATTTTCCAGCTTTACCTTATAATCTAAGGCTTTTTCGCCTCCAGAGGTTGGATTAATGATTATCATAATTTTATTCATCTATCGTTCTCCTTAAACATTTTAAAAACAATGCAAAGCAAGTAAGAAACTTTTTCTTCATTCACTTTTTTGATGCTGTATTAGACTGATAGATTTATATTGAGTAAAAAACTATACATATAGAACTATCTAAATTCATTGTACTTGATTCTAGTTTATTTAGCAAGTTTACAAGATTCAGCACTAAAAAACCAACCGACAATTCCTTTCGATTGATTTATTTCTTTATGAATCGTTTATAATCTTAACTATGTAAAAATTCTTTAGCCTTTTTAACAATGTATAACTCTTGATCTTCCTGAGCTAGTTTGCTAAATAATTCATTGGATTTATTTACTTGTCCTTTTATGTTAGCATTTAAAGCCTGATAGTAACTAATTTCAAGTTTTTGATACTTAAACTCATTATCCAAGTCTTCAAAATAATCATTACTTTTATGAGCAATCGTCAAATCATGAAGAGCATAACTCGTATTTTTAGTCTTGTCAGCTAGCATAGGATCAGTAATAGTCAAATCGTTTAACATATCATCAAGCTCTTCTCTATTCAAATCAGGTCGAGCAAGAATGGTAGATCGAATGAGATAACTTTTTAACAAATCTCTATATTTTGGTTTTAGTTTCGTATTAGCTAGTGTTTCCGTTGCTTCTTTAATAGCAGCCTTAAAATCACCAGTCATGTATGAGTATGATACAGATGTTAAAGAAGCATCGGTCTGCATGATTGCTCTATTTGACTTTTTATTGTGTTCTATATATTGTCTCCAAGATGGTAAATCCAGGTCCTTATGTAAAAGTTTAGTTCCAGCTCCTATATAGCTTTTTTTAATAAATAGCATAATAAGAAACGGGAGAACGTTCACTAATAAAATAAGCAATATTTGAAAAGTGGTATCTCTCACCATCCAAGCTATACAAAGAATAGAAATGACAGCCAAGACAATGGCAACATATCTATAAAGGACATATTTTTTGCGTAATTCTACATAATTCATTATATTCCTCAAAAATTTCTATAAAATTGGTAGACCTAATTGAATTTTATCAAGTCTTTCCTGACCACAAAGTGACTGTTGCCGTCTTCTGTTTCAAGCCCATGTGGCACTGACGCATCAATTTCAACGATGTTTCCTAAATCACAGACTACTTTAACAGTGATATATTTTTCTAAAGGAAGTTTTCTAACTTCCACCTCTTCTATTCCAAACACTGGAAGCTTGTCAACGAAAGCATGCTCTACTCCGTTCGCATCCGTCAGAATCGCCTTGCACCAACCCGGAAATTGATCAAGGTCGAATGCCTCTACGATATTCACTTTACATTCAACCATATTATTCTCCTTACAAGGCCTCTTCAAGCGCTTTTTTCACATATCCTTCGACATCTTCAATCTTTACAAACAACGGGTCTAAGTGACATAAGAAGTGCCAATCTTCGGCGCCTTTCTTTCTGTAGAGAATTGCTTCGCCATCTTCACTTCCAAAATAGCTTCTATCAACTTCATACCCTTTACTTTCTAAGAAAGCTTTTGCCTTGCGGAAGTTTATCTCTCTGGCTTCGATATAGGCTTTAACTTCATCGTTATTCACGACATAAGCATCGACCTTTGTAGCTCCTTCGACCACTTTATCGTTTTTAACGGATAGATTCGAAATTTCTTTCCAAATAATCTCGACATTTTCTTCAGGTTCAAACGAAAATCTAGATAAAGGGACAATATTTCCATTGAAGACAATTTCCATATAATCCGGCAAGGGTTTAGGATTCACATACTCCACTTCAAACCCATCTTCGTTTTCTAGAGTATACCCTGGAATTTGAGCGACAAAGGCTTTCCCTTCTTCTAAAGAATCAAACGCGACTAAATCCTTTTGATAATCACCTTGATACAATTCCAATATAACCATCGATAACCCTCCTAGCTTGTTGTTTCAAGTATGCTCTCCAAATCACGCTTTTCCACACTCATGTATTCGACTTCTTTTGTTCCTTCATTGTAAAGATAGCATCTAAAAATCAATTGATCTCCTGTCGGAAACAGCGTGTCTATCCCAGAGTAGTCTCCTTGGCATATATCTAGTACCATTTCATCAATGAGCTCTAATGTCTCTAAATGAAACACAAACCATCTTTCTTCCGTTGTGGAGAATACACCGTAAGAATTGTTAATCTTCCAAACGTTTGATAACCCGTCCTGTTCAAATACTGGAAATCGTTGGCTAGACTTTATTTGAAAATCATGATTCGATATCTTATAAAATTCCGTCGTGTAAAAATTTACCAACAACGAACTATCCTCGTCAATCGTAAAAACATACGACAAATTTCGTGGAAATTTATGTCTCACACTTAATTCATGATTCAAAAATTCAAAGCAAAAGTCCTGTGAGCCGTCCTGTTCCGCTGTTAATGAAACAATGATTTTACTATCAGAGAAACTCTTAAAAGTCACCTCAGAATCAAGAAAGCTATCTTCCAAATCTAAATAGTGACTTTGAAAATTCTGTTCATCTCTCACTTCAATCCGAATTTCATGGCTACTTTTTCGATAAGCAAACCAAGTTAAGTTATTTTTCTGAGATTGATGGCTGCCGATTAAAGTGCCTACATTGGTATCTATATTTTCAAAACTCTTATAGGCTTGGTTATGATTGTTAATTAAACAATTTTCATTCACTTTTTTAAAGCGGCTAAGATGAATCACTCATTCCACCTCCATCTGGTCTTAGAATTTTAACTATTATCGAGCGATAGCCTTATTTCTATGCATTCAGCCAACTTCCTTTTCCCATCGTCTAAGCACCTCTTTCAAAGGCTCATCGAGATAGCTATAGGCCTTGTCCTTAATCCACTCAGGAATTCCATAAGCTGCCTCGGCGATACTTCCTGTGATTGCAGCAAGTGTGTCGCTGTCCCCACCAAGAGAAATCGCATTTCGAATCGCATCTTCAAAATCTGTACTCTCCAAAAAGGCAACGATAGCTTGAGGAACAGTATCCTGACACGTTTCATTGAATTGATACGTAGGACGAATTTCATCTAACTTTTTAGAAAGGTCATATCCATACTCTTTCTCGATATGTTCCTTGATACGTCTTTTAATCTCCGCAAGGTTATCGCTACCATCACCACCAAGGAAATAACGGCACATATAGAGTGCATCCGCTGTAGCCATTGCTCCTTTGATTCCTTCAGGATGGTTATGCGTCACCTCTGCAGAAAGTTGCGCCAGACGTTTCACCTCAGACGGCAACTCGCCTGTTGTGGCATCCATCATCCAAGCGCACGGAGAAACGCGCATCGCAGACCCATTCCCAAAACTATTGTAAGGCTCACGGTTGTCGGTCATAAGCCACCAGTTAAACCTGGCACCGTAATCCGCGTTTGGATACATTCTACCGTACTTCTTCATGGCCTCGATGAAGTCATCCTTCTGTCCGCCATTCATGATTGCTTCCGCCACAGCACAGGTCATCACCGTGTCGTCTGTAAAAAAACAATCCTCACGAAATAATGGGAAATTCTTGGTTTTAATATTGTCCCATTCATAAACAGAACCTACAATATCTCCAACTATTGCTCCTAGCATAAGATTCCTCCTTACAGCATATCAGATTTCCAATGGATCACTCTTTAAAAACGGCTCAACCAAATCGATCCATTCTTGAGGCAGGTAAGCTGATAGATAACCATGGTTATACCCCTTTGCTTCATACAAAATTGTATTTGGATGTAGCTGCTGAAATAATTTCGCGGAAGCTTTCACACAGTTCAATTCTTTTTCACCATAGATATACAGAACCTGAGCCTTACTAGCAGAAATCGTCTCCTTCAGCTTGTAACGTCCCATATAGGTTTTGTAAATGCTCACCAATGTTTTGATAGGTGTCCTTGGCAAATCCTCCAAATAATAAGCTTTTATTTCCTCTGGATAAGCCAGTTTAGGATAAATTTTGTTCATCATTCTTAATTGAAGTTTACAAGAGAATTTACTGAACATCAGTTTACCAAATAATGATACTAGAAAGATGCTGATTTTAGCCAACCTTGGTTGAGGCATACAGAGGGTTCCATCTATTATTGCCTTCTCAGCTATCTCGCTGTCTAATGACAAAAGTTCCATGGCAATTTGACCACCAAGAGAAACACCACCGATCGTAAACACCTTCCCACCACAGTTTGCTTTGATATAGTCTAGAATCTCCAAAGCAGAATCTTCAGTAGAAACATAATCAAGTTGGTATTCTTCGCCGTGGCCATTCAAAGTGGGTAGAATAACACGGTAGTCTTCTGACAAGATCCGTGCTTGACGAAGATAATTCCACCAAGAACTGCCACCACCATGTATCAGTAAGATAGAAGGCAAATTCTTATCCCCAAATTCATGGAATTTCATATTTAAACTCCTTACTGTGAGACTTTCAATAGATACGTCCTTGTTTAATCTGTTTAAAGAAGCAGTGATCTAAATAAATCAATCGTTACTTTCGATAATAGTTAAGCTGATCAAAAATTTAAAATATTTTTTTTACTAATTCTATTACTCGCCAATATAGTATAAATTAAATAACAAATAAAAATAATAATAAAAATAAAAAAGTAACCAGTCTTACAACTTACTACTATTCATATGATAATTTACAAATGTCTTTCCAGCCACTCGATCTTTTTAAAATCCTTATTGTTATTGTGATCATTTCGATAAGAGTCTTGAGAAGAAGCTTTGTAAATACTTAGATACTGCTCCATACTTGGAAGACGAAAAGTGATGCCTTCAATGTGAATAAGCTCTATATCCGATTCCGAAACTCCTGCAAAATCAGGTAAGGAATCGATACTTCCAAATTCAACACTCACTCTATCCTTTTGGAATTCATGCTCATGAATATCTATTAAGACGTAGCCTAAGTCTTTCATCACTTTCATTATCTTGTCCCAGTCATAAATTCTGAGATGATCAGGTACTTCCCAACCTCTAGGGTCACCAGGCACATGAATGTCAATGTCAGACGGCTCCCAATTTTCTTTCGTTCTAAACTCAAATCCCAAAGAGCCCATCAGTGTCGGTGTAATTCCGACTCGATTTAAATGGAAACAAATGGTTTTAAATTCTTCAAATAAGAGACTCATGTTTACTCTAAACCTTTCATCTAAATGTTCGTTATTTCTACTTTATTACCTTGATCAAAATCATTTTCTAGAGTATATCCAGTTATTTTAGATACAAAGGCTTTCCCTTCTTCTAAAGAATCAAAAGCGACTAAATTTTTAAAATAATAATTTTGGTACAATTCCAATAGATACATCTTTTATTCTCTCAATATTTGAAAAACTAACTGATATTTAAGCAACCAACAATCAAATTATCTATCCTTAATATACGCATTTATCATATAACGAAGATAATTAAGTTTGGTTTATCCAGGATCTACATCTATAGAAGCTATTTTGTAACCATCCTCTTGGTATAAAAATTCTAATTGTAGGGTTAAATCTACTAATTCAGAATCGGAGGTCATCTGATATTCAACAACAAAGCCAGTTTGATCATTAAATTCATAAACTTGTAGTTGAGAATACTCATAATTCGGATGGAAATTACATTCTACACCATATTCATCAATTTTATCAAAATCATTTAATTGTAATGACTCGTCGATATATTCAAGCAACTCTCTTACATCATCAACTTCTGAACCATCAACACAATCCATAATATCTCTATAATTATTTATATGAATTGCTCTTAAAATCTTTTTAAGTACTTCAATTACTTTTTCTTCATTTTGGTAGTTTTCTTTGTACTCAAAATCATCGAATATTCCCATGATAATACTTCCTTTTCTAAAATTTAAAATCCTTTTCCTTACTAATTCTATTACTTGCTAATATTGTATAAATTAAATAAGCTATAAAAATGATAATAAAAGTAAGATTAATCTTCAACACAAAATAGAGATTTAACAAATTTGCGAACGCATGAAATAATATACAGTATCCCACAGATTTCGTTTGACGATAAAGAAGCCCTAAAACAAAACTTAAAAATAATGTATATATAAAAAATAAAATAAAAGGAAATCCTTGATGACTTTCTCCAACTATAAACCATAAAGGCAGATGCCAAATTCCCCAGATTGAACCTACAATCAAATTAGATTGCCAATAAGTATATTTTTTATCAAGTAAGGGTTGTAGTATACCTCTCCATCCTAATTCTTCATGTCCACCACCAAAAAAAATTAGTTGTATAAAGAATAATGGCATCAGATAAATGGATACTTCATTTAATTCTAAGGAAGATACAGAAAATAGTATCAAAATTGCTAACAAATGAATAATGAAATAAATACTACTATTTCCTTTCTTACTAAATAGAAAATGTTGAAATTTTATATTATTCCTTTTCAAATAAAAACTACTTGCAATAGCTGGACCAAGTGCACCTACTATATGTAATGTTCTTCCTATAATTGTTTCTAATCCAAAAATATGAGATTGCGTAAAAATGGCAAGAATCCCCCAAGCTATATAAGTAATTCCAAATGTACAATAAAGATAATTTTTTAAATTCTTTTTGTCAATTTCTGTCATTTTATCTTCCTTATTTTGATTATTTTATATGTAATATTTGTTACTGCTTCTTAGTTGCTCTCGATTATAACTACCTATATTCTATCACAAAAACACAAAAAAAGCCTTACAATCAAGGCTTTTGATTATCCCTTTTGTTACAAGGTTTCTAGGCTTTTACGAGTAAAGATACACACTCGGCGGTTCGCTGTAACCGTATCGTTTCGTCGTTCACTCCTTACTCTACGACAGCTATCGCATGGGCAGAACATCTGCTTCTACTTCGCTGATGCCTCAGCTCGTACAAGCAGTGATACCGCCTCAACATGTGGTGCTAGTATACTTCTATATTATAGAACGAAAGTGATAGAGTGTTTTATAAAATTATACTATAAAATGAAAGAGAATTACACACTCAACTCAAACAACTTATAAAACTCACCTCTCCTATCCATCAAGTCACAAAAAGAACCATCTTCAACAATGACGCCTGCTTTCATAAAGAGAATTCTATCGTATTTTTTCAAAATGTTCTCATTCAACTTATGGGTTACTACAAGTGCAGTCAAATCTTGAATATCCAAGATTGAATTTTCAATTTCAGTAGTTACTTGATTATCCAAAGATGAGGTAGCCTCATCCAATAATAAGATCGGTGTTTTTCGAATTAAGGCACGCGCAATACTAAGTCTTTGTTTTTGTCCACCAGATAGATTTGAGCCATTCTCTCCACATAAAGTTTGTAGACCAGATTCATTTTCTAAAACATAACTTTCCAGACCTGACTGCTGTACAGCTTGATTTATTTCCCCATCAGTGAAGGATTGATTAAGTGTAATATTTGCTCTTAAAGTATCATCAAAGATATAAACGTCTTGTTGAACAATAGTCATTAAGTTATAAAGACTCTCTGCTGAAATAGCTTGTATATCCTGATTATCAATTGAAATATGTCCACTTGTTACATCGTAAAAACTCAGCAATAGATTGAGCAAAGTTGATTTCCCACTACCTGACGTTCCTACAATTGCAATTTTTTCCCCTTTTTGAATCTTTAAAGATAAATGGTTAAAAATATTTTCTTCAGTATTAGGGTAAGAAAAATCTATATTTGAAAAAGAAATAACATCATCGAAATTTTCTTTCGTTTCACCAGTCTGAAGTTCGCTTACATCTTTTACCACAAATGCATCTAGTGTTGCCTGACCTTCACGGAATTTACTCACTCCCATGCCAACTTCATTTAGTGGCATTACTACAAAATTGACCAGTTGAACAATAGCTGTTACACTTCCAATTGTGGTATGGCCATTAAAAACAAGATACATTCCTCCACCAAAGGCTACCAAAAAAACAATCATCCCTGAAAGCTGCGAAATAACATTAGCTAAAACATCAAATTTCCCTTTTATAAAATTTATTTCATCAAATTTTTCACTTTCATGACTATAATCCTCACAGATAGACTCTTTCACATTAAAACTTTTGATAACAAGAAATCCTGCTAAAATATCTTTAACCTTAGCTAAATACTTCTGATCTGCAATCATAGCACTATTTTGTAGAGAGGCTGATTTTTGTCCAATAAATCCTGAAATTATTATCGGAATAACACTAGCAATGATAACTAATAAAGTCAAAAACCAATTACCTATAAACATAGCTAGGAGTGAAAAAATCATTAAGGAAAGGTTTTTTGAAATATTAAAATACTGGTGGAGATAATCTTGCTCAATTTTCTTCATATTTTCGGTTAATACAGAAATAAACTTCCCTGATTTTTCCTTAGAAAATTCTCTATAATCGCTATCTAAAATAGATTGGAACACCTTGTTTTTGTATCTTGACATGATTTGCCTAACAAGTTTATTTCTCAATCGAAGAGATATAAAGTTGAGTCCTGCATAGATGAAAATAACAGTAGCTCCTACTAGTACCGCTTGAGTTAAGGCATCTTCATTTTGGGACATTCCACTATCAATAATCCCTTTAATAGAATAAGCAAAAGCAATATTAGTTAAAGGAACCAGTATATTAAATATCATGAAAGCATAAAAAGCCTTCTGATGATCCTTTATCAATTGTTTCATCCTTAATCTACCTCATAATTCTTAATTTCATTTAGAAAATGAGACATAAAATATTCTTCTAAGTTAATATTCTCTCTCCTAATCTCTTTCATAGAGACCTGTTCTACCATTTCTCCATTTTTGATAAAACCAATTTTATCTGCTATCTGTGAAATTTCCGATAATATATGACTCGATATTAGTATTGTAATTCCATGCTCCTTAGAAAGCGACAACAAAAGATTTCGAATTTCTTGAATTCCTATTGGATCTAAACCATTGATTGGCTCATCTAAAATCAACAATTTAGGTTTTGTTAGAAAAGCACGAGCTAAACCAAGCCTTTGCCTCATTCCTAACGAAAAATCTTTTACTTTTTTAGTCGTATTTTTTAATCCGACCATTCTTAAGACTCTTATTACATCTGATTCAGTAATATTTTTCCCCATATACTGAGCGTGAATTTCCAAAATTTCTTTTGCAGTGCAATTATCATAAAAAATTGGTGATTCAATAATACTTCCAATCTGACTTAGGATTTCTTCTCTGTGTTCGTGTAGATTTTTCCCAAAAATTTCAATACTACCTGATGTAATTGTTGATAAGGATAACATACATTTCATTAACGTTGTTTTTCCAGCACCATTCGGTCCTAAAAAACCATAGATTTCTCCTTCAGCAATTTGAAGATTGATACCACTTAAAATTTCTTCTTTATCAATTGTTTTAAAAACTTCTTTTATTTCAACAATATTTCTCATTTCTATCTCTCTTTCTATATCTAGCTTTAAACGCAAGAATTTTTCTCCAGGAGCATAAATACTAACTTATACAGTCTCTTTTTTTATAGAAATCATCAAGGAATTCTCACTTTCCTTCAATTAAACTCAGGTATGCTACTTGATACTAATATCTTGTCTTGAAATTTTAAAAATTGAAAATGAAGTAATCATTAAACTTATGAAACTTGCAAATATCAAAAAGAATAAGTTATCAGCAATATTATTAGATAAACTTCCTGGACTTACATTTGAAAGTAATGCTGCTAAACCAAGTCCTGAAAGCATTGTTATAGCTGTTGAATGTTTAATCATACCTAAAACAAATGGTAGTAACCCTATTAGTACTGTTGCAAACGTTATTCCAGCTAAGTTAATTAATTGACTAGCTAGAGGGATATAACTAGATTCAGTTACAACAGCCATGAATCTAATGAATAATTGAATCACTAAATGTGCAGAAAAATGGGCAATAAATGCTATTAGAATGACTGAAAGAATTTTTCCCCAAAGTAACTTTATTTTAGAAATAGGGTAAGAAAACAACTGAAAAATTGTTCTTCGTTTAAATTCATCAATAATAATCGTAGATAATAAATAAGATTCGAAAATCAAAAATGCTGCTTTTGTAAATAAAGATGAAAACAATGAAGCTACAATTGCCCAACCTTCCCATTTACCAGTAATTCTAATAACATTAGAATCCTGTCCAGTGAATTCTCCTAGTTTATTGTCAGTACCTAAACCCATAATAATGATTGCTGTAATACCTAACACTATAAATATAGTACACAACCAGGCTAAAAATAATTTAGATTTAGAAACTTTATTTAATTCAATTTTAATAAGCGACAACATAGATTATTTCCTCCAAACCGTAAATAAAGAATAAACTATTCAGACTTATCTCGACAAATATTTAAAAATAAGCTTATTCTTCAGACAATGCCAATATACATACTACCGGTATGTATATGTTAAAAACAAACATACCTACGGTATGTATAATAGATTTTTAATAACACACTTAAAGTATGTTATTTATTAATTATAAATTATGTAAGATAATTTATTCAATTGATAATACATAAATAGAAATAAGTATTAACAAGAATGTCATGGACGACTTATTTACTATTTTTTTAAGTGATCGAATAAGTTGAAAATCACCTCCATCATTTCATCAGAAATTAACTGTACCCCTAGACCTTCAAAAGTAAGTTTAATGAAATTCATTTTGCTCTTTAATTCTACTAATGAAAAAACGGAAATTTGAAAACCAATCCAAATATTTAGAGTTAAAACAATTAAATCTGCTAGCTCTTCTGGATATTCTGTTTTAATAGACCCATCTTCAACTCCTTCGTAAACTTTTTCTCTAATTTCGGGTAAAAAATCAGAAAATAGACCTAGATACTGTTCCCCTAACAAACGTGGACTTCTTAGCATGATTGAGGCAGAGTATACGAGCCTTTGGTGTTCAAAATTAGAGAAAGAGTCCATCAAAGAATTTTGTATCTTTTCTAATCCACTATTTCCTCTCCAATTATAATTTAAAATTTCTTGATTATTTTCGCTAATAATCGTTTGCAGTATATCATATTTGGACTCAAAATGATGATAAATGACACCTTTCGTTAATCCTCCTAAGCCATCTATGATATCTTGTATTGACGTATTATCAAATCCTTTTTCTAAAAATAAGTTTTTAGAGACCTCTAGTATTTTTTTTCTAGTTTCATGTGAGTTTCTATTCCTTGCCATTTTAGTCCCTTTCTATCATACCGATGGTATGTAGTTCTATTGTAGTGGAAGTAACTAATAATGTCAAGTTCTTTATTGGAAAATGCAAAAAAGCCTTACAATCAAGGCTTTCCATTATTGATTCATACCAAGTTTTCTATGCTTTTACAAGCAAAGATACACACTCAACATGTGCTGAGAGCTTTCTTCTATACTAATAGACGAAAGGGTGTGAAAATGATTTTTAAATGATACTGTGGAACGGAACAGTAGCCCTAGTATTGACTACTGTCGTTTCTATTCATATTGGCTATTCTAGGACTGAGATGAAAAAATCTATAAATGCTCAGAATAAAATTGAACCCGCAAATCTCCCCAAAACAATGGTGAGTCATGTACTTGTATTATTCCGAAAAAATACACCTCTGGTGCAGTGAGACAAATTGGTGTATCTTATAGTGGCTTCGTAGATGAAAGCTATACTCTACTATCACTCTTTGATGATGTAGAACAAATTGAAAAAGATAATAGACTTCAGACAGCTATTGATGTTGTCAGAGAACAGTTTGGTTTTTTAGCCATACAAAAAGGAACCGTCCTAACTGAAGGTTCCAGAAATATTGAACGCAGTAAACTTATCGGTGGTCATTCCACGGGTGGATTGGAGGGATTAAAATGAAACAAGAAAAAAATACAGTACAATTTTCAGAAATCCGTAGCAAAGGATGTAATGATATTGAAATGCTTGAAAGATTTTTACATGGAATCGTTGAAACAGCAACTTCAAAACTTCGTCAGAGAAAACTCAAAACAACTGAAATATCGATACGACTAGTACATGCTAAATCTGAAAACCGATTACCATTGGAATTTACATTTAGCATTAAGCCAACAAGCTCATCTGTGATAATCTATACTGAGGTAATCAATCGCTTTAAAGAATGTTACACAGGTGGGGGAATTCAAGGTTTTACGATTCAATTTGATAAAAATACCCTTGCCTCTGCATAGAAAGGATTTGATATGATTGACCGTTCATATTTACCATTTCAATCAGCAAGAGAGTACCAGGATACAAAGATGCAAAAATGGATGGGCTTTTTCCTATCTGAACATGCATTAGCACTCTCTGATGATACAAACAAAGTAACGTACATGTCTGACTTATCACTAGAGAAGAAATTATTACTCCTCAGTCAAGTATACGCCGGGCAGCTACGCACACGCATTCAAGTGATTGAAAAAAACAAGCGTGTTTCCTACACTGGAACAATACCAAGTCTGACCAAAGATTTCATTTTGATAAAAACTACAACAGGTCACATCAATTTGAAATTAAAAGACATTATTAGTATTGAACTTGTCGAGGAGGTGCTCTATGAATCAGCTTGAGTTTCAGCGTAATCACCTACAAATGGACTATTATAGCGAGAGCTACCAAGATTTTGAACGTGACTTCTACCGCTACTCTAACATGAATATTCCATTGACCTTCCTAACTGATGATATCCTAAAAACAATGGCGACTTCACGTAAGAATTACTTTGTCCTCAATAAGGAAAAGTCCAGAGATAACCGCGATCACTTCTTCATATTTGAAGTAAGTACCGTAGATGAGAATCCGCTAATCTATCATTATACATATAAGAAAACTACAATATATTTAGCAGAAAAATAGGAGCAGTTCAATTGACTGTTCCTATTTTTAATATTCATAAAATCTAAAGTCTTTATACTCTTTAACAATGGAGTCGCCAACCAGAACAGACTATACTGACCAGCGACTACCTTAAATTTAATGTTTCAGATTTATTTTCTTATCTCTAATTTCATAAACTACATCTGCTACATTTTCGAGTAATCGTTTATCGTGGGTGATAAACACGATAGTTCCGGTGTACTCCTTCATTAGTATTTCCAAAGCCTCTAAACTTGGTATGTCAAGGAAGTTACTGGGTTCATCCATTATTAGGATGTTATATCTACCCATGAGCATTTTAGCAAGCAACAATTTTATAATTTCTCCACCGCTTAAAACAGATAAACTTTTTCCAATATCGTTCTGTTTGAACCCCATAGATGCTAGCACTGAACGAATTTCTGATATATTGTAGTCACAATCCTTCTGCATAAACTCCATAACATTCTGATTACTGTTGTACTTGTAACCATTCTGTGCAAAGTAACCTATTTTTGCCTTAGGCGAAATAGAAATTCCTTCTTCATGGTTTAAGATCATTTGGATTAAAGTTGTTTTTCCGATTCCATTACCACCAGTTAACGCCACTTTTGCTCCTAACGGAATTTGAAAAGATGCATTTTCAAACAGAGCCTTATCCCCAAATACTTTATTAATTTCTGCACCGACTATAGGGTATGGATTATGGAGCTCCAATGCTTTACTTTGCCTGAAACGAATTCTGCGAATGCCTTCCGGAGCTTCTACTTTTCCTAAGGCCGCAATCCTGTGCTCTAGGGTTTTAGCAGCATTATACATCTTTTTTTCCTTACTTCCTATTGATTTTTGATGAGCTAAACGCCCTCCGTCTTCAGTACTTTTTTTCTTTGAAGAACCTTTTGCCTTCTGTTCTATTTTACGAGCCTGTTTTCGCTTTTCCTCCGCAGCCCTTTCCAATCGGGCACGTTCCGCAATAAATTGTTCGTATTCTGCAGCTTGGCTCTTACGTTCTTCCTCTTTCTGACGAAGATAATCAGAATAGTTTCCCCAATACTCAGTGATTTTGCCATCTTTCAGTTCCCATATTTTATCTACTATTTCATCAAGAAAATAGCGGTCATGGCTAATAACTAACAGTGCACCTGTAAAATATTTTAGCTGTCCTATTAGAAAATCAATTCCTTCACGGTCTAAATGGCTCGTAGGTTCATCCGCTAAAATACCATGAACCTGTGCCGATAAGGCCTGTGCTATTTTAAGCCTTGTTTCTTCACCACCGCTCATAGTCTGTATATTTAATTGCTCAACACCTAGCTTGCCTACAAGTGCAAAATCTTTTTCCTCCTGCAGAGTTACTTCGTCCAACTGGGGAATATAGGCAAGTTCACCCAGACGATTCATTTTACATCCTGGGGGAGTTAATTCTCCTAAAAGTACCCTGAGTAAAGTGCTTTTTCCAGCACCATTTGCTCCTACTAAACCAATACGGTCATAATCATATACTTCTAATTCATTTATATCTAAAACATCGCGTCCTTTGAATTCCACACGAATGTCTTTTGCTTTTAATATTAATTCCATAACATTTCCTCCTGTCTATAATCGCATGCTTTCATTTGCTTGTATGCAGGGAAAACCCTGCGATTTTAGCAGGAAGAGTTACATGAAAATAAGATACATAAATATTCCTCCAATATTGTTTATTTTAAATCTAATTTTCTAACCTCAGTTATCATTTGGCAAACTATAGCAATGCCAATAATTAAAATACCTGATAGTAAAAACCAATGATTTACACCGATTTTATCAGCAAAGAATCCAGAAAGAATTAACCCAATTGGCATAGCAAGTGACATGATACTTCCGATCAAAGAAAATACACGTCCTAAATATTCAGGCTTAATTTTCTCCTGAAAAAGAGCTGTTTGCACACCGCTATAAAATGGCACCGAAAGCCCCATTATTGCACAGCAAACTACGAATATTACAAATCCATTTGGAGGAAGTATTCCCGAAACGGCTAAACTGGTCCCCATTATAAAAAATGAACTTGTTATTAGTAATACATGCTTTTCGAAGCCCCCTAATCTTCCTAATAATAAGCCTCCTGCTAGCATCCCAAATGCAAAGGAAATTTCCGTAATAGAAATATGCACAGGCGTTCCATTAAAGTGTTCCATGCTTATTAAAGGAAATAGTGCATTGATTGGCATATAAACAAAAGTATATAGTGTTCCTAAGAGTAATAAGGCAAACAATCCTTTGTTTTGTCTCAGAACCACAACTCCTTCTTTCATCTCCCTTATGAAATTTGGTTCTAAACTTTGCACTTGATTACCCAGCTTAGGTATACGTACAATTGCTACCGTAATAGATGCAATCACAGCACCCAATACGTCGATGGCAATAATAGCATTTAAATCCCAAACGGAGTATAAGAGTGCTGCAACTGCCGGACTAACAATATAGCTTATAGACTGCAAAGACTGACTATAGCCTGCGCATTTCGTTAGCTGTTCTTCTGGTACTAAAAGTGGTGTAACCGCATTGAGTGCTGGGGTATGAAAAGCTGTTCCAATGCTACGGATAAACAATACTATCATAATCATCCAGACAGGTAGCTCCATACAGAATGCAACAATAGCAAGCACTGCACCAGCTGCTGCGATAATTAAATCGGCACCAATCATTATCTTCTTCCTATCATGACGATCCACTAGCACACCAATGGCAGGTCCCAAAATCGCATAGGGTAAAAAACCTACTAATGAAGCCATAGACAAGACCATCGCAGATCCTGTTTTTTCTGTAAGGTAAAAAATAATCGCCATTTGCAGGATGGCACTAGTGATTAATGATACTGCTTGCCCTGCCCATATTGCATAAAATTTTCGTTTCCAATTGTTGTATTTTTCCATTTATATTATCTCCTGCATATTATTTTGCTTGAATTTCTATTTTGAATAGCATTCTAGGCAATAAAAAATGCAGGCCAAACCCCACAATGTGGCTTTTGGTCTGCATACATACAATTTGGAAACATTCATATTAAAGACATAGTTAAATAAAGGTATAGTTAAATAACCAATATCCTCACCGTAACTAATGAATGCTCAATATCGTATAAATAAGCACAACAAAAAAGCCTATCATCGGGTATAGATTCTGCTTTTTTTATTGCCAGCTTATCTTAAACGCATTGAGGCTGTCATAGTTTCGGTTCCTCCTACATCTTTGTTTATATCAATTTATAGTATAACACAACAAGATGATATGTTCAATATAAAAGTTATGGAATGAGACTCATACTTCCAATTCGATGCCAGATTTAAAGGATATGACGAAGTTTTCTTCATAGACTGTAACGCTCTGGATTATCTTCCTTAGTAGCAAGCGATTAGCTTTCACAAAATCTTCTGTTTGTAGTTTTAAAAATTCATCAGGATTTTCTAACTCAACCTCAAAATATTTCATTTTACATTCCCTCATTTCATTTATTGATAAATTGAGTTTGCAAAAAAGAGTGGACAATTTTTGTCTACTCTTAACCTTTAAAATAGTTTTTTTTAATCGATTTGAAGTTGCCTAAATTATTACTTATTCGGTAAAATGAAGTATTGCTTTCAACAGATTTCCTTCAACTACACTTCACTTGATTCAAACAAGGTGGGTACATTTCTATTCCCACAAACTCCTTGTCAATGGAAACAAACACGTACCCACAGGGTAAATGGAAATAGAAACTGATAATTTCTAGCTATCACTTCTACTCATTCCAAAAATTTTCTCACTCTGATACTTACCCACCATAAAGCAAAAAGCCTTGCAATCAAGGCTTTCATTATCCCTTTCGTTCAAAGGTTTCTAAGCTTTTACGAGCAGAGCGACACACTCAGCGGTTCGCTATCTCCGTTCTGTCTGCGTGCTAGCACTTGTCAATCACGGACAGCTATCGCATGGGCGGAAGTAAATGCTAATCTTCGTCGTTTTACTCCTTGACTAGCAAACTTACCGCCTCAACATGGTGAGTTTGCGGAAATAAATCAACCGGCTGGACTTTCTTCAATTCGAAGCCCAACTCTTGATATAGTTTGATATCACGCGCCATGGTTGCGACATTACATGAGATATAGGCGATGCGGTCAGCTCCTGTTTGAGCGCTTGCTTTGATAAAGCTTTCGGTCAAGCCCTTGCGTGGTGGGTCGACCAGGATGGCAGTTGGTTGGATGCCTTCCTTGAGCCAATTCTTCATGGCATTTTCAGCTGTATCACAGACATAGTGGGCATTGGTAATACCGTTCAATTCTGCGTTCTTCTGGCTATTTTCTACTGCTTCTGGGATAACTTCCACCCCGTAGACTTCCTTGACATGCTTAGCGACAGATAATCCAATAGTTCCGATTCCTGAGTAGGCATCAATCACCACATCATCTTCACTCAACCCCGCAAAATCAATAGCTGTCTGATAAAGCTTCTCTGCCATTTCTGTATTGACCTGATAAAAGGCTGGTCCAGAAATTTGGAAGCTATTCCCCAACATTTGATCCGTAATGTAATCTTGACCATAGAGAACTCGCCATTCTTTCCCAAAAATCGCATTTGTATTTTGGTCATTAATATTTTGCATGACAGACACAATCTCTGAGAACTGCTTGATGACTTGTTCAATCAACTGTTCAACTCGGAAAATTTTAGGACGAGTTGTCACCAAGATAACCATAATTTGACCTGAATGATGGCCACGACGTACAACAAGGTTACGAATCAAGCCAGAATGTTCCTTTTCATCATAGGGATTTAAGTCATAGCGACGAAGCAAATCACGTAAAGCCACAATAACTTGATCAATGACTGGATCTTGGATATAAAAATCTTCAAGAGGCATGAGGTCATGCGAATTCTTACGGAAGAAACCAGTCTCCAGAACACCATTGACACGACGAACAGGAACCTGAGCCTTATTACGATACTTGATCGGATTTTTCATGCCAAAAGTATCTGCGACCTCTATATCCATGATTCCAGCAATCTTATAAAGACTGTCTTTTACTTGCTTGGTTTTAAACTTGAGTTGCTCTGGATAAGCTAGATGTCCCAAGTCGGCAATACCTGAACGTAGGTAAGCCAAATCTAAGTCTTGATTACGATGTGGAGATTGCGTAAGGTATTCCTCGACTTTACCAAAGCCAATCTTCTTGTTGACTTTAAGGACTCGCATAAGGATTTTTTCAGTCGGAAGAGCATTCTCTACAAAAAAGACCAAGCCATCTACCTTGGCAACACCTGCTCCTTCATGGGTCAAATCGAAAATCTCAACTTCTACAATATCATTTTTCTTTAACATAATTTTCACTTTCTATAAGCCGACAAAAAAAGACGGCAACAATCCTGTTACCATCTATTATACCATGAATTGACCTAAGCACCAAAACTCTTGAAGAAATCAAGGATAGCTTGCCAAATTGAGCTGAGGATGTTTCCACCGTCTTGAATAGCTTTATTGGCATCAAAGTTTAGATCGATATTACTAAAACTATCACCTGCTTGAGCAACAATGCTTTGTTTCAAATCTTTAAGAGTCTTTGTAAAGTCTTCGTTGTTAAGAATATCGCTCTTTGAAAGATTAAAGGCAAAGTTGATGATGACATTGACTTGGTTGCCTGTAACAACTTGATCCAGTTTGTAGTTCTTCAAGGTATCTTCAACAATCTTACGAACATCGTCCTCAGTAAGTTCGCCTTTAGATTCTTTTGCTTTAGCAATTGCAGCCTTAATATCAGCAAGGGCTACGTTCAGTTTATTGGCATCAAAGCCTGATTTGTCCTTGTTTTCATCGTTAATATCTGACAAGGCCTTGAGCTCTTCCTGAGCCAAGTCTTTATTTTCCTGAGGTAATTTTACACCATTTGACTCAAGGGAATAGTAAATGCCTGCTAGGGCACTTTCACCAGTAACTGGAATTGGTGCCGCAACGGTGATACGCGCGTGCTCCACACCCAAGGTAACAGCCGCATTACGGTACATATCTTGCGTTACTTTAGTGATATTTTCAGGTGTCTCAATCTTGACCTCAAGGGGAGATTTTTCTCCTAATTTTTGAATTTTTGCTGATGAATAAAGTTGAAGACTTGAATCGTTTGCGACATTCATAATTTTTGAGTAGACATCGGGCGTCATGGTCTTCAAGTCTTTAGTATCTTTAGAGGCATCATAGCCTAGTTTTTTTAGTGTTTGATTTTTTTGAACTTCTGTTAGTGAAGAACCCAAGACGTACTCAGGTTGAACATAGGTTTCATCAATGACTTTTTGAACATCAGTAGCTGCCTGGGCGCTTTGCAATGTTGCAACCGCCATAAGAACTGCAGCACTCGTCAGAAAGAATTTCTTTCGCATGAGACGTTCCTCCTTTTCCACTCTAGCATATTAAAATATCCTTAAAGAAAACTTATAAAAGCACCTAGAGATTCTAGATGCTTAAAATAGATTAAAAATTTTCATAATATAGAGATTTAGCTGAACCTGTCTAGAATAATAATAGTTTCCCCCATCGACATAGAGTTCTCCACCCTGAAAGATAGAAATGGGATTGATGTAGCTATAGGTTTTCCCACTTGTATTTCCTAATGTCGGTGCAACTGTATCTCTTGAGTATTGCTTGGCTAGTGCAATCGTATTTTTCTTCCCATTTTGGGCGATAAAATCAATATAAGCAGGTCCAAAGTTATAAGCTTGAATGGCTGTCCAAACATCCACTCCTTTTTCTTGAGCTAGATAGAGATTTTCTGTCAAGGTTTGAACCCCTTGACGAATACTACTTGCATTATCGTTTATGGTATCAGTAGAGCCGCTAGCAGATTCACTTGACTGCATCACATCTCCTTCTTTACCCTTGGTTTCTGTATAGATCATGGCGAGCACAAGCTCTTCGTTTGCTGGCGTATCTCTTTCATTCAAGATTTCACGTACCATGGGTTGGTAGGTCATGACTTGTTTGACATCCTGACGAATGAGATAGGCTTTGTATCCAGCGAAAAGGAAGACTGCTAGTACCAGCACTCTTCGTATAAGTTTAAACATTATTTATTTTGAATATCCTCGATGTTTTTGATTAAGATAGAATAAGTTCCATTATCATTTTGGATGAACTCAACGGATTCCGCATCTTGATAGACATTGTTTGGAACAATAAGTTCAATCCCGTTTGACAAGGAAAGTTTCTGGTTTTCAAATCTCTTTAACTGACGACTGGCATCAATCTCATCAAACTGAACTGGCTCAGGTACTGCTTCTTTGACTCTGTCAATAAAGCTTAGACGAGCAGTAAGATTGTTGTCAAAGAGATCATTAGCTAATTTTTCTGGAGAGAGTTCATTGTTTTCTTCGATATTATTGAAGATTGCTGATTTAACCTTGGATTGAAATTGAAAATCATCCGCATTAAAGGTTTCGGCAATTTTTTGAGCCGTTTTTTCAAGTTCCTTGATAGATTTCTTAGGTGAAATCTTTGGTTGCGCTTGAATAAGATTCTCAGAAAAATAGTTTAAAAAAGCTCCATTGTACTTGATGCGTTTTTCAATCAGGTGATACTTTCGGCTTTGAAGATTAACCACAAGGGCTTCATCAGCACCAGTACCAAAACCTGGTAGATTATTCTGAGTCAGTTTGATTGGATTATCAACCTCACCACATAGGTGTGTTAAGGTTTCTCGCAATGCAATTCGAAGGAAGGCAAAGTGTTCCACTCCTTCTTTTGAAAACTGTACAAAGACCAAATCGTTTGTCTTTTGATTTTCAGATACAGAGAATTCCTCTTTCCATAGATTGGCAATCATCACAGATGTTTCCATTAAATCTTCTGTAATGTTGTTAAAAAATGGATTATCTTCTTCAAAAATCCCAGTTTTGGCATCGTCCGAATACACACGCTCCACTTTTTTACGCAAGTATTCCTCTATTTTTGGAGTGATATTGAGAAACTTATCCGCTAGGAACAACTCTGTGTCATCAAGGCTGAACTGATGGATGATGGCTTTCTTGATATAAATATCCATAAAATATTAGTCCTCGTATAATGGGAAGGCATCTGTCAAGGATTTGACTGCACTTCTCACTTCTTCTAAGACAGCTTCGTTTTCTGCATTCTTAAGTGCTTTAATAATAAGTTCAGCAACTTGACGGCTTTCTTTTTCACCAAATCCACGAGCAGTAATTGCTGCCGCTCCGATACGAATACCACTAGTCTTAAATGGTGACAAGGTTTCGTAAGGGATTGAGTTTTTATTAAGGGTAATGTTGACCTCATCCAATAAGTTTTGAGCTACTTTTCCACTTTCTACAACCTTAGTGACATCCACTAGGAAGAGGTGGTTTTCAGTGCCACCAGAGATAATACGGAAATCAGGGTCTTTCAGGAATACTTCAGCCATAGCCTTACTGTTCTTGATGACGTTAGCAGCATATTCCTTGAAGGCTGGATCCAAGACTTCTTTGAAGGCAACAGCCTTAGCAGCAACAACGTGCTCTAATGGTCCACCTTGGATACCTGGGAAAATGGCAGAATTTATCTTCTTAGCAAGGTCTTCGTCATTGGTCAAAATCAAACCACCACGTGGTCCACGAAGGGTTTTGTGGGTCGTTGTTGTTGTAATATGTGCATAAGGAACTGGACTTGGATGAAGACCTGCAGCAACCAAACCAGCAATGTGCGCCATATCAACCATAAGTTTAGCACCAACAGCATCTGCAATTTCACGGAATTTTGAAAAATCAATAATTTGAGAATAGGCTGAGGCACCAGCTACGATTAGTTTGGGTTTTACTTCTTGGGCTTGTTTCAAGATGACATCAAAGTCCAGAAGTTCTGTTTCAGGATCAACGCTGTATGAAACAAAGTTGTAAGTTTGACCTGAGAAGCTTACAGGAGCCCCGTGAGTCAAATGACCACCTGCAGCCAAATCCATCCCCATAACTGTATCACCTGGCTCAATCAAGGCCATGTATACTGCACAGTTGGCTTGACTCCCTGAGTGGGGTTGTACATTAGCAAACTTTGCTCCAAAAATCTCCTTCGCACGTTCAATAGCTAGAGTTTCGATAATATCTACTACATCAGTTCCACCGTAATAACGACGTCCTGGATAACCTTCGGCGTATTTATTAGTCAAGATAGACCCTTGAGCAGCCATAACAGCTTTAGAAACTACGTTCTCTGAAGCAATTAATTCAATATTATTTTGTTGGCGTTCCTCTTCTTTGGCAATGGCATTCCAAAGATCCGCGTCATAGGCTTTAAAATCATCTTTGTCAAAAATCATAGGTCTTCTCCTTTTATTAATTTAATGAATCGTTTCTGAACTTTATCGCAGGTATATCCAACCTTTTCGTAAAATACATGCGCACCTGTACGATGGTCTGCAGAATTTAAGCGAATAAAGTTATAGTCACGGTCTTTTGCTTCTTGTTCCAAGCCTTGTAGTAAAGTTTTCCCGATACCTTTTCCTTGCATTTGGGGCAAAACAGCTAAAGCTAGGATATTAAAACCCGGTTTTGAATAAAGGGATTCATAAACTTCAGCATGTACATAGCCAAGCAAGTCATGGCTGGACGAATCCTCGAAACCTAGTAAATAGTGATGAGAGTCTTGAGACAACTTAGCAAATTGACTAGCCGTTTCTTCAGGACTAAAAGCATAACCTAAAGCTTTTCTGTTAATCTCACAAATAGATGCAACATCTGTTGCTTTCAAATCACGTAGCATATCATACCTCCTCAAAAGGAATTTCAGGTATCATGGCAAGGATATCTTCTCGAGTTATCGAACCTTGGCGTAGAATCTTCACCTTGCTGCCAGATAAGTCTATAATAGTCGAATCTTGACCTGTCAAAAAAACATCGTCTTCGAGTCCCAAGACCTCTTGGTCAAAGTCTTTTAGAATCTCTTGAAAGCTAATACCACTTGCACGTCCTGAAATGTTAGCAGACGGTCCGATTAAAGGACCAAATTCACGAATCAATTCTAAAGTGACGGGATGACTCGGCATGCGAAATCCAACAGTCGTCATGTCTGAATTAACCCAGTAAGGAACCTTGTCATTAGCTTCTAGGATAATGGTCAATGGACCAGGAAGAAAACTTTCAACAAGTTGTTGTAAACAAGGTGGCTGATTCTTGGAAAAGTTCAAGATATCGTCTAAACTAGCAACATTGAGATTGAGAGCCTTATCTCTAGGGCGACGTTTGAGCTGATAAACATGGTCAACAGCCTTCTCATCCAAAGCTTTCGCAAAAAGGCCATAAACTGTCTCTGTTGGTAAAACTACAGCTCCACCTTTTTCCAACTCTTGCTTAATTTTCTCCATCATCAATGACAACCATCCTATCTTGGCCAAATTGGTCTTTCAGAGTACGAACTCGTTTCTCTGGAAGATTTTCCATAAAGAGAGCAGGCACACTTTGACCTTGTTTGTAGCCAATTTCAAGATAAATCTTACCACCATCATTTAGATAATCCTTGGAGTCTTCCGCAATTCTACGGTAGATAGATAGGCCATCCTCATCAGCAAAAAGTGCCAAATGTGGTTCTGAATTCAGAACATTCAAACCAACTTCTACCTCATCTGCTCGAGAAATGTATGGTGGATTGGATACAATTATATCATATTTTGAAGAAATTTCGGAGAAACAGTCAGATTTGATAAAAGAGAAATTTAGATTTTGAGCGTTAGCATTCTCTGTTGCAAGTTCTAGGGAATCCTGTGAAATATCCGCAGCTGTGACCGACCAATCTGGTCTATTTTTAGCTAAAGCAAGGGCAATGGCTCCGCTTCCTGTTCCGATATCCAGAACTCTGAGATTGTCCTTTAGATTCTCAGTCAAAATGAGTTCCACTAACTCTTCTGTCTCTGGGCGGGGAATCAAAACTCGCTCATCTACTTTTAACTGCATCCCATAGAATTCAGCATGACCGATAATGTACTGGGCTGGTATATGAGCTGCCAATTTTTTGTAGATTTCCTCCACAAATTGCTTCTCTTCCTCTGTTACTTCTTGCTGGAGGGCAAAGACGAAGTCTGTAAAAGATAGATTTTTTAGGCTACGATAGACAAAGGAGAGGCTTTCTGCTTCCTCTCCTTGTGCTATTAACTTTTCCTCAAAATCTTTAAAAATTTGAGCTAATTTCATTATTTGTTTAATTCTTCCAATTTTTGTGTTTGGTCATAAAGAACCAAGGCATCCACTACTTCGTCCAACTTACCAGCTAGAATAGTATCAAGTTTTTGCAACGTTAAGCCAATACGGTGGTCTGTGACACGGTTTTGTGGGAAATTGTAAGTACGAATACGCTCTGAACGGTCACCAGTACCGATAGTAGACTTACGCTCTGCGTCTTGCTCATCTTGGGCAATCTGAGCGAAGTGGTCTGCCACACGCGCACGGATGATTTTCATAGCCTTCTCACGGTTTTTCTGCTGGGTACGTTCTTCCTGCATCTCAACCTTGATATTGGTTGGCAAGTGAACGATACGAACGGCAGTCGCAACCTTGTTGACGTTCTGTCCACCAGCACCAGAGGCATGGTAGATATCGACACGAAGGTCTTTTGGATCGATATCGTATTCTACTTCTTCTACTTCAGGCATGACCAGAACTGTGGCAGTTGATGTATGGACACGGCCTTGGCTTTCTGTCACAGGGACACGTTGCACACGGTGGGCACCTGATTCGTACTTAAGTTTAGAGTAAACAGACTGGCCTGATACCATGGCAACAACTTCTTTAAAGCCGCCGACGCCGTTCATAGAAGCTTCCATGACTTCAAAGCGCCAACCTTGTGCTTCAGCATACTTTTGGTACATGGTTAGAAGGTCACCAGCAAAAAGTGCAGCTTCATCTCCACCAGCTGCGCCACGGATTTCAAGGATGATGTTCTTGTCGTCGTTTGGATCTTTTGGAAGAAGCAATATTTTTAGTTTTTCTTCGTACTCTTCTTTTTCTGCCTTAGCATCCTTGAGTTCTTGCTTGGCCATTTCTTCCAAGTCGGCATCTCCGCCAGACTCTTTAATCATTTCTTCAGCATCAACGATGTTTTGGAGGACTTGTTTGTATTCACGGTAAGCTGTTACTGTGTCACGAGTTGAAGCTTCTTCTTTTGAGAGCTCCATGAAACGCTTGGTGTCTGAAACGACATCAGGGTCGCTCAGCAATTCTCCTAATTCTTCATAACGGTCTTCTACTGCTTGTAGTTGATCATAGATATTCATTTTTTCTCCTTATTTCTCAATTGTTAAATCATAGATTGCTACTACTTCGTTCTCAAATATTTCCCCAGTTTCTTTAAATCCATAACTGAGGTAACAAGATCTTGCATGTTCATTTTCTGGTTCATAAGACAACCAAAGTTTATTGGCTAAACCTGCTGGCGCTGTCCGAACATAGTCTAGCACCTTATCCATAATTGGTTTAAAATATCCTTGATCTTGAAAATGCTTATCAATCATGAAACGAAAAAGTAAATAATTTCCATTACTAATTTCGATTTTTTTATCATAAGCTAACATCACAAAACCTATGATTGCATCATTATCGTAAACTGCCAATGGAGCTACAAAATCTCCATTTTTTGTGTAGACATATGCTTCAGCTAAACTAATTGCGTTGGTAGCAATAAATTTTTTTTGATATTCCTTAACATCCAAATTCAGAACATCAAAATAATTTTCCATGGTAACATCTCTTAGTTCAATTGTCATAGTCTTGTTCCTTTTTGGATGTTATCAGTGGTGCAAAATAATGCTTACGGCAAACTGAGATATAGGTTTCATTTCCACCAATCTGGATTTGTTCACCATCATAAACAGGCAGTCCGTCCTGCGTACGCAAAACCATAGTCGCTTTTTTCTTGCAATACTGACAGATGGTCTTGATTTCATCAATCTTATCTGCTAAAAGCAAGAGGTGTTTAGAACCTTCGAACAGCTCATTGCGAAAGTCATTCTTCAAACCAAATGCCATAACAGGGATGTCTAACTCATCGACAACACGAGCTAAATCGTAAACATGATGACGTTTTAGAAATTGAGCTTCATCGACAAGTACACAGTAAGGTTTTTCAGGTAAATCTCGGATAAACCCAAAGATATCTGTTGTTTCGTCAATGGCAATTGCTGGTCTTTTCATTCCAATGCGACTAGAGACATAACCGACACCGGCACGTGTATCCAGAGCTGAAGTCATAATCACAACTCCTTTTCCTTGCTCCTCATAGTTATAGGCTACCTTGAGAATCTCAATCGTCTTGCCAGAGTTCATGGTCCCATAACGATAATACAACTGTGCCATGCTTCTATTTCACGTCCATTTCTAATTTTTTGCTACATTCTAGTATACCATAATTTCTCAAAGCTTTAAATGGCAAAATGTGGTAAAATAGAAGAAATCAAATAACTAGTGGAGGACGCAATTATGCCATTTGTACGCATTGATTTATTTGAAGGACGCACGCTAGAGCAAAAGAAAGCCTTAGCTAAGGAAGTAACGGAAGCCGTGGTTCGTAACACTGGTGCACCACAATCTGCTGTTCATGTCATCATCAACGATATGCCTGAAGGAACTTACTTCCCCCAAGGGGAAATACGCACTAAGTAAAGCTTAAGCAATCTGCTTAGGCTTTTCTTTATAAGTGGCATTCGTTGAATAAAACGCTATATTTTGTTACAATTTTAAGAGATATTAGTCTATACAAATAAATAAACTATAAAGGAATTGAAATGATTACACGGGAATTTGATACCATCGCAGCAATCTCGACTCCCCTTGGTGAAGGGGCTATTGGGATTGTTCGTTTAAGCGGAACAGATAGCTTTGCTATCGCCCAGAAAATTTTTAAAGGCAAGGATTTGAGCAAGGTTGCTAGCCACACCCTAAACTACGGACACATCGTTGATCCTCAGACAGGGAAGGTTATGGACGAGGTTATGGTGGGAGCTATGAAGTCTCCAAAGACCTTCACTCGTGAGGATATCATCGAGATCAATACCCACGGTGGAATCGCCGTAACCAATGAAATTCTTCAACTGGCTATCCGTGAAGGGGCTCGTATGGCGGAGCCTGGTGAGTTTACTAAGCGTGCCTTCCTTAACGGTCGTGTAGACTTGACTCAGGCCGAGGCCGTGATGGATATCATACGTGCCAAGACAGACAAGGCCATGAATATTGCAGTCAAGCAACTAGACGGTTCTTTATCAGACTTGATTAATAATACTCGCCAGGAAATCCTCAATACTCTTGCACAAGTAGAAGTGAATATCGACTATCCTGAGTACGACGATGTTGAAGAAGCCACTACTGCTGTTGTCCGAGAGAAAACATTGGAATTTGAGCAATTACTAACCAATCTCCTTAGAACAGCTCGTCGCGGTAAAATCCTACGTGAAGGGATTTCAACGGCTATCATTGGTCGCCCCAACGTTGGGAAATCCAGCCTACTCAACAACCTCCTACGTGAAGACAAGGCTATTGTAACGGATATTGCAGGTACTACCCGAGATGTCATCGAAGAATACGTCAACATCAACGGTGTTCCACTGAAATTGATTGATACTGCTGGTATCCGTGAAACAGATGATATCGTCGAGCAAATCGGTGTTGAACGCTCCAAAAAAGCTCTCAAGGAAGCTGACTTGGTACTACTTGTCTTAAACGCTAGCGAACCTCTAACTGCCCAAGACCGACAACTTCTTGAAATCAGCCAAGATACCAACCGTATCATCCTACTGAACAAAACTGACCTACCTGAGGCTATTGAAACTCAGGAACTTTCTGAAGATGTCATCCGTATTTCAGTCCTCAAAAATCAAAACATTGATAAGATTGAAGATCGCATCAATAATCTCTTCTTTGAAAACGCAGGCTTGGTCGAACAAGATGCTACTTACTTGTCCAATGCTCGCCACATTTCTTTGATTGAGAAAGCAGTTGAAAGCTTACAAGCTGTTAACGAAGGTCTTGAGCTGGGGATGCCAGTTGATTTACTTCAAGTTGATTTGACCCGTACTTGGGAAATCCTCGGAGAAATCACTGGTGATGCTGCTCCAGATGAACTCATTACACAGTTGTTCAGCCAATTTTGTCTGGGTAAATAAGAAAAAACTAGTTCAAAAAATGCTAGTCACCTAAAAAGAGGTTGGGACAAAACGATCCCGACCTCACTTTTTATTATAAATCATAATTTGACGCGGTAGCTGATTGAACTTTTTGTTCGTCTTTTAGACTCCAAAAAGCTCCTAATCATCCTCGCGGGGCTGGGACTACGAAATCAAGACTTTGTCTATCGATTTCTGTCCCACCGCCTTTTCTTTCACCTTCTAAGTTATATCCTGCCTTAGCAGATATTTGAAACAAACCTTACCATTTCTTTTTTATTTTCACTTAATCTTTGGGTAATTTGCCAGCTTTTTCAAGCATTTTTTTGATTAAATAAGGCATCTTGACATTTTCACGACCTTTTTTCTCAATTAATTTTTTAACAAATTCTGGCATTTGTAAGTCTTGTGATTCATCTAAAATATTCTTAGTTTCATCCGAAGGGACTAATTCATCAAAGGTCTCTTCTTCTGGGAGGAATTCTCTAAATTCTTTATGTTCGTTAACTCGGACAATATTGACCAAGGCATCAATCAAACGAGAATCTGTATTTGGCATTGGTGGACGATGGTAGTTCACCTCCAATTCCTGACACAAGTCATGACATTCCACATCGTTGTCAAACAAAACTTCAATGTGTTCACTAATAAAACTAATAGGTACAAAAATATAATGCTCTGGATGTTCTTCCTGTTCTCTAAGATATTCCAAGACATCTGGTTTTATCCAAGGAATACCAATATCACTTTCACTCTGCCAAGTGTTGGTATATTGCTCTGGTTTCAAGCCTAATTTCTCAGCAATTAACTTGCTATTTTCGAAAATCTGGTCGATATAGGGATCACCAAAATCCAAGGCAAAAATGGGCACACTGTGGGCAGAAAAGATGACTTTAAATCTATCCTGTTTCACCTTTTCTTTTAAAATCTTAGCAATTTCAGCTGCCCAATAGTTTAAGAGGGCTTCTTCTTGATACCAGTCCTTAATAACTAAAAACTGAATTTGTTTGCTTTCCAGAAACTTTTCGTACCCCATGACAGAGTAAAAGGAATAGTGTGGTTCCAAAATCAAGCAAATACACTTTTCAATTCCATCTGCTTCCATTTGCCGAATCACATCTGGAATAAAGGGTTTTGAAAATTTATTGGCAAAATAGACACTATATTCATTTCCCAATCTAGCTTCTACTAAGGAAACTTCTTCACGGGTAATTTTTTGAAGTGGAGTTCCTCCAATTCGAACATAATTATCATAAAGTGTTTGAATCTCGTGATCTTGAGGTCGAACTCCACGACGAATGTTGGTAAAAAAGTCGGCTACTCCTTCAAAGGTAATCTCTTCTGGGGAACCAAATGTCATCATTAAAATCGCTTTTTTCATCTCTACATCCTTGTGATATTTTTATCTTTTTATTGTATCACTAAAGTTGCCATAAGTAAACGCTAACATAAGGATGTTATCTCCCTTCTGACTTTTGTTTTTCTCTTCTTTCTATGATACAATGGTTTTAAAAGAAGGAAAAAAGGAGTTACGATGAAATATCCAACATTGTTGGAGCGTTTTTTGACTTATGTCAAAGTCAATACACGTTCTGATGAACATTCAACCACTACACCAAGTACCCAAAGTCAAGTAGACTTCGCAACCAATGTCCTCATCCCTGAGATGAAACGTGTTGGTTTGCAAAATGTTTACTACCTACCAAACGGTTTTGCTATCGGAACCTTACCAGCTAACGACCCAAGTTTGACTCGTAAGATCGGTTTTATCTCCCACATGGATACAGCTGATTTTAATGCTGAAGGCGTCAATCCTCAGTTTATTGAAAACTACGACGGTGGAGTTATCGAACTTGGGAATTCAGATTTCAAACTTGATCCAGCTGATTTTAAGAGCTTAGAGAAATATCCTGGCCAAACTTTGATTACAACGGACGGAACTACATTGCTCGGTGCCGATGACAAATCTGGTATCGCTGAAATCATGACAGCTATCGAATACTTGACTGCTCACCCTGAGATTAAACACTGTGAAATCCGTGTTGGCTTTGGCCCTGATGAAGAAATCGGAGTTGGTGCTAATAAATTTGATGCAGAGGACTTCAATGTTGACTTTGCTTATACAGTCGACGGTGGCCCTCTTGGGGAATTGCAATACGAAACCTTCTCTGCTGCAGGTGCAGAACTTCACTTCCAAGGTCGTAATGTTCATCCAGGAACTGCTAAAGGGCAAATGGTCAATGCTCTCCAATTAGCCATCGACTTCCACAACCAACTCCCAGCTGGTGACCGACCAGAATTGACTGAGGGTTATCAAGGTTTCTACCATCTCATGGATGTAACAGGTACTGTTGAGGAAGCGCGTGCTAGCTACATCATTCGTGACTTTGAAAAAGAAAGCTTTGAAGCGCGTAAAGTTGCCATGCAAGCTATTGCTGATAAGATGAACCAAGAACTTGGTAGTGATCGTGTAACCTTGACTTTGACAGACCAGTACTACAACATGAAAGAAGTCATTGAAAAGGATATGACTCCAATCACCATCGCTAAAGCAGTCATGGAAAGTCTTGATATTACACCAATTATCGAGCCTATCCGCGGTGGAACAGACGGTTCTAAAATTTCCTTTATGGGAATTCCTACACCAAATATCTTCGCCGGTGGTGAAAATATGCATGGTCGTTTTGAATACGTTAGTCTACAAACAATGGAGCGTGCTGTTGATACAATCATAGGAATTGTAGCTTATAAAGACTAAAGAGGTCGGGAAAAAATTCCCGACCTCTTTTTTTATCAGCAGTCTACTTTTGACACGGTAGCTGACTGAACTTTTTGTTATTCTGCTACTTTTTCTCTTGTTTCTGGAGATGTAGTTGCAGGAGTTAAGGTTGACTCAGCTTGGTTATCGCTTGTTTCTTTATTGACGGTTTCGGTGTTAGCTTCAGCTGGCTTGACTTTAGATTGAAATTCTTGGTTTAAGGAGACAATTTCTTGAGCAAGAGCTAGAAGAGCTTGCTTGTCTTTGCTTGCAGCTGATAATTTATCAAACAAGGCATCTACTTTTTCAAAGTCAGCATCAGAACCATTATTCATTTCCAAATAAGTATGAAGGGCAATAACTCCGTTGTATAGTTTTTGATAAAGAACTAAAACCTCTGGGTCTTGGTTGGCATTCTCACGTTCAGTCTGAATGGTTTGTGAAATACGTTTTAGAAGATCTTGAACTTGTGTGTTTAGTTCATCAAGGTCTGCATCGTCTTTCTCTAAAGCTACTTTCAGGTTTTTCACTTCGTCAGCAAGTGAAGCTTTTACGCCTTCTTCTTTGACTTGAGCTACTAACTCTTCAGCTTTTGTTAAGAGTTCTTCTACTTGACCTTTTCGAACATGATTGCTTTGTTCCTCAGGCTTAATATCATCATACAAACCTTTCAAAAATTCATAAACTGCCGTTTTAGCACTGTGACCATCCACTTTTTCAGTATCTAGGATCGTTTCAGAAGTCTTATGAGCAACAGATTCATTCTTCAGAGCTTCTTCTACCTCTAATTTTGTTTGATAGATTTCAGGGAAGAGTTTGTTTAAGTCAGTCGCCTTAAGGAAGGATTGTGACTGATAAAGGGTCCAAGTTAAGTTGGCAACCTTATTTCTAAGAGTATCATTCAAACGATCATCTGACAGATGTTGATAGAAATACTTAATGTACTCGACTGTTGTAACTCCAGTACGATCATTAAAGTCCTGAAGAGCTTCTAGTTTAGCTTCAACTGCATCTAAACCAGCCTCTTCTTGAGCCAATTTATTTTCTTGGAGTTGAGCCAAGAGATCTTTTTTAGGAAGTCCATAAGCATCCGTATCCAAGGTATTAATCTTATCTACTAAAGCTTGATATTTCTTATCTAAAGGACTGATTTCTGTTGGTTTTACACTAGCATCAACATGGATATACTGCTTATCAAAGAGATCTAATGCAGCTAGATAACCAGCTGTAGAGTTGGTTGAGAGCTTCTTCATATTTTCAGAGAATTGTCCCAAGGCAAGCTCAATTTGTCTTTGTTGAATTGGTTTATCCTTGTAAACTTCACGACTTTCTGCTAGAAGTTGATCAATTTTATTCTGAACAGTCGCTTCATCAAAGGCACCTGGTTGGTAGTTGGATTGCAAGGCAGGAATCTTATGTTTCAAAGCCACTTCATAGCCTTTAGTTTGTACTTTGATGTAGTGATTATGATCACCGTGAGGAATGACAAAGCTACCATTTTCCACCTGCAAACTATATGGAGAGACACCATCACGAAGTGCAGTTGTATAGAGTTCGTTTAGGAAATCAAGCTCTGCATCTCCTGTTTGAAGCGGAATACGAACGTGTTCCTTACGAACAGCGTAAGGGTGAATGTGAGTTGGGTCGTAAGCCTGGTCTGGATTTCCAAATACAAAGAATCCATTTGAAATTCGAATCGCTTCAAGCGGAACACCATAGGTTTTAGAGATATAAGCTACCTTTTCTTCATCACTGGCATCTCGAGAGAAACTTTCAACAGTCTTGGCAAGAGGTTTTACAGGCTCTGACTGATGGTGCCCATGCAAATGTTCTTGAGCTGCCTTAATCTGTTCTGCTGACAAATCTTTCTTAAAGAAATAGTGGGCATGATCTCCATGTGAAACCACAAAACCTTGCTCATCCTCACTAATCACTCGCTCAGCTGCAAAGCCATGATCGTGCTCTTCCTCATGATGGTTTCCATGGTTATCATGATGGTGTTCTTCTGGTTTACTGCTGTGGTTATCTGGGCTAGTTTCTGAATGTTTATTGCCGTGCAAGTGATCTTGGGCAGCCTTAATTTGATCAGGGGATAAATCTTTTTTAAAGAAGTAATGATTGTGATCTCCATGAGAAACGACAAATCCTTTATCATCTTCACTTATCACTCGATCTGCTGCAAAGCCATGATCGTGTTCTTCCTCATGATGGTTTCCATGGTTATCATGATGGTGTTCTTCTGGTTTACTGCTGTGGTTATCTGGGCTAGTTTCTGAATGTTTATTGCCGTACAAATGATCTTGTGCTGCCTTGATTTGAGCAGGGGATAAATCTTTTTTAAAGAAGTAATGATTGTGATCTCCATGACTCATGATAAAGCCAGCTGCATCTTCGCTGATGACTCTATCCGCATCAAAGCCGTGATCATGGTCTTCACCATGGTCCTCATGACTTGGACTTGGTGTCACTGGTGACTTAGCTTTCAAATGATCTTGTGCTGCCTTGATTTGCTCAGGTGTCAAATCTTTCTTAAAGAAGTAATGATTGTGATTACCATGACTCATGACAAAACCTTCTGAATCTTCACTTATAATTCTATTTGCATCAAAACCATGATCGTGTTCCTCTTCTTCATGGTGAACATGTGGTAACGGATTATTTGGTGTAGAATTAGAAGGACTTTCTAATCTTGGAGTGTTAGATTGTGCTTGATGATTGTTAAGAGATGATTTAGGGATATAGTGATAGTGGTCCCCATGTCGTACGATATAAGCATCGCCAGTATCTCTGACAATATCATTAGGGTTAAAGACATAACCATCATCTGTTGCAGAGACACCATTATTCGGTGTCAGTGACAAGGGTTGACTGAGAGCTGAACTATTGCCAGATAAATAAGCCTTTGCGGCAGCTAATTCACCCGCTGACAGATCACTCTTAGGAATATAATGGAAGTGTCCTCCGTGGGGAACGATATAAGCATCTCCTGTATCCTGAATGATATCAGAAGCGTTAAAAACATAACCGTCATCAGTTGTATAACGTCCTTGAGCTCTAGCTGCCACAACTTCCTTAGAATCATTTTTTTGGTCAGATGTATGCTCTTGTTTTTGTTTTTCAATTTGTTCTTTGGTACGAATATTTTCAGCTTGACTAGCATTTTTTAGGTAGACATAATATTTTCCATCAACTTTGATGATGTAACCACCTTTAATTTCGTTAACGATGTGTTCATCACGCAATTGATAACTTGGATCTTTCATGACTAGTTCTTCACTAAAAATCGCATCGAAAGGAACTTTACCATTATAGTAATGGAAATGGTCTCCGTGAGAAGTCACATATCCCTGATCAGTAATTTTCACAACAATTTGTTCGGCCTCAATGCCTTCCTTTTTGCTAACTTGATCAGGAGTCAAATTTTCGTTCTTTTTAGACTCATTGTTTTTCCCATCAACATAAGATACACGATTATCTTCCTTCTTCTCTGCTTCTTGGTGCTGATTTAAAACATAAGCACAAACACTAAGCGCAATAACTACTGCTGATCCAGCTAAATATTTCTTTGTTTTATTCATAATTTCCTCATTTCAATTCTTCTGCTAGTATTGCAATATCCTCTTCTAAATTATCTAAATAAGACTTATCATTTTGTGGATCAGCCTCTAAAGGATTTAAAGTTTTAAGACTCACACCTGTTGATTTTACAAGTGTGTCAGCAACTTTAGAAGAAACATTGCTTTCAGTAAATATAGTTTTGACTTTATAAGTCTTTACAAATTCTTGAATTTCAGTCAATTGTCTTGGGTTTGGTTCTTGATCAGGAGAAATACCAGCAATCCCTAGTTGATTTAGACCAAACCGTTTGGACAAATAAGAAAAGGCCGTATGTTGCGTTACAAATGTCTTCTGACTTGATTTTTCAAAGATTGGTTGATACTTCTTAGTAAGTTCATGAGCTTTATCACTAAAACTTTGTGCGTTTTTCTGATAAGTTTCCTTGTTAGCACTGTCCTGTTCGGATAACTTGTCAGCAATAATCTGTGCTTCTTCTGCAACCTTTTCAGGATCAAGCCATGTATGAGGATCATACAAGGTCTTCTCGTCAATCCCTTTCCCGGCATCCATATCTTCTAAGCCGGGAACTCGCTCCAAAGTCATTCCATCTGAAGCTTCTATGACTCTTACTTTGGAATTCTGCAGGCTAGGATCTAGACTTCCTGCCCACGACTCCAAGGTATGTGAATGATAAATAAAGACATCAGCATCATAAATAGCTGCAATATCATTTGCAGAAGGTTCGTAGGAATGAATACCGGAACTCGACTGAATCATCCGAACATCGTTTAAATCACCAGAAACCTCTTTAACCATGGCGTAGACTGGATAAAAACTGGTCACTATTTTCATTCCCTTGGCTTCCTTGCTTTCTTGACTTGTTTGTTGACCACAAGCTACTAGGAAAAGAACAAACAAACAAATCAAAAACCAAAGAATAGATTTTTTTTTCATAACAACTCCTTAACTAGTGTTTAACCATTTAATTAACTAGTAAACATTCTACTATTTAAAATTTAAGATGTCAAGTTATAAATTCAATTTTTCCCAAAATTTTACTTATAAAAAAGCACCGCTTTAACGATGCTTTTTTTAGATTCCTAAGAAAATATCTGGAAATTTTTCAGAAATTATATTCCAGAATTCTTCCAATTGTTCTTGTACTGTCTTAGTAGTTTTAATAATCAAATTTTGTTTCTTTCCACTGTTCTTGTTAATGCAACACAATTGATATACTTTGTTTGTAACTCCATAACGATGATAGCGTTGTTCAATTAGATAAATCTGTTGTATTTCTCTTAAATCAACGGCTTGTGTCCCTTTAAAGTAAGTAATAAGATGGTTTTTGTATAGAATAACTTTTAAATCCTGATCGTAGTAATCAGATTCTTCCGCAATACTATCAAGATTTCCTTGCAATTCTGGATATGACTGATACAATTCCTCATATGAAGCAATTGATTTTTTTCGCAAAATGAAGGCACCAACTAATGTAAAAACTCCCATACCGCCAAAAACAACAGCACCTATAACATATGTCCAACCATCTCGTGAATGTTCAGTTAAACTGAGATAAACATTTGTATTCATGTTTTGATAAACTGTAGAACTAGGTTCTAGAATTGATCTTAAGAATCCAGTTAAGTCAACAATTCTGTTATTTCTTGAAGTATTAGCTTTTGTGTTAAGGGGTTGTAACTGTGTACCAGTCAAAGTACCTGGATTTTCAGCTAAAGTTTCAGCTGTTGCTTGATCTATTAATTTTTTTATCTCAGCATCATTTTCTTTAGCCTCAACTACTGCATACTTACCTTCTCCTTCTTGACTATATTGAACGAGATAAACAACGCTTCCACCATCAACATCACCAATAACTTCTGGGTAAATGTCATAGATAGTCATTTTTACTTGTTTACCGGATTCATTATTTGTCGCAAAAGCAGTTGTCGGATTTTTATGCAAATTCCATAGAAATCCCATCACAATAGCTATAGAAAAAAGAAATAATGAGAGAACAAGACCTGAGATGAATCCCTTGTTTCGTTTTTCCTTGAACATTATAGACTCCTTTAGTTTGATATTTAAATTATATCAAACTAAAACTTATTTTTCAATATTAGTGGTGATTCATTGAAGATAGCATAATTTCTAAAAATTCTAAAGAAGAAATAAAAAGCTCGAACTATTATTCGAACTTTTTGATATTTTTATTTTCTTGCAGCTTGTTCATCTTCTTCGAGTTGTTTGACCAGTTGTTCAACACTGTCAAATTTTACCATATCTCGGATACGATCCAACCAATAGACGGTCACAGTCTCTCCATAAATATCCTCATCAAAATCAAAGATATTGACTTCAAAGCGCTCCTCTTCTCCATCGAAGGTCACGTTCTTTCCGACACTTGCCATCCCTCGATAAAGTTTTCTCTTGATTTCGATATCAACAGTATAGACACCATCTGCTGGCATATAAGTACGGTCTAAGAGGACAAGATTAGCAGTAGGATACCCAATTGTACGTCCACGGGCATTACCATGTACCACAATTCCTCTTGTCGGAAGAGGGCTTCCTAGTAATTGCCCAGCTTCTTTCACATCCCCTTCTAGGATGGCTTGACGAATACGAGTAGAGCTAATCTTTCCTTTTTCATCTTCTACAGGTGGTACTACAACTACTTCTCCATCAAAGATTTCTTTTAAATCTTCCGCTGATTTTCGATCAGAACCTAAGCTATAGTCAAATCCTACAACAATGGCATCTGCTTTAACTTCTTTGACAAAGGCATCTACAAACTCTTGAGCTGTCATATTAGCTATACGGCTTGAGAAATCCATCAGATAAAGATTTTCAACACCAGCTCGTTTAAACTTACGTTCACGTTCTTCTGCATTTAGGATATGAAGTAAATTTTCTGGTGTATAGGGTTTTAAGGTTAATTTTGGTGATTCATGAAAAGTGATTAAGGCAACGCTTAATCTTTTCTTTGCAGCAATTTCACCAGCTATACTAAATAATTTTTGATGTCCTAAGTGGATACCATCAAAATATCCTAATACTAGGACAGTCGGTCCTGGAGTTGCAATGTCTTTTTCAGTTTTAATAGGTATTGTTACAATCATAGTCATATTATACCAAAAAGAAGAAGGCATTCAAAACATTTCGAATTTTAAAAGACTATAAGCTACTCTTTACTTCTTTCCTAAGTTGTTCCAGACTTTCGATGTTATATTTGTCCATAACTTTTGGTAGATTTTCAATAATATCTGGACAAGCATACGGATTTGTGAAGTTTGCTGTTCCGACACCGATTGCTGAAGCACCTGCTAGATACATTTCTAAGGCAGCTTGAGCTGAATCGACTCCCCCCATACCGATAATTGGCAGACTCGTTGTTTGTGCTACCTGGCGAATTAATTTAAGTGCAACTGGAAAGACTGCTGGACCTGACATCCCACCTGTTCCATTTGCGAGGATTGGTTTTCTTGTCTTGAGATCAAAACGCATACCAACAAGAGTATTGATCATGGTAAGACCACTAGCACCGGCATCTTCTGCTGCCTTTGCTATGGTTACGATATCAGTCACACTTGGAGTTAGTTTAACGTAGACTGGAACATCTGACGCTTCTACAGCTGCTTTAACCACATCAAAAGCCAAATCTGGATCTTGCCCGATTAAAAGACCGTGATTTCCATGATCGACATTAGGACAGGAGATATTGAGCTCGATAGCTTTTACGTTATTTGCCTTTGAAATTCCATGAGAAACGGCTGCATACTCCTGTTTTGAAAATCCAGCAACATTGGCGATAATAGGGAGATTTGGATATTCCCTTTCAAGCCAAGGTAACTTTTCAGACAAAACGACCTCTAAACCAGGATTTTGTAGACCTATAGAATTTAGCATACCTGCAGGGGTTTCTGCTACTCGAGGAGTAGGATTCCCAAAACGTGGCTCAAGTGTAGTTGCTTTAATCATGATAGACCCTAAAAGGTCTAAATCATAGTATTTGGCATACTCTTGACCAAAACCAAAACAGCCTGATGCGGGAATGATAGGATTCTTTAATTCTAAACCAGGTAGAGAAACTTGTAATCGATTTGTAGTCATGATACTCTCCTTATAAAACTACTGTGCCTGTTTTAAATACAGGTCCATCTTCACATACTCGTTGACTAATTGTTTCACTATCTGGCACTTTAAGCACACAAGCATAACAAGCTCCCATACCACAAGCCATACGCGATTCTAAAGATAGGTAAGCTCTTGGATGTTCGTAAAAGGTTTGATTGATGTATTTCATCATACCAGGTGCTCCACAAGAGTAAACAGCATCAAATTCACTGTCCAATTCCTTAATCACAACTGAGACATTCCCCTTGATTCCATAAGAGCCATCGTCTGTTGTAACAAAGACTTTGCTGTATCTGGCTAATTCATCTTCCAAAATGACGGCATCTTTAGTGGCAAATCCTAGTACAGTAGTAATTTCCACCTCGCACTCATGTAATTGCTTAGCAACTTCAAGTAAGGGCGGAACTCCAATTCCGCCACCAACTAGGAGAACACGACTACGCTGGTCTAATTCTGATAAATCAAAACCATTTCCTTGAGGTCCCATGACATCCAGGCTATCACCTGCTTTTAAGGTTGAAAAGATTGCTGTACCAGAACCTTCGATTCGATAAATAAGATGGCATTGTTTCTTAAACTTATCAATAGATGAGATTGAAATTGGACGACGCAAGAGATGAGCATCATCAGGAACTCGTAAATGAAGAAATTGTCCAGCTCTCATAGCTTCTACCATTTCTCCTTCTAATACTAGCTCATAGATTGCTGGTGAAATCTTTTCTTGGGCAACTACTTTCATAGTTTCTAATCGAATTGCACCCATGCGTTTTTTACAATTTGGATTCATACCTTTTCCTCCTTAAAGTTTAAGGGGTTCAGAAAAAGAAAAACCTTGCAATCGCAAGGTTTCAGTTAAGATACTTACAGAAATGAATCAAATAAACTGTGTTTACTCGAAGTCTGTGTAATCTATTTTCTATCTGACACCTTGTGAGTCTCTCTGGACTTCCCTTAAAGGTTAAATTTTCACTAGTATACTGTATCAAACATGAAAAGTCAAGTAAAAATAGGTAAGGTATCAGTTCATAAAAGTTGCTTATTTTTGCGAAGAAAGAATTTTTTCTAGTTTTTGATAATCTTTAACACTATCAATTTCGTAGATGCTATTTTCTTCTAACTCTTCTACATATACATCAAGTTCTTTGATATTATCTTTAACCATGTTATCCCAGTAGAGGTCAACAAACTCGCCACTCTCATAGGCTTGATTAATAAATCCTACAATCTTCTCAGCTGTTGGAGCGTCCCAGAATGAAACACCGCTCAAGATGCGTCCGTTTTTACTATCGACAATGATATCTTGAACTTTGAAGTCATCCCCATAAACCAGGAACCACTCATTATCACAGTCTTCGCGATAAACACTAAAGTAAGTTGAACGTTCAATATCATTGCGGAACATATTCTTGAAAAGATAGTTATCCGCATCGATAACGTAGCTATTAGCCAACTCTTCTTTTACCAAGTAAAGAGAGTAAAAGTTATTGTAATCCGCATACTTATCGTTGAAAACTAAACGCACACCGTATTTCTCTTTGAGATAGTCGAACTGTTCTTTCAAATAACCTACGACGATGATAATGTCATCAATTCCTCGTTCTTTTAAATATTCAATTTGATATTCAACCAAAGGTTTTTGATTGACTTTAACCAAGGCTTTGGGAGTATTTTCTGTCATAGGACGTAAACGAGTTCCCAATCCCGCTGCTAAGATTATCGCTTTCACGCGTTTTCTCCTTTATTCTTTAATGATAATATAAACACCAGCCATTACAACAAATGAAGTTATAATGGTCAAGACAGTCAGAGGTGTCCCCAAGAACATCGCTGCAAACAGGACAGTCCAAACTACATAACTGACATTTAGACCAGTAGCTTTTGCTGGCTGCAATCGATTGATAGCCATATAGTAGGCAAGATAAGAAATCATATTAAATGCCGCAAAGACAATTAATAGACCAAACAATTGGCCATTTGCCACTTCTGCAAATGAGTGATGCGAGAAAAGCACAATAACAAGATAAGACAAGAAGGATGTAACTTGACGAATCAAGAGAGCTTCAATTTCGCTGAGGTCACTTTCCATAGCAAAGGAGCTCAGAACACTTTCACTTCCCCAAGCAAAGGCACAAATCAAGGCGCAAAGAATACCTATGTAGAAAGAATTAACCTGCTCTGCTTTATAGGTCTGAGCAATAATCCCAGCAATGATTAGAAAGATACCAAAAATTGTATTTTTGGAAATCTTGTGCTTCAAAAAGAAGAAGGCAAGCAAGACTGAGACTGCTGGATAAATAGCTGAGACTGACGAAGCTAATGAACTTCCAATATACTTAACCGCATAGAGATTGGCCTGCATACCAATCGGACCAGCTAGTAAAGCTCCAATGATAACACTGACATTTCGAATGTTCAAGAAGATTGAAAAACGAACTCTGCCTTCCTTAACTAGAAGATATCCTAGCAAGATAAAAATACTTAGGAAATCGTGTGCTGCTGCAACTACAAAGGGCGATAGATCCGTGAATATTGAAAAGATATAAGCACTAATAGTTAATCCTAATCCCCAGAACACACCTGATAGTAGCCCAAAAGAAACTCCATTTTTAGTTTTCATTTAAATCTCCTTCAGACTCTAATTCTTTTACTGCTCTATTGTAACGAGAGATTCCGTAATCTCCGAAATCTGCACCATTTTCTTCTTTGTAAATAGTCCAAAGACTCCAAATGATATCTTGCAAGATTTTGTAAATACGAATTTTCTCCCTTGAAACTGGAGTCTTATCACTCTCGTAATGACTTAAAAAGTCTTCTTCTTCTGCACTTGTAAATTCAGATTCTAGGAAGAGAGCTGCCAAATCCCACATAGGATCATTCATAGATGAATATTCCCAATCAATGAGATAAAGATGTCCATCTGATCCTTCAATAAAGTTTTCAGGAACCAAATCAATATGACACGATTTCTTATCCATTCCAATTTCTTCAAGTTGGTCTTTCAGAGAAAATACAGATTTTCTGACAACTTCATAGTTCGGATAGGAAATCTCCCCTTGAATCAATGATTCATATTTTTTAATTTCCTCAAAAGGAGCAAACTCTCCTTTTAATTCTTTACCCGAAGCATGGATCGTTTGTAAAATTGGAGCTATCTTCTCAAATTTAGTTTTAATGGTAGTTGAATCAAGTGTCTCTGCATTTTCAATATATTGATTGACCTTGATACCTGCTTCAATATCGAAAAGATAATTTTCTACATCTAGTTTCAAATCCTTCAACAATTCAAGATTGAATTTTTCGTTCTGACGGTCGATTAATTTATCTGTACCTTTTCCAAAAAACTTAACGATATACTGGTTTGAGGTTGTTTTAACCAAGTAGTTTTGATTAGTCATTCCACCCAATTGTTCAACACTCTGAATTTCTTCACCACCAGATAATAAAGATGCAATCTTTTCTTTAACGATTTCCTTCATAATCATCCTCCATTAGACTTCCCATTTAAATACTGTCTTGAAGGCAGTATTAAGGTCTGTTGCAAAAACTCGGTGAATATCTTTGATCTCTCTTACTGGTTCTTCTAGATAAATGATATTCTTCAAACGATTGGCAAACTTCTTAATCTCCATCATTTGGATAGCATTTTCAAAGTCAACTCTTCCAGAACGAGAAGATCCAACTAATAACAAGCCTTTTTCCAATGAATCACGAGTATTGATGTTAACCTTATACTCACTAACACCCATCATCAAAATGGTACCTTGTGGTTTAATGTAGCGAATCAAGTCATTAATAGCAGGTCCACATCCATCACCACCACAGCATTCGAAACCATGGTCAAAACTAAGATCCTCTGGAATGCTATCAGTAATGTAGAGCTCTTTAGCAAATGAAAAGAGTTCCAATTTCTCCCAGTGACGTCCGATAACAATAATCTCAGCTTCAGGCAAGGTGTAGTTGATAATATTGGCCATGACAAAAGCTAAACTTCCATCACCAATGACAGCGATACGTTGACGTCTGCTGTGAGATACCGTCATGAAACGATTCATAGCATGCATGCCAACACTGACAAACTCTGTAATGGCAGCAACTGTATCTTCGATATCTTCGTAAGCTACCACACGATCCTTAGGCAGAGATACAAATTCTCGCATGAATCCATCGTAACCACTTGATAAAAAATATGTTCCTGTCATGTAATTTTCGTAGAATTCCTCATCACTTTGCATAGGTGGTTGATTTGGAATCATAACAACCTTCTGACCAACTTTGTAAGTACCTGTTGGATCAGAAATGACTGTACCACAAGACTCGTGAATCATAGCCATTGGTAGTTTTTTCGCTAAAATTTTTGGATCACGTTTACCTTGGTAGTAACGTTGATCCGCGTGACAAACCGCCATGTAATTTGGTCGGATGAGGATATGATTCTCTTGATCAATTTCTTCTTCCTGATATTTAATATTAATAAACTTTGGTTTTGTCAGTTGATAAATTTGATTAATCATGTCTTTAGTCTTTCTCAATCATGCTTTTAGCAATCTTCAAGTCTGTAACTGTTGTAATTTTAAGGTTTGAATATTCACCTTTTGCTAAGGCTACATCTTTACCCTTAATGACAAAGATTTTACATGCATCTGTTAAAATTTCTTTTTCTTCTGATGATAAAGAACCATACAAATCAATGAAGTCTTTACAACGGAAGGTTTGAGGAGTTTGCCCTTGATAGAGATGCGCACGATTTGGAATATCTGTAATAAATTGCCCATTAGTACTCTCAACAATGGTATCTACTGCTTCAACTACTGTATCAACAGCATCATGATTTTGTGCGAGAGCAATGTTATCTTGAATCATTCGAAGTGTGATAAAAGGACGAACTGAGTCATGTGTGACCACGATATCATCTTCCGTGATTGGACGATAAGCATCGATAGCTTCAATAATCTTTTCAATACTAGAATTACGATCCGCCCCACCTTTTGTGATGATGATACGGTCCTTGTGGAGTGGAAGGAATTTTTCAACTAAATCTTCTGCGTGTGTCACCCAGTCTCCGTGAACTCCAACCACAATCTTTTCGATAGTTGGCTCTAAGACAAATTTTTCAATTGTATGAATCAAGATTGGGCGGTCTCCCAACTCAAGAAATTGTTTGGGTAGATTACTAATACCCATGCGAATACCGGTTCCACCTGCTAAAATTCCAGCGTAAATCATATCGATTCTCCTTTAGTTTGTTCTAAAAACTCATTCTTTACTATTATATCACAATCTACTGGTATCTTGAAATAAATAGCGAGCAAACAAAGCTATAACGAATTTGTATTCAAATAATAATCTGAACTTTTAGGATTAATCATTTACTTAAAATAAACAATTATCCAAGAAAACTTTCTCTATTTATGAAACTGAAGATATTTGTTCGGATAATATAGAGTTCTTCAGAATAATATAGAAAGCTTAAAGAAACCTTAAACCATTTGTTGATATATATAGCAATCCTGAAATTTTAATTAGACTTTTCCAATTAAAATTGTTAAAATAAAATGGAAAATAAAAGAAAAGGAAGCTAACTACCGCCATGATGAATATGCAAAACATGATGCGTCAAGCTCAAAAACTTCAAAAACAAATGGAGCAAAGCCAAGCTGAATTGGCTGCCACGGAATTTGTTGGGACTTCTGCTCAAAACCTTGTAACTGCTACCTTAACAGGTGATAAAAAAGTCGTAAAAATTGATTTTGATCCCGCAGTTGTGGATGCTGAAGATATTGAAACTCTTTCAGATATGACTGTTCAAGCTCTCAATGCTGCTCTCGAACAAATTGACGAAACTACTAAGAAGAAACTTGGAGCATTTGCTGGTAAGTTACCATTTTAATTAGATTATCAAAAAGAGGCTAGTACACAGCCTCTTTTAATTTATGTTAAAAAGCAAATAATTCAGTTGCTTTATTTAGCAATAAGTCACTATATTCAGGATCTTCCTGAGCAGTTTCTAGTTCTTCTTTTATTTTTTCCAAGTCATCCGTAATCATTCCGTCAACACCTAGGTGAAAAGACTTATTAAAAGATTCGGAACTATTGATTGTCCATACATAGAGTTTTTGCTCAGTATTCCATAGTTTCGTGACAAAATATTCATCCAAAGTAGAGTACTCCATTGTGTAGCCTGTCGCAACCGTTCTAGGAAAAACAGAATTATAGGGAAGAATAAAGTAGACCGGAATATCCTTATCATACTCTCTTACTTTTTCAATAACCTTATAATCCAAGGATTGCATTTGATGACCATAAACCTTAATTTTTGCACCGTATTTTTCTAGAAAATGTTCCATCATCTGCGGACTATCTTTGTGGCTGGTCTTAATTTCAATGAGTAGTTTCTGATGCAGTTCATTTGCGCGAGTTAGATAATCATCGAAACTTGAAATCTTTGTATCATAACCATTCTCATGAATGTCAATCTGCTTTAACTCTTCTAAGGTCAAATCTTGTGGTGTTTTATTGATACCAGCTAATCCTCTAAGATTAGCATCATGCATCATGACAAATTGTCCATCCTTTGTTTCCTGGATATCCATCTCGATTAAATCTGGTTTTAATTGAGATGTTTTTTCTAGGGATTGGATAGTATTTTGCACTCCATTTCCATTTGATACACCACGGTGTGAAATCAAAAGCGGTGGATTGACTACAGGAGCTTCTAGATAATTATAGCCTTCAATCGCAAAGAAGATACATGCACACACCATAACACCCCACCTCATGATATGGTCCTTCTCGCGTCTTGGCATAATATCAAGTTCTTCTCCTGTTAAGAAGGACGTAAATTTTACAAGGAAATAGGTTAATGCCATATAGTGGAAATTCTTGATAAGAACAAAATTCAAAATAGCTAGAACCAGAGACTCTCTTTGAGTAAGGCTATCCACTATATACTGAGTAGATAATATTGGGATGAGAGGAAGATAGAAGAATAGATTGGTTTTTACAATAATTAAGAATAAATGCCAGGCGTAAAACCAAAAGTGATCTTTAGTTTTATCCAAACTATAAATGATTGCTTCCTTAACCGTCATCTTTTCATAAAAGACCTTGGGCAGAGTGAATATCAAGCGAACTGAAACATAGAAGAATAAGAGTGATAAGATAATAATGGCTACCCACCACATCCAGTACTTATCTTCCATGTAGGTTTGAATAAACTCTGGAATTACGATTTTATTGAAATAATAAATCTTAAATATCTTTCTGATAAACGGAAATAGCATTGCTACAAATATAAAGATGAACAAAGCTTTTGAAATAGTCAATTCCTTCATAAAAGCAAGGCTTTCACGGAATACTTTTCGACTATATTCTATGAGAGTTCTTTTTTCATGATAAAGGAGATGACGGGCTCCAATAAAGAGAATACTGAGTTGAAAATAGGCTACCAGTAGATTAATGGCTATCAAAACCACAAAACCAAGACTAACTATAGGAGCATTTTTTATGATTGAAAAAATATTGTTATAAGAAATAAACAAATATCCAGTCTGACTGAGTAAAAATCCAGCTATGACTGAGTTTAATGGCAACCAAATATAGTCAACCAGCATAAAGATTAGAAAGAATAGAAATAGGATTTTATCTAGATTTAGGTAAATCTTTTTAAAACCCAATTTTTTCGGTTTTTCAGGTTTCATAAAAAACCTCCTAATCAAAAAGTTGTGATAAATCTAAACCACCAAATGGATTCGAATTGAGACTACTCTGAGAATTGAGTAACAACCTACTCTCATCTGACTCAAGAAAAGCTTCATACACTCGAGCAGTCATACGAGCATCCTCTAAACTATTATGAGATTGCCCTTTAAAACCTAGAAAATTAGCCACAGTTTGTAATTTTAGATTAGCAATTCCATGCAGATCAGAGCTACGTCGCTCAAGTGCCTCATTGTAAAGATCGACTAAATATTGTTCTCGATAGTCCAAACCATGTTCTAGCAAAATCGGTAAATCACTCTTTGCAGCATTGTATCCAACAAGTGGCAAGTTGCCAACGAAATCTTGAAACTTTTGGAGGACTTCTTCTACCTTTGGGGCATTCTTGAGAGTCTCTGAAGTAATACCAGTCAAACCATTAATAAAACTCTTTAAAGGTACATCGGAGTGAACATAAGAGTCAAACGCTTCTACCTCTTCACCATCTTTAAAATGTACTGCCGATACCTGAATCAAATGAGTCTTCTCTTGGTGTTTGTTGAATTCTAAGTCAAATGAGATATAATCTCTTACTGTTTCCATCTTATCATTCCTTATTGATTTGTAAAAAGAAACCACCTGGTCTAATCATAGAAACCAAGCAGTTTTTTCTTATTTGCCAAATAAGCGAGCAAAGAAGCCTTTCTTCGATGCTTGAACTTCTTGCTTAGCTTGATCCAACTCCAGCTGAAGAGTTTCTTGGTCCTTCATAGCTTGAAGGGTTAACTGTTGTTGTTGGTCCAATTGCTTATCTTTTTCAGCGATTTGGCGGTCTTTAACACGCATCTGTTCATCTTTTTCAGCCAGTTGCTTGTCTTTTGCTTTCAGTTGTTCATAAAGACGGATGATTTCAGCGTTCTTTTCATCAACAAGAATCTCCATGAGTTCTCGCTGCTTAACTTCATCACTAACTGGTTCATCTTCAAAGATAGTCTTTTTGTAGATTTCTTCAAGTTTGATCAATCCACTACGAGTAACAACAGTAACACCCTTGTCGTTTTTTGTAATATCTTCTTCAGGTAATTCTTTGACACGATTATTGATTGCTTGTCGGGATAGACCCAAGACCTCAGCAATCTCACTGACAGTCATTTCAATACTCATAATATCCTCTATTTTTCTCTAGCTTTTCTTAAATTAAATCTTATCATAAGTAATTCAAACTGTCAAATAACACTGTATTTTCAATGGTTTTTTAAGACATAAAATTTTAAATCTATTTATCTTCAAATATTTTAAAAAGATGAGAAAATCTCATCTTCGGACTAGTAGATGAAAATCATCAGTTGGCCAAATACTTAAGAGAAAACCTTTCTCGGTTTATAAAGATTTTCCCGCTTTTCTAAAATAGCTAAAAGCTTCTCGCCTTCAAACGCAGCTAATTGATTTTCCGTGTGCTCTAACTCAATGAAACGCCCATAACGGACTTCTTCTGCCTGTTCAGGAGTCAAATTTACTTTTACTAAATCACCAGTACCAATCTCTAGAGGATGGAGAAAGTCTAACTCACCAGCTTGAACCTTTTCCTCAATTTCATTCAAGGTCAAAGCATCATCTAACTGCAAGCCTGCAGCGCTTGTTCGTGTTAAATGAGACATATGAGCTGAATAGCCAAGTTTTTCTCCCAAGTCAACTGATAAGGTACGGATATAAGTCCCTTTGCTACATTTTACACGGAAGCTAAATCGAGCAAGATTCTCCACATAGGAAATGGGACTGGTTCTTTCGAAACTATAGATCGTTACCTGACGTTCTGGACGCTCCACTTCCTGACCAGCACGCGCATACTCATAGAGCTTACGTCCATTGACCTTGACAGCAGAGTACATCGGTGGGATTTGAGTGATAGGACCAGTCAAACTCGCAATCGCCTCATCGACAAGTTTTTCATCTAGTGGAGCTAAAACAGGAGTTTCTGCAACAACTTCCCCACTAGCGTCTTCGGTTGTTGTTGAATATCCTAATGTGATTTCTCCCTCATAGACCTTGCCTTCATCCTGCATGAACTCTACCATGCGAGTCGCCTTTCCCACAGCAATAGGTAAAACGCCCACTACATCCGGATCCAAGGTACCACCATGGCCAATCTTCTTAGTCCCTAAAATCTTACGCAATTTAAAAACCGCATCATGCGAGGTCATGCCTGCTTCTTTTTTTAAGTTGATAATACCGTTCATGTGTTGCTTTCTGATTTCCTTTCTCATCATGTGGTTAATAAAGTTTTTTTCATTCGTTCCAGTATCATTTAAACCATCCTCTCATGCCTTTAATTAGGCTATTGGCACCTTTTTAATATTTCTTTTAATGCAGTATCAATAATAAATCAATAGGTAAATAATCTACTATTCACCTCTATTTCTCCAATTCTTTATGATATTATAAATAGAATGTATCAGTAGTACTACTATAAGTGAGAACAAAGGGCGTAATGATACCAAACTGATACCCACAACAAAGAAGGCTGATAAAAAATAAATGATAAACGCCTCTAACTTAGAAGGTTTTCTAGCCTCTGGAAGCATATCTAAATGTTCCTTCGTTAGAGCTGAACGATCACTGAATTGATAAAAGTAACGATATCTTGCAGATAAAGAATCAATATCTAAAAAGTCATATCCCCTAATATATTTAACTACATATAACATCAGTAAATTGTCAATTTCGTCAATATTTTCAGTATAGAGAGAAAAGTTTCTCTTTCCAGCAATTGCAATGTTACTTGCAGCATAAACGGCAATCGGAATGCCATCTTTTGTGACAGGTAAAATATCTCCTTTACTACCTGAACCTACACGCGTCATTTCATAGTTATTTAAATTAAATTGAAAAACTCCATGCCAGTATGCTTGTTCCCATAAACGATCAAATCTTTCTTCTTCAAAATAAATCAAATCCTTATTTAACCCTCTTGCGACTATTCTTTTCTTTTTAGAAATGTATTCTGATGCTTTCAAGACAAGAATTTCTACATCTTTTGCATATAGACGATAACCTTCCTCTTCTTGAACGATTTCAATTCTTTCAGTCCAATGTTCATCATCAGGTAATTTTGACTGAAGGATAAATCCTTCCGAGTTTCCATGTAATTTTAATTGTATTTCCATGTTTTACCCCCCTATTGATAAGCCCAATCCAAATGGTCCTAGTTTCATTTTTGCCTCTGCTTTTCAGTAACTGGACAATGATTAACAATCATGACAGGCTCCACACCTTCTCTCACTCGAACAACACTTCCAATCGGTAAAGTCATACGTTCTGACATCAGTTTTCTCCTTCTAAATATTTCTGCGCTTCCTGTACATAGAAAAGCTCTTGATTCTCATGGGCTATGCTTTCAAACAAACTACGAGCACGATCTTCGTCTCCTTTTAACTGAGCATTGAGGGCCCCGTAATAAGAGAACATGATTCGAGCTAACTTACTTTCTGGCTCAGTGGTGTCGAAGTAGTCGTTCACTTCTTTATTGAACACAATATCTTTTATGGCTTGAGTTTGGGCGATTAGTTTAGCTTTACCACCTTTCGCATCTGGCGCCTTGGACAATTGTTCCTCAAAGAAAGCAATGTCTTGCTCATCTTGAAGATGGATGGAAACTAGCAATTGATTGGAGCTTGTTCTTAGAAATAAGTCTCCCCTGAATCTCTTCCAAATTTTTTTAAAATTAATCTTTGCTAGATTTTCTTTTGCTGACTGAAAATCTCCTTTTAGGAAACTGACTTGACCCTTAACAAAATGGAAATTTTCTTGGTACGTTGCTTTATAGGGTTTGATAGATTTCTCTGCTTCGACCTGGAACATAGTCTCATACAGTTCAAGATTGATAGCTTCATGTAACATTAAATAGATTACTCTATTGGAAATAAATCGTAAATATAAGACTAAAATAAGAGCAACCCACATTAATGATATAAATATTATCGCCCACATTTTTGTATCATTTTTAGTATTTAAGCATAATGCTAACACTCCTACAACTAATCCTATAATTGAAGTAAGTTGACTAATAGTCTCTATTTGTAAAAGAGTGTTTTCTGTCGCCCTACTAACTATTTTTTCAATCAATTTCATATGTTACTTCCCTAAGTTTTCTCCTTCTAAATATTTCTTCGCTTCCTGTACATAGAAAAGCTCTGGATTTTCATGGGCTATGCTTTCAAACAAACTACGGGCACGATCTTCGTCTCCTTTTAGCTGAGCATTGAGAGCTCCGTAATATGAGAACTTGATTCGAGCTAGCTTATTTTCTGGTTCAGTTGTATCGAAGTAGTCGTTTGGTTCTTTATTAAACACAATATCTTTTATGGCTTGGGCTTGAGCAACGAATTTAGCCTTACCATCTTTCGAATCTGGCGCCTTGGACAACTGTTCCTCAAAGAAATCAATATTTTGCGTATCTTTAAGATGAATAGAAGATAGAAATTCATAATATAATTTCTTCAATTCAAATATTCTTCTATTTTTTTTAGAAACATTAGAAAGATTGATATTTGAATATTGACTAAGTGATAATAAAAAATCTCCTCTGAGGTAAGATAATTCTCCTGTGATTAATTCAAAACTTACTTCATTAAATTTCTTATTAAACTTATTGGAATGACTAACATTGTATACAAAGTAAGATTGATATTTCTTAAAATCAATCAAAACCACTTTCCAATATAGTAAAACTTCCCAAGTCAATAAACTTAAAAAGATGCCAATAACTATAAATAATACCGACAAAAACAACAGATAACGTACTGCAATAATATTTTGTTTAAACAATAAAAACAAACCCAAAATTGCTATATAAACTGCAACAACTACTAAATATGAAGATAATCGGATACAAATATTATAAACAAATGTTTCATTTTTATTTGCTAATAATTTAATTAAGCTTTTCAATTTTATAAAAATCCTCCAAATAAAATTGTTTACTAGATTCTCTCAGTAAAAAATTTTCAAAATCACCTTCATCTTCAACTATTGTATACATTCCATTATTAACGATAAAATAGTCATTATTGATCATGTAGTGTCCATCGGAAAGTCTTGAAAAATCAATGTCTTCTAACTTCAATTTGTCACTTTCACTAAGTCTTAAACATAAACGAAGGGCTCCCTCTCTCATATAATCTTTAAGAGAAATTGCTGCATATCCTCCAAATGCTTGTTTTTTTGGACTAGATGACTTCTGATTTTGAACTGCTTTTTCTTTAATAAAAGGAGTGATTCTAAATGAACGTGATATTTGAAAACCTGGGCTAGCCAATGGCTGTTCTTTATCATCAATAACTGCTAAATCATATCCTTTCTTTTGTATTGCACTTTCTACAGTTGATTTAAAATCATTCAGAACTGTCTGTGCCTCTTGGCTCGATACAGAAAGTCTCAAGAATTCTTTAAAACCATAATTCTCATTAATGAAACTGACCTCTGTTAATCTTTGATGAATGTACTTAGCACCTACTTGAATAGTTATGCCATTATTCGATACATCAAAAATACTAATATCTGAAACGTTACTATCTATTTCTACGCTTTTAAGAGCAACATCATAATTCATTCCCCTAGAAGAATAAAACTCTTTTAATTGTTGAACTTTAGCATTATTTCTAAAGTGGCTTTGAATTCTACTTCCTATAAGTAGAGAAAAAATCCCAATCAAAAATATAATAAGTAAATTACGACTTAATTTTGGTTTATAGTTTTCCTTTTGATAAATCCAATCTAAATACGGAAATAAAAATAATAAAAAAATAAAACTCCAAAGATCCAGATCTTTTATAAAGTCAAAGGAAACGATCATTTTAAATCTTAGCAAAAACATTAGAAAAGTTGCTAAAAAAACATTTCCAATCAACAGGAATGCTATCAAACACTTCGTTTGATTTTTTGCTTTTATTACATAAGTTATACCTACAATAAGATTGGCTAGAAAGCTAAAAGCATAGCCAAAAATAGTTGGAATAAGGCCAACTACACCAAAAAACAAACCATATCTGGAACTTTCGTTAGAAACTGTTGAATCCTCGATGTTCAAAAAACCGTATAAGAAATTGAGTAAAAAAACAACTAATGGTAAATAGGCAATATAGACATCCGTAAATTTTAGAGTTCTTTTTATAGTCAAGGTCATTACCCCTTCAGCGCTTCGAACTTAGCTTTCATAGTTGGATTTTTACGGGTCAATTTTTTGACTGATACATCATCCAACTTATTATTAGCTAGGCGGAGTTGATTTTCTGATGTAGTCAAGAATTTCTTGACTTCTTCCATCCGCTTGATGGCTTTGTCGATTTCGTCGATGGCCTTGCCAAAGTTGACTGAGGCTGAATTGTAGTTCTTAGCAAAGGCTACCTTGAAGGCTTGCAAGTCTTCTTCAAAGTGAGTAATATCGATGTTTTGCTCACGTATAAGTGCTAGTTCCTGCTTGTATTTTAGGGAATTAAGGGCAGCATTACGCAAGAGCCCAATCAGTTGGATAAAGAATTGAGGACGAATGACATACATCTTCTCATATTCGTGGCTAACATCAACAATTCCAGTATTGAAGTAATCATTGTCAGCCTCAAGCATACTTACCAAAACAGCATACTCACAGTTCTTCTCACGACGATCCTTATCCAACTCCTTGTAGAAATCAGCATTCTTATGCTTTTTCTCAGTACCATCAGCTTCATTTTTCATCTCAAACATGATGGAAATGAATTCTAGCCCATTTTCATCAAAATCACGGAAGATAAAGTCCCCTTTAGAACCACGAGCTGAGACTTTATTGTCCTTTTCAAAGTAAGCATTTGGGAAGGCAAAACTACGAACCTTGTTGAACTCACTTTCTGCATAGTGTTCCAAACTTTCACCGATTGCCTTGGTTGATTGTTGCGCCTTGAAATTCTTATAGAACTCAACCTGCTCATTAGCTGCCTTCAGTTGGGCTTCATAGTTTTGTTTAACTGAAGTCAGAGAAAGCTCGTTTTCTTTTTCTTGTAAAAGGAGCTGATTTTTGACCTGATCGCGTTCTTTTTCAAGATCAGAAAGAGTTTTTTGTAGTTGATTTTCATGCTCTAAGCGTAAGGTAGCTAATTGATTCTCAAGAGCTTGGACCTCTTTTTCTTTTTCTAACAGACTTTGGCTAGCACTTTGCTCTACTTCCTTCTTAGCCAATTCTTTTTCAGTTTCGAAATTTTGGATTTGACTTTGTAGCTGGGCAATTTCTTGATCCTTTTGAGCGAGTTTTGTCTGTTGTTCATTCAAGGCCTTTTGCTCTACCAATGTCAATTCTTGCTTGATTCGCTCATGTAATTCTTTGTCAAACTCTACAGTGCGAACTTGAGAAATCAGTTCTGCATATTGACTTTCATTTACTGTAAAAACTTCGCCACAATTTGGACATTTAATTTCGTTCATGATTTTCCTCTAAATTTAACATTACTACTTTCATTATAGCATGGAAAAACAAAAAGAAAAAGTTGGAATCAATCCAACTTTTAATCTACGTATGTATCTTCGTTTTTGTTTAAGAAGGCGTAAGGCAATCCCATCAGTAGACCACCGCCGATAAAGTTACCTATGAAGGTTACACCCCAGTGACGAAGAATATTTCCGATACCAAAGTTTGCGATCGAATCAGCAGCAACACTGAATTTCACAATAGCAAATGAAGCAAAGTTTGCGGCGATGTGTTCGTTTGTTAAGAATACAAACATATAAATAGCTGAAAGAACCAACCAAAGTTTAGCTCCGCCATCTTTAACCAAAACAAATGATAGAATTGCGATATTTACAAAGATATTCGCTAAAATACCTTCAAGTAATACCAATTCATTCGAACGTGCTAACTTCATTTCTACAACTCCAGAAATAAAGCTATCATGTGTAAGATTTGCATAGGCTGCTGAATGAGCAAATCCCCAACCGGCAATAAGGGCACCGATTAAGTTAAAAAAAGTACAATATAGAAGAATTTCTACTGTTTTTCTCCAGCTAATTTTTTTCAAAAAGCTACCAGCTGTAAGGAACATCATATTAGATGTAACCAATTCAGCATTCAAGAAGACAATGTAGGCCAATCCCCAAGCGAAAACAAATGGGAAAAGGAAGCGTCCGCTACCAGGAGCGATCTTATTGATCAAGTCAGCACCAACAGCTCCAGCTGCTGTACTAAATGTTAAGAATGCACCAGCAAACATTGAACGGATAGCATACTTGAATTTGCTATTTGAATAAAGACTTTCTTTCTTTTTACAAGCAAATTCAATTTTTGAGATAAATTCTGATGAAACCATATAAACTCCTAAAACTTTTATTTGTGAATATTATAACATAAAATTTATTTTATGGAAAGGCTTTCTGAAATATTAAAAAAAATTAAAAGCTATCATTCAAAACTGCGAATCTTGATATTGTATTTTTTTGTTTCATTTTTTAAATTCTTCACTAATTGTTCAGACTCTTTTGACTTGCCAAAGAAAAAGGCTAGAGCTTTTCCGCTCTTTTGTTGGATACACAAAAAATATCTAGCTCCATTCAATTTAACACTTGGAATAAAATGGACCTCAATCTTTTTAATATTATTCAGTGGTATAATTCGCTTTCTAAAAACATAAGCATTATGGATATAAAATCTTCCCTTAGCAATATGAAACGGGGCAAAAAAGTTTCCACCACTTTGACGCACAACGACATAACGACGCCATAGAATTAGTAAAAGAAGGAAGGACACAAAGTAAATAGCAAAAGTCAAAACCGAGCTTTTCATCATCGATTTTATCCCAATCAAAAAATAATCTATCATAATCAAACCGCCTTTTTACCTTATTATACCACTTTTATTGAGCAACTAGTTTTATGGACAAAGAAAAAGACTGAACAACGTTCAGCCCTTTTCACAAATATTTGGTGTGATATCTTTATCTAGTCAAATCTATTCGTTGACCAATTTTACCAATGATTATTGCACCTACAATGAGTGAAGCAAATTCTCCAATACCAGTAGTGAACCATGTAAAGAAGAATGGTGCTTCTGCTACGATATGCAATTCAGCAGCGATTGTTACCATTGAAATTGAAAATAGAATTGAAAAGAAGAAATGATCTTTACGAATCAATCCATTAAAAAGATAGTCTTTACTGTATTTGCTAAATAACAAGACTCCTAAACTTAGAAAGACAAGTGTCGAACCTCCACCTACAGCGACATCAATGAGTCCGAAACTGAAGAAATTAGCAATCATACATCCAAGAGTAACACCGATAATGTACTTAGGATTGTAAAAAGCTAGGAAGTTCATCATTTCAGAAATACGAAACTGATAAGCCCCGTAGCTGATGGCATTGAGTGGTGGTGTGATTGTCAAAACCACATAAATAGCTGCGACAATGGCAATATCTGCCAAATCACGGACAGTTAGTTTTTTCATATTTTCTCCTTTAGCGGCTATCCCGCGTATAATATGCTTGGTGAAAGAAGCTAAGCACCAAGGGTTGAGCAAGTCAACTTTACAAGTATAGCACATTTATCAGCTTTATGCTATACTAATCTTATGAAAACATATATAAAAAAATTCTTTGATAACGAGATTTTATCCTATCTATTTTTCGGAGTTGCGACTACCGTAGTATCAATATTTGTCCGCATCGTCATCTTTTATCTTACTCATCAAGAATTAGTTGCGACTGCCTTGGGAAATATTGCTGGAATCCTATTTGCTTTCTTTACAAATGACACATTTGTATTTAAGCAAGATAGAAAAAACTGGTTTAATCGATTAATAAAATTTACCTCTGCAAGACTAATAACATTTTTATTGGATCTTCTACTAACTTTTATTTTTGTGACAAGCTTCCCACAAATTATTGGTTACTTTGTTGGAAATGATATTAATACAATTAATACAGTGGAAATCTTTATTGCACAGGTTACGATGGTTGTTCTCAACTACGTTTTTAGTAAGCTTTTTGTATTTAAAAAGAAATAATCACTTTTCTTGCATTTAATATAAATTTACGATATAATCTAGTCTGAAAAATTTCGAAAGGAAAAAGAAAATGTTAAAAGATCTTAAAGCATTTTTGCTCCGCGGTAATGTCGTAGACCTTGCTGTCGGTGTGATCATCGCCACTGCATTTGGTGCTATCGTAACTTCATTCGTTAACGATATCATCACTCCACTTCTATTGAACCCAGCTTTGAAAGCTGCGAACGTTGACCGTATCGCTGAACTTTCATGGAATGGTGTTGCTTACGGAAGCTTCTTGAGCGCTATTATTAACTTCATCGTTATTGGTACAGTTCTTTTCTTTGTTGTTAAAGGAATTGAAAAAGCTCAAAGCCTTGGTAAGAAAGAAGCTGAAGAAGCTCCTGCAGGTCCAACTGAATTGGAAGTTCTTCAAGAAATCAAAGCACTTCTTGAGAAAAAATAATTCCATAAAGGATTTAGTGAATACTAAATCCTTTTTCTATTCTTTAAATCCATGTTTTAGATGACTCTTGAGTTAGACCTTGTTTTTTGATATAATAATTAAAGTTTCCACCCTTAGTGTAATGGATATCACGTAAGATTCCGGTTCTTGTGATGGGGGTTCGATTCCCTCAGGGTGGATAGATATAAACGAAAAAAGCAACAGGTTTGTTGCTTTTTTTATTTTTAAACTTTCTCCGATAATTCTTCCCATTCCAGCATAGCTTCTTCCTGGCGTTGACTAATCATATCTAGTTCTGCTTGTAACTGCATGAGTTCATCTGCATCATTGGTAGTGTGCATTTGTTCAGAGATAGCTTGGGCTTTGGTTTCTAGCTCTTCGATTTCTGTCTCAAGACTTTCAATTTGTCTCATTAACTTACGAAGTTCTTTTTGACTCTCTTTCTGAGCTTGGTAATCATTAACTGGAGAAGTTTCCTTCTCTTTATTTTCAGTTAAAGCCTCTTCTACTTGGCTAGCTTCTAGCTCTGTTTTCTTTTCGACATAATAGTCATAATCACCAAGATAGAGGGTTGAGCCATTTTCAGATAATTCTAGAACATGAGTGGCTACTCGGTTGATAAAGTAACGGTCATGGCTGACAAAAAGTAAAGTACCATCAAAGTCAATCAAAGCATTTTCCAGAACTTCCTTGTTATCGATGTCCAAGTGGTTAGTCGGCTCATCGAGAATCAAGAAGTTGTTGTTTTCCATGGAAAGTTTAGCCAGAAGCAAACGAGCTCGCTCACCACCTGACAACATTCCAACTGATTTCTTAACATCATCACCAGAGAAAAGGAAGGCACCTAGGCGATTACGGATTTCAACTTCTGGCGTTAATTTAAAATCATTCCAGAGTTCGTCTAAGACTGTATTGCTCGGTGTTAACTTACTTTGCGTCTGGTCATAGTAACCAACCTCAACATTAGCACCAAAGCGCTTCTCCCCCTTAATAAATGGAATTTGGTCTACAATAGACTTAATAAAGGTTGACTTACCAATACCGTTAGGACCAACTATAGCGATGGCATTCATCTTACGAAGGTCGAGGTTGATGGGTTCTGATAAAATTTCACCATCATAGCCAATAGCAGCATTCTCCACCGTCAAAACGACATTACCAGATACTCTATCAGAATGGAAGGTCATATTAGCTGATTTCTTGCCAGCTTCAGGCTTGTCCAATCTCTCCATTTTCTCCAGTTGCTTACGTCGAGATTGAGCACGTTTGGTTGTCGATGCTCGGACAAGATTTCGGTTAACAAAGTCTTCTAAGGCAGCAATTTCCTTCTGTTGCTTTTCGTAGTTTTTGGCTTCAGTTGCGAGCTTCTGTTCCTTCTGCTCCACAAAACTAGTGTAGTTTCCTACGTATCTGTCTAAGGAATGTTTGGTTAAGTCAAGTGTTATAGTTGCAACCTTATCGAGGAAATAACGGTCATGACTGACAATAATCAAGGCACCGCTATAATTAACTAAATAGTTTTCTAACCAGGCAATCGTTTCAATATCTAGGTGGTTGGTTGGCTCGTCCAAAACCAAGAGATTCGGTTTTTCAAGGAGCATTTTGGCTAGAGCCAAACGAGTATTTTGACCGCCAGAAAGCTCAGCAATTTTCATCTGCCACATGGATTCATCAAACTTAAATCCATTTAGAATAGCACGAATATCCGCCTCATAGGTAAATCCTCCTGCCTGACGAAAATTCTCAGACAAGCGATCATAATTAGACATCAAATTTTCTAAATCTGTACCTGTTTTTTCACCCATCTCGAGCTCCATCTGACGAAGCTGTTTCTCAGTAGACCGTAAGTCATTAAAAACATGCAACATCTCGTCATAGATTGTGTTGTCTGATTCAAATCTACTATCCTGTGCTAAGTAAGAAAGGGAAATATCTTTTTTCTTATTAATCTCACCAGAGGTTGGCTCTTCTTCCCCAACTAATATCTTTAATAGTGTAGACTTACCTGCTCCATTTTTCCCAACAAGAGCTATACGATCTCTTTCATCTACTTGGAGGTTAATATTCTCAAAAAGAACCTCTCCTGCAAAAGAGCGTTCGATTTTATTTGCTTGTAAAATAATCATACAGTTAGTATAGCATGTTTCTTTAAGCCGTTCAAGGCTTGTTCTTAAGCTAGTTTTTACAACTTAGCAGAAACTCATGCTAACGTTTTACTAAAACTTCATTTCATGGTATAATGAAGCCGATTAGAATATATAATAAAGGAGATTTCCTATGACTTATCAAGAAAATTACCAAAAATGGGTAGATTTTGCAGAACTTCCTGACTACCTTCGTCAAGATTTAGAAAATATGGATGAAAAAACAAAGGAAGACGCCTTCTATACTAATCTTGAATTCGGTACAGCTGGTATGCGCGGATTGATTGGTGCAGGTACAAACCGTATTAACATCTATGTAGTCCGTCAAGCAACTGAAGGTTTGGCTCATTTGATCGAATCTAAAGGTGGGAACGAAAAAGAACGTGGTGTAGCTATTGCTTACGATAGCCGTCACTTCTCTCCAGAATTTGCCTTTGAATCTGCAGCTGTTCTTGCAAAACACGGTATTAAATCTTATGTCTTTGAAAGTCTCCGTCCAACTCCAGAACTTTCATTTGCTGTTCGTCACCTTAACTGCTTCGCAGGTATCATGATTACTGCCAGTCACAACCCTGCTCCATTTAATGGTTACAAGGTTTACGGTGAAGATGGTGGCCAAATGCCTCCACATGATGCGGACGCTTTGACTACCTACATCCGTGCTATCGAAAATCCATTTGCTGTTGAAGTTGCTAATGTAGAAGCAGAAAAAGCCTCTGGTTTGATTGAAGTTATTGGCGAAGCAGTCGACACCGAATACCTCAAAGAAGTTAAAGACGTAAATATCAACCCTGCGTTGATTGAAGAGTTTGGTAAAGACATGAAGATTGTCTATACTCCTCTTCATGGTACTGGTGAAATGTTGGCTCGTCGTGCTCTTGCTCAAGCAGGATTTGACTCTGTTCAGGTTGTTGAAGCTCAAGCAACACCAGATCCAGATTTCTCTACTGTTAAATCTCCAAACCCTGAAAGTCAAGCAGCCTTTGCCCTTGCTGAGGAGCTTGGTCGTCAAGTTGGAGCTGATGTTCTTGTTGCAACTGACCCTGACGCTGACCGTGTCGGTGTTGAAGTTCTTCAAAAAGACGGTAGCTACCTCAACCTTTCAGGTAACCAAATCGGTGCTATCATGGCTAAGTACATCTTAGAAGCCCACAAAAATGCTGGGACACTTCCAGAGAATGCAGCTCTTTGCAAATCTATCGTATCAACTGACTTGGTAACTAAGATTGCTGAAAGCTACGGCGCAACTATGTTCAACGTCTTGACTGGTTTCAAATTTATCGCTGAAAAGATTCAAGAATTCGAAGAAAAACACAATCACACTTACATGATGGGATTTGAAGAAAGCTTCGGTTACTTGATTAAACCATTCGTACGTGATAAAGATGCGATTCAAGCTGTTCTTGTTGTTGCTGAACTTGCTGCCTACTACCGCTCTCGTGGTTTGACTCTTGCTGACGGCATCGAAGAAATCTACAAAGAGTACGGATACTATGCTGAAAAGACAATCTCTGTTACTCTTTCTGGTGTTGACGGTGCTGAACAAATCAAAGCAATTATGGCTGAATTCCGTGACAAGGGTCCAAAAGAATTCAATAATACAGCAATTACTGTTGTTGAAGACTTTAAAGCTCAAACATCTACTGCCGCTGATGGAACAGTTACAGCTTTAACTACTCCTCCAAGTGATGTATTGAAATACACACTTGCGGATGGTTCTTGGATTGCTGTTCGTCCTTCAGGTACTGAACCAAAAATTAAATTCTATATTGCAGTGGTTGGTGAAAGCAACGAAGATTCACAAACTAAAATTGCAAACATTGAAGCTGAAATCAACGCTTTTGTAAAATAACAACTTAAAAAGATGAGATAGACTATCTCATCTTTTTTCGTATCAAATCTAAGCATTTTTAAAAACTTTATGGCATACTAGATTTATCAATGAAAGCGAGGTAAACTCATGGAACAATTCTTAGAAGATATTAAAGATCTCGAAGTTACAACTGTAGCTCGTGCGCAAGAAGCCCTTGATAAAAAAGAAACTGCAACTTTCTTTATCGGCCGTAAATCTTGTCCTTACTGCCGTAAATTTGCCGGAACTTTAGCTGGTGTCATTGCCGAAACAAAAGCACATATCTACTTCATTAACAGCGAAGAGCCAAGCCAGCTCGATACATTGCAAGACTTCCGCTCACGTTATGAAATCACTACAGTACCTGGATTCGTACATGTTGCTAATGGAGAAATCAAGGTTCGTTGTGATTCTTCTATGACAGCACAAGAAATCAAAGAATTTGCTGGTTTGTAAGAAATTTAGTTTAGATTTAATTTTAGGAGATAATCCAATAATTTATTTCATGTTAAAACGCATAATATCAAGGTTTATGAACTCCTGATATTATGCGTTTTTTGATTTTATAGACTGTTGAAAAACTATTTGTTTGCTAACATTTTTTCAGCAATTCTTTAACCATCTGATTCAACTCTTCAAGCTTCTTATCTTGTGATTCTATTAATTGTCTTTGATTCTCAATTTCCTTATAAAGTTTATCAAGATTTATTTGAGTTTTAGATTCATCCTTAACAAAAAAATTAGTTAAAGAACTTGTTAGCATTCCTATTGTTCCAATTCCAACTAGCATCAATAATACAGCTAGCCATTTCCCAAATAGGCTACTCGGTACAATATCCCCATATCCAACAGTTGTAACTGTAACAAGTGACCACCATACACTATCAGAAAATGACTTCTCTTCAACAACTGATAAGATCGAACTACCAACTAGAACGATAAAAAAATTGACATACAGAATGTAAATTAATCCATTTGTTCTTAGAAAAATTTTTAGCTTTTTCTCTAATTTGCCAGTAAGACCTATAATTCTTAATAACCGAGTTAGTTTTACTAACTTTGTTAAGCGTGCAAGACGGAAGATCCTCCCCAAACGAAAAACTGTAAAAATAGCATTCAAAGGCAGAATTGCAAGCAAGTCAAAAATGTTGTTTATAATAAATGACCATTTACTTTTGGAAATACTAAATCTCCAAATATAATCGACAAGAAAAACAAACCATATGACTAAGTCTACAATACTGTATGGAGGTTTCTCAAGATCAATTAAATCTGTAAAACCAAGTATGACTAAAACAACTGATATTAAAGCTAATATTATAATACTAGTATCGTAATAGGCCTTTATCTTCCACTTGTTCTGCAATCTGTAAACTCCTCTTGTTATAATAATTAAATAAAATAGTTTAATGGGATTTCTAATAAATATCTCTACGATGACCAACTTCCAGAGTAGAGACTATCAGTTCATCATCTACAATTTGCACAATAACTCGATAATTACCAATCCGGTACCTCCATTGACCACCTCGATTCCCCACCAAAGCTTTCCCATGCCGTCTTGGATCCTCTAAAACGTTATTTTCTAGATACTTTGTAATTAATATTTGTGTATAACGATCTAATTTCTTTAGTTGTTTAATAAATCGTCTTGTTGGAACTAGCTTATACAAGTTAATCTTCCTCCAGACCTAGATCATGCATCATTTCTTCCCAAGTAATGGGTTTAAGCCCTTTTTCCAAATCTTCTAAATACTCTTGATAAGCTAAATCTGCTACACGAGCATCATATTCATCCTCTAAAGCTTCTAAAGTTTTTGTCCGTATCAACTCTGAGAGAGAAACTCCTTCAAACTTAGCCATTGCTTTCATAAATGTTTTATCTGCTTCGGAAACTTTTAATGTAATAGTCGTCATGTTTCTTCTCCTATAACTATTGGTAACACTATTGTATTACTTTTTAAGAGCTCAGTCAAGATAAAAAGAACACCTCTCGGCGTTCCTTGCTATATCTCCGTCAATGGTGTTGCAGTGTCTGGTGAAGTATCGTAAACTTGAAAGTCTACTCCTACTCCCAGGTCTGCTTGAGCTAGCTGGTTGACCATGGTCATGTGGGCCAGTTCCTTGATATTATTCTCCTTAGACAAATGGCCTAGATAAATCTTCTTAGTACGATTCCCAAGTGTGCGAATCATGGCATCCGCTCCATCCTCGTTTGAGAGATGACCAAGATCGGACAGAATCCGTTGTTTGAGTCGCCAAGCATAAGATCCAGCTCGGAGTATCTCTACATCATGATTGGACTCAATGAGATAGCCATCTGCATTTTCAACAATACCAGCCATACGATCACTGACATAACCTGTATCTGTCAGCATGACAAAACTTTTATCGTCCTTCATAAAGCGATAAAACTGGGGAGCGGCTGCATCGTGACTAACGCCAAAACTCTCAATATCAATATCACCAAAGGTTTTAGTTTTTCCCATCTCAAAAATATGCTTTTGAGTCGAGTCAACTTTACCTAGATACTTACTATTTTCCATAGCTTGCCATGTCTTCTCGTTAGCATAGAGATCCATGCCATATTTACGCGCCAAGACTCCAACACCGTGGATATGGTCAGCATGTTCATGCGTAATTAAGATAGCATCCAAATCTTCTGGCTTACGGTTAATCTCAGCCAATAAGCTTGTGATTTTTTTGCCAGATAATCCTGCGTCTACTAAAATCTTTTTCTTTGGGGTTTCTAGATAGAAGGAATTACCACTAGAACCCGATGCTAAAATACTATATTTAAAACCGATATCACTCATTCTAGTCTTCTAGTTCATCCTCCCAAATCTCTTCTTTCACAGCATCCTTATCGTATGGAAGTACGATAGTAAAAGTAGAGCCCTTGCCATATTCACTCTTGGCCCAGATAAATCCATTGTGTTGTTTGATGATTTCTTTTGCTATCGCAAGACCCAAACCAGTACCACCTTGGGCACGACTTCTAGCCTTATCAACCCTGTAAAAACGGTCAAAAATCTTCGGTAAATCTTCTTTAGGAATCCCAAGTCCTTGATCGGAAATAGATAAAATCATCTGATCATCAGTTGTCTTCATGCTAACCGTAATTTTCCCACCATCAGGAGAATACTTGATGGCATTGTTGAGAATATTATCTATTACCTGAGTCATCTTGTCTGTATCAATTTCAATCCAGACCGATGTAATCGGATAATCTCGAACTAACTCGTATTTCTTTTCTTGATCCTGGGATCGTATCTTGTCGAAACGATTTAGGATAAACGTAATGAAAGCTGTAAAGTTAATCAATTCAACATCTAAATGGCTAGTTGCATTATCAATACGCGAAAGATGCAAGAGGTCCGTCACCATTCGCATCATACGGTTGGTCTCAACTAAAGATACTTTGATAAAATCAGGAGCAACAGGTTCATATAATGCACCCTCATCCAAGGCCTCTAGGTAAGATTTTACACTGGTCAATGGAGTTCGCAATTCATGACTAACGTTGGAAACGAAAAGCCTTCTCTCGCGTTCTTCCTTCTCTTGTTCAGTCGTATCATGTAGAACTGCTACCAAACCAGAGATAAAGCCGGATTCTCTACGAATCAAGGCAAAACGCACACGCAAACTAATATACTCCCCATTTACATTTTGGGAATAAATCATCATTTCAGGACTTTGCGTAATTAAGTCTCTAAGCTCGTACTCATCTTCAATCTTGAGCAACTCTAAAATGTTTTGATTGAGCGCGTCATCACTTTCAACTCCAAGTTGTCTTTTAGCCATATCGTTAATCATCGTGATTTGACCACGTCGATTGGTGGCTAAAACTCCATCTGTCATATAAGACAAGATACTATGCAATCTTTTACTTTCCTGCTCAAGGTTTTCTTGAGTTAGACGAATTACTTCAGACAAATCATTTAAGTTATTCGTAATGTTAGTGATTTCAGTATTCCCCTGCATATCTAATACCTGAGAATAATCACCAGCAATTAAATCTTTAATCTTTTGATTTAACTGTTTGAGTCGAATATTATCTCTACGGCCTTCAAGCAAGAGAAAGCTAACAAGCATAATAAAACCAATTAATATGAGTACAAAGACGAAATCTCTGGTTAAAATTGTTTGTTTAATTATATCAATCATTATTTCTCATATAATAACCCACACCACGACGAGTTAAGATATATTCAGGTCTACTTGGTGTGTCTTCAATCTTCTCACGTAGACGTCTAATGGTAACATCGACAGTACGAACATCACCAAAATAATCATAGCCCCAAACCGTCTCAAGGAGATGTTCGCGGGTAATAACTTGACCAAGATGAGAAGCTAAGTGATGCAACAATTCAAATTCTCTGTGGGTTAAGTCTAATTCTTCCCCATATTTTTTTGCCACATAAGCATCTGGAAGAATCTCTAAATCACCAATTTGAAGGCTTTGTAACTTAGCATCTTCCTCTTGGTTATCCACTGCTACTAACTCCGTACGACGGAGTAAAGCTTTAACACGCGCCTGTAGCTCACGATTTGAAAATGGCTTAGTCACATAATCATCCGCGCCAAGCTCAAGGCCAATAACCTTATCAAACTCACTATCTTTTGCTGAAAGCATGATAATTGGAACACTACTTGTCTTTCGAATCGTTTTAGCCACTTCAAGACCATCAATTTCTGGAAGCATCAAGTCCAAAATAATAATATCAGGTTTTTCAGCTTCAAACAGTTCAATCGCTTCACGTCCATTAAAGGCTGTAACAACTTCGTAGCCTTCCTTGGTCATATTAAACTTAATAATATCTGAGATTGGTTTTTCATCATCTACAATCAATATTTTTTTCATATAGTCACCTTTTTCCTTGTATCAATTATACCAAAAAAATGCAAAGAAGACACGAAAGACTAGTGTTGTCAGCATCTTTTTGAATACTCTTGCCAAATTTTATGCTGAGGTTTTGCTAGTGGGTAGAGGTCAAACTCATCTGGAGTTAACCAAACAACTTCTTTGTCACTATATTCTTTACTCTCAACTACCTGCCCGGCTAGGATTCGGACATGCCACTTTCGATGGCTAAAGATATGTTTGACTTCTTCGAAATGACTATCCTGCCACTCAACTTCTAAATCATAATCCTGCTTAAAACTTTCTTGCGGTGATGGCCCAAGTTGAATAGATGGTTCAGCTACCTGATTAAAGAGATTTAGTTCTTCATTTTTTGAAAATTCATCTACCTCAATCAAGGGGAAATGCCAAAATCCAGCGAGTAACTTTTCACTTTCATTCTTTTCTAGTAAAAACTGTCCTTTCCCATTTTGTACCACTAAAGCATTAAGATAAATGGGAACGGGTTTTTTCTTTGGTGCTTTAATGGGATAGCGATCCATTGTTCCATTTTGGTAGGCAGCACTAAAATCTTTAACTGGACTATCTTCTGGCCTAGGATTAACTGGTGATTCGATATCAGAACCTAAATCCATCAAAGCTTGGTTAAAATCACCTGGACGATCAGGATCAATCAAAATTTCCGTCATAGCTTGAAATATTTTACGATTGCTTGGATTGCCAATATCGTGTTTGACTTCAAATAGACGAGCCAGAACACGCATGACATTCCCATCAACTGCTGGTTGCGGTAAATTAAAAGCAATGCTTGCAATAGCGCCAGACGTATAAGGACCAATCCCCTTCAAACTTGAAATACCTTCGTAAGTTGAAGGAAACTCTCCGTTAAATTCATTCATAATCTGTTGAGCTGCTACTTGCATATTACGAACACGAGAATAATAACCAAGACCTTCCCAAGCCTTTAACAAGCGTTCTTCAGGTGCAGTTGCTAAACTCTCTACAGTTGGAAACCATTCTAAAAAACGTTCGTAATAGGGAATGACGGTATCGACTCTGGTCTGCTGCAACATGATTTCAGACACCCAGATATGATAAGGATTTTTACTTCTTCTCCAAGGTAAGTCCCGCTTATTTTCATCATACCAAGCTAATAATTTTTGTCGGAAAGAGAGAATCCTCTCCTCTTCCCACATAAATACGCCATATTTCTCCAAATCTAACATATATCTAGTATAGCATATCCTTATAAGATACTCAAAAAATGGAAATAAGGCTTTATACTAGCCACATATGATTCTTTTCACTCGCCTATCACATATCTATCAACTGTTTCTGTCATTTTCCATATTTTTTTGATATAATGACTTTTGAATGAATCTTTAAAGGAGATATCAATGCGTTTTAATCAATTTAGTTATTATCCCGTTACAAATCAACAAGCACTAAAGGAATTATCTGATCTTGGCTTTAAACTTGATCTATCAGCTTCACATAAAGAACAGTTTGAAACCTTTGTTAGAACTTGTTTTTTCAATTACAAAAATACCGATTATCCACTTTCCGCTCTAGCAGTTGATAAAGAAACTGATCTGCTCACTTTCTTCAATTCAGAACGTGATTTAACTGCAGAGATTTTCTATACTGTAGCATTCCAGTTACTTGGATTCAGTTACTTAGTAGACTTTGAAGATAGTATTGCTTTTCATGAAGATACAGCATTCCCAATTGTTTACGGAAATTTGATTGATAATCTCTATCAACTCCTTAACACGCGCACTAAAAAGGGAAATACCTTGATTGACCATTTGGTGAGTGATGGTCTTATTCCTGAGGACAATAACTACCACTACTTCAATGGTAAGAGTTTGGCAACCTTTTCTGCAAACAATGTCATTCGTGAAGTTGTTTATGTAGAAACTCGCGTTGACTCTGACAAGGATGGTCTGCCTGATCTCATTAAGGTAAACATTATTCGTCCAGCATACAATGGGAAGATCCCATCTGTTATGACGGCAAGTCCTTACCATCAAGGAACCAATGATAAGGCTAGCGATAAAGCCCTTTACAAGATGGAAGCTGTGCTAGAAGTCAAGGAACCACATGAAATTACGCTAGATAAGCCAACCCTAGACTTGGTTGAACCAGTTGGGGACGCAGCACTCGTTTCTGATGCTGAAGAAAAGCTCACTCATATCAATAGTAGTTACACACTTAACGACTACTTCCTTCCAAGAGGATTTGCAAATATCTATGTATCCGGTCTTGGTACCAAGGATTCTCAAGGTCAAATGACCAATGGTGACTACCGACAAGTCGAAGCTTATAAAAATGTCATTGATTGGCTCAATGGTCGATGCCGTGCCTTCACAGACCATAGTCGTGAACGTCAAGTAAAAGCTGACTGGTCAAATGGTAAAGTAGCAACTACTGGACTTTCTTACCTAGGAACAATGTCTAATGGTCTGGCTACTACAGGAGTTGATGGTTTAGAAGTCATTATTGCTGAAGCAGGTATCTCATCATGGTACAACTATTACCGTGAAAATGGTCTTGTGACAAGCCCAGGTGGCTATCCTGGGGAGGACTTCGATTCATTAGATGAATTAACTTATTCTCGTAACCTCTTAGCTGGTGACTATATCCGAGGAAACGAGGCTCATAAAAAATCCATAGAAGAACTGAAGAAAAATCTAGACCGTAAAACTGGAGATTATAACCAATTTTGGCATGACAGAAACTACCTTCTTAACGCTTCTAAGGTTAAGGCTGAAGTTGTCTTTACTCACGGTTCACAAGACTGGAATGTCAAACCACTACATGTCTATCAAATGTTCAATGCTCTTCCAAGCAATATTAATAAACACCTCTTTTATCATAACGGGGCTCATGTTTATATGAACAACTGGCAGTCTATTGATTTCCGTGAATCCATGAATGCTCTTTTAACACAGAAATTATTGGGGCAAGAAACTGATTACCAGCTTCCAAGAGTCGTTTGGCAAGATAACACTATTCCACAAACCTGGCTAGCTCTTGAAGATTTTGGAAATCAAACTGACTATAAAGCTTTCTCTTTAGGTACTGAGGAAGCTGTCATTGAAAATCATTATCAAGATTCTGACTTCGAACGTTTTGGAAAGACTTACCAAACCTTTAACAATGAACTTTATCAAGGTAAGGTGAATCAGATTACCATTGATCTTCCAGTGACTGAAGACCTTCATATCAATGGGCGTGTTAAACTGAACCTTCGACTCAAGTCAAGTACAAACAAAGGCTTACTTTCTGCTCAACTTCTCGAACTTGGTCAAAAGAAATACTTACAACCATATCCAGGAGTTTTGGCTGCTCGTACTATTGATAACGGTCGTTACCACATGCTTGAAAATATTTGTGAACTTCCATTTACTCCAAATGCTCAGCGTGTTATTACAAAAGGCTATATCAATCTTCAAAATCGTCATGATCTACTGAAAATTGAGGAAGTTAAGCCTGATGAATGGATGGAATTCCAATTTGAACTACAACCAACTATTTACAAGCTCAAAGATGGTGATACTCTTCGTCTTGTACTCTATACTACTGATTTTGAGATTACGGTACGTGACAATACAGATTATCAATTAACTGTGGACCTTGCTCAGTCTAGTCTAGAAATTCCTTATCAAAAGTAGTTAGTTAATTATAAAACCCGTGATAATAAATATCACGGGTTCTTTTATTCTGATTTTTTTCCTTCTGCTTGATTCTTGGTTCTAGCTAGTCTCAGAGCCCTATTTGGATTGAGTCGATTAAAAAGTTCTTCTAACTTCTTTTCATTCCAAACATCAGCAGCTGAAACAAAATTTCCGTCAGCATCTCGGAAAGATATTGGTTTATCCCCCATAGCTTTCTCCTAGTCTACAAACTCAAACTCAAATTTACCAATACGAACAAGGTCGCCGTCCTTAGCGCCACGAGCACGAAGAGCTTCATCTACACCCATTCCACGCAACTGACGGGCAAACTTCATAACAGACTCATCGCGGTCAAAATTAGTCATGTTAAAGAGTTTCATGAGTTTTTCACCGGAAAGAACCCATGTTGCATCATCATCACGACCAATCTCAAATGGTTTTTCTTCTTCATCAAAGCCATAATATGCTTCTTCTTCCATTTCTGATTCGTCGTAAATTGGAAATTCTGGCGTCTTATCAAGAAGTTCTGCCGTTGCATCTAATAAAGGTGCAAGACCTTGCTTGGTCAAACCTGAGATTGGGAAGATTGGCGGTAATTCTTCAAATTCATCATAATTAGCAGCCAATTTTTTCTTGAACTCTTCAAGGTTTTCCTGACTCTCTGGCATATCCATCTTGTTGGCAACAATGATTTGCGGACGCTCCATCAGACGAAGATTGTAAGATTCAAGTTCCTTATTAATCGCTAGATAATCCTCGTAAGGATCACGTCCTTCACTGGCAGACATATCAATGATATGCAAGATAACGCGGGTACGCTCGATATGACGCAAGAACTGAGTTCCTAGGCCGACACCTTGACTAGCACCTTGAATCAATCCAGGAAGGTCTGCTACTGCAAAGGACTCCCCTGATTGAGTACGAACCATACCAAGATTAGGAACAATTGTTGTAAAGTGGTAGGCACCGATCTTAGGTTTTGCAGATGTGATGACACTAAGTAGGGTTGATTTGCCGACAGATGGGAAGCCAACTAAACCAACATCAGCAAGGATTTTAAGCTCTAGTTGTAATTCACGTTCCTGACCTGGTTCTCCATTTTCTGAGATTTCTGGCGCAGGATTTTTTGGTGTTGCAAAACGGATATTTCCACGTCCACCACGTCCACCATGAGCTACAATAAACTCTTGACCATTCTCAATCAAATCAGTGATGACTTTTCCAGTCTCAGCATCACGCACAGTTGTCCCCTGAGGTACACGGACAATTAAGTCTTCTGCCCCTCTACCGTGCATCCCTTTTGTCATTCCTTTTTCACCTGATTGGGCTTTGAAATGACGATTGTAACGGAAGTCCATAAGAGTACGTAAACCTTCGTCTACAACGAAAACAACGTTACCACCACGTCCTCCATCACCGCCCCAAGGTCCACCGTTAGGGACATATTTTTCACGACGAAAGGCAACCATGCCATCGCCACCATTACCAGCCTTTACTTTAATCTTGGCTGTGTCTAAAAACATACTCATATTCTCTTCTCACTTTAAAAAGGGCTGGGAAATCCCAGTCACCAATTATTTGAAATAAATCCTACAACTAGCAATCTAGAATCTGCTAAATACACCAATTGCAGTCGCAAAAATACCTGCTAAAGTAACAAACAACATGATTAATACGACAAACATTGTTAGTTTTTCAAAGAAAGTTTTTTTACGTTTACCATTATCACCGAATGCCATTTTTTCTCCTTTACTCTAATACTCTGTTCTTAATATTCATCTGATACAGGAGCGATTGCCCACAAGATTAAATAAGCAATAAGTCCAGCACCATAACAGAAAGCTAAAACTCCCCAAATAACACGTACGATTGTAGGGTCGATATCAAAATAATTAGCTAAACCAGCGCATACACCACCGATTTTTTGATCTCTACCACTTCTCATAAATTTCTTTTTCATATTTTTATTTCCTTTCTTTGATTCGATTAATCATTTATATATTTTCTTAAATTTCTTAATTGTTTTCTAGATGCCTTAAGCATACGCTTCGAACCTTTAACTGGCATAGTAACAGCCTGTTGCGGGATATAGAAGACTGTCTTTAAAATACGTTTTGTAACAGGTTCGTCAGCCCCTGTTTCTTTGGCAAAATTATTTGAAATAATAACGTCTAGATAAAATTCATGGACTCTTCTAGCAAAATTCTCAGCAGAAATTTCATATAATTTTTCAGCCAAGTGTTTTTCATCCATTGACGGTGTAGCAAGTAAGGCTTCAAGAATCGCTCCTGCCAAGTCCCTTTCCTCATAATAAAGGGTTCCGAACATTTTATCACTGATGAGATTATCCAAATAAGGATTACCATGGGCAATAACAGGTGTCTTACTAGCTAAACTTTCAAGATAAGTTAATCCCTGAGTCTCACTTGTAGAAGCTGATATGAAGAAATCAGCTGCCTTATAAAAGAGTGCCGTCTCATTTGGCGGTATCATACCCGTAAAGATAACAGAATCTTGAATTTGTAAATCCTCTGCTTGCTCCTTGAGATTTTTCAGAAATGGACCATCACCAGCTACCACCAATTTTACATTTTGTTCTTCTTTTAGGACATCTGGTAAAGCTTTAAGAACTGCTTGAATATTCTTCTCATAAGAAACTCGAGAAAGACTTAGAAGCATCTTTTCATCTACCTTAATGCCTAATTTATCACGTAAGTCTGCGATATGTTCTGGTCCAATCTCAGGTCGTTCAAACTTGGCTAGCTCAATCCCTGTAGGAATAACACGCTTTTCAACTTTGACCTTATAATCTGATAGAAGGTCTCGCACGATTTCACTTGGGCAAATAACCCCATCAACGTCATAAAGAAAACCACGGACAAGGAACTTAACCATACCTGGACGAATCAACATCCCCTTAGCAATATAATGGACATAATCCTCATACTGGGTATGATAGGTATGAATAACTGGAATTTTCAATTCTCGTGCAATCCATATTCCTAACAAACCTAGAGAAAACTCAGTTTGCGTATGAATAATATCAAGTTTGTATTGCTTAGCAATCTCAAGAGCTTTTGTAAATCCACGGTAAGCGAAACGACGATCTTTAAAGGCAAAGAAAGGAACACTTGGAATACGGATAATCTGCCAGTCTTCATAGCGATTGACATCCTTATCAGTTGTCGTAAAGATAAAGACTGCATGCCCTTGCTTCTCAAGCTCAGTTTTTAAGGTTCGAATACTGGTCGCAACACCCGAGACCTGTGGGAAATAAGTATCTGTAAATAATCCAATTCGCATATACTACCTCATTTTTTTCCTAAAGCTGCTTGCTCCCGATAGAATTTAAGCCAGATTTCTAAGAGATGCTCTTCTGAGTATTCTTTTGAAATAGCCTTAGCCCTCTCTTTTAATTCTTTTAGTGCTTCTGGATGCGCTCTGTATTCCAAAATAGCTTCTTTCATTTCTTCCACATCAGTGGTTGGTCTGTAATTTCCTTCTAGAATGACCTTATAAAGATCTAAATCTCGAAGCATAATGGGTGCTTCACAACTCGCAGCTTCTAGAATAGTCATTGGAAAGAGCTCGTTATAACTAGGAAGTAAGAACAAATCAGCTAAAGCATAGAGTTCTCTCATTCGTTCTGGCGCAACAATCCCAGGGAAAATTAAATTTTTTGGAGGATTATCCATGATTTTTTTATAACGCTCATAACCATCCGTGATACCACCAAAAGAGAAGCCACCAGCCCAAATAAAGGTAATATCTGGTAACTCTTCAGCAAGTGTAATGAAATCATCAATTCCCTTACGCTTTTGAACCTGCCCTGCTCCTACGACCACAAATTGATTTTCGTTCAACCCCATGTCATGTCGAAGTTTACTTACTTCTTCTGCCGGAAGTGGATGCCATTTTTCTTTATTCACAAAGTTAGGGATATAGGTTACTTTTTCACGGGGAATCCCAGCTGCAACCAAGTCTTCAATGAAAGTAGGATTGACAACAACCAAATGTTCCATACGGTCATAAAAGGAAAATACGTATCGCTTCACGATTCCTTTTAGGAAGAATGGTATCTTCAAGCTACCTTCTAAGGTATCCGGCAAGAAGTGGACATAACCAATTCTGCGGCCAGAACGCTTCTTTTGGAATGTTGACAAATAATAAGGAAGATCGATTGTATGAAAATGGGTAACATCAGCTTCTACAGGAAGATTCTCCGTTACAATTAGTTGGTCTTTCGCATCACGTTTCAAAAGTTGCACAAGTTCACGGTAAGCTCCTGAAACACCTTGGCCTGCTACCTTTTCACTTGAACTTAGCATATTGATGCGTAATTTCTCTTTTTCCATACTATCCATTATATCATTTTCTTGAAAGAAAATCAGCAAATTAAAAGAGAGATAGCATAAAAGCTAGGGAAATTCCTGACAATTATACTATTTCTCTTTTTGATATGTTTCTACTTAATTCCTAAAGCAATGCGCGCATAGCGACTCATTTTTTCAACCGTCCAAGCTGGATACCAAACTAATTTAACTTCAACATTGGTAACTTCTGGAACGTCTGTCATAGCATCATAAATCTGATCAGTTAAGAGATCTGCCAAAGGACAACCCATAGTTGTCAAAGTCATATCGATCTCTGTATCTCCTGTATCACCATCAAAACGAATCTCATAAATAAGACCTAAGTTGACGATATCGATTCCTAATTCTGGGTCGATAACTTCTTCTAGTGCTGTCAAAATCCGTGTTTTGATGTTTTCAATTTGCTCTTCAGTGTACGCCATATTCAGTCTCCTCTGTCTTAATCCTCGATAAAGTCACGAAGCGGTTTGCTACGACTTGGCTGGCGAAGTTTTCTCAAAGCTTTTGCCTCAATTTGACGAATACGCTCACGAGTAACGTTGAAGACTTTACCCACATCTTCTAGCGTACGCATTTTCCCATCATCAAGACCAAAACGAAGACGAAGAACATTTTCTTCACGATCTGTAAGAGTATCCAAAACTTCATCTAACTGTTCGCGCAAAACGATACGAGTTGTGTAGTCAACTGGATTTTCAATCACTTCATCTTCGATAAAGTCACCAAGATGGCTATCATCTTCTTCACCAATAGGCGTTTCTAGAGAAACTGGTTCTTGAGCAATCTTAAGAATTTCACGAACCTTATCAGGTGTCATATCCATACGTTCTGCAATTTGCTCAGGAGTAGGATCTTGTCCTAACTCTTGAAGAAGATTACGTTGTTCACGAACTAGCTTGTTGATGGTTTCTACCATGTGAACTGGGATACGGATGGTACGAGCTTGGTCAGCAATGGCACGGGTAATAGCCTGACGGATCCACCAAGTTGCATAAGTTGAGAATTTGAACCCTTTAGAGTAGTCAAATTTATCAACGGCTTTCATAAGCCCCATGTTCCCCTCTTGGATTAAGTCAAGGAATTGCATGCCACGTCCAACATAACGTTTCGCGATAGACACAACCAAACGAAGGTTAGCTTCTGCTAGACGTTGCTTAGCTTCAACATCGCCTGCTTCAACAGCAAGGGCCAACTCTTTTTCTTCTTCGTTTGTAAGAAGAGGTACAACCCCAATTTCTTTCAAATACATGCGAACAGGATCGTTAACCTTGGCAGATGTAGAACCAATTAAATCCTCATCACTGAGTTCTGGTTCTTCTTCTGTACTTAAGACACGCTCACTTGGATTTCCTTCGTTATCAGTGATTGCAATACCAGCATCTTGAATACGTTGCAAAAGGTTTTCAATTCCTTCAACATCAAGAGCAAAAGGGATTACAAGGACATTGTTGATTTCGTCATCTGTCGCAGTACCAGTTTTCTTATGGTTACGAATAAACTCAGCGACTTGGACATCAAAAGTTGTTACTTCTTTTTGTTTTTTTGCCATTCTTACTCCATTCTTCTTTTTTGGACAATTAAGCGTTCAAGCTCTTCTAAAGCAGTTTCAGTATCACCTACATGACTAGCTTCCTGAACCTTCTTTTTGATTTGCAGATTTTTTTGATTCAACAGAGCACGATTTCTCGACTCTTCCACTTCTTTTAACTCTTCTGGAGACATTTCAGAAGGTAAATCCAAGGATAACACTTGGTACCAGGCATTTTCAACTTCTCTAGTCTGGTTAGCCAAATCTTCCGAAGTGATTGATCCATTATCAATCAGCAGACCATACAAGGTTTGAAACTCAGGTGTTTCAAATACAAAATCATCTCTCAGACGATAATCATTCAACACAAGGGGGTGCTCCATCATACGATAAAGAATATGCGCTTCAGCTCTCATGACTGCCGTCAATTGTTTAGAAACCGACATAGTAATTGGTGTCGGATTAACGACTTGTTTAACCTTTTCTTGTCTCTGTCTAACACGACTTTCATTAATAATGTGCTCTACTTGTTGATAATCAAAAGATGGTAAATGATCAGTCAGTAAATGAATATAGGTGTTCTGAGCTGTGATAGAAGGTTCTTTGACGATAAGAGGTGCAATTTTCTCGATAAAATCAATCTGTGCTTGAAGATTTTCACTATTACTTGGTTTGTAATGGTGAATGTAAAACTCAATCGGACTGATTCGAGTATTGGATAAAAGATAAGCCAAATCCTCTGGAGAATTCTTTTGTAAATACTCATCAGGGTCCATTGCGTCTGGAATCTGAACAATTTGAACTGGTAAATCACCAAGTTCCTCTAGAGCTTTAGCAGTTGCTGCTTGTCCTGCCTTATCACCATCATAAGTGATAATCACTTTTTTTGTAAAGCGTTTGAGATGCTCAACGTGTTCAGCAGTCAAGGCTGTTCCCATGGAAGCTACTGCATTTTCAATACCAGCACGGTAGGCTGCAATAACATCCATAAAGCCTTCCATCAGATAAATTTCAGGAGCCTTACCTGAGCCTTTTTTTACCCTATCCAAATGATATAATTCGTAACTCTTGTTAAAAATCGCCGTCGCCCGACTATTTTTATACTTGGCAGTTTGAGAATCTGTCTCTTGCCAAATCCGTCCTGAAAAAGCAATTACCTTTCCTTGGCCGTTTGAGAGTGGAAATATAATCCGGTTATGGAAGGTATCAAAGAATTGATTACTCTCAGAAAGATAAAACAGACCTGAATCCAGCAAGTCCTTCTCACTATAATCGTCTGCTAAACGCTGATAAAGATAAGAGCGTTCTGCTGGAGCTAGACCAATCATAAAGTGTTTAATGACATCATCAGTCAAGCCACGTTTATAGAGATAGTTTCTCGCCTCCTCACCCATTTTAGTCGTCATTAGGATTGCATGATAAAAGCGTGCAGCCTTGTCATGCATATCGTAGAGATTTTGATGAGGGGACGTATGTTGAGCAGTATTGTGTGCAGGAGTTTCAAGATGTATCCCAAGACGTTCGCCTAGAATCCTCACGGCATCAGCAAAAGTTACTTGTTGATATTCTTCAATGAATTTAAAGACATCTCCAGAACGACCACAACCAAAACAGTGGTAAAACTGCTTATCTTCAACTACGTTAAAGGAAGGGGTCTTTTCACCATGAAAAGGACAGAGCCCTAAAAAGTTCCGTCCAGATTTTTGTAAGGAAATTACTTCTCCTATGATTTCGACAATATTGGTATTGTTTTTGATTTCTTCGATGACTCTCTTGTCAACCATAGACAATACCTCCATTTTATCACAGTTTACTTTATATAGTATACTTTATTTCTGAAAAAAAGTAAACCATTTCATACCCTTACATACTCCTATTTCATAGATTATGAACTTTTTTAAAGTAAAATTTTATTTAAAAGCAAATAACCTTGAAAATAAAAATCATAGCTAAAGTTTTCTATTCGTTTCAAAAACAAAAAACTTAGAGGTAAATACTACCTCTAAGCTTATAGTTAATGTGAATTCTTAATCAAACAGTTGATAATAATCAGAAATCTTCATTTTAGCTTTTTCATCCTTATTCAAATCTTGGATGATTTGTCCATCTTTCATAACAATCAAGCGATTTCCATACTTGAGAGCATCTTCCATATGGTGAGTAATCATCAAAGCAGTTAGATGGTCCTTGTTGACGAAGTCATTTGTCAATTCCATCAAAGCAACACTTGTTTTAGGGTCAAGGGCAGCTGTATGTTCATCTAACAAAAGTAGTTCTGGACGTTTTAGTGTTGCCATTAAGAGACTTAAAGCCTGTCTTTGTCCACCTGATAAAAATTCAATCGGAGTATCCAAATGCTTCTCTAGACCATTGCCAACCTTCTCAATGGTTGCTTGAAATTCTTCTTTATAGGCTGAGAGTTTTCTTGGAAATAAGCTACGTTTTTCTCCACGAAACTTAGCAATCAAAAGGTTTTCTGCAACGGTCATACGAGGTGCAGTTCCCATCTTAGGATCTTGGAAAACACGAGAGAGATACTTAGCACGTTTCTCAGGGCTAAAATGAGTTACATCTTCACCCATGATACGAATGCTACCACTTGTCAATGGTAGAGTTCCCGCAATGCTATTAAAGAGGGTTGACTTCCCTGCTCCATTTCCACCCAATATTGTGATGAAGTCATGTTCATAAATTTCAAGTGAAACATCGTTTAGGATAATTTTTTCCTCGTCGAAGCCATTTTTCACAATTTTTGTGGCATTTTTTAATTCTACAATTGCTGTCATTTGCTTAATTTGACTCCTTTCAAGTATTTATCCTTAAGGGTTGGAATTACCAAGCAAGTTGCCAGGATAAGAGCACTGTACAAACGGAGGTAGCTGGTGTTAAAACCGAGAGCAATAACCCCCCATACCAAGAATTGATAACTGATGGAACCAACAACAATAGTAACTAAACGCTCTGCTAGGGTAAGACTCTTGAAGAGGACTTCACCGATAATCAAGCTGGCAAGACCAACAACGATAACACCGATACCACGAGAGACATCGGCATAGCCTTCTTGTTGAGCTATAAGGGCACCAGCAAGTGCAATAACACCGTTTGACAAGACCAAACCCATAAGCTCCATGCGTCCTGTATTGATACCAAAACTACGAGCCATATCTGGATTATCTCCTGTAGCGATATAGGCCTGTCCAAGTTTGGTATCTAGGAAGAAAAGCATGAGTAAAATGACCAAAGTCACAAAAATCAAACCTGTCAGTAATTGATTAATCTCAGATGAAAAAGGAAGAACATCTTGGATTTGCTTGGTATTTAAAAGTCCAAGGTTTGCTCGCCCCATAATCATGAGCATGATAGAATGACAAGAAGTCATGACTAAAATTCCTGATAAAAGGGTTGGAATCTTCCCTTTCGTATAAAGAAGACCCGCTGCTAAACCAGCAAGACAACCCGCTCCTACAGCTGCTAAAGTCGCAAGAAAAGGATTAACCCCTTGGGTAATGAGAGTAACTGCAACTGCTCCTCCCAAAGGGAAGGAACCTTCAGTTGTCATATCTGGAAAGTTCAGGATTCGAAAGGTCATAAAGATTCCCAAACCTAGGATAGCCCAGACCAATCCCTGTGAAATAATAGATATTAGCATGTTTGATTCGTTTCCTTTACTCTAAAAATTGGAGGAGATGTCTCCAACTCCTCCTTTATTCTTATTCGATTACTTGACCAGCTTCTTTGATAACTGATTCAGGAATAGTAATTCCAAGTTCTTTAGCAACTTTCTTGTTGATCACTGATTTACCAGTTGAGAAGACATTAACTGGTGTATCTGCAGGTTTTTCACCCTTCAAGACTTTGGCAATCATCTTACCAGTAGCAACACCAAGATCGTGTTGGTCCACAACGACTGATGCCAAACCTCCAGCTTCTACCATGGCAGTCGCACTTGGGTAGATTGGTTTTTTAGCTGTTTGGTTACTTGATACTACAGTTGAGAATGCAGATGCGATTGTGTTATCAATTGGAACCCAGATTGCATCGACTTTACCAGTCATAACATTAACTGTTGAAGCAATTTCGTTCGTTGAAGGTACTGCAAAAGTTTCTACTTTCAAACCAGCCTTTTCAGCGTAAGCTTTGAATTCTTCTACTTGTGATTTAGAGTTATCTTCACTACTTGAATAAAGCGCTCCAACTGTCTTGACATCAGGAGTCAATGTTTTGATCAATTCAACCTGTTGTTCAGCAGGGTTGTGGTCAGATACACCAGTGATGTTCCCGCCTGGTTTTTCCAAGTTTTGTACAAGGTTAGCACCAATTGGGTCTGTGATAGCAGCCATGATAACAGGAAGATCTTTTGTTGCACTTGCAAGACCTTGAGCAGCAGGTGTTGCGATTCCGACAACGACATCATTTCCGTTTGCTACCAATTGTTTACTCATTGTCGCAACCTTACTTTGGTCACCTTCAGAGTTCATAAAGTCGATTTTAACTTGGTCACCTTTATAACCTTCTTCAGCAAGTCCATCTTGAATTCCTTGGTAAATCAAATCAAGTGATGGATGGCTGACGAATTGTAAAACACCAACTTTAGCTGTCTTGTTAACTGTCTCTGTTTTAGTTTCTTGTTTCGTCAAGTTAGAGTAGATCAAGCTTCCTCCAACTACAACTGCTAATGCTACGATAATACCAATTAAACGTTTATTCATATCTATTTCTCCTTATTTTTCTTAAACTTAGTAATGTTCATTTAACTTTCAATATAACTTTACCAAGCGTCGCCATCGCTTAATTTCCATAAAATTGCCTCCCCATAGAAAAAGTCCTCACACAAAAAACTTGTGTGAGGACGTCGATGCGCGGTGCCACCTCAATTATAGGAACTTATCCTATCGCTCTTACTCGCTAAAACGAGTTGCACTGTAAGGTGTGCTCACCGAATTCTTATGATTTCAAATTCTTAATAACATTCAGCCCAATTTTCATCATCTTCATTTATCTGTTTCCACCAACCACAGACTCGCTAGAAAAATTCAATGATTACTTTCTGAATGCTTAAATTATATCATTTTCCTAAAGCTTGTCAAGGGTTTTCATGAATAATTTTAAAAAATTACGAAAATTCCTACGGTTTTTGGAAAATGGAGCTTATATTAACCTGAATTACGTAATCCTGTAGCAATTCCGTTAATAGTCGTATGAATTAATCTTTCTTCATCTGAAGAAAGCTCACCACGACGTTGACGCTTAATCAACTCCAACTGGATATAGTTCAGAATGTTGAAATAAGGCATACGGTAGTTTAGACTATCTTTCAAGTATGTATTTTCTGCCAGAAGTTCATCGTAGCCTTCGATGGCCAAGATAACATTCTTAGTCAATTGCCATTCATCTAAGATAGTATAGAAGATTGCTTGTACTTCTTCACTTTCACATAGTTTAGCGTATTCAAAGGCAATATTCATGTTAGATTTTGACAAAACCATATCTACGTTAGAGAGAAGAGACTGGAAGAATGGCCAGTTTTGATACATTTCTCTAAGCGTTTCGATATTTTTAGGATCCTGATCGATAAATTCCTTAAAGCTTGAACCCACTCCATACCAACCTGGGAACATAACACGACTTTGTGACCATGAGAATACCCAAGGGATGGCGCGTAGACCACCAATTTCAGTAATCGTTTTACGAGCTGCTGGACGAGAACCGATATTGAAACTTGAGATAGCCTTGATTGGACTAGATTCGAAGAAATAATCATAGAAATGTTCATTTCCAAATACGAGCTCACGGTAGATATCGTAACTGCGTTCCACTACTTGATCCATGATAGCTTCATAGCGATTTGAAGTATTGGTATCACTCTTCTTCTTAGTAATCATACGGTTGATAGCCGCTGAAACCAACATTTCAAGGTTATAGTAGGCTGCATCCTTGTTTCCGTATTTGTTTCCGATAACTTCACCTTGTTCAGTCAATCGAATACGATCTTTGATTGATTTGAGTGGTTGTGAAGCAATGGCATCATAAGTAGGGCCACCACCACGGCCAACGGTACCACCACGACCATGGAAGAAGGTTACTTTGACTCCGAATTCATCACCAATAGCGGTCAATTGTTTTTGAGCCTTATAGAGTGTCCAACAAGATGAGAGATATCCACCATCTTTGTTACTATCAGAGTAGCCAAGCATGATTTCCTGGTAATTATCTCTAGAAGCAATCCACTTCTTAGCAAGTGGTAAAGAGAAATACTTTCTCATTGTTTCTTCAGAATGATCTAAGTCCTCAATCGTTTCAAAAAGAGGAACGATTTGAACACGAGCTTTTTCAGCATCCACCAGACCGACTTCTTTGAGCATGATGGCCAATTCCAGCATATCAGATACGCTAGTTGCGTGAGAGATAATTGTTTGACGAATAACATCTTCTCCCAAACGATCTTTTAATTCACGTGCAGTTTGGAAAATAGCCAATTCTTTTTCGAGCAGTTCAGACTTCTCAGCATGAGTCGCAGACAAGATGCGAGGATCTTCTAACAATTCATGTAAAAGCAACTCGCACTTTTCATCTTCTGACAAATCGCTATAGTGGTCATTGATTCCAGCAGATGCTAACAATTCAGCAACACAGGCTTCATGGACACTTGAGTCTTGACGCATATCAATTGATGCCAAGTAGAAACCGAATACCTCAACTGCTTCTAGTAATTCTGCAAACTCACCAGTCAACAAGGCTTCTGCTTTATTCTCAAGCAATGAATCCTTAATAACATTTAAATCATGCTTAAACTCTTCAATCGTTTCATAGTAGGGTGGGCGCTCATCTGCTAAGTCTTGGATAGCACCTGTAAGTCGGCTACTGATATAGTCGGTTATCTCTCCCTGTTGGTATCCTTGAGCACCAAGGAGACGTTCAACATGATGTCGTTCATCTGCTGATGAACCAATAAGAGCCCACTCTTTTAAATTCAAAAGCGTTTGAATTAATTTAGATTGGATAAAGTGAAAAGCACGACGGTAAGGTTCTTTTTCACGGAAGACAGATGTATCACTAGATTGCGCAGCCATTTCTTCAACAGCCTTGCTTGTCTTGGATAAATTAGTAGAAAGAGAGAAAGTACGATAGAGACTAGAAATCTTGCTGATATAGTAGTTGAAGATGACTTCGCTTTGAATGGTTGCTGAACGCATGAGTGTTTCAGCCGTTACAAATGGGTTCCCATCTCGGTCTCCACCGATCCACATTCCCATAGTAATAGGTTTTGCTTGTTTTAGATCAATACCTTGCTCTTTTGCTAGACGTTTATACTCTAGCATTAGATTTGGTACCGCCTGAAGGAAGGAACTATTGTAATATTCCATCACGTTAGTGATTTCGTTGGTTACTTTTAGTTTCTTCTCACGAATCATATCCGTCTGCATGATAATCTCTATATAGCGACGAAGATCATTGTGCCATTTTTCCTTGTTAATAAGGCCCATTCTTACGTCACGATATTTACGCAAGAGCGTATGAATATGAGTTGTCAAATCCAACATACTCTTCCGTTGCACTTGGGTTGGGTGGGCTGTTAATACTGGAACAACGTTCAGATGTTCAAGAATTTCAGCGGCATTTTCTTTTTCAGCGACCATTTCAATGGTTGTTGATAATTTACCGAGATAATCTTGGCCAATATTATTTAGATGGTTGATTTCGTATGCCAAGTCAACATCTTCAGAAATATTAATCAAAAGTGGCAAAATAGAGAAATATCTAGAAATGTAGACCATTTCATCATTAGAAAGACTTCTTACTACTTTATCCAATCCTTGATAGTCTAGCTTTGATGATAGCTCCTTCAACTGCATAATCTTGTCAAAGGTCTCAGCGGGAAGCATGTTTTTAGTTATATCTTCAAGCATATCTGTCAAGATTTGAACTTCTTCTTGCACGACAGTTTTGTTTCTGTTATTTTCTAGTTTTTGAAGAGACATATTTTTCTCCTTGTTACTTTTCTTAAAGCTGTGCTTCATATTCGCTATAGAGTTTTGCACGTTTTTCACTAGCATCAATATTTAACACAAAGGCGATAGCTACAGATAAAACCAACAGACTATTTCCTCCTTGAGAAAGGAATGGAAAGGTTACACCTGTAGATGGAATCAATCCTGAGATTCCACCGATATTGACGAATACCTGAATCAATATCATTCCACCAATACCAATCGCTACCATTGAGTTAAATGGATCTTTTGCTCGAACACCTACCAAAATAATGCGGAGGATTAAGAAGAATAAGAGAGCTAAAATAAGACTTGCTCCGACAAAACCAAACTCTTCAATAACAATCGAGAACACAAAATCCGTGTGTGCTTCAGGTAGATAACCACGCTTTTCGATAGAGTTACCTAAACCTAAGCCAAACCAGCCACCATTAACCATTGCATAGTACGAATTAGCTAATTGGTGTCCAGCACCAGCAACGTCATCAAATGGATTAAAGAAGGCACTAAAACGTTTCGCTACATAACCAAAGACAGGAATCTTTGAAACCTTATCAACACCAATCAATTTAATGGCCGTCAATGACACAAAAGAAACGCTAGTCAGTATACCAAGAATGGTTGCAAACCACCGATGAGCAATCCCACTAATTGAGTACATCAGTAAAGCTACCAAGAAGAGAATTGTCGCATTTCCAAGGTCAGGGAAAATAGCCAAGCTACCAATCATGACTATGAGTACAAATCGCCAATCATTAAATGATCTTGGTAACCATTGGTTTTGAGTTAAAACTTGAAAGTCATAGACACCAATTTCTTCTTGTTGTTTTGAAAAACGTTGAGCTAAGTACCAAATAATAATGATTTTCAAGTACTCAGCAGGTTGTATGGTAATAGGACCAACCTTGATCCAACCATAAGCACCATTAATAGGAATCCCAATCAAACGCGCTAGAGCAAGCAACACTAACTCTGAAAACATCACGATGAATAACAAGCGTTCGTTTCGTAAAAATCCTAGCTTCAACTTATAAATAACAGCTATCAAAAGCAAACTAACGATCCAAAATATACCTTGGTTTCGAACTAATTGAAAGGCGCTCTGACCTTCTTGAATTAAAGATGCACTCGTTGTCGAATATACCACTATCAAGCCCAAAACGGACAAGAGAATATAGGGCACTAATATAGAATAATTCAACAGGTGCCTTTTACTAATTTTCATACTTCACCATCTATCAAAATATAATTTTTTATTAACTCTAGTTTTTCTAGCTATTATACCATTTTTTAACTTAGAAAAAAACTCTTACCCTTTAATGAGCTGAATTTATGATTATTGAGCATTCTATTAAATTCTGCCTAGTTTTACTCAGAGATTTTGACGGCACATGAAAAACTCTATCTTTCTTAATAGAAAGATAGAGTCTTAATCTTTAGTTAGAAGATGTAGTTGTAGTTTCTGTTGTTGAATCACTTTGGATGTACTGAGTAAAGATATTTTGGAAGGCTTGATCTTTAACCTTGATATTTGCTGCTTGCAATTCTTTACTAATGACTCCTTGAACAAAAGTAGCATCATTTTGTTTTTGAGTAAGAATGACTGTCTTCAATTTTTCTTTATAATCATCGATATTAGAAGATTTTTCAGTTTTCTTAGTCAATTTAACAATATAGAAACTGTTTGAATAAGCTTGTGTACCTGGAGCTGTAATCACATCAGAGATTCCATCAACATTAAGGGCAAAGGCTGCTTTTTTAACAACGTCTGGCAATTCTGTTGATGCAGAGTCGAAAGTGATTTCTCCACCATTTGCTTTTGTCTTTTCGTCAGTTGAATTATCTTTAGCCAATTGTGCGAAGTCAGCTCCAGATTCTTTAGCTTTAGCAAGAACTTCTTTAGCCTTATCTTCACTATCAAGTTTAATAATTTGCGCAGTTACTTCTGGTGTGTACTCATCGTAAGCTTTTTTGTAGTTCTCTTCCGTCAATTCAGCTTCTGCAGCTTTCTTAACAGCATACTCAACCAATTTACTTGTACGAATTTGAGCCTTACGACTTTCAGCTGTCATACCAGCACGAGAAAGAACGATTTGATAGCTATCACCATATTTCTTCTGTTCTTCTGCTACAGCGTCATCTACTTCTTTTTCACTTACTTCAGAACCATATTGTTTTTCAAAAACTTTTTGAATGGTCATGTTAAGTAAGACTTGTTGAGCAGTTGGATTATTCTTAACTTCTTCAAAGAATTGATGTTCTGTGATGACATCACCTTTCATACTGATTAAGTCAGCTCCTTGAGAGCTATTTGAACAAGCAGCCAAAGTTGCTACTGATAACAAAGTGATGGCACCAGCCAATAATTTTTTCTTCATGTTTACTCCTTCTTATACTCTAGATAAATGTTTACCTTATCTATTTTACTAAATTGTCTTAAAAATATCTGAAATTAATCAACATCAGGCAGTTCTATTTCTGCTTGATTCTTTCTTAGCATCAAGATTCCATCTCCAAGAGGAACTAGACTAGCTGTTAATCCCGGATTGTTTAGAGTTGCGTCAAATAGTCTTTGCAAACCACGATAAATGGTTCGTTGACCGCGTCGGACTTCCATAATATCCTTAGCAATGTCTCCACCTTGGAAAATATCATCCAAGACAACTACTCCACCAACTTCAAGATGTTTGAGGATTTCTGGTAAAAAGACGATATATTTAGATTTTGCAGAATCCATAAAAACAAAATCATAGGTCTCTGTCAATGTTGACAAGACATCTACCGCATCGCCTTCCAAGAGAGTGATTTGTTGGCGATTATCAAACTTGGCGAAATTCTCCTTGGCAAAACCAATCATTTCAGGATTTCTGTCAATGGTTGTAATTTTTGCGTTTGGGGCATGATTTGCCATTAAAAGAGCTGAAAATCCAATCGCTGTCCCAATCTCTAAAATATTTTTTGGTTGAATAGTTTCCATAAGGAAACGGAAGTAAGCGACTGTTTCATGAGGAATGATAGGAATATTCTCCTTACGAGCAAAGTTTTCTAGTTCTTTTAAAGAACCGGTCACTTGTTTTTGTCTGTGGCGCATAAATTCCACAATCTCATCCTTAACAACAGGCCGTCGCATGTTATGGTTAGCATTTTTACTGTATGACTCAACCATTTTATGCTAATCCTAATTTTTCAACAAGGGCTTCAAACTCATCCAAACGACGTTCAAAGACTGCAAAGGCATCATTAAGATAGTCTTCTTTTTCCATATCAACACCAGCTTTTCGCATGATGTTGAGTGGATAGTCTGACTTCCCAGCCTTCAGGTATTCAATATAATGGTCACGATCCTCTTGGCTACCATGAACAATCTTTTCAGCCAAGGCTGAAGCTGCTGCAAAACCAGTTGAATATTGATATACATAGTAGTTATAGTAGAAATGAGGAATTCGAGCCCACTCGTACTGAATTTGAGGATTGTCTTCCTTGCTCAAGCCATAATATTCTTGGTTCAAGTCAGCATAGAGATTGTTTAAGAACTCGCTTGTCAAGACTTCACCATTTTGATCGGCTTGGTGAATAGCATGTTCAAATTCTGCAAATTGAGTTTGACGGAAGACTGTCCCACGGAAACCATCCAAGAAGTTATTGAGAATAGCAAAGCGTGTTGCGTCATCTTGAACTTCTTGCAATAATTTTTCAGTTAAGATATTTTCATTGGTTGTTGAAGCAATTTCTGCCAAGAAGATTGAGTAATCTCCGTATACATAAGGTTGGGTTTCACGCGTGTAGCTAGAATGCATACTATGACCTGTCTCATGTACAAGAGTAAAGAGATTGTCTAGGTTATCTTGCCAGTTAAGAAGCATGAAGGCATTAGTATCATAGGAACCACCAGAGTATGCACCTGAACGCTTGCCTTGGTTTTCATACACATCAATCCAACGTTCGCTAAAGGCGCGTTTCACACGACTCAAGTAATCCTCACCAAGAACAGCTAAAGCTTCCTCTGCCTTCTTCAAGGCTTCCTCATAAGTAAAGCTGTATTCTACTGAAGACAATGGTGTATAGACATCGTACATTTTAAGGTCTGGAATACCCAAGATTTTTGAACGAAGTGAGAGATAACGATGCAATAATGGCAAATGCTTACGAACAGCAGATACTAAGTTGTCATAGACACTTTCTGGAACAAAGTTGGCCGCAAGAGCTGCTTCACGCGCACTCTTGTAGTTCCGAACTTTTGCACGGTAGTTTTGTACTTTTACATTTGTCTGCAAGGTTTTAGCGTAGGTATGTTGATATTGCTCATAGGTAGAGTATAGTGCTTCATATGCACCACGACGAACTTCACGGTTCTTAGATTCTACTAAGCGCATATAGACACCGTGTGACAACTGCACTTCATTTCCATCTTCATCTTTAACAAATGGAAAGACGATATCTGCATTATCTAAGATAGCAAAGGTTTCACTAGCTGCCCCGAAGATTTCTCCAGCACCTGCAAGCAACTCTTCTTCACGTTGTGAAAGGACATGTTCCTTATTTTGCAAGAGTTTATCAAAGAAGTGTTTATAAGGCTGGAGTTTTGGTTCTTCTGCTAAAAAGTTTTGATACTGCTCTTCAGTTATTGCCATAAATTCTGGCTCATAGAAAGAGAATACCTGGTCAAGTTGACTATAAAGAGTCATTGCTTTTGCATAGTATTCTTGATATTTAGCAACTCGTGTATCCTGGTCGTTTTTCATATGAGCGTAGACATAGAGTTTTTCAAGACGACGACTCAAATCCAAATAACGCTCTGTAATATTTAATAGGCTCTCTGCGCTATCCAAAAGATGTCCCTCAAGTCTAGCTGCTTCTTTTGTGTCCTCGGTTAATAGGGCTAATTCTTCTTCCCATTTTTTGTCTGTTTCAAAGATCGTTGATAGATCCCAAGTATCTTTTTCATTTATTTCATTTCGTTGTAATACCATAAATTTCCTCCATCCTTTCTATTTTACCATATTTTTCGAGAAATACTGCTGATAAAAGGCAGGTGGATAGAGCTTTTGTTGCTGATTTTGTGGATTCAGTTCATAATAAGCCTGAAAGTTGCGGTAATAATCATATAGATTTTGACTTATCTGACAAAAATGACCATGTTCTATCGGCCTTACTTGGGGATACCAGTCCTCTTTTTTTAGATTTAAAAGATTTTCTCCTCTTAAGTAAGCTTGGGCTTGTTGCTTCATCCAATAGGGGTTTTGATAATAGAGTTGTTTTTGAATGTAATAACAGATGTTCCTGTCTTGCTCAACTGAAAAGGAAATCAGGCTTCGTTGTTGATAAGGAGTCCGTAATATTTCTAGAAGATTCCCTTTGCCATAAGAAAATTCCTTGACCTGATAATGAAGTTTTCCTTTCAAATCTTGATGGAGTAGGTACTTAAGTCTCAAAACTCGTCTTTTATGGTCTAACTCCCAAATATGAAAGCCCATGTTATTACTGAAATAAAGAAAATCTCTCTGAAGTTGAGTTAGTCGCTCATTTAACCATAGTTTTTCTCCAAGTAACCACAAAACTTGAATACCGAGACTTCGATAACCATTGCTTCTCTCCCTTAAAAGTTCACAAGAAATTGGACTACACTGAACTTCTAGGGCTAGTTGTTTATTGATAAAGATATCAGCAATCTGCTTCAGTTCAGGTATCGGATATTCCGTTTCAACCTCATCATTCTTCTTAGCCCAATAAAACAATTGCTCCTTGTTTTCCAGGTGTTCTGGCCCTTCATTTTCATGAAAAAAATCACATTTTTTTAGACTTTCATGAGCAAAATGCGTTCGTACATTTTTCCCTTTTCTCAAGCGAACACTTGTTCCGCAAGCTGGACAATAATAAGCTTGTCTCTTTACTTCATTCTCTAACGAGTTGATTAAATGACCTTTTTTATCTCTAGCTAAAAACATAAACTCTCCTTTTCTAATTCATTCGAAAAGAAAAAGCAGAAAAAGGCTGACCAACTCAACCTTTTTCACATTTAATTCTCAACTATTTCAGAAGTTTTCTAATATATTTCTGCAACATGGGAATAAGATTCTGTATTTGATCCTGCTTTATCACCATTACACCATATTCTTGACAACGATGGCTGTAAACGGGGTTAATCTTGCCTGAGCAAACAATCATCTTCAAACAATTGTCACCCGCAAAATGATTGGCATAAACTTCAAGTTCGTTAATAGCTTCAACTGATAAATCAGTCATTTTACAAGAAATGAAAACTACAGAGTGACCTTTACGAAGAATAACATCAATCTCATTTTGAACATTGTCAGCCTCAGGGAAAATCCCATTCCAGTCAATTTCAGTACCAATCATACATTCATCAAAATACTCTGACTCGAGGGCTAGTAAATAGATATACAATTCTAAAATATGCCCTTTAGTTCGACATAACAGATGTGCCTCTGGTGTTGGGAATGTATAAGTGACAGTATCTGTTGTTTCCTCTTCTACTTTCAGTAAATTAGCTTTTGTGAACAAAGGAATCAAACTACTGGGGTAAGAATAAATTTTTCCATTACTCTCCAAAACTTTTGCTGTTTCAGCATAAAAATCAGTTGTTTTTGCCAGTGCAAAGAATTGGGTAATCTGATACCATTTTTCAGGATTTTCAATAGCATATTTTGCCAATTTTTTAATAGCTAGTACTTGCTTATTAGAATGCTGAGGCCTTCTTGATTTAAGGACTTTTCCACCCCGTAAAGCTATCAATTGTTCAATGGATAAACTAGGAATATCTAACTTTTTATCATAAATCTTGCCCCTTTCCCAGGCATACTGCTTTCCTTGTTCAACATCCATAGCAATAATGGGAATACCTTTCTCCAAACCATACTGATATAGAACTATTGCTAATAGATTATCTCCACCAAAAACATCGATGGTAACTGTCTCAAAATCATTGATAAATACGTCTAATTCCTGGCAGGTTTTTTCTAGGTTAAATTGTCGAAAATGTACTTGTTTTAAGTGAGGAACCTGTTCCATTAGAAAATGCTTCAAGGATAGCTTTTCTTCCTCAGCAATTTTTCTTGTAGAAAGATATAAAATCTCATCACAATCACTGACAAAAGCCTGATAGACATTTTTCTCAATGGTATGACGGTCATACACTTCAATTAAAAGACTAGTCATCCTAAGACCTCCTCTACAAAAAAGTCTGAAAGAATAGTAGTCGATCAGAATCGTTTTAAAACCATCACAATTCTGTTTCATTTCATCGACTTCTCCTACTTCTAGTATAGCATAAATTGAGAATTCCCTTTCTTATTAGGGTAACAAATAAGGAATAGAAAACGACTGCTCTCTATTCCTTTTTTTCATTTATTTTACTTTTTTAGCCAACATGGTTGCAAAGCGTAGTTGAATACGATTGCCATTTTCGTCACGACGATGTAAATGACCTGGATTTTCATTGTACTTAACCAACTCCCAGTCCTTGTAGTAATTTGCCAGCTCCCCCTCTTTAAAGGTGAATGGGAAATTAACAGAACATGGATAATCCTCTGTATCCATAGCACAAACAATTAAATTATAGCCACCGATAGAGGTTTGTTCTTGCATATTTTGAATGATAGACGGAATGCGATCTGCTTGTAAAAACATGAGAACAACTGTCGATACGATAAAATCGTAAGTTTGGCCTATGCTAGCTGAATTGATATCGTAGAGACCAACAGGCATCTCTAAATCTTCTTGCTCTACGATGCTTTGCAAGATTTCAAGGGAAAGTTCATTTTGGTCAACTGCAGTAACATCAAATCCATATTGAGCTAGAAAGAGTGCATTTCTACCTTGACCACATCCTAAATCAAGTGCCTTACATGGTTTGACCGTCTGCACAGCTTCTAGGACTTCCGAATGAACTGGATTGGTATTGTATTTCTTGGGGAAATAATCTTCTTGTTTACAATAGAATTCCAGGTACCATTCTATATCATCTGTGACGGCCTCGACCCTGTGCCAAGCTTGAGGTTGTGCCATAGGATTATCAGCACCTGCTTCAAAGAGGTACTCAGCTATAACTTCTCCCTCTTCAGTCAACTCAATAAACTTAAGAGTACCTTTTAATACGGTAATCTTGCCCCAGGTTCCGATCTTAGTATTGTGTTTTCTTTGAACAGCCTCTGGCATGGAATCTTTATTCCATACTGGCATTCGTTTATAAGCAACTAGTTTTTCCATTGACTTTACTCTTTCTATCGATGATTAACAGCCTTCATGACACGCGCAATGTCACGATCTTGCTCACGACGTTTAATCGATTCACGCTTATCATAGTCGTGCTTCCCTTTTGCAAGTCCTAAAAGAAGCTTAGCATAGCCATCTTTGATATAGACTTTTAGAGGAACCAGTGTCATACCTGTTCCTTTAGTTTCTTGCTCCAATTTCTGGATTTGCTTTTTATGAAGGAGAAGTTTACGACGACGTTCTGGTTCCTGATTCCAGATATTTCCTTCTTCATAAGGAGCGATATGAACATTGCTCAACCAGACTTCACCATTTTTTACTTGGGCAAATCCGTCTTTTAAATTGATACGAGCTGCTCGAACACTCTTGATCTCTGTACCAGTTAAAACCATTCCTGCTTCTAGCGTATCTACGATAGTATAGTCGTGATGCGCTTTTTTATTTTGCGCGACGACCTTTCCTTCGCCCTTTGCCATGTTTGGCTCCTTTCTTTGCTACTTCCTTATAAAAAGGCTTCTTGCTCTTTTTCTTCTTGTCTTTTGATGAATGCTTGCGCTTATCACTTGAGCGACCAGCTTTTCTCTTGTCTTCTTTCTTACCCGAACGACGACCTCTATCCTTACGACCAGAGTCTTTCAAACCTTTCTCAATGACATCAAATTCACTTGGAATAAAGGAGAAATCAATCTCACCAGTCATCTTATCAGCTCTTTCGACACGAATACGGATCTGCTGTCCCACTCGGAAAGTAATTCCTGATTTCTCCCCACGGAGGGTTAAATCGCGTTCGTTAAAATGATAGAACTCAGGTAGATTTGTAATGTGAATCAAGCCTTCGACTGTATTTAGCAATTCAACAAAAAGACCAAATTTGACGATACTTGATACAACAGCATCATACTCTTCACCAACATAATCTTCCATGTATTCAGCTTTTTTCATAGCCTCGACTTCGCGCTCTGCCTCGATGGCACGGCGCTCACGATTAGAAGACTGGGTTGCAATCTCTGGAATTACTTGTTCAAAATGCTCCGCTACTTCCTTAGAACGTCCATAGTCACGAATCATCCGATGAACCAAGAGGTCTGGATAACGGCGAATCGGACTGGTAAAGTGAGTGTAATAGTCCGCAGCTAGTCCATAGTGACCATGATTATGCTCTGAATAACGAGCCTGTTGCATCGAACGCAGAAGCATCATGGATAACACATCTGCATAAGGCTCACCTTCAACAGCACGCATGATGTCTTGAAGAACTTCCTGACTAATCTCACTAGCAGTCCCATAAATTCTCAAGCCAAAACTTGAAGCATAATCAATAAACTTTTGAACTTTCTCAGCTTTAGGTTCCTCATGAATACGATAAATAAAAGGTAAGTCCAACTTGCTAAAATGCTCGGCAACCGTTTCGTTAGCAATCAACATAAAAGACTCAATCATACGTTCAGCAACACCACGATGTCGAAGAACAATGTCAACTGGCTTTCCTTTTTTATCTACTAAAATCTTAGCTTCATTGGTATCAAAATTTAGAGCTCCACGCTTAATCCGCATACCTTCTAGAATTTCATGTAGCTTGGCCATGAGTTCAATGCTAGGAACAATTTTCTTATACTCTTGTCTCTTCTCTTCATCACCTGCTAGGATATCATTGACATCACTATAGGTCATACGAAAACTTGTCTTGATAACAGTCTGCGTAATCGTATAATTACGAACACGACCATGTTTATCAATCTCCATAATAGCAGACTGAGTCAAGCGGTCTACTTGAGGATTAAGAGAACAAATACCATTTGAAAGTCGTTCTGGAAGCATTGGTACAACTCGGTCTGTCACATAGACAGAAGTCGCACGATTAAGGGCTTCCTTATCAAGAGCAGAACCTTCCTTTACATAATAAGAAACATCTGCAATATGAACTCCTAGTTCAAAATTACCATTCTTCAATGGCTTGATGTGAACTGCATCGTCTAAGTCCTTAGCATCCGCACCATCTATAGTAAATGTAATTTCATCCCTAAGATCTAAGCGACCTTCCATATCTTTCTCTGATGGAGTATCCGGAACACTCTCTGCTTCCTGCAGAACAGCTTCTGGAAACTCAGAAACGATATCCATGGACTCTAGTACTTCTAGAACATCAATTCCAGCATCTGTCGAATGCCCTACCACATCCAGAACACTTGCTACAAAGAAATCATGCTTTTTACTTGGGTACTTTTCAATAAAGACCTTGAGAACTTCTGTGCCTTCTAACTTGAGAGCTGGTTTCTTTACGTAAATTGGTTGGCTAATTTTTTGATTTTTAGAACGGATATAACCAGCATACTTGGGCTTTTCTTCATCAAGAATAATTTGCCCAACCACAGTCGTTAAACTGTGTTCTAGAATATCGATAATCTTTGCTTCTGCAGCAGTTCCTTTTTGACGATCCGCAACCTTCTTAATTACGATTTCAACAGTATCTCCGTCAATAGCATAGTTAACATCATTCTTTCCGACAAAAAGATCGTCTTCTTCTCCCTCTATGCTAACAAAACCAAATCCATTTTTGTGAGCATGGAAAATTCCTTTTAGGGTAATCTCATGTTTTTTCTTCTGTTCTAGGGTTAAACTTCCATCTTCTTCAAAACGAATTTGGTGCTTTCTTTCCATCAGAGACAAAGTTTTGATGAGCTCACTAAAATCCTTAGAGCTCTCCTTTCCCAGAGCTTGAGCTAGCTCATTTACTGTTGCTCGCCCTTTCTCTTCTATAAATTCCTTTATTTTATCTTTCATATTTTCTTTCTAGATTTGTGAATTTTATTTTAATGTAAACCTTAGTTCTCTTTAAAATAAAAATAGGCTAAGACCTAGTCTCGCCCATTATTTTCTTATCTACTTGATAATACCGTCAATGCTAAGGCAATGGCTAGCCAGAAAAAGACTAAAATTCCTGTCAAACGTTGCATTACGGCTTCAAAACCACGCGCTTTGCTTCGTTCAAACAAATCACCCGAACTGGCATCAAATACATTGCTAGATTGGTTTTTAGTTGGTTGCATAAAAATTGCAATCACAATCACAACAGATAACAATAATAAAATGGTTAATAATAGGTTATACATATCAAACTCCTTAAAATCTTTATTATTTTACCATAATTTCTACTTAGATTCAAGATGTAGAGTTACTTTTCTTTCTTTCGGACAATACTTTAAGACTTCAATCTTATCTGGATGTGTTTTAGAGTTTTTACTGGTTAGATAATTGATGCAGCCACAAGAGGAGCATTTTAAATTAATTTTTACGCGCACTAGATTTCCTTCACTTTTAATAATGTTCTAAATTGGATAAGGTTAAAAGAGCAACTAAGAGCTACGCAGAGAGCTGTTGCATAAAATACTGAATGGTAACCAAATTGACCTGCTACTGTTGATCCTGCCAAGGGGCCTATCACTCCTCCTAGATAAAAGAAAACTTGATTAAAGGCAAATACTCTTGATATGCCAGCTTTGGGAGTTATTTTACTGAGGAGTGCATTGACACCCGGTATCAGAGCGCCTGTACCTAGCCCGAATAGAAAACGATAGAAACCTAATTGAAATGGGCTTGTCGCGTTTGCACATAATAAATAAATAACAACTGAATAACTCTGAGCTACGACAAGTAGTCGATGATTTCCCACCTTATCTCCTAGTTTACCCATGACTCCTGCACTCATCATACTTGAAAATCCCATACTGGATACAATCAAGCCAGAGACAAAGAGAAGATTCTCTTTCTGCCCAAGATCTCGTACATAGAGAGCAAGGATAGGACCTATCGATTGTGCAGCAAACTGAATTACAAAACTGGTTAGAAAGAGGTTTAGCAGAAGAAAGGGATATTTCACAGAGGTAAAAAGCTCTTTTGTTGGGAGTTCTTTTTCTTTTGATACAGGTTGAAAGTCTTCCTTAATAAAAAGAATTGTTAAGATAGCTGCCAAAAACAGAAAACTACCTACCAATAAAAAGACATTTTGAATTCCAAAAATTTCTGCAATGAAACCACCAACAAAAGGGCCCGTCAGCGTACCTGCAACAACACCAGTTGATAAAGTTCCTAGAGCGTATCCCGACCTATCTTTGGGGACTTGACTTGCAATTAAAGCTGTCGCATTGGGTACAAATCCTGTAAAAACACCATTAAGAAATCGTAAGAACAAAAGCCAGAAAACATTTGGAACAAAGGCCAGACCTCCCATAGTAATAGTCATGGCTAGCCCTGCTCGTATCATCATGGGTTTTCGACCATACTTGTCTGCTAAGATACCCCAAATTGGTGATACGACGGCTGCAGAAATGGCTGAGACTGATATAGCTAAACCTGAATAAAAGGCAACTTGATCTCCTTCAATTCCTAGCTGTTCGACAAAAATAGGCATGAAAGGAACAACGAGAGAAATGCTGGCTCCAGTTAAAAAACAACCAAACCAAGCAATACGAAGATTATCCTTCCAACTAATGTCTTGCATGGACATCGCCTCCTTCAAGTAAGGTCACTACTTGACTCAGAAGCTGATCACGACTGCCATTATTATCTATAAGATGATTAGCCAATTTTTTCTTTTCTTCTAAAGACCATTGAGAAGCCAAGCGAGCTTCAGCCGATTCTTTAGATAAATGATTTCTTTTCATCAAACGTTCTAATTGAACATCAGGTGATACATAAACCAACCAAGTTTCATCAAACCAAGCAGTATAGTCTTGTTCAAAAAGCAATGGAATATCCATGAAAAATACATCCTCAGTTTGAGCTAACTTGTCTCTCAAAGCCCTCAATTCTTCACGGATGATTTTGCCTTGAGTTTCTTTAGACCATTCTCTCTCCTCAGAGTTAGAAAAGATAAGACTGGCAAGTAATGGTCGATTCAGTTCCCCATTTTCAAGAAGAATTTTCGCACCGAAGTGCGCAACTAACATCTGATAGAGTCGACCACCAGGTTTCTGCAGTTGGTGGACATGGGCATCCGCATCCACTACTTCAAACCCTTTTTGTCTTAGAAATTCTGTGACTGTGGACTTACCGGATGCAATACCACCTGTGATTCCAATTATTCTTCCCATCACTTTCTCCTTTGACATTTGGAACAAAAGTGGGTTCCTCGACCACCAAGCTGAATTTTTTCGATGATAGCCCCACAGCGAGAACAAGCTTGCCCAGTTTTATCATAGACCTGATGAAATTCTTGCATGGTTCCATCCTCACCAAAAGCATTGGTGTAGGTACGAATCGTTGAACCACCCTTTTCAACAGCCTCACCTAAAACCTTAATCGTTTCATCGTGGACTTTTATGGCCTCTTGGGTGCTTAAACTATTAGAAGTTCTAGAAGGATGAACTTTCGCTCTCCAGAGAACTTCATCTACATAAATGTTTCCCAATCCTGCAACTAGCGTCTGGTCAAGCAAATGAGATTTAATTGGCTTTTTAGACTTTTTCAAGGCAAGTTTAAATCTTTCTAAATCAAAGTCTTGCTCAGTTGGTTCAGGGCCCAGTTTTTTTGATATAAAGTAAGAATCCAATAGTTCAGGAGCCAACAGTTCCATGGTCCCAAATTTGCGTACATCCTCATAGACTAGAGTGCCTCCGTCTTCAAAGTTGATAAATACATGAGCATGTTTTCGTGTAGGAATCTCATCAGGATAATAAAAATATTTACCCTCCATTCGCAGATGAGAAATTAAAATCTTATCAGATAAGTGAAAAAGTAGATATTTCCCACGACGACCCATTGTCTCGACAACTTGTCCTGGCAATTCCTTTTGAAATTGTCCAAAATCTGTCTTAATCATCTTGGGATAACTGATTTCAACACTTGATATTTTCTTTCCCAAAATCATTTTTTCCAGTCCGCGTCGAACTGTTTCGACCTCTGGTAATTCAGGCATAGCTCCTCCTTCTCTAAAAACAAGAAGCAGGCTACCGCCCACCTCTTCTTAATATTCTTTTTCGTTATAGCCAAAGTCAGCCAAATCTAGCTTTTTATCGCGCCAATTTTTCTTAACTTTGACCCATGTTTCTAGGAAGACCTTGTCCCCTAGCATGAGTTCGATATCCTTACGCGCAAGGGTACCAATTTTCTTGAGCATGACACCACCTTTACCAATGACAATCCCTTTTTGGCTGTCGCGCTCGACCATAATAGTTGCTCGGATATGAACTTTATCAGTCTCCTCATCACGTTTCATAGAATCTACCACTACTGCAACTGAATGCGGAATTTCTTCACGAGTTAAGTGTAACACTTTTTCACGAATCATCTCAGAAACCAAGAAACGTTCTGGATGGTCTGTAATTTGGTCCGATGGGAAATATTGGAATCCTTCTTCCAAATTTTCACTCAAGATATCAATTAAATGTGAAACATTATTTCCTTGAAGGGCTGAAATCGGCACGATTTCCTTGAAATCCATCTGACTACGGAAGTCATCGATTTGAGCCAAGAGTTGGTCAGGGTGTACCTTGTCAATCTTATTGACCACAAGAATAACCGGAACCTTAGCAGCCTTGAGACGTTCGATAATCATATCGTCGCCTTTTCCACGTGGTTCATCAGCTGGTACCATGAAAAGAACCGTATCGACTTCACGAAGAGTGCTGTAGGCTGATTCCACCATGAAATCTCCAAGAGCCGTTTTTGGTTTGTGAATCCCTGGTGTATCGATAAAGACGATTTGTTCCTTATCCGTAGTATAAATACCCATGATTTTGTTGCGAGTAGTTTGAGCCTTGTCACTCATGATGGCAATTTTTTGCCCCATGACATGATTCAAAAACGTTGATTTCCCAACATTAGGGCGTCCTAAAATGGCTACAAAGCCTGATTTAAATGTCATAGTTACCTCTTTAGTGTTTAAAATAGGATATCCCAAATCCTAGGGATGAAAATGATAAGTCCAGTCACTGCTGCAAATAAGGACACAACAAGAACTGCACCTGCAGCCATGTCTTTAGCCTTCTTTGCAAGCATATCGAAGTGATAATGGCTAGCCAAATCCACTACATTTTCAATAGCAGAATTTAAAATCTCAAAAGCAATTACTAAAAATATGCTTAATAGGAGAAATAACCATTCAATTTTTGAAACCTGAAAAACAAAGCCTGCAAGAACAACCAAAAGTGATGTTACTGCATGCTTTCTCATATTACGCTCTTCTTGGAAGGCAGTAAAAATACCTGTTAGGGCAAAGTCAAGACTTGATAGCAAGTCCCGATTTTTCCATTTTCGTTTATTGTCTTGTGAGTCCATAGGCTGTTAAAATTTCTTCTTGTAAACCGAACATCTCCGCTTCTTCTTCCGGAGTGTAGTGATCATAACCGTTAATATGTAAAAATCCATGAACCGCTAGAAAACCCATTTCACGTTCGAAGCTATGGCCATACTCCTCAGCCTGCTCTTTAGCTTTGTCAATTGAAATGAATAGCTCACCGATATAAGCATCAAATTCTGACATCATTTCTGCTAAATCAGGGTCTTCTGCCAAATCTTCCTCATCAAAAGCAATTTCTATTTCAGGCTTATATTCAAGGCTGATGACATCTGTTGGACGATCAGTATCACGAAACTCTAGATTGAGTTCATGACTGCGTTCATTGGTCACAAAAGTGACTGCCATCTCCTTGTCTTCTTTTCCAATTTTTTTAGCAGCAAATTCCAAAATTTCTTGTGTTTGCTTTAAAATTTCTTCAGAAACCTGACCAGTTTCATCTACTATTTCAATAAACATGTGTTTCTCGATTCTCTTTACTTGGCTTTATTATACCATATTTCTATGATTTTATTCTACCTTTTTGATATAATACTATGGAATACATTCATAAGGAGAGAACCATGTCATTTGATGGATTTTTTTTACACCACATGGTTGAGGAATTGCGAGCTGAACTACTAAACGGTCGCATTCAAAAAATTAATCAACCTTTTGATCAAGAATTGGTCTTACAAATCCGTAGCAATCGCCAAAGTCATCGTCTGCTCCTTTCTGCTCATCCTGTTTTTGGACGCATCCAGTTGACAGAAACGACCTTTGAAAACCCTGCTCAACCTTCTACCTTTATCATGGTTTTAAGGAAATATTTACAGGGTGCTGTTATCGAGTCTATCGAGCAGATTGAAAACGACAGAATTGTTGAAATCACCGTTTCTAACAAGAATGAGATTGGGGACAATATTCAGGCCACACTTATTATTGAAATTATGGGAAAACATAGTAATATTCTCCTTGTCGATAAGAGTAATCACAAAATTCTTGAAGTTATTAAGCATATCGGTTTTTCTCAAAATAGTTACCGTACTCTCCTGCCCGGTGCTACTTATATAGCTCCTCCAAGTACAGAGGCTCGAAACCCCTTTACCATCAGGGATGAAAAACTCTTTGAAATTCTCCAAACACAGGAATTAACAGCGAGAAACATTCAAAGTCTGTTTCAAGGACTAGGTCGTGATACGGCGAATGAATTGGAAAATTTATTAGTTAATGATAAACTTTCTAATTTCCGTAACTTTTTTAAACAAGAAACTAAACCTTGCCTAACAGATAAGTCTTTTTCTTGTGTTCCTTTTTCGAATAAAATAGAGGAACATTTTTCTAGCCTATCACAACTTCTTGATGTTTTTTACAAAGACAAGGCTGAGCGTGACCGTGTGAAACAGCAGGCTAGTGAACTTATTCGACGAGTTGAAAATGAACTACAAAAAAATCGTCAAAAACTGAAAAAGCAAAAAAAAGAGTTGCAGGCTACCGAAAATGCGGAGGAATTCAGACAAAAAGGAGAATTGCTAACAACTTTCCTTCATCAGGTTCCAAATGATCAAGACCAAGTCGTCTTAGATAATTATTACACCAATCAGCCCATCACTATCGCTCTTGATAAGGCTTTAACACCCAATCAAAATGCTCAAAAATACTTCAAGCGTTATCAAAAGTTAAAAGAGGCTGTCAAATATTTGACAGAACTAATCGAAGAAACCAAGGCTACTATTCTATATCTGGAAAGTGTAGAAACGGTACTTAACCAGGCTGGACTAGATGAGATTGCTGAAATTCGTGAGGAATTAATCCAAACTGGATTCATCAGAAGACGTCAACGGGAGAAAATCCAGAAGCGGAAAAAACCTGAGAAGTATCTGGCTAGTGATGGTAAAACCATTATTCTCGTTGGACGAAACAATCTTCAAAACGAAGAGTTAACCTTTAAAATAGCACGAAAAGAGGAACTTTGGTTCCATGCTAAAGATATTCCTGGAAGCCACGTTGTCATATCAGGAAATCTGAATCCTTCTGACGAAGTCAAGACAGATGCTGCAGAACTTGCAGCCTACTATTCGAAAGGACGCCTCTCAAATCTCGTTCAAGTGGACATGATTGAGGTTAAAAAGCTTAATAAACCAACTGGCGGAAAACCAGGATTCGTGACTTATACTGGTCAAAAAACGCTTCGTGTCACACCTGATTCTGAGAAAATTCATTCCATGAAACTGTAAAATAAATTCTTATAGTCCAACTCTTACTACTTCATTTTTGTACAAAAATAGGAGGGAGCTCTATGCTACGGCATATTAAATCAACAATAACTATCATATTCGGAGCTGCTATCTTCGCCTTCGGACTCACATATTTTGTTGTTCCACATCATTTATTCGAAGGTGGAGCAACGGGGATAACCTTGATAACTTACTATCTTTTTAAAATCCCTATTTCGCTAATGAATATCTTGATTAATATCCCTCTCTTCCTACTAGCTTGGAAAATATTCGGAATAAGATCCCTCTACTCTAGTCTTCTTGGAACCCTCTCTGTATCTGTCTGGTTGGCTATCTTCGAGAAGATTCCTCTCCAGTTTAACCTTGAGGGAGATTTGGTTGTTGTAGCTTTAGTTGCTGGTGTCCTCCTAGGAGTTGGTCTCGGTGTTATTTTCAACGCAGGCGGGACAACGGGTGGGACTGATATTGTCGCGCGTATTCTTAACAAATACACCCATATTTCGATCGGAAAATTACTTTTTGGTCTTGATTTTCTAATTCTTATGCTGATTTTAATCATATTCCAAGACCTACGTCTCGTAACCTACACTCTTTTGTTTGACTTTATTATCTCAAGAGTCATTGACATAATTGGTGAGGGAGGTTATGCTGGAAAAGGTTTTATGATTATCACTCAAAAACCAATGGAGTTAGCAGATAAAATCAATGAAGAACTTGGCCGTGGTGTTACTTTCATCTCAGGGCAAGGCTATTATAGCCAAAAAGATTTAAAGATTATCTACTGTATCGTCGCAAGAAATGAAATTGTGAAGATGAAAGAAATGATTCACACGATTGACCCTATGGCCTTTATCACTATCACAGAAGCCCATGAAATTCTTGGAGAAGGATTCACTTACCCATCGCGAGATGAAATTTCATCATTTTAAATATAAAAAAGTAACTTCAAAATTGAAGTTACTTTTTTTGACTATTCATCAAATTATTTTTCAGCTGTAAGAGCAGCCATTGTGATGTAGTTGTATGGTTTGTTGAAGTGTGGCAAGAAGAATAGGTCAGTCAATGCCAATTTGTCAATTGTTACATGTTCTTGGATAGCAAGTGAGAACATGTGGATAGCCATTGAGATTGCAGAATCACGAGATACCATTTGCGCACCAAGGATTTCACGGCTGTCTTTATCAAAGACAATCTTAATAGCAACTTCATGGTTGTCATGTTTGATAAATTCTGGTTTTTGAAGATCGTTGAAGCCTGTTTCAACAGCATTGTATCCTGCTGCTTTTGCTTTTTCAAGAGTCAAACCAGTTGAAACCATGTGAAGACCATAGATAGAGATACCATTTGATCCTTGAACACCGATTCCTTCAAGCTCATGTCCACAAGCGTTATAAGCACCTACGATACCAGTACGTACCGCATTTGATGCAAGAGCGATGTAGCTAGTGTCTTTACGAGCGTTGTCATAAACAGTCGCACAGTCACCAACAGCGTATACACCTGGGATTGATGTTTCTTGTTTCTTGTCTACAAGGAAGGCACCATTACGGAAAAGTTCAATCTTACCATCAGCAAGAGCTGTGTTTGGACGGAAACCAACCGCAAGGACAACCATATCCACATCAAATGTTTCTTTGTCAGTTACCAAGCGTTCTACTTTACCGTCACCTTGGATAGCTTTAACAGTTTGACCAAGTGCCAAACGGATGTTGTGGTCTTCCAAGTTTTTCGCCATCATTTGAGTGAAGTCTTTGTCATAGTATCCGTTCAAAACAGTGTCCACGATATCAACAAGGACAACTTCTTTTCCAAGACGTTCGAAAGCTTCAGCAAGTTCAACACCGATGTAACCACCACCAACAACGGCGATACGCTCAAGGTGTTGGCTCTTGTCTTCAAGTTTGTTGATAACTTCTTCAGCGTTTTGGTACAATTTAACGAATTGTACATTTTCAAGAGTTGCTTTAAATTCGCGGTTACCCTTAACAATCTCTACACCTTCGATTGGTGGCAAGATTGGAGTTGAACCAGTAGCAAAAATCAATTTTTCGTATGATTCTTTGTGTTCTTTACCTTCTACTTCTGCAGTCACAACTTTATTATCATAGTCGATTGAAAGAACTGGTGAGTTCATGTAAACTTTAGCACCTTTTGCTTCCAATTTTTCTTTATCTGAGTAGAAGAGACCTTCTGGACCGTCGATTTGTTCACCAATCCAAAGTGCCATTCCGCATCCAAGGAATGAAATGTTTGAGTTTTGGTCAAAAACAACAATTTCGTTTTCGTTTCCAAAATTATCCAACATTGTGTTGATACATGCAGTTCCAGCGTGGTTAGCACCCACAACTACGATTTTACTCATAAGATAAATCCTACCTTTTATTTTTTATTTACCTTTCAAGTATATCATTATCTGTGAACGTTTACAAGATATTTGACCGGATTGATATTTTTTCATACATTTTCTTATTTTATATTAATTTATTTTCATTAATTCCCAATTCTTTTTATAATTCACAAACCTTATAAGCATATTTCTTGACTTTTTGTAAAAAATAATTTGTGAAAACGCTGACTTTATGATATTCTATATATATGGAAATGAAATATAAATCTTTAAATTGCTTTTAATTTTTGATTTAAGCTCTTTCCAATCAATTTGAAGGGGGTTGATTCTTTGCCTCTCAGTTCATCATCTGAGCGATTAATGGGAACTACGATTACTATTTCCTTAGTACATGAACATGCGGACGAACTTCTCCGTCAAGCTTTTAAATTGCTAAAGGAACTTGAATTTCGCTTTAATGCGAATAGTACTGCATCAGAATTGATGGAAGTTAACTATCAGGCAGGAATTGCCCCGGTTAAGGTTCACCCTGATTTGTTTGAGCTGATTTCTTTAGGTTTAGAACATAGTCTAGCGCCTGGTAGTCATCTCAATATCAGTATCGGTCCTTTGGTTCAAACCTGGCGTATTGGTTTTTCCGACGCAAAGGTTGCTAGTCCTGAAGAGATATCTTCTGTTCTACCATTGATAGACCCTCGTTATATCAAACTCGATCCAATACATTCCACAGTTTTCCTAGAAAAAAAAGGAATGAAAATCGACTTAGGATGTTTAGCGAAGGGCTATAGTGCAGATAAGGTTGCTGCTTTCCTGAGAGAAAAAGGTGTCACCTCTGCTCTTATCAATCTAGGAGGAAATATCCTGACCATTGGTAATAACCAAGCCAAAAATGGACAGCCTTGGCAAATCGGTATTCAAGATCCAAATCACCCACGTGGTAATCACCTGATGACCTTATCTATTACTGGAAAATCTGTTGTTACTTCTGGAATTTATGAACGGCATCTTGAAATCGATGGCAAGGATTATCATCACATTTTCGACAGTGATACAGGCTATCCTATTGAAACAGATCTAGCGAGTTTAACCATCATATCTGATCGCTCAGTCGACGGTGAGATATGGACGACTCGTTTGTTCGGAGAACGGAGTGCTTCAATCATGTGGCAAATCGAGAACATTGATGGTATCGAAGCCATCCTCATTGACAAAGATGGACGAATTGCTTGTTCATCTGGTATCCAACGATAAATAATTAATAATGCAAAAAGAGAAAGGAAAGCTCATGCTAAAACTAATTGCTATTGTAGGAACTAACTCAAAACGTTCCACAAACCGCCAACTGCTTCAATATATGCAAAAACACTTTGCAGATAAAGCTGAAATCGAATTGGTAGAAATTAAAGACCTACCTGTATTTAACAAACCAGCCGACAAACAAATTCCAGCCGAAGCTAGTGAAATTGTTGCTAAAATTGAAGCTGCTGATGGTGTTATTATCGGTACTCCTGAGTATGACCACTCAATCCCAGCTGTTCTTATGAGCGCTCTTGCTTGGATTTCCTATGGAGTATTCCCACTTTTGAACAAACCTGTTATGATTACAGGTGCTTCATACGGTACACTTGGTTCTTCACGTGCTCAATTGCAACTTCGTCAGATTCTAAATGCTCCTGAAATCAAAGCAAATGTTCTCCCAGATGAATTCTTGCTTTCTCATTCTCTTCAAGCATTTGATCAGAATGGTGACTTGGTGGATCTTGATGTCATCAAGAAATTGGATGCCATCTTTGATGACTTCCGTATCTTTGTTAAAGTTACTGAAAAATTGCGTAACGCACAAGAACTTCTTCGCAAGGATGCTGAAGACTTTGATTGGGAAAAATTGTAAGATAGGAGATCGAAAGAATGAAATTTGTTGGACTTGTTGGATCAAACTACGATCAATCATATAACCGCAAACTCTTGGAATTCATCCGCCGTCAGTTTAAAATTAAATTTGAACTAGAAGTTTTGGAAATCGATGAAGTTCCAATGTTTAACCAAGATGAAAAATGGGATGAAAGCTTCCAATTACGAGTGTTGTACAATAAAATTACTCGTGCAGATGGTGTCATTATCGCAACTCCTGAACACAACCACACTATTTCTGCTTCACTTAAATCTGTTCTTGAATGGCTTTCATTTGAAGTTCATCCATTTGAAAACAAACCAGTTATGATTGTGGGTGCTTCATATTATGACCAAGGTACTTCACGTGCTCAAGTTCACCTTCGTAAAATTCTTGATGCACCAGGTGTAAATGCCTACACATTGCCAGGTAATGAATTCCTCCTTGGAAAAGCTAAAGAAGCTTTTGACGCAAATGGAAACATTATTAACGAAGGAACAGTTAAATTCCTTGAAACTTGCTTAGATAACTTTGTCAAATACGTAGGAGTCGTTTCTAAATTGAAAAAACCAAAACCAATTGAACCAGAAGACTTGGATTGTGGCAAACCAATCGCTACAACTATTACAGAAGTTGATCCAGACGATCCAAACTGGGTAGAAAAAGTTGCAGAAATCACAGGTGCTGTTTCAGGTGATACATATGTTAAACTTGACCATGGTATCTTGACAGTTAACCAAATTGATATGTTCTTGAAAGCTATGCCTTTTGAATTGACATATGCTGATGATAACAACCAATTCCTCTACTACAACAACGCTCACCAAGATCCTGACACAATGTTTGCGAAACGTGTACCATCTCAATCTGGTAGCCGTATGTCAACAGTTCACGGATCACTTCCACCAGCACGTATGAAAAACGTTGAATGGGTTATCGGAACACTTCGTAATGGTAACCAAGAATATGTACGTACAATCGTTCCTGGTTCACCTGCAGGTGTTATCAACACTCACAACTACCAAGCAATGTACTATCCAGATGGATCATATGCTGGTATTAATGAAATCGTCTTTAACTTCCAACCATGGCTTGACTGGTACTTAAAAGAAACTGGTCAACGTTTGGTAGGAGGTAGCGGACCATTTGCTCCTGCTGGAGGGCATGGTGATACAGATGCTACTTCTGGTGCATCTGACGCTGGAGGACATGGTGACGGTGGCCACGGAGCTGCTGATGCTACTTCTGGTGCAAGTAACTAAAAACCAATCTAAAGGGACCATTTTGGGTTCCTTTTTTCAATACAAAAAGCTCGGTTAGCTTATACTAACCGAGGTTTTATTTACTTTATGAATTTGGGTCATCAAGACTGCGACCATGCAAACCCTTTTCGCGTTGTACTTGACGAAGTTTTTCAGGTGTCACGTCGTTTCCTTCCTCATCCACGATTTTAATTCCTTCAACGTGGTGACGAACCGCACGACGATAACCTTCGATATATTCTTCACGAAGTTTGGCTTGTTCTACTTTCTCTTCTGCAGTCAAACCTTCTGTTTTTTTCTTTTTAGCAAGCTCATTAATACGAGCGATTTTTTCTGGTGTCATATTTGAACCTCCAATCTACTTTTTAATTTCTATTTTGTATTAAGAAGATTAAAAGCAGCGACAGTTTTTGCTTTATTCACAAGTTCAGTTAGAATAGCTAGGCGATTATTCTTAACATCAACATCCTCTGCCATAACCATTGTATTGTCAAAGAATGCATCAATGACAGGACTAAGAGCAAATAATTGCGTTAATTTATCACTAGCTGAACCTTTCAATTCTAGATTTTCTACTGCTTGAGCTAGTTCTTTTTCCTGTTCATTTTCAAAGAGACTAGTATCAACTTTGACTGAACCTTCTGCTTTTTCCGCTAGGTTAAAGGCACGAGATAAGGATTCAACAGCTGGTTTGTAGTCACTATTTAGAGATGCTTCTTTCAGTGCTTCTGCTGCTTCAATCATATCTGCAACAACAAAGTTTGAGCTTGCTAGAACAGCTTCCTTAATATCTTTTGCAGTAGACCCCATCATCTTATCAACACGAGCTTTGATGAAGTTAAGCACTTCTTCTTGATTATCGTAAGTTAGGCTATCAAATGATAAAGCATAAAGGCTAGCAATCAATTCGTCCATTGGAATATTCCAGCCAAAGTCTTCCAAGATACGGACAATCCCTTGTGTTGCTCGACGAAGAGCATAAGGGTCATTTGAACCAGATGGAATCAAACCAACAGAGAAGAAGGACAAGAGAGTATCTAATTTATCAGCTAGTGCAAGGATTGCTCCAACTTTAGACTCAGGAAGAGCACCATCTGCAGAATCTGGAAGGTAGTGTTCACGGATAGCTTGTGCTACTGCCGGATTTTCACCAGCAAGAAGAGCATACTTCTCACCCATGATTCCTTGAAGTTCATCAAACTCACCAACCATACCAGTCAAAAGATCAAACTTATAAATAGCTGCAGCACGAGCAAGATCAACAGTTTTATCAACTGATAAACCTGCTTTCTCTGCTAATAGAATAGCAATTTCCCCGGTACGGATCATGTGTTCACGTAATGAACCAATCTTTTCATGGAAGGTTACATGAGATAATTTAGCTACAAGATCTTCAATCTTCAATTTTTGGTCTTCACGCCAGAAGAATTCTCCATCTTCTAAACGAGCCACCAAGACTTTCTCATTTCCTCGAACAACATTTTCTAAGTGCTCAGCATTCCCATTACGAACTGAGATGAAGTTTGGTTTAAGATTCCCTTCAAGGTCACGGACTACAAAGTAGCGTTGATGAGTTTCCATTGAAGTAACCAAAACTTCTTCTGGAACTTCTAGGTATTTAGGGTCAAAATTACCAATAAAAGCAGTTGGATATTCAACCAGATTCAAAACTTCATTTAAAAGTCCCTCATCAACCTGAACTTGAACACCTTGTTCTACTTCAATAGCCTTGATTTGTTCACGAATCATATTTTCGCGTTCAATGCTATCAGCAATGACATAAACTTTACGCAAATCTTCTTCGTAACTATCAGCATGACGAATTTCCACTTCATGTCCAAGGAAACGATGTCCACGGCTAACTCTTCCTGAATGAATATCTAAGAAATCCATATCGAGTGCCACATCATCCAAAAGAACTGTCAACGTATGGACCGGACGAATGTATTCAAAGGTATTATTTGCCCAGTGCATACTTACTGGGAAGCTAAGGCTAGCCAATACTTCTGGAATTCCTGTCAACACTTCCTCAGCAGGTTTTCCAGCTTCATGCTTGGTCACATAGACATATTCTTCACCTTTAATTTCACGGAATTCAATATCATCCACTGTCAAGTCTTTTCCACGGACGAATCCTTGAGCAGCTTTAGAAAAGTTCCCATCTGCATCCAAGGCGATTTTCTTAGAAGGTCCTTTGAAATCTTCAGTCAAATCTGTTTGTTGGTCTGCTAAACCAAGTACTCGAACAGCTAAGCGACGTGGAGTTGAGAAGGTTTGAATGCCTTCGTATGAAAGGCGATTTTCATCCAAGAAAGCTGCCATTTTTTCACCCAGTTGTTTTTCACTTGGTGTGACAACGTAGGCTGGCAACTCTTCAAGTCCAAGTTCTACTAATAAGTTTTTTGTCATGTTTTTTCTCCGAAAATATCTTTTTTCCAGTTTGCCTTATGTGATTGGCACGCAAGCAACCGACTTCGTCGTTTCATTGCTAAAATTGGAGCCTAAGGTCTCCAATTTTGCCTGGTATCGTTAGTTTCTCTAACGATACCTTTATCACTGCGGCAACTGGTTCTGTAGGATTGCTCTATCAGCCAATCCCATCTAATACGCTCTCTTTATTCTTCCTCTTCTGCTAGGAGTTTGGCGCGTGTAGCTTCGTCGAGAAGTGGGTAACCGAGTTTCTTGCGTTCTGCGACGAAGGTTTTGGCTACGAAACGAGCCAAGTTACGGATGCGGGCAATATAACCAGCACGTTCTGTAACAGAAACAGCACCACGTGCGTCTAGCAAGTTGAAAGTGTGTGAACATTTCAAAACGTAGTCATAGGCAGGGTGAACTAGGCCCAATTCCAAAGCACGTCCGGCTTCTTTTTCAAATTTCTCAAAGTTTTCAAGCAACATATCTTGATCTGAAACTTCAAAGCTGTATTTTGAATGCTCGTATTCTGGTTGAAGGAAGATTTCTCCGTATTTTACGCCTGGAGCCCACTCAATATCATAAACAGAATCTACTTCTTGGATGTAAGAAGCTAAACGCTCTAAACCATAAGTAACTTCAGCTGTGACAGGACCAGTTGCCAAGCCACCGACTTGTTGGAAATAAGTGAACTGAGTGATTTCCATACCGTCCAACCATACTTCCCAACCAAGACCAGCTGATCCAGTTGATGGATTTTCCCAGTTATCTTCAACGAAGCGGATATCGTGTTCCAATGGATTGATCCCCAATTTTTCCAATGACTCGAGATAGAGCTCCTGAATATTTGATGGTGATGGTTTCATAACCACTTGGAATTGGTGGTGTTGGTAAAGACGGTTTGGATTTTCCCCGTAACGACCATCTGCTGGACGACGTGATGGCTCTACATAAGCTGCATTCCATGGCTCAGGACCAATAGCACGAAGGAAAGTGTAAGGACTCATAGTTCCTGCACCCTTTTCGTTGTCATAAGCCTGCATGAGCATACAACCCTGGTCATTCCAGTATTGTTGCAAAGTCAAGATAATCTCTTGAAAGGTTAGTTTTTTGGACATGTTTTACTCCTTTTTTTAATTCTTGTGACTTTGGATACAAAAAGAACCGAGTCTTTGCTCCTAAGTCTGCGACCTAGGGGCGTCAAAAACGCGGTTCCACCCTAATTTATTACTTCATTATTTTTTTTAAAATACCAAAAGCGCCACACTTATCTCTTAACCACCTGACTCCCACTACCACAGGCTCGCTTAGGATCTACTGATAAGATATTCTTTCTTGCCATCTATTATAACAGAAAGGAATTAAAAAGTAAATTTTTTACATAAGAAATCTCTACTAAATGATTAGCAATTAGATTTTAATAAACCTTTAGCTCCATTTAAACAAAAAGAAAAACCGCTACTCCTAAGAATAGCGGTTTAATCATGTTTTTAAGCTACAAATGTAGTCGCTCTATTATTTAAGAGTAACTGAAGCTCCAGCTTCTTCCAATTTAGCTTTAAGTTCTTCAGCTTCAGCAGCTGCAACGCCTTCTTTGATGACACCTGGTGCACCATCAACAAGTTCTTTAGCTTCTTTAAGACCAAGACCAGTGATTTCACGTACAACTTTGATAACGCCGACTTTCTTGTCGCCTGCAGATGTCAATTCAACGTCGAATGAATCTTTAGCAGCACCAGCGTCAGCAGCACCAGCTGCAGCAACAGCTACAGGAGCAGCTGCAGTTACACCAAATTCTTCTTCGATAGCTTTTACAAGGTCGTTCAATTCAAGGATTGAAGCTTCTTTAATTTCAGCAATAATGTTTTCAATGTTCAATGCCATTGTTATTTCCTCCAAATAAGTTTATATTTTATTTTTTATATTTTTTGTAGCTAGGCTACGCTGCGTAGCTTAAGATTAAGCTGCGTCTTCTTTGTTGTCTGCAACCGCTTTGACTGCAAGAGCAACGTTGCGCACTGGCGCTTGAAGTACAGAAAGGAGCATAGAAAGAAGTCCTTCGCGGTTTGGAAGAGTTGCAAGAGCAATAATCTCTTCTTTAGATGCGACAGCGCCTTCGATTGCACCACCTTTGATTTCAAGTGCTTCAGCGTTTTTAGCAAAGTCGTTCAAGATTTTCGCTGGTGCGATAACATCTTCATTAGAAAATGCTACTGCAGATGGTCCAACAAAAACAGATGCAAGATCTTCAAGACCAGCTTTTTCAGCTGCACGACGTAAGATTGAGTTTTTAATAACTTTATACTCAACTTCGCTTCCACGAAGCTCACGACGAAGAACTGTATCTTGTTCAACTGTCAAACCACGAGCGTCTACAACGACGATTGATGCAGCAGCTTTCATTTTCTCAGCCACTACGTCAACTAGTTCCGCTTTCTTAGCAATAATTGCTTCACTCATTAGTGTGTTCACCTCCGTAATTATTTTGCTTGGGGAATTTTTCCAAAAGAAAAACGCGCCCAAACCTAGACACGAAAGTACAATACGCTTCTTTTTACATGATACGTTTTGTCCTCGGTAGGATATTTATGAGTCGAGCTCCCCTACTGTCTTAGGCAGTTTTTTCAAACCGTTTATAAGTATATCATATCTGTCATTTCAAAGCAAGCACTTTTATTAAAAAAATTTAATTTTTTAAAAGGAAACATATAGACTATTCACTTCATTATAATGTATACTGTCTCGATGTTTCTTATATTCCACTACAAGTCATTGATAAAGAGTATTTATATTTTATCGTGAATAGAAAGTATCGGTACTAATGTAGAATAGATCAAGAGTGCGTGAACACTTAACATTAATAGATAAAAGATAAAGGGAGTTTGTTCCATGATTAGAAGTTCTTGGTTACTTTTTTGACTGTCTAGGAATAGCGTTAAGGACAAGAAAAGTAAAATGATTCCGTAAATGATGCTAATATGAAAAAGAATTTCACCTATAACTGCAAAATAGAGGAAACCGAATATGGGAATCGAGAAAAGGAATAGTCCTAAGGATCCAAATGCAATTCTAATTAAAGATATAATCAAAAAACTATAGGCTGTAAATGTTGTGAATTTTGATACTTGGATTCCTGTTTTTTTCTGCTTAGATATAAAATGAATGACAAAAATTGGATAAAGAATATCTATCATCTTGCCTCTCTACTCTTTCTAGGATACTTTACTTTATTTTAACTATTTTTCCTTCAAAATTCAATTTCTCTCTTGACGGGGAAAAATATTTAGTGTACTATACAACTGTATATACACATAAAAAGGAGTTATTATGAATACACAAAAGAAAACCCAATTCATGACTTTAACTGCATTGCTAACCGCTATCGCTATTTTGATTCCTTTGGTGATGCCCATCAAAATTGTCATCCCCCCTGCTTCTTATACTTTAGGAAGTCACGTGGCCATCTTCATTGCTATGTTTCTCTCGCCATGGATGGCTATTTTTGTCATTGTTGCTTCTAGTATTGGATTCTTACTAGCCGGTTATCCGATTGTTATCGTACTTCGAGCTTTTTCTCATATCTTCTTTGGTACCCTGGGAGCTTTCTACCTTCAAAAACATCCTCAAACCTTAGACAATAAGAAATCTTCCTTGATTTTTAACTTTGTACTTGGTTTAGTACACGCTATTGCCGAAGTCTTTGCTTGTATTATCTTCTATGCTAGTACAGGAACAGACCTAAAAAATATGTTCTATGTTCTCTTTGTATTAGTTGGTTTTGGAACTATTATTCATAGTATGATAGACTATTACTTGGCACTGGCTGTGTATAAAGCCTTAAAAAAACGCCGTTAAGAAAGTAAAACATGACTAAAGACCGCAAAGAAGCGCTTATTCAACTCTTAAAAGAAGCTCAAAAGCCAATGAACGGCCAAAGTTTAGCAGAATATTTTCACGTGACTCGACAGATCATTGTCCAGGATATCGCTGTGCTTCGTGCAGACGGTGCTCCTATCCTATCAACCAATCGTGGGTATATCTATAAAGAAAATAAAGCCAATCCTTTTGTTCATAAACTCTTTAAGGTTAAACACAAAGAGGAAGATATGGAGCAAGAACTACTTGCTATCGTTGATAACGGCGGTCGGGTGCAAAACATTCTTATCGACCATCCTGTCTACGGTGAAATCGAAACCCTTCTTAAGTTGAGTTGTAGACGAGATGTAGAACACTTTTTAAACCAAGCTGAATCTTCAGATTTTCGCCCCCTATCAGAATTAACAGATGGAATACACTACCATTTGGTTGAGGCTGAAAGCAAACAAGACCTCCTCTATATCGAGAAGGCCTTGGATCAGCTAGGTTATTTAGTCAAAGATTAGAATATTTCCTTTTCCCATCCGTCTTCTGTACGGTGACGATAAAAAAATTCAGACTTGTCTGGAGATTCCATCATCTCCATCAAAGGTAACATATCATAGGCCAGTTCCAAATTTGGAATCTGGTCTTTTTGTACCCAGGACACTTCTCCTTCTTCAGAGGACTGGAGAGTACCCGTAAATTCAGTCGCCTTGTAACAAAAGACAATGTAGCGCTCACCTGTATCTAGTGGCCAATTTTTAATGCCGACCAGTTGAGGATTTTGGATTGTCAGACCTGTTTCCTCGTATATTTCACGAATAACAGATTCAGCAAAAGCCTCTCCATTTTCAACATGGCCTCCTGGAAAGGCATAGCCAGACCAATGGTTGCTTTCGGGTGAACGATACTGCATAACCACGCGCTGCTTTTCTAGATCTTCAATCATACAAATATTGGTAAGAATGGTTAATTGTGCTCGGGACATAGGACTCACTTTCTAATCTTTAATTCTCTATCATATATTTAATTTTAGACTTCATAATCAAGGGATTAATCCAGTCGTGATATTCTCGAATATCATCCAGAAAAGATCCTCTATTAATCCTTATCTCCTTGTCTTTAGTATTAACTTGATAGTCTATACTGACAGGAATCGATGAGTCTGGAATGAAAGATAGGAAAAAGAATATCATCAACCAGATTAAAAGTGCAAAAAAACCACTGAGAGCTTGAAAAATCAAATGATGCCATTGAAAGATTCTAGATTTATAGAAGATAGTCCATGGATGGATAAATAGGGTTAAGCAGAGACCAAAGAACCAGATATTCCACAAAACTGGGGTAAAAGCTAAACCAAATAAACCTAGGACAAAATGAATTAGGGCAAATACCAAGAACAATAGGTAAAGAATCCTAAATATATTTAGATGTTTTCTCATGATTAACTCCTTTTCTTTTCAATATATTTCATAAATAAAATCATTAAAGCAGATACGGTAAAAAAGACCATATAGGTTACTATAGGGAACCAAATATAGCGGTGGTCAACGGATAAGAGGGAGGGTAAAACGTGGTGGTGAGTCGGTGTTCCAATTCCCATTGTCAAGTGAATTATAAAACCGAAACTATTGACATAAAGAAACGGTTCCAGATAATCTTTAAAATTTTTCTTAGTAGAACAAATTTCTCTCAGATAGTAAGCATAGAATCTAGCAAATATCAAAAGTATATTACAGTAGAGCGGAAACATGTAGTTCATATGATTATAAGGACTTGGTATAAGGATAATTACTTGAAAAACAATACCTATTAGTCCAGTTATTGATAATAAAACTATAAAATCCACTAAAAAGGCCAATAGCTTGTGAGATTCTAACCACAGATTGAACTTCTCTACCCTGGATAATTTCTTTTTCCTTTTTAATTTTCTTTTATGATTTTTCATTTGAGTTGATTTTCCCCATTTTCTTCTTCTCTCTTTTTATTATCAATATGCTGCGAAATTAATATGATCAAGCTTGCACTAAGAATATAAGATTCATATAAAGTGGAAAGACACAATTGAGGTTTTGATATGGTTTTGGAACAAGAGTTGTCCCAAGTAACAAATAGATTATCCCAAAAGCTGATAATAAAAATATACTACTATCTAATAGAAAAGCTATTTTTGAATGCAGTAGAAACCACAATTTTACTTTATCTAGCCAGCTTATTTTTTGATTTGGCTTATAGTGTTTTTTTGATGTTTTCTGTGTACTGTCATTCTTACTTATCGTTTCTTAATCTTTCGTGTTAATAACTGTTCAAAGATATTTATATTATAATCTCATTTTTGAGATACAATCTGATAAGTTTAATTTTATCAGCTAAAACCTACCAGTTCTGTTTTTTTCGTAACTTATAAGTTTATGATTCTGAATTTTTAAAGAGACACTGCTTCCTGAACGATAACCTTTAGCACCATAGTAGTAAGAGACAGTATAAATGGCACCTGGCAACTCTGCACTATCAATCCCATTTGAAATAAATTCTGTCAGTCCACCTTCACTATCAAAATAATCTTTTTCACCCTCTTCTAAAACCGTGTCTTTGTATCTAATACTTCCTTTAATAATTCCTTTTTCTAGAAATTCATCAATAGGAATATCATATAACCCCTGAAAAGCTTTCCCATCTTTACGATTCTTTTCTATAAGAGCGTAATATTCTTCTATATTTTTGACACTCTCATCGACACTCCAGTAACTATTTACGAATTCCAAATTGGGATTTTCATATTGCTTGAAAAAACTCTCTACCTTTTCTTTGTTAGACACACTGTATGGATGTTGATTGAGTAATTGATCAGCTATCCCAGAGAATTCTCGTAACATCGTTTTAGTAGTTCCATCGTAAGCTAGTTCTTCACTCGTCCGCTTAGATCTTCCTGGAGATTTAGGAAAATAAATTAGACTGTCACTTACAGTGATTTTCCTACCATTAACCTCTTCAGTGTAATCATATTCAATTTCATAATCTTCAGAAGGCCATCTATGTCTAGAAAACTTCGTAACCTTCACATCACCTTTAAAACCATATAAATTCAGTGTTCTGCTTGCTGCCACTTCAATATCTTTTTGATTTGGTCCAGAAAAAGTATTATGAAAAATAACTACTAAAATGACTATAAAACTTATAAAACAGGCTGAGAGGATAATCGCGATAAAACTGAAATTCAACACTAATGCTTTTTTCATTACTAAATTCTCCTAGTTAAACATATTTAAAATTCATTTCTCCTAATCCAACGCCTTGACTTCCAGCATCATATCACGGATTTGCGCCGCCAACTCGAAGTCAAGCACTTCGACGGCTTCTTGCATTTGTTTTTCCAGTTTCTTGACCAATTCTTTACGTTCTTGTTTATTAAGGCTATTGATATCGACTTCTTTATCCTCTTCCTTAGCCACAGCTTTTGTGACAGAAATCAGGTCACGAATTTCCTTCTTGATGGTTTGGGGAACAATACCATGCTCTTCATTATAGGCCATTTGAATCTTACGACGACGAGCCGTTTCATTGATGGCTTTTTGCATAGATTGAGTCATAGTATCAGCATACATAATGACATGCCCTTCACTATTACGGGCTGCACGACCAATAGTTTGGATCAGACCACGTTCATTACGGAGGAAACCTTCCTTGTCAGCATCGAGAATAGCAACTAAACTTACTTCAGGTACGTCAATCCCTTCACGAAGGAGGTTAATCCCGACTAAGACATCAAAGACACCTAATCGTAAATCTCGGATAATCTCTGTCCGCTCTAAAGTCTTGATATCCGAGTGCATGTATTTGACTTTGATCCCCATTTCCTTGAAGTAATCGGTCAAGTCTTCTGCCATTTTCTTGGTCAAAGTTGTAATAAAGGTACGCTCGTTCTTTTCAACACGAGCATTAATTTCACCAAGCAAGTCATCAATCTGTCCCATCGTTGGGCGCACTTCCACTTCTGGATCCAAAAGACCTGTTGGACGAATGATTTGCTCAATCACGGTGTCCGTTTGTTCCATCTCATAATCTCCAGGTGTCGCTGATACATAGACAATCTGGTGAACATGACTTTCAAACTCTTCCCGACGAAGAGGACGGTTGTCTAGGGCAGAAGGTAAACGGAAACCATAATTCACCAACATTTCCTTACGAGAACGGTCTCCATTATACATCCCTTTAATTTGCCCCATGGTCATATGACTCTCATCTATCATAATCAAAAAATCATCAGGGAAGAAGTCAAGAAGCGTGTAAGGAGGCTCTCCTTCGCTTCGTCCATCCATGTGACGGGAGTAGTTTTCGACACCATTGGTATAACCCATCTCACGTAGCATCTCGATATCGTACTCTGTCCGTTGTTTCAAGCGTTGCGCTTCGAGGAGTTTGCCTTCTTTTTCAAAGATAGCTAACTGCTCCTCCAATTCAGCCTGAATCTTAGCAATTGCTACCTCCATGTGGTCGTCATTGGTCACAAAGTGAGTGGCTGGGAAAATCGCCAAATGATCCACTTCGCCCAGAACTTGACCAGTTAGAGCTTCGACTTCACGGATGCGATCGATCTCATCGCCGAAAAACTCTACCCGAAAGGCATGCTCATCCCGAGAGGCTGGGAAAATCTCCACCACATCCCCACGCACACGGAATCTTCCCCGCTGGAAATCAATGTCATTACGCTCGAACTGAATGTCAACTAAATCATTGAGCAGTTTATCACGAGAAATCTCAAGACCTGGACGCAAACTTACTACGCTATCTGCATATTCCTTCGGAGAACCTAAACCATAGATACAAGAAACAGATGCCACAACGATCACATCATTACGTTCTAATAGGGCTGAGGTTGCCGAGTGACGAAGCTTATCAATCTCGTCATTGACCGAGCTATCTTTTTCGATATAGGTATCGCTCGACGGCACATAAGCTTCTGGCTGGTAGTAATCATAGTAAGAAACGAAATACTCAACCGCATTTTCAGGGAAAAATTCTTTGAACTCCCCATAGAGCTGGCCTGCCAGTGTCTTATTGTGGGCAATGACCAGGGTTGGCTTATTAACTTGCGCAATCACTTGACTCATGGTATAGGTTTTCCCTGTACCAGTCGCTCCCATCAGGATTTGCGCCTTCTCACCACCCTCGATGTTATCCACTAACTGCTCAATGGCCTGCGGTTGATCCCCAGAGGGTTGGTATTTGGATACGAGTTTAAATTTGTTATTTACTTTTCTATCTATCATGACCGTTCCTTTCGTTTATATAGTCATTCATTTCTTGGTCTGAGAAAACCTCTCCTCTATCCACGGCAATTCGTATGATTTGGTTCTTCTCAACATACTTACGCTTCTTTGGCAACTGAAAACCAAGCTTTTTATCGTATGTGATAGCCGTCACACTATCTTTGAATAGAATCATCAGAACCCGATATCTTTTTTTATCATCCAATTCAAATTGGGGGTATAAAAAGTATTCAATCCGCTTCAAAAAATAAAGAAAGGATGATGAATGCTTGATATTGGCTATTGGACTTGACCAATCTTTCATGACAAGGTCGATATCAGATAAGGGAATTTCAAAGGTTTTTCGGCCAAAAAGTTTCCCATAATAGGTGAAGGTCTGCTCATCTACTTCTATCAATTTTTTTGTTTTTCTAAAATTCATAATTCCATCTACCGCTGAAATACCGGTATATAGTGGAAGCAGAAGAAAGAAAAGGAAAAAGAGTTTACCAAAATAATTCTCATACCAAAAATCATTTAAAAGGTAAGGAATAATCAAGCACAATGAACTGAGAGAATAAAACAGACCCCATGCAATTTGAACCTTCAGCAGGCCTCTGTCAAACTTAACAATCATCTTTTTTTCCTTTCTAAGTACTCCTTCTATTTTACCATAAAAAGAAGATACTTTCTGATTCTCTTTCTTCTACCGCTCTTCTATTCATGTTATATTTTCTTACATTAAAGTATAAAAAATTTGCCGGATTCAATTTTTTCTGCTATAATTTGAAAATACCCTGAAAGGAGACATCACATGAAGAAAAAAATCCTAGCATGTTTGCTTATTTTATTTCCTATTTTTTCATTAGGACTAGTAAAAGCTGATACTGAGAAAACCAAGTATGTCATTGCCAGTGACTCGTCATTTGCACCATTTGTTTTCCAGGACTCAAGCAACCAATACACTGGTATCGATATGGATCTAATCAAGGCTATCGCTGAAGACCAAGGCTTTGAGGTAGAGATTACCAATCCTGGTTTTGATGCAGCTATTAATGCAGTTCAATCTGGACAAGCAGACGGTATCATTGCGGGTATGTCAGTTACAGATGCTCGTAAGGAAACTTTTGATTTCTCTGATTCTTACTATACTGCAAATACTATTCTTGGTGTTAAAGAATCAAGTACTATTTCTTCTTACAAAGATTTGAACGGTAAGACTGTAGGTGTGAAAAATGGTACTGCTTCACAAACATTCTTAAACGAGAATCAAAGCAAATACGGTTACAAAATCAAGACCTTTTCAGATGCTGCATCTATGTATGATAGCTTAAACACTGGTTCAATTGATGCCGTTATGGATGACGAACCTGTTATTAAATATTCTATCAGTCAAGGACAAAAGTTAAAAACACCAATCGCAGGTACTCCAATTGGCGAAACTGCCTTTGCAGTTAAAAAAGGAAGCAATCCAGAATTGCTAGAGAAGTTCAATAAAGGACTTGCAAATCTTAAAGCAAATGGAGAATTCCAAAAGATTCTTGATAAGTATCTAGCCAGCGACTCTACTACAACAACTTCAACTGCTGATGAAACAACTATTTGGGGATTGTTAAAAAACAACTACAAACAACTCCTTAGCGGCCTTGGAATTACTCTTGCCTTAGCCCTTGTTTCATTTGCAATTGCTATTTTCATCGGAATTATCTTTGGTATGTTTAGCGTCAGCCCATATAAATCACTTCGTTTGATTTCAGAGATTTTTGTTGACGTGATCCGTGGTATTCCATTGATGATTCTTGCAGCATTTATTTTCTGGGGTATTCCTAACTTTATCGAATCCCTTACAGGTCAACAAAGCCCAATCAACGACTTTGTCGCAGGTACAATCGCCCTCTCTCTAAACTCAGCAGCCTACATCGCTGAGATTGTTCGTGGTGGTATTAAGGCAGTTCCTGTTGGGCAAATGGAAGCTAGTCGAAGTCTTGGTATTTCATATGGAAAAACCATGCGTAAGATTGTCTTGCCTCAAGCAACCAAACTCATGCTTCCAAACTTCGTTAACCAATTTGTTATCGCATTGAAAGATACAACGATCGTATCTGCGATCGGTCTTGTAGAACTCTTCCAGACTGGTAAGATTATCATTGCTCGTAACTACCAAAGTTTCAAAATGTATGCAATTCTCGCAGTCTTCTATCTTGTGATTATCACTCTTCTTACTAGACTTGCAAAACGCTTAGAAAAGAGGATTCAATAATGGCTAAATTAAAAATCGATGTCGATAATTTACATAAACAATATGGTAAAAACAAAGTCCTTAAAGGAATCTCAGCAAAATTCTATGAAGGAGATGTTGTTTGTATCATCGGTCCTTCTGGGTCAGGTAAGTCAACTTTCTTGCGTAGCTTGAATCTCCTCGAAGAGGGGACAAAAGGTCATATCACAGTTAATGGTTATGATTTGACTGACAAAGCAACCAACGTGGACCATGTTCGTGAAAATGTAGGAATGGTATTCCAGCACTTTAATCTCTTTCCACATATGACTGTCTTGGAAAATATCACTTTCGCTCCTATCGAGCATAAGTTGTTAACCAAGGCTGAAGCTGAAAAATTAGGCATGGAGCTTCTTGAAAAGGTTGGACTTGCTGACAAGGCAAATGCTAATCCTGATAGTTTGTCTGGTGGACAAAAACAACGTGTGGCTATTGCTCGAGGTTTAGCAATGAACCCTGATATCATGCTCTTTGATGAGCCAACTTCTGCCCTTGACCCTGAAATGGTTGGCGACGTTCTTAACGTTATGAAGGAATTGGCAGAGCAAGGCATGACCATGATCATCGTAACTCACGAGATGGGATTTGCTCGTAAGGTTGCCAATCGTGTTATCTTTACTGCAGACGGTGAATTTCTAGAAGATGGAACCCCTGACCAAATCTTTGATAACCCACAACACCCTCGTCTAAAAGAATTTTTGGACAAGGTCCTCAACGCTTAAAAAAACTGCAAGGTTTCCCTTGCAGTTTTTTTCTCACTTGTATTGGAATTTTGGATTTTTTAGAAAATTATGATAAAATAAAGGGTATGAAAATGGGGTTTTCCCATGCCTAGCTGGACTAGGAAACAAAATAGAAATTAGGTAGCTAGATGTCATCTAAAGTTATTGTAACAATTTTCGGTGCTAGTGGAGATTTGGCTAAACGCAAGCTCTACCCTTCACTTTTTAGACTTTACAAATCAGGTAATCTATCTGATCATTTTGCTGTTATTGGAACTGCTCGTAGACCATGGAGTAAAGAGTACTTCGAATCTGTTGTTGTCGAATCTATCTTAGACTTGGCAGATAGCGCAGAAGAGGCTCAAGCATTTGCTAGTCATTTTTACTACCAAAGTCACGATGTTAATGACACTGAGCACTATATTGAATTACGTAAGCTTCAGGCTGAGTTAAATGAAAAGTATCAAACTGAACACAACAAGCTCTTTTTCCTCTCTATGGCACCTCAATTTTTTGGTACCATTGCTAAACACCTCAAATCTGAGCAAATCGTTGACGGTAAAGGCTTTGAACGTTTGATTGTTGAGAAGCCTTTTGGTACAGATTATGAGACTGCAAGCAAACTAAACGAAGAACTCCTTGCTACTTTTAACGAAGACCAAATCTATCGTATCGACCACTATCTCGGTAAAGAAATGATTCAAAGTATTTTTGCCATCCGCTTTGCCAATATGATTTTTGAAAATGTTTGGAATCGTGAGCACATTGATAACGTTCAGATAACCTTTGCAGAGCGTCTAGGTGTTGAGGAACGTGGTGGCTACTATGATGAGTCTGGTGCCCTTCGTGATATGGTTCAAAACCATACTCTACAACTTCTATCACTCCTAGCTATGGATAAGCCCGCAAGCTTTACCAAGGATGACATTCGTGCGGAGAAAATCAAGGTCTTCAAGAACCTTTACCAACCTACAGACGAGGAACTCAAAGAACAATTCATCCGTGGCCAATATCGTTCTGGTAAAGTCGATGGCATGAAATATATTTCTTACCGTAGCGAACCAAATGTCAACCCTGAATCTATGACAGAAACATTTGCTTCAGGTGCATTCTTTGTAGATACTGATCGCTTCCGTGGTGTACCTTTCTTCTTCCGTACAGGTAAACGCCTAACAGAAAAAGGAACACACGTGAACATTGTCTTCAAGCAAATGGATTCTATTTTCGGAGAACCACTAGCACCGAATGTGCTTACCATCTACATCCAGCCAACTGAAGGATTCTCTCTCAGTCTTAACGGTAAAAAGGTAGGGGAAGAGTTTAGCCTTGCGCCGAATTCTCTTGACTATCGAACAGATGCGACTGCTACAGGTGCTTCACCAGACCCATATGAAAAACTGATCTATGATGTTTTAAACAATAATTCAACCAACTTTAGCCACTGGGATGAAGTGAGCGCATCATGGAAATTGATTGACCGTATTGAGAAACTTTGGGCAGAAAATGGTGCTCCACTCCATGACTACAAGGCTGGTAGCATGGGACCTCAAGCTAGCTTTGATTTACTAGAAAAATATGGAGCCAAATGGATTTGGCAACCTGATACAAAGCTCTAACCAAAGAAGCGACGTCCTCCATTACGTCTACGACAAAATCGGACAGATTGAAAAAACGTTTGAGTAAGTCCATATCTGTTGGAGGATGTTCATCTGCCAATTCACCAAAACGATTATCTTAAGAGGGTATTATGAAAAAGTTATTAGTATGGGGATATGCTCTGCAAAGTATGGATAAAGCAGGAAAAATGGGGTTGCCACGAGTAAGTAGTGGAGTCCTAGGGATATCAGAGGAATTTAACCCTAAAAAAACGCATCCTGATTTTGACTTTCCATGGAGTTGGTTCGTAAAGGGGCAAGAAATTCCTCCGATGCCTGAAAAGGTTTATGTCTGCTTAAAGAAAGTAAGAGATGTTACTTTTGATTTTCTTCCATATAATGATTTCTTTATCATGTCAGCGCGCTTTTTGGAATTTATAAAAAAATATGGGTTTGATCATGATTTTGGTATGAGCAAGGCAATTATTGTCAATACAAAAGGTGAGCTATTGACGAATGAAGTCTATTATTTGGTAAGAATAGTTAGCTGGGAAATTGAGGATGAAATTGTTTATCCAGATTTAGGAAGAGATGAAAAAGGTTTTTCGCTGGAGGCATATACTAATTCAGATAAGGATATTTTGCTGTCTACCAAGTATAAGTATATGGATGCATTTATGGTGTCAGAAAATTTAAAAGAAATAATATTGGAAATGTTCTCCTTACCTTTTCTTTATACTTTGAAGGAATGGAAGGAGCAAAATTATTATGAATTTATTGGATTTGATGAATTATAGCAAAAAGGAAATTTAAATGTCAAAATTACTTTTTACTTCTTCTAAAACACCACATAGTATTGGTTATATTGGAGGAGGAGCTGAACATATTCCGTTAGAATTATGGCCTAAAGTTCCAAATTCTGATGCCTATCAAACGCATCTATTTACTCTTTATTCTGACTTTTTACCTGAAAATGTATTCCCTCGTAGAAATTATTATATCTCTGTTTTTATTTCTATAGAGGAGCATGTACTGGGAGGAGTAAAAGACTCTATTTCATCTAAATATACTGTTAATTGTCAGGATGATTTGATTTTACTAAATGATGGTTTTAGTTGCGCTATCCTTTATGAAAGGGAACAAGCTATCAACAATCAAGATTTAGGAAATATTTCTTTGGAAAGAAAATTTTTTGAAAGGCTTGATGAAGTTGATAAAGAAGCTGATGCAAAATACAATGAAGATGAACATTTATTCTTTGAAGATAAAGGGATGGGCTTGGATGTATCCAAAATTTTTGGTAATCCTTATTTTGAACAAGATATAATATATCCTTCTCCTAAGTTTAGTTTTTGCTTGCAATTATTAGAAGAAGATATAAATAAAAAGTTACATATTTTTCAGAATGGTATTGGTTATTTTTATTATGACCAAAATATTAAGAAAAAACTTCTATCTGGAAGTCAAGCAGGTATTTTCTTTATTCAAAATACTTAATAATTAATATGAAACCTTCAGTTTCAACTTAGCAAGCCGTAGCCTGCAAAACCTCAAATCCCGACGTGGGGTGTGAGCGGTACGCACGCACGCGGTTTTTTTTGGTTTATTAGACGGCCTCTGTAATGAAATAAATTTTAAATTAAATTTTCAATAACTGAGAAAGGACGATTAAAATGCTTGATTCAGATACAAAAAATATGATTTCTGTATGGATAGGAACATCAAATAAGACGTTAGATGAATTTAATAAATACACTGAAGGAATGGAAGATTCAGATTCTCAATGTCCAGCATTTGCAGATTTTGGGGTTTCATTTATTGATTCAGACTTTTTTGTAGCTTTTCGTACCAAAAACGGAGAGATTGTTCCAATTGAAATTTTAGCTGAAGAAATTGGTACGCATTCGAAAAAAGCCACAGAAGAAATTATAAGAGCATCTAAAGAAAAAGGTGTGAATGAAGGGAATTCTTTGTATTATTATGCAAACGCTACTTTTAAACCCGATGATCCAGAAAAACTTTATAATGACTTAAAATTTATAGGAACGTTTAAAGATCCTAGAAAAAAATATCGCTAGTGATTGTGAAACATTAGTCAGGATAAAGGCCGTCTGAAAAAGAACGAGCGCGTTTACAAGAACGACCATCAGACGTTCAGATTGCAAAACTAATACTTTGATGAAGAGACCGGACTGCATTACAACTTCTTCAGGTACTATGAGCCTGATGCGGGTCGGTTTGTGGATCAGGACCCGATTGGGTTGTTGGGTGGGGAAAATCTTTATTCGTTTGCTCCGAATATGCAGGCTTGGGTGGATTGGTTAGGCTTGCGATTTGCCAAACCTCACATCATTAAAATTAACCTATTAATTCCAGTTATGCTGGTACTACGTATCATTTAAGTGGGAAACTAGGAGGAAAATATCCTCATGGTGTGCCATTTAATATGTTTGGATTACCTGATTTTAGTCGTTACTATGTGAAAAACTTTAATATTGGTAAACCCGTTAGTGATTATAAAGATTTTAAGAAAGCAAATATATTGGCTTTTGGAAAAAATAATCCTTTTGGTGCAGAAGCTCCTCCAGGTTTTGTTTGGCATCATGATACAGGAGGGGTGATGAGACTGCTTCCTGAAGACATACATAACTCTGTGAAACATACAGGCAGTGCGGCCCAACATCAAACACGGAAGAGAAAAAGAAAAGGGAAGTGTTAAATAACTTAACCAAGTTAGTAATAAGCAATAGGAGTGATTTAAAAGTGAATATTAAATTTAAAAAATTTGGTTTGAGCCCAGATGACATACAGCAGATGAAAAATTATGGAATTTTGCCAGATAAGAGGACTTTACAAAGTCTAAGTAAAGCATATAATTCAATCAACCCTAACATCGAAGATATTATTGAATTTCAAGATAAATTAGGTTTTAAAGTTGATACAGATTATGTTGATTTTTTACTTAGAAATAATGGAGGGGTTCCATCAAAGGTTAGAATAAAAGGTAATAAGATAGTTATTGATCATTTTTTGTCTTTTAAGTCTGATTATAAACTTAATTCGATTACTGATATATATTCCGATTTTCAGCAATATGGATTACCAATTGCAAACACTCCTTCTGGAGATAGTATTATTTTGTCCTCAGATGGGAAAGTTCGTTTTTTTAATCATAATATTGATTCTATTGATGAAGAAGTCGGTGTGATTGCAAATAATTTTTTAGAATTGCTTGAGAAATTATATTAGTAAACTGTGGCTAGCTGAAATCTTACCTTCAATCATTGCATAGAGTATGTACAGTATGCACGCGGTTTCTGTTTTTCAGACGACCTCTACCTAAAAGAACTGGTGCGCTACGACTACGACGGCTACGGCCGCATTACCGTAGAACGCGACCCGTTCGGACGCGAAAGCCGACAACAAACCCACTACTTCCACTGCGACCAAATCGGTATCCCTAGGGAGTTGACCGATAAGGACGGTAATTTGCTGTGGTTCGGCAACTACACTGGTTGGGGCCGTCTGAAAGAGGAAACCCGAGTAACGGACAGTGCTTACCAACCCTTCCGCCTTCAGAACCAGTATGCCGACCGTGAAACGGGGCTTCATTACGACTTCTTCAGGTATTATGAGCCTGAGCCTAATGCGGGTCGGTATGTGAATCAGGGAAAATTATGCTATGGATAAAGCAACAGGACGGTGTAAAGGACATGATGATCCACAAGGAACAGGACATGGAAAATATCCGCATATAAATCTTAGACGTCCGGATGGGAAACAAGTGCGTATTGATATTATAGGAAAATAGATATGTTAAATTTAACTAATTTACAAACAAAAGGATATGATGAACTTATTGAAATTGATGGAGAGGTTGTTTATCAAGTATTTGCTATTAAGAAAAATAATGGAACTTATTGTACATATTACTATACGGTACCAAAAAATAAATTGGATCAGGCTGAAGATTATGAGATAGAAGAATTTAATGAATTTAATGAACTTGAATTAGCTATAAAACATATTCAATCAAAAGGAGCTAATCTATCAAGATTTAATATATTTAAAGGTAACAAGCCTCTTTAAGACCTTTTTTAGACCATAGGTTGGGTCGAGCCCCAACAAAACATCAAGGTCGTCTAAAATCAATTCTCAGACGGCCTCAATCCTTTTTCGAGGTAGTCTGAATAATCTCATTATCGTTCACTCTTACTCTATATCTTACCTACGAATACGGCCTGATATAGTCGCAATGAAAGATGGGGAAATCTATTTTATTGAGGTAAAAAATAATACAGACGATTAACGAAAGGTGTAAAGAAATCAGGGCTATTCAATTTGAAAAAACGCACAATGCTGGGGGAAAATGTCCGAAGGCTGCATATATGGTTTCAACAAAAAATAAGGATAAGCAAACGGATGTGGGTCCCTCCAAAGGTGTTGCTCGCTTTATGACTTTAGTATTCAAAGATTGATTTTAAGAAGGATAATTATGAAAAGTAAAGAATTTATTCAAGGTCTTATTGAATATTTAAAAAATAATTTAAATATTCCTGATGCTAATTTTCTAAAAGATCGGATTAAATTTAAAAAAGGAAAATATGTTTATGGTGAAATATCCTTTAGCAATTCTCGTACTTTCGAGGGGGTCATACTTCACCTATATGCATACAATTCTGAAATGGGAAATTTTTTCTCCCAAAATGTTCCTCCTTATGATAAATCGTCAAATCCATATGATTCAGTATTTGTACAACCATCTATCTCGCAGGCGCATTTTTTTAAAGCTCCCCCTATTACCTCATTTCCTTATGGAGATACCATTAAATTACCTGAATCTGAGAATGATGTAAAAAACATCTATCCAGATGTATTAATGCATTTGCAGCAAAATCATATTCCAATCATTATGGCTTTCCATTCCGGTAGCAAAGAAGTTTTAAAATATTTATCACTTTATCCAGAGGCTTTTCGTTTTAAAGCGTTAACCGCTATTTATATTATAAATAAGAATGAATTACCACTAAATGATCCTTTAATACAGAATATTTTATTATTTGATAAAAAAGTATTAGAAAATGATAATGGATTGTTTAGCAAGGATGATTTGATCTTCCTGGAAAATTCTTTTGACCAAAAATTAAAACAACATATAATGCAATAATTAGTCCTGGTAACAAGTCGTAGCTCGCACAAAACCTTTAATCCTGACGTAGGGTGTATGTGGCACGCACGCGGTTTCTGTTTTTCAGACGGTCTTCATCTTATTTCGTCAAAAATGTGCGCACGAAAGGGTTTTTATATCATACTGCTGCCTTTGAAATAGAATATAAGGCGTATATAAAACCATGTGGGAGAATGATTCAAGAAACTAAACGGCAGAAATTTATTTCTAGGAAACAGGCAACAAGATTTCGTAGAATTATTGGTAAATGTTCCTAATTTTAATAATGTAAATATATTGGAAAGGGTTAATATGAACTACTTGATTAAGCCATATGAATCAATTGGTGATTTTGTATTTGGTACTTCTCTTGAGGAAGTACAAGAAAAATATGGAAGACCAGTAAGAATGGTTGAAGATAATATTATGAATAATAAGGTGGAATATAGAAATGCTTGTGAGTTAGTTTATGAAAACGATAAACTGGTTTATGCATATTGCTTAAAAGATTCTAATCCCATATTAGGAGATATTGATATATTTAAAAATTCAATCGAAGACCTTAAAGCCATCGATTCAGAATTTGTTGAAGGAAAAAAATATATTCTTTTTAAGAACCTCGGAATTTGCATAGGAGGTATGACAGGGAAAAAAATTCCTGAAGGCAAGTTATTAATTGCATTCGATAAAAATCACTTTGATTTTTTTGAATGTTTTATCGAGGTGTAATCGAACTGTAGCCAATGAAACTTCCAATTACGATGAAAAGTAAGTCGTAGCCTGCACAATGCCTTCAGTCCTGACGTAGGGTGTGTGCGGAACTTACGCACGCGGTTTCTGTTTTTCAGACGACCTCACTATCTTCTTTGAGGTCGTCTGAACTATTTGTTCGTTAAAATCTCATTACCATTAGTAATGGCATTCTATCTAGAGGTCGTTTTCCTGATAGCTGAGAAACTAATTGACATAGACAAATACAGGAAAGAATATATATTATGTTGAAAATATCAAATAATTCGTTAAATGGGATTGTATTGGGTCAAAAAAATGTGGTGGAAAATCTGAGCAAAAAACAAAGATTCACAAAAGTAGAAAGGATTTAAATAATGGGCCTGCCAAAACAAGCAATTGATTCAATTGTTAAATTATCAGCTAAAGAAAGATTGGATTATTCTATTAAAACTATATCTGGTATTGAAACTTTATACCTACTAAATGGAAAGGATGACTAGATATGTTTGCAAGATGATGAAGGAAAAGAATATCTAATGATTTTTCCAGAATCTGAGTTTGCGGAGTTAGCTCTCCAATGGAATCCTCAAGCATTGAGAATAGATGAAATGGAACTAGAGAACTTCTTAGAAGATACCGTTCCTTTAATGTCTGAAAATAATATTAGATTAGCTATTTTTCCTATTGATGAAAAAACAGAAACTATTATTTTGGATCCAATTGAATTTGCTAAGATTATCAATGATTATTTTTATGAGTGGTATGAGGAAGAATTTGATTTACCTTATTTGTCGATGGTTTTACAACAAAAAGCAATAAATGCAATTCTTAATTTGTCCAGTCAAGAACGTTGTGAGCATACTTTAAAAAGGATAGCTGACTCTGGAGTTCTATATGTTTTAGCAGATGAAGAAGGAGATTGGATATTATGGGGAGATGAGAAAAATTCATCTTTAGCCATATGGCCTGAATTAGAATTCGCAAGAATTATGGCAAATTCTGAAGATAAGAATTCTGATATTTATGAAATTGAGATAGAAGAATTTTTAGAGGATGGAATACCATGGTTGATAGAAAATAATATAGGTGTAGCTGTCTTTCCGATTCCTGACAATCCTGAAACTATTGATATGAAGGCTATTCAGTTTGCTGCCTCAGTCAATAAAATCTTAGATGAAAGTTATGATGAGGCCTTAGATTTGCCTTATCTTTAAACGAATAGTCAGTTCAAGATCTAACCAAACCGTAAGGTCGCCTGAGAAAGGACGAGCGGGTTTACAATAACTCGCATCAACCGTTCAGACTGCAAAACCAATACTTCGATGAAGAGACGGGACTGCATTACAACTTCTTCAGGTATTATGAGCCTGTTGCGGGTCGGTTTGTGAATCAAGATCCGATTCGGCTGGTGGGGGGATAATCTGTATGAGTTTGCACCAAATGCTCAAGATTGGCTTTATCTATTAGGTCTTTGCTCTAATTCGAAATTACCTAATGCAGATAAGGCTATCATTGACCCCAGAAAAATCACGGGATATGCCTTAAATACAGAACACCCTGTAGGTGGAAAAAGCAAAGGTTTTTCAATCTGCATTAGGATTTAATCAATCAAATGTAGATGAGTTGATTAAAAAAAATCAACAAGGTGTTTGTGAAAACCCAGCAACTCCAGGTAAATGTGATGAACATGGGCAACGCTATACTGTTGATATTCCAATGACTGGTCCAATTGGACAGACCGCCACAGTTAGAACTGGTTGGATAATCGATAGCGGACAATCAATTCCATGATTGGCAATTACATATGTTTTATAGTTAATTATTAAGGAGTTTATAGTGAAATATTCGCTTTTAGAAGTAGTCAAATTGCAACAAGATCTTCCTGGTTTTAATTTACAAAAGGGAGACATCGGTGCTATTGTAGAAGTTTATTCAAATCCTTATGAAGCATATGAGGTTGAATTCTGCGATACTAAAGGAAAAACAATCGCACTACTAACTTTAAAGCCAGAACAATTAATGCCATTTCTTGATACATAATATTATTCTTATGAATCTTATAAGCAAGCCGTAGCCTACATGAAACCTTCAATTCCGCCGTAGCATGGGAGCGGTAATCATGCTGTTTCTGCCTTTCAGACAACCTCAATTCTTTTTCGAGGTCGTCTGAAATATTTGTTCTTTAACAATCTCATTACCATTAGTAATGGCATTCTATCTAGAGGTCATTTTTCCTGATGGCTGAGAAGCTAATTGACATAGACAAATACAGGAAAGGATATGTATTATGTTGAAAATATTAAATAATTCGTTAAATGGGATTGTATTGGGTCAAAAAAAGGCTGACTTTGATGATGTTATTTTAAATAATCCTAATTATTCATTAGAGTTTGATAGAAAACACAAGACACAATCTGATTCAGAATTGATTACTGTATCCTCCTTGAGGAATTGTGATGAATTTTGCTTAAATGGAAAAGTTATTAACTTTTCAAATCTTGAAAAATTTTTAGAAGAGGAGGATCCTCTAATAGAAGTTTCAGATGAAGAAAATTATTTTTATTTTTTTCCAAAATATAATTTAGTTTTATATGTTGACTATAAGGATAATTTGTTTCTGCAGATATTAATTTACGATGAGAGTATAAGAGATTTATATGATAATAAAGGTAAAAAGTACTCAGACTTTCAAAAAAGTAAACTTAAAAACCCAACTTTAAATCATGATAAATTAATATTTATTCCTTATAAGAGCGTAGGCGATTTTGAATTAAATTGTTCTCTATCAGATGTTATAAAAAAATATGACATATCAAACAATGTTATCCCGAAGGTAAAAAATATTATAGAGATAAACAATTTTGTACTAAGGTTTGATAATGAAAAGTTAACTGAGGTTACAATTTTCAATGATAAGAAAGTAGAGCTTGCAATATACTATAATGAAATAGATATATCATCAAAAAAAGGGTTTGCTGAACTATTAAGTCAATATGATGTTATCGAGAGAACGAAATCTAAATATCTTTTCAAAGAATTAGGTCTAGTTGTAGAAAAAGATCTGTCCGAATTTCGTTTTTTTGAACAATCATTATTAAAGTTTTGGGCAAATTTGCATAGACCTATTACTAGCTGGTAATCATAAGTAAGCCATAGCAAACCGTAGCCCACACAAAACCTTCAGTCCTGACGTAGCACGCGGTTTCGCCTATCAAAACCACATCAACGAAAACGGCGAAAGCCGCCAACAAACCCACTACTTCCACTGCAACCAAATCGGCATACCGAGGGAGATGACCGATAAGGATGGCAATTTGCTGTGGTTCGGCGATTATTACGGTTGGGGCAAACTAAAGAGCGAAACTAACACATCCGGAACTGCTCACCAACCCTTCTGATTGCAATACAACTTCTTCAGATACTACGAGCCTGAGGCAGGGCGGTTTGTGAATCAGGAACCGATTGGGTTAATAGGTGGGGAGAATTTATATGCTTTTGAACTGAATACGAAGGCGTGGGTGAACCCATTATTCCTTGCTTCAAAAGCAACTTCAAAAATGCAACCATATAGATTTTCGGATGTTAGTGTAAAAGGACCTCATGCTGATATTTTTGTAGGAAATAAAAAGTAACAGAAGCCCTTTTAACCTTAGATGATAAAGGAGAATTAGTATGGAAATGTTTTGGTGATATGAAAAGTGCTACTTCAAAAAAATTGAAAGTTGCTGACTGATTTTGAAGGTGATTTAAATGACCCAAAAAGTAGCACTAGAAGAAAGGATATAGCTAAAAGAGGAATTGAAAAATTTAGGAAAATGTTAATGAGGTTATTATGGATATCACATCTTTCTTAAAAACAGGCAGATTTGAAGATCTGTCTGTGGGTATGTCATATAGTAGTTTTCAAAAGCGGAAACAATTCAAACATTCGTCTAAATGGTTATACGATAACGATAATATAGAAAATGGTTTTTCTATTTTTTGGAAGGGATTAGAAATTGGTTTTAGGGATGAAGTTATTTGTTTGCTATCAATAGATCCTTATTTCAAAGGTGTAACTATTGCTAAAAAATATAAAATTAATAGGAAATTAACTATTGAAAAATTTGTACAATATTTGTTTTTTGCCGATATTAAATGGAAATTTGTATCAAGGGAGGATTGGGAACATGAGTGTGAGATAAAAACAGAAGGAGGAGTTTCTATTATTTTCACATTTGAATTAGATGGTTTAAGAATCTCTAAATTTTCGGTCTCATAAAAATAAACGTAATTAGGTCAAGCCTTCCCCACAAGGTCCCCTTTTTTTAAATACAAAAAAACTCTAAAATCTAAATCTTTCAAATATTTAGACGTTTTATATTGCTCATTAATTTATTCAAAACTAACAACAGGCGTAGGTTGGGTCTAGCAAGCAGTAGTCCGCACAAAACCTTCATTCCTGACGTAGGATATGTACGGAACGTACGCATGCGGTTTATGTTTCTCAGACGACCTCTACCAAATTGCTACGACTGCGACGACTACGGCCGCATTACCGTAGGACGCGAAAGTTGCCAGCAAACCCACTACTTCCGCTGCGACCAAATCGGCATACCGAGGGAGATGACCGATAAGGATGGCAATTTGCTGTGGTTCGGCGATTATTACGGTTGGGGCAAACTAAAGAGCGAAACTAACACATCCGGAACTGCTTACCAACCCTTCCGATTGCAAAACCAGTATTGCGACCGTGAAACGGGGTTGCACTACAACTTCTTCAGATACTACGAGCCTGAGGCAGGGCGGTTTGTGAATCAGGATCCGATTGGGTTGTTGGGCGCAGGGGATAACCTTTATCAGTTTGCTGTAAATGCTCAAAGTTGGATTGATCCGTTGGGACTTTCTCGTAACAGGTTAGCTACAGTAGGTAAAACGCCATCAAAAGTGAGTACCACTGGCAGGGCTGTAATGCAGCGCATGTTAAGATCTAAGGAGCTACGTGGTATGTCGGCTGAGCAGATTAGTAATTTAAGACGTGTAAGCGATATTCCTAGCTCTGCCCAATTTTGGGATACTCCATAGGTATGATATGGATAAACGAATCGGGCCTAGGCAGAAATCTGATTATGGCCATTGATATTATAGAATCTACACTTAACATTGTTTATTTTAATTGAGGAGTTGTATGCTATGAATTTAGATGCAGTTAATCCAGAATTGGAATCAAAAATTAATGATTTAGTTTGCGAAGCTTATAATAAATCTTTTTCGGAACAAGAAAAATTATTAAAAGAAGCATTTGAGCTAATACCTAAGCCAGTAACTCAATGGGCGCATCCAACTACAATGGTTACGATTGCCTTATTTGAGTCATATTATAAACATCAAAAATATGAACAGGCTGAGGAATGGCTGACTATTGCTTTGAGTGTTGCCGATTTAGGAACAACTAATGCAGGAACATATCTATTAGGCGGTATTTTTTATTATGATATTGAAAAATATGATGATGCTTATAAATATTTCGATATAGCTTATAACGATGCTGGATATTATCCATTCAGTATCGAGGACAAAAAATATTGGAAGTTTTATAAGCAGCGTAAAGAAGAACTAAATCCTAAGAAAAAAAACAAAAAGTAAGATTCGATATTTTCAGACGACCTCTACCAAATCGCCTCCCCCGACGGCGGCGCACGACTGCTGTTTGCCGAAGTCGCTTCCGGTTGCGGCATTTACCAACTGGTCGCCCAACTCGACCGCAACAGTCGCCATATCCGCCTCTGCTACGACGACAACGGCAAAGTGCTCAAGAGCAGCAACAACCTCGGCGAAGAATGGACGTTCGACTACCGCAAAGACCATACCGTCGTTACCGACGCATTGGGGCGGACGGAAGTATACGGTTTCGACGAAAACTGCGAACTCGTATACCACAGCGACAGCGAACGCGACCCCCTCGGACGCGAAAGACGCCAACAAACCCACTACTTCCACTGCGACCAAATCGGCATCCCGCGTGAGATGACCGATAAGGACGGCAATCTCTTGTGGTTCGGCAACTACACCGGCTGGGGTCGTATGAAAGAGGAAACCAAGGTAACGGATAGCGCATACCGACCCTTCCGCTTACAGAACCAGTATGCCGACCGTGAAACGGGACTGTATTACAACTTCCTCAGGTACTATGAGCCTGATGCGGGTCGGTTTGTGAATCAGGATCCGATTGGGCTTTCAGGCGGAGACAATCTGTATCTCCAGTAGAACACCATACCCTATGAGAGCCTTACCTCCTGGTTCTAATCGAAAGCCTTATACGATATATAAGGTACTGAAACCAATTGATAATGTAGCTGCAAGTAAAATTATGTCGTTGTTCGGAGAGATTGGATTAGGGACACAGTATGAATTACCAAAATCTGTTAAATCATATAGAATCTGGGCATCTGGAAGAGGTGAAAATAGTAAAATGTTAAAAATTAATGAATTGAATTCATATCTTAAAAATAAAGGAGTACCAGAAGATAGTTACTCAATCAATGAAGTAAATGATGAATCATTATGTATTGTTGAAGAAAATAAAAAATGGCATATATTCTATTCTGAAAGAGGATTGAGAACCGAAGAATATTGTTACCAAGATGAACATTTGGCAATTCTATATTTTATAAATCGGTTATCAAAAATGTTAAAATTTTCTTTCGAATGAAAAAAAGCAAACTGTAGCCTGTATGAAACTTTTAATTTCGGTATGGGGTATGTGCGGAACATACGCGCGGCTTCTACTTTTTAGGCGACCTCTAAATCTTCTTTGAAGGCGTCTGAGCTATCAATTCTTTAACAATTTCATTACTGATTGATGTAGAGTTCGTCTGAAAACTTACTTTCAGCCGAACTCTACCAAATTTCTCTCTTGTTGGTTACACCACAAGCTACAGCTACAACGCCCAATGGCTGCCCCGCAACCATTACCTAGGCCTACAATACGACAGTTATGAACCCTTGACGCAGGTACACAACCACACCAATGCCAAGGGCGAAAGCGAACAGGACGTTTTGTAAGTCAAGACGTGATAGGTTTGGTAGGAGGAGAAAATTTCTATCAATTCCCCCCAATACACAAAGTTGGATTGATCCTTTAGGGTTAAATGCAAAACTAAGTGAAATGGCGCAATCTGTCCATAACAAAGTGTTGACGGTGCTGGTGGTGTATATGATTAACGAAAGGATGAGTTATGAATATAGAATTACATATTGAAAAAGTACAATCTCTTTTAGATCAAATGGATCCACAAAAGAAATGTAAGTTTGCGGCTTGGTGCTGTAATGCACTGATCATTGAGAAAAAAATAATTGAAAATATGACTAAAATAACTAATTCAAATGTGAACTACCAACTCTGTGATGCTATCATAAAAGCTAGTTGGTATGATTTCTCCCAAATAAATATTGGAATCTCTCAAAAAGCTATAGAAGAAATAAATTGGGATGATGATGATCCATTAAATGATATGGTAGAAACACAAGGAACTATAGAATTATTAGCTTCGATTCGAAATATGTTACTAGGTATACAACAAAAATCATCTGATAGTTATTACTTTGCTGCAAGTGCTGAAAACGTAATTAACTGGAAAGATGCTTTAGCGAATTTCCCATACTCCGAAGATGGCAAAATAGAGGACGAAAATTTAAAACGTGAATATGAAATTCAATTGTTATTTTTAGATGATTTAAGAAATAGTATAATTACCTTACAGGATATTAAGAAATATAGATAAATGGATGCAAGCCTGAGTAGACTATTTAGAACGATAGGAGTTGAGTTTATGGAGTCTGAGGAATTAACTTCTAAAATTTTGCTGGAAAGTGTTTTAGAATGTACAAATTTTGTAGTAAATGAGGTGCCAAACTTATACAGTGCATTAATAGAGAGATTAAAGCAAGACGATGAAGTATTCTTTATGAATTTTGTTGAAGATGAGGATGGTCAGGATGATTATTATGGATATGTCTATAATAAAACAAATGGAAAAATCTACGAATATGCGTTCCATGATGACAAATTAGTGAAAAATAGGAAGTTGTCTTTTATTGAAAAGAAAATTGGAGAGTTAACAACGAAAGATATTCTTGAATTACCTATAATAGATTTACTGTAATCTAGATATACCTATGATTGGTCTCGTATTTTTATGTAAGCAAGTAGTAGAAAGCCTTAGCCTGTATGAGACTTCCATCCTTGACGTAGATTTGTGTGTAGAATTTGCGCGCGGTTTCCGCTATTTAGACGACCTCAAACCCTTCTTTGAGGTCGTCTAAAAGAGGAAACCAAGGTAACGGATAGCGCATACCAACCCTTCCGCCTGCAAAATCAATATGCCGACCGTGAAACGGGGCTGCACTACAACTTCTTCAGGTATTATGAGACTGATGCGGGGCGGTTTATGAATCAGGATCCTATTGGAGTGGAAGGTGGATTTAACTTTTATCGGTTTGCGCCGAATGGCGCAGGAGTGGGTTGATGTTTGGGGGCTAAAAAATAATTCTCAGCTGTTGGGAGAAGCAATTACTAAATCTACTCGGCGGTCTGGTCGTCAAGCACATCATAAAATTCCGGTAGAGGTGTTTAATAATTCTCCACTGTTACAACGCCTAGAAAAACAAGGATTATTTAAACTTAATGGAAAAGGTAACGGAATTATGTTACCGGAATCTCTATCTAAAGGAACTACCTGTTCTAAACATAAGGGCTATCATAGAGGATATAACCAAGCAATTATGGAAATAGTAGATTATATTGATAAAAATTCTAAATGTGATAGAGAAAAGGCTAGAAAAATTCAATTATTACAATCCAAAATTCATAAGGCACTTAAGTCAGGAAGTATGTCTTTATATAAACCAACAACAAAACAAGATTGGGTTAATTGCTTAACATAATAAGGAGTAACATTATGAATATAATATTAGGATTTATAAAAAATAATTTATTAGAAGTATCAGGTAATTATCAAAACAGCCAATGGAAAATCATTCAAGATATTTCAGTAGCACAAAGATATGCATATCAGCAGTATGATTTAGAGACTGTTTGGGCGGATTTGCGTGAATCAAACTCACTAATTTTAAAGCTATCTACAGATGAAGATGACAATTTTTGGGATGAATATGCTGTTCCTGCAATTGAAAACAAATTGAATTCCTTGCACTTAGAGGAGGGATTAAAAGATAGTTTATTTAGTGATATAGATGCCGATTTATTTAATTGTTATTTAAACAACAAATATAAGAAAAATCATCCTATTTGGAATATGATAGAAGATGCTTATTTTAAAGGGTTTTGGCCTTGTGGATGGGAAGGTAAATATCCTGAGGGGAAGCTTGTTGTTTTTAAAATAAACTATGCTTAAATAAAAAACATGATAATCGCCATCTAGATAAAGCATTGAATCCAATGCAAGGTTTTCAGACGACCACTGCCAAACCGCCTAACCCGAATGCGACGCACAGCCTCACTTCCGTCACCTTCAGATGAATTATTTGAAATTATCCGATTGAAATAGAAAGGAATCTTATGGAAGTAAATAATATAGTTTTATTTGATCACCAACTATTATTGAACAGAAGTAACGATATTGATTATAAAGAAGGTATTATAAAATCAACAATTACATTAATGAATTTTCTTAAAAAAAATGATTTACTAATAGGTATTGATCCTTTTAATGAGGACGGTTCTATTAAAGAAAATATCGTTATTAGAAAGTCTAATGTAACTGATGAAGGATTCCAATTATTTGTTAAACCAGTAAATAACTGGTGGAATGCTCTGGATAGGGGAACTCCTCCCGAGAAAGTTACTATTTTGGAGAATGGGTTGAAAAAAATTCGTGCTGCGAAAAAGTAATTTTATATTTTCAGACGGCCTCAATATTTTATTAAGGTTGTCTGAAATATTTGTTCTTTAAATAAACATTTTACAAATATACTTATGCTGCACCAATTTCTAAAAGTAATAGGAAGAAAGGAAAAAAATGATGCCTCTTTATCAAATATACTCTGCTGTTGATAATGTAGATGCTTATGCGGACTTAAAACAGGATGATAGAAAAATTGTGGAATTTATTAATTACAATAAAGGCAATTATACAGATGAAGCAGTTTTTATAGCTCAGAGTGGATATACCTCCAAAAATATTTCTAAAACAGATTATATTCAAACAATTCCTAAGATGTTATTGTTCTCTGAAACTTTTATTAATAAGTTGGCTGATACATTAAAAAATGAATTAGATTTTTTTCCAGCTAAACTTAGAATTAAGAATGATGAATTTAGATTTTTCCTTGGAAAAATTAAATTAACTGCTGAATTGGTAAATATGGAAAAATCAAATTTTTATGAAATAGATGGGGAGAAATTTATCGATTATCCACCTGTATTCTTTGAAAATATATCTGGCTTCGAATTTTGTGCAAAAGATATAAATGATGATTTAATTTGGGCTTTTTCTGATAAATTCAAAGAATTAGTTGTGAGTAATAATTTGAAGATAGAATTTCTTCCTCTAACATGAAATATTCTGTAAGTAAGTTATAGCAAGCCGTAGCCCGCACAAAACCTTCAGTCCTGACGTAGGGTGTGTGCGGAACTTACGCACGCGGTTTCTGTTTTTCAGAAGACCTCCTATCAAATCTCCACGACTACGGCGGCTACGGCGATTTGACTGCCGTTTACGGATGTGACGACAAAAAACTGCGCGGTTTCGCCTACCGCAACCACATCATGGTCGAACACAGCCAGCCCGACGGACAGGTATCCTGCTACGAATACGACCGTTACGACATTGACGGCAAAGTGCTCAAAAGCAGCAACAACCTCGGTGAAGAATGGACGTTCGACTACCGCAAAGACCAGACCGTCGTTACCGACACTTACAATACGACAGCTACGAACCTTTGGCACAGGTACGCAACTGGACCAACGAAGACGGCGAGAGCCGCCAGCAAACCCACTACTTCCACTGCGACCAAATCGGTATCCCAAGAGAGATGACTGATAAGGACGGCAATCTCTTATGGTACGGCGAATACACCGCATGGAAAAATCACTATAAATGTAAAAGTTATCTAACATAATGGAGGTAAATATGCCCTTCCTGAAAATTACCTACAGAGATTATCCTAAAAAAGGATTGTTCAAAAATCTTTATCGAGAAAACATCTATAAAATAGAGGAATTTAAAGAGGAATTTAAGTATTACGAATATACCCCAATAGAGAAAATTATTATTGATGAACATAATTTAGTACCATTCATCTTTTTTTCATCAGAAGGAATAAATTATTTAATGCCTAAAATTATTGATAGCATCAGTAATGGCATTAGAAATGATGATATTCCAGTAAATATAGAAGAATTTATTATAAATATACCTATCGCAGAAAACATCACTCATGCTTTAAATCTCTTAAAAAAAGATGAGCTTATAATTCTAAAAAAGTATTTAGAAAAAATATTATTTGGGGACTCATCAAATTTGATACAGCAAATAGGTGAACATTATTTATTCAGAAGTATTGATTATCTCGAACAGTTAATAAATAATTCCTAAATCTACTTATTATTTTGTTAATCGAATACATAAGCTTAGGTTTCTAAAATCGGCAATGGATAACATTGAGTTAAATACAAATTTAACTAGATATGGAATCTATATAGGCTTGTCAAGAAGAGGATGGGAAAAATCATCTGCTCGTGCTTATGCAACCAAACTTGCTTCAAATTTAAGAGCTTCAGCAATAAATTTTGCTAGAAAAAACAACTTATAAGTTTAATACAAGAAAGGAATTAAAAATGACTAAAGCTATTCAAGAAAAAGTTATTTTGAACGAGATTAAGGAGATTAGCCTTAATCGAATAGGAGGAAATATTCCTAAATATTTTGATGATAAACAAGATTGTATTTCAGAAATGATGTTTTATGGATGTTTTGAACATCCATTAAAAACTAATTTTATATTATCTATTTTCTTGCCTAAAAATCATGATATTATGCTTGATAATAATATCTATCCTAATTGTTCAATAAAAGTTTTTACTCATCCAAAATCTGAGGAAAGTAAAATTACTTCATTTACAAATATGGACTTAAATAGGATTTATTTTGAACCGTATAGGAAAGTAAATAGTGATGATTTATCAGGTTTAGTAACAGTAGGAGGAGAATTGCAACTAATTCAAGAAGAAGATTATTTTTATAAAAATCTAGAAGAAGATGGATATTTGTACTTGATGAGTATAGACGAAGATTATTACCCAGATAATCTTCTTAATGGTAATTACCCGTTTGATTATGGAAAATTATATATATATTATAAAGAAAAAGATAAGAAAGGTAATATTGATGTAATAGCTGGATTTTGGCAATATTCTTAATTGATCAATAATATAGTTTTTATCAGTAACAAGCAGTAGTCATTATATAACTTTCAATCCTGACGTAGGGCATGTGTGGTACGCACGAAGGCGGTTTCGCCTGTCTAAACCACATCAGCGAAGACTACGAAAACCGCCAACAAACCCACTACTTCCACTGCGACCAAATCGGCATCCCGAGAGAGATGACCGATAAAGACGGCAATTTGTTGTAGTTCGGCAACTACACCGGCTGCGAAAATCACTATAAATGTAAAAGTTATCTAACATATTGGTAATCAAAAAGGTAAAGGTGTAGGAAATGACAGTGTCAGACATGATTTTTGAAATTGCCGTATAGAATATTGGAAATATAGAGCCAGAAAAGAGTTAAGACGTAGAGACCTAAAAGCAGGTAAGTCTTATTAGTTTAATAAGGAGTATTTATGTTAAACAAATTTGTTTTAGAGCAGTTAATTGCTTTCTTTCAAAAAAATCCAGTCGCTCAAGGAAAGCCAACAACTGATGATGAGGTCCTCAATGTAGAGAAATCACTTAATGTTAAGTTAGATGAGGATTTTAAAGAATTTACAATGAGATTTGGTGGGTGTGTCGTTAGGGATGCTCAAATATATGGAATACATAATTCCGAATTTCTTGGGGAAGATACAATTATTGATTTAAATAAAGAATTTTCCGATTATCTAAAAGATGGCAAAAGTAATTTAATAATTGGCACTGATGGCTGGGGAAATCCTATTTATATTTCCCCATCTAAAACGGTAATGATTTACAATCAAGACACTGATGAATTGCTAACTTTAGCAGCTAATTTTTCAGATTATTTAGAGAAAATTCTTAAAAAGCAAATTTAGCAAACAGTTTAAACTCGAACCATTTTAGACGGCCTCGAAGAGGAAACTCACTTCGTTTGGGACGGCAGTCATTTACTACAAGAAGTCCAATTGGACGGCAGATATACTATATCTACATCTATCCCGACAGCTACGACCCCTTGGCGCAGGTACGCAATTGGACCAACGAAGACGGCGAAAGCCGCCAACAAACCCACTACTTCCACTGCGACCAAATCGGCATCCCAAGAGAGATGACCCATAAAGACGGTAACCTCTTATGGTTCGGTAGCTACACCGGCTGGGGTCGTCTAAAAGAGGAAACCAAGGTAACGGATAGCGCATACCAATCCTTCCGCCTGCAAAACCAGTATTGCGACCTTGAAACTGGGCTGCACTACAACTTCTTCAGGTATTACGAGCCTGATGCGGGTCGGTTTGTTACTCATGATCCGATTGGATTGTTGGGTGGAGAGAATTTGTATGCTTTTGCGCCTAATGTACGAATTTGGGTAGACTTTCTAGGATTAGCAAAAGGAGCTGCGAATCCCGTTGTTAAAGCAGCAATTGAAGTTTGGAAAAGAGCTCATAAAAATTATTCGCTTACATTAGGTGGTGGATATGACTTTGAAAGTAGTTTTAGAGGAAGATGTAAGGGAAATAAACAATTAAATAACTATGTGAGAGTTCTTAATAGTGAAGGCCCTGATTCTCGCAAAGGAAAATGGGAAGGTATACTTGATTTTTATAAACCATAAACCTAGAATTTCCTAAAATCTAAAGTGTAATAAGGAGAAATTCAACATGAATGCTGATTTTGAGAAAAAATTTTTTAAAGAGTTAAGAGCTATTTTAAAAAAAAATGATTTTTTAAAATTGAATACCTCGAATTATTTCTATAATAATAGTCATATTCAATGTATGTTTAATATTCAAAAAAGTAAATACTCTAAGCAATATTACTTTAATCTTTATGCAAAAAAAACTTCTCCTAATATTTCGCCAAAAGAAATTTCTTGGGGAGCGGATCTTATTTTAAGATTAGAGAATCTGTTTCCTAAGCACTCATTTTTAATTAAAGGTATAAATTTTGATGAAAATAAAGAAAAACAAAATTATTTTGATTTTCTTGATTTATTAGATACCTATTTTTTAATCGAAATAAAAAAACTAACAAATATAGAAATATTCGAAAACTACATAAAAATGCAACAGCAAGCGTAGGTTGGGTCTAGACCCAACAAAACGGCCAACTCATCGCCCAGCACCAATGGAAGGTGCCATCCAAAGAAGAGAACGCCCGAAACGGATTGGCGCGATGCGCAGTACGACATGCTGCACCTCAAAGTTTGGGTTTTCTTGGCGGATAAACACAAATATATTAATGACTTAGAAAGGTTAATCAGACAATGAATCAGGAGCAATTTATAAAAAAGATTAATATAGTTTTAGTCGAAATTGATAAAATGATTAATAATTGCGATGAATATAGTTATACAAATAAACAGCAGTTGATTTCTATAAAAAATGAACTATACGACATGATGAATTATCTAAATTCAGAAAGTATTTTTCAACAAAAAAAAGGAAAAGAATTTTTATTGTCTCGGATAGTAATTGATTCTTGGCCATTTAATAATGAAGTTGGTAAACTCCTTGTAGAATTAGAAGAAGATTTCAATTCTTTGACAAGAAAAAATATAAAAATGTCTAAGTTAAAAATTTTTAATGAAACTCCTTTAGACTTTCAAGAAAAATTTTTGTTTGACAATTGGGAAGTCAGTTACCTTGATTTGATGGAAGTAAATCAAGGTTCTCCCTTAGTTGGAAGTCTATCCATTAACGGTCAAGTTATTATTAAAGAACAGGGGTTTGGAGGGCCTTTGTTGTATTTCAATAGAAAAATATATATTCCAGTTTTCATTAGACGATTTTGCGTTGTTGGATTTAGGCTTGCAACATTAAATTTAGATGATCTATCAATTGAGTATATTGGGGGTATCGAAGACTTGGTTTATCTGAAAGAGATAAAAGATAATAGAATTTATTTCTATACAGATATATATAAAAGCACAGAAAAGAATTTAACTTTATATGAACAAATATAACTCAAGGCCATGCTGTAAACATCATAGCCAAAGAACTTCCATATTAATTAAATTTAAAGAATTTATTCAAAAGTATTGGATAAGTATTTTAATTTCTTGGTTTTTCATTTGGTTATGGATGGCTTATTATGGGGATAACACGATAGTTAAGTTGGTCGTGTTTCCGATTATCTCTTTCTTTCTAGTTATTTTATTTCATTTAGAATTAGAAAGAAAAAATATTAAATATCTATCCATATTTCAAATGTTAATTGGGATGTTGCTGGGATTAGCTATTCAAATCAAAAGAGAGAATTTTATGCTCCTTGAAGGATTGATATTCGGAGGAATTTGGGGATTAACAACACCCTTTTGGGTAAAAATATTAGTTATTTTAAAAAAAATAGGAAATTAAGTATAACAATGCTCAAACAGATAGATACATGAGTAAACAATTAACTAGAATTGGTGGTAAGGTTTTTGGAAAATACGGATCACGTAGTAAATATGCATAGAAACTGATTGATAACAAAAATTTATAAAAGGAAAATTAAAATGAGTATTTTAAGTAATTATATAATTCAAGATTTAATCCAGAATGTATCTAAAGGAGTTACAGAGACATTTAAATTTGTATTAGAAAGATATAATTCTAATGAAGTTTTTGCCTATACATTATATATTGATGACTATTGTTCATATCTGGGTTGGGCTGCTAACACTATTTCTCACTACGAAATAGAAAAAGTAAAATACCCAAAAGAAGAACAGCCTTTTATTAAATGGTATTACCCTCAATTTGCAATAGGACTTGGAGAGGTTCCTGAGAAAATAGATAGTGTATTCAATAATGAGATTCAAAATATTCTTAATGATGCAAATACATTAATATCAGAAGGTAATTTTGAGCAATATCAGGCGGAAGTATATGATTCAATTATAGAAGGATTTAAAAAAGCGATAGAAAATATAGATAAGAAAAAAACAAAGAATGTCATATTTTTTGTTTCTATTGTAGATAGTGATAATGCTGAAATTATGGAAAATTATTCTGCTGAACAACTAAATTCATATGATAAATTTCTTACGTTCAAAAATAGATTTCAAAGCAAGCCGTAGAGCGGTTTCTACTGGAAGTAATGGGGTTATTGTCGGTGTAAATTCGGCAGGTGGAATAATAAGATAGGACGATAAAATGAAAAAAATTAAATTGATGCCTGACTATGGCTGTTTTCCCATATGGGGTATGGAGGATGATAATTTTGGAAATATAGATCCATATTCTTTACCAATATCAAAGTCTCTTGCTGAAGAATTGTTGGAGTGGGCACATAAATATGATAAAACCTTAAATATAGATGAACCTCTGAACTCTGGATTTGAAAATATAGAGAAAGAAAATATTTTTAAATACGAAGGTGAAAAATTATTTAATAAACTCAAGTTGGAGTTAGGAGATCAATACACGGTTCTATATTCAAGAATATGATTATTTGACATTTAATATCAGCCGACCCGACGGCAATATCCTGTAAGATAAAAATTCAGACAGCCGTAGCCCTCATAAAACCTTCAGTCTCGACGTAGGGTGTGTACGGTATGCAAGTACACGGTTTCTGTTTTTCAGACGACCTCACAATTCTCTTTAAGGTCGTCTGAAATATTGGTTCTTTAACAATCTCATTACCAGTCATTTACAAAATGTAGTTTCTCGAGGAGCATTATAATATTATGGAAATTAAAAAAGAGTCCAACGATTATATTATTAAATTAAACAACTATGAAGTCTTAGTTTTTTTTGAATGTCTTGTTAAGTTCGTTGAAAATAATGAAATTATTGATGAAGCTGAGCAAAAAATATTATATGACTTAGATTGCTTATTAGAATCCACATTAGAAGAACCTTTTATGGAAAATTATAAAGATCTAATACATATAGCTAAAAAATCTATTATTAATAATAAGCAAGCTGTAGATTGAGACGAGCCTCAACAAATTGGTTAAAGCCAAAATCTTCAAGAAAGACGGTACGAAAGAAACTTGGGCGTACACTACGATGCCTTAGGCAGAAGGATAAACAAAGGTCGTCTGAAAGACGGAGAAGCTTCAGACGGCCTCGAAGAGAAAACTGGATTCGTTTAGGACGGCAGGTATACTTATATCTACACCGATCCCTACAGCTACGAACCCTTGGCAGAAGTACACAACCACACCAATGCCGAAGGCGAAAACCACCAACAAACCCACTACTTCTACTGCGACCAAATCGGCATCCTACGTGAGATGACCGATAAGGACGCCAATCTGTTGTGGTACAGCGAATGCACCGCCTGGGGGCGTCTGAAAGAGGAAACCAAGGTAACGGATAGTGCTTACCAACCCTTCCGCTTGCAAAACCAATACTTCGATGAAGAGACCGGACTGCATTACAACTTCTTCAGGTATTACGATCCTGATGTGGGTCGGTTTGTGGATCAGGATCCGATCAAATTAAAGGGTGAGAATAATCTTTATCAATTTGCGCCGAACGTGCAGGGATGGGTTGATATTTTTGGTTTATATAATGCTCAGAAATGTGCATCAATTGCAGCTAAAATAGAAAATCTTAAATATGAAATATATGTAAAACGTATTCCCGCACTTGAGAGTAATCCTAATAATTTACCGTGGCGAATTGGTCCAGGAGAAGCTCTTAGAGATACTGTCCGAGGTCATGTAAAGCTACTGAATGCTGCGTATAGTAAACTAGCTAAAGCCGAAAAAGAGTGAGTAGATAATGGTTGCGACAAACCACCTCCTCCTTCTTCTCCCGTAACAAAATTCACTAATTGCTCCACTGAAGACAAAACATCTACTAATAATGATGCTTTAACAGCAATCGCCCTTGTTGGAACTGTTGTGCTAGTTAGTGTTTGTATATATTCAACGGCGGGAGTATGTGGTGCTTTTGTGGTAGGAGGAAGTCTTGTAGGAGCAATGTGAAGTTTAATATTGATATAGGAGCATGATAATTATGCGCAATAGTGATTTTTATATACAAAATATGATTGAATCTTCTTTAGAACAAGAAGATTTCAGTCAAATAATTATACTACTAGATTCGCTACCATCTAAAAGAATACGTAGAGCATTGTATTTATTATCAGAAATATTCCCAAATAAAATAGAAATTACTGAGAATGAATTTAAATTTATTAAATATATATTATCCAATAATAAATTTATAGTAGTTCAAAGCATCTCTGATTTTCTGAGAGCAATATCTATACTTAACTTTAATGACCTACAAAAACAGGAAATTGCTGATTTGATTTTTCAAAATCTAAATATTTTAAGCAAAAATTGTGATTTTGAGTTAAATGTACTAATAACAAAATTAATAGAACCCAATAAATTTTTTATGCTAATTGAGAAAATTAAAAATAATTTAGATGATTATTCAAGAAAATATTTATTAGATTTTATTTTTTATGAGAAAGAATATCTTGAAAATAGCTTTAATGAAGATGAAATAAATGATTTCATAAAATCTTTGAGCTACCCTATATAAATCAGCAAGCCGTAGCCTGCATGAATTTTCAAAAACACAGGTATGGTACAGCGAATACACTGCCTGGGGGCGTCTGAAAAAAGATGAGTGGGTTTATAAGAACCCACATTCCAAGAGGTCCTTATAAAAAATTCATCTCAGGGATAACTATAACATCCATCTAATATAAAAAATCGCCTTATATTCTTCTTGTTATTGAGGATATTGATACCTTTAAAACTGGAGTTATTAACCTCTTTAATGACTTACTTGATCCTGATAAAAAGTACCTGATTTATCGTGATTTTATCAAAACATATCGCAATATGACTCCGATTGAAAAAATTGAATTTTTCAAAAAGAAGACCGTCGAGGAAATCGCAGCTAAAAAATAAGCTGTGGTATATATTTAGTGATGAGGCAACGCTATGAGAAAAACACTTTTTGGTTGGATGCTTGCATTTTCTGTATTATGCTTTCTTGACCGCTCAGTACGTCAGTAAACTAAAGTACTACGACGTCTATTGAAATAACTTAGTTCTGTCATCAAACAGAACTTTTTTTTTTGATTAAAATCTATATCTAATATATAATCAATCTATAACGTATCGAACGGAGCTATATCATGGCTATAACTTTATCGAAACAATACAATTTTAAACTGAATGAAGCCACTATGGAACAAGCTCGAAAATTATCAAGGAAAAGGGCATGACAATGACAGATGCTATTTCTTTATTTGTGGAGCAAATAGTCCTGGAGCAAGATTTACCTATTAAGACGGCCGAAGATCTACATAGAGAACAGTTAATTAAAGAATTACAAGCCCAATCTGAGCGTGCCTTGAGAGAATACGAGGCAGACGAAGGAACTTCCCTAGACGATATGAGGGTACGTTATGGCTTATAAAGTGATTGCTTCAAAAGAGGTCGAGGAAGCTATCGACAATATACACGACTATATAGCTACGGTACTTCTCTCCCCTCAATCCGCCAAAAATACTGTGGCTAAAATCTTAGACAGCTTAAAAAGTTTAGAGATTTTTCCTGAAGCATGATTTGACGCTGATGAGAAAATCGGAGTAAAAATTAACAGCAAGTATCCCTCACGAGGAAAAATTATAGACCAATATGTTTTGCTTTACTTCATTGACCAAAACCGAAACACTGTTTTTTATCTCACCTATTCCACACTAAAAGTGACTACGTCACTTTGTTACAAAAAGACAATAAAAAAAGGCCAAATACTTGAGACAACTTTCTTAAGTTTATAAGCTCCGAAACCTTAATTTTTGGTACCTTTTTGCTACCGTCTTGGTTTAACAACACGGTATATATGTAATATTTTACAGCTATATCCCCTCTAGAAACGTGATTTAATAAAGATTTAAACACTATAGAGTATATCTTTGTAAAATACGGTTTAAAATTGGAGCAAGTAAAATGAAAAAGTTACTGATTGGAATGATTGGAACTGTTTTGCTTTTGACAGGAGCTTTAAAAATGTCACAACCACTTAAAAAAAATACTCAATATAATGATTTGACTGTTAGATACTATTTAGGAATGACTTTTCCTAAGTATAACCATCCTGCAAAATTGTATGATGAAATCAATTTAGATAAGGTAGACAATATCCAAAAAAGCAAAGAGACTATATCTTATTATATTGGGTTTTATAAAGATGGAAAATTAATTAAATTTGAGAAATATATTAATGATAATAAAGTGATGGATTTTGCTTATGAATATGATGAGATGGGAAATCTAATCAAAATTTATAAAAATAACATTTAGGTAGGAAAACCCTCCAAAAAAGGAAGGAAAAAGAAAAAAACTGCTGCTTGTTATATTGTTAAAGGAGGTTGTTATGCTTAATTTTTATGATTGCGATAAAAATTTATCTGAAAACGATTTTAATGAAGTTGAAAAAAAATTAGAAGTATCTTTTCCAGCTTCATTCAAATCACATTATTTCAAATGGAATGGAGGTACTCCCAATCTTTCTTGTTTTGTCAATGATGATATTGATTATGATTATATTGAAATTCGCGACTTTATTCCAATGAAATATTCTAAGCAGTTTGAGGATGATCCAGATTTTACATTAGAAGGAAGAGCGATAAATGAATGGGAACTTAATGAGTTACCTAGGACTTTGATTCCTTTTGCTTTTGATTGGGGAGCTAATTACCTCTGTTTAGAAAAAAATAGTTGGCAAATTATTTATTATGTAAGGGACGTATGGAGTGAAAATATATCAAGGGAAGCTAATTTTAAAAAAAATTCAATTGTTATTGCGAAATCATTTGAGGAGTTTTTAAATTATTTAGAAGAAAATCCTGATAATTAATAAACTGGCGTAGCGTCGTGTATATATAGTAAGCGTAGCAAGCCGTAGCTCGCATGAAGCCTTCAATCTTGAAATAGCAAGCCGTAGCCCTGACAAAACCTTCATTGCTGACGTAGGTGTGTGCGGTACGCACGCACGCGGTTTCTGTTTTTCAGACGATCTCTGCCAAATCGCTTCCCCCGATAGCGGTGCACAGCCCCACCTCCGTCACCTTCAACGGCAAGGAACTGGTGCGCTACGATTACGGAAGTGCTCCTTTAGATGCAAATGGAAATCCCATGGAGTTGCATCATCATGTACCGCAACGCTTAGGTCTTGCAGATAGGCATAGTCCTTTTAATTTGAGAGAAGTAACTAGAGAACAACATGCAGCGCTTGGCCCTTATAGAAATCTAGGAGATTAGCTATGAAAGCAATAGAAATTTTAAAGAATTTTGTGGAAGAAAAATTATCAACTGAAGAATTGGAAATGGCGTTGTCTTCCAATCAAGAATTAATTTCCCTGTTGGAAAATACTAAAGCTAAACCTTATATGAATAGTAATTCCACTTATGAATATTTAATTAGTCAGGATTTGACATCTCTTGATGCAAAGTTAAATTTGATGGATATTTTCAGGGAAATTTTAGATTACAAGCATATCTCGTACTCTTCGAATTCAACGACAGAAAAAATTTTTGATTTGATTTTTGAGGCTATTCCTATCTGGATACCAGCTGATATGAGTTATTTAAATTCCTTGTATGATAAATACAAACCTAAGACGGTGACCACTTTTAAAAAGATTATCAAGGAACATTTCATTTGCATGGATAAACATCCCAAATGGTTACAGGAGCCTGATTGGCCTATCATTGATAATATTCCCGCAATGTTTCTAGGGCAGTTAGATATATCGAAGTTGAAGCATGATACTACTTATTTGTACATTTTTTGGGATAAAAAAACAGACAGATATATAGAATTAATCCAGTCTCTATAAATGAGCAAGCTGTAGCCAATGAAACCTACAATTCCGATGTAGAGTGCGAACGGAACGCACGCACGTGTTTTTTGTTTTTCAGACGTCCACTACCAATCGCCTCTCCCGACTTCGGCGCACGGTTGCTGTTTGCCGAAGTCGATTCCGGCTGCAAAACCAATATGCCGACCGTGAGACAGGGTTGCATTACAACTTCTTCAGGTATTACGATCCTGATGAGGGTCGGTTTGTGAAGCAGGATCCGATTGGGTTGTTGGGTGGAGAGAATCTTTACTTTTTTGCATCTTATGATTTAATTGGCTAGATTTATTTGGTCTGAATAGAATACCTATACCCTTTACAAGCTCTACAGGACTAACTTTGTCTGTTATAGGATATACAGGACTACAACATTTATCAGACTCTCAAGTAAAAAATCCTGCCTATTTAAAACAAAAGACCCTTTGATAAGTCTCCTGTTGACAAAAAGGTAAATACAATTATTCTTCACCACTATAAATAACAAAGCCAAGGTCCTATTATTGCCATGCCTGAACGCTGTCATCGCGAAAATTCCAAGGCTTTGCATCCATTAGGAAATAAAGGCGGTGTTGACAAAAGAGATGAATTTAATCAATGGAAGCACGAGTTCTGGTACGATTAAGCTTTAAAAGAATTATCAAGAAGAGGTATTAAATGATTAGCCAAGAAACAATGAATTCACTTATTAAATATTTTCAAGATTACCCTGAGCTTAATGGGATACCCGCTAGTAGTGAGGAAATTAAACATGCTGAAAATATTTTAAGAATAAAATTTCACGATGATTACATTGAATTTATTAAAAAATTCGGTGGCGCAAGCGCTGGTTTGGATATCCATGCTTTTCATAATTCAACATTAATTGGAAAAGAAACAGTTATCGAATTAACTCAGGGATTTCGAAAACTTTTAGAATTACATGAACAACCAATGAATAAACTTTATGCAATATCAGATGATGGTTCAGGCAATCCCATTTTAATGGATCAACAGGGACATATTTTTATTTATTATCATGATTCATCAGAAATGGAAATATTATATGAATCCCTTGATAGTTTATTTAAAGAAACATTGTGGAGTGAATAGCAAGCCGTAGCCCGCATGAAACTTCAAATTTCGATGTAAAGTGTGTGGGGTACGTACTCGGTTTCTATTTTTCAGACGGCCTCGAAGGGGAAACCCGATTCGTTTGGGACGGCAGCTATCTACTGCAAGAAGTCCACCAAGACGGCAGATGTACCTATATCTACATCAATCCCGACAGCTACGAACCCTTGGCACAGGTACACAACCGGACCAACATGGTAATAAATACTCTTTAAAGAATGCACATAATTTTATTTGAGGAATTAGTTATGAAAAGAAAAGAAATTATTTTAAGTATGCAAACGGCTTTTCTTGGAGCAATTTGTAACAAAGTCAGACTTATTGCATTTGATATGACTGAAGAATTATTTACTCTTTATGTATATATTGATTCACCACTGACAGATGATGAGTATGAAGCAATAGATAGTGCAGTTACAGATGTATTGGCCGATTTTCCAAATTTTCTATATGAAAAAATATATATTATTGAAAATAATGATAATATTCTTTCATTAAATATATATAAGGGATGTTTTTTTATGCGATTTGAAAATAAATTTGATTAAATAACTCGTTAGCCCAACCGTTTAATACAACCGTCTGAAAACCTACAACGGCACAAGTTACTACTACGACGACCTCGGCAACCTCATCCACCGCTAACTGACCGGCGACGAAGTGCAGAACTATTTCTACGACCTGCATGACCAACTGGTTAAAGCTGAAATCTTCAAGAAAGCGGCCAACAAACCCACTACTTCCACTGCAACCAAATCGGCATCCAGCATGAGATGACCGATAAGTACGGTAATCTAGTTTGGTTTTGGGATTATTACGCTTGGGGCTGTCTGAAAGAGGAAACCAGGGTAACGGATAGCGTATACCAGCTGTTCCGCCTGCAAAACCAATATGCCGACCTTGAAACGGGACTGCATTACAACTTCTTCAGGTACTATGAGCCTGATGCGGGTCGGTTTGTGAATCAGGATCCGATTGGGTTGATGGGTGGGGATAATCTGTATTGGTTTGCGCCTAATACCCAAGTATGGATCGATTGGTTAGGTTTAGCTGGAGTTAATATGAATTTATTCCCAAGTAATGAAGACATACACTCTTACACTCAAAAAGTTGCCAATAAACCGAATACTTTCCAAGTAGGAGGCATGGTAAGCCTTCATTGATGGTAGATGGGGCAACAGGTGAAAGATTAGATGCTAAAAAATTAGCAGCGAGAATTTAAAAAAATCCTAACTATAAATCAGGTATGACGGTTGAGATTTTATCCTGTAATACAGGAAAAGAAGCAAACCCTCTTGGACAACAACTTGCTAATGAATTAAATACTACAGTTAAAGCATCAAATGAATATCTTTGGTTTCCAAGTAACGCGAAATTAACACCGATGGGAATGAAGGCTGATCGCTCGCAAGATACAAGAAAACCAGTCACCATGAGAAGCTTTACTCCTCAAAGTAAAAAAATAAGTAAGGAACATGCTAACTATGGAAATACTAAAAAATTTCTTAATTTTATTTTTGTTATTAACCCCTTTAATATCATGTAAACAACATCCGGAAAGAAATTTAAAATGACTAACTTTATATCAACAGGTAGTACTTATTGGATTTCAGATGAAGAAATTCAAATTCTCGAAAAGAAGGCCACTAATGGAGATAAAAACTCAGCATTCAAATTATATCAATACCATATGTTTGTATCTTTAGATCAAGATTTGGAATTTAAATGGCTAGAGATAGCGGCAAATAATGGACATCCAATTGCCCAATCCAATTTAGCCGATTTATTTTTCACGCAAGGCAATAAAGAAAAAGCCATATTTTGGGCTAAAAAGGCATATAGAAATGGTGCCAAACTACCAGACGAATTAAAAATATTGATAAATATCAATTAATTAATAAGATTTAGCGGATTATCGTTACAAACCTAAAACTTCTGGAGGAGGATTAAGAAAAGAAACCAAGAAATTTCTTAGAAAATTGAAAAAAGCAGGTAAGAAATGTCCTTAAATTTTTAGGAGAATTTAAATGAACAAAAATGGATACGTTAATTTTAACTTTTTAGATAGTAAACCCAATATAAATAATATATTAGTTGGGCTAGATTTAGACTATTCAAATAAAGTGATATCGCCAGATGGTCATGAGTTAGCATTGATCGCTTTCATACCAATTGAGAATTTATTAACTATTGCACCTCAATTTAAAACAGATCTTCAGGGGAAGGAATATAAAGATAAAGCAATTTACGTTTTTTCTTATTATGATAAAGAAAATTATTTTCTTGACTACATTACTGAAATTGACGATGCTATTCAAGGATACACGAAAGTTATCGTCGGAGATAAAAATCAGTTCAAGTTTAAACTGAATAAATTTTATCCAATTAATCCTATTGAGAATATAAATGAAATGAGTTTTTTAGGAGGACAACCTGAATATTTACAGCAAGAGAGTGATGATTTTCTAGAAAAATATATTTTCATAGGTCAAATCTTAGGAATGGATCTACCTGAAAAAGTAAATGAAATTTTTTATCTAACTGAGAACATCGGATATATTTTTATAAATCGAGATCTATCTGGTGGATTATTCTTCGTACAAACAACTTAAACAAAACTAAAAAGGATTAAATTATGAATGAAAGTATTGAAACTATATTAAATAGTTTTCTGATGGAAATGTATAAATGGGAAGACAATGCTAATAAGTATATTGACGCAGGCACAGATATTCCTGATGAGATATTGAAACAAACACTAAAGGAAATATACGATAAATACCTAACAGATAAACCAAGAAAAATGGGAAAGTTAGAATGTATGACTATTAACTACCCTCCGACATTCAATCCAAATAACGAGAAAATCATTGAAATAGAAGAAAAAGGTAGCTCTATAACTGTAAAAAGTGCTGTGCTGTACGCTGGAATGGAAGCGCAAAGACTTTATAAATTCAAAAAACAGGCAGGTCTCTGGAAATTAGATAATGTAAAAGAATTTGATAGTTATGATGGGAAATGGTATTCTATCCATATCTAAATTAAAGTAATTAGCAAGACGTAGCCTGAACAAAAACTCTCAGTCCTAAGGAGAATTTTATGAAAATCAAAGAATTAATTGAAAAATTAGAACAAAAAAGTAGCCATCAATTTTTGAAAGCAGTATCAAAACCAGAATTTGCTTTTTCTTTGCCAAAAGATTTAGAATTCTTTTATGAAAATTATGAATATGCTATTCTCAATATTGATACTTCTTGTGAGATAAGAATCAGTTCACTTTCAGAATTGCAACCAACAAACCAAATTCTATATCCAGCTGATGATGTTATTTGGGAGGAGTTGGCAGATGATATCAGTAATGATTGGTTCATGATTGCATCTTCACAAGAGCTCAGTCAATATATCAGTATAGACTTAAATGAAAAAAGATTTGGTTTTTGTTATGATAGTTTTATAGAAACTCATGCTACACCTGATGAGTCTCCCATTATTGCTAAGTCATTTACAGAACTACTGGAGAAATTGGTTTCCAATGAAAAAGAATGGTTTTGGTTAGATTCTTCTTTTCAAAGCTATGGTGATGCTTATGAAGATGAATGAGTAAGTTGTAGCCCGCATGAAACTTCCAATCCTGACATAGGGCATGTGAGGTACGCACAGGTACACAACTGGACCAACGAAGACGGCGAAAGCTGACAACAAACCCACTACTTCCACTGCGACCAAATCGGCATTCCGAGAGAGATGACCGATAAGGATGGCAATCTAGTTTGGTTCGGCAATTATTACGGTTGGGGCATACTGAAGAATGAAACCAACATATTCAGAACTGCTCACCAACCCTTCCGCCTGCAGAACCAGTATGCCGACCGTGAAACGGGACTGCATTACAACTTCTTCAGGTATTATGAGCCGAACGTCGGGCGGTTTGTGAATCAGGATCCTATTAAATATTTAGGAGGTACAAATTTTTATACTTATGCATTTAGTATCGTAAATTGGGTAGATTTTCTAGGATTAAATCCCTTTAGAGTTTTTGCAAAGTTACAACAATTGTTTAACAAAGCAAATAAAAAAATAATAAACCTGATAAACATGATCAAGAATATCAACTAGCGAAAAGGTTTTGTGATACTCCAGTACCACCTCAAGCGTCTATATGCGCAACTCTAAGTGCGCAAATGAATCATGCCAAAAGATGTATCGAGTTATATACTAATTGGGATAGAAAATGGCAACCCGGGAGACATACAATCAAAATAAATGGTTGGAAAAATAGGCTAGATGCTTTAAAAGAAAAAGCAAAATCTGAATGTACTAAATAAATTCTTTATGAGAGTAAATTATGAATAATTCTTTGAAAAATCTTTTTTTAAAATATCAGGATTACCCTAGTTTTTTGAATCATAGTCCTATAACCTCCGTACATGACTTAGGATCTATGGGAGAAACATTATTAAATTTAGCAGTTAATTCCCAATCTAAAAAAGATGTTATTCTATTAATAGAAAACGGAGCAAATGTCAATCAACAAGGTGAATTAAATTTCACTCCTATTCAAAATGCTTGTCTTCATGGAAATCTTAATATTATTGAAATTCTTTTAAAAAATGGAGCTAAAACAAATATAAAAAATGAGTTTGGATATGATGCAAAACATTATACATCTGAAGAATATCACGATAAAAAGAAATCTAAAGAAATTAGAAACCTAATGAGATATTACAAACAATAAGTTACATATTTAGTAGAAACCTGATAAAACATTAAGGCCGTCTGAAAAACGAAGAAGTTTCAGACGGCCTCGAAGAAGAAACCGGATTTGTTTGGGACGACAGCCACCTCTTGCAGGAAGTCCAACCGGACGGCAGGTATACCTATCTCTACACCGACCCGGATTCCTACGAACCCTTGGCGAAAGTCCGCAATTGGACAACCGCAGACGGCGAAAGCCGCCAACAAACCCACTACTTCCAAAATGGATGGAAATCTTATTCAAAAAAGAAATAATGGGAATCGTACATTTTCTTGGGAGTAATACAAAAATAATGTAACCGTACAACATAGGAAATAATATCATGACAACTTTAGAAAATAAGATCTTTACTTTAAAACAGAATCATTTAATGAAAAAAATGAAAGAAATTCATTTTTTAAATAATTTAATTTCAGATTCTGAAAAAATCATTCCATATCCACTCTCATGTGAAATAATAAATCGTACTTTTCCCCCCTATAGAAATATAGAATTATCAAAGGAAAATTTTAGTTTATCGATAAAAAATGAACTATTAAATTTTTTTGCACCAGAGGAAAATGACATTGCTTATGTATACTTTTATGGAGGAATAAATGATTCGGCTAAAATACCAATAGAAGTATTCCCCTTGTTTATTATCAAAATAAAAAATATTAGCAATTGGCTAGAATTAATAAACAAACCTAATTTTTATTGTTTAAAATTCTTTAGTCATAAAATAGATAAAGTTATCGATATATCTCTACTCGACAATGAGGAAGATGTGTTATCTATTTCTATTGGAATGAATGCTTAACTATTTTAAAAATAAATAAACTATTCCAGCAGAAGCAATTCTTTGCTTTGTATAACTTAAAGGAGTTTACCATGGAAGAATTATTAGAAAAACTTGAAAATAATAGTTTTATTTATAAGGTCAGAATGGATCTTGAATTCGATGTAAAGGACTATCAAGAATTATTAAAAATTTTAAATGAAATAAAGTATTATACTCATAATCATAATCTAATTGAAAAAAGACTAGCGTCTATTTTATATGAAATACCGAAATTAACACATATTTGGTATCTCAATTTAAAAGACGATCCAAATAAAAATGAATCTTCTATTGTTAATCAACTTGAAGATGCATGGCTAGAGTTAGATTCAATAATTGGAGAGGAAATTCTTGGTCAAGGACAATAAACTCCTCTTAACAAACATAGATTGTGGCTCAAACATAACAAACACTAGTCGTAGGTTAGGTCCATTGGGATTTAAAAATATTCTGTTTATGGATTGTATAGATCTGGGGATAGTAAACCTTGTTATATCGGTATTACGGATAATATAAAAACGCGTGCAAAACAACACAGGTAATCAGGAAGATTAATTGGAACAGAACGCTTAATAGAATTATATAGCGATTTGGATTACGAAACCGTCCGTGAATATGAGGAAGGCTGTATTCGACAATATGGAACACTGACAGGAAAAAACTTAAAAAAGTCAGGAAAGTAATTTTAATCCTAAAAATACTAAAACCAGAGGAAATAAATATCATTCATTTGTTGAGAATAAGATCCGTGATGCCAAAAGACAAAAAGTAATGGTTGCGGGAAGAGACCATATTCTCAAAAATGGTTGTAAAAATCTTCCAATAATTTAACATTCTATGCTATAGAAAAGGAAAAGTATTATGAAAATCTTTAATTGGGAAAAAAATAGAACTTTATATAGATATCTTAAGAATGGTGATTTATTTTGTTTTAAAATAGCTGATAAATTATTCGGTTACGGTAGAATAATCGCTAAAAATAAGCTTGGTGCCACTGTAGGAATTTTTGATTTGTTTACTTCAAGCCCAGTTGAGCCATTCGATTATAAAAATGCTGGGAATTACCCAATTCTATTCAAAACCGTTTTAGACTGTCATACCCTATTTGAATCAAAGCTAGAGTCAGACTGGCGGATAATTGCTCAAGATCCTGATTACCAAGATCCAACCCCAAGTGAAATTACTTCTATTAATCCTGCTATGGGATTGGCTCACAATGCAGACTTTTCCATCGAGCAAGAAATAGATGAAGAGGATGCTAGGCAAAAAATACTCAAGAGCATTGAATTGCTTGAAACACCCAATAGTCATTATCATATTTTAAGTTTTCTTATTCGTCGTAAACCAGAAATTTTTAATTTACCTATTGAATCATTTGCAGAATTTGGAGATTTTATTTCGGATGAGTTTCAAAAAATTCACCACCGGAATTTAAAAGCGTGAAAAGCAAGCCGTAGCCCGCACAAAACCTTCAGTCCTAACGTAGCACGCGGTTTCTGTTCAAATGACCTCAGTCTCTTCGGATTACCTGAAAAAGTGCAGGCTACTTCGACCCCGCGCACAATATCCTGTCCGACAACAATAGCCCTACCGTCCCGGACGACCGCCTGAAAACCTACAACGGCACGACCTATTACTACGACCACTTCGGCAACCTGATCCACCGCGAACTGACCGACGACGAAGTGCAGAACTATTTCTACGACCTGCATGACCAACTGGTTAAAGCCGAAATCTTCAAGAAAGCCGCCAACAAACCCACTACTTCCACTGCGACCAAATCGGCATCCCAAGAGAGATGACCGATGGCGAAGGCAACCTGGTTTGGTTCGGAGATTATCACGGTTGGGGTAAACTGAAGAGCGAAACGAACGTAATGGGAACGGCGCACCAACCCTTCCGCCTGCAGAACCAGTATGCCGACCGCGAGACGGGGTTGCATTACAACTTCTTCAGGTATTATGAGCCAGAATATGGCAGATTCATCAATCAGGATCCAATTGGACTAGGCGGAGGAGATAATTTATATGGATCAACACCCAATGCACAGAGATGGATTGATCCTTATGGATTATTTTGGGGATTAGTGATTCGCATTGGTGGAGCTATTATTTTAGGAATAGGTAAACTGATTGCAAAAGGGAGAAAGGTTATTAAGCAGTGCATTGGAAAATGCGGTGAAAAAGCCAAAAAAACACTAAAAAAAGGTAAGGGACCAATTAAAAATATTGATGAGGTAATGGAAAATCCTAATATTTTAAAAGGGCATACTCCAGAAACATTTTTAAAAGAAATTGGAGGCACTCCAAAAGGATGGAATACATAATGGAATACTTAAAACTATTAACAAAGTTAGCAAAAACTGAAAAATCATATCAGTATGATGAAATATTTAAATTACTTAAACATCCTGTTGAATTTGAAGAAATTCCTTTGATTACTAGAACTGGAAGAGAAAAACCATTTTTGAAAATACTATCCCCAAAACAGTTGAATTTGTTCTTTTTAAATACTGCAATATTTTACATTAATAATATAAATTTAATGGCAAAAGATATTCTGAAAGATAACGATTTATAAATATGTGTAACATACCCAGACATAAGTTCTGAATTACATAATCTATATAGTTTTTATATACCTAACATATGCATTTATAAGTCGAAATATGAAAATACATTTAAAAATTATCCAGATTTAAATTTAGAAAATTTCCCATGGTTACATGAATATTCATCTGATTTTAATTATAAAGAAATTTTTAACATTGTTTACTCTAAATTTGATGACGGTTTTGGCCATGAAATTTTTAGGATATTTTTATTAAAAAAGAAGGATATTTAAAACAAGCGTAAATAGAATTAGCCTTCTCCTAACGCATACATTAAGGTCGTCTGAAATATTTATTCCGTAACAATCTAAGCCAAAACCGCCTATGAATACGGCCAGGACGGTCATGCTTAAAAAATACAAGAACGTAAAAACAGATTAAACAATCTAAAAAAGAGCATAAAGAAAATTGCGTTACGTGTAATAAATAAGATCAAGATATTAAATTTATCAACTTACAACTATAGGTATTGTTAATGAAAAAAGAATTGTTATGTATTTTAAAAAAATATGAAACGCATCCTGATTTTTTGGGTGACACTATTGAAGATATAAATCAAGTAGGAGGTATGGATGATACAGTTTTGCATATTGCTGCCAGAAATAATTCTTTAAATGATGCTCTTGTATTTCTTCAAAATGGAGCATTGATCGATCTTAAAGGGGACTTAGGATATACACCCCTACATTATGCATGCATGTTTGGAAATATAGAAATGGTGAAAATACTCCTTGATAATGGATCTGATAAAAATATACAAAATGAATTTGGAGAAAATGCCGTTAGAATTGCAATTAACTCATCCAGCGAAAATAAAGAGAAGATAGTAAAACTATTAAATGATTTTAAAAAGCGTAAATAAAAAATAGATTATAAATCTATCAAATGGTGCCATACCTTAAAATGTAGAAAGTAAGACATGAAAAAAAACAATCTAATTCTATTAATTAAAAATCAAATGTCAGATAAACAAAAAAATGAAAATGCCTTACATTTAAATACACTTTTACTAAGCTCAATAGAAAACCCTAGTATGGATAATGATAGTTTCATAGATTTATTTAGCTATTATTCTAACATATCCCAAGGAGAAGTAAGTGAACTATTTGATTTACTGCAATCTTTAACCAAAGATGAAATCAATATAATTTATGATTTTTTAGAATATATTTCAAAGTTTGTCAAAGACTTAGGAGTATATTGTGAATTTGAAAAATTTCTTACGGAGGTAAACTATATACAAGAACGAAATTATCTAGAGGAAAAAATTAGGACTACTTTTCCAATTTTCAAAGTTGATAAAAACAATATCATAAGTTTTGATGATAGTGATAACTTTTATATATTTTCTATAATGCAACTATCTACTAAAACTTGGATTGAGATAACATACGATGATTTTCTCTCAATACTTGAATCACTAGAGTGGCAAGCTTATACTAATAAGGCTTTATTATATTTTACTCCTTGCTGTTTAAAATATATTTTTTCTAATTTATCTAAATTTCATTTATATGGTTACGTTGTTGAATTTTTATATATTGCCCTAAGAAACCAAAGTACGATATTTAACACTACTCAAATCAAATTAATTATTGATTTTTTAAAATTAATCCAAAATTTTAACCAGGAAATTAGTGTCGAAACACAAAAAAAAATAACAAGTACTATCCAACTCTATTTATAACTTCCCGGCCTTTAAGGGCGCGGTGGGTGGCGACCGACCGGCCGGTCAATCCGATACATGGTTTGAAATTTTTGGAGGGTGAAACGAACTTTGCTTTTGAAGGAATTTTGCCATTACATTCAAAAGCAGTGAGAAGAATGAAAAAATATTAACGATATGGTATTGAAGGAAATATCTTTCTATTAAGCAAAAAATTTATGGAGTATACTTTTATGTTCAAATCAAAATTATTTCCCGAGGATTTTTTTAATATATGTATTAAGCGTAAAGTAGAAATTAAAAAGTTAGATAAACTTCCTAAACTGGATAATAACTATTTGTTATTTATTGCTAAGTATCAGGAAGTAGAAATAATACCTGATATTTCTCTTTTTAATTATGAAGAGGCTTTAAATGAAAATAGATACCTAGAGTGTAATTATCCCGAAATATCAAGGTGTTTTTGGAGTATTGGACAAGGAGGACAGGGAGATGGATGGTTTCTAAATAAAATAGATAATGCCATTTTTCATTATAATCATGATACTGGAGAATATACCAAATCTGGATTTACAAATTTAGGGATAGGTTTCTCACAATTTATCCAGTTGGCTTTCTTATACCGAGATTTAGAACACCTATTAGATGAAGGAGAGACACTTACGGATAATATAAAAACTGAGTTTATATATTCAGTAAATAGTATAAGTAATAATTTGTTTAATGTTTATCCATTTAAGTATTTTTAATTGGAATATTCAATAAATTTATTAAGTAAACCGTAGCCTGCACAAAACCTCCAGTCCCGATGTAGGGTGTTTGCGGTATGCACGCACACGGGTTCTGCTTTTCAGACGACCTCGAAGAGGAAACCGGATTCGTTTGGGACGGCAAATATACCTATATCTACACCGATCCCGACAGCTACGACTCCTTGGCGCAAGTCCACGACTGGACAACCGAAGACGGCGAAAGCTGACAACAAACCCACTACTTCCACTGCTACCAAATCTGCATCCCGCGTGAGATGACCGACATCCATGGTAATCTCTTATGGTACGGCGAATACACCGCCTGGGGCCGTCTGAAAAAGGATGAGCGGGTTTACCCGAATGCGCACCAGCCGTTCCGGTTGCAGAACCAGTATTATGATGAAGAGACCGGGCTGCATTACAACCTGATGCGGTATTACGAGCCTGAGGCGGGCGGTTTGTGAATCATGATCCGATTGGGTTGTTGGGTGGGGAAAATCTTTATTCGTTTGCGCCAAGTACACAGACTTGGGTTGACCCGTTGGGATTGGCACATTCCATGTTTGGGGAGCTTATTAGAGATAGAAAACAATTTTTTCTAATTCTTATACGAGTGGTAATGGAGTGGGAACTCGTCGTTTGAATCAACAACAAGCACTTCAGACCCATACAGAAAGAAAGTTTCTAGCAGATATTAAAGACATGGTACGGCCAGGGGATACCATAAAGATGAAAGGAGAATTAAACCCATGTAGACCTGGATGTCAACCAGCTATTAGGGATTTTGTGGGAGAGAAAGGAGTAAATGCCGAATATCGTGCAACAAATACTAGGAAAACCTATAAATGGAAACGAATGCCAGATGGTAAGGTTCTACAAACAGAAAAAGCAGGAAGTAAGATAAAAGCTTTTATTTATAATTTGATTACTCGTAGACGAAAATCGTCGAAATGTTGATTAATACGAATTATTTTCTAAATTTCAACCCTAGAAAGGATTTAATCCATGATTAAAAATTTAAAAATTAATGACGGTAAAGCTACTGCTTTAATATCTTTATTGCCTAGTGATAGGCAACCGTATGATATACCCATTTTTATTGATAATGAATCAGGAGATATACAAAGAGAAAGCCAAATTTATCCAATCCTTGATAGGGTAGAGAACTTTTTTAAAGGAATAAACATTGATAATTTAATAAGAGACATTTCAATAGAGATTAATCAAGCTTGTTATGAGCAAAGTGATTATGAACCAACAGAATTCGATAATAAAGAATTAGCAAATGATTTAATGATTATCAATATTACAGCATATTTTGATGATTTAGTATTTATATACTATTCTGGTTCGTTTCTTCCTGATATGGAAATATCTGCCCAAATAACTTATGAAGGTGAATTAGAAAATTTGGAAATATATGATAAATAGCAAACAGTAGCCCTCATGAGACCTCCAATCCTGACATAGGGTATGTGCGGAACGCACGCACGCAGTTTCCGCTTTTCAGTCGACCTTTCCCATTCTTACCTGCTTCGACCATAACGAAAACGGCCGACTTATCCCCTAACACCAATGGAGGGTACCGAGCAAGGAAGAGAACGAACAAAACGGCCTGTCCGAAACCGACTGGAGCGATGCGCAGTACGACAGGGACTATTTAAATTGGAGCCTAATGGAGCTCACATGCCTTTAAAAAATTCGCCATACTAACGAGGAAATCATATGAATTCTATTTTCAAACTAAATGAAAAATTAGAAAACTTACCTTCTATTTTAAGTATTGAAGATGAGTTATTTTTTATTAATAGATTACAAAAGTTACCTATTGAGGAAATTATAAAAAATGAAGAAATATTTAAAAGAATTATTTCAGCTATCCAAGACTCCCATCAAGACAATGGGATATTTGAAATAACGGATGAAAACATCAATATTTTCTTTGAATTTGTCATCTGGATTAGAAATTTAAAAAAACTATATCACCTTGATTTTGAGAAATATATAGATGGGTTAGATACAAACTTTGATGTTTCACAACAAATTTGATCCTCAAATGAAAAAACTATACAGCAAGACGTAATGCGTATAATTCGTGGAGGCAATAAAAGATTTACATTAAGAGAATAAAATTCACGAGGTAATGAATTTACTGTTCGTTACATTCAATACCACCCAGGGAGCCCTAGGCATTATGAGGGAGCACCTTATTGGAAAATATCTTCTGGTAAAGGTGAAACACAAAGATTTCCTTCAGAATAATACGAAAGGTTGATTATGAATATTTATGATGAAATTATCCCCGCGAAGAGTTTAGGGGGAATCAGATTAAAAGACAATATTAAAAATTACTCCAGTATCATTAATAAAAATATGTTAAATGGAAAATTAAAATTTTTTCAAACTAATGTTTATTCATGCAGATATATATTTACTGATATTCCAATTGAAATTAACGTAGATATTACTTCAGGAGAAATTTATAAAATTTCTGCATTAGAAGGATATCAAGGCAAATTCAGAACTATTAAAATAGGAATGCCCATTAATGATATCTTAAATTCTAATTTAGGTTTCTATTACGATGAATGTGAAGAAGCTTTTTTTTCAAAAATTATTGAAGGAATTGCACTGGAAGTTTCTGAAGATGACCCTCCGTTCGAAGAAGCTATCAAAATGAATATAAAATATATCTCTGTTTTTGATCCAACCGCATTTGATAAATAAATTTAATTATACATTTAATATTAATTAATTAATTAATTTTGATTAAACAGGAATTCAAATAGTCGTCCTAGGGTGAGTTGATACCCAATGTTCCAGTAAGGTCGTCTGAAAGAGGAAACCAAGGTAACGGATAGCGCATACCACCCCTTCCGCCTGCAGAACCAGTATGACGACCGTGAGACGGGGCTTCATTACAACTTCTTCAGATACTACGAGCCTGAAGCGGGTCGGTTTGTGAACCAGGATCCTATCTTACTATTAGGTGGGAACAATTTGTATAGTTTTGCTTCTAATACAAATGCTTGGTTTGGTCCATTAGGTTTGAAGAGAAAACGGAATAAGAAGCTTAGAAGAATTATTCCAGTATGATGATATTATGGATGATGTTGATAAGTGGTCACTGATTCCTGTTAGTCAAAGACAAAAATGTTTGATTAAGGATAAACTACCTAGTGCAAAACAAAGAAGCGTCCAACAAAATCGCATGATGCGTAGAAACTTTTCTCGAAGACAAAAAAGCTTAATACGAAAGTGGGAACTTGGAACAGGGCATACATGGCCTGCAGGAGCCACTCCTCATCATATAATTCCACTTAAAAATGGTGGTTCAAATACATGGTGGAATCTCGCTCCTGTGAAACACCCTCATACTGGAACTATACACGGTACTGGGGCTGCCTTACGAACACATTTGCCAAATAGCACCCTCAACAGGAATAATTAACTAGATTGTTCCTAGATAATAGATATAAAAATTGAATGAAGGATATTAATTTATGGATAATTTCAAAAAAATTCTTGTAGATATACAAGATTTAATCAAATCTAGTAATGGAAACTTAATTAATTATGGAAAATCAAATTTTATTTTTAAAAAAAGATATGATGTTTCTTTAGATGAGATAAATGATTTTGAAAAAAAATATAAGGTCACATTCCCTAGAATATATAGAGAATTTCTTCTAACAGTAGGATCTTGTACTTTGTTTCAAGATGAGTTACTACCTGGATTCGATTTTTTAGCTCCTAAAGAGCTTTATGATTGGTCACAACAAGTTTTTGAAGGAACTGATTGTAATTTATTCCCTAATATCTTAATTACTATTTCCACTCCAAGAACTGGCGATCAAGCTGGTTTCCTTCTTACAAAAGAAAATGAAAATTTTGGTGTTTTTTTTCCTGATATTCCTCCTGAAGAGTGGGAAGAGGATACTGAATTTGAAAAATTTGAAGACTGGCTAGAAAACTTGATGAAAGAAAAACTAGAGGAAATTTAAAAAATTTTGAATAACCAATTTTAAAAATATTTATTATTTAGCAAATCTAACAAAAATCACACCATGCCGTCTGAAAACACTATCCTAAGCCTTATCAGACGGTCTTTCCCCTTCTTTAACAATTCAACTTCTCACTATCGTTTACGACCGCAGCGGCAAACATCTGCGTGGTGTTGCCTACCGTAATCACATCATGATTGAGCACAACCAGCAAGCTGTAAAACCTTCAGTCCTGACATAGGAGGTGGGTAGTACGCACTCGGTTACTGTTTTCAGACGATCTGTTCAACCGCCACTATGTCTACGACAAAGCCGCCAACCAGATATCTCCTATCGTAAAGATGGTCGTTTAGAATAATCAAAAACAATCCTGCAAGAATTCTTGCAGGATTTTCTTTTATATCAAACCTTCTAGAAGGCCCTTCATAAAGTTTTCAGAGTTAAACTCACCGATATCATCGATTTTTTCGCCAAATCCAATCAACTTAACAGGAATATTGAGTTCTTCACGGATAGCCAGAACAACACCACCTCGGGCAGTTCCATCAATCTTGGTTAAGACAATTCCTGTAACAGGCGTAATTTTTGAAAACTCTTTGGCTTGTACAAGAGCGTTTTGACCTGTTGAGGCATCCAGAGCTAGGAAGGTTTCATGCGGAGCTTCTGGAACGACACGTTTAATGATGCGACCAATTTTTTCCAACTCTGCCATCAAGTTTTCCTTGTTTTGTAAACGGCCAGCTGTATCAATCATGAGAATATCAACACCTTCTGCTACTGCTCGTTCCATCCCATCAAAGACAACACTGGCTGGATCAGCTTTTTCTGGTCCTGTAACCACTGGAACATCCACACGACGTCCCCATTCAGCTAATTGAGCAACTGCACCAGCACGGAAGGTATCTGCAGCAACCAGCATGACTTTCTTGCCAGCTAGTTTGTAACGGTGAGCAAGCTTACCAATAGATGTTGTTTTTCCGACACCATTCACACCTACAAAGAGCATAACTGTCAAACCATCTTGGAAATTAATACTTTCGTTGTAGTTGCCATCCTTCTCATACAACTCTACCAATTTTTCGATGATGACACGACGAAGGGCATCAGGTTTCTTGGCATTTTCAAGCTTGACTTCGTAACGCAATTCTTCAGTAAGATTTGAAGCTACCTGAACACCAACGTCACTCATGATAAGCAGTTCTTCTAGTTCTTCGAAGAATTCTTCATCAACAGAGCGGAAGTTAGCAAAGAAGGCATTCAAACGAGCACCAAATCCCGTACGAGTTTTCTTGAGACTACGGTCATATTTTTCCTGTACAGTCTCTTGAACTTGAGAAATTTCTTCGATTACTACATCTTCTTCCACTTCTTCAGAAGTGTCTGCTTCCGTTTCGTCTGGTTGAACTTGATCAGATTCTTCCTCGCCACTATCACTTGAAGGTACTTCTTCGACTGGTGACTCAGATTTTTCTGCAACAAACTCTGCTACCTCTTGAGCGCTTTCTTTAGTTTCTTCAATTTCTGTTGACTCTGACTCTTCCTGACAACAATGACATTCAGTTTCTTCTTCAAGTTGAATTTCTTCCTGAGGAGTTGCTATTGGTTCAACTGTTTCTGTAGTAGTTTCTGCTACTGGTTCTTCCGACTCACTAGCTTCTTTAGAATAAGTTTCCTCAAATTCTGAACTTTGGTCGATTTCTTCAGTATTTTCCTCTTCAGCTTCCTTGCTTACAGATTCTGTAACTTCGTCGCCAGGTTCTGTCAGATCCAAGTTTTCCAAAGCTTCTTTAACGACATCTTCAATTTTTGGTTCTTCTATTTTCCCAAATAAACGGTCAAATAATCCCATACTTTAATTCTCCTTCAGTACATATTTTTCAATAGCCCAGGCGACTGCTTTCTCGTCATTGGACATAGGTGTTACCACATTTGCAACTGCTTTAACTTCAGGAACAGCATTTTGCATAGCTACACCAAGACCTGCCCATTCAATCATCGATAGGTCATTGGCTTCATCTCCACAAGCCATCACTTGACTTCGATCAATCCCTAAATGCTCAATCAACTTAGCTAGTCCTGTCGCTTTATGAACATTCTTTGGTGACCATTCTAGCAAGAGTTCACGTGATTTAAAAATTTCATATTTGTCAAACAATTCAGGAGAAATCTTCTGAATAGCTGCATCCAAAGGTTCCTGAGGAAAGGCAGTGACACATTTATTGTAAGTAATCTGACTAGACAAATCTTCAAAGGCGGTTGGAATAAAGGTTAAAGCAGGATTAAACTGAGCATATAAACTTTCCTGGTCAGATTGAATCTGATAAACGATGCCTTCAGAAATAGCATCTAAGGGAATATTTAGTTTTTCAGTTTCTTCATAAATACGGCTCACATCATCGATGGAAAAGACTGTCTTATCAAGAATTTCACCTGTATTTTTCTGAACCAATCCACCATTAAAGGTGATAGTATATTCGTCATCATGACCATCTGTACCAAGCTCTTTGAGGAAGAAATCCATAGCTTTGAGAGGACGTCCAGTTGTTAGAACTACCTTGACCCCTTGTTCACGCGCAGCCTTCAAAGTTGCCTTGGTACGATCAGTTAATTTCTTGTCTGTCGTCAGCAAGGTTCCATCTAAGTCCAAAGCAATTAATTTAATATCTGCCATTACAATTCCTCCATATAAGCAATAACTGATTGGTCCTTGTGGTGTCCAATAACTGTTTCAGCAAGTTCTAAAATCTCTGGACGAGCATTTTCAGGTGCGACTGGGTGCCCAACCACTTGCATCATGTGAAGGTCGTTGAGGTTATCACCAAAAGCCATCACTTGATCCATATCCAGATTTAATTTCTTAGCCAATTCGACAATAGCGACTCCCTTGTCAACATGGTCTAGAACAATATCGATTGATTCAAACCCTGTAGTCATAGCCTTAACACCAGGCACATGTTCATTGACCCAAGCTTCTCCGGCTTCTACTGTCTCTTCAGTAAAGTTCGTTGTGAATTTGAAAATCTCATCGGTAATATCTTCGAGACTGGCTACTTTTTTGATATTTTCATTATAATGATGGCTAAACATAAGATAGGTTTCATCCACCGTATCAAGCACATAACAAGCCTCTTTACCAGTCAAAAGCATCTTCTTCTCATCAAAATATGGTGAAGTCTTTAGTTTTTCAAATGTTGATAGGTAAAAATCACGAGGCATGGTTGCTTCATAAAGGTCCTCTCCATGAAAACGAACGAGACTCCCATTTTCAGCGATAAAAATAATCTCATCTTTGACATCCGCAAAATGTTTCTCTAAGGACAAAAGACCACGCCCTGATGCTACAGCAAAATAGATACCTCTCTCTTTGTATGATGAAAGGAGAGCTTTTAAACGCTCCATATCAAATTGGCCAGCTTCATCTAGAAAAGTCCCGTCCATATCAGTTGCGACTAGTTTAATCATAAATCCTTCTATTCTCCAGTAGTAAATCTATCTTCTATTATACCATAGAAAAAGTAAATAGCGCCTAATCCATACGAGATTAGACGCCTATATAAAATAAGTTTCGTTTATTCCTTAGTTCAAAGTTCTCTTATCCATATTTGGCAAAGAGAGCTTAAACTTAATAATACAGAGTCGAATCACAAAACCGACAATTGAGAGAATGATAAAGGCAGTAATTCTTGGAAAATGGAGGACAAAGGCCAACCAGTAATAAATAACGCCAATTACAAAAGATAGAAGGGCATAGATATCTTCTTTTAGAACACTTGGAACTTCATTGATCAGGAGGTCTCGGATAATACCACCACCTGCCCCTGTTAAACAAGCCAAAATCCCAGCAGACATTAAATTCAATTTACTATCAGCTAAAGCTGTTGCCCCGATTAGAGAGAAGATAATCAACCCAATCGAGTCAAAGATGAGATAAGCTTCTCTCAACCACTTATAGAATTTTTTTTCATGACTAGTATTGGCTTGTTTGGAAGTCACAAAGATATACATGATAACCGCTACAAAGATCGAGACATAAATCGGTCCAGGATCTGCGAGAGCGGAGGGAAAACGACTGATAATAGAATCTCTCAAAATCCCTCCGCCTACTGCCGTTACAATTGCCAATAAACTAATCCCAAAAATGTCTAAACGTTTACCAAATCCTTTGATGGCTCCTGACGCAGCAAAAGCTATTGTCCCAATATAATTACAAACCATTAGGAATAGATCAAAATCCATATAAGCTCCTCAAATTATTTTTGTAACCCTTCTGACTTCTTAAAGGTCATTCTAAATGCTTAGCTTGAAAGTTTGTAACGAGCACTAACTAAGCATCCATATTCTCTAAATCTTTTAGTTTTACAGAGACAATCTTTGATACACCAGATTCTTGCATGGTCACCCCATAGATAGAGTCTGCTGCTGCCATTGTACCCTTACGGTGGGTAACGACGATAAACTGGCTGTCTTTATCAAATCGATTGAGATAATCACCAAAGCGTTTAACGTTTGCTTCGTCAAGTGCAGCTTCTACCTCATCCAAAATTACAAATGGAATAGTCTTAACACGAATGATTGAGAAGAGCAAAGCTAGAGCTGACAAGGCTTTCTCCCCACCACTCATGAGGTTGAGGGATTGGATTTTCTTACCTGGTGGTTGCACAGAGATTTCGACACCTGCAGTCAATAAATCTCCTTCTGTCAGGATTAGGTCTGCTTGACCACCACCAAACATCTGCTTGAAGGTCACTTTAAAGGACTCACGAATAGCTTCGAAGGTTGACTTAAAGCGTTCTTTCACTTCATCGTTCATCTCTGTAATGGTTTCAAGAAGCAAATTCTTAGCACAAAGAATGTCATCTCGCTGACTATTCAAGAATTCCAAACGTTCATGCACTTCATCAAACTGTTCAATGGCATCCAAATTGACCGGACCAAGTGAACGAATGGATTTTTCCAAATCCTTAACCTTTTGTTCAGCGATTGCTAAATCTTCCAACTGATTCGCTTTTTCTAAAGCTTCCGTATAGCTAATCTGATATTCTTCAGTCAGTTGACCTTGAAGATAACGAAGGCGGTCCGTAATTTTTTCTTTGGTCGCTTCCGCACGTGTTTGCTTACGAATCAATTCTTCATTTTGCTGACGAGCTTGTTCTAAATGACTGGCAATATCATCCAATTGGCCTTCAATGTCATCCAGTTCAAACTGCTTACGAATCAATCCTTGTTGAATTTCTTCCTTTTGACTCTTGGCTTCTGCTTCCTGCTTGGTCAAAAGTTCCGTATCAACCTTTTCAAGATTGTCTACCTTTTCTTGCAAAAGACGTTCAATCTCTTCTTGCTCTATATCAAGATATTCAAGCTCTTTGTTGATACGCTCAATATCCGCAACTTCGTAACGTTTTTGTCCTATCATTTCTGTCTTATGAAGACGTTCTTGGGACAGTTTTTCCTGTAAGTTTTGGTAACGTTCCTGAATCGCATTTTTATTGGACTTAATTTCTTCAATTTCAGATTCCAGCTTTTGCTTTTCAGTTGCAATAACTGTGAGACGTTCTTGGCATTTTTCTTTTTCAGTTTGCCAATCTCCACCTCTGAGATTCGTTAATTCTTGCTCCTGAAGTTTCAAGAGTGTCTCAAGTTCTTCGACCTGCTGGCTAGTTTGTTGATAGGCCAGATATAAACCTTGCTCTTCTATACGAGCTTGCTCCCCTTGGGACTTAATAGTCTCCAAAGTTTGACTGAGAGTATTCAAGGCTTCTTGAACTGACTTCAGATTTTCTTCTTCCTGACGAAGGAGCTTTTCTTCTTGAGCAATCTCTTTTTGCAACTGCTCCAATTCAGGTTTAATGAAAATGCTGTTATTTTGACGATTGGCACCACCAGCATAAGAACCACCAGTTCGTAGTTCTGTACCATCTAGTGTTACCATCCGAACTTGATAGCGCACCTTGCGAGCTGCATCACGTGCATGCTCAACTGTATCAAAGATAGCTGTTGTAGCTAGCAAGTTTTTAAAGATTGCTTCAAGCTTGGCATCAAAGGTAACCAGTTCATCTGCCATACCAAGAAAACCTGGACTTGAGGCAATCACATCTTGATTCTGACCAGAAATACTACGAGCCTTAATAGTTGTCAAAGGTAGAAAAGTCGCACGACCAGCTCGATTTCGCTTAAGGAAATCGATAGCTTTAGTCGCTGCCTGTTCATTTTCAACGATGATGTGTTGGCTACTTGCACCAAGCGCAATATCAAGAGCTGTCTGATAACGAACATCAAAGGTTAAATGTTCACTGACTGCTCCGATAATACCACCCAAGCGATTTTTTTCTTGTAGAACACTCTTAACACCTGCATAGAAATTACTATGATTTTTAAGAATGTTTTCCAGACTTTGTGCCTTGGCCTGTTTGTTTTTCAGGCTATCCAAACGGTCAAAAAGTTGATTTTGTTGATGTTGATAAGCCTGTTTTTGTGCTTCTTCTTCTTTAGCACTGGTTTGATAGTCAGCAAGTAAGCTTTGTACTTCTTCTTTAGCTGATTTAAGGGCAAGCTCTTGCTCACTAGCCTTGGACTTGGCAGAAGCCAATTGTTCCTTCAAGGATTCTAATTGTTCTTCTTGCTTTTGAGTCTGTTGGCGACTATTTTCAAGATCATTTTCAATCCGTGTCAACTGGTTAGAAACATCTGCTTCTTCCTGCAAGAAAGCAACAAAGCGCTCACGCAGTTGCTCAATCATCTGATCAGGATCATCAGAAAAAGCTAACAACTCAGCTTCTAAACGATTTAGTTCTTTCGTATTGAGAGCTAGATTTTCTTCTAACTGACTGAGATTTGCTCCTTTTTCTTCCTTCTCTTGAATAAGAGCATTTCTCTTTTCATCCAAACTAGCTAAACGAGCTTGAGCCTCTTGTTGATTGAGAGCAACCTGCTCTGTCTCCAGTTTAGACAAGGCCAATTTCCGTTCTAAATCACTGATTAGACCAGTCAAATCCATCAGTGTGGACTGGTCTTTTGACATTTCAGCTTGCAAATCATGACGTTTCTTTTTGAGTGTTTGATTTTCTTCTTCTAACTCTTCACGTTTCTGATAGTAGCTCGTCAAAAGTTCTTGAACTTGGTTTAATTCTTCTTCAGTTAGATCCAATTCTGCCTTATTGGCTTGAATTTGTGCAACCAAAACGTCCAAGTAGATTGCCTTACGCTGACCATCTAATTCTATAAATTTACGAGCTGTTGCTGCTTGCTTTTCTAAGGGCTTGATTTGATTGTCTAGCTCATAAATGATATCTTCCAAACGGTCTAGATTGTCTTGAGTTTGTTGGAGCTTGCTTTCCGTCTCCTTGCGACGAGTCTTATACTTCAAGACTCCGGCAGCTTCTTCAAAGATAGCGCGACGTTCCTCAGGCTTAGAGTTAAAGATTTCTTCGACCTTCCCTTGGGAAATAATAGAGAAGGAATCGCGCCCAAGACCAGTATCTAAGAAAAGATCATGAATATCACGAAGACGGACTTTTTTTCCGTCAATCTTGTACTCGCTATCTCCTGTACGATAGATATGGCGCTCTACCTTAATTTCCTGGCCTGCATCCTTGATAAAGCCGTCCTGGTTATCTAGGGTAACAACCACAGAAGCATAGTTTAAAGGTTTTCTACTTTCTGTTCCTGCAAAGATGACATCAGGCATCTTGCCACCACGTAAACTTTTTACACTAGATTCACCAAGTGCCCAACGCAGACTTTCCGTGATGTTTGATTTTCCAGAACCATTAGGTCCTACAACTGCTGTAACCCCCTGGTCAAATACAACCTTGGTCTTGTCAGCAAAGGACTTAAACCCCTGAATCTCAATTTCCTTTAAATACATGAATCCAGCCCTTCCTCAACTGCATTTTTTGCGGCTTCCTGCTCTGCTAATTTTTTTGAACGTCCTTGACCAGTTCCAAGACTTTTCCCTTCAACAAGGACTTCCACCTCAAACATCTTATCATGCGCAGGTCCATTTTCCGAAATCACCTGATAACGAATATCAACGTCCCCATTTACTTGAAGCAATTCCTGGAGGTGAGTCTTGTAATCTTTAATCATTTCAAAATCACCAGCTTCGACCTTAGGAATCATTACCTGGTAGATAAAGTTTTTTACCGTAAGCAAATCTTTATCTAAAAGGAGGGCACCCAAAAAGGCTTCAAAGGCATCGCCCAAGATGGTATCACGATTGCGGCCACCTGATTTTTCTTCTCCTTTACCAAGCTTTATAAACTGATCAAACTGACAATCACGGGCAAAACCAGCCAAACTCTCCTCACGGACAATCATAGCACGAAGTTTAGATAAATCACCTTCTGGTTTTTTTGGATATTTCTTGTACAGATATTCGGAAATCAATAATTGCAGAACAGCGTCTCCTAAAAATTCCAAGCGTTCATTGTGTGAAATTTTTAAGAGGCGGTGCTCATTGGCATAACTAGTGTGAGTAAAAGCTGTTTCAAGTAATTGTTTATCTGAAAAAACAAGATCAAAACGTTGCTCTAACACGGTTTCTAATTCTTTCATAAGAACCTCTTTCTAAAACATTATAATACACTCCATTATACCAAAAAAAGGATTCATAGTCAGAAAATAACCATTAAAACGACTTTTTCTCACTTATCTCTAAAATCAATCCATTACTAGCAGTTCAGGCTATTTTTTGGTATAATAAATCTTATGGAAATTGAAAAAACCAATCGAATGAATGCTCTGTTTGAATTTTATGCAGCCCTTTTGACTGATAAGCAGATGAACTATATCGAACTCTACTATGCAGATGACTATAGTTTGGCTGAAATCGCTGAAGAATTCGGCGTTAGTCGCCAGGCTGTTTATGACAATATCAAACGTACAGAAAAAATACTGGAAGATTATGAAATGAAGCTTCATATGTACTCTGACTACATTGTTCGCAGTCAGATTTTTGATCAGATTTTGGAGCGTTATCCAGAAGATGCTTTTTTGCAAGAGCAACTAGAGATTTTAACAAGTATTGACAATCGGGAGTAATCATGGACAGTCTAGTTATTTATCAAGGAATACCTTGCAAACTATTAGCCGCAGAGGAACCATTTCCTACTCGACTACAGATTATCTCGCCCAATGATATCTCCAAAGCTATGCAAATAGGTTTTAGCTGTTGGGGATATCCAAATGAAATCATGAAAGAAGTCACACCCGAAGAACTAGAGTGTTTGCAACATTTCGGACGATTTCCACTGAATTGAGTAAATAGGAGAAAAATATGGCATTTGAAAATTTAACAGAACGTTTGCAGAACGTCTTTAAAAATCTACGTAAAAAAGGAAAAATCACAGAGAGTGATATTCAAGAAGCAACCAAGGAAATTCGTCTGGCTCTTTTAGAAGCCGACGTTGCTTTGCCAGTGGTTAAGGACTTTATCAAAAAAATTCGTGAACGCGCGATTGGGCACGAAGTCATTGATACCCTTAATCCTGCTCAACAAATCATCAAGATTGTTAATGAAGAGTTGACGGAAGTTCTTGGTTCTGATACAGCTGAGATTATTAAGTCTCCAAAAATCCCAACCATTATCATGATGGTCGGTTTGCAGGGTGCTGGTAAAACAACCTTCGCCGGAAAGCTCGCTAACAAACTCAAAAAGGAAGAGGATGCTCGTCCTTTAATGATTGCGGCCGACATCTATCGTCCTGCTGCTATTGACCAGCTCAAAACACTGGGACAACAAATTGATGTTCCTGTCTTTGCTCTTGGGACTGAAGTGCCTGCAGTTGAGATTGTTCGCCAAGGTTTGGAGCAAGCTAAAGCCAACCATAACGACTATGTCTTGATTGATACAGCCGGTCGTTTACAGATCGACGAGCTTCTCATGAATGAGCTTCGTGATGTTAAAGCCTTGGCTCAACCAAATGAAATTCTCTTGGTCATCGATGCCATGATTGGTCAGGAAGCTGCCAACGTTGCACGTGAATTCAACGCACAATTAGAAGTTACTGGGGTTATCCTTACTAAGATTGATGGGGATACTCGTGGTGGTGCTGCCCTTTCTGTTCGCCATATCACTGGTAAACCAATCAAGTTCACTGGTACTGGTGAAAAGATTACCGATATTGAAACTTTCCACCCAGACCGTATGGCTAGCCGTATTCTCGGTATGGGAGATATGCTGACTCTGATTGAGAAAGCTTCCCAAGAATACGATGAGCAAAAAGCCCTTGAAATGGCTGAAAAAATGCGTGAAAACACCTTTGATTTCAACGATTTCATTGATCAGTTGGATCAGGTACAAAATATGGGGCCAATGGAAGATTTGCTCAAGATGATTCCTGGTATGGCCAATAACCCTGCCGTCCAAAATATGAAGGTGGACGAAAAACAAATTGCTCGCAAACGCGCCATCGTATCTTCTATGACTCCGGAAGAACGTGAAAATCCTGATTTGCTCAGTCCAAGTCGTCGGCGTCGTATCGCTGCTGGTTCTGGTAACACCTTCATCGAAGTCAACAAATTTATCAAGGACTTTAACCAAGCCAAACAACTCATGCAAGGTGTCATGTCTGGTGACATGAACAAGATGATGAAACAGATGGGCATCAACCCTAACAACCTTCCTAAAAACATGCCTGGTGGCATGGATATGTCAGCCCTTGAAGGTATGATGGGACAAGGTGGTATGCCGGATATGTCTGCTCTCGGAGGAGCTGGTATGCCTGATATGAGCCAGATGCTCGGTGGAGGCCTCAAAGGTAAAATCGGTGAATTTGCTATGAAACAATCAATGAAACGCATGGCTAACAAAATGAAAAAAGCTAAGAAAAAACGCAAATAAAAAGGACTCAGTTGAGTCCTTTTTTGTTTAGTTATTTCGAAGTTTCTCCAAAGTCTCTTTAAAGATAGCTGGAATATCGGAAGTAAATTCCATGGTTTCACCAGTTCTTGGATGGGTAAAACCAAGTGTCTTGGCATGGAGAAATTGCCCATGTCCCTTTAGAGTTTTACGAGGTCCATAAACCTCATCTCCAGCAACAGGATGACCGATGTATGCCATATGGACACGAATTTGATGAGTCCGCCCTGTTTCCAGTTGTAATTCCAACAATGTATAATCACCAAAGCGTTCCAAGACTTGGAAACGTGTCACTGCTGGTTTCCCTTTAGCGGTAACAGCTTGTTTCTTGCGGTCTTTTTCGCTACGTCCGATTGGTGCCTCGATGACTCCTCGGTCATTTGGGAGATTACCGTGAACAATAGCCCAATATTTACGAAGAGACTTCTTGTCCTTCAATTCTTGAGCTAGTGCTAAGTGTGCTTCATCGTTTTTAGCAATCATCAAGAGACCTGAAGTATCCTTATCAATACGATGGACAATCCCTGGACGCAATACACCATTAATGCCTGATAGGTCCTTGATATGATACATAAGGGCATTAACCAAGGTACCAGATGTGTGCCCAGCACTTGGATGAACGACCATTCCTTGAGGTTTATTAACTACTGCTACATCCTCATCTTGATAAATGATTTCTAAAGGAATATCTTCAGCTACATACTCCAAAACCTCTGGTTCGGGAATTTGATAGGTGATAACATCCCCCTCTTGGACCGTATACTTGGCTTTCTTGACCTGGCCGTTGACCAAGACTTGACCTGACTTGATTTGTTCATTGGCGAGACTACGAGACAATTCTGTCAAATCTGACAAAGCCTTATCTAAACGTAGTCCACCTGTTTCAATTTTAATTTCCATTCATTTCCTCTTTTAGCATTGCAAGCAATAACACAACGACCCCTACTGTCAGATAACTATCAGCCACATTAAAAATGGCAAAATTGATAAAGTCTAAGTGGAACATATCCACGACAAATCCTTGGCTAATGCGATCAATGAAGTTTCCCAAACCACCTGCAATAATCAGAATCAATCCAAAGACTGTCCAGAGGGAATCCTCTATATGCTTATGCAAATACCAAATAGCTCCCACCATAACTACTAGTGTTATAACCGCAAAAAACCACTGTTGATCTTGAAGCATAGAAAAGGCAGCGCCTCTATTTTGCAGATAGGTTAAACTAACTAGATTTGGGATCCATGATTTGATTTCACCAAGAGCAATATTCTGAACGACATAAGACTTTACCAGTTGATCTAACACGATTAAGGCCACTATAATCCCTGCTACTATTCCTCTTTTTTTCATGCTTTCCTCTTCTGATCAAAATACTCTTGCATGACCTCTACAAATAAGGTTCCCGCTGGACTCAAGTCTACTTCCTCACGTTTCACATAAACCATACGATTATTGAGATTATCATTTAGTGGAATAACGGTGATCCCGTTAACGCTATCGCTATCTAAGAATCCAGAACCAGTCGCATAAGCATTTGTTCTTTCAAGAATTCCATTTAAAGTAGCGCGATCTGTTACGTTAAACATCTGAGAGCTGGCACTTGTATCCACAAAGTTCTCTGAGTAATAAAGATACTCATCCTTTTCCTGCGTGAATCGAACTGTTGGTAAATCAGCCAAATCCTCCATGACCAACTCTTTTTTCTTGGCTAAAGGATGCCCTTCACGCAGATAGATATGCGTTTGGAAAGGAATCAATTCAATTACTTCAAGTCCTAACTTTTCAACCCGTTGCATGATTCCCTTTTGGTTTTGATTATTGAGGTAAATAATCCCAATCTCACTATGTCCTTGGGCTACTTCATCCAAGATTTGAACAGTTGTAGATTCAAAAATACGGAAATTTTTATATTCAGGGTATTGTTGCGAAAAAGCTGTAATGGTTGGTGGCAAGAAATCATAGTGCTGGCTGGCTATTGAAAACTCATCCTTTTCCTCTTCAGGATTGGCATACTGGTTCTGAAAAACATCAAATCCTTTGACCAACTCTTGTGCCTTTTCATAAAATTCCATACCGCGACGAGTAAGGAAAGTTCCAGAACTGGTTCTGCGAAAAATCTTGAAGCCAAGTTCTTTTTCTAGGTCTCTTACAGAAATAGATAGACTCGGTTGGCTAACGTACATCTTCTCAGCTGCTTCACGAAAAGTACCACTATTAGCAATAGCTACAACGTAGCGTAATTGTTGAATATTCATGATTTCTCCTTCGATTTCTATCTTATCATTATACCATAAATAAAGCCTATCCAACAAAGGAAAATCATGAGGCAGATACTTCTAATCAAAGCAAACAAAAAACACCTTTTAAGGTAGATAAAATTCTAACCAAAAGGTGTTAGTGTTACTATTATTTAGCTGCTGCGTAAAGCTCGTCTACTTTATTCCAGTTAATCACTGAGAAGAAAGCTTTGATGTAGTCAGGACGAACGTTGCGGTATTTCACGTAGTAAGCATGTTCCCAAACGTCCAAGCCCAAGATTGGTTTCTTACCTTCTGAGATTGGTGTGTCTTGGTTTGCAGTTGAAGTCACTTCAAGTTTACCTTCTTGGTTAACAACCAACCATGCCCATCCAGAACCGAAACGAGTCGTTGCTGCTGCAGTGAAAGCTGCTTGGAATTCTTCGAATGAACCGAAAGTTTCATCAATGGCAGCTGCAAGTTCTGCTGAAGGAGCTGTCTTTTCAGGAGTCATCAATTCCCAGAAAAGAGCGTGGTTCAAGTGTCCACCACCGTTGTTGATAAGCGCTTGACGAATATCAGCTGGGATAGACTCTACGTCAGCAAGCAATGCTTCGAGGTCTTCACCAATTTCAGGGTGTTTTTCAAGAGCTGCGTTTGCGTTGTTTACGTATGTTTGGTGGTGTTTGTCATGGTGCAAGTGCATTGTTTCAGCATCAATGTATGGTTCCAATGCATCGTAAGCGTATGGAAGATCTGGTAAGATAATAGCCATCTGTAATACCTCTTTTTCTTTTTATATAAAAATGATAACGCAAACAACCTATTTTTTCAAGTTATTTGCTCAATTTGACTGGCTTGCAATTTGCAACAAAGCCTTCTCAAACAGGTAGCCTTTTTCGTAAACACCAGTCTTAATTTGATAATCTGCTTGAATAAGATAACGGATAGAATCCTGTAAGAAATTCAAGGACAAAGCTCGTGTGTCACGAAGGGCAAATTTGATTTGGTAAGGATTAGGATTGCGACCAAGATAGTGACCTAAACTGCTGACCATCTGAGATTCTGTCTGACCAGACTCTTGCAAAATTTTAACCTGTGTGTAGAGTCTGAACTGCCCCAGCATTATGGCAATCAGTTTAATCTCATCTTCTCCCTGCAAGGTCAAATCCTTCACTAAATCACGCGCCTGATCGATCTTCTTCCCTAAAATCAACTGGGTTAGATCAAAGATATTATCCTGCAAAGTCTTTGGTATAGCTTCAACAATGTCTTCTTCTGTAATGTCACCATTATCCTTGTAAGATTGTAAGAAGAGTAGATTTTTCTGAATTTCATTGAATTGAAAACCTGATTTGATAAGCAACTGTTCGAAAGACTTTCCAGCAAAAGTCAGTCCTAATTCCTGAGCCCACTTTTGAAAATAAGCTCGTATTTCTTGCTCTTTTGGCTCGATGGCTTCAAAAACTGTCGCATCCCGCTTGAGCAATTTGACCAAACGTCTCTTACTATCCAACTTCCCTTCAGCAAAGATTACTAATTTGCTTGAAGGTAAAGGATTTTCCAGATAGTCTTCAAAAGACTTAAGCTCATCATCAGTTAGATAGCGTTTTTTAGCTGTCGTTATATCGACAAAATGATCTAAAATAACAATTTTTTCATCCGCAAAGAAAGGAAGACTGACCAACTCTAGTTCCAAGCTTTTGTAGTCTACTTCTTTCATGTCAAAATAAGCAAAATTCAAATCTGCAGGATCGTAGCCGATTTGCTTTAGAACCTGAGTTTTCATGATGTCGTACTGTCCTTGATCAGCCCCTGTAAACAGGGTCAAACTAGGTAAATTTGATAGGGATAGCTTTCGGCTTTCTTCTATGGCTAGCATCTATTCTCCTTTCTTTATAGTATAGCTTCTGTTTAATCAATATAATTCAATTTACCACGGAAATCATCTAGGCTTTGATAACCTTTTTCCACCATAATTTCTTTTAGTTCCTTGGTAATACGCTCAAAAGCACCTACTCCTTCTTTATGAAGAGTAGTTCCTACTTGTACCATGCTGGCACCACATAAAATATGTTCAAAGGCATCACGTCCTGTAAGCACACCACCAGTTCCGATGATTTGGATTTCTGGATTTAAGCGTTGATAGAAAGCATGGACATTAGCAAGGGCAGTAGGTTTGATGTATTCTCCACCGATCCCACCAAAACCGTTTTTAGGGCGAATCACGACCGACTCATCTTGAATATAAAGACCATTTCCGATAGAGTTGACACAATTGACAAACTTGAGTGGATATTTGTTAAAAATAGCTGCTGCTTGATCAAAATGTACAATATCAAAATAAGGTGGAAGTTTAATTCCTAGAGGTTTTGTAAAATACTCAAAGACTTCTAATAAGATACGATCTGTAGTTTCAAAGTCATAGGCAATCTGTGGCTTACCTGGAACATTTGGACATGAGAGATTAAGTTCAGTTAGACCACGAAAATCACTCTCTTGCACCCTTTGCAAAATAGTATGAGTTTCATGTGGAGACATTCCAACTAAAGACAGAAAGAAAGTACGGTTTGGTTCTTTTTCTTGTAACTCTAATAGATAGTTCAAATAATAATCTAACCCATTATTTGGGAGACCCATCGAGTTAATAGAACCTAGTGGAACATCTTGATAACGTGGTTCAGGATTTCCCTGACGAAATTCCAAGGTTGCTGTTTTTGTGATAAAGGTTCCTGCTGCTGAGTTTTTAACACCTTCCAATTCCTCAACTGTCATACAGGCTACTCCTGCTGCATTCATCAAGCAATTATCAAATTCAAAACCAGCAATCTGTGTTTTAGTTGATACCATGATTCTATTCCTCCAGATTCCTTTATATCTCTACTATTATACCATACTTTGATAGGACCTTTTTAATAAAACTGACCTTATAAAAATGTTAGCTTTTTTAGCTGAAAAATAGAGCTGTTGCTAAATTGAAAGAATTTTTAGAAAATTTGTGTTTTTTCCTTTACAGTGAAAAATTTTTCTGCTATAATGTCTCATGTAATAAAATATGACAACAAAAAGGAGAACGATATGACATCTGCTAAAGAATATATCCAAAGCGTGTTTGAAACTGTAAAAGCTCGTAACGGGCATGAGGCTGAATTTCTCCAGGCGGTTGAAGAATTCTTCAGCACTTTGGAGCCTGTCTTTGAAAAACACCCTGAGTATATTGAAGAAAATATCTTGACACGTATCACTGAGCCAGAGCGAGTAATTTCTTTCCGTGTTCCTTGGGTTGACCGTGATGGGAAAGTTCAAGTTAACCGTGGTTACCGTGTTCAATTCAACTCAGCTGTTGGACCATACAAAGGCGGACTTCGTTTCCACCCAACTGTTAACCAAGGAATCTTGAAATTCCTCGGATTCGAACAAATCTTTAAAAACGTTTTGACTGGACTTCCAATCGGTGGAGGTAAAGGTGGATCAGACTTCGATCCTAAAGGCAAAACTGATGCTGAAGTGATGCGCTTCTGCCAAAGCTTCATGACTGAATTGCAAAAATACATCGGACCATCTCTTGACGTACCTGCTGGTGATATCGGTGTAGGTGGACGTGAGATTGGTTACCTTTACGGACAGTACAAACGCCTCAACCAATTTGATGCTGGTGTCTTGACTGGTAAACCTCTTGGATTTGGTGGTAGCTTGATTCGTCCAGAAGCAACTGGTTACGGTTTGGTTTACTACACTGAAGAAATGCTTAAAGCTAACGGAAACAGCTTTGCTGGTAAGAAAGTTGTGATTTCAGGTTCTGGTAACGTTGCCCAATACGCTCTTCAAAAAGCAACTGAACTTGGTGCAACTGTTATCTCAGTCTCTGACTCAAACGGTTATGTCATCGATGAAAATGGTATCGACTTCGACCTTCTTACAGACGTTAAAGAGAAACGTCGTGCTCGTTTGACTGAGTATGCTGCAGAAAAACCAACTGCTACATACCACGAAGGTTCTGTATGGACTTACACTGGAAACTATGATATCGCTCTTCCATGTGCGACTCAAAATGAGATCAATGGTGAGGCTGCGAAACGCTTGGTTGCTCAAGGAGTTATCTGTGTATCTGAAGGAGCTAACATGCCAAGTGACCTTGAAGCTATCAAAGTCTACAAGGAAAATGGAATCCTTTACGGACCTGCCAAAGCTGCCAATGCTGGTGGTGTAGCTGTATCAGCTCTTGAAATGAGCCAAAACAGCCTTCGCCTTTCATGGACACGTGAAGAAGTTGACGGTCGTTTGAAAGATATCATGACGAACATCTTCAATACTGCTAAAATAACTGCAGAAACTTACGGTCTTGGTACTGACTACCTTGCAGGTGCAAACATTGCAGCCTTTGAAAATGTAGCAAACGCTATGGTTGCACAAGGGATTGTTTAATTCCTAGTAACTACATAACTCCTCACATCTCGTGTGAGGAGTTTTTTCTTATACATTGAAAAAGACCTACCCTACTGGATAGATCTTTATTTTCTTACAATTTACCTGCTACGGCATCCAATAATTCTTGGATTTTCGCTTGGTTGCTTCCTCCTGCCATGGCCATGTCTGGTTTACCACCACCACGTCCATCGACGATTGGAGCCAATTCTTTAACCAAGTTACCTGCATGCACATCTTTTGTCTTGCTAGCAACAAGGACGTTGACCTTGTCACCGATGGCTGCGACAAGAACAAGCACATCAGAGTAGTCTTTTTGTTTCCAGTTATCGGCAAAGGTACGAAGGGCACCTGCATCTGAAACAGAAACTTGGCTAGCAATGTAACGGTGTCCGTTTGCTTCTTGAACATTCTTGAAGACATCGCCTGCTGCCGCTGCTGCTGCTTTTTCCTTCAATTCTGCATTTTCTTTTTGCAATTGACGGAGTTGTTCTTGAAGTCCTTCAACCTTGTGAGGTACTTCCTTGAGTTGAGGGGCTTTCAAGGTTGCTGCGACTGCTTTCAGTGCATCTTCTTGATCACGATAAGCTTCAAAGGCTTCCTTACCAGTCACTGCCAAGATACGACGAGTTCCTGATCCGATCCCTTCTTCTTTGACAATCTTGAAAAGACCGATTTCAGAAGTGTTACCTACGTGGGTACCACCACAGAGCTCAACAGAGTAGTCCCCGATAGTGACTACGCGAACTTCCTTACCGTATTTCTCACCAAAGAGGGCCATAGCTCCCATTTCTTTTGCTGTGTCAATATCAGTCTCAACTGTTTCCACTGCGATGGCTTCCCAAATCTTCTCATTGACTTGTTGCTCAATAGCACGCAATTCTTCAGGAGTCACCGCTTGGAAGTGAGTAAAGTCAAAACGGAGGAATTCTACTTCGTTAAGAGATCCTGCTTGAGTAGCATGATGGCCAAGGATATTGTGAAGGGCCGCATGGAGCAAGTGAGTTGCTGTGTGATTCTTCATGACACGATGACGACGATTAGTATCGATAGCCAAGGTGTATTCTTGGTTCAAGGCAAGTGACGCAAGAACTTCAACGGTATGGAGTGCTTGTCCATTTGGTGCTTTTTGAACATCTGTCACCGTCGCTACGACGTTTCCTGCAGCATCCAAGATTTGACCATGGTCCGCAACCTGTCCACCCATTTCAGCGTAGAATGGAGTTTCTGCAAAGATAAGTGATGCAGTACCTTCAGATACAGCTTCTACTTCTGCATTGTCCGCTACGATAGAAACCAACTTAGAAGGCAATTGACTAGCATTATAGTTAAAGACACTTTCAACTGTAATGTTTTGAAGGGTTTCATTTTGCATACCCATAGAACCACCTTTGACAGCAGACGCACGCGCACGTTCTTGTTGTTCCTTCATGGCTGCTTCAAAACCTTCACGATCAACTGTCATTCCAGCTTCTTCAGCGATTTCTTCTGTCAGTTCTACTGGGAATCCATAAGTATCGTAGAGTTTGAAGACATCTTGACCATCGATAACCGTTTGACCTTTTTCTTTCAAGTCTGCTACGATAGTTTCTGCAAAGTGCTGACCTGAGTGAAGAGTACGGGCAAATGACTCTTCCTCGCTCTTAACGATTTTTTCAATAAAGTCACGTTTTTCAAGAACTTCTGGGTAGTAGCTTTCCATGATCTTACCAACAGTTGGAACTAGTTTGTAAAGGAAAGGCTCATTGATACCCAATTTTTGACCATGCATAGAGGCACGACGTAGAAGACGACGAAGGACATAACCACGACCTTCATTTCCAGGAAGAGCACCATCACCGATAGCAAATGACAATGAACGAATATGGTCCGCGATGACCTTAAAGCTCATGTTGTCGCCATCCTGGTCGTAGACCTTACCAGATAACTTCTCAACTTCGCGAATGATAGGCATAAATAGGTCTGTTTCAAAGTTGGTCTTAGCACCTTGGATAACAGCTACCAAACGCTCCAAACCAGCGCCCGTATCAATGTTCTTGTGTGGCAATTCCTTGTATTCGCTACGAGGTACAGCTGGGTCAGCGTTAAATTGTGACAAGACGATGTTCCAGATTTCGATGTAACGGTCGTTTTCGATATCTTCTGCGAGAAGTCGAATACCGATATTTTCTGGGTCAAAAGCTTCCCCACGGTCAAAGAAAATTTCTGTATCTGGTCCAGAAGGTCCAGCACCAATTTCCCAGAAGTTGTCTTCGATTGGAATCAAGTGACTTGGATCCACGCCCACTTCAATCCAGCGGTTGTAAGAATCTGTATCAGCTGGGTAGTAGGTCATGTAAAGTTTTTCAGCTGGGAAGTCAAACCATTCAGGACTTGTCAAAAGTTCATAAGCCCAAGTAATGGCTTCGTCACGGAAGTAATCCCCAATTGAGAAGTTTCCCAACATTTCAAACATGGTATGGTGACGCGCCGTCTTCCCTACGTTTTCAATATCGTTGGTACGGATAGCCTTTTGCGCATTGGTAATCCGTGGGTTTTCAGGAATGATAGTCCCGTCAAAGTATTTTTTAAGAGTGGCAACCCCTGAGTTAATCCACAAAAGGGTTGGGTCGTTTACTGGAACCAAGCTAACTGATGGTTCTACAGAGTGGCCTTTGGTCGCCCAGAAATCAAGCCACATTTGGCGGACTTGTGCACTAGATAATTGTTTCATTTATATCTCCTTTTTACTAATTTGAGTCTCTTTCTAGCATTTCCACATAGTCGATAGCGACACAGAGGGAAATGACTAGGTCAGCATAAGATTCGTCGTAGACTGTTACGGTATAGGTAGAGGTTAAATGGAAAAGTTCCTTGGCGATTTCCGCAATCACTTGATCACGGTCATCCAGAAGTTTAAAGTTTAAATCCCAGATATTCCCCTCAATGCGAAGACCTAGGTTGTCAAATTCATACTTATCTCTAAAGAAAGTCAACTTCTTCCGGATATAAAAACTATCGCCGTTACTCAGTTGAATTTCAAAACGAGGTAGGAAAGTTAAGACTTCCTTACTAATCTCACTGACCTGTTCACCAGCAACATCATAGATGGTAAAAGTTTTAGGAATCTTAAAAAATGAACCTTCAACCTGATAGGCGACATTGCCCATTTCATCCTTGATATCAAAACGTTCACCACCTAGGCGAAATTTCTGTTTGACAAGAAATGTTCTCATAAACACCTCCAAAAATAAAAGACAAATCCATATCACGAAGGGCGAAAAACCGCGGTACCACCTTCATTCAATGAACTTGTCATTCTTTCGTTCTTATGCAATTGTTAGATTGAGTAGCATGATTTTCTATCTTAGATGGCTCGCAGCACCGCCATTTCTCTGGTCTAAGATGGAGAGAAAATCAATTCTCAACTCTCTTATTATAACGTTTTTTTAAGCTTGCGTCAACTGGGAATAATCCTCATTTAAATAACCAACTCCCTATATCCCTGATGACTTTTTCAGGATATATTTTTTCTTACTGCTATCACTCTTTTTATCCCAACTTTTATCCCACATTTTCGAATTGCTAAAGATAGCTACGAAAATATTTGCAAATATAAAGAACCCTATCACCAAATGTATGGAATCAGTTGTTAGATATTGCCGATCCAAGCCATCCTTTAAATGGAATAGTATAATTGTTTGGTCAACAATCAAAAAGGTTGGCCAGTAACTTTTTTTGAAAAAAGTAGACATTTTCATGATTTGTTACCGCTTTCTATTATGATAAGATTAGTATACTACTAGGAAATAAAATAAGCAAATAGGATAGTAAAAATAAATAGCTATACAACTATTCAAAAAACGAACCAGCTTGATTGATTCGTTTTTAGTTTATTTACTCCTACTTCCGATACATCTTAAATTGTAGGAAGAGGTCGCTATAGATTCCTGTCCATTTATGGTCAAATTTTTCATAAACTTCGAGGTGTTTCATTGTATCTGCATCTGGATAGAAGGATTTATCCTCTTTTGTCTCCTCTGGGAGCATTTCCTTAGCAGCATTGTTTGGTGTTGAATAGCCAACATACTCTGCATTCTTGAGAGCATTTTCAGGCTTCAACATGAAGTTGATGAAGGCATAAGCTGCATCTTGGTTCTTGACAGTTTTAGGAATAACCATGTTGTCAAACCAGAGATTGCTTGCTTCTGTCGGCACGACATATTTGAGGTTAGGATTCTTTTCCAACATCTGACTGGCTTCTCCTGAGAAAGTCACACCGATAGCAGCATTATTCTGAATCATGTAACCCTTCATCTCATCGGCTACAATTGCCTTGATATTAGGAGTTACCTCATAGAGTTTATCGACCGTTTGTGATAGTTGTTGAGGATCTTTTGAGTTAAGACTATAGCCTAGTGAGTTAAGACCTAAACCAAGCACTTCACGCGCCCCATCAAAGAGCATAATCGAATCCTTGTATTCTGGGTTCCAGAGGTCATCCCAATGTTCAGGCGCTTCTTCCACCATGGTTTCATTGTAGACAATTCCCAAAGTTCCCCAGAAGTATGGGATAGAGTACTGATTGTTTGGGTCAAAGGACTGGTTGAGAAATTCTGGACCAATATTCTCAATTCCCTCAATCTTACTATAATCTAATGGAACCAAGAGGTCTTCGTCCTTCATCTTATTAATCATGTACTCACTTGGGATGGCAATATCATAGGTTGTCCCGCCCTGCTTGATTTTGGTGTACATGGCTTCGTTAGAGTCAAAGGTTTCGTACTGAACTTGGATTCCTGTTTCTTCTGTAAATTTCTCCAGAAGTTCAGGGTCGATATAGTCTCCCCAGTTGTAGATAACCAATTTTTGGCTATCCCGACTATTGATTTTACTATCAAGATGATAGGAAATTCCCCACAAGACAAGGATAATGGCTAAAATTCCTGCTAAAAATGAATAGAGTCGTTTCATGCTTTCTCCTCCTTCTCACGTGAAATGAAGTAATATCCAACTACTAGGATAATACTAAAGAGAAAGACCAAGGCTGAAAGAGCATTGATTTCTAGCGAAATTCCCTTACGAGCCCGAGAGTAAATCTCGACTGACAAGGTTGAAAAACCATTCCCCGTTACAAAGAAGGTCACGGCAAAGTCATCTAGTGAATAAGTGAAAGCCATAAAGTAGCCTGCGATGATAGACGGCGTCAGGTAAGGAAGCATAATTTCCTTGAACATTTGGAACTGACTAGCTCCAAGGTCATAGGCCGCATGAATCATATCTCCATTCATCTCTTTCAATCGAGGCAAGACCATGAGCACTACGATTGGAATCGAGAAGGCTACGTGACTGGAAAGTACCGTCAGAAAACCAAGTGAAAACTTGAGTTGGGTAAAGAGAATCAAGAAGCTGGCACCAATCATAACGTCGGGCGCAACCATCAAAATGTTATTGAGAGATAGAAAGGCTTCTTGGTACTTTTTACGTGATTGATAAATGTAAATGGCACCAAAGGTACCAATCACTGTCGCAATCAAGGCTGATAGAAAGGCTAGTAAAAAGGTTTGAACCAAGATAAGCATGAGCCTTCCATCACCAAACATCGTCTCGAAGTGAGTCAAACTAAAGCCTGTAAAGCTATTCATATCATCCCCGGCATTGAAGGCATATCCAATCAGGTAAAAGATTGGTAAATAAAGGACGATAAAGACAAAGGCTAGGTAAAGATTTGATAATTTTTTCATCGTTCTCTCCTTTCCTTAGTCACCCACATGGTGATAAACATGGTCAGGATAAGAACAACACCGATAGTTGACCCCATACCATAGTTGTCATTGGTCAAGAAGTTCTGTTCAATGGCAGTCCCCAAGGTAATCACTCGGTTCCCCCCAATCAAACGTGTTAACATGAAGAGACTCAAACTTGGGATAAAGACAGATTGAACCCCACTTCTTACCCCATTCATTGACAGAGGGAAGATGACATGGCGGAAGGTTTCCCACTTAGTTGCACCGAGGTCATAGCTAGCATTAATGAGATTATTATCCATATCATCCAAAACGTTGAAGATAGGTAAAATCATAAATGGAAGCTCGATGTAGCTTGCGACAAAGATAAATGAGAAATCTGTAAATAGCAACTGCTGAGAACCGATTCCGATAAATTCTAGGAATTGATTAATAGAGCCATTTTGACCAAAAATTCCGATAAAGGCATAAGCCTTGAGCAGTAGGTTGATCCAAGTTGGTAAGATGATCAGCATGAGCCAGAGTTGACGGTGTTTGAGACGAGTCAAAAAGAGGGCTGTTGGATAGCTAATCAAGAGTGTCACTAGAGTCACAATCCCTGCATAAAGAACAGAGTTGAAGCTCATTTTGAGATAGGTTAAGTTTTGTGACGCAAAATAGGATTTATAGTTTTCTAAACTAAACTGGCCTTCGATGTTGAAAAATGATTGTCCAAAAATCAAGACCAGGGGTGCCAATACAAAGAGTGCAATCCAAAGCATGTAGGGCACTACAAAGAGTTTAGAGGTTGTTTTCTTCATCTCTCTCCTCCTCGATAGCGTTAATCAAACCTGCTTCTTGCTCTTCGATTTCTACGTATTCTTCGATACGAGCATCGAACTCTTCTTCTGTTTCATTGAGACGCATGATGTGGATGTCTTCTGGTTCAAAGTCCAGACCGATTTCCTCACCAACGATGGCCTTACGAGTCGAGTGAATCATCCATTCATTGCCAAGCTCGTCATAGGCGATAATCTCATAGTGAACTCCACGGAAGAGCTGCGTATCAACCTTAACTTGAAGTTTCCCTTCTTCAGGAAGAGTGATGCGCAAGTCCTCTGGACGAATCACGACTTCGACTGGTTCATTTGGCTTCATACCACCATCGACCGCTTCAAATCGTTTGCCATTGAACTCGACCAAGTAGTCCTCGATCATGGTTCCTGGCAAGATGTTTGATTCACCGATAAAGGTAGCAACAAAGTGGTTGATAGGCTCATCGTAGATATCAACTGGTGTACCAGACTGAACGATTTCACCGTCATTCATAACGAAAATCCAGTCGCTCATGGCCAAGGCTTCTTCCTGATCGTGGGTAACAAAGACAAAGGTAATGCCCAATCGTTGTTGCAGTTCACGCAGTTCGTACTGCATGTCTGTTCGCAACTTTAAGTCCAAGGCTGATAAAGGTTCGTCTAATAGGACCAATCGAGGTTGGTTGATGATCGCACGCGCAATAGCTACACGCTGGCGTTGGCCTCCAGATAACCTACGGATAGAACGTTTTTCGTAGCCTTCAAGCTGTACCATCTTGAGAACTTCTAAGACACGTTGTTCGATTTCTTTTTTATCGACCTTTCGCAATCGCAATGGAAAGGCAACATTTTCAAAGACATTCATGTGCGGGAACAAGGCGTAAGATTGGAAGACCGTGTGAACATCGCGCTTATTGGTAGGGATATCATTGATTCTTACGCCATCCAGCAAAATATCACCCGTCGTTGCGTCTAGCAAACCTGCAATGATATTTAGGATGGTTGATTTTCCTGAACCAGAAGCTCCTAGCAGTGTATAAAATTTTCCTTCTTCCAACTCAAAGTTAATATCCTTGAGAACCTTAGTGTCACTATCTTCAAAAACTTTAGAAACGTTTCTGAATTCGATAATTGGTTTTTTCAATTCCTCTAAATTCCTTTTTCTTCGTAAATTAACAGATTGGGACCTTGTAAAATGCTAGCAATGACTGTAAGGAATTGACCCAAACCATATCTAGCGATAAAATCCCAATCTTTGTATAATGTTTAATAATAATGTTATTCGTGTTCACCCAAGATACGAACCTCTCGCTCAAGGGTAACACCAGAATGTTCTTTAACTTTTTCAATGACAGACTCAATTAAGTCTTCATAATCTCGAGCTGTCCCATCGGCTACATTAATCATAAAGCCTGCATGTTTTTCTGAGACTTCGACACCACCGATACGGTAGCCCTTCAAACCAGCTTCTGAAATCAATTGTCCTGCAAAATGCCCAACTGGACGTTTAAAGACAGAACCACAAGAAGGATATTCCAATGGTTGTTTGAGTTCTCGAAGGTGGGTCAAACGTTCCATTTCTTGATTAATAGTCTCATAATTACCTGGAGATAGTGCAAATTTAGCTGATAAGACTACTGCTCCAGAATCTTGAATAGCTGAATGACGGTAACCAAAGGCTAAGTCCTTGGCTGATAAAGTCTCGATTTCTCCATCCTTGGTCAATACTTTGCAAGACTGCAAAATATGAGCAATCTCACCTCCATAAGCACCAGCGTTCATAAAGACAGCTCCACCGACGCTTCCTGGAATTCCACAGGCAAACTCAAATCCTGTCAAACTATGACGAAGAGCAATTCGAGTGGTTTCAATCAAGTTAGCTCCCGCTTCTGCTTCAATGGTGTAACCATCGACTGAAACATTATTGAGCTTATCACACATAATGACAAAGCCACGAATTCCGCCTTCTCGGACGATAATATTACTGGCATTTCCAAGAACCATCCATGGGATATTTTCTTGATTAGCGAACTTAACCACACGGGCCATCTCATAGTGATTGCGAGGAAAAGCTAAGTAATCTGCCTTCCCTCCGACTTTGGTATAGGTATAAGTTTTCAATGGCTCATCGAATCGAATATCAATTCCTTCTAATGTTTCTTTTAATTTATCTAATACAGTCATCTTTCTTATCCTTTTATAAAATTCATTCCATTATACCATTTTTAGCGATTTTTTTCGACGATTTGAAAAAGCTTTTTTATTCACACAAGTAAAAAAGAGGTCAGACCTCTTTTGCATGATTATTTTTTATACAAGATAGTTTTTGTAAAGTATACAAATAGAACAACTTCCACTGCTAACAATCCTTCAACAAGAAGCGGATTTGAAATCCAACCAACCTGAGATAGACTTGGAGCCAGATCAAAGAGGGCATGTAGACCATAGGCAGCTACTAGATAAATCCAATTTTTTTGACGGACTGCTTGATAAACCCAGAAAGAGAGACCAATTTGCATAACAAGAGCAAGCACACGCTCAACACCGAGTAAATAAACCTGCCATCCAGATAGAGATTGGACTGTTTCAAGTGTAGTTTTTGGAAGGAGATTTGCTACATCGGGATTTGGAGACTCTAATAATGAAAGGAGGATCAAAAGACTAATCAAACTTCCCATTCCGAGGTAGAGCAACTCCAAGCCACCATGACCAAGTCCATAGGCGAGGGCATCCGAATCTTCTAAGTTTCTCTTCTTCTCCAACCATTTAAAGAAGACAAGGCGAGCTGTTTCTTCAAAGAGAGCTGCCATAGCAATTCCATAAAGGACATATAAAAAAGGTTGCTCCTGCATAAGCGAAATGGTTCCATCTTTTTGTGGATGAAGCACCAAAAGGTGAACGATTTTCTCCAAGACTTGAGAAGAAACAAAGAATGCCACTGCCCCAAGACCTAAAACTGAAAGGTTAATCTTGTACTTCTTTTTTGAGAACCAAATGGCAGCTATGAGAATTACAAATAAAGCTATCATTGTGATTATTACATGAATTTTCATACTTTTCTCCTTTTATTCAGCCTGATCGATATCTTTTTTCATCTCATCAACATTGAACTTAGCAAAGAGGTACTGACGATCCTGGACAGGGAAACGTTGATCCAACTGATCGACAGCTCCAACCTCTACGATTCCCTCCTTGATGACAAAGTCCATAACGTGACCACCAAAGGTTAGGTCATCTGAAATAAAATGCAAATGATAGCCTGCGACACTGACACCATGGAAAATTTCAGGTGTCCAGAATCCAACGATAGTCCCAGAGATATTTTCGCAACTATATTCAGGCTGATGAGTCGCAACCTCAGCAAACTTCGTTTCGCTTGTCGATTTTGGTATCATGCGAACATGCATATGTTTAAAGTCACCATGAATCTTAATCGAACGGAAAAGGTTTTCTCCATCATAGTAGGATTCAATACGTTTTTCTAGTTCCTTATCAGTCATTTCAAAACGTTGGCGGAAAATAACTTCTGCCTGGTGGGGTACAACTGCCGCATAAGGGATCAGTGCATCTGGTGAAACTTCTACAATCTCAGGTTTTTCACCTGACCCCTTAGCTTGATAAGCCTTTCCATCTAAGACAATCAATTCCCCGTCGATAGAATCTAGGGTTCCTAGCCCTAAATCTCCATGTTCAAGTAACTCACCAACTGTCATAGTTCCACCGTAAAGTCCAGCCATCAAGGCTCCCAAAGTATTGTATTGGAATAATTTAACTGGTTCTTGCACCTTTATCATCTCACTCTTCTTTGAAAATTTACTTACTAAGTATATCACATTTCTGATTAGAATTGAATGCTCGACTGCCTTTTAATACTTAATGAAAATCAAAGTTCAAACTAGGAAACTAGCCGCAGATTGCTCAAAGCACTGCTTTGAGGTTGTAGATGGAACTGACGAAGTCAGCTCAAAACACTGTTTTGAAGTTATGGATAGAACTGACGAAGTCAGCTCAAAACACTGTTTTGAGGTTGTGGATAGAACTGACGAAGTCAGTAACATATACATACGGCAAGGCGAACTTGACGCGGTTTGAAGAGATTTTCGAAGAGTATAACATTGCCAAACTTCTAAAAAAAAGGTACAATGTAACAAAATCATGAGAGGTCTGGGATGAAGCAAGAAAGCAAGTACGAACAAGTCGTGCACTATCTAAAAAATGAGATAGAATCAGGTAGATTTGCAACAGGAAGTCGCCTGCCATCTATTCGAAGACTCAGTCAAGATTTCCACTGTAGTAAAGACACCATTCAGCGTGCACTCATGGAACTTCGATACGAGAAATACATCTACTCCAAACCTCAAAGTGGTTATTATGTATTGGAACAACAAACCAGTCACGAAGACCTCATTATCTCCGTTAATGATGAACATGTGGCTGCCTATGATGATTTTCGGCTTTGCGTCAATGAAAGCTTGATTGGACGAGAAAATTATCTCTACAACTACTATGAAAACCAAGAGGGCTTAGAAGAATTACGAAAATCTGTTCAGACATTACTTTTTGATCAAGCGATTTATAGTAAGGCAGACCAGTTAGTCATGACATCTGGAACCCAGCAAGCACTGTTTATTCTTTCTCAGATTTATTTTCCAGGTCAAGCTCAGGAAATACTGGTTGAACAACCGACCTATCATCGGATGAATCAACTGCTACTAGCTCAAAACATTCCCTATCAAACCATTGAACGTCGGGTGGACGGTATTGACCTAAACGAACTTGAGAAACAGTTTAAGAGTGGAAAGATTAAGTTTTTCTATACTATTCCCCGTTTCCACTATCCTCTGGGGCATTCCTATTCTGAAGAGGAAAAACTTGCTATCCTTGATTTGGCTGCAAAATATCAAATCTATATCGTTGAAGATGACTATCTAGGTGACTTGGATCCTAAAATGGGACAAACCTTTCATTATCTGGACCAGCATGATTTGGTCATTTATATCAAATCTTTTTCTACGAGTATCTTCCCCGCACTTCGAATCACTGCTCTCATACTTCCAAATGCTATTAAAGATGCTTTTGTGGCCTATAAAAATATTCTGGACTATGATAACAACCTTATCATGCAAAAGGCCTTGTCTCTCTATATTGATAGTCAGCTTTTTGAAAAAAACAGATTAGCAAGATTGGTACTGCAAGAAAAAAATCAAGATTTCATTCATAAGCTTTTAAAAGCTTATCCCATTTCTCTGCCAAACTATCCTCTCCATGATGGGGTCCTACTTGATCTTAGAGACTATCCTAAGATTGCAAGTCTCAAACACAGTCCTTTAAATCTTGACTTTTTCGAATCATCCTACATTGAAACTTGTCCTTATCAATTTGCTAAGGTTCCTTTAGAAAATCTTGAAGCAACACTAAACTACTTAAAAACAGAGCTGGATTAAAAACCAACTCTGTTATTTTTTATTGTTCTACTTCTGTTAGCTTGGCAGCTTTTTCAAGATATGTTTGATAAGTACCGTCATCTTTCAATTTTTGGATGACCTTATCTACTACTTCCTTCAAATCTGAATTGCCTTTTTTAATAGCAACTGCATTTGCTTCGCCTTCTTTCATAGTCAAGCTTACTGTTGCAACAGCCAAGTCAGAATTCTTCGTTGCATAGCTTAGGGCTACTGGCTCGTCCATATGAACAGCATCAACCTTACCTGATTGGAGTTCATTAACAGCTTCCCCCATATTTGTCAATGAAGTCAACTGCGCTTTAGGAAGTTGCTCTTTAACCATAGATTCAGGGACAGTTCCTTTTTGAGCTGCAATATTTGCACTTGCTAGAGAATCCAAATCTTTGTATTTTTCAAGATCAGTTTTTCTGATTAGGAAGCTAATTTTATTTTCATAGTAAGGAATTGAGAAATCAAAGACTTCTTTTCTTTCTTCAGTTGCACTGATTCCTGCAATTGACAAATCTGCTTTTCCTGTTTGAAGACTAGTCAAGACATTATCAAAACTCATGCTTGAAACTTCCAATTTCACTCCAAGTTCATCAGCGATTGCTTGGGCCATATCAATATCAGCACCTACGACTTGGTTCTTACCATCTACAAGTGCTTGAAACTCAAATGGTGCATAGTCTGGGCTAGTTGCAACCACCAATTTCCCTTTTTGTTTGATTGCCTCTACTGCAGACTGTGAACTTGAGCTAGATGATTGACAAGCTACTAAAAAGAAACTTGCAAGAAAACTACATAAAACAAATATCCATTTTTTAAATTTCATAAATAAACAACCTCTCTGTTAATTTTGTATAATTATACCCTATTTAAAAATACTTGTCAAACTTTTTCTTGCATTTTTATAAATTGTATTTACAAAAATAAAAATTTATTGGTTAATTTATCTATCTATTGGAAATCTATTTTCAAAAAAATCATTTATCATATCTTGATGTTGCTGGTTTACAATTGCAATATTTTGTATGTCCATATGATCAAAAAATCCTAATTCTAAAGTTTCATCACTTGAAAAAAAATTTGTAGAAATAGAATTTTCAGATGAAACTAAATACAAAATTGTAAGAACTTGTGCCTCATCACCATTTGGATAACTATCTGAATATTTAGTATAAACATTTAAAAGTTTTTCCGCTCTCACTTCGATTCCAGTTTCTTCATAAAACTCTCGAACTAATGCTTCTACAGCCGATTCACCTAATTCAATAGCACCACCTGGTAAACCCCAAGTTCCTTTGTCTGCTCGTTTTTGTAATAATATTTTTCCTGACTGACTTAAAATTCCACAAGTAAAATTTAAAATAATTTTATCTTTTCCAACTTTTTTTCTTATACTCTGTATATAGTTCATTATTCACCCCTGGCAAAGAAAACTATCGATACAATGAAAGCTTACTATATTAAAAAGTAAGCTTTCACAATAATTATTATCTTCTAAATATTTTACAATTCGACAATCTTACCTGTTTCAAAGTAAACGACCCATTCACAGATATTTTTTGCATAGTCACCGATGCGCTCCAAGTATGAAATCACTTGGAAGTAATCACGTCCTGTGACAATAGCATCTGGATTTTTTCTGATTTCTTCAGTTGCAAGGTCACGAATATTTTCGAAATAATGGTTAATTTTTTCATCCATGGTTGCAACTTCGTATGCCTTATCCACTGATCCGTTAAGGTAAAGTTCAAGGGTTGTTTCCACGAAATCTTTAACATCACGTCCCATCTTTTTGATTTCTTCTTCAACTGCTGGGATGCGTTGTTCACCCTTCATACGAATGGTTGCCTCAGCAATGGATACAGCGTGGTCTCCCATACGTTCCAAGTCTGAAACAGCCTTTAGAACTGTTAGAACTGTACGTAAATCTTGTGATACCGGCTGTTGAAGGGCAATAATTTCAAATGATTTCTTTTCAAGTTTCAATTCGTATTCATTGACTTCTGCGTCTTGCTCAATGACTTCTTTAGCCAAGTCACGGTCATGGGTGACAAAAGCACGTACAGTACGATTGATTTGGGAAAGAACTTCTTGTCCCATGGCGTAGAATTGGTTGTGCAATTTCTCTAAATCTTCTTCAAATTGAGATCGTAACATCTTTTTCTCCTTATCCAAATTTACCTGAAATGTAATCTTCTGTTTCCTTATGTTGTGGATAGAGGAACATTTCCTTGGTATCGTTAAATTCAATCAAATCTCCATTGAGGAAAAAGCCTGTTTTATCAGAGATTCGAGATGCTTGCTGCATGGAACGAGTAACCAATAGCATGGTGTACTTGTCCTTAAGGCTATATAGGGTTTCTTCAATTTTTCCAGCCGAGATAGGGTCTAAGGCTGAGGTCGGCTCATCCAAGAGGATAATCTTTGGACTAGTCGCCAAAACACGGGCTACACAAACACGTTGTTGTTGTCCACCAGACAGACCAATTGCAGAATCATGCAAGCGGTCCTTGACCTCATCCCAGATTGAAGCACGGGTTAAGGCTTTCTCTACAGCTTCGTCCAAGACTTGCTTATCTTTCTCCCCATTAATCCTTAGTCCATAGACAACATTTTCGTAGATAGACATGGGGAATGGATTGGGTTGTTGGAAAACCATTCCGATTTCCTTACGTAATTCAACTGTATCGGTACGAGGGCTATAAATATTGTGGCCGTTGTAAACCACTGATCCAGTTGTCGTCACTTCAGGATTAAGGTCACCCATTCGGTTAATAGCCTTTAGAAGTGTTGATTTCCCAGATCCAGAGGGACCGATAAGAGCTGTAATTTCCTTGGGTTGGAAAGATAAGGAAACACTATTCAAGGCCTTCTTTTTGTTGTAATAAACAGACAGGTCTTTGACCTGTAAAATCGGTTCTATCATACTGTTTCCTTTCTAACCAAAGTGTCCAGTTACATAATCGTTTGTTGACTGTAGCTTGGCATTTTGGAAAATATTTGACGTTTTATCGTACTCAATTAAATCTCCCAAGTAGAAAAATCCAGTGTAGTCACTTGCACGCGCAGCCTGCTGCATACTGTGGGTCACGATGATGATGGTAAAGTCCTTCTTCAACTCCAACATAGTTTCCTCAAGCTGAGCTGTCGCAATCGGATCCAAGGCTGAGGCAGGCTCATCCATCAAGAGAATATCTGGTTTTACAGAAATAGCACGAGCAATACAGAGACGTTGCTGTTGACCACCTGAAAGGGTCAAGGCCGACTTATGAAGGTCATCTTTGACCTGATCCCAGAGGGCAGCCTGACGAAGTGAGGTTTCTACAATTTCATCAAGGACTTTCTTATCCTTAACACCTGCACGTTCGTGTGCAAAGGTGATGTTGCGGTAGATTGATTTAGCAAATGGGTTTGGACGTTGGAACACCATTCCGATATGTTTACGCATTTCATAAACATTGATTTCAGGACGGTTAACGTCAATTCCCTGATAGAGAATTTGTCCTGTAACCTTAGCAATATCAATGGTATCATTCATACGGTTGAGACTGCGTAGGTAGGTTGATTTCCCAGAACCTGACGGTCCGATCAAGGCCGTAATTTTATTTTTTTCGAATTGCATATCCACGCCCTTGATGGATTCATTCTTACCGTAGTAAACGTGTAAATCCTTCGTAGAGAGGGCCACTTTTTCTTCTGGAAAAGTAATGATATGCCTTTCATCCCAATTATATTTTGACATGGCTTCTCCTTTAGGCTGCGGTTAATTTCTTATGTAGATAGCTTCCGAGTTTACGTGCTCCAAAGTTAAAGATTAAAATAAAGATGAGGAGCACCGCTGCAGAACCTGCTGAAACAAGAGTTCCATCAGGAATAGTTCCTTCACTGTTGACTTTCCAGATATGAACAGCCAAGGTTTCTGCTTGACGGAAGATAGAGATAGGACTAGATACACTTAGGACGTTCCAGTTAGACCAATCAAGAGCTGGTGCGGATTGACCTGCCGTATAGATAAGGGCAGCTGCTTCACCAAAGATACGACCTGATGCAAGCACGATACCCGTTACAATACCAGGAAGAGCTTCTGGGATAACGACATGAAGCACAGTTTCCCAACGAGAGAGTCCAAGCGCCAAACCAGCTTCACGTTGCGTATGGTGAACGTGCTTCAAACTGTCTTCAACATTACGAGTCATCTGTGGAAGGTTAAAGACCGTCAAAGCCAAGGCACCTGAAATAATAGAAAATCCATACTCGAACTGGACTACAAAGATGAGGTAACCAAAGAGTCCCACAACTACGGATGGTAGAGAAGACAAGATCTCAATACAGGTACGTACGAAGTTGGTAACACGACCTTTTTTGGCATACTCAGCCAAGTAAATTCCAGCCCCCATGGATAATGGTACAGAAATGAATAAGGTAATGACCAAAAGGAAGAAGGAATTATAAAGCTGAATTCCAATACCTCCACCTGCTTGGTAAGAAGATGATTTTCCAGTCAAGAAGGACCAAGAAACATGAGGTAAGCCTCGAACCAAGATATAGAGAATCAAGGAAGCTAGAATGGTCACAATGATTCCTGCGATGGTATAGAGGACAGCTGTTGCAAGTTTATCTAATTTCTTAGCGTGCATAGTTTTTCTTTCCTCTTTCTTTCGTAATCAATTTAATGACACTGTTAAAGGCCAAACTCATCAAGAGCAACACTAGAGCCAGTGACCAAAGAACATTATTATCAACAGTTCCCATAACTGTATTTCCGATTCCCATGGTCAAAACAGATGTCAAAGTCGCTGCTGGTGTCGTCAATGAAGTTGGGATAACTGCTGAGTTTCCGACAACCATCTGAATCGCAAGGGCTTCACCAAAGGCACGCGCCATTCCAAATACTACTGCCGTAAAAATACCTGAACGAGCAGCCTTCAAGGTTACACGCCAGATGGTTTGCCAGCGAGTCGCTCCCATGGCTAAACTTGCTTCACGGTAGTGACGAGGAACCGCACGTAGGCTATCTGTTGTCATGAAGGTTACAGTCGGCAAAATCATAACAAAGAGAACGAAAATTCCTGATAAAATACCAAAACCCGTTCCACCAAAGACACTACGTACAAAAGGTACGACGACCTGCAAACCGATAAATCCATAAACTACTGAAGGAATCCCAACTAGGAGTTCAATAGCAGGTTGCAAAATCTTTGCCCCTTTTGGTGATACTTCTGTCATAAAGACTGCTGCACCAATGGCAAATGGTGTTGCAATAAGAGCTGACAGGATAGTAACAATAAAGGAACCTAAAATCATTGGAAGGGCACCAAATTGTTTACCTGACGGATTCCAAGTTGCACCAAAAAGAAAATCAAAGATATTCACACCATTAACAAAGAAAGTGGACAAGCCTTTTTGGGCTACAAAGATCAAAATCATAGCAACGATGATGACAATCAAAGAAAGGCAGGCAAATGTTAGTCCTTTTCCTAATTTCTCAAGACGAGAGTTCTTTGACGGAGAGAGCAATTTTTTAGATAATTCTTCTTGATTCATTATTGACTCCCTTCTAGCACTGTCACAGTGCCTGCAGCATCTTTTTCGACCTTCATTTCTTTAACAGAAATATAGCCCATTCCTTTAACGATTCCGTTCTGAACTTCGTCTGAAAGGACAAAGTTTAAGAATTCGGCAACCAATTCATTTGGCTCACCAAGTGTATACATGTGTTCATAAGACCACAAAGGCCAATTATTAGTAGTTACATTCTCTGAAGTCGGTTCATAGCCATTGAGTTTGATTGTTCCAACTGAATCATCAACATATGCAAATGCTAGGTAGGAAATAGCCCCAGGTGTTTGAGAAACGATTGATTTGACCATACCGTTTGAATCTTGTTCCTGACTTTGCACCGCTGACTGACCATTCATAATCACACTGTCAAAGGTCGCACGAGAACCTGAACTCGCCGCACGGTTGATAATTGAAATAGCTAGATCTTTCCCACCAACTTCTTTCCAGTTGGTAATTTCTCCTGTAAAGATTTGTCGGAGCTGGTCTGTCGTTAGATTATCGACATCTACTTCTTTATTGATAATGACAGCTAGGCCTGCAACAGCAACCTTATGATCCACCAAGGCAGAAGCATCAATCCCGTCTTTCTCCTCAGCAAATACATCAGAGTTCCCAACATCTACTGCTCCTGATTGAACCTGAGACAGACCTGTACCAGATCCACCACCTTGAACATTGACTGTTTTACCGATGTGAGCTGACGAAAATTCATCAGCAGCTGCCTCAACTAAAGGTTGAAGGGCAGTTGACCCGACAGCCGTCATAGACTCCCCACGGTCAATCCAACTTGCACACCCTGCTAGCGAACCAGCAAGTAAAAGAGTTGCAAGAGAAATGGTGAGTTTTTTAAATTTTTTCACTATTTGTCTCCTTGAAAATAATGATGAATAACCCGGATTTTCGCCCTTATTTTCTAATGTTTTTCACGAAAAATCCATACTTCCACTATAACATAGAATACTGATTTTGACTAGTTTTTTACCTTAAACCTCAAGCCCTTAGGGAAATAATTCTTTAGAGTATTTCCGGTCACTTTAGCAAAGCCCAGACCATTCCCTCCAACCAAAACTTGGTACCAACCATTTGGCAGAGTTTCAGACGATTGAACTGTCTCACCGGCCACGTATTTAACGAAGTCTTCTTGATGAATTTCAATTGATTGTTTGACTTGGCTTGGTTTTAAAGCTAATCCAAGTGCAAAGCTTGGTTCAAAACGTTTCTTCTTAAAAGTCCCGAGATGAAGACCATTACGAGCAATCTTAAGCTTACCCAAATCTGGTAAGACTTCTGGCAAGAGATAAAGCTGGTCACCGAAAACTTGTAGAACACCGGTCAGTTTTTCTTTCAGATGTTTCTTCTCAAAATCCTGCCATAAGGAAATCTGTTCATGAGATAGGTTTGATTTAGAAGGTTTGAACTTCCCAGCCTTGTTTTGACCTTTAAACTGAAGATGGGCCACGAACTGACCTTCTCCCTTAAAGTGATGAGGGTACATTCTAGCTGTCTCAGCTTGGTTGATTCCTTGTGACATACCATTTATATGTTCTACTGGAATGAGTTCAAAGTCATAATTATCCATGAGCCAGCTAATGATTTCTTCATTTTCTTCTGGAGCCCATGTACAGGTAGAATAAACCAAACGACCACCATCAGCCAACATGGTAACCGCATCTTCTAAAATCTCACGTTGTAGGCTAGCACACTGTCTTGGGTATTCTTCACTCCAATAGTCCATGGCATCAGGTTGTTTACGAAACATCCCTTCTCCTGAGCAAGGTGCATCTAAAACGATCAGGTCAAAATAGCCTTTAAAAACCTTGGCTAAACGGTCTGCAGATTCATTGGTTATAACAACATTTGTCGCACCAAAACGTTCCATATTTTCAACCAGTATTTTTGCTCGCTTACTTGAAATTTCATTGGAAACGAGGAGCCCCTCACCTGCTAGATAGGCTGCCAATTGTGTCGATTTACCACCAGGTGCTGCTGCCAAATCCAAGACCTTCATGCCAGGACTTGGCTGAGCTACTTGCGCCACCATTTGTGCAGCCGGTTCTTGGGAATAGACCAGACCAGTTACATGCTCTGGAGACTTTCCAGAAACCTTACCATAGTAGCCCCAAGGTGTATTTGTAATAGCGTCTGAAAAAGAAACTTGACTTTCTTTTAAGGGATTGACACGAAAAGCAGAAACAGCCTCATCATCAAAAGAGGCAAGAAAAGCTCTTGCCTCATCTCCCAATATTGTTTCGTATTTTTTTACAAATCCATCTGGAAATTGCATGTAGATTTATTTCCTTTCATAGATATAGGATTGAATCTCATCTTTCATCTCGACTGGCAACATCATAACGGCCTGTCGTGTTTGAAAATCGACTTCCTCACCAGCAATCGTAAAAACCTTATAACCCAAACTCTCACCTAGGATACTTGCAGCCGCATAATCCCAAGGTTGTAAATAAGTGATATAGGTTAAAAGTCGACCTGATAGCACCTTGGCAAAACTAATAGCGGCGCTGCCATAAACTCGTGTCCCAAGTGCAGCGTTTCCCAAATCCGCTAAGCCCCATTCGTTAGTCGCTAACATTCCAGAATTACCAGCTACCAAAAATTCTCTCAAGGGTTTCTTTTTAAAGAGTGGCAAAGGTTCGTCATTGCGACAGGGCGGGAAGTCTCCTCCACCATGGTAACAATCACCTTTCATGACATCATAAATAATACCAAACTTACCAACACCTTCCTCAAAATAGGCCAGCATAACGGCAAAATCTTCACCTTGTGCTACGAAGTTGTTTGTTCCATCAATAGGATCAATAATCCATACAGAATCTTGTCCTACTGCTGCACGCATGCAGCCTTCTTCTGCACAAAATAGATCATCTGGATAGCGAGAACGGATTTTTTTAATAAGTAAGTCTTGAACTTCTTTATCTAACTTAGTTACCAAATCTGTAGGGGAAGACTTTCTCTCAACATGGAGATCTTCTTTCATATGCTGGAGAATGTATTCCCCAGCTTCCCTGACAATTTCTTTGGCAAATGTAAATTTATTTTCCAAGTGAAATCTTCCCTTCTCCTTTTTCTTTTGCCAATTGGACTGCACGGTAGAAAGAATATCCACTCACTGATTCAAATTCACGTCCCAAACGTTTTTCTTCACTCTTACTTGGAACGACTGACTTGAATACCTTGTAGGAATCTAAAAGTCTTTTTGCTTCTACCTTAGTTTCATAGGCAGCTTCAACATCATTAAAAAAAGAAAGCACTGAAGCAAGTTCTTCAGTGCTCCACGACAAATCTAGTGGGTAACTATACTGTTTATTCATCTAATTAATACCAGCTCTCAATGTAGCTTCTTTCAATTCTTGCTTACGATAACTACGAGGAAGAAACGCACGAATTTCATCTTCATTAAAGCCAATCTGCATACGTTTATCATCAATGATAATAGGACGACGCAAAAGACTAGGGTACTGCTCAATTAAACTAAGCAACTCCGTCACCGAGATACTTTCCACATCGATATTTAACTTTTGGAAAATTTTTGAACGAGTTGAAATGATGTCATCGGTACCGTTTTCGGTCAAGGAAAGAATGTGTTGCAACTCTTTTCTTGATAAAGGACTGGTCATAATATTGTGCTCTTGGAAAGGCACCTTATGATTATCTAGCCAAGCCTTTGCCTTACGACATGATGTACAACTTGGTGATAAAAATAGTGTAATCATGCTATTCTCTTCTTTGCATACTTTTCTCACTCTATTATACAAAAAATTAAAGCGCTTGACTAGTTATTTCCGTAAAAAAACCTATTTTTTCAAGAAAAATAGGTTTTTCGCACATTCTTTTAAAACATTTTTATGCATTTATTCTTTTAATTGCCTATTTTTCGACTTTTAAGGTACATAAATCCAAAAATCAATTCATACAAGCAGAAAAATAAAAGAAAGGCATGAAGAAAAAAGTCCTCTGGTAGGATGAGAATGACTGGATCTTTTGCTGGATCAAAAAGCCAAGTATCATCTCCCACAAAAAGGATTTGATGAAATAAAGTAAAGAATTGTTCAAATCCAATGAAAATACCAACTAAAGCAAGAACCAGAGGTAGAGACAGCATAATCAAGAGGCCTCTGCGATATAGAGACAGAAAACCTTTCTGAATGACTTCCTTCCAAAAAAGATAGAAAATCGGTAGGGTAACTATCGCTACTCCTTGGGCTAGGTGAAAGAGCCCCTTGACAACTGCAAAATGATGGATGCCTGAAGCAGAAGAAGGAAAATCTGGCATTTTCAATGCTTGATTCAATGGATTGGTCAAATAATCCATCAAAACATTAAAGTTATGCTGGATTGTCTGAGGTTGGAAAGGAACACGACTGGTTAGGTGTAACCAAGAAATTTCCAGAGGGTAAACCAACCAAGCTAGATAAATGGTCAATAAAATAGAAAGCGAAAGGAGGAAAAGGAGACTTCCTCCAAAAGTTAACTTAGTTTTCATCGAAATTCCACTCCGCTAGACTTGAGAGGACATGGGTTGGGGCGATTGGTAAATCCGCTACTTCTTCAGGTTTTGTAAATCCTGTCGTCACCAAAAGGCTAGGGATCCCATTGTCAATACCAGCGCGAATATCAGTAAGATAATTATCCCCCACCATGACAATTTCTTGGCGTTCAAATCCTAGGTGTTCAACAGCCTTATCCATAATAATCGCGTTTGGTTTTCCAATATAAACTGGTTTTACGCGAGTTGCTGCTTCAAGAAGAGTAATCAGTGAACCAGCACCAGGTAAAAGTCCACGTTCTGTTGGAATATTTAAATCTGGATTGGTGCCGATAAAATGAGCACCTTTATGGATAGCTAGGGTTGCAGTAGCAAATTTTTCATAGTCAACTTGCCAGTCCAAACCTACAACCACATAGGCAGGATTTTCTTTATCTTCAACATAACCAGCTGCTTGTATCGCTTCCTTGAGCCCTGCTTCTCCAATCACATAAACTGTCTTTTCAAGCCCCAAATCATTCATGTAATCAATAGTCGCTAAGGTTGCAGTATAAATTGTCGATACAGGTGTGTCGATATTAAACTGATTGGCTAACATCTCCTGAACACTTTCAGGTGTACGAGTGGTATTATTTGTCACAAAGAGATAAGGAATCTCTCTTTTTTGCAATTCATGAACAAAAGCTTCACCTGCTGGGATTCTATCTTTCCCCTTATAGATTGTTCCGTCTAAATCTATCAAATAGCCTTTATAAGTCATACATTTCCTTCTAATCTTTGTTAATTTCTTGCCAAGTTATTTTTGCCTGAGCATTGATGTCGCCATCACTTGTAACTTGGTGATTGCTTTCCAGTCCATTCAATTCATAACTAGAGCTGATCATACCACCTGGTCGAACTTCCTTGACATATTTGAGGTTGATTTTTTTAGGAATATGATTGGTCAGAAAATCTGCCCCCATAACTTCAAAAACCCAGTCCAGATATTTGCTGTTATTGACGTGACCATTCATATCCAAGTCATAAAAACGAACGTGGTAGTCCTTGCTAATCGCGTCTTGTAACTCTGTGTATTTTGGTCCACGGACCAATTTCTTAGAAAACTCAGATTGATAAGGTGCGACAATTTCTGGTTCTACAGGGTGAACCTTACGACTCTCACGATCCATAAGGACAAAGGTAGCTACCATGTGAATAATTTCTTGACCAGCTTCATCGTAAATGGTAAAGCGGCGGTAACAAAATAGACGATTGTAAGTCAAGGCTTCCGTTTCAATTGTGATTTCCTCAGCAAATTGAGGTAAGCGTACCACATCGATATCATAATCTGTGATAATCCAGACTAGATTATACTGTTCTAAAACATCCTTGTCGCTCACTCCCAGATCAATTGACTGCATCCCTGATACCTGTAATGACAACAAGATAACGTCTGGTAGTTTGATATGACCATTCATGTCAGCCATATCAAAAGGAATTTTCATCTTCATTTGATAAGTTAAGCCCATAATTTTACTCCAATATAAATCGTTCTGCTACTGTATCACCTAAGAAGAGACCTCTCTTAGTCATCCGAACACGATCGCCATCAATCTGCATGAGACCTTGTTGAATCAAGTCTTTGACGATATCCCCATAAAGTTCTTGGAAAGACCGTTCGAATTTTTCTTCAAAGCGTGCAATGGAAACTCCGGATTTCTTGCGAAGACCAAGAAACATCTCTTCTTCCATTTGCTCCCTTTGACTCAGGTGTTCTTCGTTAAAACGAGCATTCCCTTCTTCTACTGCCTTTAGATAATGGCGGATAGGCCCATGGTTTTTATAGCGAACACCGTTTATATAGCCAGACGCACCTGCACCTATACCATAATACTCAGCATTGTCCCAGTACATAAGATTGTGACGACTTTCAAAGCCAGGTTTTGAAAAATTTGAAATTTCATAATGCTCAAAACCAGCACGCTCTAATGCAGCAATGATATATTCGAACATCTCAGCTTCTACTTCTTCTTTAGGAAGTGGTAACTTTCCACGCCGCATGCGATTCATAAAGACCGTATGATTTTCCAAAATCAAACTATAGAGACTCATGTGGGGAATGTCCAAAGCGATGGCCTTGGCAACATTGTCCTTAACCTGGTCCATAGTCTGACCAGGAAGAGCGTAGATTAAGTCAATGGAAATATTATCAAACCCTGCTAACTTGAGACGGTCTATATTTTCATAGATATCTTTTTCCAAATGGCTTCGACCAATTTTTTTCAGCATTTTATCATCAAATGTTTGAACACCTAGTGAAACACGATTGACAGCTGAATTCTTTAAAACTGCAATCTTATCCTCATCCAAATCGCCAGGATTGGCCTCTATGGTTAACTCTTCTAAAACAGACAAATCCAGATTCCTAGTCAAACCGTCTAATAAAACTTCCAATTGTGAAGCAGACAAGGCTGTCGGTGTCCCTCCTCCAATATAGAGAGTACGCAACTTTTGAATATCATAAGAAGCAAACTCTTCTAAGAGATGCTCTAGATAGCTATCTACCGGTTGATTTTTTATAAAGACCTTAGAAAAGTCACAATAATAACAGATTTGTGTACAAAAAGGGATGTGCACATAAGCTGATGTTGGTTTCTTCTGCATAGTATTTATTATACCACAAAGACTTGCCTCAAGAAAAAAATCACCATTCCTGATTCTTTAGAAAATCAAGAATAGTGATTCTATTTTAGTCTTCTTCGATTTCAATGATGATTTCTTGACCGTCTTCTTGCTCTTCAACAACTACTTTTTCTTCCAATTGTTCCTTGAGATTGTTCAAGGTCTCTTTTGAAGCTTCAGTCGCTTGTTGAGCATGGTATTTTGCTTTATCTAGGACTGTATCAATCGTAATTTCCCCAGATTCGATTTGTTCCTTAGTTTTAAGAACAAATTCTTTGGTTTGATCTTTGACATCAGCCAGCTTTTCACAGACTTGTTCTTTTGCGTATTCTGGATCTTCTTTCAGATCTTCTAAAAAGTCTTGTGCTTGACTCGTAACGCGTTTCCCTTTTTCACTTGTTAAAAACAAGGCAACAGCCACACCTGAAACAGTTCCTAAAAGGATTGATGATAATTTACCCATGACTTATCTCCTTTTTATTTTTTAAAAAATTTACTTGCAACACGAATGGCAGACAAACCTGCACTAGTCTTTAATGTTTTTGAACCTGCAGATGATGCTTTTTTACTCAAGACACGAGCCTGCTCATTTAAATCAGAAACAGAAACAGAAAGATCTGCAACAGCTGTAAAGAGTGGATCAATGGTTGCAACTTTGACATTGATATCATCAGCAAGAACATTGACCTTGGCAAGAAGCTCGTTTGTGTGATGTAGAGTAACATTTACATCTGAAGTTAGCGTTTTAACAGTATTTTCAGTTTCATCGATTACACGTCCAACTTTTTGAAGCGTAATAATCAAATAAACTATAAATACAATCAAGGCGATAGCCACAAAAATATAAGCAACTTCTAACATTTTAATTCTCCTTTTTTACATTATAAAATGGTGCTTTTTTTCGGTTTTGATACATAATAATATAAATTCCAAGACCAATTAAGAAGACAGATAACAACTGAGATACTCGAATTCCTAAGAACATCAGACTGTCTGTACGCATACCTTCAATAATCATACGGCCAAATCCATACCAAATTAGATAAAAAGCTGTGATATGACCACGACGAATACCCTTTAATCGGCGTCTAAAAATAACAATTAAAGCGAAACCAATCAGATTCCAAATGGACTCGTACAGGAAGGTTGGTTGTCGATATGAGCCATCAATATACATCTGATTCTTAATGAAACCAGGCAAGTAGTCAAGACTCTCTACAACTGCGCCATAAGCTTCTTGGTTAAAGAAATTTCCCCAACGTCCTAGACTCTGAGCAATCATAACGCTCGGAGCTGCAATATCCAAGAAATCCCAGGTATTGATTAATTTACGGTCTGCGAAAATATAAAGTACAATCGCTCCAGTAATTAGACCGCCGTAAATCGCAAGACCACCATTCCATATAGCAAAGATTTCTCCAATATGTTGACTATAATAGTCAAACTTAAAGATGACATAGTAGAGTCTTGCACCAATAATGGACAGAGGAAAGGCTACTAGGATAAAGTCAATAATATCATCAGATAAAATTTTCTTTTTGGGTGCTTCTCTCATTGCAAGAAGAACTGCTAGTATTAATCCAGATACAATGCAGATAGCATACCAGCGAACAGCAAAGGGACCTATTTGAAAAGCAACTGGATCAATCATTTTGCACCTCGTTCTTTTCAATTAATTTCGTCAATCTTTCTTCAAAGAGACGTGTCGCATCAAAGCCCATTTCCTTAGCACGATAGTTCATGGCAGCAGCTTCGATGACCACAGAAATATTGCGACCTGTTTTTACAGGAATCCGAATACGCGGAATAGAAACACCTGAAATTTCCAACTCTTCAGCATTGTTCCCCAAGCGGTCAAAGGTCTTATGTGTATCGTAATTTTCCAAATAAACAGCTAGCTGGACCTGTGAAGAATCCTTAACAGCACTAGCTCCATAAAGACTCATGACATCAATGATACCAACTCCACGAATTTCAATCAGATGTTTCAAAATTTCAGCAGGTTCACCCCAGAGAGTCATTTCATCCTTAGAATAGATATCTACTCGATCGTCTGCCACCAAGCGGTGACCACGTTTAACTAGTTCTAAACCTGTCTCACTCTTACCAATTCCACTATCACCTTGAATGAGAACACCCATACCATAGATATCCATTAGGACACCGTGTACACTAGTACGTTCTGCTAGACGAGAATCAAGATAGCTAGATAGTTCTCCAGACAAACGACTGGTTGCTGTACGACTTGTTAAAATTGCGATTTTACATTCTCTAGCTGCCTTTAACATTTCCTCAGGAACAACTAGACCACGCGCAACAATGACCGCAGGTGTCTCCGGTTGAAACATTTTTTTCAAGACATCGTAACGATTTTGAGAAGGCATAGAGACTAGGTAAGACCACTCCTTCATCCCCAACAATTGAATACGCTCTGGAGTATAGTAATCAAAATAGCCTGTCATTTCGAGACCAGGTCGCGTTATATCTGCAGTATTAATTTCCTTTTCAAGTAATTCAGGCTCCCCATAGACAATGTCTAATCTAAGCTTCTCAATTACTTCTTTTACTGAAACCGACATATATTTCTCCTTAAATCGAGTTCTCTTACTATTATATCAGATTGTAGCTGGAAGTTTCCTTTTTTTGCAAGATTTACAGTATTTATTTAAAGTTGCCTTAAAAATGATTTAGCATGTGAGTCTTCTCGTACTTTCTCAAATCAGTTGAGACAAATCAACGGCAAACCGGTCAACGTCTATCACCAAATCCCTTCCAGATTTTTCTATGTGAATTCTCGGAAGTTCATTTTTTAGTATTTTGTTTGCATCAGCCATATCTTGTGGATAAATATAGAACTGTTGTCCTTGTGGAAACTGATTTTGAACTTGCCATTTTTCAAATTCCTGCAGAAAAGTCTTATGAGACGGCATACGAACCTCTTCAAACATGGAATCATCAAAATATTTCACCAAGCGATAAAGACCATGAACTTCATCAGCGAAGCATTTATCTATCTTCTCAAAGGGATAACCCCGTCTCTGATAAGCTAGGCATAAGTTTTGTAAGTTTTGGCTTATCCCAGCTGCGTCTTTTCTTGCCAAGTTTATAAAGTAACGAACAGAAAATTCTTCCATACCTGTTCGTTTTTTCTTCTCTAGAAACTGTTGTGCCAATATGATAGACTCTGATAATCTGTCTTCATCCTGATAATAAAGAGCGTGTAAAAGATTGATGACATTTTGGGGATAATAGGTTCCTTTCAGTAAAGGCAAGTCTTTTGGTATATAAGATGAAATGACTGAAAAATCGTTACATGCAAAAGAAGTAAATAAGCCTCTCAAAATACCATCTGTATAGATTGTTCCACTTGCAAGCAAACCTCCTCTGATCAATTCTTCTCTTCCTGTTTGCCACAGAGCATTATTTAATTGTTTGTAATCTCCGTCTAAAAAAGCTATATAGTATGCAAAATACTTGATATCATCTAGCAATAAGCTACTGTACAACTTTGTCCTTAAAACATTATCGGACAATACTTTCGAATCCTTCAAATACTTTTGAAAAATCCTCTGATTAGACTCTTCAAATTCCTGCCAGTTTATAGGAGTTGAATAATAACCCCAATCCTTAAAACGTACTTCGCGCATCTTTTGATATTCTTTTATATACTCTTTCATAAGTTCCTCATATCTCTAAACAATGTGCAAAAAAAGACTAGACAAGTCTAGCCTTTCATTTCAATTAGAATTTTTTACGTTTACGAGCTGCTTCTGATTTACGTTTACGTTTTACAGAAGGTTTTTCATAGAATTCACGTTTGCGTGTTTCTTGAAGAGTACCAGCTTTAGTAACCGCACGTTTGAAACGACGAAGAGCATCGTCAAGAGATTCATTCTTACGTACTACTGTTTTAGACATTTTTTTCACTCCCTTCAAGTTCAAGATCTATTCTATTCTACATGAATTGGTGAAAATTGTCAAGAAAAAATAGTGTACCTATTAATTTTGATTCATAAAGAAAGAGGACTATATAGTCCTCTTCAAGAAATTATAGATTTTCTAAACATGATTATTTAGAAAATTTACGTTTCATTACTACAGTACCTGACAAGATTACCACACCTGCCAATACAAGTACTAGGCTTGTAGCTTCACCAGTAAATGGAAGAGTTGGTCCTTCTTCTGTTGTTGTTGAACGACCTGGTTCTGGAGTTGTAGTTGTTCTACCAGCACCATCTCCATCTCCGTTTCCTGGACGACCTGGTTCTTCAGTAGTAGTGGTTGTTGTAGTTGTTGTTGTAGTGCTACCGTCACCTCTACCATGTGGGTTATGATATTCTGTCGTTGTAGTAGTTTCTGTTGTTGTAGGAGCTTCTGTCGTTGTAGGAGCTTCTGTTGTTGTAGGAGCTTCTGTTGTTGTAGGAGCTTCTGTCGTTGTAGGAGCTTCTGTCGTTGTAGGAGCTTCTGTCGTTGTAGGAGCTTCTGTTGTTGTAGGAGCTTCTGTTGTTGTAGGAGCTTCTGTTGTTGTAGGAGCTTCTGTTGTTGTAGGAGCTTCTGTTGTTGTAGGAGCTTCTGTTGTTGTAGGAGCTTCTGTTGTTGTAGGAGCTTCTGTTGTTGTAGGAGCTTCTGTTGTTGTAGGAGCTTCTGTTGTTGTAGGAGCTTCTGTTGTTGTAGGAGCTTCTGTTGTTGTAGGAGCTTCTGTTGTTGTAGGAGCTTCTGTTGTTGTAGGAGCTTCTGTTGTTGTAGGAGCTTCTGTTGTTGTAGGAGCTTCTGTTGTTGTAGGAGCTTCTGTTGTTGTAGGAGCTTCTGTTGTTGTAGGAGCTTCTGTTGTTGTAGGAGCTTCTGTTGTTGTAGGAGCTTCTGTTGTTGTAGGAGCTTCTGTTGTTGTAGGAGCTTCTGTTGTTGTAGGAGCTTCTGTTGTTGTAGGAGCTTCTGTTGTTGTAGGAGCTTCTGTTGTTGTAGGAGCTTCTGTTGTTGTAGGAGCTTCTGTTGTTGTAGTGTAAGTATTTGTAAACTTACGTGCTGCATCAGCTTCTTTTACAGTTGCAACGAGTTTACCTTCGCCGTTGTCTACCACTGAGACATGGATTGTGTAACTTTCAGTTGAGTATGTAACTCCTTCTTCTGAACCAGCTTTTTCTGTCAACACGTATTCGTGCTCGCCTGCTTCAGTGTATGAAAGTTTGAAGGCTACTTCGTTTGTTGCAACTTCAACACCTTCAACTTCTTTACCGTTTGATGATGTAGCGATTACGTTGCCACCTTCGCTCAATTCAAACTCAAATTGTTCTTTAGCAAGTTCTTTACCAACTAATTCTTTAGTTGCTTTGATAACTGCTTCTGTTGGTGATACTTTATATTTGTTTGTAAACTTACGAGTTGAATCTGCTTCTGTAACAGTTGCTACCAATTTACCTTCTCCGTTATCTGCTACTGAGACGTGGATTGTGTAGCTTTCTTTAGAGTACTCAACTCCTGCTGCTGAACCAGCTTTTTCTGTCAATACGTATTCGTGATTGCCTGCTTCAGTGTATGAAAGTTTGAAGGCTACTTCGTTTGTTGCAACTTCAACACCTTCAACTTCTTTACCGTTTGATGATGTTGCGATGACGTTTCCGCCTTCGCTCAATTCAAACTCAAATTGTTCTTTAGTAAGTTCTTTACCAACTAATTCTTTAGTTGCTTTGATTACAGCTTCTGCTGGAGTTGCTTTATAAGTGTTTGTGAACTTACGAGCTTCATCTGCTTCTGTAACAGTAGCTACGAGTTTACCTTCACCATTATCTACAACTTTAACATGAACTGTGTAGCTTTCTTTAGAGTATGTAACTCCTTCTGCTGTACCAGCTTTTTCTGTAATTGTATATTCGTGGTCTCCAGCTTCAGTATAGAGAACTGAGAAGACTACTTCATCTGTTGCTGCTTCAACACCATTAACTGTCTTACCGTTTGATGATGTTGCAATGACTTTTCCACCTTCGCTCAATTCAAACTCAAATTGTTCTTTAGCAAGTTCTTTACCAACTAATTCTTTCGTTGCTTTGAATGTAGCACGAGCAGGTGATGGCTCATATGTGTTTGTTAAAGTAGGTGTTTGAGTTGTAACCTCAGCTTTAAGTGTTCCACCTTCAGCTTTAACAACGACTGTTACTTCGTATGAGTTTTCATCAAATGTGATACCAGGAACTTTTGTTTCAGTATTTTCTTTGATGACATAGTTGTAGGTACCAGGACCTTTAGCTTTCAAACCTTCAAATGTGATGCTTCCATCTGCTTTGTTTGTTGTTGAAGCAATTGGAGTAGTCAAGTTGTTTGCATTGTACAAATCAAACTTGAACTCACCTTCTTTCAAGGCTACTGGACGATTTCCAGCAATTACTTTCTTAGCAGTAATTGAGAAATCTGCTGCGATTGGTTCGTCTTGAAGGTTAATCTTAGAACCTTCGGCTCCAAGAACTACCTTATATTCTTTTTCATCAAGAGTATATCCAGCAGGAGCTGTTTTCTCTTTGATAATGAATGTCTTACCGACATATTTCTGATCAAACTCATCAGAGATTGCCACACCTTTTTCATTTGTAGTCAATTCTGTAGAGATAGTTCCGTCTTCTGACTTAACAGTATAAACTGCGCCTGCAACTGGAACCAATGTGAAGGCATTTGTCTTGTTGATCTTAATCTTGAAGGCTGTAGAAGCTTCGATTTGTCCTTTTACAAGAGATACACGTTCAGCTTCAAATTTTTGTTGTGGACGATTACTACGATAAGTAAGTGGAGTTCCATCTGCTGTAGTCAACTGGATAACGTTTTGAACTTTTCTACCATCACCAGGTGTAGTTGTATGATACTCAACCCAGTATGATTTAGAACCATCTGCAAAGATAAGCTTAAACTGAGTATAGTTCTCATTCCAAGCTACAGTATAGTCAGTACCTTCTACCATCTTCTTAGCATCAGACGGAACTTGAGAAGTACCATCGTTCAATGTAGCAGATGAATAAACTACCAATGATTCTGGGATATACTGGATAGGAGCAAACTCAGATGTATTTGGAAGGAAGTCATTCAAAACTAGGTTTTTACCATAGTCTTGTCTTCCAGTATTGACACGAATTCTCCATGGAGAGTATACATCACCTTTACCTACTGAACCAATAGCTGCCAACTTTGCTGAAGTCCATTCTTTACTTACTACATCGTTACCAACCTTAGCATAGTTTTCGAAACCTTCTTGCTTGCTGTCAACTGTCTTAGATGTAAAGGTATGTGTGATTGTTTTACCAACACCCTTGTTTTCAAAAGTAAGCGGCGTTGCTGTTTGGTCACTCTTGAACAAGAAAGTAATTGCATAATTTCCTTTCACGCCTTTAACGGTATCCCCGCCTGTTTTAGCTTGGAACTCATCAAGGTTCTTCAAAGTAACACGTGCCTTACCACCTTGGTTATCACCATTAGCAGTAACAACTACTGTACCAATATTAACTTTTGTTTCTTTATCGAACAATTCAGTCGTTCCATTGTAGACAGTTACCGGTGTAGGAATATCTACATCAAAGTAATCGCCATTGGCCAATTTACCATCATATTGCTTGAGGTCAAATTGAACAAAGAACTGATTTGAACGATTGGTAATAATCTGATAAGTACCGTCACTATTCGGTTCCAATTTGGAATCCGACATATTGAGGACACTGATATCAGTTACTACACCCGTTAATTCTTTCCCATCTGCATAAGCGACATTGGTCGATAAGAACAATGCGCTCAAGAAGGTCAGAACTGATACAAAAAATATTATAAACGGCTTTTTCTTTAACTTTTTCACCATTAAATATTTCCTTCTTTCCCTATTTTTTTAAATATATTGAATTATTAAATAATCCAAGACAATAGTACTATATTTCAATTTAAAAGTCAATAAATTCAGGCGTTAAAAGCCTATTATTTAGTATATTTTTAATTATTTTTTTAATTTCCAATCCTTTTATAACATTCTATTGTTTAACGTACATTTTTCGTAAAATTATCCACTAGAAATCTAGGGAGTCAGACAAATTTAATATATTCAAAATGAAAAGCCATCCAAATGAATTTTGAATAGCTTCCCTCTATAGTATAGTATAGTATAAATATTATTGATTCAATAGACTTAGCGCTTCTGCATCCGCAATAATGGTTACATCTGGATGATTTTGTAAGCTACTTGCTGGTAGATTTTCAGTCACTGGACCTTCAACAGTTCCTGCAATAGCTTCTGCTTTTGAAGGACCATAAGCAAATAGAAGAATAGACTTAGCATCTAAGATATTTTTGATTCCCATTGAGATAGCTTGTGTTGGGACGTCTTCGATTTTTTCAAAGAAACGAGCATTAGCCTCAATAGTAGACTGATCAAGATTTACAAGGTGAGTTTGGCTATCAAATGGTGTGCCTGGTTCATTAAATCCGATATGACCGTTTCGACCAATTCCCAAAATTTGCAAATCGACTGGATGATCTGCAAGAATTTGGTTATAGCGTTCTACTTCTTCTTCTGCATTGTCTTTGACACCACGCGGTAAAAAGCTTTCTTTGAATGGCTTTTTATTGAAAAGATTTTCTTGCATAAAGTAACGATAGGATTGAGGATTATCTCCATCTAAGCCTACATATTCGTCTAAGTTCACACTAGTAAGATTTGAAAAATCAAGATCACTCTTAACGATTTCTGCGTAAAATTCAAGCGGGCTGCTACCTGTCGCAAGCCCTAATGTTTTAGCACCGTTTGCTAGCTTTTCTTTTAAAATATCAAAAGCTACTTTTCCACCTTCTTCAGGATTTTTCACTTGAATAACTTTCATAATTGTTCCTCCATATTTCTTTATTTTATTATATGGTATAGACCAATTTTTGTCAAGTGAAAACGGTTTAATATTTTAAATTTTATAGGATAAAGTTAAGTAAAAAAAGAAGACTAAACTAGTCTTCTCTTTTTAAACTGTCAGAATGAATTAGTCTTCTTTTTTCTTTCTTGACAAAGCATAACCGGCAGTAGCTAAACCAATAAGTGCTGAATAAGTCATGAATGATTGTTCAACTGAACCAGTATTTGGCAATGATTTCTTAGATGATTCTGGTTTTGATTCTGGCTTAGGTTCTGGTTTTGGTTCTGGTTTTGGTTCTGGCTTAGGCTCTGGTTTTGGTTCTGGCTTAGGTTGTGGTTTTTCATTTTCCTTGATAAGCACAACATTTTTATTCCATTCAACAACTGGTTTTTCTGTTTCTTTCTTAACAGGTTCCTTCACCAACTCAGGTGCTTCTGGTTTAACCGGTTCACTTGGTAAGACAGGTACAGTTTTATATTCTGGTTCTGTCGGTGGAACTGGTTTTTCTTTAACAGTTGGTACTTCTGTCAATTCTGGTTTTTCAGGTTTAACTGGAGGTGTTGGTTCTGTTGGTTTAACTGGCTCTTCACCTGGATCTTGAGGGAAGCCAACGTTTGAGTTGATAGAGAACCAATAGAGAGTTGCTTCGCCTGTTGCGTTAGCACCTTTTGCTGTAAATTCAAGATGACCATCTTTCAAAATAACAGCAGCACCACCATAGTAAAGGTAAGGGCTCTTAGGATCATCCCAACCCTTAGTTTCACTTGAAGAGTCTGCATTAAATGTAGCACCTTGAGCCATGTATTGGTTTTGTTCTTTAGCAGATACTTCTTTTGTCGATGAATCTTGGTCTACACTTGAATTTGGAAGTTTAATAAACTCTTTGTCACCAATGTTTACAGACTCAACGTGAGGAGTATTTTGGTGTTTCATTTTTGGTGTATATCTCAAAACGCCTGACGTTGCGTCAACAGTGTAAGTACCGATAACGTCTGATTTATCACCAAATGTGTAATCTTCAGTACCAACTGAGTGACCATTTCCACCACCAGATGCATTCACTGTTGTAGCATCAACTACTGTTTCTTCAGTTACTTTAAAGGCATCATCAACCCATGTTGCTTTTTGATCAACAATTTTCAAAGGATTATCAGCATTGATATCAACTTCTGCACTACCGAAGTCAGCTTTACCGCTTTTCACAACGACGTCTGCACCATCAAGTTTTGGTTCACTTCCATCTGAATATGGATCCCAAGTTCCACGAACTGTACTGCCTTCGCTATCTTTAGCTTCAACAACTAGAGGACGAGGTTTGTCATTTTCAACATAAGATGCACCATTCCAGTGGTTAAGTGAGTTAAGGGCAAGGATTGCATTGTGTTGTGACAAATCAATTAATTGGTCATTTTCATCGTAAAACTCAATGTCAACACCAACAGTTACTGGGTTTTCAGTATCTGTTGAGCTACCAATTGTCATTGTAACTGCTGGATCGTTATAAATTTGAACGATTCCTTTTCCATCTGATGATGGAAGGCTCTTCACTTCGTATTTATAAACAACTTTTGCAATACGTTTTTCTTCGCTACCTTTTACAATTTTAGCTTGAGTAAGTCCTGTGTATGTCACATCAAATTTATCTCCGACTTTTACAACTCCCCACTCAATTTCATTGTTGGCATATGGATTTGTAGTTGTCAAATCAGAATCTTGAAGATTCTTTGTTTCATACATTTTAGTAGCTTTTCCATCACCGTACATACGAGATTGACCTTCTTTTGTCAAGTAAGTTGTTAATCCAGTTGTTTGGTGTGTGATTTTAGTTGTTTCGCCATCAGCAAGTTCTTCAGAGAGGAATGTCAAATCTTGTTTGTATTTCTCAGGATTTCCACCACGCTCTGCAACCATCTTATTGAAGGCATCTTTAGCATCATCGTATTGTGCTTTTTTCTTGTTGTAAATTTCGAGCTCAATCAAGTAAGCAGCTTGTGCTTCATCATAAGCAGCTTTTTTAGTCTTGTAGTCAGCTAATTTAGCTTCATACTCTGCTTGAGCTAATTTATTGCTTTCAGTAGCTTCTTGATTTGCTTTTACAGATGCATTATATGCTGCAAGAGCTGTGTTATATTCTTCAAGCGCTTTTTCATAAGCAACACGTGCTTCTTCATTACTTTTTTCTACTGCTGTTTTTTCTACTGTTTTTTCAGTCAATTCTTTTTTATAAGCAGTAAGTTTTTCGTTGTAAGCTTCAAGCTCTTTATCGTAGTTTGCTTGTGCAGCAGCATTTTTAGCATCAACTTCAGCTTTTTCTTTTTCGTAAGCTTCTTGATTTGCTGCTACTTCAGCTTTATAATCAGCTACAGTTTTATAAATATCTGTAACTTGTTTTTCGTAATCTTTAACAGCAGCTTCCTCAGAATCTTGCTTTTTAGTCTCAGTTTCTTTAACTTCAAGACCTTCATTTGTGGCAGCAGTTTTAGCTTCTTCCAACTTCTCTGGAACCGCAACTTCTTTTGTTTCTTCTCCAGCTACTGTTGTAGTTGAAGTAACAGGTGTCGTTGCAGATGAAGTTTCATCGGCTGATACAGTGGCAATACCCGCTGCAGCAATCACTGTTGCAACTGCAACAGAACCAAAAGCAACTGAGGTTTTTCTCAAGGCATACTTGATTGTTTTATTATTCTTTAACGATGACATGACAAACTCCTTTTTTAAATTAAAAAAATTTTCTTTAGAAAAAATCTTATTTTATAAAATTCATATTAAGTTTATCAAAAAAAATATGTAAATACAATTAATTTTCGTATAATTTCTGAATATTTTCAATTTATTTCCAAAATATAAAATTGAACTACAAATATTTAAGATTCAACCTTATTAAGATTGCCCTATAGATTCAAAAAAACTTATTTCCCATTCATAACTTAGAGTTTTGAAAGTTCTTCACGAAGTTACTAAATTTATTAACAACCTATCTTAAACAGGTAATCAATCTTCTCAATGAGCAATTATAGAATTTTCTTTGCTTCTTAGTTTTGTAATCCTAGTCAGTTCTAAAATGCAACAAGACTAGTGTATTTTAGAGAAAGAAACTAGTTTTTTTACAAAGTAACAAAGAGGCCCCACTCTTCCGAGTAAAGCCTCTTTTTATACGACTATAATTTGTACTTCATCATTTTAGAACAGATAACTTGTTAATTTTAGTCTTCACGTTTTTTACGTTTTGCAACCAAACCTAGACCTACGAGACCAAGCGCAGCACCAAGTGCAACAACTCCAGATTTAGATTGTTCACCAGTATTTGGCAATTCAGGACCTTTAGGTTTTTCTGATGTTGACGGTGTTACCGGTGTTGGCGGTGTTGGCGGTGTTGGCGGTGTTGGCGGCGTTGGCGGCGTTGGTGGTGTTGGTGGTGTTGGTGGTGTTGGCGGTGTTGGCGGTGTTGGCGGTGTTGGCGGTGTTGGTGGTGTTGGCGGTGTTGGCGGTGTTGGCGGTGTTGGCGGTGTTGGCGGTGTTGGCGGTGTCACCTTGTTGTTAAACTCAGTGTCTTCCGGCATTTGTGAAGTAAGGGTCAACACTTTACCATCCTTAGTTACAGTGACTCCAACAGTCGCTACCATCTTATCGTACTCAACTCCAGCCTCTGTACCTTTCACTTCTTCTACATAATAGATATGAGTGCCTTCTTGACCACGTTTGAACTCAAGAGCTGAGAACTTGATCTTACCCTCAGCATCATTGCTTACGGTTTCAATCACGTTGCCATCTTTGTCTTTCAATACGAAGCTAAATTCACCAGCTTTCAACGCACGACCTTCCAATTTCTTCGTGAAGTTGAATTCAACTTTCACTGGGATATTAACAACACGTTTTTCAGTTGGTTTTTCTGGTTTTTCAACTGATTTCTTAGTTGGATCGTATTGGTGAACGATTTGAGAAGCTGTATTTTCAATATCTACACCTTCCTTAGCAGTGTCCTTGATACGTGCAAGAATATCAAACTTATAGTAACGACCAAACGCTAGCTTAGTAGTATCAATTACTTGTGTATCTTCCGCATCTCCAAGAGACTTAGTCAAGTCAGCCTTAGATGTAGCAGTAATGACACCATCCACAATTGAGATATCAAACTTAGCTGTTACATCTTCACCAGTTACTGAATCATAAGCCTTAATTTCAGATACAATAACATCCAAGTTTTCGCTGTCATATTTATCTGTAATTCCTACAGATTGAATATTGTGACCTTCTGTGAATTTAGTTGTATCCAACCATACTTGGTAAACAACCTTATCACCTTTATGGAGTGTTTGAGTATTGATATTTTGCTTTTCATTATTATCAACATTGTCCACATATGGATCTTTGTTGGTATCAACTACTTTATCAGTCAACTCTTTATCATCATCAAGGAGTTTATTACCAGTGATATCAAATTTCTCTTCATTAAGAATATATTTCTCTGGATTGAACTCAGGAGTTTCTGGAGGAGTTACACGGTTGTTAAATTCTTTATCCGCAATGTCGCCTACAGTCGCGATCAGAATTTTAGCTGTTCCATCGTGTTTCACTGTGACTGTTACATTCGCTTTCATTGTGTCGTATGTAACGGTTGCGTCGCTTCCTTTAACCTCTTCTACTGTGTAGTTGTGTACACCTTCTTGGTCTTTCTTGAACTCAAGTTTAGAGAACTTAACATTACCTGATGCATCGTTGCTTACAGTTTCAAGAGTCTTACCTTCTGAATCTTTAAGAACGAAGCTGAATTCGTTAGCTTTAAGCTCACGGCCTTCCAAACGTTTCGTGAAGTTGAATTCTACTTCAACTGGAACGTTGTTGACACGTTTTTCAGTTGGTTTTTCTGGTTTCTCAACTTTCTTAGTAGTTGGGTTGTAGTAGTTGACTACTTGAGCCGCAGTATTTTCGATATCTACACCACCAGGTACATCAGCTTTCACTGTTGTTGGGATGTCGAACTTGTAGTAACGTCCAAATTCGAATTTAGTTGTGTCAATCACTTGTGTGTTTTCTGCATTGCCAAGTGACTTCGTGAAGCCATCTTTAAGGGTTGCAGTAATCACACCGTTGTTCACAGTGATATCGAATTTATCTGTTACTTCTGCGCCTGTTACTGAATCGTAAGCTTTAATCTTAGTAGCGTCAAGATTCAACTTAGTTTCATCGTAGTCATCTGAGATTCCTACTGATTGGATGTTGTCCTTGTTGTTTGCGTCAAATTTAGTTGTATCCAACCATACTTGGTAAACCAACTTGTCGCCACGTTTCACAGTCTTGGTGTTCAAGTTTTGAGCTTCGTTGTTTGATGCATCATCCGCATATGGGTTCGCATTGGTATCTGCGTACTTGTCTGCCAACTCTTTATCATCATCAACGAGCTTGTCGCCTGTGATATCGTATTTCTCTTCAGAAACAACGTATTTCTCAGGTTGGAACTTAGGTTCAGTTGGTGGGGTTACGGTATTGTTGAATTCTTTATCAACAGCATCTGTTACATTCGCTACGATTGCTTTAGCTGTACCATCATGAGATACAACAACTTTCACAGTAGCAACCATTGTGTCGTATTTGACAGATGCATCTGTACCAGGAGTTTCTTCAACTGTGTAGTTGTATGTCTTACCAAGATCATCTCGACCGAACTCAAGAGCCTTGAAGACAATCTTACCAGTAGCATCATTCTTCACGCGCTCAACTTCAACGCCGTTTTTCTTCAAGACGAATTCGAATTCATTTGCTTGAAGTTCACGACCTTCCAAACGTTTAGTGAAGTTCATTTCCACTGGAACTGGAACACTATTGACACGTTTTTGTGTTGGTTTTTCAGGTTTTTCAACTTTCTTAGTAATTGAATTATAGTAGTTCACCACTTGAGCAGCAGTATTTTCGATATCTGCACCTGCAGCTACATCATCCTTAACTGTTGTTGGAATGTCAAATTTGTAGTAACGCCCAAATTCGAATTTAGTTGTGTCAATAATTTGAGTATTTTCTGCATCCCCCAATGACTTAGTGTTACCAGCTTTGAGAGTTGCTGTAATAACTCCATTATTAACAGCAATATCAAATTTATCTGTTACTTCAGCTCCTGTTACAGAATCGTAGGCTTTGATATCAGCTTCATTCAGAGTTAATTTAGCTTCATCGTAGTTATCAGAAATTCCTACTGATTGAATATTATCTCTGTTATTAGCATCAAATTGAGTTGTATCTAACCATACTTGGTAAACCAATTTAGAACCACGTTTAACAGTCTTAGTATTTAAGTTTTCTGCTTCATTGTTGTTATCTTTATCAACATATGGATCAGTATTTGTTTCAGTATACTTGTTTGTTAATTCTTTATCGTCATCAAGTAGTTTGTCACCAGTAATATCGTATTTTTCTTTAGTTACAACATATTTTTCTGGTTGGAACTTAGGTTCTTCTGGTGGTGTTACAGTATTGTTGAACTCTTTGTCAGCTGGATTAGTCACAGTTGCAATGAGAGCTTTAGCTGTACCATCATGTGATACTGTTACAGTCACTTCTGCTTTCATAGTATCATATGTTACAGTCGCATCTGTTCCTACAACTTCCTCAACAGTATAGTTGTATACACCTTCTTCACCCTTCTTGTATTCTAAGGCTGAGAATTTAACATTTCCTGTTGCATCATTCTTAACTGTTTCAACTTCATTACCTTTTGAATCTTTCAAAACAAAGCTAAATTCGTTGGCTTGCAGTTCACGACCTTCTAGTTTCTTAGTGAAATTAAATTCTACTGAAATTGGTACACTGTTCACACGTTTTTCAGTTGGTTTTTCTGGTTTTTCAACTTTCTTAGTAACTGGATTGTAGTAGTTAACTACTTGTGTCGCTGTATTTTCAATATCAACTCCACCATCAACATCATTTTTAACAACTGCCGGGATATCAAACTTGTAGTAACGTCCAAACTCAAATTTAGTTGTATCGATAATTTGAGTATTTTCTGCATCACCAAGTGACTTAGTATTACCAGCTTTAAGTGTCGCTGTCATTACTCCATTTTCAACTGTAATATCAAATTTATTTGTTACATCATCACCTGATACTGAATCGTAAGCTTTGATCTTAGTACCATCAACATCAACCTTAGTTTCATCGAAATCATCCGTAATTCCAACTGATTGTACCTTTTCCTTGTTATCAGTTGTGAATTTAGTAGTATCCAACCAAACTTGATAAACTAATTTATCTCCACGTTTAACAGTCTTAGTATTGATATTTTCAGCTTCGTTGTTATTTGTTTGATCGGCATATGGGTTGGTATTAGTATCTTTATACTTATCCTCCAACTCTTTATCGTCATCCAACAATTTGTTGTCTGTAATAGAGTATTTCTCTGTATTCAAGACATACTTCTCTGGTTGGAACTTAGGTTCAGTTGGTGGTGTAACTGTATTATTGAATTCTTTATCAGCTGGTTCAGTTACATTTGCGATTAAAGCTTTTGCAGTACCATCATGTGAAACAGTAACTTTAACTTCAGCCTTCATCGTATCATAAGTAATAGTTGCGTCAGTTCCAGCTACTTCTTCAACAGTGTATTTATGTTCACCAACTTGACTCTTTTCAAATTTAAGAGCTTTGAATTTTACTTTACCATCTGCATCGTTCTTAACGGTCTCAACTTCTTTACCTTTTGAATCTTTCAGAACAAAGTTAAATTCGTTAGCTTTCAGTTCACGACCTTCAAGTTTCTTAGTGAAGTTAAATTCTACTTCGATAGGAACACTATTAACACGTTTTTGTGTTGGTTTTTCAGGTTTCTCTACAGATTTGCTTACTGGGTTGTAAACATGAACGATTTGGTTGGCTTTGTTTTCGATATCTGCTCCACCTGGAACTGAATCTTTAACTGTTGCTGGAATATCAAATTTATAGTAGCGACCAAATGCAAATTTAGTTGTATCGATAACTTGTGTATTATCTACATCACCTAATGATTTGTTTACAGAAGTCTTAGATGTTGCTGTAATAACACCATTTTCAACCTTAATATCAAACTTATCAGTGACTTCATTACCAGTTTCACTATCGTAAGCCTTGATTTCACTAGAGTTAACCGTTAATTTATCAGCATCATAGGTATCAGAGATTCCAACCGATTGGATATTGTTTCTATCAGTGAAGTTCTTAGTATCTAACCATACTTGGTAAACTAATTTTTCACCGCGTTCAACAACCTTCGTATTGATGTTTTCTGCTTCGTTGTTAGTAGTTTTGTCAGCATAAGGGTTTGAATTTGTATCTGCGTACTCGTCTGTCAACTCATCATCATCGTCAACGAGTTTTGTACCAGTGATATCAAATTTTTCTTTGTTAAGAACGAATTTTTCTGGTTGGAACTCAGGTGTTTCTGGAGGAGTTATTTTATTGTTAAACTCTTTATCTTCCGTTCCATCTGTTGAGTCTCCATTCTCATTCACACCACCTGCTGAGCTGACATTTGTTACAGTTGTTAGGGTATGTCCATTTTTTGCAACTTCCACAGTAAGCGTTGCTTTCATGGTGTCATAAGTCATTCCTAATTCTTTAGTAGCTGGGATAACCTCTTCTACTGTATAAGTATGGGTACCAACTTTTGTATTATCGAATGATAATTCTGAGAAGGTAACAGTTCCGTCTTCTTTATTCTTAACAGTTTCAACTTCTTCACCTGCTGCATTCTTAAGGACGAAGCTAAATTCACCTTCCTTAAGTTTACGACCTGCGAGTTTCTTCGTAAAATCAAACTTAGTAACTACTGGTGAAACTACATAGTTGTTAAAGATTTTGTCATTAGCGTCTGCACTAAATCCACCTTCAGAACTATACTTAACTGTAGCTTCGAGATCACCCACTGCATTTTTTTCAGTTACCGTAACAGTCATAGTAACTGTCATCGCATCGTAATCAACATTTGTATCAGAACCTTTTAACTCTGTAATCTTATATTTATAGGTACCAGGATTGCTAAATGATAATTCACTAAATGTAGCCTTGCCATTTTTGTTTGTAACTGTTTCTTCATGTTTATCTGGAGTACTCTTTTCTTCTGTTAACTTGAAGCTGAATTCTCCATCTGTTAATACACGTCCAGCAAGCTCTTTTTCAAATTCTGGTGTAACTTTTGCTGGTTCGCGTTTCACATAGTAGTAAATAGGTTGTTTATACGGTGTCAAAGTGTTAAGCAAGTCAACGTTTGTACCGATACCACCAACTCCACGTTCTAATTGTGCGTTAGCTGAATGGTGTCCAATTCCATCTCCCAAGAATGGTACGAATACCGTTTTCTTAGGTGTATATCCTGCTGAACTTTGGAAATCGAATGCAACTTCTTTACCATTTGGATATTGAGTCTGCGCTCCTGTTTTTGGATCTGTTACAGTATGTGCAATCGTATTAAGAGGTGATTTTTTAACAACTAGTTCTTGCGTATTAGCTTCCCCTGGTTTAATTGGTTTAGTTTCAGCAAGCAACATATAGCCATCAGTACTTAATGAACCATCAGAACGCTTGCTTTGTTGTCTTGGATCTAATAAGTAAACACGAATAACTACTGAACCGTCTTCTCCAACAACTTCTTTGATACGTTTGATACCGTATCGGTCCGCATCCATGAATTTAGAACCGATAGTATAAGGACGATTTACAAAGCCTGATTGATCATTTGCATTAGCTGTTTGGTACAATTTATATCCATCAAATTGGCGCTCACCAGATGCTGTGAATCTTTGTCCTTCTTCAGCTTTAAGTGTATATCTAGCTAAGTCTACTTCATTACCATTTTCTTTATAATCTTGAACAGTTTTATCCGTTTTATTAGCGTTGAAAGTAGGGTTATTTTTATCAACTACTTTATAGTAAGTTGTTTTATTAATTGTTTCTGGTATTTTAGCGTTTGAATCAGTAATTGTACGGCCATTGTAAGCTGGTTCAACAACGTTTAGAACATCTGTTGTAGTACGAGCATTATAAACCGCAGTATAAAGTGTTTGCTCTGCTGGCGTAAGTTTGTGTCCAGCAGCAACTAAATCTGTTATACTCTTTCCAACTTCATAACCATTTTGAATAAATGGTTGAGTAGTTTTACCTTTTTCAGCAGTACCTGCTTTATAATCCACTTGGAAGGTTAATTGACTATTAGACGCAGCTGTGGTAGTAGTGAATTTTTGAACGCCACTTGATGAAGTAACCGTTCTTGTTTCTACTACATTCCCAGTCGTTTTATCGATTAATTCAACAGTTGTATCTGTGGATTCATCAAATCTCTTATAAGCACGAGCATAGTATTTTGTACCATAACGTTCATTGAATCTAGTTAAATCCCAGATAGCGTATGTGTACCAATCTCCTTCTTTAGCAGAATAACCAGCTGGTACCGTTTGAGATCTTACAGTTGCACCGTTAGCATCTTTGATTTCTGGAGTTACTTTTTCCCCATCTTTTAAGTAAGTACTTACCGCTAAAGGGTTAGAGTTGTGGTCTCCAGAAACTGCATCTTCCGTTGTAGCACGACGATTACGAACTTTAGGTTTATCACCTTCTGAAACAGCTGGCTTAGTTTCTTCAGCTTTTTCAACCGGCTTAGCAGTTTCCTTATTAGCAATCTCAGTCTCAGTTGAAGCAGGTTTTACTTCTTCTGCTTTTTCTGAAGACACTGGTTCAGATTTAGCTTCTTCTGTTTTAGCCTCAGAAGCTGCTTTTCCTTCTTCAACCTTGTTTGTCTCAGCAAGTTCACTTGTTGCAACATTTTCTACAACATTCTGTTCCTTTTTAGAGGAATCCTCGCTACTATCCTTTTTCACCAACTCAGTTGTTTCTTCCGAACTTGGTTGTGCAGGAATTTCTGAAGCTTTTACTCCACCACCATTTGCCATTAGAAAGCTTAGAGTGGTTCCTAAAAATACCGATGCAACACCAACTTTATATTTACGTAAAGAAAAGCGTTGTTGTTCCTTTCTTATCATTTTGATAAGTTCTCCTTTATAAATTTTTTATTTTACTAGGAGTCAGAATTTTATAATTTTTGTCTCTTTTATACAAGAATTATATTCTGTCTTTAGCTCCTTTATCATATCATAAGTTTAAGATAAGTTCAAAGAATTATATGCCTTTGAAAACGTTTACTTTATAAATTTTTTCATTATCTAAGATCTTATTTTTTTATTATATATTTTTTTATGCACGATTGATATAATATCGCTTTTTATAGGATTTATTTGAATATGTTCTAATTTTTACTATATTTTTATTTTTGCTTTTTATATTTTCTAGATTATTTTTTTTTGTGAAAATGGTAACAACGTTTTCATCGAAAAAAGATTCCCTTACGAGAATCATTTTTTTCTTAAATCGCTTCAGTAACAAAGCTACGGCTTTCTAGTACTTTCAGCATGGCATCTGCTGTATCTAGGGCTGTAAAGAGCGGAACACCATGTTCGATGGCAGATCGACGGATTTGTTCACCGTCTTCGTCGGCTGTCCGTTTGGTACCAACGGTATTGATAATAGCTTGGATTTTTCCTTTACGAACATAGCTTGGGATATCATGTTCATCATCGCCAATCTTACCAACGAGTTGAGCCTGCAATCCATGACTTGCAAAGAACTCCGCTGTTCCTGCAGTTGCAAGGATTCCGTAGCCAATATTTTGGAAACGACGCGCCAAGTCCAAGGCTTCATCTTTGGCATCATCAGCGATGGTAAAGACAACATTTCCAAAGGTTGGCAAGTGTAGGTAGGAAGCTTCAAAAGCCTTGTAGAGAGCTTTTTCCAAAGTAGTATCAGAACCCATAACTTCCCCTGTTGACTTCATTTCAGGCCCGAGCAAGCTGTCTACTTTCGCTAGCTTAGTAAAGGAGAAGACTGGCGCCTTGATATGAACGCGAGTGCTTTCTGGGTAAAGTCCATCTTGGTAACCAAGTTCTTCAAGACTTTGTCCAAGAATCAACTTAGTTGCTACCTGAGCCATAGGGATATTGGTTACTTTTGAAAGGAATGGTACGGTACGGCTGGCACGAGGGTTTACTTCGATAACGTAGACTTTCTCATCCTTGATAACAAACTGAATATTCATCATCCCAAGACAGTTGAGGCCGATTGCAAGACGTTTGGTGTAGTCTGCGATCGTTTCTTGCACTTTTTGCGACAAAGTTTGAGGAGGATAAACAGCCATGGAGTCACCTGAGTGGACACCAGCACGTTCGATATGCTCCATGATACCTGGGATGAGAACATTTTGGCCGTCTGAGATGGCATCAACTTCACATTCTTGTCCAACGATATAAGAGTCGACAAGAACTGGATGGTCTGGACTTGCCTTAACCGCAGTACGCATGTAAGAACGAAGATCTTCCTCATTTTCTACGATTTCCATAGCACGTCCACCCAAAACATATGAAGGGCGAACTAGGACTGGGAAACCAATCTTGCGAGCTGCAAGCACTGCTTCTTCTTCGTTTGTTGCAGTCTGGCCAGGTGGCTGTGGAATATCCAAGTCTTTAAGGGCTTGCTCGAAGAGGTCACGGTCTTCGGCACGGTCTAGATCAGCAACTTGAGTACCAAGGATAGTTACACCAGCTTTTGCTAGTGGTTCAGCAAGGTTGATAGCTGTTTGACCACCGAACTGAACGATAACACCTTTTGGTTGCTCTAAGTCGATAACATTCATAACATCTTCGAACGTTAATGGTTCAAAGTAAAGTTTGTCTGATACAGAGAAGTCTGTTGAAACTGTCTCTGGGTTTGAGTTCATAATGATGGCTTCGTAGCCAGCAGCTTGAATCGCCTTAACTGAGTGAACAGTTGCGTAATCAAACTCAACACCTTGACCGATACGGATTGGACCAGAACCTAATACTAGAACAGATTCCTTATCAGACTTGATAGATTCATTTTCCCAACCATAAGTAGAATAGAAATATGGAGTTTCTGATTCAAATTCTGCTGCACAAGTATCCACCATCTTGTAAACTGGGACAATCTTGTTTTCCAAACGTAGTTGGCGAACTTGGTCAGCTGTAGTGTTCCAGAGTTCAGCAATTTTACGATCTGAGAAGCCATTGAGTTTTGCTGTTTTTAGAACTGCTACATCTTGTGGATGTGCGCCCAATTCTTGCTCAATCTCAAAGATGTGTAAGAGTTTATCAAGATAGAAGATATCAATCTTAGTCAAGTCAGCAATCTCTTCTGGTGTGTAACCACGGCGAATAGCTTCTGATACGTAGAAGAGACGGTCATCTTGTGCTTTGACAACTTTTTCAGTCAAGGCATCATCTGAAACATTTGCAAGTTCAGGCATTTCATTGTGGTGAACTCCAATTTCAAGCGAGCGACAAGCTTTAAGAAGTGATTCCTCGATGTTACGACCGATAGCCATAACTTCTCCAGTTGCCTTCATCTGAGTACCTAGACGACGTTCACCTTTTTCAAACTTGTCAAATGGGAAACGCGGAATCTTAGCAACGACGTAGTCAAGGGCTGGTTCAAACATAGCATAAGTTGAACCTGTAACAGGGTTAATAACCTCATCCAAGGTCAATCCTACAGCAATCTTGGCAGCCAATTTAGCGATTGGGTAACCTGTGGCCTTAGAAGCAAGGGCAGAAGAACGAGATACACGAGGGTTTACTTCGATGACATAATACTTAAAGCTGTGTGGATCCAGGGCTAACTGAACGTTACATCCACCTTCAATCTTGAGAGCGCGGATAATGCTCAAGCTGGCGTCACGGAGCATTTGGTTTTCATAGTCTGACATGGTTTGCGCTGGGGCGAATACGATGGAATCCCCTGTATGAATCCCGACTGGGTCAAAGTTTTCCATGTTACATACAACAAGGGCATTGTCAGCTGAGTCACGCATGACTTCATACTCGATTTCCTTGAAACCGGCAATAGAACGTTCGATCAAACATTGGGTAACAGGTGACAACTTCAAACCATTTTCAGCAATTTCACGCAATTCTTCCTCGTTGGCACACATACCACCACCTGTACCACCAAGTGTGAAGGCTGGACGGACGATAACTGGATAACCAATTGTCGCTGCAAAGGCAACTGCTTCTTCTACTGTGTTAACAATTTCTGATTCAGGAATTGGTTGGTTCAGCTCTTCCATCAACTGTTTAAAGAGGTCACGGTCCTCCGCTTGATCGATGGCAGACAATTTAGTCCCGAGAAGTTCTACTCCCAATTCATCAAGAATACCGTTTTTAGACAATTCCATGGCCATATTAAGCCCTGTTTGACCTCCAAGAGTTGGAAGCAAAGCATCTGGACGTTCCTTACGGAGAATACGAGTCACAAACTCGAGTGTGATTGGCTCGATATAAACCTTGTCTGCAATTTCCTTATCAGTCATGATGGTTGCAGGGTTTGAGTTTACCAAGACAACCTCGTAACCTTCCTCTTTCAAAGACAAGCAGGCTTGGGTTCCAGCATAGTCAAACTCAGCAGCCTGACCAATAATAATCGGACCAGAACCAATCACCATAATTTTTTTGATATCAGTACGTTTAGGCATTTATAAGATATTAAGGGCGTTAAGCGGACAAAGCTAAAATAGGAGTTATGACGAAGAACCATTAGTTCTAGGAATAACTATATTTTTAGCACCGTCCCTAGCCCGTATTCAGTTCAGCAAATACGGACCACCCTTCTCCTTTCTATTCGTCGCCTCACAGAGCGACATTAAATAAGATACAAAGGACGAATAGAAAGCGATTGAATTTTAGGAAACCAAGGAAGGATTGACAATCCAAGTTGGTTTCTCTAAATTCCGAGCTTTCCGTCCGTGTTCAGTTACATAAATTCTCCGACGATTTCACACTCGTCATTAATTTGCTTGTTTAAAGGCTTCCATCATCTCAATGAACTCGTCAAATAGATAACTTGCATCGTGTGGACCAGGAGCTGCATCTGGGTGGAATTGCACAGAGAAACCTGGTAGATATCTGTGACGTACGCCTTCAACTGACTTGTCATTGATTTCTTCGTGGGTGATAATCAAGTGCTCTGGTAAGTCCTCACGACTAACGGCATAACCATGGTTTTGACTAGTAAAGTCCACTCGCCCTGTAGCAATTTCACGCACTGCATGGTTAAAACCACGGTGACCAAATTTCATCTTGTAGGTCTTAGCACCATTTGCCATTGCAAAGAGTTGATGCCCCATACAAATACCAAAGATTGGAATCTTGCCAAGAATACCACGAATCATATCAAGTGCTTCTGGTACATCTTCTGGATTTCCCGGACCATTTGACAACATAACTCCGTCAGGATTCAAATGTAGAATTTCCTCAGCTGTAGTTGTGTATGGAACTACAGTCACGTTACAATCTCGTTTAGATAGTTCTCGTAGAATCGAGTGTTTTAGTCCAAAATCAACAAGAACAACACTTAACCCAACTCCTGGAGCTGGATAGGATGTCTTGGTAGAAACTTGTCTGATATTATCAGTCGGTAAAACAGTCGCTTGAAGTTGATCAGCAACATGATCCATACTGTCTCCAGCGTGTGTCAAGGTTGCTCGCATGGTTCCATGTTTACGGATAATTTTTGTAAGTGCACGGGTATCAATCCCTGAAATACCAGGAATCTTCTTAGCTTTCAGGAATTCATCCAGCGTCATTTGATTCCGCCAGTTACTTGCTCTACGTGCCTCTTCAAATACTACAACACCCTTGCAGGTAGGGCTAATAGATTCGTAATCATCACGGTTAATCCCATAATTCCCCACCAATGGATAAGTGAAGGTCAAGATTTGCCCATTATAAGACTGGTCTGTAATGGATTCTTGATAGCCTGTCATCCCTGTATTAAAGACGATTTCCCCTGTTACATCAATATCTGCACCGAAGGCTTTACCTTCAAAAACTGTGCCATCTTCTAAAACTAGAAGTCGTTTTGTCATATTCTCACCTCTCGTGGACGCTCACTGGCGTCTTTTAACGTTTTGTGTCTTATTTGGCTTTCCTACTTGCCAATACGGATTCTAAGATTGCCATTCGAACAAAGACTCCATTGGTCATTTGTTGGACAATGCGTGATTTTGGAGCTTCAACCAAGTGGTCAGCAATTTCTACATCCCGATTTACTGGAGCAGGATGCATAATGATTGCTTCTTCTTTTAAGCGATTGTAGCGTTCTTGGTTCAAGCCATGTTGAGCATGATAGCCTTCTTTTGAAAAGACGGCTCCACTTTCGTGGCGTTCATGTTGAACTCGAAGCAACATCAGAACATCCACCTGATCAACAATCTCATCAATGGTAACAAACTGTCCATAGTCCGCAAATTCTTGACTTCGCCATTCTTCAGGTCCTGCAAAGTAGAGCTCTGCACCTAAGCGTTTCAAAATCTGCATATTGGATTTGGCAACACGTGAATGATCCAAGTCTCCAGCAATCGCGACCTTGAGTCCTTCAAAATGTCCGAATTCTTCGTAAATGGTCATTAAATCAAGCAGACTCTGACTAGGATGCTGCCCTGAACCGTCGCCACCGTTGATAATCGAAGTCGTGATCGTCGGACTCGCAATCAATTCTCTGTAGTAATCAACTTCAGGGTGACGAATAACGCAGACATCTACACCAAGCGCTGACAAAGTCAGGATGGTATCATAGAGTGTCTCACCCTTGTTGACTGAACTTGTCTTTACATCAAAGTCAAGTCGTTCCAATCCTAGTTTGATTTCAGCAACTTCAAACGATTTATGCGTTCTTGTCGAATTTTCAAAGAAAAGATTGGAAACAATGGGATGGTCTTCGTAAGGCAACTGATCTCCATTCTTAAACTCAATCCCTCGTTTAATCAATTTCATAACCTGATCCACAGTGAGATCTTCCATGGACACCACATGTTTCAGTGCTTGTTGATTTTCTGACATGGCTACTCCTTTAGCTATTGAGCTTCTTCAGTAATCAAAACTCTATCTTGACCATCAAGTTCTGTCATCTCAACGATGATTTCTTCCGAACGACTGGTTGGAATATTTTTCCCAACGTAATCTGGTCGAATTGGCAATTCTCTGTGTCCACGGTCAACTAACACCGCAAGACTCACGCGCGCTGGACGACCATGTCCAACAATGTTATCGATAGCAGCTCGAATTGTACGGCCTGTATAGAGCACATCATCCACCAAGATGACCTCGCGGTCTGTCACATCGACAGAAATTAATGAAGTATCCTCACCACTTTTAACATCGTCGCGGAAAGGTTTAGTATCTAATTCTACAACAGGAACTGAGATGTTTTCCAATTGTTCCAAGCGTTCTTGAATACGGTGAGCAATAAAGACACCTCGTGTTTTGATACCCGCTAAAATGATTTTATTCAAATCTTTATTGCGTTCGATGATTTCATAAGTGATACGCGTAATTGCTCGCTTGACGGTTAATTCGTCTACAACCTCTTTTGTCTTCATGACAAACCTCCAAAAAGAAAAGTCTCCTTTTTCAAGGAGACTTGAGAATGTATAACTAAGCGAGCCTTACTGTAAACAGTATAGACTTACCCTTCTACTTTATCGAGCTCCTTGCCTGCCTCACGGGACAGGTTTAAAGGAATATTTTATTGTCCTTACTATATCACAAAGCCCAGTGCAAAGCAAGTAAAAACATTCAATACTTGGCCTTATAATGAACTAAAATCGTATAACTGTGGATAGTGTTCGCATTCTGGATTTTTGGGATGACAGATAGCACGACCAAAGTAAATCATGGCCTGATGCGCCGCCAACCACTTTTCTGGTGGCAAGACATTCATGACACGTTTTTCAACTTCTAATGGTGTAGCTGATTTTTTAACAATATCATGGTGTTTACAAATGCGCTCCACATGGGTATCTACCGCAAAAGCTGGAATTCCAAAACCCACACTCATGACTACATTAGCTGTTTTACGCCCAACTCCTGCCAAACTTTCTAATTCCTCACGTGTCTGAGGTACTTTACCATCAAAATCTTCTAATAGTTGTTGGGCACATTTCTTGAGGAACTTAGCCTTATTGCGATAGAGACCTAGACGAGAAATATGTTTTGCAATTTCACTCTCACTGGCATCTGCCATAGCTTGAGGCGTAGGGAACGCTTCAAAAAGAGCTGGAGTTGCTTTATTTACCGCAGCATCTGTCGTCTGAGCAGATAGCATAACGGCAACCAAAAGCTCAAAATGATTACGAAAATCTAGACTAGGTTTTGCATCTGGAAAAAGGGCTATGATTTCTTCAATGACATGACGGGCACGTTTTTTGGATAAAACCATCTACTCATCTCCGTCAAACAGCCCTTGCAAACCTGCAAAAGGACTATTTTCTTCTTTTTTGACTGCTTGTTGGGCTTGATATTCTTCCTCAGACATGATTTGCCAGTCATTTCCGGAAACAAAACCCTGACCAGCTTCTTCCTCAGCTGTTAAGACCTTGATTGGAATATTGAGCAAGATATTATCTGAAACACTTTCAGCCAAGTCAATTTCACCATTTTCAATCGGTAAAACTAAGTCATCATCTAGAACTTCTTGGTCCAGTTGATTGGTAGCACCTTCCATAAAGACTTCCGTTACTGGATATGATTCTTTCAATTCTACCGGTTCCATACTACGGCTAGAAGCTAGGACAATTGTATATGACAAGAGATAGTCTAGGAAAAACATTCGGTCTTCGTACTGAACCTTCCCTACTGCTTTGATATCTTTTACATCTAAAATTTCTTGATTACGAGCATGTAAGTCAGTTGCCAAGTCTAAAGTTTGCTCAAAGTGCAAGCCTTCAGGCTGCTTACGAATTTCTTGAATATTTAATTTCATACTTCCTCCATAAAGATTTACTCCCTTGATTATACCATGAAAAGAGCGTAAGCAAGTCAACTAAACTTTTAAAAAAATCATTCTACATTTTTTGATATATTTATTATGACAATTTTTCTTTTTGTGCTATACTATAGGCATCAATACATGAGCAAAGGAGGACGCTCATATGGAAGACAAAGTTCTTTTAACTGAAGCCTATCAACTCGTTTCAGAATTAAATCAAACAATACAAAGTTGTAAACAAGGCTTACCTGATGACCTACGCTTACAACAAAATATTGATGAGATTCTCAGAGCACTCAAAAAAGCTGAGAAATTAGACAATGCTATTCTAATTGAACTGGAAAGCTTTTACCAACGGACTAGTCTTTTGATTGGACTTGGCTCACTAAAACTAAACGATCAAGCTCGCACTGCTTGGAGAAACTATGACAAGTTCCACTTCGATCACGTTAAACATACATTAACACTCTATGGACCTGTTTTTGGTTTTTAACAAATAGAGGATTTTCTGGCTTAATCTTGACAAATTTTCTCAAAAAGAGTATGATGATTGCAACAATACTCGGAGGTAAGGGAGACATGAACAACTAAGTCTATCAAATAAAGAACCTTTATTTAGTAGATCTTGTTCTTGTCTCTTTTTGCGTACTCTTTTTTGTGGTGGATTTTCAGCCTTTTTAAAAGAGGATTTTTTGACATAGACGATTGGCTCTACTAGATAAAGTAGAGCTTTTTGTTATGCAATATGGACATTCTAGAAAGGGCAATAATATGATAAACATCAATCATCTGACCATTACACAAAACAAAGATTTAAGAGACCTTGTTTCCGATTTAAACATTAACATCCAAGACAGAGAAAAGGTCGCTATTATAGGCGAAGAAGGAAATGGAAAATCAACCTTACTTCGAACTTTAATGGGAGAAAAATTAGCTGATTTCTCTATCAGGGGAGAAATCCAATCTGACCTTCAATCACTGGCTTACATTCCTCAAAAACTACCTGAGGACCTGAAAAAGAAAACTTTACATGACTACTTCTTTTTGGATTCTGCTGATTTAGACTACAGCATTCTTTATCGTTTGGCTGAGGAGTTGCACTTTGATAGCGACCGTTTTGCAAGCGACCAAGAAATTGGTAGTCTCTCGGGTGGTGAAGCTTTGAAAATTCAGCTCATCCATGAATTTGCCAAACCCTTTGAGATTTTATTTTTAGATGAACCTGCAAATGACCTGGATATAGAGATGGTTGATTGGCTAAAAAAACAGATTCATAAAACCAGGCAAACAGTTATTTTCATTTCTCATGATGAAGACTTTCTCTCTCAAACAGCAGACACCATTATCCATTTACGACTGGTCAAGCATCGAAAGGAAGCTGAAACCCTAGTCGAACATCTAGACTATGATCGCTATAGTGAACAGAGAAAGGCTCATTTTGCCAGACAAAGCCAGCAAGCTGCCAACGACCAACGTTCCTATGAAAAAACCATGGAAAAGCATCGCAGAGTCAAGCAAAAAGTAGAAACTGCCTTGCGTAACACTAAAAATGATGTTGCGGGCCGCCTATTAGCTAAAAAGATGAAAAATGTTCTTTCTCAAGAAAAACGCTACGAAAAAGCAGCTCAGTCCATGACCCAAAAGCCACTTGAAGAGGAACAAATCCAACTTTTCTTTTCAGATATAGAGCCATTAGCGGCTTCAAAAGTCTTAGTTCGACTAGAAAATGAGACTTTATCCATTGGCCAACAAATTCTGTCTCAAGGGCTACAATTGACTGTCCGTGGTCAAGATAAAATCGGCATTATCGGTCCCAATGGCGTTGGCAAATCCACTCTTTTAGCAAAGTTACATCAACTACTAAGCGGCAAAAGAGAGAATTCGCTTGGTTTTATGCCACAAAATTACCAAGAAAAACTGCAATTGGATCTATCCCCAGTAGAATTTCTCAGCCAAACTGGACACAAAGAGGAAATACAGAAAATCCAATCTCACTTAGCTAGTCTTAATTTCAGCTATCCAGAGATGCACCAGCAAGTCCGCTCCTTATCTGGCGGCCAACAAGGCAAACTCCTTCTTTTGAATTTAGTGCTGAGAAAACCAAACTTTCTCATTCTGGATGAACCAACACGAAACTTTTCTCCAACTTCACAACCTGAAATCAGAAAACTCTTTGCCAATTATTCTGGTGGTCTTGTCACTGTTTCGCATGATCGACGTTTCTTAAAAGAAATTTGTACGAGTATCTATAGTCTGACAGAGCATGGTTTAAAAATAGTTGATTTACAAGATCTTTAACTTTTGGAAATAAAACACCCAGAGAACTTTCTCTGGATGTTTTTTTACATATGTTTCAAACGCTCAATTCTTTCTGAAATAGGTGGATGAGTGTAAAATAGTTTTTTCAAGAAACTTGGTTTTTGAGGATCATTGATATAAAGCGCACTACTAGCATCATCCGCATGATGACTCATGGGTTGACTATTGTCTAATTTTTGTAAAGCATTGATCATCCCTTGAGGATTACGAGTTAGTTCAACACTCGAAGCATCCGCCAAAAATTCCCGCTGGCGAGAAATAGCTAATTGCACTAAAGTTGCTGCTAAAGGCGCTAAAACAATGGATAGGAGAGAAATTACTAACATAATCACTTCAAGTCCCCAACTATCACGATCATTACTTCTACGACTACGGCCAGCACCTCCCCACCACATCATACGACCAGCCATACTTGATAATAGCGTAATCGCACTAGCTAGAGCAACAGCAATAGTTGAAATACGAATATCGTAGTTGCGAATATGGCTAACCTCATGGCCGATCACGGCTTCTAACTCCTCACGGTTCATGATCTCTAAAAGTCCTGACGTAGCAGCAACAGCAGCATTTTGAGGATTCGAACCTGTGGCGAAAGCATTCAAACCTTGGTCATCAATAACATAAACTCGTGGCATAGGAATCTGAGCTACCATAGCCATATCCTCAACAACATGATAGAGAACAGGTTCTTCATTCCTATCAACCTCACGCGCACCATTCATACTCATGACAATCTCTGTAGATTGAAAAATCATGGTCAAGGCATAGATGAAACCGATAATCATGGCTACGGTCACTCCCCATATTCCTGAGTTTATGAAGAGAAAACCAACAGCATAACCAACCAAGGCTAACAAAAGAAAGAAGACAATTAATAGAACCCAAGTTTTTCGTTTATTACTAGCGATTTGTTTGTACAGCATCTTAGTCACCTAAACCACTAAAATCAACTCTAGGCACAGCCTTTTCTTCTTCTGGAGTTTGAAGGAAATCCGCTGCCTTGAAGCCAAATATAGTCGCAACCAGATTACTTGGGAAAGTTTCTAATTTAACATTGTAGTTGCTAACGACACTATTATAAAGCTGACGTGAATAAGAAATTTTATTTTCTGTGTTAGTCAGTTCTTCTTGTAAGTGAGCAAAATTGCTACTAGCCTTCAAGTCAGGATAATTCTCTGCAACCGCAAAAATACCAGATACCTGACGAGTCAGTGCATCACTAGCTTTCATGGCTTCCGCGGGTGTAGTTGCTGCAGCTACTTGTGTTCGAAGTTGAGTAACTTTTTCCAGAGTAGAGTTTTCATATTTCGCATAACCTTTAACTGTTTCAATTAAGTTCGGTAAGAGATCATTTCGACGCTTCAACTGAACATCAATCTGACTCCAAGCTTCCTTGGTCTGCATACGATTTTTCACCAATTTATTATAGCAGTCAATTACCAAGAAAATAATTAGCGCAAGAAGTCCATAAAAAATCCAATTCATCATAAAGCTCCTTTCTGCCTTTTGATTAGTACAAGTATATCAAATTTCCATGTTTTTGTGGTAAAATAAGATGATATACAAGAAGGATATAACTATGAAACCAGAAACTTTTTACACATTACTCACTGAACAAAATATTGTTCTTACTGACCAGCAAAAAGCACAATTTGAGCGTTATTTTGAACTCTTAGTCGAGTGGAATGAAAAAATCAATCTAACTGCCATTACGGATAAGGAAGAAGTCTATCTCAAGCATTTTTATGATTCGATTGCACCTATCCTGCAAGGGTTGATTGAAAATCAGGAAATTAAGTTATTAGATATTGGAGCTGGTGCTGGATTTCCAAGCCTTCCTATGAAAATTCTTTACCCTCAGTTAGATATAACCATTATTGACTCTCTAAACAAGCGAATCAACTTCCTTAATCTCTTAGCACAAGAGTTAGACTTAGAAAATGTTCACTTCTACCATGGACGTGCAGAAGATTTCGGTCAAGACAAGAATTTTCGTGCCCAGTTTGATATCGTCACAGCTCGAGCAGTTGCTCGTCTGCAGGTCTTATCTGAATTAACCATTCCTTTTCTAAAAATCGGTGGAAAATTACTGGCACTCAAGGCAAGCAATGCACCCGAGGAATTGGCAGAGGCAAAAAATGCTCTTACCCTTCTCTTTAGCAAAGTTGAGGACAACATCAGCTATACTCTTCCCAATGGAGATCCTCGCTATATTACTGTAGTAGATAAGAAAAAAGAAACTCCAAATAAATATCCAAGAAAAGCAGGTATGCCAAATAAACGCCCGCTTTAGAGGAATTATAAATAAATCTGCAGAATCAACCTCGCTTTCCTATTTCTAGGCTCGGGAAAAAATGATTTACAAAATCATACCTCGCTTTCTGATTTCTGGGCTCGGGAAAAAATGATTTACAAAATCATTTTTTTCTGCTATACTATCACAAGCAAAGGTTTTTAATGTCATCCCGTGAGGTGACGAAGACGCAGATATACATAACATTCATTAAAATGTGGTCAATTATTTTTTAATGAAGTCTTACTCTGAGAGCCTATTGCTGTAAAATAATGGGCTCTTTTTTGATGCCCAAAAGTGAGGTATTTATGAAACAAGAATCAACTGTTGATTTGTTATTAGACGTCGACCAACGTCCTTCTGCTGGTAAGGGAATTCTTCTCAGCTTCCAGCACGTTTTTGCTATGTTTGGTGCAACAATTTTGGTCCCACTCATTTTGGGAATGCCTGTGTCCGTTGCCCTCTTTGCTTCAGGGGTTGGTACCCTCATCTATATGATTGCAACAGGTTTTAGAGTTCCTGTTTATCTTGGTTCTTCTTTCGCCTTTATTACAGCCATGTCACTTGCCATGAAAGAAATGGGGGGTGATGTATCTGCTGCTCAGACAGGGGTTATCCTAACTGGTTTTGTTTATGTCCTTGTTGCTGCAAGTGTTCGCTTCGCAGGTACAAAATGGATTGATAAACTCTTGCCTCCAATCATTATCGGACCAATGATTATCGTTATCGGTCTTGGGCTTGCTGGTTCTGCCGTAACCAATGCTGGTCTTGTAGCTGACGGCAACTGGAAAAATGCTCTTGTAGCTGTGGTTACCTTCCTCATCGCTGCCTTTATCAATACAAAAGGAAAAGGTTTCCTTCGTATCATTCCTTTCCTCTTTGCAATTATTGGTGGATATCTCTTCGCGCTAGTACTTGGCTTAGTTGACTTCACTCCTGTTCTTCAAGCTAACTGGTTCGAAATTCCAGGCTTCTACCTACCATTTAGCACAGGTGGTGCCTTCAAACAATACGACCTTTACTTTGGTCCTGAAACAATCGCCATCTTACCAATCGCTATCGTAACCATTTCAGAACATATCGGTGACCACACCGTTCTAGGTCAAATCTGTGGACGCCAATTCTTGAAAGACCCAGGTCTTCATCGTACCCTTCTCGGTGATGGTATCGCAACTTCTGTTTCTGCCTTCCTTGGTGGACCAGCAAATACGACTTACGGTGAAAATACAGGGGTTATTGGTATGACTCGCATCGCTTCTGTCTCTGTTATCCGTAACGCTGCTTTTATCGCTATTGCCCTTAGCTTCCTTGGTAAATTTACTGCCTTGATTTCTACAATTCCAAACGCTGTACTTGGTGGTATGTCAATCCTTCTATACGGGGTTATCGCAAGCAACGGTTTGAAAGTCTTGATCAAGGAACGTGTTGATTTTGGTCAAATGCGTAACCTAATCATCGCAAGTGCGATGTTGGTACTTGGACTTGGTGGAGCAATCCTCAAACTTGGTCCAGTTACCCTTTCTGGGACTGCTCTTTCAGCTATGACAGGTATCATCTTGAACTTGATTTTACCATACGAAAATAAAGATTAAATATTTAAATCTCTAAACATAAAAAATCCACTCAAATAAAGAGTGGATTTTTTATGACCTTTTTGGATTCTGTTTCTTTTCTAACATTAAATCCTTCAATGAAATAATGGTTACAGCTAGTAAAATCATTGTCATACCAAGAAAATCTACTGGATAAAAGATATCCCCCATAATCATAAAGGCAAAAAACACTGCCGAGATGGGCTCAATAGATGCCAAAAGACTAGACTTGACCGGTCCAATCATACTGGCACCCTTAAGAAAGGCTGTATAGGCAAAGACTGTTCCAATAAGGATAATACCTGCAAAAGCTAGAATGGTATCAAAAGCTAAGGGGACACTAGCACCGATAATCCCAGTAAATGGCACCGCTACAAACCCAGAGATGGTCATCCCAACACCAATGACTAGAATACTTCCCCACTTTTGAATCAAATGAATGGGTAAAATGATATAAAGAGCATAGGTCAGAGCTGAGAACAAACCCCAGAAGAGTCCAGCTAGTGTCATAGAAAGCTGATCCAACTGCCCATGGGTTGCAATGAGAAAAGTTCCACCTATAGCCAAAATCATAGACAGAATTTCTGAAAGTGTAGGGGCTACCTTATCTTTTATACAAGTATAAGCTAAGATTCCAACTGGACAGACATACTGAAGGACTGTCGCTGTACCAGCATTTGTTTCCTGAATAGCTGATAAATAGGCCAATTGATTTAAAAAGAGCCCAAACAAAGAAAATAACAAGAGAGAAAACAGACTTGATTTATCCGTCAGAAAAGCCAAAAACTGCTCTTTAGATTTTATATAAGATAAAAGAACCAAGAGAAGACCTGCGATAATTAAACGAATATTGGTTAAAACAAGAGCAGAAATTCCTTGAGCCATCAGGTACTGCCCACTGGTTCCTGACAGTCCCCAAGCAATACCTGCAATGACTGTAAATAGAGTTCCTTTTAAAGCTTTAGACATAAGTCCTCCCTAGTCTGCTTCACGTATTAAGTCCATGACTTGATTACGGTCCAATATCCACTGGGCACGCTCATCTTTTTCATAGGTTCGGTTAGAGAGAAAGATTACTGCCTCTTGTTTCTTTCGATTCCACATGATAAAAGTTCCAGTATAGCCTGTATGGTCCAACCATTCACCTTCTATATTCCAAGCCAATGAACGTTCCTTGTCATCCAAGTCTGAATAATTTTGACTTAAGTCTTCAGCAAAGGAATCCTGTAAATAATGCTCTAGGAAGATTTTTAAATCATGAACAGTTGAAAATAAACCTGCACTCCCAGCGTGTCTACCTAGTAAACGCGCCTTGGGATCATGTACCACTCCTGCTTTCTGACCACGAACAGTCGGCACAGCACTGGTTACAGGACCAAACCTCGTTTCCTTCATCTTCCATGGATCCAAAACTTGCTCTTGTAAAATCTGATCCAGGTCCTTTTCAAAATAGGATTCTAAGAGAAAACCAAGCAAGAGAAAGTGCACATCCGAGTAGAGAAAAGCTCGTTTCTCTCGACGATTCAGATGAAACATGGCATCTTTAAGTTGGTCTGCTGAGAGCTGATCTCTATTAGGGATAAAAGGATCTAAATCCGTCGCATGAGTTAATAATTGTCGAACGGTGATGTCTGGATAATCCGTCTCTGGAAGGTACGCCTTTATGGATTGATTGAGCTCAATCTTACCTTCCTTCCACAAGAAGGTTAAGACCGTTCCTACTCCGACGACCTTGCTCACACTTGCTAAATCATAGACCAACCCTTCACGCGTCTTCTCAGCAATTTCTGGATTTGCTTTACCTAGATACCAGTCAGACCAAACGCCATACTGATAATACGCAAAAGAGGCACCAGGATAAATCCCTGCCTCAATTTGTTGCTCTATTTTTTGAATGATTTTTTGTTTCATACTGCTTCAAACCACAATTCGACATTGTTGGTATCCTTAGTTAGGAAGAACTTCTCAGATTTAGGAATAAAGTCACCTGTAGCTTCAAAACGTTGGCGAAGACTTGCTAGGTCAAGTTCTTTCACTTGGAATTTCAACATAGACAAGTCCCAAGTTACGTTATTTTCAACAAGTAAATCACCGCCTTGAGCTTCTCTAAAAGCGATTCGATTTTCGATTTCTTCTTTTTCAAGTAGGCTGCTTGTATCTTCTGGCAAGTTAACTTCCACTGAGATTTCAAACGCCGTCAAATATTGCATGTTCTCGTCTTTTGAAAAAGTGACTTCTTCTTCAACCTTTTCCAAATCTCTAATATCATCTTCCGCATGGACAAGGACACAATCGCCTTCTGGAGAAAGAACCTCAAAAGCATATCCCTTGTTTCCTTTATAGAGTTGAGGAAGCTTTTCCATTCTAGCTAGTAGCGCTTCAATCTCAGATGAATTTTCTACTTTTACAATCAATCTAGCTAATTTTTTTACCCCTTCAACCTTACGGCTTCTCATACTCGGTGACTCTTCTAAAACTAACTTTTCTATGCCTGACTGGTCTCCTAATGATAAGAAAGCTGACTCTTCAAGCAAGGGTTTCATACCCAAAGTCTCAATATAAAATGATTCATTTAAATTTCTATTATTTACCTTTAGCGTCGGGATCATACGCACAATTTGATTTACAATCATAAATTCCTCCAACACTTTTTATTTTAAAGGATTTTATCTTATTTTACAAGTTATTCAACTAAAAACTTTAACTATATTAACTCTTTAAATAAATAAATCCCCCTTCTACTGACAGAAGGGGGACTTATTTATTTACTAAAAATCCTTATTTAGTCTTTCCAAGATAGTGTTGCTTGTAGACCGTAATGATCGCTCACCTGTGGACTGTTTTTACCATCAAAGACCACGTGAAGTTTTTCTACCTGCACATCCTTTGTTGTAAAGATATAATCGATTCGAAGAGGTTCGCTGTTTCCCTTCCAACCATCAATTTCAGGCGGAACGGTGTAGCTACCACTTCTTTCTTTTGCAACTTCAAATGCATCTTGCAAGTCTAGTGGACTAGCTAAAATAGCTTGGTAACCCTCTTGGCCAGCAGGATTATTGAAATCACCTGCTAGTAAGAGAGTCTTATTTAATTCTTTCAGAACTGCTTCAAAACGCGCCCATTCCTCTTGGAAGCCTTTATCCCACCAAGAGAGATGGACACTCGCAACAGCAAGTTCTTTACCTTCAACTACTGTTTCTGCTAAAGCAACTCGTCGTGTGTGATAATCTGTCGGATCATCCACATCTGAAACCAAAATCTCACGCTCTTCAATCGGTGTTTTAGATAGGATTGCAACACCTTCATGATAGCGGTCATAACCGATATGGTTATAAGCCCATGTCCAATAGTATTTCAGTCCTTTTTCAGCTAATTTCTCTACCATAAGGCGGACATAGTGGTCTTGGTGAATCAGTTCTGCTGAAGGTAACGGATGATAAAGTGGACCAGCCTCTACTTGCTCTGAGGTGATTTCTTGGTTAATTTCCTGAAAACAAATCAAATCATACTTGTGTTCAAGGATATCTTGCAACAAGAGCTGAAATTTTTCTTCAGGATCTTTTTCCATCCAACTATGAGTATTGAGTGTTAAAAACTTCATGCTTTTCTCCTATAAACAAGAGGTTGGAAAAATACTTCCAACCTCCTAAATATTACAATTCTACTTTTGCAACTGGTGTGTTAGCTGCAAGAGAACCTGTTTGTTCTAATTTAACTGATTTAATTGCATCGCCATTTGTAAAGACAACTACAGTTGTAGTTTCACGACCAGCTTCGCGGATAGCACCTAAGTCAGCTGTGACAAGAAGATCACCTGCAGCAACTTGTTGTCCTTCAGCAACACGAACTGTAAATGGTTTTCCTTCAAGACTTACTGTGTCTAAACCAATGTGAACAAGTACTTCGAGGCCTGCTTCAGTCACAAGACCAAGAGCATGTTTAGTTGGGAAGATGCTTGATACAGTACCTGATACTGGAGATACAATGTTTCCGTTTGCTGGTTCTACTGCAAATCCATCACCCATCATTTTTTGTGCGAATACAGGATCCTTCACTTGGTCCAATTCAATCACTTGACCGTCAGCAACTGAGTAAACTTCTTCAGTCACACCTTTATATACAACAGCATCTTTTTGAGCTGCTGCCATTTGACTTGGAAGAGTTTCAGGAATCACTTCACCTGAGTCAAGGATATCTTGGATATCTGATTTCAAAACGTCAGCTTTAGGTCCATAAATAGCTTGGACACCTTGTCCTTTCATGACAAGTCCCATAGCTCCTTCAGCCTTCCATTGTTCTTCTGTTCCGACTTTTTCAGCGTCTTTTACAGTAACACGAAGACGAGTCATACATGCGTCCACATCAACGATATTCGCACGTCCACCAAGAAGGTTGATGATGTTCACAGCTTGAGAAGCTTCTGCAACTTTTGACTCACCAGCAGCTGCAGATTCTGATGAACCTTCAGCATTTTCGTAGTTTCCGTTACGTCCTGGAGTTGCGTAGTTGAATTTCTTGATCATGAAGTTAGCGATAACATACATAATAACTGCAAAAAGTACTGTTACCCAAATAAAGTTAATGATATCCATACCAAGACCAGCGTTGATAGCTAATGGTGTACGAGTCAAGAATTCGATTGAGCCGAATGAGTGAACACGAAGGTTCACAATATCAGCCATTGCAAAGGCAGCACCTTGAACAAGAGCGTAGACAAGGTAAAGAGGTGTTGCGATGAACATGAACATGTACTCAATTGGTTCAGTTACCCCTGTCAAGAATGTTGCAAGAGCAGTTGCAATCATCATACCTTTGTATTGGTGTTTCTTATCTGGATCAACGTTACGGTAGATAGCCACAATTACACCCATCAAGATACCAAACGAACCAATCATTTGTCCAACTTTGAAACGAGCTGGATGTACTGTATCTAACAAGTGTTGGTATTGACCTGCGTCAGTACCTTTAAGGTTTACAAGGTCAGTTACCCATGCAAGCCAAAGTGGATCTTGTCCAAATACTTGAGTGCCTTTTGCTGCACCAGTTAACACATCATAAGTACCACCAAGAGCTGTATAGTTCATTGGGATAGTCAACATGTGGTGAAGTCCGAATGGCAAGAGCAAGCGTTCCAAAGTACCATACAAGAATGGTGCAAGAACTGGTGCTGTTTCTTGTGAATTGGCAATCCAGATACCGAAGTTGTTGATACCTGTTTGAACAACTGGCCAGAAAGCTGAAAGAAGAATTGCAGCGATTGCTGAGCGAAGAATAACTACAAATGGTACAAAACGTTTCCCGTTAAAGAATGAAAGGGCATCAGGAAGTTTACGGAAATTATAGTATTTGTTAAATGCAGTCGCTCCAACAAAACCTGAGATAATCCCTACAAATACCCCCATGTTAAGGGCTGGTGCCTCAAGTACACTAATGAAGTAATCAGCAACCTTGATAGATCCACCAAAGATTGTTGAAACCATAGCGTTAGGATCTTTCAACATATCCCCTGATACACCGAAGATTGTACCAGTGATACGGTTAATAAGGATAAATGCAAGACCTGCCGCAAAAGCACCACCAGCACGTTCTTTAGCCCAGCTTCCTCCAATAGCGAGGGCAAACAAAATATGAAGGTTACCGATAACTCCCCAACCAATTTGCTCTAGTACGCCACCAGTAATAACTAGGGGAGCAAGGTTTGGGTCAATCATTGCAAGTGACTTACCGATTGAGATCATCAATCCAGCCGCTGGCATAACAGCGATAACCACCATTAGAGCCTTACCGAATTTTTGCCAAAATTCGAAAGACAAGACATTTTTGAATGTATCTTTCATCATTCAAATCTCCTTTTATATTTATTAGGCAAACGTTTTACGAAAACGTTTGCACTTGTTTGTGACTTAATTATACCACTTTTTATTTTTTTGTAAAGGCTTTTTTAAAAATTTTTTTCTGTCCAATCATTTCAATATCTCTCACTTATTTGCTGACTTTGAGTTTGCGGGTCTTTTTTGATATAATATTAGCTATGAAATCCTATAATACCTTGAATGATTACTATCGAAATTTATTTGGAGAAAAGACTTTTAAAGTCCCTATTGATGCTGGCTTTGATTGTCCCAATCGAGATGGAACTGTAGCACATGGAGGCTGTACTTTTTGTACTGTTTCTGGTTCTGGAGATGCAATCGTTGCTCCTGATGCTCCTATTCGCGAGCAATTTTATAAGGAAATTGACTTTATGCACCGTAAATGGCCAGATGTAAAAAAATATCTAGTCTATTTCCAAAACTTTACTAATACTCATGAAAAGCTCGAAGTGATTCGTGAACGCTATGAACAGGCTATTAATGAACCTGGTGTTGTTGGAATCAATATCGGTACACGACCAGATTGCCTGCCTGATGAGACTATCGAATACTTGGCAGATCTGTCAGAACGAATGCATGTTACTGTAGAGTTAGGTTTACAAACAACCTATGAGGAAACTTCTGAATTGATTAACCGTGCCCACTCCTATGAACTCTACGTGGAAACGGTTAAGCGCTTGAGAAAATATCCCAAGATTGAAATTGTAGCTCATTTGATTAATGGTTTACCAGGTGAAACTCATGACATGATGGTGGAAAATGTTCGTCGTTGTGTGACTGATAATGATATCCAAGGGATTAAACTACACCTACTTCACCTTATGACGAATACTCGGATGCAGCGAGATTATCACGAAGGTCGTTTGCAGCTCATGAGTCAGGATGAATATGTCAAGGTTATCTGTGACCAACTAGAAATTATTCCAAAACATATTGTTATCCATCGCATAACAGGAGATGCACCTAGAGACATGCTGATTGGTCCTATGTGGAGTCTCAACAAATGGGAAGTTCTAAACAGCATTGAAGCTGAAATGAGACGTCGAGGTAGTGTCCAAGGATGCAAGGCTGTAAAACAGGAGTTTATGAATGAAAAGACCACTTGAATTGGCGCATGATTTTCTTGCCCAAGTCATCACAAAAGATGATGTTGTTGTAGATGCAACAATGGGAAATGGACATGATACACTTTTTCTTGCTAAATTAGCTAAACAAGTCTACGCTTTTGATATACAAGAACAAGCTCTTCAAAAAACAAGTCAACGTCTACAAGAAGCCGGTTTGACCAATGTTGAATTACTTCTCCAAGGTCATGAAACCGTAGATCAGTTTGTAACTGAGGTGAAGGCAGCCATCTTTAATCTAGGTTATCTTCCTTCTGCCGATAAGTCTATTATTACTAAACCTCACACAACCATTGAGGCACTTGAAAAACTCTGTCAGATGCTCGTTAAAGGCGGACGAATAGCCATCATGATTTATTACGGGCATGAAGGCGGAGATATAGAACGGGATGCAGTCATGGATTTTGTCAGTCACTTACCACAACAAGAATACACTGCCACTATCTATCGCACCCTCAACCAAATTAACAATCCTCCTTTTTTAGTTATGATTGAAAAGATAGAAAGGTATCGACATGGATAAACAATACCTAAAAGACAAAATTGAAACTCTCCGGCATAACTTCGTCGAATCAACCCAACATGAACGTGCAGTTGGTATGTTAGATGAAGCCCATATGAGCAAGAAGATGTTGAAAATCAAGAAAAAAATGATTTCACTTGAAATGGAGCGTTGTCAGAAGAAAATCGAGCATAAGGACTGCTCGAAGATTGATCAAAAAATCCAAGAACAAAAGGAACTTTTTGAAGCTTGTCGCAAACAAAAATAAGGAGGTAGAAGATGAATTTACTTTTTTATCTCTTAGTATTTTTACTAGTTCTTATTGTTTCTAGCACGACCAATAAACTTCTTCCCTTTTTACCCATGCCCCTGATTCAAATTTTGTTAGGGATTGGAATTGGGCTTTGCTTACCTAACAACCAATATCACTTAGATACTGAGTTGTTTCTGGCTTTAGTCATTGGCCCACTACTCTTTCGTGAAGCTCAAGAAGCAGATGTAACCTCTATCTTAAAGCACTGGAGAATCGTTCTCTACTTGATTTTCCCAGTTATCTTTATATCAGCTCTGAGCATGGGTGGACTCGCTCATGTCCTTTGGGCTAGCCTACCATTAGCAGCCTGTGTAGCAGTTGGTGCTGCCTTAGGGCCTACAGACCTAGTTGCCTTCGCTTCCCTTTCTCAACGTTTTTCCTTTCCAAAACGGGTTTCTAATATCTTAAAAGGGGAAGGTCTTCTTAATGATGCTTCTGGTCTAGTAGCCTTTCGTGTGGCTCTCATCGCTTGGACAACAGGAACATTTTCGCTCACCCAAGCCGGAACTTCATTAGCTATTTCCATTGTTGGAGGTTTTGCAGTCGGCTTTATAACAGCCCTAATCAATCGCTTCCTCCATACCTTTTTACTTAGTGTCCGCGCAACAGATATCGCAAGCGAGCTCTTGCTAGAACTCAGTTTGCCCCTCTTGACATTTTTCATAGCTGAAGAGATTCATGTCTCAGGTATTATCGCCGTTGTAGTCGCTGGGATTTTGAAAGCCAGTCGTTTCAAAAAAATCAACTTGCTTGAAGCCCAGGTTGATACTGTTACCGAGACTGTCTGGCACACTGTAACCTTCATGCTCAATGGTTCTGTCTTTGTCATTCTTGGGATGGAACTGGAAATGATTGCTGAACCAATTCTTAAGAGTGCATTTTACAACAAAGTGCTTCTCTTAGTCAGCGTTTTTCTCTTGACCTTCCTACTCTTTGCCATCCGCTTTGTGATGATCTACGGCTTTTACGCTTTTCGGATTAAGAAACTTCATAAAAGCTTAGATAAGTATGTCAAAGATATGCTTCTCCTTACCTTTTCTGGCGTCAAGGGAACTGTATCCATTGCCACTATCCTTTTGATACCGTCTAATCTAGAACAAGAATATCCTCTTCTTCTCTTCCTCGTAGCTGGTGTAACACTTGTCAGTTTCCTTACGGGATTACTGGTACTTCCACACCTTTCCGAAGAGAAAGAACCATCTAAGGATCAGCTCATGCACATCGCTATCTTAAATGATGTCGCCATGGAGTTAGAGAAGGATTTAGAGAACACAAAAAACAAGGTTCCACTCTATGCGGCTATTGACAATTATCATGGACGTATTGAAAATCTCATCCTCAGTCAGGAGAACAAGGAAATCCAGGAAGACTGGGAAGCTCTCAAACTACTGATTCTCAGTATCGAGAGCGATGGTTTGGAGCAAGCCTATGAAGAAGGCAAAATCGGCGAAAGAGGATATCGTGTCTACCAACGTTATCTGAAAAGCATGGAGAAAAATATTAAACGAAACTTCGCTTCTCGAATAACCTACTACTTCCTTGTTTCTATTCGGATTATACGTTTTCTCCTACACGAGTTGCTTACATTTGGCAAAACCCTTCGTTCCTTGAAGAACAAAGAAACCCAAAGACTTCTGGCCATTGACTATGACCAGATTGCTGAACTCTACCTAGCCAACACTGAAATCATCATCGAAAGTTTGGAAAACCTTAAAGGGATTTATAAAAGTTCTCTGATCAGCTTCATGCAGGAATCTCGTCTACGTGAAACCAGTCATATTACGAGTGGCGCCTTTGTGGAACGGGTTATCAATCGTATCAAACCCAATAACATCGATGAAATGCTTAGAGGTTACTACCTTGAACGTAAGTGTATCTTTGAATACGAAGCTCAAAAACTCATCTCAGCTCAGTATGCCAAAAAGCTACGCCAAAATGTCAATAATTTAGAAACCTATTCCTTAAAAGAATCTGCTAATACCTTACCTTACGATATGATGGAATTAGTTCGAAGAAATTAAAGTCTATACAAAACAAGAAAAACTGGAGGTTTGTGAAATGAAAAAGTTGTGGAAACAGCTGAACGATAGACCATTATTAAAAGCTTTTTTACACTACTATCAAGCCTCTGATAGCGAGCTAACCAGCGTTGCTGTTGCCTACTATTGGTTGATTTCAATCTTCCCTTTACTCATGATAGTGGTCAATATCTTACCCTACTTTCAAATTCCCATCTCAAACTTTCTATTAACCATCAAGGAATTTTTACCAGATACAATCTATGAAGTTGTTGCAAAGATTGTCAGAGAAGTTCTGACTCAACCATCGACAGGTTTACTGAGTTTTGCTATCTTATCAGCTCTTTGGACTTTCTCCAAATCCATGAATTTTCTTCAAAAGGCTTTTAATAAAGCCTATGGAATCGCAAAAAATAGAGGAATTATCTCACATCAGATGATGAGCCTCTTAGTTAGCTTTGGACTTCAAATTCTCTTTGCGCTTGCATTATTCCTTAGTATGTTTGGCCATATGCTATTGGATTTGCTTAAAAACTACTGGAAATCTGAGAGTGCTCTGTTTTCATATCTACAAGATTTTACAGGACCGCTGATTTATGCCTTCCTTTTTGCAATCGTAATCATGCTCTATTATTTCCTACCAAATGTTAAAGTAAGTAAGATTCGCTACGTCATACCTGGAAGTCTCTTTGTACTAGTTACGACGATTGCTTTATTAAACATCTTTGCAGCTTATTTCAACAATTATGTCAATTATCTCGTTGACGTTAGATTTTTCAGTTCGATTGTCGTCGTCGTCATGATGTTCTGGTTCATTATCATTGCAAAGATATTAATTATCGGTGCTGTCATCAATGCCAGTGTTCAAAGTTTGAAGGATCCAGACTTTAAAGCAAATCAATAATTTTTTATCGATTAATACTTAATGAAAATCAAAGAGCAAACTAGGAAGCGAGCCACAGGTTGCTCAAAACACCATTTTGAGGTTGTGGATAGAACTAACGAAGGCAGCTCAAAATACTATTTTGAGGTTGCAGATGGAAGCTGATGTGGTTTGAAGAGATTTTCGAAGAGTATAAACAAATTAATCCCCCAGTCATTTGATACTGGGGGATTTTTGAATGTCCTACTTTATTGTCCACTAGTGATGGCTTGCAATTCTGTTTTTAGATAGTGAGCCAAATGTTGGTGAGCAAAAATATTGGCATTTTTTTCTGCGGTAGGATTGTAGTTGGTGTTGGTATTTACATCATAGACATAAATGTCTCCACTCTCTGATTGAACCCATTCGATCGCCGCAACTTCAATCTGAGCATTTTTCAAGAAATTCTCATAAACTTCTCTTCGGTCATCTGGTAGAGGTTCTGTAATCTGGAATTTTTCAGACGTTTCTAGTTGCTCTGGTCTCTTGCCGATTTGGCAACCATCTGCTGGGCACAGTTGGAATCCATCTGAAGAATCGATCGAAACAGTATAGAGGAATTTTTGATTGATAAACTCTGAACGACGGATACGTCCATCACTTGGCTTGATGTAAGCTTGTAACAAGGTAATCCCGTCCACTGATGGTTCAAAGAGGGGACTATTGACGTAAGCTTCAAGCTCCTCTTCATTTTGGAAGAGTTGAACGCCTAATCCCTTACCTGCTCGATTGTGTTTGGTAATCAATGGATAGATGTTCAATTTTCTGGCTGCTTCAATGATATTTTCTTGGCCCAAAACTGCAACTGTCGCAGGCGTTTCAATACCTGACTCGTTTAACTTCAAATATTGTTTGACTTTACTGATTTCTAGGTTGATAGCGCCTGTTCCATTCACAACCTTGCGTCCATGTGCTTCTAACCAAGTAATTATCTGCTCAGTAAATTCTGGCGCATAGCGATGTCCTCTAGTGTGAGAGGATGCAGACATGCGATTGTAAAAGATACCCTGTGGCGGTGGACTTTGCAGATCCAAAATTCCACTAGACAAATCCCACAGTTCATAAGGGACTTCTAGTTCTTCCAACCATTTGACCAAATGCTGGGTCCATTCAAGATTCTCATGAATTACATAAACTTTTGCTTCACTCATTATTCATATCTCCTTAAGAAAAGCTGACTGATAATTGGCTTTCCTTTTCTTCTTCTAAAATATATCCTTCTGTTTTTTCGATAACGCTGACTGTTAAGATTTGACCCAAAACATTGATCATAGTACGACCAGCATTGACAAAGAAATCAACTGCAAAGATTAAGGCTACTCCTTCAACTGGCAATCCCAGTTGAGGTGCTGCTGCTAATAGAACCACGATAGCCCCTGATGGCACAGTTGCTGCAGTTTTTCCAATCAAGGTCAACAATAAAACAGTAAACAAGAGACTTGATAAAGAAAATTGAATGCCGTAGGCATGCGCGATAAAGATTGTCGCTACTGAGAAATAAACTGCTGCTCCTTCTAAATTAAAAGTATATCCTAAAGGAACAACTAAATCAATTGTATGCTCGTCATGGCCCTGTTTTTTCAAATCTTTAAGAAGGGATGGCAAGACAACACTAGAACTACCCGTAACAAAAGCTAGAGTCAAGAGACTCCAATTTTCACGAAAGGCTGTCAAATACGGTACTTTAAAGAAGAAAGCAATCAAAGGGAAAATAAGAAGAACCAATACAGCATAAGCCAAATAAGTTCCAATTACAAATTGACCAAGTCCAATCAATTTATCAACACCAGTCGTTGCAACGTCTTTGGCAATAAAGCCAAAAATTCCAATCGGTGATAATTTGATAATTACTGCAACAATCTTGTAGATGGCTTCAATCCAGATTTGGAAACCTTCAATAATCTTCTGAGATTTCTCAGACTTAAGATTCCCAATTCCGTAACCAAGAAAGATTGCAAAAACGATAATTGGCAATAGAGCACCATCTGAAAGAGATTTAACGATATTTGATGGAATGAAACCAAGCAAAAATTCGCTGAACTTGACATTGTTGGCAATCCCATCAAGGTTCCCACCAGTTTGACCAATGTTCACACCTTGTCCAAATCCCAAATAGTAACTAGAGAAAACAAACAAGAGCGTAATGGCAGTTGTTATGGCAAAAAAGTAAACCAAACTCTTGGTCAAGATTTTTCCAAAAGATTTTTTTCCGATAACTCCAGCTACTGCAACAACGATGGTTGGGAAGATTAGCGGAATGATAACCATATTGATTAATTTAATAAAGGCTTGACCTAAAAATTGATAAAAGCCTGCAAATTGTGGCCAGATGACCGCAGCGATAACACCTAAGACCAAAGCCACCAATAATTGAATGCCTAGTGAGAGTTTTGACCATAACGTAACTAATTTCATAAGAAACTCCTTTGTTTTATTTGCTACTCATTCTACTACTATTCTTCTCCTCTGACTAATATATTTTTTCTATGGTCACCATAAAAAAGATTTATAATGAAGACTCAAACTATCATCATATCAAATACACGATTTATTTTAAACAAGAAGGAAGTATAAAATCTGTTTCTTACTAATGACTTTTTGATTAAACAGTGATAAATCAAGGAATTTACTTTTCTATTCTCAAAATTTTATGATACAATATTGTTATGATTTTAATGAAACTCTCTTCCGTCTTGCTTTTGGTACTAACCTTGGCTCTGTCGATTATTCTAAGCAGACTTTTTAAGTTAAAGAAAAGAGGTATCAATGCTGCTGATTTGGCTTTTCCTTTTCTGATTTTTGAATATTATTATATCAGTGCTAAGGTTTTTACACACAATCAACTTCCCATTTTGGGAACAGCGTTATCTTTGCTCGCTATCGTTCTAACCTTTTTCTTTTTGAGAAAAAAACGTAGTTTTTATTATCCAAAATTCCTTAAATTCTTTTGGAGAGCTGGATTTCTACTTACATTGCTCATCTACATCATCATGATTGTTCAAATTTTCATGATGAAATAACTACTATAAATTTTGCCAGCACCTCAATAGTTGGCGACTCAAGGTTCTATATGAGGTGCTTTTCTAATGACGTTTTTAAAAAGAGATTATTAAAAAAAAAAATAGGAGATAAAAAAAGTGAAAAAAACACTCTTGGCAAGCGCCATCACGCTTACTTATCTAGGATTTGCAACAAACCCAGCTTTAGCTGAAGAAAGTAAAGTACAAACTACAACGGTAGAAACAACTCAAGAGAATACAAGAACTGATAAGGTCGAAAAGAAGGAACCTTCAACTAAGGAAACTGCTCACTCAACTGACGCAAGTTCAAGCGTACCAACAACTTCTACAACAAATCCAAGTGAAACTCCAGCTAAGAAAGAGGAAGACAAGGCTCCAGAAGTCAAAAAAGAAGGTTGGGTATTAGAGGAAAACCACTGGCGTTTCTTTGAAAATAATGCCCCTGTTCTTAACTGGAAAAAAATTCAAGGAAAATGGTACTACTTCAACAAAGATGGCATCATGCTGAACGATACTATTTTTGACGGATATATCCTGACTAGTAGCGGGGCTATGGTCGATTATGGTTGGAGTAAACTCCAAGATAAATGGTATTACGCTAACGCTTATGGAAAAATTTCTCAACAAAAATGGGAAAAAATCGGTGGTGTCTGGTACTATTTTGATCAAGACGGAGTCATGCTCAGCAACACCATTTTTGACGGTTATCTCTTTACCAATAGTGGCGCCATGGCTGAGAATTCTTGGGTCAAACAAGATGGACAATGGTACTATGCCCTTGCTTCTGGTAAATTAATCAAAAATAAATGGGATAAAATTGGTGGTACCTGGTACTACTTTAACAAAGATGCCATCATGGCAAGCAACCAATGGCAAGGTAGCTACTATCTAAAAGATAGTGGTGCAATGGCTGAAAAAGAATGGATTTTCGATAAAAATTACAATAGTTGGTTTTATTTGAAGTCAGGTGGTGTATACGCAGCGCGTGAATGGATTGGATCTTACTACCTCAAAGCTGGTGGCTACATGGCTAAGAGCGAATGGATTGACGACAGCTACTATAAAGCTCGCTACTATGTAGATGAAAATGGAGTCTATGTTACAGGGACCCATAAGATCAATGGACAAACTCATCAATTCCAAAGCAATGGGAAATGGATTGGTGAAACTTCTGTAAGTCGTGGTTTTAAAAAGGGTAAATATAACAATATCATCTTCCTAGATCCAGGACACGGCGGTAAAGACCCCGGTGCATCTTATTATAACATCACTGAGAAAGAACTAAATATGCAAGTTTACCAAAAACTACGCAAGGAGCTTGAAGGTCTCGGCTATACTGTTCTTTCTTCAAGAGATAGTGATGTTTTTGTCGACTTTGTCACCGAGCGTTCAAAAATGGTTAATAATACTGACTCAGATATCTTTATCAGTATTCATTTTAACGCCAGTGGAAGTCCTGTTTCCAATCGTTCTGGAATTCAAACTTATTCTTATGAAGAAGCTGCAGGTTATCCTTCTAAGATCAATCCATACTGGCATAACCATCCAGACCGTATCAGTGAAAGCAATCGCCTTGCTGCTGATATCCACTCTTCACTCCTAGCTGAAACTGGTGCCAAGGATGCAGGACTCCTACAAAGTAGTTTTGCGGTCCTTCGAGAAACTGACAAACCAGCCGTTCTATTGGAATTGGGATATATTGACAATTTCAATGAAAATCAACAAGTCCGCAGTGATGCTTATCAAAATAGATTGGTAGCAGGGATTGTCAAAGGTATTCAAAAATATTACGCAGGTCAATAAAGAAAAAGTCTCGAGAAATCTCGAGACTTTTTGTTACTCTTCTTTCTTATTAGTTTCTGGAACGAGGAAACCAATCCCCACACAAGCCAGAACACCAGCACCGATTACCAACCCACTTGAAAGTGGCAAAATATCAAGAATAGCATTTGCAATAATAAAAGCAATAATCAAGCACATGAGACTAGCTTTATAATCTTTTTTCACTAGATTTTCAAGAGTAAAGAATAGAAATAGACCTACTGGAAAGAGTGCCCAGATGTTAACATCCAAACTTGGCCATCCAACAAAACCAAAATACAAGACTACTGCTGCAACTACTAACAATCCGATACCTAATACTTTTTTCATAATATTACCTCATTTTCTAATTTGTTAGGAAGCTTTGTCTCCCTTTGACAGTTACTACTATAACAGAAATAAAAATCACAAACAACAGCTTTTGTCTATGTGGTAGTTATGATAGACTATGTGGTTAGAATCTTATAAAAAGAAAAAAAGAAGCCCTAATGAGCTTCTTCACTTTGCCGATTGCAGGGATCGAACCTGTGACCTTCGCGTTACGAGTGCGGTGCTCTACCAACTGAGCTAAATCGGCGATTACACTTACAGTATAGCACTCTGAGGATGGATGTCAAGGAATTTTCATCTCTATTTGAAAAAGCCTGTCCTGAGACAAGGCTTTGAGTTTCTTCATCTTAAGAACCTGCACTTTCGTAGGAATCCAAGCCCTTGTCCCAGAGTTTCAAGGAAATACCTAAGAAGACTAGGGAAATCAAAATCAAACCTCCAATGTTAAAGAAGACATCCTTGTCCTGCAAGAAATAACTAGCAGGATAGTAGGCCGTAAAGGCAAAAGGCACGATAAAGCTGATCAACCAACGAAGAGCTGAATTATAAATGGAAATGGGGTACTTGGCAAAATCATTAAACATATAGAAAATGTAAATCATGGCGCCTGACTGCTTGGTCCAAAAAGCGATGCTGGCAGTCGCGATTTTCAAGGAAGTATAAATCAAGGTCGCAAAAGGAATACAAACTAGGAAAAGCAGGAATTTTGGAAGAGTCCAAGCAATGCTAGTCACTGTTGTTCCCAGTAGGATACCACCAACCAAGAGCTCGCCCAAGGCATCGATCTGAAAGGTCTCAACTAGGATGTGAAAGAGAGGATTGATAGGACGAGTCAAATACTTGTCAAACTCCCCTTTTCGAACTAGTCGTTGACCTAAAGCCCAGAGATTGTCAAAAAAGAGATGATCTAATCCCTTAGGAATCAAGGAAAATCCATAGATAAAGGCGATTTCTTGAAAAGTCCAACCTTCTAGTGATGGAATGTGTTGAAAAATGACATTGAGAAACAAGAGGTTCAAGCCTTGAGTTAGAAAAACTCCCAGCACACCAACCACAAAATCCACCTTGTATTCCATGATTTGTTTGATGTATTGTCTGATAAAAATCAGATGCATGCGTTGATATTTTTTCATACTAACCTCCCTGAATGGTAATAAAGGACTGGACTCGTTTCCAAATCAACTGAGACAAACCTACCATCACTAAGAGCCAGAAGAACTGGAGCAAGATGGCCTGAAGAATCTGACTAGCATCGTATTTCCCAACAATGATCATGACTGGGGTATAAATCAAGGATGAAAAAGGCAAGAATGAGAGAATATCTGAAACCACCTTTGGAAAGAAAACCAAAGGAATCAAACTTCCAGACATAAAAGCCACTATGGAAGTTTTGAGGAGATTGGAACCCCATAGATTTTTAAACACAAAAGCTGAAAACCCAAAACAGATATTAAAGAAAAAATTAATCAGGTAGGCCAGCGTTAAGCTAAAAAGATAAAGAACAGTTAAGCCCAACATTTCTACGATTCCTTGTCCAGATAAGATTTTCATCAGCACAATGACACTTAAAAATGGAAGTCCAACAGAGATAAAAATCAACCACTTGGAACCAAGCTCAGTGAAAAGATAGGAGGCTGCAAAATGCACTGGTCGCAACAATCGCATGATGATGGAACCATCCTTGACCTCCTCCCCAATCATAAAGGAGCTATCCGATCTAGTCAGAAGATTGGTCACAAAACTCATGATGATGTAGAGGGTGATATCTGCCATACTGAAACCCTGAATCAAGGACTCCTGCGATGAGTCAAAGACAGCCTTCCAAAGATAAAAAGCCACAAAAGCCCCCATGACATCGCCAATCCGATAGAGAATAAAGTTGACTCGATAGGTAATCAATTCCTGAACACCTGCATTGATAAAGGGTTTATAACGTCTCCACAATTTGACCATCTTAGAGCTCCTTTCGATAGAAGCGACGGATAATATCCTCGATATCCGTATCCACCATCTTCAAATCGCGGATTTCAAAATCAGACAGGGTTTGCTTGATAATGTCCGCCGACTGGTAGCGTGAACTATCAAATTCAATGTTGAGGCTATTTCCTTGTCTGTCAATTGTCATATCCGAAAAACCTTCATAGTGAGAAACTAGATGACCTTGACCTGGTACCAGTTCAAAGGAGAGCGTCTTCATCTTGCCAAAGGTCTCCTTGAGCTGGCTCACCGTTCCATCAAAAATCTCCTGCCCCTTGTCTATCATGAAAATCCGATCACAGAGTTGCTCAATATCACTCAAATCATGAGTAGTCAAGAGAATAGTTGTCTCTTCCTCCTGATTTATCTGGGTGATAGCACGTCGAATGTTATCCTTGACCGACACATCCAAACCAATAGTCGGTTCATCTAAAAAGAGAACTTTGGGATTGTGAAGCAAGGAAGCCGCAATATCCGCCCGCATCCGTTGACCTAGTGAAAGAGTCCGCACAGGATCCTTGACAAATTCCTTCAAATCTAAAACTTCATTCAAAAAGTCCATGCGCTTATGGAAAAGCGAGTCTGGCACATCGTAAATCTCCTTCAAAACCGTGTAGGTCTCTTGTAGTGCCAAATCCCACCATAGCTGGGTGCGTTGTCCGAAAACGACTCCAATATCCTTGACATAATCTTGGCGATTGTCCTGTGGAATCTTGCCGTTAATCCGACAAAAACCAGATGTGGGCTTCAAAATTCCTGTCAGCATTTTGATGGTGGTTGACTTCCCAGCACCATTTGCCCCGATAAATCCTAAAATCTGTCCTTTTGGAACTTCAAAGGTTAAATCCTTGACCGCTTCAAAAGTCTGCTTTTCAGGATGAATAAAGGAGCGCAAAGCCCCCTTCAAGCCCGGTTCCTTAACAGTCTTCACAAAATTTTTCTGAAGATGTTCCACTTCTATCATTGCCATATCTATCTCCCTATCGTAAGAAACAACATTGTATTTTTGACTACAAATATTCTAAATCCTTACTTTCTACACTTTCTCAATATTATTACAGAATGATTTATACCAACCTATTATAATCCAATAAAAAAAGGAATGCAAGCGTTTGCTTATAGATTATGAAATTAGAGATTTCTCTCTTAAAACACCAAAAAACCTACCATTAGGGGCAGTCTACGAATTGTAAAAAGACAAACTATTTTGATCAATATGAATCACTATTTAATCAAAGAACTAATCTTTCATAATTCTTTTCACAATCCCATTTCTATCAATAAGAAAACAGTCTGGAAAAGTCATCTGTTCCCATTTTTCATAATCAAAACTGGAATCAAAGTGATGTAGTAGTATTCCTATTAAATTCCCGTGTGAACTAAGTAAAATCGTTTTTTCTGAGTATCTCTCTTCCAATTCAATTAAAAAATTTAGTACTCTAGCTAGTGCATCTTGATTTGATTCCCCTTCTGAAAGTGATTCACTGGGATTTTGCCATAAATATTTAATACTGTCTTCAAACTCAGAATCTTTTATAAAGGTTGAAGATAATTTTCGCTCTCGTAACCGATTATCAAGAACTATTTTATCAAATTGAATTGGCGAGCTATTAATCGTTTCAAATGCTCGATTATAAGGACTAGAAAAATAATAATCAATATTAAAAGAATTCAAAAAATCTAACTGATTAAGAGATGAAAATCCTTTTTCTGACAAAGTTCTATTAAAATCATCACTTGAAAATCTTGAATGAGCATGTCTAAGTAAAATATAAGAATTATTCATAAGTCATTACCTTTCAATTATTATCATCAGTCTCAATGGATTTTTAAGCCCTCAATTATTCTCTAAAAATTCTATAATGCGAGAAACAATAGCATCGCTTTGATAATGATAAAGTTCGTGAGGCGCATCCATATAGATGACTTGAACATTAGACTGGTCGCTTGCAAATCTCTCTGCATAATGTTGCCATTCTGATTGGCTAAAGGTCGTGTCTTCACCGTTAGAAACCAGGAGTAAGGCAGGAATTTTAGAATGAATTGAATTTCCTATTTTCTTAGCATTCTCCTTTACTAAATTGGATTCATTTAGCATGGCTTGCGACATCAACTGTTTATAAGCTAGGAGTTTATACTGTTGTCGTTCAGTTTCAGTCAGAGTTAGATTTTTTATATAAAAGGACTCAGGGAAATAGCGTAATAAGCCAATCTTACTGCTCCAATAAACCACAGTAAGCAAGGCCTGATTATCCTTTAAATCCTCATAACTTGCTGGTAATGCCCAATCCAAACCAACCAAGGCTTTCACTTCATCAGGATACTTTTCCTGCCAAGCCAGACTCTCAAGACTAGCCATGGAATGAGATAGAATAATAAAAGGCCCTGTGACATTAGACTGAGAAAGAGCTTGACGAGTTTCAGATAAAACCTCCATCACATCTCTGGATTGATTACTATCATCACTATAACCATAGCCAGCTCTCTCAACTACGACAATTTTATAATTCTTTGATAGGGAATCTGTTAGATTCTTAAAGTCTAATATAGGTGAAGCAATACCAGCACCTGATAGAAACACTATCGTCTCAGATCCTTCACCTTGAACATAAACATTCATTTGATGCCCATTGACAAGAACTGTTTGTCCCATAGGTGTTAAGAATTTATTTTCCTTTTGTAAACTGATTCTGTGATAGAAAAATGTCCCTACTAAAAACAAAAGAATGAAACTAAGAAGCCCTAGACACCATTTTTTCAGTATTTTCATAGCATTATTGTACAAAAATTAGACTCTTTTAGCAACTTAAGTTTAAGAATTTTCCAGTATAATCTGTATATATCCAGAAACAAAAAACCCACCCAATGGGCAGGTTACCAATTATAAAAATCAAACTATTTTGATTAATATGATTCACTATTTAATTAAAGCACTAATCTTTCATAATTCTTTTCACAATCCCATTTCTATCAATTAGAAAACAATCTGGAAAGGTCATCTGCTCCCATTTTTAATAATCAAAACTGGAATCAAAGTGATGTAGTAGTATTCCTATCAAATTCCCATGTGAACTAAGTAAAATCGTTTTCTGATATCAAAGACATTCATTAGATGTTAGTAATTCATTTTCCTTTTGTAAACTGATTTTGTGAAATACAAATGTGGAGACTAAAACACAAGAATGAAACTAAAAAGCCAATACTACATTATTTTATTTTTTCAGAATATTATTGTACAAAAAATAGGTTGTGTCTGTAAGATTCTAGTGACTTCTGAGATTAGTCTAGCACCTTACTTTCTAAACTATAACAGTGGTTTGTTTAAAATGCTTTCTAATGTCACCCTTTCTTCCAGTTGAGAATCTCTCCATCTATCATAGGCTTCATCTGCGTATGAAATGCTATCATATTTCCACTGCAAATATTCTTCAAGATGGTATTGTAAACTTGAATAATCAAAATTTTCTACTGAGATATCATCCCATTCATAGACCCCCCCTAATAACTGCTCTGTTATTCTATTTTCAAATTCTGATATTTGTTCTTCAACTTCCCAATCCAAATCAAAGCCATCTGGGTCATTAGTACAATCAACGTCTTCCTTTTCCAAAGTGCTGCTACTGTCTAAATAATCTTGGAGTAACTCAATTTTTTTCTGTCTAAAAACGCTATAGCAGTACATCTCTTTTAAAGAACCTTCTTGATAATCATCATCTGCTTTACTTACCTCATAAATTATCTCACTTATTGTATTTACAATAGCATCTAGTTCTTCCGAATCAAGATAAGGACTATTTACTAGCTTATCTAAAACACTTTTATCATCAAGAATACTCAGGAATACTCTTTTCATTGCTTTATTATCAGAAAAATAAATCTGACTAATAATATTACTCCACCCATTCTGATAAATATTTAAATTATTCCGCCCATCATATATTCTCAGCAACTCCTCAAAATCAGTCTTAAATTTTGAAAATTGATTTAAATATATAATGGATAGAATTTTTTCGCCAATAAAATCATCTTTATCTTTGAAGTTGTTCCAGTTAGCTAATAGTTTACTAAAAAACATAGCCTGTGTGTCAGTTAATTCACCTAAAATATAACTACCACATCCTTTACATAATTGATGAAGATAAATAGAATTCTGAGTTAATTTTTGGGTTATATTGGGATACTCTTTTAATTTATCATTTAAAAAGTCAATAATACTAGGATTAAAAAAGTCCACCTTACTTATACTGTCAAAGCTTTCCTTTGTAAAAGCTAGCCATGAGCCGTCTAGTTTTTTTAACGATTTCTGAAAATCAAATATTGGATTAAGTTCCAAAGTATGAAGTGAATTTATTAACCACTCTTCTTCAACAGGATAAGCATCGAATTGTAATAAAGAAAATAGCAAATATTTCTCTTCAATCTTCAGATTATCGAATAAATTATTATAAAGCTGATTGGGATGGTCAAGATAATACATTACATAATCATAAAAACTTCCGCTAGCTTCCTTGAAATTATTTGCTATTAATTCTATTGACCTAGGAAAATAATTTCGGTGTCGTACAATTTTCTTCCAATCCTTTCCAATAAGATTGTTATATTTTTCTACAAGTTCTTTCTTGTCATCGATGTCAAGATAATCTGCTTTTCGTTCAAAAACTTTCCTAAAGATATGAGCTCTTTCTATATCCGAATACTTAGATAGATCAATAATAAATCTTCTTTCCTCTGAAAATTTTTCATTTATTAGTTTTTGAAACTCAAAATTTATCAATGTTGCATCTTGAAGAATTTGAGTACGAGAGTTTAAACAAATAAAAAGGTTATTGGTGTTAGTAGAGGCCGAATATAATTTTTTTATATCTTGTAACACCCTCTCTCCAACATCAAACTCATTACGCCCCAAGAAGTCATCAAAAACGACAAAAAGATTTCTATCCTCATTATCTCGATAATTTTCATTATATAATCTAAGAACTTCATTAATATCTTCTACTCTACGCATAATGATATCAAAGATATTCTTATTATTATTTAAAAATAGATTTCCAAGCATTGAACAAGTTGTTGTTTTACCAATTCCAGCTGGCCCTTGAATTAATAAAATATGCTCCCTTTGTAAAATATGATAAGCTTCTCCTAGAAAACGTGTTTCAACAAAATAGTGAGCATCAAAATCTGAAAAATAGTCTTTTGATTCCGCTTCTATATTTTTAAACTTAATATTTCTCAAAACATTTGTTATATCTTTCTCTAGCAATCCATACTTTATAAAAATCTCACTATATTCTTTATGTTGGGAAAGAGTTGTTAACGTAGAAGAGAATATAATATAATCATCAGTTGGAATAGCATTAGGAATTATTGTATCTGCGTAATCACGTATCTCCTTTAAGTTTGCAGGAGATAAGCTCATACTTGTAACAATAACATAATTGAAATCATTTTTCCAACCATATTTTTCTTTAGTCAGAGCAATCTTATCAATTTCCTCTTTCAAAAGTTTTACAGCTGTAGCATGATTTTTTGTTACTTGCCAGCGTTTAGCTTGGATAACGAGAGAGGGAGAAGCAATATCATCAATGCCGTCAATACCATCATCCCTTCCTTCCTTAAATCCATGTAAACTACTATTATCAAATTTTTTCTTTACAATTTCAATGGCAAAATTTTCAAAATCTGATGTTGTCATGCCATCAGCACGAATACCAATATCCATAGTTCTCCTAATTCTAAAATCTCTACAAATGTTTAATCACATAATATGCTTCGGACTATTCTATGTTCTTCTTATTCTTTCTTTAGTAAGACTAATAATATTTGGATACCTATCATTCAGTTCATCAAGATATCCTGCCTCTAAGCCACACAAATCCTCAATTAAAAAATTCGGCAACAATTTATTGTATACTCTATAAATATCAGCAGATATATCCATCACAATTCTATTTTCCACTAATAGCTCTACTGACTGTTTTAAAGATAGAGGATTACTAATCAATTTCGTTGAGTCTAAGGGCTCATTTTTTCTCCAACCTCTGTAACTAAGCTTCTTATACAAGTTTGTATACTCATTGGAATCTATGATATTCAATGACTTAGCACGCATTATCATCATACTAATTGAGACTTGCCAAATTCTTTTTAGATACCTGTAGTACTCTAGATCATTTTCATGCCCAATGAGAGAAGCTTTAAACGAATCCATTGGCAATAGAAATTCAGCCGCAAACTCATTCGCTTCGTCTTCCATTTTCTTATATTCAATTGCTCCCATGTCTTGAGGCGACTTACAATTTTCATGCATTAACCAATGTCCTAATTCATGGGCTAAACTAAACTGCTGACGATAGAATGAATACTCTGTCCCTTCTAACATAACAACATAATATTCATTATTATTTACTTTAACAGCAGAACCAAAAGCATCAACCTTATCACTCTGAGTGTCTATTCTAGAAATAACAAAACCTTTTTCTTCCATCAACAACGACAAGTTATCAATTGGTTTATCTCCAAGTTCCCATTTCTCTCTTATGTAGCTTGCGTATTCTTGTGGAGTATAGTCTAAACCAGAAAGATCCCAGTCAAGATTTGGAAAATCAATAAATTCTCCCAAATAATCTCTTATTAAAGCAACATAGTTTTTATTTATTTCTGCAGGCATTTTTTCTGTTTGAGTCGCTGTGTAACGACTTCTAAAAAATGTGCCTGTAGAACTTAAGCTAAAATTATCATTTCCAAAAAAGAAATCTCTCGGAAACTTTAATTTCTTTTCCAATATTTCTAACGATTCTTCACTTGGCGTTGCACGTCCTTTTTCATATTTAGAAACCATTTGTTTTGAAACGTTTAAAAACTCTGCAATCTGAGTAATACTTTTTTTGTTAAAAAGTCTTGCCTCTTTTAAGCGAGCACCATTAAAACTAATCTGAAGCATTATTTACTCCTGTTTTATATAAAATATTATAATTTAGTATTCTCTTCCTTCTTTTCAACAGGAAGACTAACATGCTTTTGTGACTCCAATTGTTTCTGTACGTCAGATTTCAATGCAACAAGAGGTTTTTCAGGATTATTTCCACGTCCATCTTCTTCAAGTTTTGTAAAATCAAATTCTGTGATATTTACAGCATCAATAAATTCACAAAAGGCATTTACCTGATTAACAATCACTTCTTTAGTTTTTTTATCAAAGGTAACAACCCTAATCTCATCAATCGAATTATAATGATCTCCCAATAATTTCTTCGATTGTTCAATTTGTGAATCACTCAACCCATCATCATCCAGGTCATTAAATAATTCAATGGATAGTTTACCGTCTTCTTTTCCATTTAAATGAGAATTTTTCGCACGTGCTATACAAGTAAGATAGTGATGCTTTTCGTATTTATCAGTTACATCTTCAAATCTTTTCTTCATCATAAAAACATATAGAACACCCTCAATAATTACTCCTCTTGCCGTCCACAGAGCCCCCATATACATAGTGGGTGATATTAAATCATTTACTTTAGCGGTATTCACAATATCACGATAAATAAAATCCCAAGTTAAAATTGGTAGACTATTCTTAGTTTCAAACTCATTATCATAAAATATTTTCTCAATATCTCTCTTGTGACTTGTTGAAAATACTTGAGCAAACTTAAAGATTTGGGTTGGTAAATTTTCCATAGAGTACCTCGTTTAATTTTATAGTCTTATTTTAAGATTTTATTTCAAAAAAGTCAACTATTATTGGTTTTTATTATTATTTTTTATCTCCCTTATCTATTTGGATACTTTTACTACTTAGATCACGAAACTAGAAAAATCATATTATTATTTTGAATGAAAGTTCTATCATTAATTTAGCTACTCTGTATTCCTAAAAATTAGGTGTTCCAATTTACTTTGGGAAAGGCAGTGATTTCCTTTGAAAACAGGTGTAAAGCTGTTATATTCGTTCGCTAAGGGTAATCTTAGAATCATTGTAAAAAATTACATTCGTTTAGCAACTTTGGATGTAGTAGTCTTAAGTACATTCTCTATAAAAGAAACACAAAAAACCCACCCAATGGGCAGGTTTCATCTGTATTGTTCAGCTAGATTAAGCTTTACCTTCTGAACCGAATACGTCGATACGTTCTTCAACTGATGCTTGGATAGCTTTTACACCGTCAGCCAAGAATTTACGTGGATCGAAGAGTTTCTTCTTGTCGTATTCTGCTTCGTTTGCTTCGTAGTCACGAGCAAATTTACGAGTTGCGTTAGCGAATGCGATTTGGCATTCAGTGTTAACGTTAACTTTAGCAACACCAAGTTTGATAGCTGCTTGGATTTGCTCATCAGGAATACCTGATCCACCGTGCAATACGATTGGGAAGCCTGGAAGAGCTTCTGTCAATTTTTGCAAGTGGTCAAGGTCAAGACCTTCCCAGTTTGCAGGGTAAGGACCGTGGATGTTACCAATACCAGCTGCCAAGAAGTCAATTCCTGTAGCAACCATTGCTTTAGCGTCTTCGATTGGAGCCAATTCACCTTTACCGATGATTCCGTCTTCTTCACCACCGATAGTACCAACTTCAGCTTCTACTGAGATACCTTTAGCGTGTGCTTTTTCAACTACATCTTTAGCCAATTTAAGGTTTTCTTCAACTGGAAGGTGTGAACCGTCAAACATGATTGAAGTGTAACCAACTTCGATACACTCAAGTGCATCTTCGTAGTGACCGTGGTCAAGGTGGATAGCTACTGGTACAGTGATACCCATTGATTCTACAAGGTTAGCGATCAAGTTGCGAGCAACTTTGTAACCACCCATGTATTTAGCAGCACCCATTGAAGTTTGGATCAAAACTGGAGCTTTTTTAGCTTCTGCTGCGCGCAAGATAGCTTGAGTCCACTCAAGGTTGTTTGTGTTAAATCCACCAACTGCATAACCGTTGTCACGAGCTGCTTGGACAAATTTTTCTGCTGAAACGATTGCCATTTTATCAGGCCTCCTGTATATTTTTATGGGACATCCCATTTACATTGTTCATTTTATCACTTTTTGACAAAAAAATCTAGTTTTTCCTGTAGTTTAGATTGAATTTCTTCTATCTAAAAATATGGAACTCTCCTCAAAGTCCTAATTTTATAGGTCTTTAGGTAGGTTCATATAAAAGGCTAAGTGGTCTTCATAGCGTTCAAATCGATAGTCAATTTCTTCATTTTCCAATAAACTTTTAACTACGAAGAGTCCCAAACCAGCTCCCTTGCTTTGTCGACTAGAGGATGTGAAGGATTGTTCAAATTTATCTTGCTCCTCAGGTGTACAGGTGTTCTCAATAAACATCCAACCATCTTTTGAACCAATTTTTAGATAGCCACCTTGGATAGAATGTTTCACCGCATTACTGATAAGGTTGGAAAGAATCAGCTTGAGTACTGAAGGATTTAGATAAACGTGCTGATCAGTTAGTTGGTTCTCTACTGAGATTTTTCTCTCCTTGGCTAACAAGTCATAGTCCTTCAATAGAAGATTGGTCATATCCAGAAGATTGATTTCTTCCTTCTTATCTCGCAATTCCTGTACCGAAGAAAGGGATAGAATTTGCTGGACATGGTGACTTAAGTCATCCACAATTCCTAGAGAAACTCCAAGGTAATAATCTCTATCTTTATAACGTCCGATATTGGCTTGCATATTTTCCAGAAGAATCTTCAGACTAGCAAGAGGTGTCTTAAGCTCATGGGAAGCTCCTCGCAAAAACTCAACCTTCATTTTTTCTAGCTGGAGAATGGCTTCATTCTTTTCATGTAAGTCTGCAATAACGGTCAAGAGATGCTGATAGAGGCTATTGATTTGTTCCTTGAGATCCCCAATCTCGTCCTTAGAATCCACGCGCAAGCGAACTTCTGCATCCAAGTCCATCATCCGTCGAGTCACTCGTTTGATTTCCAAAATAGGAGCAACAATGGTTCTAGCATAGATAAAGGCGATGAGGAGCGAAATGATGAAAGACGCTAACAAAGTATAAGGCAGAAATTGAAGACTGATATCTTCTGCTTCTTTCTGCAAATCCATAGAAGCTAAAAACTGTAAGGTCATCGTCTTCCCATCCTTAGTTTGAACTTCTCTTTCCTCAATGACCAAGGAGGCCGTTTGTCGTTCTTTATCAATGGGAAGATTGTCCTTAACCTCCAACTTATCCTGGGTCATCTCACCCTGGATGGATCCCTTAATATCACTACTTTGAGAATAGAGTTCAAGGACTTCCTGGATAGTTTGACTGTCCTTTCCTTGGAGGGATTGTGCAATTTCGGTAGCCTTGAGACCTATGCTCTCCTGACGGTGACTGAGATAGGTCGATGGAAAGAGGAAATAGATGGCCAAATGCAAACAAATGACCAAGGTAGAAAATACCGAGAAGGTATAGATAAAAATTTTTTTAAATAAACCTGAACGTCTCATTTTCTCTCCAATTTATAACCAACATTGCGCACGGTAAGAATACAGTCTAAATCCAATTTTTTCCGTAGTTCCTTGATATAGACATCGATCACTCTGTCAAAAGGGATCTCATCTGTCATCTTCCATACAGCTTCGATAATCTGCGACCGTGTTAAGGCTCGACCTTCATTTTTGACCAGATAATCTAAGATTTCCAGTTCTTTTGCATTCACTGCGACCTCTTGACCAGCCACTTTGGCGCTATAGCTGTCAAAGTCTACCTGGGTGTCTCTATAGGTAAAAATACGACCAGTATCATAATAACGTTTAAAGATGGCGTCCACTCGTACTTTTAACAAAGATAGAGAAAAAGGCTTTTCCAAATAACCATCTGCTAATGCAGCAAAGGCACTCATCTTATATTCTTCGTCCTGAAAGGCTGTTAACATCAAGACAGGAACTTGACTACTTTTTCGGATTTCTGACAAAACCTCTAAACCATTGAGTTTAGGCATTTGAATATCTAAGAGAACCAGAGCAACTTGATGGTTCGAAAACTGCTCTAAAGCTTCTTGACCATCTGAAGCCTGAAGCGTTTCATAGCCACAATCCGACAAGTAATCACTAATTCCCTCACGAATCATGTCTTCATCTTCTACAATTAGAATTTTCATATAAATCCTTTTCTATCAAAAATGCTACCTATATTATATCTCATTTGAGTGAGAATAGGTAGCAGGTTTTTTTATTCACTATCCAACAAGAGTTCTTTTGGTTGTTTAAAGAGGAGATTGCTGGAAGCAAGTGCCATAACTAGTACTACTAGAACCAAGCCAAGTACAAAGATGATAGCAAAGTCAGAAGGTTGAATGGATATATCTAAACTTGAAAGAGTCTTGCTAAAGCCGTCAACTTCTGCACCACCACCAAGATTAGAGGCTTGGGCTGCCTTACTAGCTTGCTTAGCCACATCTGATGTGACATTTGCAAGAACTGTATTTCCAATAGCACGGGCTGTGTAATTAGCTAGGAAGTAAGCTGAAATAAGTGCTGGAATAGCAATCATAACTGCTTCTGTGATAAATTGTCCTAGAATACTTGCTTGTTTAAGACCAATTGAAAGGAGAATTCCAACCTCTTTACGACGGGCGTTAATCCAAAGTGTGAGTAATAGACCAAGTAGGAGGACTGAGAAGCCTAAGCTACCCCAGAAAAGCAGATTAGCCATCTTGTACATGCCTGAGATAGATTGTTCGAGAGCAGGATAGTTAGATGAACTCTTAATCAAGGTATACATCTTCCAGTTGATACCGTTGATAGACCCTAGTTCTTGCATGACAGTATCTAGATTCTTATCTCCAGCTACAAAGAAGGTCGCATCTCCATAAATAGCTGTATCTTCTGTATAACCATAGAGCTGGGCAGCTGTGTGAATATCTGTGATAGCTGTATTCTCATAAAGTTCTTGTGAGTAGGTCACAGCAGATTTGTTATGTCCATCAAAAAGTCCTTTGATCGTTACTTCTACTGTTTCCTTGGCTCCTTTTTCATTATCTGCATCGTAGATATTAGAATTCAGTTTGACCTTGTCGCCAACTTTCCAGCCATGTTTAGCAGCCAAGTCTTTGTGCATGAGAATTTGGTATTTGTCATCGTTTGTTAAATGTTCTCCTTCGACCAGTTTGTAAGAGCCTGATACAAACTTGTCTTCTTTAGCCGAATCATTAACTCCTGTTATCATCAAGCTACTTCCAAAACGTTGAGCTCGATCTGCAGTTAGATTTTTCTTGGTTTCAGGCGTTTCAATCAGTTCATAGCCTGTCAAATCACCGATAGCATTAATCCGTTTGATGTAGGATTCAATGGCCTTGTTCTCCGTAATTTTTTTGATATCTTCACCCTTGATATTCCCAGCACCACGTGGAGTTCCTTGGTTGACCCTGCGGTTGATTTGCATGGAGAAACTATTGGTGATATTTTTAAAGGTTTCTTGAGAAGCCTTGGCTGTTGCACCCTTGATAGACAAGCCGACCAAACTCAAACTAGCCATCAAGAGAATGATAAGAAAGATCACAATAGACTTAAAAAATTTTCTTGTGACATAGGCAAATGCGTTGTGTAACATAAGATTCCTTTCTAGATTTACTTCGCTTAGTAGAAATTTTGTTTTTTTCAGCTGATTAATGACTAATATTTCTAATTTCAGTCAGTTTCTTATCCTTCAATTCAAGTGTAATATCTGACGCCTGTGCCACTTCCTTACTGTGGGTCACAACGATCACACACTTTCCTGTTTTCTCAGCGAGAGATTTGAGCAGGTCAATAATATCTCCAGCAGTCTTAGGATCCAAGTTTCCTGTTGGTTCATCTGCTAAAATCACTGGCGCTTCCGATACAAGACTACGAGCAATGGCAACACGTTGTTGCTGCCCTCCTGATAATTGGAGAACATTCCGCTTGATTTGACTTTCATCTAAACCAAGTTCAAGAAGGGTATCCTTGCTAGCTTTTTTATTAACCAAGCGGATATTTTCCAATGGAGAAAGATAATCAATCAAGTTATAGTTTTGGAAAACCAAAGAGATATGGTGCATTCGGTGATAAGAATATCCTTGTTCACGAATATCCTTGCCTTCGAATAAGATAGCACCTTCGACTGGACTATCAAGTCCTGCTAAGAGAGATAAGAGTGTTGACTTCCCAGCTCCTGATTCTCCGATAATACTATAAAACTTGCCAGGTTCAAAATCGTAATTGATTTTATATAATACAGCTTCTGCAGTGTTCTTGTAACGATAAGTAAGATCTTGTAATTGTAGTAAAGTCATAATTTCTCCTTTATTAACTGATGGATGATAAAATTTCTTTCGGTGATTTTCTAAATAAAAATAGGAAACAAAGTGCAACTGACAAGCAGCTGATTATAAGTAGGAAGATATAAGATTCTCCAAATGATAGAAGACTTGTTGAAAGATTCGTTGCTTTTGCCAGCGTATCTTGTAGGGCAGCTTGGTCGCCACTTGCTAGTACAGTCTTCAAGAGATAGGAAGTAATGGCATTCCCAGCCACAAATGCAGGCAGAATAGATGCCAATGAAACTAGGATGACTTCCAGGCAGAATTGGCTAAAGATTGCTCCTTTTCCCTTACCTAGTGCCAATAAAATACCAACCTCGTAGACTCGCTCTCGTAACCAAAGTGACAAGACCAAGATCAGCGCTCCTACACCAGCGATCATAATGCCATAGAGGAAAATCTGTAGGAAGGTTTGGAAGGTCGAAACTGAATCCTTGATTTGTTCAAAAGCCTTATTTTCCTTCTCGACTTGGTAACCTTGGTTTTCCAGGGATAACTTTTCAACCTCTTGAATGATACTATCCATATCTTTTGGATTTTCTAGATAGAAACGAGCGGCGCTAACTTGAGCTTCCTTATTTCCAAGAAGAGTTTGGCTACTTTCGTAGTCTGTATAGACCGTATTTTCACTAAAATCTGAGCTAAGACCAGTGAATTTTTCTTGCTTCTTACCTGAGAAAATACCCACGATTTCATAGTCTAGCCTTTGTCCACTATTTCCTTCTACTTGACCAGGATTTAGACTAATCTTATCCCCAAGTTTTAGGTTATTCTTCTTAGCCAATTCCTCGTGGACTAATATTTTCTGGTTATCTCCTTTTTGTAGATGTCTTCCTTCTTTAAGGGTAAAGGCGGAACTTGTAAAAGAAACATCCTTGGAAGAATCTGCTAATGCAATCAAACTGATAAGATTCTTTTCAGCTTCTGTCAAATCATCCCTTTGGATACTTTGCTCTCCAGTAACAACTTCTTTGTCAGTCAATTTAGCTATTGTCTCAAGCTCTGGGGAAATCTCCTCAAGACCTTTTATCTGTTTAAGCTCGTCTAGTTGAGACAGTTGAAAGGTCTGATCTGCTTCTATTCTTTTAATCGAAAAAGACGTGTTTAATGAGCGATAGAGATTATTTTCTACTGTTTTGTTGGACTTCATGAGCGTCAAACAAGCCGATATTCCAGCCAATAAGACAAATAGAATCAGGAATAATATGAGACTTCTCAGTCGTTTTCTGCTGACGTAAGCCCAAGCTCTTTGAGTGGGATTCATATAGCACCTCCATATTTGTAAAACCATTATAATATTCAAATATGAAATGTTTATGAAATACCAAAAAAAGAGCAAAAATATTTTTGCTCTTTTTGATGAAAAATAAAAAGCTAGCCAAAGCTAACTCTTTTCCTATGCGGAGAGAGGGACTTGAACCCTCACGATCTAAAGCGGTCACAGGATCCTTAGTCCTGCGCGTCTGCCAATTCCGCCATCCCCGCGTCGATTACTTTACTAGTATATCAACTTTGAAAAAAATTGTCAAGACTTTTTTCAGATTTTTTCATCTTGAAATGTATTATTCTGTAATTTCAAGCAAATTTTCATCAACCAATTTCGCACCAAGTGTATTCTTGAAATGTCCAAGTGCAAAGGCATGATTCTCAGGCCAAATGGATGCTACTGCTGGTTTCACAACTTCTATCTGGTAACCAAGATTATAAGCATCAATGGCCGTATGCAAAACACAGATATCTGTAAGAACTCCCGTCAAAATGACAGTATCCACTTTACGCTCTCTGAGACGGATATCCAAATCAGTCCCAGAAAATGCTGAATAGTGACGCTTATCCATCCAGAAAACACGACTATCATCAGCATGCTCCTGATAAAAGTCTGCTAACTTGCCATACAGATTGCGTCCACTAGTACCAATGATGTTATGAGGTGGAAAGAGTTTACTTTCCGGATGAAAAACATCATTTTCTTCATGAGCATCAATCGTAAAGAAAATATAATCTCCACGTTCAAAAGCCTTTTGGGTCACATGATAGATATTATCAGATATTGCTTGAGCTGGAGCGCCCGCAGTCAGTTTCCCATGATCCGCTACAAAATCTTCTGTATAGTCAATAGAAATTAAAGCCTTAGCCATTAATAGTCCCTCTTTTTCACTTCTTCAAAAATATCTGGAATGAGAACTTTGAGATAAGTTCCTTTCATACCAAGAGAACGACTCTCAATAATCCCTGCAGATTCGAGTTTACGAAGGGCATTAACAATTACAGAACGAGTGATACCGATACGGTCTGCAATGACTGAAGCTGTTAATTGACCTTCATTGCCATTTAATTCAGCTAGAATAGCCGATACTGCTCTAAGTTCAGAGTAAGAAAGGGTATTAACCGCCATAGTTACAGCCGTACGACGACGAATATTTTTCTCATCTTCCTCACGTTGGAAGTTCAAGAGTTGAATTCCTACTACAGTGCTTGCAATCTCAACAAGGATCAAATCATCTTCTTCAAACTTCTTATCATTACGCCAAATAATCAATGAACCCAAGCGAATACCAGAGACATGGATTGGAGCAATCGTTGTCAAACCATCTGGGAAATCAGAACGACTCTCAGTTGGGAAAATTGTCAAATCATGCTCTACTGGAAGATTGGCCTCCGTATCGTAGATCATGTTCGCACCTTGCACATAATCTTCTGGGAAAGTCTTTGATTGGAAGAATTGCTCTACTCGGTCATTATTAGTTTTGTAGCGCATAAAGTAGCCCAACAAACGACCCTTGCTATTCACAATACAAGCGTTACAGTCAATAATATCTGCTAATTGACGTGTAATGGCATTATAAGGAAGCTCATCTTGTAATTGCTCCTCCGAACGCTTCAACATTGATGTGATTTTTCTTGTTTTTTCTAATAAATGTGCCATTTTTTACCTCGCATATAATCGCTTTCATTATATCATAAAATTCTGACTACTTCAACAATTATCTGAAAATTGTTTATTGAATTGCAATTCAAGTGTATTCGAAGATTTTTCCTATTTTTTATAATTTTCTTATTGACAGCTTCCTGATTTTTTGATAGAATAATATTACAAAATAACAAATTTATAAATACAAACTTCTCGTATTACTTTTTCATATGACTCTCGGTCTCCTTATATATAAAAGCGATCCACCTCAGTGAACCGCTTTTTTTGTTATTTATCTCCTTTGTTACGAATAACAAAGCCTGTTTTCTTCTCGCTTGAAGTATTGCGTGGTTTTTTAGTATCCTTGCGGTAACGCTTTTCTTTATCAAAGCGATCCTTTGAACGTCCACCTTTACGATAGTCATCACGACGTCCATTGCCACGGCGATCACGGTCTCGACGGTCATCTCCACGACGGCCTCCTCGACCACCCTTGCCTTTGCCACCGAAGCCACCACCAGATGGTTTAAATGGTAATGGTTTTTCACGTGCAATCTCAACCTCAGGAAGACTGTCTGGGTCTTGAACAGTTAAGCTGAGAATATACATGGCCAATTCTTCTGGGCTGAATTCTGAGGCTAATTGACGAGCATCCTTGCCAAACTTCTCAAAGTTGCTACGAATCTCCTCATTCGCAAAATCACGTTCAATTTTCTTAAGAGCTACTTGCTTCTTAGCTTGAAAAGCTTCTTCTGCACTTGCCGGCTTGAGACCTTTCATACGTTTCTTAGTCAAGTTCTCAATGATTTGTAGATAACCCATTTCATTAGGTGAAACGAAGGTAATAGACTGACCTGACTTACCTGCACGTCCTGTACGACCAATACGGTGAACATAACTCTCAGGGTCTTGTGGGATATCGTAGTTGTAGACATGAGTCACACCTGAAATATCCAAACCACGAGCAGCCACGTCCGTTGCAACTAAGACGTCAAGGTTGCCATTTTTAAAATCACGAAGGACACGAAGACGTTTGTTTTGGTCCAAATCTCCATGAATCCCTTCTGCACGGAAACCACGGATTTTCAGACCACGAGTCAACTCGTCTACACGACGTTTGGTACGACCGAAGACAATAGACAACTCGGGTTGATCAACATCCATGAGACGAGTCATGGTGTCGAATTTTTCTTGTTCTTTAACTCGGATATAGTATTGGTCAACCAATTCAGTTGTTAATTCCTTAGCAGCAATCTTCACATGCTCAGGATCTTTCATAAATTGAATCCCGATGCGTTTGATAGCTTCAGGCATAGTTGCTGAAAAGAGCAAAGTTTGACGTTTTTCTGGAACACGAGAGATGATGGCTTCAATATCCTCAAGGAAGCCCATGTTGAGCATTTCATCTGCTTCGTCAAGGATGAGCGTTTCAATGTCTTGTAATTTCAAGGCCTTGCGTTTAATCAAGTCTAGGAGACGACCAGGCGTTCCAACTACGATATGAGCACCTGATTTAAGAGCCTTGATTTGTTTTTCGATACTTGAACCACCATAAACAGAACGGACTTTTACACCCTTGCTTCTACCAAAGCGGAAAAGTTCTTCCTGACTTTGTACAGCTAGTTCACGGGTTGGTGCAATGACCAAAGCTTGAATAGTTCCTTCTTCTGTACGAATTTTTTCAAGGGTTGGCAAGCCAAAGGCTGCAGTTTTCCCTGTACCGGTTTGAGCTTGTCCGATAACATCTTTCCCTTCAAGAGCCAAAGGAATGGTTTGCTCTTGGATAGGACTTGCTTCTACAAATCCTGCTTTTTCGATTTCTGCTAACAAATCCGCAGAAAGATTAAATTCATTAAATTTCACGTTATTCTTCTTTCTAAAGATGGTGCGAAGCCATCCTATAGCGCTTAGTTTATACTTTTCTTGTCATGACGTACTTTCATACCTTTTATGAAAGACCGTGTTGCTTCTTTTCCACTAAAGAAAAGTACTGCTTTTTTGCAACTTATCTAGTATAACACAAGACCGGGGCAAAAGATAGTCTAACCACCTGATTAAATCATGTAAACGATTTTTCTATCTTTTGAAGTCGATTTATCAAAGCATTCTCGAGACTATTTTGTTTGGATATTTTTTCCCGTAGCAGATTTGTGCAAAAGTTTTTTTCTTGTGCTAGAATGAAAATCAAACAGGAGGATTTAAAAATGTTAACATACGATTTAATTGTCATTGGATTTGGTAAGGCTGGTAAGACGCTTGCTGGGAAGCTAGCTTCAGCTGGTAAAAAAGTTGCTCTTATCGAACGCAACAAGGCAATGTACGGAGGAACTTGTATCAACATCGGTTGTATCCCAACTAAAACCTTGTTAGTCGCTGCAGAAAAAAACTTGTCATTTGACGAGGTTATGGCTACAAAAAATACAGTTACTACACGTCTCAATGGAAAAAATTATGCGACTATTGCTGGTACAGGCGTTGATATCATTGATGCTGAAGCTCACTTTGTTTCTAATAAAGTCATCGAAATTCAAGCTGGTAATGAAAAACAAGAACTAACAGCTGAAACTATCGTCATCAACACTGGTGCTGTTTCAAATGTATTACCAATCCCAGGTCTTGCTACAAGTAAGAACGTCTTTGACTCAACAGGCATCCAAAACTTGGACAAATTGCCAGAAAAACTTGGAATTCTTGGTGGCGGTAATATCGGTCTTGAATTTGCAGGTCTCTACAACAAACTTGGAAGCAAGGTAACCGTCTTAGACGCTTTGGATACTTTCTTGCCTCGTGCTGAACCTTCTATCGCTGCTCTTGCTAAACAGTACATGGAAGAAGACGGAATCGAATTGCTTCAAAACATCCACACTACTGAAATCAAAAATGACGGTGACCAAGTTCTTGTCGTGACTGAGAACGAAACATACCGTTTCGATGCCCTTCTCTACGCAACAGGACGTAAACCAAATGTAGAATCACTTCAACTTTCAAATACAGATATTGAACTAACTGAACGTGGTGCTATAAAGGTGGACAAACATTGTCAAACAAACGTTCCTGGTGTCTTTGCAGTTGGAGATGTCAATGGTGGACTTCAATTCACTTACATTTCACTCGATGACTTCCGTGTTGTCTATAGCTACCTTGCTGGTGATGGCAGCTACACTCTTGAGGACCGTCTCAATGTACCAAACACCATTTTTATAACACCTGCACTTTCACAAGTTGGTTTGACTGAAAGTCAAGCAGCTGATTTGAAACTTCCATATGCTGTTAAGGAAATCCCTGTTGCTGCTATGCCTCGTGGTCATGTAAATGGTGACCTTCGTGGAGCCTTCAAAGCAGTTGTCAATACAGAAACCAAAGAAATTCTCGGTGCAACTATCTTCTCAGAAGGTTCACAAGAAATCATCAACATCATCACTGTTGCTATGGACAACAAGATTCCATACACTTACTTCACAAAACAAATCTTCACTCACCCAACCTTGGCTGAAAACTTGAATGACTTGTTTGCGATTTAAGCTAAGATAAACTTATGAAAAACAACCCTCCTAGGGTTGTTTTTTCTTATCCAAAATCTCAAATCTATCTTTTCTGGCTTTTATGATATAATAGAAACATGAAATTAAAAACTACTTTGGGCCTTCTGGCTGGACGTTCTTCTCATTTTATCTTGAGTCGTCTTGGACGTGGAAGTACGCTCCCTGGAAAACTCGCCCTCCAATTTGATAAAGATATTCTACAAAATTTAGCGAAGAACTATGAGATTGTTGTAGTAACTGGTACCAATGGGAAAACCTTGACGACTGCTCTCACGGTCGGTATCCTAAGGGAAATTTATGGCCAAGTTTTAACTAATCCAAGTGGTGCCAACATGATCACAGGGATTACGACAACTTTCTTGACTGCAAAATCTTCAAAAACTGGAAAAAATATTGCAGTGCTTGAAATCGATGAAGCTAGTCTCTCACACATCTGTGACTATATCCAGCCTAGTCTTTTCGTCATCACCAATATCTTCCGCGATCAGATGGACCGCTACGGTGAGATTTATACGACCTACAACATGATTTTGGACGCTATTCGAAAAGTTCCTACTGCTACTGTTCTGCTAAACGGTGACAGTCCTCTTTTCTACAAACCTGCAATTCCAAATCCTGTTCAGTATTTTGGTTTTGATTTGGAAAAAGGTCCAGCAAAACTTGCTCACTACAATACTGAAGGTATTCTCTGCCCAGACTGTCAAAGTATTTTGAAATATGAGCTTAATACTTATGCCAACTTAGGAGCTTATATCTGCGAAAACTGTGGATGTAAACGTCCTGACTTGGACTACCGTCTGACAGAATTGGTTGAGTTAACCAACAATCGTTCTCGCTTTGTTATTGACGGACAGGAATACGGTATTCAAATCGGTGGACTCTACAATATCTACAACGCTCTGGCTGCGGTAGCTATCGCGCGTTACCTTGGTGCTGATTCTCAACTGATTAAGCAAGGATTTGACAAAAGTCGCGCTGTATTCGGTCGCCAGGAGACCTTCCATATTGGTGATAAGGAGTGCACGCTGGTTCTCATCAAGAATCCTGTTGGTGCTACTCAAGCTATTGAAATGATTAAATTGGCTCCTTATCCGTTTAGCCTTTCTGTTCTCCTAAATGCGAATTATGCAGACGGGATTGATACCAGCTGGATTTGGGATGCTGATTTTGAACAAATTACTGACATGGACATTCCAGAAATCAACGCTGGTGGCGTGCGTCATTCTGAAATTGCTCGTCGTCTTAGAGTGACTGGCTACCCAGCTGATAAAATCACTGAAACAAGTAGTCTGGAACAAGTTCTTAAAACGATTGAAGCTCAAGACTGCAAGCATGCTTATATCCTTGCGACTTATACGGCCATGCTGGAATTCCGAGAATTACTAGCCAATCGTCAGCTTGTTAGAAAGGAGATGAACTAATGGTTTATACTTCACTTTCCTCAAAAGACGGCAACTATCCTTACCAGCTAAATATCGCCCACCTCTATGGTAACCTCATGAATACCTACGGAGATAACGGGAATATCCTCATGCTCAAGTACGTAGCTGAAAAGCTTGGTGCCCATGTAACAGTTGACATCGTTTCACTTCATGATGATTTCGATGAAAATCATTACGATATCGCCTTTTTCGGTGGTGGCCAAGACTTTGAACAAAGTATCATTGCTGGTGATTTACCTGCTAAAAAAGAAAACATCGATAACTTTATCCAAAATGATGGTGTTGTCCTTGCTATCTGCGGTGGCTTCCAACTATTGGGTCAATACTATATTGAAGCTTCTGGAAGACGTATCGAAGGTCTAGGTGTCATGGGACACTACACCCTCAACCAAACCAACAACCGCTTTATTGGTGACATTAAAATTCATAACGAAGAATTTGATGAAACCTATTATGGTTTTGAAAACCACCAAGGCCGTACCTTCCTCTCAGATGACCAAAAACCACTCGGGCAGGTCGTATACGGAAATGGAAATAATGAAGAAAAGATCGGTGAAGGTGTTCACTATAAAAATGTCTTTGGTTCTTATTTCCACGGACCTATTTTATCCCGTAATGCAAACTTAGCCTATCGCTTGGTCACTACTGCCCTCAAGAAAAAGTATGGTCAGGACATCGTCCTTCCAGCTTATGAGGATATCCTGAGCCAAGAAGTCGCTGAAGAATATAGCGATGTGAAAAGCAAGGCAGAATTCAACTAATCTTTCTATTCCAGCATGCCATCGGCTGTTGGAATTTTTTTAGGCTCTTTTCCCCTTCTCCCTTGCATTTTCTACTAATTTTTGCAAAAATAGAGGGGTAGAAAGAAGGTAACATATGTCTAAATTACAACAAATTGTAACATATCTCGAATCTGAAAAGTTAGACGTCGCAGTCGTATCTGACCCCGTCACTATCAATTACCTCACTGGTTTTTACAGTGATCCACACGAACGCCAAATGTTCCTCTTTGTCCTTGCTGACCAGGAACCACTTCTCTTTGTTCCAGCTCTTGAAGTTGAGCGTGCAACTAGCACTGTCTCATTCCCAGTTGTTGGTTATGTGGACTCTGAAAACCCTTGGAAAAAAATCCAAAACGCCTTGCCACAACTTGATTTCAAACGTGTCGCAGTTGAGTTTGACAACCTCATTTTGACTAAATACCACGGTTTAAAATCTGTCTTTGAAACTGCTGAATTTGAAAACTTGACTCCACTAATCCAACGTATGCGCTTGATTAAATCGGCAGACGAAGTGCAAAAAATGATGGTGGCAGGTGTTTACGCCGATAAGTCTGTTAAAGTTGGTTTTGACAATATCTCTCTTGATAATACTGAAACTGATATTATCGCGCAAATCGATTTTGCCATGAAACGCGAAGGCTATGAAATGAGCTTTGATACTATGGTCTTGACAGGTGATAACGCTGCAAACCCTCATGGTATTCCTGGAGCCAATAAGGTTGAAAACAATGCCCTTCTCCTCTTTGACCTCGGTGTAATGGTGAATGGTTATGCATCAGATATGACTCGTACAGTCGCTGTTGGTAAACCTGACCAATTCAAGAAAGACATTTACAACTTGACTCTTGAAGCCCAGCAAGCTGCCCTTGACTTTATCAAACCTGGTGTGACAGCTCATGAAGTAGACCGAGCAGCTCGGGAAGTGATTGAAAAAGCTGGCTACGGTGAGTACTTCAACCATCGTCTCGGTCATGGTATCGGTATGGACGTCCACGAATTCCCATCTATCATGGAAGGAAATGACATGGTCATCGAAGAAGGCATGTGCTTCTCAGTTGAGCCTGGTATCTACATTCCTGGTAAAGTCGGTGTTCGTATCGAGGACTGCGGTGTTGTGACCAAAGACGGCTTTGACCTCTTTACAAGTACCAGCAAAGATTTGCTTTATTTTGATTAAAAAGTATATTATAAAAAATAAGATGGAAAAGTGAGACTTTTCCATCTTATTTTTTGATTTGATAATAAATTTTATCAGCTATATAACCTTTTCGTTCAACTGCATTTGGAACAGTCTTCCAAAAAGTCATACCTGCTTTTTCCATGACACGTCCAGAAGCGGGATTTAAACTTACATAGCAAGCATCAACTCGTTCAAATCCAATCTTATCCAAACAGTATGATAAGACAGCTTTCAAGGCTTCTGTCATGAGTCCTCGTCCCCAGTAGTCCTGCCCTAAGATATATCCAATCTCACAGCTAGAGTTAGTTTCATCCACACTGACAAGACTAATATCTCCAATGACATGGTCCGAATTTTCTTTGAGACAAATGGCCCATTTGTAATAATCTGGATCGTCATAGGATTTTACCCAATTGCCAATAGAATTTTGAGTTTGTTCAACATTCAGGTGTGGATCCCAAGTCACATAGGTCAGATTTTCTGAGCGTGAAGCCCAATTATCAAACATGGCTTGAGCGTCATCTTCCACAAATCTTCTTAATATCAAACGTTCAGTCTCTATAGTTTGTGTCCCTACTGCTTTCATAATGGTAACTCTCTTTCTATTCTATGGATGGCTTCAAACTTGCATTGAACTTTCTCACTCTCCTATTTCAAGTTATAAAGTGAAAAAGGCCCCCCGGACCTTCTTCGCTTTCTCATTTCTAGGCTCAGGGTAAAAACATCCACTGGAGGTTTTTACTCCCAAAACTTATCAAATACTGTGATTGGTAGGTGGCGTTTGTGTTGGCCTTTGTACCACCATTTTTCAATGGTTGCTTGGGCTTCTGGGCTTACTTGTTTGCCTTCGAGGTAATCATCAATTTCATTGTAAGTGACTCCCAAGGCTACTTCGTCTGCAATACCTGGTTTTTCTTCTTCCAAATCTGCTGTTGGAACTTTTTCATAGAGGGCTGGATCAGCTCCAAGCTCCTTCAAGAGTTGTTTTCCTTGACGTTTATTGAGGCGATAAAGTGGGAGAATATCTGCACCACCATCACCAAATTTAGTAAAGAAACCTGTGATATTTTCCGCAGCATGGTCTGTCCCGATAACAGCTCCGCTATGGGCACCCGCAAGGGCATATTGGGCAATCATACGACTACGAGCCTTGATATTCCCCTTGTTAAAATCGGAAACAGAACTTCCTGTTGCTTCCACTGCTGCCGTCATAGCATCAGCAGATTCCTTGATATTCACTACCAAACTGACATCTGGCTGAATAAAAGCTAGGGCTTTTTGAGCATCTGCTTCATCAGCTTGCACTCCATAAGGCAGGCGAACTGCGATAAATTTATAGCTATCATCACCTGTTTCTGCTCGCATTTCTTCCATAGCTAGTTGGGCAAGACGTCCAGCTAAGGTCGAGTCTTGACCTCCAGAAATGCCTAGCACAAACGTTTTTAAGAAGGGATGCTTCTTTAAATATCGTTTTAAAAAGTCAATCGAACGACGGATTTCCTCCTGGGCGTCAATCACTGGTTTCACGCCTAGTTGCTGGATAATGGTCTCTTGCAAACTCATTCTTCTTCTCCTTCGCCTAGAGCTTCCTTACGCATCTTATCAATCAAGTCCATCTTGTCTTGCCATACGTCACGAGCCAAGTCCACAGGATAGTGTTGTGGGTTCAGTACGCGTTTGTATTCATCCCAGAGCTTATCAAATTCCTTACGAGCATAGGCTTGAATTTCAGGCAGACTTGGTAAGTCATAAACCAGCTTACCTTCCTTGAAAATGTCTACCAAGAGAGGAACAGCATCAAAATTACGGACAGTTTTCTTGATGTAAGTATAGGTTGGATGGAACATCTTGATTTCAGTCATGCTAGCAACATCGACACCATCATAGGTAATGTAATCACCTTCTGACTTGCCTTTTTCACGACTGGTGATGCGCCAAACTTGTTTCTTACCTGGTGTTGAAACTTTCTCTGCATTATTTGAAAGTTTAATGGTATTACGCATATGACCATTCTCGTCTTCAATAGCAACAACCTTGTAAACTGCTCCAAGTGCTGGTTGGTCATAAGCAGTGATGAGTTTAGTACCTACACCCCAGACGTCAATCTTAGCTTTTTGCATCTTGAGGTTAAGGATGGTATTTTCATCAAGATCATTGGATGCATAGATCTTAGCATCCGTAAATCCTGCTTCATCCAGTTGCTGACGAACTTTTTTAGAAATATAAGCAATATCTCCAGAATCAATGCGGACACCAAGGAAATTAATCTTATCACCAAGTTCACGCGCAACCTGAATAGCTGCTGGAACACCGATGCGAAGAGTATCATAGGTATCTACTAGAAAAACACAGTTTTTGTGCGTTGAGGCATAAGCCTTGAAAGCCTGATAGTCATTTCCATAAACTTGAACTAAAGCATGGGCATGAGTTCCTAAAACCGGAATACCAAAGAGCTTACCTGCACGTACATTACTAGTTCCATTGGCACCACCAATAACAGCCGCACGAGTTCCCCAGATAGCCGCATCCATTTCTTGCGCACGTCGTGTTCCGAATTCCATCAAAGGTTCATCATCAATGACTGAACGAATACGAGCTGCCTTGGTCGCAATCAATGTTTGAAAGTTGACGATATTCAAGAGAGCTGTTTCAACCAATTGACACTGAGCCAAAGGACCTTCCACTTGAACAATCGGTTCATTGGCAAATACCAAGTCCCCTTCTTGAGCAGAACGTACAGTCAATTCTAATTTTAGATTACGGAGATATTCCAAGAAGGCACCATGATAACCAAGTGACTCCAAATAAGCAATATCGCTATCTGAGAAACGCAAATTTTCAAGGTATTTCACAATTCGTTCCAAACCCGCAAAAACAGCATAACCATTTTTAAAAGGTTGTTGGCGGAAATAAACTTCAAAAACCGCTTTCTTGTTATGAATCCCTTGGTCGAAGTAAACTTGCATCATGTTAATCTGATACAAATCTGTGTGCAAAGTTAAACTGTCATCTGGGTACATATACTATCCTTCTTCCCTATTTGTAAAAAGATGAAAATGTTTCTTCTTTTCTCATAAATTAGTACTATTATATCACATTTTCTCGATATTGATAAAAAGCTAACAAGCTATTCCATGCTCTCGAGCTTATCCATATCTTTTTCATACTTTTTCTGAGCCCATTCACCATAACTTTTTAATCCAAAGTTTCCAAGAAAGACCCAAGGAAGATAAAGTAGATAGGTAATGATCCAAGCAGAGAAGTATTTAACGTTCAGAGGATTGTGCTGATAAATTTCGATATTGAATTGATAATTCTGCAACATCAAAAGAGTCGTAATAGCGAGAGTTACCAGCAAACACCCTATAATTGTAAAATGAAAACGACTATAGTAGTTCACACCCAAATCTCGAGCACGGCCGAAAAAATAAGAAGTTCCAATAATGATAATGATGAGAATCATTCTCGGATTAAAAAGACTTGGTGCTAATACTGTAATCATATAAGATAAAAGCAAGAAAGCTATAGAGATATAGAAACTTTCAGCTCCCGCTTTATTCATCAGTTGCTCTTCTCTTTCATCTAATAATTGATAATAATAAAATCTATTTTTCATCTTCTTCCTCCCAAAATAATTGGTCTAACGTTTTACCTAAGCATCTGCAAATAGACTGGCAAAGGGATAGACTAGGATTATACTTTCCAGCTTCTATCAAGCCGATAGTCTGTCGAGTCACACCTACAGCTTCTGCCAAATCACCTTGTGTCATATCAAGCTCTACTCGAGCTAGTTTTAATTTTAAATTCTTAGCCACTTGTAACCTCCTCCTTAATTTTAAAAGTTGCGCTTCTTTTTTCAACTTTATTATATCATATATTTTACATTATGCAATATATATATGTCGTTTTGTACGATTTTTTTAACAAAAGAGAGTGAGACAGAAATCGGTAATTCGGTAGAATTCGATTTCGTCGTCCCACCTCCGCACAGTTGAGTAGGGCTGTAAAAGCTGATGAAATCAGCGTAGTAGAGCCCACTCAACCACTGCGTCTTGCTCGACAATCCAAAGACAATTGAGAGGCTAGGACTTTTGTCCCAGCCTCTTTCTGTTTATTCAAATTTTTTCAAAATATCTACAACGTCACTTCTCTGTTTGACTTGATAGGCTCTGATTCCTAGACTTTCAGCCATGTTGGTATTATCTTTTACATCATCTAGAAAAATACAATTTGAAGGATCCAACTGATATTTACGGAGGATTTCTTCAAACATTTTTCGATCAGGTTTGATAGCCTTGATATCACAGGAAAGAACAAACCCATCTAAAATCTTTTCTAGAGGTGCTAGTTGATCTTTCAATAATTCATAAAAAACTGGTGAGGTATTAGATAGGACAAAAATACGATGGCCATTTTCCTTTAAACGTGCAAGAAGCGGAAAGACTTCCGTGTAAATATCGATATAGGCAGGCCAGTTCCAAATGATTTCTTCAACCTTTTTCTGATAGCAATCTCCTAATAGGGAAAGAACCTTATCAACCAATTCTTCCCGAGTCAAGGTCCCCAGGTCCAACCTTTCCCATAGCCCCGACTGAAAAATAGCCTTGTCTAAAATTAGATAATCTTTCTGAGTTTTAGCTACAGCTTTCAAAATCTTATCCTTGTTCCATTCCAGTAGAACATTACCCATATCCAGTATGATATCCATCAACCTACCTCCATCATTATGTGAACAATCTCTTTAAGCGTCCAATGTCTGTTTATAAATCTTTTTGATAATAATGCCTTTGTCCAGTACAGGGATAGTCTTTTAAGGCAAAGACTTCCTGGTAACCATGTTTCTGATAGAAGGCTGGCGCTTGAAACTGATACGTATTCACAAAAACGTAGCGACAGTTTCTCTTCTTAGCTTCACTCTCTACTTGCTGCAATAGTTGGGAACCAATTCCTTGTCCTCGCAATTCTTCTTTCACAAATAAATACTCGATTTCTAGCCAATTTCCAAAGGTCTCTGCTACTAAACCAGCTAGGAGTTCACCGCTATCATCTTCAACATAAAGGTTAAGTGGCTCACTTTCAGCTGTTTCCCTTTTGGAACGATTATAAGAGCGAACCAACTCTCCGATTTTTTGCGCTTTCTGAGACTCTGTATCTTCCAATCGAATGTGCATCAAACCCTCCTCAAAGACACTTACGCCTTGATTATATTCCTATTTTAAATAACTGTCAAACTAAAAAAAGCTCACCAACCTGAGTTGATGAGCTTCTGACTTATTTTCTAAACTTCCATTGGCTGTATATACCGAATGCAACAATCCAGATTGCTGAACCTCGAGCTCCCATTACAGTTGATTCTTGTAGGAAGAGTGTTCCAAACACAAAGATAAAGAAGAGCATGGTCAGAGGATTTAACAAACGATATTGGGGCATGAGATAACCATTTTCCATAAAGTCCTTAGACTTACGATATTTGAGATGGGCTACCATGATCAAGATGTAGATGGCAATATAAACACCTGATGAAGAAGCTGTAATCAAAGCAAAGGCATCTGATACGCCAGGAAGTACATTGATGAAGGCAGCAAAACCAATCAATACGGCAGAAGCAATGATTGCATTCTGAGGAACGTTGTGGCGTGAGAGGGTATCTGCCTTAATAGCTTTCAAGAAACGATTGGGTGAATCATGGGCAATCTGATACAAGTGACGACCTGTTGAGTAAAGGGTTGAATTCAATGCTGACGCTGCTGAAGTCAAGACAACAAAGTTAATCAAAGCAGCCGCCCACTTAAGACCAACAAGTTCAAATACCGTTACAAATGGTGAATCTGCTGCAGAAAGCTCACGCCAAGGAATAATAGACATAATAGCTAAGAGTGCTCCACCGTAGAAGAAGATAATTCGCAAAGGAATTTCCTTAACAGCCTTAGGCAATACTTTTCTTGGATCCTTAGTTTCAGATGTGGTAACACCGATAAATTCAATCATCAAGTAGGCAAAGAAAACCATCTGGAAGGCCATGACAAAGTTCATACCACCATTTGGGAAAAGGGAGAAATGCTCGCTGATATTTGTCAGGCTTGCTGAACCATAAGGAGTTTCAAAGCCGGTCAAAACCATAAAAACACCTGTCGCAATCATGGCAAGAATAGCCACAATTTTAATCATGGCAAACCAAAATTCTACTTCACCAAAGATTTTAACGGCAATCAAATTGACCAGTCCTAAAATTGTTAGAAAGACAACCTGAATCAACCAAGATGGCCAGGATGGAAACCAAAACTGAACATAGTGCGAGATGGCTGTAATCTCAGCCATTCCGATAAAGACCACCGATAACCAATAAGACCAAACTGAGAAATAGCCCCAGCCCTTACCTAGATAACGAGTAATAAAATTGATAAAGGTATGTTGCTCTGGGTCCTGGTACAACATCTCTCCGATAGCTCGCATCATGAGATACATAAAACCACCCGTAATCATATAGACAAGGACAATCGAAGGTCCCGTTAAACTGATAGAGCGACCAGCTCCCAAAAATAGTCCAGTCCCGATTGTTCCCGCAATGGCCATAACTTGAACGTGGCGGTTTGTTAATCCACGTTCCATTTTACTTTTCTTTTTATGTTTATTTTCTGAATTCATCTAGTCTCCTCAAGTTTTTAGAATGAAGAAAAGGAGTGATAGGAAGCGCTTTCCCTGTATCTACTCCTTCTTTTTTACCCTATTAAACTGTTTTTTCAACTTTTAAAATTTTAACGTCATAGCTTCCAGCAGGTGTTTCGATTGTAGCGATATCACCTGTTTTCTTACCAATCAAGGCTTGACCGATTGGGCTTTCGTTTGATACTTTTCCTGCGAAGGCATCTGCACCAGCTGAACCAACGATAATGTAAACTTCTTCTTCGTCTTCTCCAACTTCTTGGATAGTTACAGTTTTTCCGATAGCAACTTCATCTTGCGCAACTGCATCGCTATTCACGATTTCTGCATAACGAATTTTTGTTTCCAAGCTTGAGATTTGTCCTTCAACAAAGGCTTGTTCGTCCTTAGCTGCTTCATACTCACTATTTTCTGACAAATCACCGTATGAACGAGCAATCTTGATACGTTCTACGACTTCTGGACGACGTACTAATTTTAATTCTTCTAATTCTTTTTCGAGTTTTTCCTTTTCTTCCAATGTCATTGGATAAGTTTTTTCTACCATTTTTCTCAACTTTCTTTTGATTGTTTCAATAAAATTTACTTTCTTAAAGCAAAATTATGTGGAAAACCACATAATTTTAGTTTGTGCTATTTGATTTGTTTAATTTACCATTGATATGTTCTTGAACATTTTTGTCATGTTCTTCCAATGTTGTGGCAAAGTAAACTTTACCATCTTGAACATTGGCCACAAAGTATAGATAATCACTCTTTGTTTGATTGATACTTGATTCGATAGCATCTAAACTCGGGCTATCAACTGGTCCAGGCATAAGACCTACTTTTGTATAGACATTGTATGGTGAATCAATTGATGTATCAATAGCTGCATCATCAGCAAGACTGATTTTTTGACCAAGTTTTCCTTCTGCATAAAGGATAGCAATATTACTTTGAAGTGGCATATTTTGGTTCAAGCGATTGTAGAAAATTCCCGCAATCAACTTACGATCCTCTGTTTTTGCTCCTTCTTTTTCTACAAGTGAAGCAATCGTTAAGAGCTCATTTACTGTTAAGTTCTTTTCTTTGATAGTAGTATAATGTGTAGCTAAACTTTTGTCCATAGCAGCTAACATTTCATCAATTAAACTTTCAACAGTCGTACCTTCTTTAATACTATATGTTGCAGGGAAAAGATAACCCTCTAAACGATATCGAACACCACTATCTTTTGTAGGTAAACTTTCGAGAAGATTTGGATATTTTGCAACCTCTTGAGCAATAAAGTTTTCATCTTGAACTTTTGCCTTAAAGGCATCTGCTGTTAATGGTTCTTTAAAATCACCTTGAAGTTGTCCAACAGCTTGTGCAATTTGCTCAAGCGTATAACCTTCTGGAATAGTTAAATTTGCAAATACTACTTCTTGAGGCTCTGGAGTCCCACCAACTTGCAAGGCTTTAATTAATTCATCAGTGCTCATACTCTTCTGCAAATTATAAAAACCTGACTTTAATTCTGTATAATTTTTATATTTTACATATAAAGTAAAAAGCATACCATGCTTAACTAGGCCAGATTTTTCTAATATTGAACCAATTTCCTGAGTATTAGAACCATTTGGAATCTGAACCTTTACAAATTGTTTAGATGATGGATCTACAGGTTGCAAGGCCGATTCTGCATAACGAAGACCAAAGAAACCACCTACACTGAATAAAATCAGTAATAGAAATACTGTCACTAAACATCCTTTTAAGTGAGATTTTTTCTTTTTCTTGGTTGGTTTCACAGACTCTCTACGACTTCTTCTAGGAAGTTCTGCAGTTTCAGTTTCAACATCCGCATGATTTTCATTCGCGAACTCTTCTTTGCTAGATGAGAAGCTTACAGTTTCAGTTGCTTCTGGTGAAGCATCTTGAGTTTTGTAAGAAACTGAAACCCTAGTTGGAATCGAATGTTTTTCTTCTTTTTCTAAGATTGTTTGAGGTGACTCAACTACCTCTTCAGGAGTTCCTTCTGTATCAGTTGAACGTGGAGGAACAACTGGTGCATTATCAATTAACTGATCAACAGCTGAAATTGATTGTGCAATTAATTCTTCTTCAGAAATACCTGGTTCTTTTTTTTCTGGAATTGATTCAGAAGAATCTGCTAAAGCTGAAAAAAGGTCGTCAGTTTGTTCCGCCCCATTTGCCTCTTTTTTAAGTCGTTCTAAATCGCGTAAAATTTGCTCTTTAAAACTTAACTTTTCTTCTTCATTTGAATTTTCGCTCAAAGGTATTTACCTCCTTGTTGATAATCCATAATATTATATCTTAAAAACTAGAGAAAAGCAACCTTATAAGCTTTTCTACTATTAATTCTTATTTTCCCAGACCATATCATACCATTCTTCTCCCGCAAATTGGGACTTAGACTTACCTTCATTGACAAAACCATGCTTCTCATAGTAATCAATAAGGTAGTCATGGCAGGTCAAATTAATTCCCTCTCGCTCATGCTTAAGAGCTACCTCTTTCAAGGCTGCCAGTAGTTTTCTTCCCAGCCCTAAGGATTGAGCCTTCTTTGCAACAGACAAACATGTAACAGATATATAACCACCTGCTCTATGACCGTGATCTTGTATGTCCTCTGTGAAGGACTGATCTTGTAAATAGCGATGAGGAACCACTGGCCCTTCAATATAACCGAGTATCTCTCCATCTTTTTCGGCCACTAAAAAACTAGTCTTAATCTCTTTTAGATGAGCTTCAAAAACAGATCGAGGTATGGCTTCCTCAATTGAAAAATTCTCTAATTCAATCTCTAAAATACGGTCTAAATCGCTAAATCTAGCTTGTCGAATAATCATATTTCCTCCTGATAATAGGGATTCTGCCAATGCATGAGAAAGGCAAACTCACTGCTCCTTTCTCCTTCTATAATCCCTTGTTCCACAAATCCATTCATTTCAAAGTAGGCTAGCAATTCATCCTCACAAAGAAGATAAATACCGGGACTATTTTGTTGAAGAACAACTTGTTTGAAGGCTGCTAGCAATAAGGTTCCAAATCCTTGCCTCTGATAATCCGGATGAACAGATAAATCAGCAATCACATAATTTCTATCACTGATAAGTTCTACATTTGCCAACTCTTCTATCCATCTGATTAGTGAGGAATTAGCAAGATCTGTTCCTAGGATATAAGCAATTACCACATCATCAAGACTAGCTAAGAGAAACGTATCCGCATGACTGCGGATACGTTCTTCTATCATTTTTCTATTTGTTATTTCTCGAGAACCTGCTGTGCAATTAGAAATCAAGCAAATTTGTTCCATATCTGATTGCGTGGCTTCTCGAATTTTAATTGGAAATTCCATCTTGTTCCTTACTGAACATTATTTGTCAAATTTGACAAGAGACGTTCGAATGAGTATTCATATGATTGAATGTCACCTGCTCCCATAAAGACGTATACAGCATTGTCATGGTCTAAGAGCGGAGACACATTTTCAACAGTGATAACTTGATGTTTTTTATCAATCTTGGCTGCTAAATCCTCAACCTTAACATCACCATGGTCAACTTCACGAGCAGATCCATAGATTTGTGCTAGGTAAACTGCGTCAGCCTGGTTCAAAGCTTGTGCAAAATCATCCAACAAAGCAATTGTACGAGTAAAGGTATGCGGTTGGAAAATAGCAACGATTTCCTTGCTTGGGTATTTTTGTCGTGCAGCATCTAGAGTTGCGATAATTTCAGTTGGGTGATGCGCAAAATCATCGATGATAACAGTATCATTGACAATTTTTTCTGTAAAGCGACGTTTCACCCCACCAAAAGTCTTCAAGTGTTCACGCACTAGATTCAAGTCAAAACCAGCAGTATAAAGCAAACCAATCACTGCAGTAGCATTCATGATATTGTGGCGTCCGAAAGTTGGAATGTGGAATTGACCTAACTCTTGACCACGGAAGTGAACGGTGAAGGTTGAACCTGTAGTAGAACGAAGCAAGTCACTGGCTACAAAGTCATTGTTTTCTGCTTCAAAACCATAATAGTAAATTGGAGCATCAGATGTAATCTTACGCAACTCAGCATCTTCACCATAGACAAACAAACCTTTGCTGATTTGTTTTGCATAATCATTGAAGGCGTTGAAAACATCTTCTAAGCTTGTGAAGTAGTCAGGGTGGTCAAAGTCGATGTTGGTAATGATAGAGTATTCTGGGTGATATGGCATGAAATGGCGCTCGTACTCGTCTGACTCAAAGACAAAATACTTGGCATTTTCAGAGCCACGACCTGTACCATCTCCAATTAGATAGCTAGTATCAGTAATGTGTGACAAGACGTGAGAAAGCATCCCGGTTGTTGAAGTCTTACCGTGTGCACCAGCAACTCCCATGCTGATAAAGTCACGCATAAAACTACCAAGAAACTCATGATAACGTTTATAACTTAGACCATTCTTGTCTGCATAGGCGATTTCAACGTTGTTATCTGGACGAAAGGCATTCCCAGCGATAATTTCTAAATCACCCTGAAGATTTTTCTCATCGAAAGGTAAAATTTTAATCCCTGCTTGCTCTAGTCCACGTTGGGTAAAGTAATATTTTTCAACATCAGATCCTTGGACCTTGTGCCCCATTTGGTGCAACATCAAAGCCAAGGCACTCATTCCTGATCCTTTAATTCCGATAAAATGATAGGTTTTTGCCATCTTTTTCCCCTTTACTCTGTCATATTTGTCAAGTTCAACTCTTGAGCAATTTTACGTTCTTTTTCTGTTTGATTTACTTTTTTGTTATAAATCTGGCTTTTCTTTAGAAAATCATAATTATTTTTCTTTGGTCCCAGATGCTCTTCTTTACTTGTTTGTTGCATCTGTGGAGCTATTTCAGCCAAAATATAATGGCTTTGTTTTAGTTTGTCACTATATTTGGTAAGCTCACCTGGATTTTCCTTTTGGAAAGGAGCTGTTGGCTGATTTGCTTGCCTTACTACATTATTTGAAGATTTATAGCGTTTTGTAAAACTAACATCTTGGGTCAAATACTTTGCTGAACGTTTTCGTTTCAAATCAGCTCTGGCTTCTTCACGAGCAAGTTCAGCGTAGGTTTTTTCCTTTTTTTCAGTCAATTTCTCTGGCGCCTTAGTCGATGACTTTTTTTCACTAGTAATTGGTGACCATTCCAAGTAGTTTTTATCTTGGTAGTCTCCCTTAATGTTACTAATGAGATCCGACTCATCATATAAATTCATAAACGGCATCTCTGTCAGCATAATTTCATCATCTGACACTATTGGAAATCGTTCTAGCTTCATTTTTATTTCCTTTCAATACTCCATTATAGCGTAAAGTCTTGATTTTTCAAGTCTTGGCTTCAGAAATTCCTAATATTTCTTGAATTTCAGAAAGTGTCAGACTTCCACGAGACTCTGTTCCGTCCAAGACTTCTGAGACCAGATTTTTTTTCTCTTCCTGTAACTCTTGAATTTTCTCTTCGATTGTTCCACGAGTTACTAGGCGATAAACTTCAACAGCTTGTTCTTGTCCCATACGATGAGCTCTTCCAATAGCCTGTGATTCGACTGCTGGATTCCACCATAAGTCGACCAGAATAACTGTGTCAGCACCAGTAAGATTGAGACCAACACCACCAGCTTTTAGAGAAATCAAAAACACATCGCGCTCACCTTGGTTAAATGCCTTGGTCATTTCTTGACGCTCCTGTGATGGTGTAGAGCCAGTAATCTTAAAGGAAGTTAAGCCAAGTTGAGGCAACTCCTTTTCGATGCGATCAAGCATTCCCCTAAATTGAGAGAAGATGAGTACACGATGATTTCCCTCAGCAATTTGACCTAGCAGATCTCGTAAACTATCAAGCTTCCCGCTATCTCCCTTATAATCTTCCATAAATAGAGCTGGAGTATCACAAATCTGGCGAAGACGCATGAGTCCTGTTAAAATTTCAACTCGATTTCGTTGAAATTCTGCATCGGTCACTTGTCCCAAGCGCTCTTGCATCTGTTGAAGTTGAGCTAGATAGATAGCTTTTTGCTGGTCCTCCAGTTCATTTTTATAAACGACTTCTATCAGATCAGGTAACTCTGTAAGAACATCCTCTTTTTTTCGACGCATGACAAATGGTTTGATAAACTGTGCCACTCTCTCAGCAGGCAATTTCATAAAGTCTTTTTTTGCTGGCAAAAGTCCTGGCAATACAATCTGAAAGATAGACCATAATTCCCCTAGATTATTTTCAATTGGTGTTCCGGAAAGAGCAAAAACTGATGGAACCACAAACTTTCTCAAAATCTTAGCAATTTTGGTTTGGGCATTTTTCATCACTTGGGCTTCATCTAGAAATAGAAAATCAAAAGATAAATTTCGATAGATTTCACTATCCTGACGGAAAGTGGCATAACTGGTCACATAGACCTGATGTTTTTCTGCTAAAATAGTCTCACGATAAGGTTTCAATCCATGTACGACAGCCACATCCAAATTCGGTGCAAACTTTTTAAATTCATCAGCCCAGTTATAGATTAGACCAGACGGAGCAAGAATCAAGACACGGCTATTCTCCTGAAGCTGGCTACTTAAAAAGGCGATGGCTTGTAAAGTCTTTCCAAGTCCCATATCATCTGCTAAAATTCCACCAAAACCATAATGGTCTAGCATTTGGAGCCATTGAATCCCTTTTCTCTGATAATCTCTGAGCTGGGCTCGAATATCTAGGGACTTCATCGGAAAATCCTCTGGATGCGTCAAATCGTACGCCAAATGCCTAAATTCTTCAGTAAATATTACTTGGTCCTGATCCTTAAAAAGATGAGAAAGGGTATAAGCCAATGATTTGCGTGCATGGAAAGTATCACTCTCTATCTCTCCAATTCCCAAATCATCCAAATCCTGACGAATACGCTTGGTCTCTTCGTCGAAATAATAAACCTGATTTGACGAGCTAATATAATAGTCCTGCTTGGCAACCAGAGCCTTCATCGCTCGATTGATTTCTTCTTGGTCTATATCCTGAAAATCAAATTGAATATCTAAAAGACTTCCCTTGGACGAGATGTGGACTTGAGGTTTCTGAATCTGATAAAGATCTTGCATGCTCTCTGAAATCTTTAATTCTCCAAGTGCTGCAAAGGCTGGTAAAACTTCCTGAAAGAAAGCATGGACTGCTTCAGCTTTCAAACTTTGACGCCACGAACGAAAATCCGCTTCAAACCCAGCAGATAAGGCCAACTGAAAAATCTGTTTTTCCAATTGAATGTCACTAGCAAAAGGGAGGTTCTCTAGTTCATTTCGAGTAGTTACTAAGCAAGTTTCATATTGAAATTGCATATCTAATCGAATAGATCCGTCCTCTTCTCGTTCCATGTAGAAAGAGGGACGAAAAGATTGGATTTGAAGAGACTCAGGTGCCTCTACTTTTCCGAGTTCTTTAAACTGGAACAGAGTCGAAGCTAAGAGATCTCGATCACTAGTATCAAACTGTAAAATCTTTCTACCACTATGATCTAAAGGAACTTTTCTAAGCGCATCTAATAAACTAGCCTGTTTTTTCGTCAATAGGTAAAAATTGCCTTTAGAGAATAAAACTTGTCCCCCATAAAAGACATTGACTCCTGCCTGTTCGCAGATTTCCATCTCATAATAGTTGGATTTTTCTTCAATCTCAAAAGAAAACAAACCTGCATGACCATCAAAATCCTGGAAAAGAAGATGGTGATATATCGAAAGCTGATGATCAAATTGGAATACATCTAAGCTCATCAGAAGACTGACACCTTGCTCAAAAAAAGTCTTAGGGAAATAGAGATGTCGCCCTTGATTTTGGAAAAAAATAGGATTGTCCGTTTTCTCCTCAACCAGTCCTAGCAAGAAACTCAAAACTTCTTGGCTAGCTTTATCAAAATACTCAAGTCTTAATAAGGTCTCGTAATGTTTCCCTATCATGTATGGTTTAGCGGCCTCTATGACTTTTAAAAATAGAGGAATATCCCTAATTACATAAAATTTTTCTTGGTTAGAAAGACCAATCCTTAAAGTCCAGATAAGGCGATTGGTTCCTGCTTCCAACTGTCCTTGAGCAGAAAGCTGATAGAGGTCAGACTGACTAGGTGCTTGGATAGACTCCAAGAATTTTCCTCCGAAAGTCACTTGTGTCTCAACAATTTCCTTTTCTTCCTGATTAGCCTCTAGATTGAGTAAGATTTCTTGCCCTAATTGGTCATTTTTCAGATAATATTCCAATGCCGCCAAATGAACACAGTAACCTCTTTTTTTGAAAAATGCACAGGTACAAAAAACCAAATCGTCATCTAAACTATAGCGGATTTCTTCATCCGTTACACGCGCATAGATGCGATGGTCTTGTTCTTTGATGATTTCAATCTGACCAGTTTCGTAGAGTTGAGCTCCCTCCATTCGAAGCTTTCCTGGAATCAATTTAGCCATAGTGTCCCCTTTTCTTTATCTCTTAATTATACCACATTTCTGTCTATGAAAATAGCCTTCTAGGAGTACTTTTCTCCTAAAAGGCTAGTTTTTTAATGATTTGAAAAAGTGGTAATGATTCGTTGGCAAACTTCTTCCAAGACAGATGTAGGCATGGCTACATTTAAGCGAGCATGGAGAGCTCCTTCTTCACCAAAGTCCAGGCCTCTGTTCAGGATAACCTTGGCTTCGTCTCTCAAGAGTTTTCTTAGTTCTTCATCGCTAACATCATAGGCTGAAAAATCAAGCCAAATGAGATAGGTCCCTTGAGGTTTCATGACCTTGATTTTAGTTTCTTTACCAAATACATCCACTACATCATTGATATGCTTCTCGATCAGTTCTTTAAGTTCTGCTAACCAATCTTCACCATAGCGATAGGCAGCTTCTGTTGCTAAGTATCCTAATCCTGAAATTTCATGTTGATTATTAGCCAGCTGACGTTTTTGGAAAGCAAGTCTTAACTTAGGATTCTCGATAATAGCGTAGGAATTCTTGGTTCCTGCAATATTAAAGGTCTTGGTAGCGCTACTTAAAATCAGTGAGAATTCTTTGAAGTCTTTATTTACAGTGTTTAATGACTGGTGCTTGTTTCCAAACAAGGCCAAGTCTTGGTGGATCTCATCAGATACTAGCAAAACGCCATGTTTTTGACAAAGTTGTCCAATCTTCTCTAAGACTTCCTTCTCCCAAACACGTCCACCAGGATTATGAGGGTTGCAGAGAACGTAAAGTTTCACATCCTCTTCAACAAAGTCTTTCTCTAATTGATCAAAATCAATCTCAAAAAGTCCGTCTTTTTCTACTAGAGAGTTGGTGATTAGTCTACGATTATTGAGCTTAATACTGCGAGCAAAAGGAGGATATACTGGTGTGTTAATGAGCACTGCTTGGCCTTCCTTGGTAAAGGCTTGAATGGCTGTTGAAATAGCTGGTACTACCCCTTCGATAAAGACTAGGGCATCCTTATCAAAGCGATAACCATGGTGTTTTTCCTCCCAGTTTTGAACGGCTTCAATCAATCCATCACTAGCATAGGTATAGCCATAGACTAATTGCTCTGCATAGTCATGGACTGTCTGACGAATCTCAGGTAACACCTCAAAGTCCATATCAGCAATCCAAGCCGGCAATACTTCTCGGTCAGTCTCTGCTTCTTTCCATTTATAGGTATGGTGTCCAAAACGATTGGGCAAGGTCGTAAAATCATATTTCCCCATAGTTTTATCCTTCCAAGGCTTGACGCAAGTCTTCAATCAAATCTCTAACATCCTCAATACCAATAGACAAGCGTAAGAGGTCATCTGTCAATCCATAAGAATGACGAACCTCTGCAGGAATATCTGCATGGGTTTGAGTAGTTGGGTAGGTAATCAGACTTTCAACCCCACCCAAACTTTCAGCAAAAGAGAATACTTTCAAGGTATTTAAGATATGAGGAATACGCTTCTCATCAGCTACTTTAAAGGAAATCATCCCCCCACGTCCTGTATACAGTACTTCTTTAACTGCAGGTGATTGTTCTAAAAAGGCTACAATTTCTTGGGCATTGGCTGTTGAGCGCTCCATACGAAGTGACAAAGTCTTAAGACCACGAATCAATTGATAACTATCAAATGGTGACAAAACAGCCCCAGTAGTGTTGAGATTGTAAAAGAGTTTTTCGTATAAATCCGTACTATCTGTCACAACTACACCAGCTAGAACATCATTATGTCCTGCAAGGTATTTTGTTGCTGAATGAATGACGATATCTGCACCATCTTCAATTGGACGTTGATAGATTGGACTGTAGAAGGTATTGTCCACGACAACTTTAGCACCCTTAGCATGAGCTAATTTTGACAATTTTTCAATATCAAATTCCAACATCAAAGGGTTGGTTGGTGTTTCAATATAGAGTACATCCACATCCTTTTCTAGCTCAGCAATCAACTCTTCTTCTGTGTTTGCATAGGTAAAATGGAAACGACCTTCCTGTTCCACTTGATTGAACCAGCGGAAAGATCCACCGTAAAGGTCACGAACAGCCAAAACCTTGCTTCCTACTGGAAAAACGCTAAAGGCTAACACAATGGCAGACATACCTGAACTAGTTGCTAGAGCATAGTGGGCAGATTCAATAGCTGCCAAGACTTCCTCTGCCTTGCTACGAGTTGGGTTTTTGGTGCGGGTATAGTCAAATCCCGTTGATTGACCAAATTCTGGGTGCTGATAAGTCGTTGAAAAGTGGATTGGTGTAACCAAAGCACCTGTTGCTTCATCAGACTTGATCCCTGCTTGTGCTAAAATTGTGTTGATGTGAAAAGATTTACTCATACAATACCTCCAAATCTATACTAACTATTGTACCACTTATTTCCATCTACTCATTTTCTTGTTTTCAAGAGCTAGTTATAGTTTCAAACTATATAAAAAACGATAACCTTTTCTAAAGTTATCGTTTTTCTGTTAAAACTCATTATTTAACGTGTTTGGCAAGATCTTCTTGGGCTTTTTTGTTAGATTCTTCTTTTTCTTTTAGCCATTTTTGTCTAGCTTCTTCATACTCAGCTGTTGTGACAATCTTATCTTGCAGTTTAACGTATTTGTATGATTCCACACCCTTGTTACCTGCTTGAGAGAAGGCAGCAGAGAATGGAACTGTTTTTCTGATTCCTGGTGTTCCACCAAGAGATACGCTTGGAAGCGTGAGAGAGCTATCCACTAACCAAGCTTGTGCTTCAGCGTATTTGTCATAACGTTTTGTCAAATCTTGTTCACCATTGGCTTCTTCTATCATCTTAGTGTAGGTATCCATGCCAACCGCAGTTGCTTTAGTATTACTTTCACCAGGTTCTAAGCCAAGGTTTTGCAATGAACCACCATTTGTAAGGTTAAGTGTATCAAGATAAGTTGACGGATCTTGGTAGTCTGGTCCCCAACCACCATTATAAAGGTCGTAATCTTTTTGAGCAGCTGTATTAGCAAGGTAACCAATGCTATCCATTTCTTCTGTAGTCAGCATTTGAATATCGATGACGACATTATCTGCACCCAAAACAGACTCGATAGATTGTTTGAAGGAACTTGCCTCTTGGACACCTCTTTTCGAAGCTTGATCTACTGGTAAGTCAAGATGGATAGGGAACTGAACGCCTTTAGCTTCCAATTCTTTCTTGGCTTGTGTAAAAGCTTCTTTAGCCTTATCAGCATTATAGTAGGCATCTTGTCCATCAGCAAAGTTCATATTTTGCCATACTTGGCCATAGTTAACCATCTTAGAAGCTACGACATCACCAAAATCTTTACCATCAAGTGTTACAAATGAAGGTGGAACAAGCAAGTTTCTGATAATCTTAGTCGCTCCCTCTTCCCCTTGTGACTGAGCCCCATAAGCTTTACGGTCATAGGCAAAGTTAATGGCTTGACGGAATGATTTGTTTAAGACTGCTTCTTGTTGAGCTGTCTTTTCAACGTCTGTCGTTTTTGATGTGTGGTTATAAGATTTTCTATCTAGGTTAAAGTTATAATAGTAGGATGTCGCAGTTTGCATACTATAGATAATATTATCCTTGTACTTCTCTTGCACACCTGCAAAACTTGAACTATTTGGGTAGAGACGTGCGAAACTATAGACACCTTCGCTAAAGTTACGAACAAGCGCATCTTGGTCGCTTCCATCATAGTATGTCAATTTGACATCATCTACAAATACATTTTTTGCGTCCCAGTAGTTTGGATTTTTCTTGTATTCAAGTACAGATTTAGATGTGAATGATTTTAGGATGAATGGACCATTATACAAGATATTTGCTGGATCCACTTTACCAAAATCATCCCCTTTTGAGTTCAAGAAGTCAGCATTTACTGGAAATAGAATAGTTGCAGTTGTTTTTGAATTCCAATAAGGTTCTGGTTGAGTCAAAGTATATTGAACAGTCTGGTCATCAATAGCCTTAACTCCAACTGTTGAAAAGTCTGTTGTTTTCCCGCTAACATAGTCAGCCAGACCAGCAACAGAATCTTGCACTAAATACAAGGCTTCTGAATTTTTATCCGCAGCATACTTCAATCCTGTCACAAAATCTTGTGCTGTTACAGGTGCATACTCTTCACCATCTGCAGTATACCATTTGGCTTCCTTACGAAGTTTGTATGTATAGGTCAAGCCATCTTGGGAAACAGACCAATCTTCTGCCAATGAAGGAATATAGTTCCCGTATTGGTCATTTTCCATCAAACCATCTACCAAGTTTGTAACTACATCACCTGTTGTTGCACGATTTTCTACTAGATAGTTCAGACTGGAAGGATCGTTACTGTATACATAATTGTAAGTCTTTGTTGAACTAGCAGAGTTGCTACAAGCCGCTAAGAGCAGACCAGCACTTAAGACGACGCCTGCCAGCGTCAGATATTTTGCCTTAGACTTTTTCATCTCCAGAACCTCCAAATTTAAATATTTGTATCATTATACAGTTAAAGTTTTTTTTAGTCAAGCGTTTATGTGTTAAAAAATTACTTTTTTCTCCAATTTTTATATTTTTTTGTATTTTTTAAAGAAAAAAAGAACAATCTAAACTTTTTTTCTTTAAAAGTTCAAACTGTTCGTTTTATTTATAAAGCATTATGATAATTTTAATCGTGCTCTCAACTGGTCAGCTTTTGCCTTTCCAATAATCTTATCCAAGAGTCGAGTATAGAGACTCATGAAGCCATAGATCCCACCGCCGATTACACCAATAAGGGCGACATAGATAAAACTCCAGAAACGTCCAGTTGGATGGAAGACAAAGCCGATAATCCACTGCAAGAATCCAACAAGGATAAACATGACTAAAGTCAAAATAGTGACTAAGATTGTTCTCTTCAAGATAATCTTTCGGCGAGCACCTGTAATCTGACAGATTTCACGGTACATTAAAACAATTGGGATGATGAGACCGATGGTCGTTGAAATTAATGGTCCATAACTGTGGAAAATCGCTATTGTTGGTAGTTGTAAGACAAGCTTAGCAAGCGAACCATAGATAAAATATAGAACTGCCTTACGATTACGGAACATAGCCTGAAGCATTGGAGACAAGACCATGTACAAACCTAGGATTGTTGACTGCAAGACTGCAAAGACAAACAAGCCCAAAGCCAAACTATCAGGTTTGCCGTAAAAGACTGTATAGAGGGGTTCCCCTACCATGACTACTCCAACCGTTGCAGGTAGTAGGAATAAGAAGAGCATAGTAATACTATCTTGCACCAACCGAGAAGCTGCTGGTAAATCACCCTTGACATAGTTCTCGGTCAAGAGAGGCAAACCAACGCTACCGATTGATACTCCTACAGAAATCAAAATCATGGTGATCTTATTAGGATTGGCAGAGAAATAAGAAAACATGACAACCAAATCTTCGTTACTATAGTTGGTAAACCACTTCATGCTATTGATAAAGGTCATTTGGTCCAAGATTTGGAAAAGTTGAATAGCTGAACCTGTTATAATAAAAGGAATAGCTTCCTTAATCGTATCGACCAGTAGACTCTTACTGTCAATCTTATCTCGTGTTTCAAAAACTTTTTGGAGCAATCCTTCTTTATAAAGAAAATAAAGCAAGACTGCAAAACTAGCTACCATTCCCACAAAAGCCGCAAAGGTAGATTGGGTAACAGCTGATAGATAATCTCTTGAACCAAGTTTCATGATGATAAAGGTTGCTAAGAGCATCCAAATGACACGGATAACCTGCTCAGCGATTTGGCTCATAGCATAGGGCTTAAGATTATTCATCCCTTGGAAAAATCCACGGATAACACTCATAGATGGGAAAATCAAGACCGCCCACGCTAGACTCTGCATAATAGGAATCAAGTCCTTACCGACTCCAGAAAGGTCAGCCAACCAAGGTGCAAAGAGGTATAAGATCAAGGCAAAGGCAAGTCCTAGCACAGTCATAAAGCCCAAGAAACTTCGAATCAGGGCAAAACTATGCTCTTCTTCTTGCATGGTATTGTATTTAGCGACCTGCTTAGCAACTGCAACTGGAATACCTGCTGTCGAAATCAACAAGAACCAGGCGTAAATATTATAGCCCATGGTAAAGAGACCGTTAGCTGTTGCGGCATAAGTCCCCATCCAAATATACCAGGGAATAATGTAAATAGCCCCGAGGAGGCGACTGATAAAGTTACTAGCTGTAAGCCAGGCAGTCCCGCGTAACATCTGGGCCTGCTGATGATTATTTTCGTTAGACATAACTTCCTCATTCAATTTTAATAACTAGGAAATGTTCCTTATCTTCCATTATAAACTTTTCCTTGTTACTTGTAAAATTCAGACTTTCAGTTTACAATAGAAAGTATGATAAAGATTGAAACCGTATTAGATATTTTAAAGAAAGACGATCTCTTCCGTGAGATTATTGACCAAGGACATTACCATTATTATTACAGTGATGTCGTTTTTGATAGCATCTGCTACGATAGTCGAAAAGCAAAAGATAATAGCCTCTTTTTTGTAAAAGGAGCTGCTTTTAAGAAGGAATTTCTCCTCTCGGCAATCTCACAAGGGCTCGGTTGGTATGTAGCTGAACAAGACTATGAAGTAGGCATCCCTGTTATTGTCGTTAGCGATATCAAGAAAGCCATGAGTTTGATTGCTATGGAGTTTTATGGCAATCCTCAGGAAAAACTAAAACTCCTTGCTTTCACTGGTACTAAAGGAAAAACAACTGCGGCTTACTTTGCCTACAATATCTTAAATCAAAAACATCGTCCAGCTATGTTGTCAACCATGAACACTACTTTGGACGGTAAGACTTTCTTTAAATCTGCTCTAACAACTCCTGAAAGCATCGACCTCTTTGAGATGATGGCCCAGTCAGTTGATAACGGAAGAACCCACCTTATTATGGAAGTTTCCAGTCAAGCCTATCTGGTGAAACGAGTCTACGGCCTAACTTTTGATGTCGGTGTCTTCCTCAACATTAGTCCTGACCATATTGGTCCTATTGAGCATCCGACCTTTGAAGACTACTTCTATCACAAACGTCTCTTGATGAAAAATAGTCGCGCAGTTGTCATTAATAGTGATATGGACCACTTCTCTGTTCTAAAAGAACAAGTTGAGAACCAAAACCATGACTTCTACGGTAGCCAATCAAGTAATCAAATTGAAAACTCTAAAGCCTTTAGCTTCTCAGCTACTGGTAAATTAGCTGGAGACTATAATATTCAGTTGATTGGGCACTTCAACCAAGAAAATGCAGTCGCTGCAGGACTTGCTTGTCTTCGTTTAGGTGCTAGTCTGGATGACATCAAGAAAGGGATTGCGACTACTCGAGTACCTGGTCGTATGGAAGTTCTCACTCAGAAAAATGGTGCAAAAGTTTTCATCGACTACGCCCACAATGGTGACAGTCTTAAAAAACTTATTTCTGTCGTTGAAACTCATCAAACTGGAAAGATTGCTTTAGTACTTGGTTCAACTGGAAACAAGGGAGAAAGCCGTCGTAAGGACTTTGGACTTCTCCTTGATCAACATCCTGAAATTCAAGTCTTTCTAACAGCTGATGATCCAAACTATGAAGATCCGATGGCCATTGCAGATGAAATCAGTAGCTATATCCATCATCCTGTTGAAAAGATTGTCGATCGCGAGCAAGCTATCAAGGCTGCTATGTCTGTTACAAGTCAAGAACTGGACGCTGTGATTATCGCTGGTAAAGGAGCTGATTGCTATCAAATCGTCCAAGGCAAGAAGGAAGACTACCCTGGAGATGCAACTATCGCAGAACGTTATCTATAAGGACTTAAAGAAGGCTAGAAAATTTCCTAGCCTTTTTCTATTTTTTTATAAAGATGAATCTTTCTTTATCAAATTCTACAGCTAACTCATATTTCCCATCTTCATTTTGAATGATGTAGCCCAATAAAACTAAACTATCGACAAAGATATCACGACGTTTCTGCATAAGCTGGTCTTTTTTGAGAAATTTAAGCAAAAATGTTGTCATATACTTGAGAGCATACTCAGGGTTTACATCCCCCAAAACAGCATAGAGTTTCTGCTGATTTTCTGTCAGCGGATACTGGTGCTTAACCTTATAAAAGTAATTAGACAAGGTCATCTGCTCCCTAGCAAAATCTGTATACTCTTCTAGGATTGCTGCATTGGTTTGATTGCGTAATTCCGTCTGAAAATGTTTCTCCAGGATTTCTGGATAAACAGGACTATCGTCTCTCACAAAGACTTCTTGGTCTAGTTCAAGAGATTCCGTAGACTCTAGAAAAGGAAGATTGAGATAATAGCGTTTGTTTTCTCGAAGGATGAAACCAGCTTTAATATATTCCTCCAAGTACTTGTCAACTGCAACCCCTGGAAACTGAGCCTTGATTTCACGGAGGATAACATCATCATGCTGATCAAGATAATCAACCAAATCTCTAAAGAATGGTTGCCGTGTCAAACGAGATGGATTAAAAATCTGAATCATAAAGATTCCTTTCTTTACAAACTAAAAGTGGTGATGTTGCTAATTGACTCGGATTAGTGCCAGGCTGATTCAAAGGTACAGCTAGTCCTAGTTCTCTATAGTATTCACTCCAGAAATCACTAATTTCCTGAGTATCATTCCCAAATTTCATGGGAATGGTCTCAAAAATAGGTAGTAGTTCAGCAATGAACTGGGAACAGTAATAACCATCTCCATCCGGATAAAAGGAAGCATTGTAGAGAGCCCCTAAAAGGCCTTCTACCCGCTTTTTGACTTCTTTGTGATTGATTTTCGGATAGCGATAAAGGTCATAGACTTTCTCAGCTTCAAAGAAATCTTCAGGGGATTGGGCAAGGACGCCACCTTCCACCGTAGCATGATAGACCTGTCCGTCCAAAAAGATGGCCACGTGGCTATAGTTACCAGTAGATTCCTGGATGGCTTGTCCTATATCCGAACTATCTTTCACAAAGATTAAATCACCATTTTCTAACATACTTCTCTACTAGCAAAAAAGGAGCCGAAACTCCTTTTTAATAATGGGTTTCCCCATCTATCATTATGCATTAAAGCTTTCTGTCAATTGTGGTACCACTTGTTTCTTACGTGAAACGGCACCTGGAAGGAAAGCGTGGTTGTTTTCAAGCTTGAAGTTGAAGGCTGCTTCTACCTTGTCCATGTTGGCACCAAGAGCCAAAATTTCTGAGTTTGAGTTGACAATGTCTGTAATCATCAAAACAAAGTCAGAGTAACCGTTAGCTGCATTTGCTGCTTGGATAGCTGCTTCGATTTCAGCTTGGCGTTCCAAGACTTCAGCGATATCAACTGTATTGACTTGAGCCACACGAACGTTGTTTCCGTTCAATTCAAAAGTCTTAGCATCGATGTCGATCAATTCTTCTGCTGACTTGCTTGCCAAGTTTGTACCCGCCTTAAGCATTGAAAGACCATATTCTTCCAAGTTCACACCAGCCAATTCAGCCAATTCAGGCGCAATCACTTTATCAGATGGATGAGTTGTTGGAGATTTCAAAAGAAGGGTATCTGAAATCAAACCTGAAAGCATCAAACCTGCGATTTCTTTTGGCACTGCTACACCATGTTCTTTGAACATGCGGTACACGATTGAAGATGCTGATCCTACTGGTTCCAAACGCATGTAAAGTGGGCTGGCAGTTTCAAAGTTAGCCACACGGTGGTGGTCCACCACACCATAAACTTCTACTTCAGCGATATCTGACACTGATTGTTGGAATTCATTGTGGTCAGTCAAAATGACTTGTTCTGCACCTTCTGCCTTAGCTGAAGTGATAACACGCGGTGCTTCAACACCAAAATAATCTAATACGAAAGCTGTTTCTTCATTTGGAGTACCAAGAGCCACTGCTTCTGTATCCAAACCATAAGCTTCTTTCGCAAGATAAGCAAAGGCTACAGATGAGCCGATAGCATCTGAATCTGGATTTTGGTGACCAAATACTAGAATCTTAGACATGATAATACCTCGTTTCTTTATTCTCTTTATTGTAGCATTTTTTTCAATTTTTGACAAAAGTAAGAGAAGCCTAAAGGGCTTCTCTTTATAGGTTAAAAGCACTCACTAGATTTTTATTTTGATTATCGTTTAGGTAGCTTTCCTTCTGAGGACGCTTCTTCCGTTTGAGTAGGGCCTCAGCCGACATTGCTTCTTCCTTACTATCAAAACCTTCTGCATAGATGAGTTTTACCGGCAAACGAGCTCGTGTATACTTGGCTCCTTTGCCACTATTGTGGACAGCAACTCGTTTCTTCACATCTGTTGTATAGCCTGTATAGTAAGAACCATCACGACACTCAACTACATACATATAAGCCTTATGATCCATAATAAATCTCTTGAATTTCTGGTGTATAAGTACCATCATTATTATGAACAATGAGTGGTGGTAAAACCTTAAAGCCACTAGTGGAGCCGTCTTTGATAGCCTCAATCAAAAGCATATTGGCTTCCTTTTCCCGTTTAGGGTAGACAAATTGCAGACGCTTTGGAGCTAAATTGTGTTGTTGAAGGGTTTCTAAAATATCTAATAAACGATCAGGACGATGAACCATGGCTAGACGTCCGTTAGATTTGAGAATACTTTGAGCACTACGACAGATTTCCTTGAGATTAGTCGTAATTTCGTGCCGAGCCAACAAGTAGTGTTCGCTTTCGTTCAGATTAGAATTTGCGTCCACCTTAAAATAGGGAGGGTTGCACAAAATCAAATCGACCTTGCTCCCCTGAATGTAGCTAGACATATTTTTCAAATCATCACAAATAACCTGCATCTGCTCTTCTAAGCCATTTAAACGAACCGACCGTTCAGCCATATCAGCCAGGCGTTCTTGGATTTCAACAGACAGAATTTTCGCCTTAGTACGACTACTGGCAAAAAGCCCAACAGCTCCATTACCTGCACAGAAATCCACTATCAACCCATTTTTTGGGAAACGAGGAAAACGCGACAAGAGAACACTATCCACTGAATAGCTGAAAACCTCTCTATTTTGAATAATCTTGATATCTGTAGAGAAGAGTTGGTTAATGCGCTCTCCTGATTTTAATAATTGTTCTTCGTTCATACTTCTATTGCCACAAATTTAATAACATCAAAGATGGTTAGAAATTTATCAATTACTGTTTTTCTTTAAATGCTCCAAGGCTTCTCGAGTCCAAACAGGCATCATGCGACCAAGCGGTGCAAAACCATGTTTGATGCGATCATTCGAAAAACGTCTCCGTCTAGGAAGTTGATGCTTTTCTTCTTCCAAGGTACGAATGGAAAGGCTAGCTTTCCCAGTATATTCATCAAAATCTACGACCTGTACCTGGACTTCATCACCGATCTTTAAAACCTCGTAAATATTTTCGATAAATCCTGTCCGAATCTCCGAGATATGAATCAGGCCTGTCACTCCTGTTTCTAACTCAACAAAAGCTCCATAGGGCTGAATCCCAGTAATACGGCCATTTAGCTTATCACCGATTTTCATTTTAGTCCTCAATTTCAATAGTTTCAATGACTACGTCATCAACTGGCTTGTCCATTGCACCTGTTTCGACACCTGCAATTGCATCCAGAACTTCATAAGAAGCTTCATCCGCAAGTTGACCAAATACAGTATGATGGCGGTCTAGATGAGGAGTCCCACCTTGTTCAGCATAAATTTCCGCAATTGGTTCTGGCCAGCCACCGCGAGCAATTTCTTTCTTAGAATATGGCAAGTGTTGGTTCTGTACGATAAAGAACTGGCTACCATTTGTATTTGGCCCAGCATTAGCCATAGAAAGGGCTCCACGGACATTGTAAAGTTCTTCTGAAAACTCATCCTCAAAAGACTCTCCATAGATAGACTCTCCACCCATACCAGTTCCAGTTGGGTCTCCACCTTGAATCATAAAATCTTTAATAATACGATGGAAAATGACACCGTCATAGTAACCATCTTTTGATAGAGCAATAAAGTTGGCTACTGTTTTTGGTGCATGCTCAGGGAAAAGCTTAATGCGCATATCTCCGTGATTTGTTTTAATAGTCGCAATTGGACCATCTACTGCTTCAATGTCTACTTGTGGAAAATGTAATTCTTTTTCTACCATACCAAATCCTTCTAGGGCATCAAAAATGCCATCTTCTTCTAATGTTTTTGTAACATAATCTGCTTTTTCTTTGATTTTATCATGAGAAATTCCCATAGCTACACTAATGCCTGCATAATCAAAGAGTTCTAAATCGTTAAGACCGTCCCCAAAAACCATAACGTTTTCAGGTTTTAAACCTAATTGGTCTACCACCTTGGCAACTCCAGCTGCTTTTGAACCGGAAATCGGCACAACATCTGACGAATGTTCATGCCAGCGTACCATACGTAAAGTCGATGCTAAACTTTCAGGCAAAGTTAAGTCATCTCCCTGATCCTCAAATGTCCACATCTGATAAATATCTTCTTTTTGATAAAAATCAGGGTCCACCTCTAAATCAGGATAAATTGGATCAATAGCCTGGCTAATCATCTCAGTTCGTCTCGATAGTTTAGCTGCATGACTACCGACCAAGCCGTAGTCAATTCCTACTTCCTTAGTCCAAGCAATATACTCTTCAACCTTATCTCTAGCAATTTTATTACTATATATGACATTGCCCTTTTTGTCCACAATATAAGCACCATTCAAGGTTACAAAGAAATCAGGTTTGAGGGCTTTAATCTCTGGTACGACGCCAAATAAGCCCCGACCAGTCGCAATTCCTGTCAAGATTCCCTTCTCGCGTAATTGTTGAAAAACCGTTGGAATATTACTTGGAACAAAACCTGTCTTTGAATTTCGTAAAGTATCATCTATATCAAAAAAGATAATCTTAATCTTCTTAGCCTTGTATCTTAACTTGGCATCCATTATAATACCTCCTTCAATTCACTCTTTCCATTATACCATAAAGTAGGCAAATCCCACATCCCCAATAAAGTCCTTTTCTCTTATCCGAATTCCTTTACTAGATACAAAACCAAATCATCATTATTTTGGCTAGTTGCATTCATTTCCAAGGGTTGATTTCGATACCAGACACCTGTCCCATCTGGAATATAACCTCGTTTGATGTACAATCTCTGAGCAGGTCCATAACCTGAGTGGAGCCCAACACCAAGCGTCACCTTATCCGATACGAGTTTTACTCGTTTTTCTGCTTCTTCTAGCAGTTGATTCCCAATCCCTTGATTTCGAAAAGGCTCAAACACATTAAAATCTGATAATTCTGGATAGACTTCTACAAAAGGACCATGTTTAGCAGAGGGTAAAATGGTAACGTAGCCCGCTACAGCACCATCAATCTCTGCAACTAAGACTTCTCTCTCCCCACTTTCCTGTTCCAGAAAATATCTAGCCAAAATTTCCTCTCTACCAGGCCAACCTTGATTCATAAATCCATGAGATAAGGATTCAATGTCAGACTTAATCATATTTCTAATCGTACAATTCATCTTTGACTTACCAACCTTTACTCTTTCTATTACCATTATAGCACGCTAAGGTCAGAAAAAAACTATCTCGTAAAAAAAGACCCGTAAGGGTCTTACTCGCTCTCTTGTTTTCAAGCTCGTGAAAAAGAGGTCCCCCGGACCTGAAAAAAAGACCCACCCGGGTCTTTTCTTTAATCTTCGTTTACGAAAGGCATCAAAGCCATTACGCGAGCGCGTTTGATAGCTGTTGTTACTTTACGTTGGTTTTTAGCTGAAGTTCCTGTTACACGACGAGGAAGGATTTTCCCACGTTCTGAAACGAAACGGCTAAGAAGCTCAGTATCTTTGTAATCAACATATTCAATTTTGTTTGCTGCGATGTAATCAACTTTTTTACGGCGTTTGAATCCGCCACGACGTTGTTGAGCCATGTTTTTCTCTCCTTTATAGTTTTAATTGTCCATTAGAATGGTAAATCATCGTCTGAAATATCCAAAGGATTGGTTTTTCCAAATGGATTTTCATCTCGTGAAAAGTCAGGTACTGATTGTGTAGGTGCTGAATAACTTGAACTTGGTGCAGAATGACCTCCACCAGTTTGACCTTCACGCACGCTACGGCTTTCCAACATTTGGAAATTTTCAGCTACGACTTCAGTCACGTAGACACGTTGTCCTTGCTGGTTATCGTAACTACGAGTCTGGATACGGCCTGTAACCCCAATAAGTGAGCCTTTTTTAGCCCAGTTAGCAAGGTTTTCAGCCTGTTGGCGCCACATTACGACATTGATAAAATCAGCCTCACGTTCACCATTTTGACTCTTGAATGTACGGTTTACTGCAAGAGTAAAAGTAGCTACTGCTACATTTGATGGGGTATAACGCAACTCAGCGTCACGTACCATACGCCCTACAAGTACAACATTGTTAATCATAATCTACCTTCTTACGCGTCAAGCTTGACGATCATGTGACGAAGAATGTCAGCGTTGATTTTTGACAAACGGTCAAACTCTTTAAGAGCTGCGTCATCGTTTGCTTCAACGTTAACGATGTGGTAAAGTCCTTCACGGAAATCTTGGATTTCGTATGCAAGACGACGTTTTTCCCAATCTTTTGATTCAACAACAGTTGCACCGTTGTCAGTCAAGATAGAGTCAAAACGTGCTACCAAAGCGTTTTTCGCTTCTTCTTCAATGTTTGGACGAATGATATAAAGAATTTCGTATTTAGCCATTGATATGTTCCTCCTTTTGGTCTAATGACCCCAAGTCTTTGCATGGGGTAAGTGAGGTTTGCTCACAATAAACTATTATACTAGAAAAAAATTTTTTTCGCAAGTATAAAACAATAATTGTTTACTTTTTAGAGTTTCTTTGCAGAAGTCTGGGTAATTTCATCTACGAGAATATTTTCATCCTCAAATTTCTTTTTTAATGAAGAAAGGTCAATGCTTCCCTCAATTTGGACTTCGATAACAATCTTACCATCTTTACGTGGAATATTAACAGTATGAGAAATATTAAGATTTTCCTCAACGATTAAAGAAACTATCTTACCGAGTACCCCAACTTCATTTTCAGTGATAAAACGAACACGAATTCCCTCTTCACCATAACCAGCAATTTCAAGAAAGGCACTGAATACATCACGATCTGTAATGACTCCATACACTTGTCCATTGTCAACAACTGGCAAAATACCAATCTTATTTTTAAGCATGAGATAAGTTGCGTCTTCCAAGCTTGCATATCCTGAAACAGTAACAACATCACGAATCATGACATCTTTTACCTTTGTCTTGTTAAGCAAGTAGTTCATCTCAAAGATTGAAAGACTAGTTGCTTTTGATGGACTAGCTTCAGCAATTGTTCCTTCTGTCACCAATCCTACTAATTTATCATTTTCAATAACAGGAAGACGGTGCAAGCCTTGTTCACGCATTAAATCTGCTGCATGCGCAACAGTTGTATCAGGACTAATATAAACGACCTTACGAGTCATAAAATCTTTAACTGCCATAGGAAATCTCCTTTATGTTTATAGTTTTATTATACACTTTTTACGGAAAGCTATCAAACGCTTTCATCTCTTTTTCAAGATTCAGAAAAATCTGGTGAACTTTACGAAAAAGAGCTCCACCTAAGAGCTCTTAATCATTTACTTATATGGATTCTATGGTTGCTTTGCAATCTCTATCCGCCGACTAAAAAGGTCCCCCGGAATAATGTGGATTGCTTGCGCAATCCTTATCCGCAACCTAAACTAGTCTCCCAGACTATACGAAGAATACTACGCAATCCTTATCCGCTGACTAAAACAATTCACTGGATTGTTTTAGCCACCTAGATATGCTTTTCTGACTTCGTCTGAAGCTGCGAGTTCTTTGCCTGTTCCTGAAAGAACAATCTTACCTGTTTCAAGTACATATCCTCGATCTGCGATGGCAAGTGCTTTATTAGCATTTTGTTCAATCAAAAGAACGGTTGTTCCTTGTTTTTGAATATCTTGGATGATATCAAAAATTTCTTGAATGAAGATTGGTGCAAGCCCCATTGATGGCTCATCCAAAAGAAGGAGTTTAGGAGTCGACATAAGTGCACGTCCCATAGCAAGCATCTGTTGCTCACCTCCAGATAGGGTTGCTGCATCCTGGTTTTTACGTTCTTCCAAACGTGGAAAACGTGAAAAGACTTTCTTCAAATTTGCTTGGTTCTCTTCACGGTTCTTCTTAAGAAAGGCTCCCATCTCCAAGTTTTCCATAACTGTCAAACCAGGGAAGACATGACGTCCTTCTGGCACTTGAGAAAGTCCTGATGCCACAATCTTTTGAGCAGGCATCTTTTGGATTTCTTGGCCCAAAAATTCAATTCGACCAGAACTTGGGCGAACAAGTCCTGATAGAGTACGAAGGATGGTTGTTTTACCAGCACCGTTAGCACCGATAAGAGAAACAACTTCTCCTTCATTGACTTCAAAGCTCACATCACGTACAGCTTGAATCATACCGTAGTGTACTGAGAGGTTTTCAACTTTTAACATAGACATTAGGCTTCACCTCCAAGATAAGCTTCGATAACGCGTTTGTTGTTCTTAATTTCATCCGGTGTTCCATGAGCAATCAAACGACCGTACTCGAGAACATAGATACGTTCAGTGACTTCCATGACCAAGTTCATATCATGTTCAATCAGCATGATGGTGATCTTGAATTCATCCTTGATACGACGAATCAACTCAGTCAATTCTGCAGTCTCTTGTGGATTCATACCTGCCGCAGGTTCATCCAAGAAAAGGATTTTAGGTTCTGTGGCAAGAGCACGAACAATCTCCAAACGACGTTGTTGACCATAAGCTAAGTTTTTAGCTAAAGTTTCAGCATCACCATCTAAATCAAAGATTTTTAGTAATTCTAAAGCTTTGGCTTTCAATTCTTCTTCATTTTTATAGAAAGCTGGCAAGCGCAAGAAACTAGCAAATACATGTTGTTTATGATGATTGCTAAATGCGATGAGAACATTGTCCAAAACTGTTAGGTCTTTAAAAAGACGAATATTTTGGAAGGTACGCCCTAAACCAAGGGATGCGATTTTATAAGGTTGCTTCCCATTTAGTAAATGCCCATCCAAAGTAACGGTTCCTTCACTCGGTTCATAAACTCCTGTCAGTAAGTTGAAAAGAGTTGTTTTGCCCGCTCCATTCGGTCCAATCAAACCAACAAGTTCACCTTCGTTCAATTCAAGAGTAACGTCCCCAACGGCTGTCAGACCACCAAAGTGTTTGGTTAAATTTTTTACTTCAAGTAACGCCATTAGTTTTGTCCCTCCTTCTTACCTTTTTTAAAGAGACGTGATAGGCTCAATTCCCATGTTCCAAGGAGACCACCTGGTCTGAAAATCATAACAAGTACCAAGGCCAAAGCATAGATAATCATACGAACACTAGCCACGTCTTGAAGAAGCATGTTTAAAATACCAAGAACAATCGCAGCAACAATTGCCCCTGTAATGGATCCCAAGCCACCAAATACAACGATAATTAAAACGTTGATAGAGTTGATAAAACTATAATCTTTAGGTACAACAGAACCGATAAATCCTGCTTGAAGCGAACCTGCAATACTTGCAGTCATAGCTCCAAAGACGAAAGCAATAATTTTGATTTTTGTTGTATTGACCCCAACAGACTCAGCTGCAATCTCATCTTCACGAACAGACAAGGTTAAACGACCGATTGGACTGCGAAGGAAATTAAGCGTTGCAATTGTTGTAATTACAGCAAAGATATATACCATTTGCCAATTAGTGAAGCTTGGAATACCAAGGATACCAGCAGCTCCGTTTGTTAAATCACCACCATTGACGATTAAGATACGAATAATCTCAGCAACCCCAAGTGTCGCAACTGCAAGATAGTCCCCTTTTAATCGGAGGGTTGGAATTCCAACGATAAGGGCAACCAAACCAGCAATAATGGCGCCGAGCAACATAGCTCCAAAGAAGGCACCATAAGTTGGAGATTTTGATCCAATAATAGCTGCTGCATAAGCACCGATAGCCATAAATCCAGCATGTCCAAGTGAAAATTGGCCAGAGAAACCAACGATCAGGTTAAGTCCTACTGCAAGAATAATATTGATACCGATTTGTTCCAGAATTTGAATATGGAAAAGGTTTAAAATACCAAGTGAAACTAATAGGCTAATCATACCATATCCAAGCAACAAAAGGAATATCCAGAGAATATTAGCTTTTACATTTACTTTCATTGTTTACACCTTCTCTTTCACATTCTTACCAAGAATACCAGCTGGACGAACAATCAAGATTAAGAGCAAGATTCCATACACGATGGCATCACGGAAATCTGACAATCCAAAAGCGATTGCAAAAGTTTCCAATAGACCGATTACAAAACCTCCAAGAGCTGCACCAGGGATGATACCGATACCACCAAGAACGGCAGCAACGAAAGATTTAATACCTGGAGTCATTCCCATCAATGGTTCGAGAGAGTTGTAATAAAGGGCAATCAAGACACCTGCTGCTCCAGCCAAAGCTGAACCCAAAGCAAAGGTAAAGCTGATTGTACGGTTCACGTTAATCCCCATCAACTGAGCAGCATCGCTATCTACAGAAACGGCACGCATAGCTTTCCCCATCTTGGTTTTTTGTACGATAAGTTGCAAAAGAATCATTAAGACAATTGAGACAGTCAAAATCAACAATTGGATATTTGTAAGACTAATTGGTCCCAAGTCATATCGTACAGTTTGGATTGCTTGAGGGAAGGCACGTGTATTGGCACCCACCAGATAGACCATTCCGTATTCCAATAAGAAGGATACCCCGATAGCTGTAATCAGTACAGAGATACGAGTTGAATGACGCAGTGGGCGATAAGCTAGAAACTCAATGATAACACCGAGAATGGCTGAACCAATCATGGACAAAATTAAGGCTAAAAAGAAATTTAATTGTAGGGAATTAATCAAGAAATAACCCATAAAAGCACCCATCATGTAGATATCACCGTGGGCAAAGTTAATGAGTTTGATAATTCCATAAACCATGGTATAACCCAGTGCTAGTAGTGCATAAACACTACCCAGGATCAAACCATTGACAAGTTGTTGAAGCATATGGTTCACTCTTTCTAATTATTTTTCTTAGGATTTATATAAAAAAATAATCCCTTTATAAATACCGAAACAGGGAGTGAGTAAAAGCTCATTCCCCATTTACGATATCTATAAAATTAAGGTTTTACGACTTCTGCCGCTTCTACTTTACCATTATTCATGGTCATCATGAAGGCTGTTTTCACAGTGTTATGGTCTGCATCAAAGCTTGTTTGACCTGTAACACCTTCGAAGTTTTGTGTTTTAGCAAGGTTGTTCTTGAGATCAACTGAAGTTTTTGCACCTTTTGCTGCGTTAGCTACAAGGTAAACTGAGTCATAAGCAAGAGCTGCAAATGTTGAAGGATCTTCGTTGTATTTTGCACGGTAAGCTTCAAGGAAGGCTTTTGCTTTATCTGAAACATCAACAGTAGTTGAGAATCCTGAGATGAAGTAGATATTTGATGCGCGTTCAGCAGTTGCTTGTTGAACAAATTCTGCACCGTTAAATCCATCACCACCGATGATTGGTTTATCAATTCCCATACCACGAGCTTGGTTTACAATCTTACCAGCTTCTGTGTAGTAACCTGGCAACACGATAGCGTCAAAGTCTTTGTCTTTGATTTTTGTCAAAGCTGCTTGGAAGTCTGTATCACCTGAAACAAATGTTTCATCTGCTACGATTTCACCTGTAAATGAATCACGGAATGATTTTGCAATTCCTTTAGCGTAGTCACTTGAGTTATCTGTATACAAGACAACCTTCTTAGCGTTCAATTTATTTGAAACATAGTTAGAAATGATTTTCCCTTGGAAGCTATCTTGGAAGGTTCCGATGAAAAGGAAATCTTGTCCCTTAGTCAAACCATCTTGAGTAGCACTTGGAGAAATCAATGGAACTCCAGCTTGTGTAGCATTTGCTACTGCTGCTGCAGTTGCACCTGAAGTCGCAGGTCCTACGATTGCAGCAACTTTAGATTGAGTAACAAGGTTTGTTGAAACAGAAGCAGCTTCAGCAGTTTCAGATTTGTTATCTTTATCTACTACTTCGATTTGTTTTCCGTCGATACCACCTGCTGCGTTGATTTCATCAACCGCAAGTTGAGCACCTTTTTGCTCAGATGAACCGTAAGACGCTACAGCTCCAGTTTCTTCAAAGTTGAAACCAATTTTTACAACTTTTTCATCAATTGGGTTACCAGTTGTATTTGAAGCTCCTGACTTCACTTCTCCACAGGCTGCTAAAACAGCTACACTTGCAAGAGCTACAAGTGATAATGCGAATTTTTTCTTCATGTTTATCTCCTTTTGATTTCTTAATTTAAATTACATGTTAAGAATATACCGAATTATCAGAAAATTGTCAACAACTTTATCTCTTTTTTTAAATGATAACGTTTTCGGTGTTTTTATAGAGGTTACCAACGAAAGGAGTTTCTAATTCTTGGATATGACATCGTCTCACTTTTTTGATAAATTTCTCTTTACCTAAACGACCTACCAGGTCTTCTACTTCTTCTGTTTGAACATAAAGTTGCAGATAACGGTGTTTTTTAGAGTGATAACAAATATCGCCATAATTTGCGAGTTTTTTTGCATCACGATTATAGTATAGGTAGATAATCAGACCAGACCGATTTTCTTTTTGAAACATAATTCATCTTCCTTCTAGTAATCTTCCTCTTATTATAACAAAAAAAGCAAACTCAGTCGAGTTTGCTTTAGTAGATTAATTCAAAGAATTATTAGCCATAATTTCATCAATGAAACCATATTCAAGTGTTTCTTGAGCACTCATCCAGTAATCACGTTCAGCATCTGCATGGATTTGCTCAACTGATTTACCAGAATTATCTGCAAGAATTTGCTCCAAAGTCTTACGAGTTTTAAGCAAGTGTTCAGCAGCGATAGCCATATCTGTTTGCTGAGTACCACCACCTGTACCACCCATTGGTTGGTGAATCATGTACTCTGCATTTGGAAGCATGAAACGTTTACCTTTTGCTCCACTTGAAGCAATAATTGTACCCATTGAAGCAGCCATACCCATGACGATAGTTTGAACATCTGCCTTGATAAAGTTCATAGTATCAACAATTGCCAAACCAGCTGATACAGAACCACCAGGAGTATTTACATAAAGGTAAATATCTTTTGTACTATCTTGGGCATCCAAGAAGAGCAATTGGGCGATGACTGAGTTTGCCATATTGTCTTCGACTGGTCCAGTCAACATGATGATACGATCTTTTAGAAGACGTGAGTAAATGTCATATGAACGTTCTCCACGACTTGTTTGTTCAATAACTACAGGAATCATTCATTTCTCCTTTTGATTTCTAATTTCTTTGTTAATAAGATTATTATATATCTTTGGTCAAAAAAGGTCAAATTTTTGCTCCATTCTAAAGACAGACACAAAAATTCAACCTCCTTTCGAAACTAAAACCAATGAACAGTTTTAGTGTATGCTTAGAATCTTATTTTGTACCGAACAAGCGGTCTCCTGCGTCACCAAGACCTGGAACAATATAACCATGTTCGTTCAAACGTTCATCTAAAGCTGCAGTAAAGATTTCTACATCTGGGTGAGCTTCTTGGAGAGCTTTAACCCCTTCAGGAGCAGATACAAGGCAGACAAACTTGATGTTTGAAGCCCCACGTTTTTTAAGGGAATCAACAGCTAAGATTGCTGAACCACCAGTTGCAAGCATAGGGTCAACCACAAAGATTTGACGTTGGTCGATATCTTCAGGTAATTTTACTAAGTATTCCACTGGTTGAAGGGTTTCTTCATCACGATACATACCGATATGTCCTACTTTTGCTGCTGGAACCAAGCTCAACAATCCATCAACCATCCCAATACCTGCACGCAAGATTGGAACAATCGCTAATTTTTTACCAGCCAATTGTTTTTGAACTGTTTTTGTGATAGGTGTTTCGATTTCAACGTCTTCAAGTGGAAGATCACGAAGTACTTCATATCCCATCAACATTGCAATCTCGTTAACTAACTCACGAAAAGCTTTTGTAGAAGTGTCAGTACGACGCAAGATTGACAATTTGTGTTGAATCAATGGATGATTAATAACTTCAAGTTTTCCCATTTTAAGAATTCCTTCTTTCAATTTATTCTTCTTATTATATCAAAAAATGGCTTAAAAAGCTTTCTAAACAATTTATTTTTTATAATTTCTAGATTAGGTGAGCCTCTTGGAGAGCTGCTTGTACTGTTTCAAGTGGTAAATGGGTTAACTCTGTCCCTTTTTCGCGATAAAGATGTTGGGCATAGTCATCCATACGGTATTGGTTGATATAAACAACACGCTCACAACCTACTTGAAGGAGTTGCTTGGTACAGTTGAGACATGGGAAATGAGTAACGTAGGCTGTAAAGCCTTTTGGAACGCCACGCTCTGCCCCTTGTAAAATAGCATTTACCTCTGCATGAAGAGTGCGGACACAGTGGCCCTCAATCACCAGACAGTCGTGGTCAATACAATGTTCTGTTCCTGATACAGAGCCATTATAGCCTGTTGAAACAACCTTGTTATCCTTAACTAAAACGGCTCCTACCTTGGCACGTTTACAGGTTGAGCGATTGGCAATCAATAGAGCTTGAGCAGCGAAATACTCATCCCAAGCCAGTCTTTTTTCTGTCATAGTTTTTCTCCTCTTAACTTATTTTTTGAAAAATGGCAAGCGTAAATCGGCAATTTTCTCAGCAGGAACCTTCATTCCATCCTTGATCCATTTTAGCAAAACGGATACGATAGCAGAACTCCAAAAAGAATGCAGATAACTGCTAACACCCTTTGATTTTCCATAATATTTTTCCAAAAATTCCTGCATAGCTTGAACAAAGATTTTTTCCAGGTGATAGTCCAGGGCAAGCTGAATAACCTTGGCTTCTTTCTTGGCTTCTCGGAAAAGATGAACCCAAACTAGATAGAGATCCGTCTTGACATCGTAATGACTTAGTTGCTCCATGATGTTATGGACGCTACGTTTAAAGACACTTTCTAAAATCTCTTCTTTTGAATCATAGTTTCGATAAAAGGCTGCACGAGAAACGCCAGCACGTTTGACTAGCTCAGAAATGCTAATCTTAGCTAACTCCTTTTTCTCCAAGAGTTGCAAAAGAGCTGTTTCAATCGCTTCTCTGGTTAGCAAATTAGATTCTTGATTGGATTTTCTAAGATTTTCAAGCGATTTTTCAGATATTTTACGTTCAGACATAACAATTTCTTTCTACTTGTGACAACAGAGAGGTACTACTTTTGTTTCAAGGGCTTTCATGATATAATTGTAAAAAAAGACAGAACCTTTGTCAATGTATAAGTGATAAAGATGGAGAAATTCTATGACTTGGAAGATTATAGCTGACTCTGGTTGTGATTATCGTCAACTGGCAAATCCTGCTTTTGATACTGAATTTGTCAGTGTCCCATTAACGATTCAAGTTGCGGACCAGGTCTTTGTCGATGATGCCAATCTGGATATTGATCAAATGATGGAAACTATGTATGCGACTTCTGAAGCTTCTAAATCAGCTTGCCCTAGTCCTGATGATTATTTACGAGCATTTGAAGGTGCCAAACATATTTTTGTAGTGACCATCACAGGAACTCTCTCTGGTAGCCACAATAGCGCTCAATTAGCTAAAAACATTTATCTCGAAGACCACCCTGACACTCAGATTCACGTTATTGATAGTTTGTCTGCTGGTGGGGAAGTTGACTTAATCGTCGAAAAGATCAATGATTTGATCAAACAAGGACTTTCTTTTGAAGAAGTCGTTGAAGTGATTACTACTTACCAAGAAAAAACGAAGTTGTTGTTCGTTCTTGCTAAAGTGGATAACCTGGTTAAAAACGGTCGATTGAGTAAGCTTATCGGTACAGTTGTCGGGCTCCTCAATATTCGTATGGTTGGTGAAGCAAGCGAAACTGGAACCTTGGAACTCCTCCAAAAAGCTCGTGGTGCTAAAAAGTCCCTTCAGGCTGCCTATGAAGAGTTAATCAAAGCTGGCTATGCTGGTGGGCGTATCGTCATGGCTCACCGCAGCAATGAAAAATTTTGCCAACAGCTCTCAGAGCTCTTACGAGAAAAATACCCACAAGCTGACATTAAAATCATCCCAACTTCTGGACTCTGCAGTTTCTATGCGGAAGAAGGCGGGCTCCTCATGGGATACGAAATCAACTAATAAATCTGACAAGAGATGTCTAATCATCTCTTGTTTTTTTATGGTACAATACTCTTATGAAACATTTTGATACTATTGTCATCGGAGGTGGCCCTGCTGGTATGATGGCTACGATTTCCAGTAGCTTTTACGGGCAGAAAACCCTTCTCATTGAAAAAAATCGGAAACCCGGAAAAAAATTAGCTGGAACTGGTGGTGGTCGTTGCAATGTAACCAACAACGGAACCCTAGATGACCTATTAGCCGGCATTCCTGGAAATGGGCGCTTTCTATACAGCGTCTTCTCCCAGTTTGATAACCATGATATTATCAACTTTTTTACGAAAAATGGCGTCAAACTAAAGGTAGAGGATCACGGGCGTGTCTTTCCTGCTAGCGACAAATCTCGGACTATTATCGAAGCTTTAGAAAAGAAAATCTCGGAATTGGGCGGACAAGTCATGACTCAAACAGAGATTGTTTCTGTTAAAAAGATAGACGACCAGTTTGTCCTCAAGTCAGCAGACCAGACTTTCACTTGTGATAAACTCATTGTCACAACAGGTGGAAAGTCCTATCCTTCCACTGGTTCGACTGGTTTTGGCCATGAGATTGCTCGTCACTTTAAACATACCATTACCGAACTTGAAGCGGCTGAGAGTCCTTTGCTGACAGATTTTCCACACAAGGCTTTGCAGGGAATCTCACTAGACGATGTGACTCTAAGCTATGGCAAGCATATCATTACTCATGACCTACTTTTTACCCACTTTGGTTTGTCAGGTCCTGCTGCTCTACGTATGTCAAGCTTTGTCAAGGGTGGTGAAATCCTCTCTTTAGATGTCTTGCCGCAACTTTCTGAAAGTGACTTAGTAAACTTTCTAGAAGAAAATCGTGAAAAATTCTTGAAAAATGCCTTGAAATCTTTATTGCCAGAACGCTTGGCTGATTTCTTCTCGCAAGGATACCCGGAAAAAGTCAAACAACTAACTGAAAAAGAGCGAGAGCAACTTCTCCAATCTATCAAGTCCCTCAAGATTCCTGTGACTGGAAAGATGTCCCTTGCCAAGTCATTTGTAACTAAAGGTGGCGTTAGTCTCAAGGAAATCAATCCTAAAACTCTGGAAAGTAAGCTGATACCTGGTCTTCACTTTGCAGGGGAGGTGCTAGATATCAATGCCCACACTGGTGGCTTTAACATTACTTCTGCCCTCTGTACCGGCTGGGTGGCAGGAAGCTTGCATTTTGATTAAACTTTAAAGTAAGAAATCGGCAGAGATTACTCCGCCGATTTTTATTTTGTCTGAGTTCGAACATAGTGGGCAATAACATCTGAAGTGTATTGAGCTGTTCCAGGTCCAAATTTATCAATATTTTCCTTAAACTCTGGGTTATAGACATAGCCTTTACCGATATGACCGAAGACTTCAATAGAACAATCAAACCCATACGTACGAATGGCTTGTAAGAGCTTGGATGCTTCTTCTTGGTTTTCGGTTGCTGTTGGAGGTAGTCCATCTTTGAGATTTTGAGCCAGGGCTTGAAAGACTTGGTTGAAGGTTTCCGTAACCTCATCTTCTCTACCAGTTTGACGTTCGAGAGCCTTATCCATGACTTCTTGACCATATTTCTCTACTGCTTCTTGGTGGTATTTTTGATTGTCTTGATAGCTAAATCCAGTGAATTTTTCCTCAATGGTCATTTTTATTTCTCCTTTTTGTTCTTGTATGGTTTTTTGCAAGGTAGATATCAAGGTATCCAGACGTTGCCTTTCTCGAGTTAAATAGTCCAGTTGCCTAATCAGATGGGGCAATAAATCTGAAGTTTCTTCTTCTAACAGCTCTGCTATTTTTTCTAAAGAAAAGCCTAGATATTTGTAATAAAGAATGATCTGAAGTCGTTCCAAATCATCTTGACTATAGGTTCGATAGCCGTTTTCCGACTTTAAAGGAACCAAGAGTCCTAACTTATCGTAATGGTGCAGGGTCTTTACAGAGACACCTGAAAGCTGCGCAGCTTCTTTGATATGGTACATGATTTTCTCCTTACAAGGATAGTATAACCCCTCCCCTTAGGTCAGAGTCAAGTGGTTTTACGAAAAATTTTTAACTTTTTGAGAAACTTTTGAAAACTTGAAAATCGCTTTCTTGACAGGCTTCAGAAAACATGATAGGATAATCAAGTCTATCAATCAAATAAAAGGCTCTTAAAGAGCAATTGAGAGAAGGCTATTTGACAACTCAAGTAGCCTTTTCTTATTTTAGAAAATAGATTGGAGTTTTAACTATGTCTGAAAAATCGCAATGGGGCTCGAAACTGGGCTTCATTCTTGCGTCTGCTGGCTCTGCTATTGGTCTTGGAGCTGTTTGGAAGTTCCCTTACATGACTGCTGCCAATGGTGGTGGAGGATTTTTACTAGTCTTTCTCATCTCGACACTTTTGATTGGATTTCCTCTCTTACTGGCTGAATTTGCCCTTGGTCGAAGTGCTGGCGTATCAGCAATCAAAACCTTTGGTAAGCTTGGAAACAATCATAAATACAATTTTATTGGTTGGATTGGCGCCTTTGCCCTTTTCATCCTTCTCTCATTTTATAGTGTTATTGGGGGTTGGATTCTGGTATACCTTGGTATCGAAATTGGAAGATTTTTCCACCTCATCGGAATTGGAGATTATGCTCAGCAGTTCTCTTCCATCATTTCTAATCCAGTTATTGCCCTAGGAGCCCAAGCAGCCTTTATCTTCTTAAATATTTTCATCGTTTCACACGGCGTTCAAAAAGGAATTGAAAGAGCTTCTAAGGTCATGATGCCTCTGCTCTTTATTATCTTTGTCGTTATTATCGGGCGTTCTCTCAGCTTGCCAAATGCAATGGATGGTGTCGTTTACTTCCTCAAACCGGACTTTTCAAAACTGACAAGTGCTGGACTCCTCTATGCACTGGGCCAATCTTTCTTTGCTCTATCCCTTGGAGTTACAGCCATGCTGACCTACGCTTCCTACCTGGACAAGAAGACCAATCTGGTCCAATCAGGAATTTCCATCGTAGCCTTGAACATTTCTGTATCGATCATGGCGGGACTTGCGATTTTCCCTGCTATGTCAGCCTTTAATATCCAGTCTGAAGGTGGACCTAGTCTCCTCTTTATCGTCTTACCACAACTCTTTGACAATATGCCGTTTGGTACGATTTTCTATATTCTCTTTCTCTTGCTCTTCCTCTTTGCGACGATAACTTCTTCAGTCGTCATGCTTGAGATTAACGTTGGTAACATCACCAATCAGGACAATCGTAGACGTGCTAAGTGGAGTATGATTTTAGGTGTTTTAACTTTTGTATTTGGTATCCCCTCAGCCCTATCCTACGGTGTCATGGCAGACGTTCAAATCTTTGGAAAGACCTTCTTTGATGCCATGGACTTCTTGGTTTCTAATCTCCTCATGCCCTTTGGTGCCCTCTGCTTGTCTCTCTTTACAGGATATGTCTTCAAAAAAGCATTGGCTATGGAGGAACTGCATCTTGATGAAAAACCATGGAAACAAGGACTTTTCCAAGTCTGGCTCTTCCTTCTTCGTTTTATCATCCCAATCATTATCATCGTGGTCTTTATCGCCCAGTTTATGTAACTATAAAAATGGACTTGAGTTTTTTCCTCAAGTCCTTTCTTTTTATGGATGACTAACAATCAATTCCAAATCTTGCCCTTCTATAGTCCAAGCTTCAACATCACTTGGTAAGATAAAGTGGCTACCTTTTTGAATTGGATATTCCTTACCGTCTACAGTTAGTTTCCCTTGACCAGCCAAGACACTAAACAAGCTATAGTCAGCTGTTTTTTCAAAGTCAACTTTTCCAGTGATTTCCCACTTGTAGACTGCGAAGAATTCATTGGATACAAGGAGAGTTGAACGCAAATCGTCTGCTTTGACGGTTACAGGACGGCTGTTAGCAGGCTCACCGATATTCAAAACATCGATGGATTTTTCAAGGTGAAGCTCACGCAAGTTACCATTATCATCCTTGCGGTCAAAGTCATAGACACGGTAGGTTGTATCACTAGATTGTTGTGTTTCAAGGATTAAGATACCTGAACCGATGGCGTGCATGGTACCACTTGGCACATAGAAGAAATCTCCAGCTTTAACTGGCACTTTAGTGAGCAAGGCATCCCAGTTTTTATCTTCGATTTGCTGACGAAGTTCTTCTTTTGACTTGGCATTGTGACCGTAAATAATTTCTGAACCTTCATCTGCTGCGATAATATACCAGCACTCTGTCTTTCCAAGTTCACCTTCGTGTTCTAATCCATAAGCATCATCAGGGTGGACTTGAACACTGAGCCAGTCATTGGCATCGAGGATTTTAGTCAAGAGTGGAAATACTGGCTCTGGACGATTGCCAAATAACTCACGGTGTTCCGCATACAAAGTAGCTAGGTCTGTTCCCTCAAAACGGCCATTAGCTATCTTAGAAACACCATTTGGGTGAGCTGAAATTGCCCAATATTCTCCGATTTTTTCGCTTGGAATGTCGTATCCAAACTCATCACGTAGCTTAGTCCCACCCCAGATTTTTTCTTGCATTACGGAATTTAAAAATAATGGTTCTGACATGTTACATCTCCTGTCTAATTTCTCACCCTCATTATAGCAAAAAAAGAGTCCTAATTGAACTCTTTTTCTTATCTTATAAAGTAGGGAGAAGATTTTATAAAAATAGTAACGATATGGATTTCATGCTTCTTAAAAGTCTATAAGAAACTATTAGTTCACAAGATTTGGAAGAATAAACACCGTAAAGAATGCCATGGCAATCATCATAAAAACAAACAGGTAGACAGAATATTTGAACAACCATGCAAAACGACCTGGTTTTAAAGGTCTTTCTACGTAGGAATATTTTGGTTTTTTAGGCTCATAATAAACAGCAACCTTACTACCCACTGGGAAATACTCCTCTAAAGGTGATTTGGTTAGGGAAATAAAACTGTTCCTATAAATTTTGTATCTTAAAACCTGAGGGATTTCCCCATCTTCAAAATTATCCATCTTAACATCAGATACGATTGAACCTAGGGGAGTGCTGATTGTAGTTGAAAAAGCCCTTATAAATTTCGGTCCTAAGACCTTGTATTGGTTCCCGTTGACAGTGTACTCAACCACTGGAAGGCTAATCCCGTTATAAAGAGCATAAGAATATCTGATAATAACTCCTTCGGTTTTTTCCGTACATCTCTTGGCATTTCTATAATTACTCAAGATAAAATAGTCAAACAAAAAATAGGTAAAAGCAGCAAAGCCTAAATCCATTAAACCAAATAATAGAAAGAAAGTAGTTGGCATATTTTTTCTCCTTAAAATATCCTAATGAATCTAATTTAACAGAAAAGACACAAAAGAAAAAGACCGGATTACTCCGATCTTTTCAAGTTCCACTCTAAGAAAATCAAAGAATATAATCTACAATATTTACATTTGATTTTCGACGAGAGGAATTATTTGATTGCGCGTGATTGCAACCCTTCTTCTTCCAAGAAGAGACGGAATGGTACAAGCTCTTCAGCTTCGTATTTTTCTTTGAAGGCTTTAATAGCTTCTTCTGAGTGTTGTTTTGGATCCAACTCAAGTACTTCTACTGGAAGTGGACGATGTGGAGTGATGTGAGCATCGATAACAACAGTTTTACCTTCTTTGTTCAATTTAACAGCTTCAGCAACGACTGCGTCGATGTCTTCGATACGGTCAACTGTAAATCCAATAGCTCCTTGAGCTTCAGCGATTTTCGCATAGTCAGCATTAGGGAAGTCACAACCAAACAAGTGTTTGTTTGTGTCTTCGTATTTGTCCTTGATGAAGGCATATTTACCATTTGAGAAGACAACGTTGATAACTGGAAGGTCGTATTGAACGTTTGTGATAACGTCTGGGTAGCACATGTTGAATGCACCGTCACCCATGATGTTCCATACTTGGCGATCTGGATTGTCTTTCTTAGCAGCGATACCACCAGGAAGGGCAATACCCATTGTCGCAAAGAGTGGAGATGTACGCCACATGTTCTTAGGTGTCATGTGAAGGTGACGAGTAGATGTTTGAGTAGTGTCACCTACGTCGATTGAATAGATAGCGTCTTGATCAGCATGTTTGTTGATTGCATTGTAAACTTGATACAATTGCAATTCACCCTCAGTTTTACCTTCGAGTTTGTTCATGTAATCACGCCAGTTTTGGTTATTCTTAACGTTTGCACGCCACCATGGAGTAGACTCAACTGGGTTTACCTTATCAAGGATAGCTTTCGCTGCTTGACCTGCATCACCAAGGATTGAAGCGTCAAGGGCATGGCGTTTACCAAGTTTGTAAGGGTCGATATCGACTTGGATGAATTTTTCAGTATTCTTGAATGCTTCGTATACTTCAGCAAATGGAAAGTTTGAACCAAGGAAAAGAACTGTGTCTGCTTCAAAGACCACTTCGTTGGCTGGTTTCCAACCAACACGGTATGCAGAACCAGTCAAACCTTCGTAGTTCCATTCGAAAGCTTCAAAGTTTTTACCAGTTGTGATGATTGGTGCTTTGATTTTACGTGACAATTCAGTAATCACTTCACCAGCTTTAACACCACCGTAACCAGCATAGATAACTGGACGTTCAGCATTGTTCAAGATTTCAACTGCTTTGTCAATTTCAACTTCGTTCAAAGCAGGAGCGATGAATGAACGTTCGTATGAACCTGAACCGTAGTATGAGTTTTCGTCGATTTCTTGGAAACCAAAGTTTACTGGAATTTCAACGACAGCTGGACCTTTTTTAGAAACGGCAGCACGGCAAGCTTCGTCAATCACTTTTGGCAATTGCTCTGCATAAGCTACACGTTTGTTGTAAACAGCGATACCGTTGTACATTGGGTTTTGGTTCAATTCTTGGAAGGCATCCATGTTCAATTCGTTGACTGGACGTGATCCAAGGATAGCAAGGAATGGAGTGTTATCCATAGCTGCATCGTAAACACCGTTAATCAAGTGAGTCGCACCTGGACCACCTGAACCAACTGCAACACCAATAGATCCGCCAAATTTAGCCTGCATAACCGCTGCAAGAGCACCTGTTTCTTCGTGGCGAACTTGCAAGAAACGGATATCTTTGTCTTCAGCCAAAGCGTCCATAAGTGAGCTGAGTGTTCCTGATGGGATACCGTAGATAGTGTCTACGCCCCATGTTTTCAATACGTTAAGCATTGCTGCAGATGCAGTGATTTTCCCTTGAGTCATAATGATAACTCTCCTTAAAGTTAATTTGATAAAAGATAAAAGCGCTTTTATATGTTTTTTGAAAACGATTCAGTAAATTTACAATCCTAATTTATCACATTTGATTTCAGATTCATAAGAATGTGCTCACAAAACTTCATTCTCTATTACAGTACAGTTTGAAAACGTTTTTGAAATCTGTTTTAGAATAGCAAAAAAGCGGTTAAGACCGCTTTTTATTCGACTTTAGTAAAATTAAGCATGAGAGAGCTGATTAGAACAGAGACTGAACTAAAGGCCATGGCTAATCCTGCAAGTTCTGGATTGAGCACCAAACCAAGCCCTGAAAAGACTCCTGCTGCAATAGGAATACCAATGAGGTTATAGATAGAAGCCCAGAAAAGATTGAGTAGAATACGATTAAAGGTCTTCTTACTCATATCAAAAGCACGTGCTAATCCTAGTAAATTGTTGGTTGTAAGGACAAGATCTGCTGATTCAATGGCAATATCTGTCCCAGAGCCCATGGCAATTCCGACATCCGCTACACTGAGGGCCGGCGCATCATTGATGCCATCTCCAACAAAGGCCAATTTGCCGTTCTTTTGAAGCTTGTGAATTTCATGTGCCTTTTCCTCTGGCAAGACATTTGCAATCACTTCTTCGATTCCAATTTGCTCTGCAATAGCATGGGCTACTCCAGCATTATCTCCGGTAAGCATGACCGTTCTAAGACCACGTTTTTTCAATTTAGCAATTGCTTCTTTAGCATTTCCCTTAGGAACATCTTGCAAGGCAAGTAAGCCTTTTAGCTCTCCTTCAACGGATAAGAAGACAACTGTTTTCGCTTCTTTCTCAAGCAAATCAAATCGTTCTTGATAATCATGTGGAATAGCAAGGTCAGCTAAGAGTTTGGCATTCCCCAGCAAGACTTGTTTCCCATTAATAATCCCAGTCACACCTTTTCCATGCAAGGCTTGAAAGTTTTCAACGGGGTAAAGACTAATTCCTAGCTCAGACGCACGATTGACAATGGCTTGAGCTAGCGGGTGTTGAGATACATCTTCCAGTGAAGCAGCCAAGCTGAGCACTTCTCCTTCATCTCCGATAACATCTGTTACTACTGGCTTCCCTTCGGTCAAGGTTCCTGTCTTATCAAATACAATGGTTTGGACTTTTTGGATTTCCTGTAGAACTGTACCATTTTTGAGAAGAATCCCCATCTTGGCACTTCGTCCTGTTCCAACCATGAGTGCTGTCGGTGTCGCGAGTCCTAGTGCACAAGGGCAGGCAATTATCAAGACAGCAACTCCGTAGAGAAGTGAAGTCACAAAGCTTTCTCCTAGGAAAACAAACCAGATCCAAAAAGTAAGAAGTCCTAAAATGACAACTGCTGGTACGAAAATCCCAGAAATCTTGTCGGTCAAATCTTGAATAGGAGCACGACTCGTTTGCGCTTTTTTCACAAAGTCCACAATCTGAGCCAACATAGTCTCAGAACCAACTTTTTCAGCTCTAAAGATGATCGTACCACTATTATTGATAGTTGACCCAATAACAGCATCTCCAACTGATTTATCGACTGGAATACTTTCCCCAGTTACCATTGACTCATCAATACTCGTTTCACCTTCTAAGACAATACCATCAACGGCAATTTTTTCACCTGGTCGAACGCGAATGAGATCCCCAACTTTGACTTGTTCTAGAGGTATTTGAACATAAACATCATCACGCAAAACCTCTGCTGTTTTTGCTTGTAGGTCTAATAATTTTTCGACTGCCTGCGAAGTATTTTTTCGCATTTTTTCCTCAAAAACTGCTCCCAAAAGAATGAAGAAGAGGATAAATGCAGCACTTTCAAAGTAAACGGGCAGACCAGTGAAGAGGGCAACTAAGCTATAGAAATAGGCCACTAGGGTTCCCAGAGCAACCAAGGTATCCATGTTGGAATTGTGCTTTTTAAAACTAGCCCAGGCGCTTCTGATATATGGAACTCCAGCTACCAGCATAATGGGTGTTGTGGCTAAAAAGGTGCCCCAACGCATGACTTGGTGACTAATTCCTCCTGTAGACATCCCAATCATGAGAATCACAAGAGGCACAGTAAAGATACTAGTAATCCAAAAACGTTGTAAAAGACTGAGAGATTTTTTAGTTTTTTCAACAACGGTATAGGTCCCCTTTTGCATCTTCATGCCACATGAAAATTCATGCTCACCCAAGTCTTGAGGAGTAAAACGAATCACTTTTTCCTCATCTTGAGCAATTGGTTCTAAAATCCCTTCTTCTTCGAAAAGAATTTCTTTATAACAGTTTGATGGTGTCACACGATGAAAGGTAATCTCAGCAGGAATTCCTTTTTGCAGTTGAATATGGGCTGGATGGTAGCCTTTTTCTGCTGTGATACGGATTTTTTGAACACCATTTTCAAGGCTTGCTTTTACAATTTCAGTCATAACATTCTCCTATTCTACAATCATCTTACCGTGCATCATATTCATGCCACAAGAGAAACCATACTCACCTGCTTCTTCAGGTGTGATTTCAACCACATATTGGTCTCCCATAGGCAGATCTGCATGCACTCCAAAGTCTGGAAAAACGATTTGATCCAAGCAAGGTGAAGGATCTTTTCGATCAAAAATAATGCGAGCAGGTTGCGATTTTTTGAGGATAATGGTTTCTGGAGTATATCCTCCCATGACCTCCACTCGAATCTCCTGATAGCCATTTTTTTGCTGGGCTCTCTTAGCATCTTCTTGCGGTTTTTTGAAAAACCAAAAGAGGATAAAAGCAATCATTCCTAAAACAACAATAGATACAAATAGATTTAACATAGCGTCTCCTTTACATACAATTACATTTTACTTCTGTTACAGCACTTGCTTTTTTCTTAGCAATCACTTCTTCCAAGCCTTTCAAGTCAGCTAGGGTAAAGTCACATTCTTCTATCAAATCAGCTACTAAATGCTTTATTCTGCGAGAACAAAGCTTATCTTTGATATCTTGGACAAGTAACTTCCTACTATCTTCCTGCGTCAACAGCGCTGAATAGATAAAGGACTTGCCCTGCTTTTCCCGAGTCAAACATTCTTTCTCCACCAAACGAGCCAAGAGTGTCTGGATCGTGGACTTGGACCAGCTAAATCTTTTCTCTAATACTCTTATCAGATCAGTACTGGTCTGCTCTCCCTGCATCCAGATAATCTTCATGACCTGCCATTCTGCATCTGAAATCTGCATCGTCATCTCCTCCGTAATCTACATTTGTCAATTATAAATACAAGTATACTCTAAAAATCTACATTTGTCAACTAAAAAAACCGATGTTAAACATCGGTTAAATCATTTCACTAAAAAAGTTATCCTTGCCAATTTTCTTGGTCTTCTTTAAAGCGTTTGAGGAGAGCAAGTCCTTCTGGAGTAATGTAGCCTTCTTCTTGGGCTAGGTGGATGAGCTCGCTATAGTTTGAAAGTGTTACTAGTTTGACACCAGCATCCGCAAAGTTCTTATCTGCTTTTGGCAATTGATAGTTGAAGATAGCCACAACTCCAAGAACATCAGCTCCTTCACGTTTAGCAGCTGCTACAGCTTCGAGAACTGAACCGCCCGTTGAAATAAGGTCTTCGACCACAACCATCTTTTGACCTTGGGCTACACGGCCTTCGATTTGGTTTCCGGCACCGTGGTCTTTTGGTTTGCTGCGGATATAAGCAAATGGCAGATTCATCTTGTCAGCGATGATAGCACCGTGTGGAATACCTGCAGTTGCTGTTCCTGCAATTACTTCTACTTCTGGGAATTCTGCTTTAATAGCTTCCACAAAACCATTTTCAATCAAGGTACGAGTTTCTGGGTAAGCAAGTGTCACACGATTGTCAGTATAAATCGGTGACTTGATACCTGATGCCCAAGTGAAAGGTTCTTCTGGTTTGAGGTAAACGGCTTGAATTTTCAATAGATGGCTAGCAATGTCTTTAGCAAGTGTCATGGTCTACTCCTTTTGTTTTTATAATCTATTTCTTTAATTTCAGTCTTGGTTCCACTCATTCTTGATAGCATGATAAGCTGCTACTGGATCCGTGGCTTGAGTGATTGGGCGTCCAACTACGATATAGTCACTACCAATCTGATAAGCATCTGCTGGCGTCATGACTCGTTTTTGGTCTCCAACCGCAGCGCCTGCTGGTCGAATACCTGGTGTCAGACAAATAAAGTCTTGGTTGGTAGCTTCTTTGATGAGTTTCACTTCCTGAGCCGAACAAACCACACCATCTAATCCAGCTTCAGCAGTTTTCTTGGCATAATGAATGACCGATTCTTGAAGACTGGTTTGGATATTTTGAAAGTCTCTCATTTGTTCTTCAGAAGTTGAAGTCAACTGGGTGACAGCAATCAATTTTGCTTCTTTTCCAAGACCTTCACGCGCAGCTTTCATCATCTCTACACCACCTGCGGCATGAACATTGGTCATGTCAACACCTAGATGAGACAAAACTTTCATGGCTGACTTGACCGTATTAGGTATATCATGGAGTTTGAGATCTAGAAAGACGCTATGTCCCAAGCCTTTCAAATAAGAAACAATCTCAGGTCCTGTAGCATAATAGAGTTCCATACCTACCTTTAGATAGAGGCTCTCTCCTGCTGGAAAAAGAGCTAAAAATTGCTTGACTGCCTCAAAACTTGGAAAATCAAGAGCAATAACTGGACGAGCTTCACGCATACTTTTCTCCTTTTACCTTTGTAAGCTAGAGAGCATGAAAAAAGGAACCTGCCTACAGCAAGGTTCCACGAAAAATGGGTAGTCTCCACCCTTTCACCGTCTAACCTTAGCTGCCTCTCTGGACTGCTTTAAAGGTTTTTTACTATTCTATTATTTAAAGCAGTACTTGTCAAGTAAAAACCAGTAGCTGAACGAATCATCTGAAACTTAGCGACTTTGTGTTGTTTGAGTCGTCTGTGTTGTTTGATCTTGATTTCCTTGCTCAACTTGTTTTTTCTTCTCTTCTTCCTGCTTCTTCTTTTCCTCTTCTTTGGCTTTGACTCTTTCGTCATCCAGAGCCTTATCCACTAGACTATAGCTATAGATACCGACCTCCATGTCAATACCACTAGGTACTGTCAACTGTGGTTTTATCTTACTATAGTAAGGTAATTTCTTCCCTAGTTCTGATAATGGCACCAAAATCTCGTCTGTATCATACATGGTAATCTTCAGAAGGTCACTTGTTACTTTACTTGGTGCAAGTTCAATCTTCTCAATCTCTTGCTTAATTTCTGGACTAACTTCATTTAGCTGAGAAATCAATGTTTTTATCTGTTCCTCATCGTTAAATAAAACAGATATGTATTTCTCAGGTAAGTTGTCAGAACTAACGGCAGTTGATTCAATACTTCCGCTTGATAAGATTGGATAATAACTATCACCAGAAACAGAGTAGGCTACAATCCCAAATTCCTTCACTTCAATGGTGAAGTGAACTGGGAATTGATAAACTATCTTTGCCGATTCGATCCAGTGATTTGATTTGACCATTTCCGCATGCTTATCTTTATTTAAGAGTATGCCGATCGTATAGTCACTATCCTGAATACCAGAAGCTTCTTTGACTTGGTCTGCAGTTGTCTGAACAGTCCCCGTAGCCTCAATATGTTTCAGAGTAGACAAAGGAGTTAGAAGATAAATAGACAAGAACAAGATTAAAAAGCTTGGGATGAGAATTGTAACTGCTCGCCAGATATGTATAGAAGGAATGGCCGGTTTTGGAGGTTTACTCTTGGTTTTTACCTTTTTCTGTTTCTTAACCTTTTCGTCAACTTTTTCTTTCTCTACTTGATACTGACTCTCAGATTCTATTTGTGGAGCCTCAGTTTCCTCTACATCCTTGTATTCATTTGAAGTTTCATCACTAGTATCCGAATCCTTCTCTTGAGTTTTTTCAGACGCTTCTTCAACTTCTTCAGAATCGGTCGATTCCTCTTCCGCTTTTTTATTTAAATACTCTTGATTTTGTTTTTGCCATTCTGACAATTCTTGAGTATTTTCGGAAGCAGACTTTGCTGCTTGTTCTTCTTTTTCACGTGCTTCTTGTTCAGCACGTTTCGCCTCTTCTTCTGCTTTTTTTTGAAGATATTCTTGATTTCGTTTTTGCCACTCCGACAATTCCTTGCCTTGAGTGTCCTGATTCTTTTTATCCTTTGACATCAATTTTCCTTATGATAAATCTTTTTTTAGTAGCTCATAAAAATCTGCCACAGATTTTAATTCCTGAGAATTCTTCATTGTGTTTTGGTAAATCTCTTTGTTAGTCAAAAGTTGATTTACTTTTTCCTCCAAAGTAGACAAGGTCAAATCGCTCTCTTGCAATTCCTCTGCATAGCCTTTTTTCACGAAATAAGCTGCATTTTCAATCTGGTCTCCACGGCTAGCTTCACGACCTAGTGGCACAATGACATGCAATTTAGCCATAGCAAGGAGTTCAAAGATGGTATTGGCACCACCACGAGTAATGACCACATCAGCCATATTCATGAGCGGTTGATAGAGGTCAGTCACATAGTCAACACGATAGAGGTTTGAACTTAGTTCATTTAAACTAGCATCACCTGTCAGGTTGATGATATTGTAGCGACTAGTTAACTCTTCCTTATGGTCTGTAACTAATTGGTTAAAGACACGCGCTCCAGCAGAACCACCTACAAAGAGAAGGGTTGGTAACTTACTATCAAAATAAGTTCGGATATCCACCATTTCTTCGGGTTCTTCCATAATTGGACCAGAAACCTTAGTCACAGCTCCAACGTGCTCTACCTTAGTGAGACTAGACGCTTGTTCAAAAGTAGAGTACATCTTGGTCGCAAACTTATAGGCAATTTTATTGGCCAAGCCCATGGAGAGGTCAGACTCATGGATAAAGACTGGTACTCTGCAGACTCGTGCCGCGATAACAGGCGGAACAGATACAAATCCTCCCTTAGAAAAGAGGGCCTGTGGACGAACACGTAGCATGATAAAGAGCGATTGAAGGATTCCAAAAGCAACCTTAAAGACGTCAACCATATTTTGCCATGAGAAATAACGACGTAATTTCCCTGTAGCAATAGAATGGAAGGTGACGTCCAAACCTGACTTGAGGATTTCATGATGCTCAATCCCGTTTTTATCACCAATATAGTGGACTTCCCAGCCATCTTCGATGAACTTAGGCATTAACAAAAGGTTGAGGGTAACGTGTCCAACCGTTCCCCCACCTGTAAATACTATTTTTTTCATATTATCCCTTTAACTCCGCTACAGTGTCGATGAAAAGATCTCCACGTACTTCAAAGTTAGCATACATATCCCAGCTAGCATTAGCAGGACTGAGGAGAACCACATCCCCTTCTTCTGCAAGTTCATAAGCCTTGCGAGTTGCATCCGCAATATCTGTCGCATCAACATAAGTCACACCTGCCTTATCGGCTGCACGTTTGACACGTTCTGCAGATTGACCGAGAATGACCATTTTCTTAAGTCCAGTAATATCTGGCACCAATTCGTCAAATTCATTGCCACGGTCCAATCCACCAGCAATCAAGATAACCTTGCTATTATCAAATCCTGACAAGGCTTTTTGAGTTGCTAAGATATTGGTTGACTTACTATCATTGTAGAATTTCACACCCTTGATTTCATCTACGAATTGGAGACGGTGTTTAACTCCTCCAAAGGCTGACAAGGTTTCCTTGATGGTTTCATTGTCAACACCACGAAGTTTAGCAACAGCAATGGTGGCAAGAGCATTTTCCACATTGTGGCTACCCGGAACACCGATTTCATCAGCTGCCATGACTTTTTCACCACGGAAGTAAAGAAGACCATCTTCAAGATAAGCTCCATCAACCTTTTCAAGTGTTGAGAACGGTACTACAGTCGCATTTGTCTTTGTCGCAAGTTCTTTGGCTAATTCCTGGTTGAAGTTCAATACTAGGCAATCAGTTGCTGTCATATTGCTTTGGATATTCCACTTGGCTGCCACATAGTCCTCAAAAGAACCGTGATAGTCAATATGTGTTGGCATCAGGTTGGTAATAACAGCAATTTCAGGATGGAATTCCTGGATTCCCATTAATTGGAAAGAAGATAGCTCCATGACAAGAGTATCCTTATCTGTCGCAGTTTGAGCCACCTGACTAGCAGGATATCCGATGTTACCTGATAAGAGACCATTTTGCCCTGCAGCAGTCAGAACTTCTCCAATCATAGTGGTGGTCGTTGTCTTACCATTTGAACCTGTAATACCTACGATTGGTGCTTCTGAGATCAAGTAGGCTAATTCAACCTCAGTTAAGACTGGAATGCCTTTCCCTAGTGCTTTTTCAATCATTGGATTGCTATAAGGGATTCCTGGATTCTTCACCATGAGAGCAAAATCTTCATCTAGCAATTCCAAGGGATGGCCACCAGTTACAACCTTAATCCCATCTTCCAAAAGGCTTTGAGCTGCTGGATTTTCCTCAAAAGGTTTACCATCATTAACCGTCACAATGGCACCTAGCTTGTCCAAGAGACGAGCTGCAGATTCACCAGATTTAGCCAAACCTAGGACTAATACTTTCTTATTTTTAAATTGATCAATTCGTTTCATTTCTAGAACTCCATTTCTACTCTTACTATTTTACCATTTTTATGAAAATAAAAAAGCCACAAAGGGCTTTCTTATTTGTTTTTTGTTATAAAAAACCTATTCTACCGACTTGAGGGCTTCTAGCATATCGACCTTTCTGAGATAGTGATTAACAAAAAATCCAAGGATAGTCAGAATAACACTAACTGCTAGAACTGGGATTAGATAAACTTCCCAGCCTACGTTTGGTTGAAAACGGAAGGTGCCCGGTGCAATCATCTGAATGAGAAATTGATGGAGATAAAAGCCTGAGACCAATCCTACAATCATTCCAACTAGTGACAATATGATTGTTTCTCGATAAATATAAAGAGTGACTTCTTTATTATGGAAACCAAGAACCTTAATGGTTGAGAGTTCCCGAATCCGTTCAGCAACATTGATATTGGTCAGATTATAGAGAATCACAATAGCTAATAACACTGATACCAACACTAAAATTGCCATGGTTTGATTCAAAGAATCGGCAAAACTTTCAAAGAGCTGAATGGTTGAAGCATTTTGAACGACACCATTGACAGCTGCCTGGTCCATAAATTCTCCCGCAACTCTTTCAATATTCCCTTCACTATTATCTTTAAGTTGGACCAGATAAGTATTCATCTTAGGAGTTTGACCATAAATTTTCTCATAGGTTGCCTGATTCATATAGACAAAATGGCCTACGTAGTGCTCGGTGATTGCTCCTACTTTAAAAGTTTTCTCATCTATCTGGACACTATCACCAACGGAAATTCCTGCCAACTGGGCTAATTTTTCTGTCAAGACAACTCCATTAGATAAGCTCAGCTTTTCCCCATTTTTTTCTAATTGAACAAAGGGAGTTAGGTCATCTTGCTCCGTCACCATGAGAGTTACGGTTTGAATCCCAGCCTTGCCAGGATACTCTTCCTCAATCTGTTTGGAAAAAATCAAACGGTAGTTTTCTACTTCATCACTGTTCAATTTTTCTTCTAGCTTGGCCTTATCAGAATCTGTTGCACTAGAATTGACAGAGAGAATCATCTGATACTGTTGCAAATCCTTAAACTGTCTGTCGGCCACTCCAACCACAGAGGATTGAATGCCAAGCCCTGCAAAGAGGAGGGCTACTGATCCTGCAACCCCAAAAATGGTCATCAACATACGTTGCTTGTAACGAAAGATATTACGAGCCGTAACCTTTTGGGTAAAACTCAAACGAGACCAGATAAAGGTCATTCGCTCCAAGAGGATTTTAGAGCCCTTGACTGGTGGCTTGGGTAGTAATAATTGCCCTGCTTCTTCATGCAACTCTCTACGAGATACAAGATAAGCAGGTAAGACACTAGCTACTAAGCTTAGAGCCAGAGCTAAGCAACTATAGGTCCAATAGAAATACTGCTGACTCTCACCAACAATCATTCGCTCAGTAATGATATGCGAAATAGTAGGTGCTAGGATGTAGTGACCAAGCAAAATTCCTAGAAGGGTTCCAAGAGTACCAGCAACCAGACCATAAATCACAAACTTAGCGATGATGTCCTTGCTATGGTATCCTAGAGCTTTGAAAATTCCTGCATTGGTTCTTTCCTCGTCTACAAATCGTGTCATGGTGGTAAAGGTAACCATGGCTGCAACGGCATAGAGAACAACTGGAAAGATATTCCCTACGGCACGAATACTCATAGCCGAGTTACTATACATGAGATAACCTTGACCAGTAGGAGAACTCTTTCGATTGTAGACATGATAGGTTGGTTCTGTTAGAGCATTGACCTCATCCTGACTGGTCTGCCACTTAGCCTCTTCCTTAGTAAGATCTGTTTCGGCTTGGCTCAGCTTTTCCTTTTCTTGCTTTAGTTGGTCTTTTGCTTCTTCTAACTGACTAGATGCTTGACTTTTTTGTGGTTCTGGTAGTTGGCTCACTTGATTTTCTTGAGCTTGTAGACGCGTTTCGATTTCCTGCAGGCGTTTCTTGCCAGCCGTCAAGTTGGTTTCAGCCTCGTCCAGCTGTTTCTTGCCCTTATCAAGGGACTCTTGGGCATTCTTCTTCATTTTCTCTAGTCGCGCTTGTCCATTATCAGCAACTAGGTCTTTGAGAGTTGCTCCTTCTTCCTCTAGTTTCTTTTCGTAATCACTTGAAAAAGGATTGACATCTGTCAGGCTAGCAAAACGAAGACGAGCAATCGTGTAAACAGAGCTCTTAAAATTTGCTTCAGTTACGACACCATAGGCTGCTAAGTTCCCATTACCACTGGCTGAACTCCCCATATCCGATTTTGAGAAAATATCTGGAGAGTGGACGAAGCCTGTAATGGTATAACTATCCCGCTTCAATTGAGAATTGCTGCCCTTCTTTTGGCCTAACTGAATGACTTGACCAATCTGATAACGATCTTTCCAAAAGTCCGCCAAGGCCAATTCATCCTCTTGCTCAGGCAAACGCCCTTCCGTTACTTGAAATTTTGAAATCTTTTCAGTATTTGAAAAGATCCGTATGGCATCTTCACTGTTTGCCAGAGTCAAATCTGTCATATAGCCAAATTCAACATCTGCTCCCAATAGAGTTTGCAATTCTTCCTGGTCTGCCTGATCTAGACCATAATCTGCTATGATAGTCAAATCTGCCGCATTGGTATCTTTCAGATAATCCCAAGCTGTTCGCTCCATATTGGGACTGGCTACTTTGAGACCAACCACGGCTAAAGAACCTAACATCATCAGAGTTAGGATAGATAAAAACCGTCCCTTTGAACCTGTGAAAGACTGGAGCAGGTCTTTCCAATATGTCTTTCTTTTCATCTTAGTACTCCAAATCATCAATATCCTGTGGTTGAGGATTGAGGACAACACTCTTGACACTGGCATCATGCATCTGAATCACCCGATCGGCTATAGGAGCTAGGGAGGCATTATGGGTCACGATGATAACGGTAGCACCCTTCTTACGTGACATATCTTGAAGAATCTTTAGAACCTGCTTACCAGTCTGGTAGTCCAAAGCTCCCGTTGGTTCATCACAAAGGAGAATTTTAGGATTTTTAGCCACGGCTCGAGCAATGGATACCCGTTGCTGCTCACCGCCAGACAGCTGGGCTGGAAAATTATTGAGACGATGTCCTAATCCTACGTCCTTTAAAACCTGCTCAGGATCCAAGGCATCGGCAACAATTTCTGAAGCTAGCTCAACATTTTCCTTGGCAGTCAAGTTAGAAACCAAGTTATAAAACTGAAAAACAAAGCCAACGTCATCTCTACGATAGTTAGTTCTCTGATGAGAAGTGAAATTCGAGATATTAGTTCCATCAATCCAGACTTGCCCTTCATCGTTTGTATCCATACCACCAAGAATATTTAAAACTGTTGACTTCCCTGCACCAGATGACCCAAGGATAATGACTAGTTCTCCCTTTTCAATCTCGAAGTTGACATCTCGATTAGCTACGATTTCTGTATCACCAGTATGATACCTCTTATAGCTATGTTTCATCTCTATATAGGCCATTTCATTTCCTCCTTTCCTCCCCCCTTTTTTCACCCTTATTATAACTCTTTTAATAATAGAAAGAAAGTTAAGTCCTAAATATAAAACATAAAAAGCGAACAAGACCAGTCTCTGTAGATCAGAAAACTAGCTTTGTCCACTTTTTATTGTCAAAATGGGTTCATTCACCCAATCACTTAGAGTTCGATGATATTAGATCATTCTAGTCTTGGTCTTTTTTCTTTCCAATTGCGAATAATCCTAGGATCATACCTACAAAACCTGCAGTTGAAAGAGTAGCATTTTCCTTAGTACCTGTTTCTGGAAGAATGTGCTGACGACTTGCAGGCGCTTGATAAGTCTTATCTTGTGATAAAGCAAGAGCTACTTGTGATTGCTCATCTCTGTATACCGGTGTTTCACCTGTAGTTGGGGCTGAACCATTCACACCGCCAGTAAATTCTGGAACTCGGTGTGTAGCTTTTTCTCCATCATGAATGCTACCTTTGAAGTGTGGAACATCATGTGTAACACCTTCTACTCCATTTACCTGACTAGTGTATTCTGGAACTTCGTTAACTGTTGCTTCTACTGCATTCACACCGCCAGTGTATTCTGGAACTTCGTTAACGGCTGCTTCTACTGCATTCACTCCACCTGTAAATTCTGGAACTTCATTGACTGCTGCTTCTACTGCATTCACTCCACCAATGAACTCTGGGACTTCTAGAACAGCTGCTTCTTCTCCATTGACACCACCAGTATATTCTGGAATATCGTATACGGCTGGTTCCGTCTTGGCACTTTCAACTTCTTCTTTGGTCAATTGGATACGGTATTCCTTAACGTGTTTGCCACTTTCTGAAACGAGACGTATCAAGACTGGGAGTTTGTCATCCCCACTATCGACAACTGTTGCCGCTACGTTTTCACCAGCTTCGACAGTTACTTTAGGACGGTTTCCACTATAGGTTACTTGATAGTCCTTGCGAGCTTCAGAGAAGTCAGCAATCTCTCTACCATCTACTAGAAGTTTAGAAGCTGTATTGTCTTTTGGTGCTTCACTTGGTGCGATAAAGGCCATTTCAGTGATAGCCACACCCTTCTTGTCTGCTTTTCTGTCCATGCGCCATCTCATAGCTTTAGCTTTGACTGGTGCAAAGGTTACATGGATGTCAGTTCCTGCTTGAACTTCTTGATCCGCACGGTATTCAACTTTCTCCCAGTTAGAAGGTGTATTGAATGGATGTTCTGGATCGTATGGTTGGTAGTTAGAGTAATATTCTGGTGAATCAAATTCTGGTCCCACATAGCGTTCTAGAACAAGTTTAGAAGGTGCATCTGTTCCACCATCTGCAAAGAAGCGAATGCTTCCTTCAGCTACTGTACGTTCAACAATCTTACCATTTTCTCTGAAGATAACCCCTACTGAAACTTCTGGATTATCTGATGGGTTTGGAGACCAGTTAGTCCAACGACGGGTTTCATCATCTGAACCATCGTTAACATAATCTACACGGTCATGAGAGTTTGGATCAATATCGTTAGTTGCTGAGGCAAATGAACGGTTGCTATCATCATCGAAGTCTGGGTTGTCTGAAAGGTTTTCACCGAGTTTGTCTGTTACACGAACAGCTACTTCAGCAGTTAAATCAGTACCCAAAACGCGACCATGAACTGTAAATTCACCTGCTTTTGTTAGATTATCTGCTGGAACTGCTTCCCAGTCAACAGCCAAGTCTTTGACTTCATAGTCAGATTTCCCTGTGAAGTAGACAGGAACTTTTGCTGGTAACTCAAGGGTTTGTCCTTTAGCAACCAAGCGAGATGATTTGGCAACAGTAACAGGTTTACTCGTGAGCAAATCTTTATCATTTGTGAAGTGTAGGCGATATTCACCTAGGATATCACCGTTTTCAGCCTTGACAACAACACGGACTGGATCTCCTTCACGTACGCTTGGTACAACTGTTGCAATACCATTTTCAGTCACACTTGCTGTAACAGCTGGTGCTTTTCCTTGGCTTGCTTCTAGATAGTAGTCAGTCAAGCCTGGGTTAAAGTTTGGTAAATCTTTTCCATCAACTTGAATTTGCGCTTGAGCTTTCTTGGCTGCAGCTACTTGTTTAGAGAAGATTTGAATTTCTGTGATAGAAGTACCCCATTTATCATCAGGATTTGTCATATGGATACGAACTGCGTATGTGTTGACTTTATCAAAACTAAAGTGGGTCATTTCACCAGCTCTTACTTGATCTGGAGCTTTAAGGTTTGTTACTTCTTTCCAGTTATTGTCGTTATTAAAGACATGGTCTTCACTAGCTACAAAGCTTGGATTCTTAGGAACTGTTGGAACATCTGTTCCTACATAGTATTCAATGACATAGGACTTAGGTGCACCAACACCATAGTCTTCGTGGAAGGCTACATTGAGGTTATCAACTGAACGTTTAGACATGATACCAGAATCACCAAAGAGAATTCCTACGGATGCTTCACTTGTACGGTTCCAGTTTGTCCAGCGGTTTGCTGGTTGATTGTTATAAGAAATCAATTTGTCATTGACATTGGCTACTGAGTCACTTGGATTTGAGTCTGATGCAAAGGCAAGTGGCAATTCTGAACCAGTCCACTGGTCAGAAATATTAGCACCAGTTTCTGTCTGAGCAGACACACGAACATGAAGTTTAGTTGGTAGTTGAGTACCTTCGACATGTCCTGTCACAGTAAACTTGCCTTCTTGTGCGTACTGGCTTGGTTCAATAGCGTCCCAAGTTACTTTAGCTGAAGATACTTGACCATTTGAGTGGTAAGTACGGACGCTTTCTGGCAATTGAGGAGCTTCTGAAACCGGAGTTGTTACGCTCACTTCCTCGACAGCAATGATACCTTCAACAGATACCTTAGCATGAGCTTCTTTTTCAAGCCCTTCTACTTTACCAAGAACATCAAAGCTATGGTATTTAGCAAGTTCTTCCTTAGCAACTGCTTGCCAAGTCACCTTGTGAACCTTTGGAAATCCTTTGTCATACTCTACAGTTACTGTAGCTGGGAGACTTGGTTCTTGATTCAAACCTGTCACGACACTAACTGGACGGATGGCTTGGACGACTTTATCTTCAGTATTTGCTTGGATGTTCAAGTCAATCTGACCTTCTGCTCCTTCAAATTGAGCTTTCAGAGTTACTTGACCAGGTTTGTGCAATTCAAGCATACCTTTACGAACTGCTACATCTCCTTCACCTGTAGTTGAAAAAGTCACTTTGTCAGCTTTTAAGATAGCCTGAGTACCGTCTTGATAGTGTGCCGCTACCTTGATGCCAACTGTTTGGTCTTCTTTTAGTGCATCCGCATTTTCAACTTCTAGGCTCAAACGTTCAATCTGTGGAGCCTCTTGTAAGAATTGGATAGCATAAGTTTGAAGTGGCTCACCATCATTTGGTTGAACATAAATGCTTGCACGCATACCATTTGCTTCGTTAGCTTGAATAACTGTCACTTGAGCATTTTCAGCTGTAGCTTTGACCTCCGGCAAAGCTACGCCATAAGCAAGCTTGTGGTATTTTACAGGCTGGTCAGTTGAAAGACCTTCAACCGCTTGATCTGCTACCGTTACAGTCGGCACTACTGGATCAGCAGCTTGACCTTCGGCAACTACAAAGGTCGCAGCGATTTCATCTTCACCAGAAATTCCTTTAGCTTGGATGCGAGATCCTGGGATCGCTAGTTTAGCTTGATCTTCAGCTGCTACTTCCCATCTATCAACATCATAACTTCCTAAAGTACCATCCGATACTACATAGGAAACAGATTTGTCAACTTCACTTAGGTCGGTACTTGGTGCAATTCTCTTAACCACAGGCAATTCTGTTTCAAGAGCCAAAACTTCAACACGTGCTTCGACGTCGTGTCCATCTGCCACACCTTTCACAGTCACAATACCTGGTTTGTTAACATCAACTGCTGACCATTCTACAGGAAGTTTTGCACGGCTGCCATCACTGTAGATAAACCCTACTTTTGAAGGCATTTTCGCTACTTGACCGATAACTGTACGTACTTTAGGTACCTCTGTACCTAAAACAGTTTTTTCCCCCTGGTCTTTCTTGCCTGTAAAAATGGTTGTTTGAGCAGATTTCAAGAGATCAGAATGGGCTGTCAAGGTGAATTTACCTGCTTGCTCAGTTGATTTGACAATCACAACACCCTTACCATTAAAGGCCTTTCGAACCCATGAACCATCTGCTTGTTCTTTGTAACGTTCACGGCTTGCTTGTTCCCCGTTGTCCACACCAACAATCTGACCTTGACCATGTAACTGGAAGCGAACAAGGTTATTGACAGTAGGAACTACATTCCCTTTACTATCAACAATTTCGTAGTAGATATAAGTAAGGTCTTTTCCGTCAGCTGCGATAGCATTTTCTTCCTTGACTAAACGAACCCCTGCTGGTTCTCCAGCAGTCGTAATCTTATCCCGAGCAATGATATTTCCTTCCTCATCACGCGCTACTGATTCCAAGTTTCCAGGTTGATAAGCAACCTTCCACTCAAGGTAAAGTTCATTCGCATTGGCACCTTCTTGGTAAGTACGTCCATCACTTGTTTGTTTCTTGTTAAAGGTTTTCTTACCTAGGGACTCACCATTCAAGAACAGTTCCACACTGGCAGCATTTGAAAATGCACGAACAGGAATCTTACCATCTGCGTCCGCTACATTTGCTTTCAGAGTAGGATCTTCCCAGTTCCAGTGAGGAAGGAGGTGAACCATTGGTTTCTTCTGAGCAGAAACCCATTGGCTTTGGTACAAGTAATAGTCATTCTTAGGAATGCCAGCTGTATCTACGATACCAAAGTAAGAACTCTTAACTGGTGTGTTGTTTTGGTTGTGCCATGGAGTAGGCTCACCGATATAGTCGGTACCTGTCCAGATAAACTGACCAGCATAACCAGCATTGTCACGGTCAAAAGTCCATGATGCAGTGGCTGTTTTACCCCAACCAACACGGTCATTACCATAGTCTGATTGCTCATAATGACGATAAGCTTGGTTACTATGAGCTAGCTCACTCTCTGGACGGAAATAGCTACCACGAGTACGAGTCGCAGAAGAAGTTTCAGAACCGTAAATCAACCAATTTGGATGTTTCGCACGAAGCTTCTTGTAGTTATCCTCTGAATAGTTAAATCCAACTGCGTCAAGTTCATTTGCAATCTTTTCATGATCACCACTACCATCACCAAAGCGGAACTTATCCGCTCCCATAGTGACATAGCGTGTTTTATCAACTGCCTTGATGACTTGCACCAAGCGTTTAACAGTTGCTAAAGAACGAGGTTTTCCGTCTGCTTCACCGATTTCATTACCGATAGACCACATGACGATAGCAGGGTTGTTCTTTCCTCTTTCGACCATAGTACGTAGGTCAAAGTCAGACCATTTTTCACCTTTTTTAGCATCTGGGTGAGTGGCGTCTTTGTCAAAGAAACGTCCGTAGTCATATTGTTTCTTACCACCGTACCAAGTATCAAAGGCTTCTTCTTGGACCAACAAACCTAGCTCTGCAGCAATCTGCAACGTTTGTTCACTAGCTGGGTTGTGGGTTGTACGGATAGAGTTCACACCCATATCCTTCATCTGTTTCAGACGACGGTAGTCTGCTTTATAGTTTTCTTCAGCCCCTAGAGCTCCGTGGTCATGGTGAAGAGAAACTCCATGGAATTTGATGCGTTCACCATTCAAAGAAAAGCCTTCATTTGGTGTCCAGTTGTAGTAACGGTAACCAAACAAGTCCTTCTTAGCATCGACCAATTGGCCATCACGATTGACACGAGTCACTAATTCATAAAGGGCAGGTTTATCGTTAAGAACAGTCCACAGTTTTGGTTTATCAACTTGCAAAATAGCATTCAAGCTTGTTGACTGATGTGCTTTCAAGACTTGGCTATCTGTACGAACCAAGTCTGTTACAGCTTGACCGTTACGTTCAATAATTTGGTATTCAGCAAGAATTTCATGGTCTTTGTCATCAGTGTTGACAATCTTACTTGTTACACGAGTATCAACCTTGCCATTCTGTTGTTTCTCAAGGTCTGGTGTTAAGATGGTTGTTCCATTCTTTTCAGCATGGACCTTATCTGTAACTTGAAGGTTAACATCACGGTAAATACCACTTCCTGAATACCAACGACTACTTGGTTGTTTATTAATGGCATGGACTGCGACGACATTTTCGCGACCGTCTTTATGGAGATAGTCAGTAATGTCATATGAGAATTGGTTATAACCATTTGGATAGTGACCAATTAGCTGGCCATTGACATAGACCTGAGAATCCATATAAACCCCATCAAAAGTGATACGAACATTCTTATTGAGGTCTTCTTCATCGAGTTTAAAGGTCTTGCGATACCAAGCATCACCACCATTAAGTTGTCCACCCTCATTTTGGGCAGGAGAATCATGATCGAAGTCATTGTAAATACTCCAGTCATGAGGAAGGTCTAATTTCTTCCAACTAGAAATATCGGCATCTGGTTTGACTGCATCTTTCGTATTGACATTGAACTTGAAATGCCAGTTTTGGTTGAATTCTCTTACTCGATTATCAATCAATATGTTCGCCCATCCTTGCTCTTTATTTTCATGAGTCATCATCTTCATTCATATTTTATACAATTACAATAGATACATCAATAGTTTCTCGAAAAAAGCATACTTCAGACTATGATTACTAAAATTAGTAGAAAATTATGGACACAAAAAACTGTATTGAGGCATTATGTAAAATTACTAAATCATATACAAAATAAAAGGTCGCTCCTTTATAGAAACAACCTTCTAAATTATTTTTCACTGATATGGCATAATACCCCAATGAACCATGCTAGTCTATCATATAAACCACAAAACCATCTGGCAAGATGACTTGATGTCCATCTTCAAGCTGGCAATGACTCGCTAAATCAACTGAATCTCTATCTAAAACAAAATTCTCAGAAGACTGGTTAAAGATGGCTTGAACTTCTTTCCCTTCATAGTTCCATTTCAAAGCTAGAACATCTGGTTTCACTTCTTCTAGCTTATAGGTTCCATATTGAATAATGCTTGAAATTTCCTTACGGATCTTGATTAATTGCTTCATGAAATTCAGCATATCATTGTCCTCAGAAACACGGTCCCAAGGCATGACACGACGGCAGTCAGGGTCTGGTCCACCAATTAATGCTAGCTCTGTTCCGTAATAGATACAAGGAGTCCCTTTTTGAAGGTAAAGGAAGGTTAGGGCTGCCTTGACATGCTGGATATTTCCATTGGCAGTTGTGAGGATACGCTCTGTATCATGAGAATCTAAAAGGTTAAACATAACTTCAGCAATTTGTTGCTTGTAGTACATAGACTGGCTGTTGATTTCTGAAATAAACTGCTCTGTCTTTTTATGCTGACGCAAGAAATAATCCTTGATACTTTCAGAAAGTGGGTAGTTCATAACTGCATGGAACTCATCCCCTTTTAGCCAAGGCTGAGAAGTATGCCAGATTTCACCCAAGATGTACAAATCAGGCTTTTTAGCAAGAACTGCCTTTCTGAAATCTCTCCAGAACTGGTGGTCAATTTCATTGGCAACATCCAAACGCCAAGCATCGATATCAAAATTTTCAATCCAGTAGGTCGCAACACTTAAAAGAAATTTTTTAACTTCAGGATTTGCCGTATTTAACTTAGGCATATAGCTGGCAAAGGCAAAGGTATGGTATGGCAATTCTCTTGGATTCTTAAGTTTATCCTCAGTAACTGGAAATTCTTGAATATGGAACCAGTCTTTATAAGGGGAATTTTCTCCATTCTTCAGAACATTTTGCCACTGAGCCGACTGATAACCGATATGGTTAAACACCGCATCAAGCATGATCTTGATGCCCCGTTTATGAGCCTCCTCGACTAGATTACGAAAGACCTCCTTGTCTCCAAAATGACGGTCAATTTCAAAATAATCCGTCGTATCGTACTTGTGATTGGTTGTAGCTTCAAAAATCGGACAGAGATAAAGTCCAGTGATTCCCAAATCTTTAAGATAGTCTAAATGGTCGATAATCCCTTGCAAGTCTCCACCAAAAAAGTCATCCCTTTCAGGAGAAATCTTTGCATCCCACTCGCGAGCTCCATTTGGAGTTAAGCTAGGATTTCCATTAGCAAATCGTTCTGGGAAAATCTGATACCAAACGGTATTTGAAACCCAGTCAGGAACTTGGCAACCGTCAATTTCGTGAATATAAGGAAGCTTGAAACCATTACCTTCAGCATCCAAGTTTTCTTGAGTATGTTCCACACAACCCTTATCACCATAGTAGACACCCTGACCTTCTTCATCAAGGAGTTCAAAGAGATACTGAAGCCGTGCAAAATCAACCGATACTGTAACCTGCCAATAATCAAATAAAGCATCTGAAGTCACTTTGGTCATTTCCTTCTTAGCTTCATACTTATCCTCGATGAAAATAAAGGGATCCCCATAATGCAAAATGACCTTTTGAATATCATCTTTCTTTGTTCTGATTCGGATATGCAACTGATCTTCTTTGTAAAGATAAGCATATTCCGATTCTGGTCTATGATAAATGGCTGTCAATTCCATGTCTTGTCTCCTAAATAATCATCATCAACAAAAACGCAAACGTTTTCATAATTGCTAGTTCTAGTATACTACTTTAAGATTCGATTTGCAATTTTTATACCAGTTTTACGATAGATATATAGATGGACAAGGGTAAAATTGAGTAGACTCTTTATGAGCTTTAAAAGAGAGTTTCCATGAACCGGAAAACTCTCCATCATTACGAATCAGATGATTAGAATAAATGCTATCTGATATCTTTAATCTTCTAAAATGAAAATTTCTTCAACATGTAGTTGTAGCAACCTTGCAATTTTCATTGCTAGTTCAAGTGTAGGATTGTACTTGTCATTCTCGATAGCAATAATGGTTTGTCGACTAACGCCTAATATTTTTGCCATATCTTCCTGACGTAGTCCTTCAGACTTTCTTAGCTGTTTGATATTATTTTTCATACAGCATTAGTCTTTCTGAAAACAATAAATGCCAATTGCCAAAACTACGATAAGGATAACAACCATCAAAATTACTCCTTGAACAAGTTTATTAGGTTCTTTAAAATCTTCATCACCATCAACCATTTTCTGTTTTATGGCAATTTGTGTAAATCCTTGAACAGAAATAGATAAACATAAAATCAGACATGGTAACATTTCAAGTTCAATGCCTTTTGTAATAGATTGATAAATATTAAATACTGTCCATCCACATAAGCCAAATAGAGCCGTTTTATAACCCCATTCCTCAGAACGTAGCTGAATCGCTCTGTCCATTTCATCCATTTTTCTCATAGTCCTGTTCCTCCAATCTGTCAAAACAATGTCAAGAGCTCTTTACATTTTTTATTATACTCTAAATCGATGAAATGTCAAGATGTTTTAACATTTTTAATTTTTTTATTTTCTTCATCTATTCTAAGAATATTCCTAACTCCAATTTACAGCCTAGTCAATCTGACAAAGAGCAAGTTCTTTTAATCCTCTGTCGTAAAGGAAGGTTAAACAAAAGTTGTTTGTCATATTTTGAAGCTTGTGTTTACTCATTCCTCTAGGCAAGGCTATGTCGCACCATTCTCTCGTTGCCAGAGAAAATAGCTTTTGCTTGCCCTTCCAGTCATCATTCTGAAATAGGGGGCTCAGGATAAGATAAGGCGAATCCGTAAAAATTCCATTGACACCAGCTTTTTTACCTGAAGCCTTTAAATGTTCAGATTCTAATAACTTTTCGATAATACGACCATCACTAGATATTTTAACAAGGGCATAATAGTCCATGCCCCATTTATTGACAGAGGTTTGACTTTCTCCAGAGCTAAAGGCATAGAGCTCTTGCTGCCAATATTTCAGACTATCGATTTTAGGACTAGCATTTGAGCTCGTGTCGTGGTGGTTTAAACCGTTTTTATCAATATGCGAATAAGTGGTCCACTTCGCCTGCTTTTTCTCTCTATCAAATTCTAAAAGGGCAAAGTTTCTTGCCTGATTTGTATAAACTTGATCTTCAAAACACACGGGTATCTGGTCGCTATCTGATACTATCTGAAAATATCGCTCTTGAGCCTTTTTAGGAAGTATACTCTGCGAATCCTTTATGCCAATGATTTCTGGATGAGAAAAATCACCAGTGTAGTAGGCGATTTCTCGCCCAGCCTTGATGATGCCAATATTTTGTCCATCTGTAAAGAGTAGAGGTTCTTCCTCCCAAACCTGGTCACAAGCCCAAGCATCTATCTCCTTCACCCCCAGAGGCGATACTTCAAGCAGACAGTAGCAATTAGAATTTTCCTTTTCACTGGTTAAAACCAAGGCTCTACCATCATCTAACATGACAGAATTGAGAACACTATTGTAGTCCTTTTCTAGTTCCCATTTTTTCAATAGGCTTAACTTTAACTTCTCCATTTTCTTCCTCCTAATACTCAATGAAAATCAAAGAGCAAACTAGGAAGCTAGCCAAAGGCTGTACTCGAGTACGGCAAGGCGAAGCTGACGTGGTTTGAATTTGATTTTTGAAGAGTATAAACAATCACCATTCATTGATGGCAAATAGAATGGCTAATCGAATATTTCTGAGCAACTGATCCGAAAGTTCATCGTATACTTGACCCAGTCCTTTATCTTGTGCAAGCCATCCAGGTTCATCATTCCAGGAGCCCATTCCTCCAAAAACATCCGCTGCACTTGCAGCTCTAAATATGCTTAGATGTTGCGGTGGAATTTGAGGTTCTGCCAGTCCTTTACCAGATTCTGGGTCTAGTAAAAAGTTTCTGGCAGAGTGAAAGACTTTGGCAAAGTTCTCACATTCAATTTTACTTGCTAGATTTTCTATACGAGCCAAGACGTCCTTAAATTCTTCCATATTATTTTCATAGTGGGGAATGTCTTGAGGAGATCTTTCCCATTCATACTCGGTGTAGGTAACATTCCAGCCCCTTCCTAGGGAAGCAGATTCCCAATTCGGTTGGAAATAGCTAGCCTTCCCATCTTTATAAAAACAGAGAATTGCACTCTGTGTTGTATTGGAAAATCCTAAAATACCTCTGTCTTCAACTGAAATAGGACAAAATAATTTTAAGTCCTTCAAACCTTTTTCCTTAAGGTTTTCAAACCAATCAGATACAGAAAGTTCTGTAGCTTCCCCATTTTCTGACGGCAAAATTTGAAAGCTCAACTTATTTGTATATTTTTCAGGCTTATAGCATATTTCTTTACCACTTTTTAAAGCCTTCCTAGCGGCTGCTACGATACAGGCTATTTGATACATTTGTCCGTTCATATGATCTCATCCATTATCTCTTCAATCAACTCCGTAAGACTTTCTGCTACATAGATAATTTCATCAGGATCATGGATGTAGCAAATAACCTGTCCTTCCTGACCCTCCTGGTCTGGATCAAAATCCAGCATAAGATAACAAGAGTCACAATACTGGGCAAAAGGAAGCCATTTTTTATTAAAAAGATAGGGCTTAATCCTGCTATCACGCATATTTTCCAGGTCTTGACTAGAAAAATAGTCGGGAAATTCTGTTAATAGAGCATCTCTATTTTGAAAGTATTTTTTACAACTTTCCATTTCCTGCAAACTCATGAGAGAAAAAGGCAGCTCTCTCTGGTCAATTACACAAGGTAAAATAGAGAAGTATTTACTCCCATTTTTGTAGCTATAAAGCTCTTTGAAGTCACTAGGTAGACGAATACCAAGTCTTTCCTCAAAGGCTTGAAGCTCTTTCTCGGAAGCGCCAGAAATTTTCTGATAATCAGCCAGGTATTCCTCTTCCGCAGGATCATCCAAATCCCAGTCTTCAAAATACTCACAAATATAAGTTTCTATTTTTTTAACTTTGTCAATTAGTTGCATCATTTCACCATGATTTCTTTGTTTTATCTATCTTCCAATGCTTTTTAACGATTATAACTTGTTTTTTCTAGGGAAATGGGCTCAGGATTTTGCTTAATCCAAGAGAGAGCTAGCTGACACAGGCGGTCTAGGCGATGCTCGTCATCAAAATCTTTCCCATGAACTTGAGCAATAAGCTCTTTAGTCTCTGCTAATTCTTGTTCTGAAAGAGAGCTTCCTAGAGACAAGTATTGAGGGAGAGCCTGAAGCATTTTTCTATAGTCCCTGTCCCAGTTGACCCCACCATTGCGATCCAGTTCATCTCGAACTCTGCCTGGGATACGGATAACTTCTCCCTGAACAGTTTTTGCTGCTCCACTTGAAGGAATCAAGAAAGACCAAAGTTCCTCATATTGCTCCTCCCAAATTCCTTCTTTGACCAAGATTGGTGCACTGCCATCATGGGTTATTCGTTTGGCGACTGGCTTAACATCAAACAAAGCATAAAGTTTTTCTAGACCCTGATCTGCGGCTTCTAGATAGTCGGGATTGATTCCTTCTCTATGAAACTCAAAATCCTTCCCGATATTTTCGACCTTTTCTTTCATAGCTGGCGTTTTCTTAGCACCAGCATCCAGTAGCATTGTGGCGATTTCAGCTGTTTGAGCAATATAAATCCCCCGACAAACCATCAAGACTGAAGCTAGTGGGGTTCTTCCCATATCATTTTTAGCATTGACATCTGCTCCCTTATCAATCAAAAGTTTGACAGTCTTAGGATGGAAAAACTCAGCTGCTACATGTAGGGGGGTCTCACCATAGGTATTAGGTTTTCCAATATCTGCCCCCAATTCAAGCAAGAGTTTTACAGTATCTCTCCCCATGGTTGCCTGACGGTACAAAGGAGTCGCTCCATAATAATCGGGGATATTGATATCCAAGCCCTGTTCGACAAGCCAGATAACCAATTCATCTGGGACTCCTCCCATATGCAGAGGTGTACATAAGCTAAATCTTCCATCATGAGCGGTTAATTCACAACGATCATAGACTGCTTTAAGGGCTTCAATATTTCCTTCATCCATTAAATCCTTAAACTCTTTTGGTAATGTAACTCTTTTCTTTGCCATATTTAGTTCCTTTCTTCTGATTTAGCATCTAGGGCAAGCCAATGAAGATTGTCAACAGTTTTCAAATTCAGGACTTGTCCATCATAATTATTTTTCAACTCAAGACAGTCTTGCTCAATAGATATATTATTGTACCAGTGGTCTAGGCTGGCGTATTTCCCCATATGAATGTTGATGAGTATACTGGTTATCGGATCCCACGTTCCTATCTTAACAGTTTCAGCTAAAAGATAGTAAGCGTCTAAAAATATGAGATTTCTCCCATAGATCCAAAAGGGCAGTTCAAGTTCTAACAAGGGCAACTTGGCAGAAAAAATCTCATCCCCGTGTGGCGGCACGGTTTCATAATGAAATTCTATCTCACTGCCATAATAGGCAATCAAGGCTCCCTGACATCCGATATTTTGAGGAATTCCTTCCTCAGCTATTATAAATTCCATGACCTGCTCCTTCTATTTTCAATCATAAAATCCGACCAGACTCTGCCAGAATATCAAACTGGACGCATGGCCTATTCTAGTCATCAAGTGGATGAAGTCACTTTCACAATCCTTCCAAACTGCAGATTGAGCCGTTCCCATGGCTCTAACAAATGCTAGAAAATCTGGTGACAGCCATATTTTTTCATCATATGTCATCTCTGCATCAACAGCATAGACCGCCCCAGATTGATAATCCAGCAAAACAGTGTAGGGATCTCCATTTGCAATGATGATCAAGCTGCTTTCTTGTAGAGTTGAGTAATCATGGTATTCCAAATTGCGATTGATTAGCCAAGTAAGACTAGTGCTGTCCCCATATCCAAATTGGTAACTTAAAAAACCTATCTGCCCCCAGTTATAGGCCAGAATATACTTCCTAAAAATCGGATCCAAATCTTGGATTTGAAGTTGGCTTTTCAAACGATCCAGTTCAGACACTGGCAAATCTGTTTTATTCAGGACAATCCCTTCTCTTATCTCAGGGTCCAGTCCTTGTGTTTCTTCTTGTGTAAGGGAAATGATTTGGTCAATTGTCAATAATTCCATTGTCGACCTCCGACTATACATAGGTCATTATCTAGGGTAAGTTAGCTGGTTTGGGACTTCATTTTTCTAATGAACTTTCTTATCTCTATTATACCTCAAAGCTATCTAATAAGGGAAAACTACCAGTATTTTCAGGGATTATTTTTGATGAATAGTCACCCAAAGTTATAGAAAAAAACCATTCCTCAAGGGAACAGCTTCATCACTTATAATTAAAGGTCTCTCCAGCTAACTTATCTGCTAACTTGGGAAAGAGAGTATAAAACTTATAGGCTAGATTTAGCAAGACTGGGAGATTAAGTTCCCGTTTATTTTTTCCTATGATTTTGACAATCTTTCTAGCTACTGCATCTGGCTCTAGTAGGAAGCGATCAACCGATTTTAGATATTTACCATCTGGGTCAGCTTGGTTGAAAAAGCTCGTACGAATTGGGCCTGGATTAACCGTCGTCACATAGACACCATAGGGCATGAGCTCAAGGCGAAGAGCATTTGAAAAACCGATGGCCGCAAACTTGGTCGCAGAGTATAGACTAGACTTGCCAGTTGCTATCAAACCAGCCATACTAACGATATTGATGATATGGCCTTTTCGTGTCTCCTTCATACGAGCTGCAACCAACCGAGACAGATTCATTAAAGCAAAGGTGTTAACCTCAAACATCTGATGAATATCTTGATCAGAAATCTTGTCAAAATCCTCAAAAATCCCATATCCTGCGTTATTAATCAAAACATCAATCTTTCCATAGCGCTGGTAGAGTTCAGCTACTAGGTCTTCTAGGGCTTGAGCATCGGTAATGTCCATCTCGACCAATTCTGCATGTGGATGATTCCCGTATAGCTGAACTAGTTTTTCCTTATTTCTGCCGAGTAAGATGAGTTGGTCATCTGGTAAGAGTTTGACCATTTCTTGGGCTAGACCCCCGCTAGCACCTGTAATGAGAATAGTAGACATACTTTTCCTTTCTCAATCTTCTAGATTTCCACTTCTTCCAAGTCTTTGACCACATGAACGTTTTCAAAAATCGTTGCAGCATCTTTCTTAAGCTGGCTGATATCTTTTGAAAGAAAACGGGCGCTGATATGGTTGAGCAAGAGTCGTTTGGCTCCTGCTTCTGTTGCAACCTGCGCAGCCTGCATATTGGTTGAGTGGCCATGATTGCGGGCAATCTTCTCATCTCCCTTGCCATAAGTGGACTCATGGACAAGGACATCCGCATTGACTCCAAGACGCACACTAGCATCTGTTTTTCGAGTATCACCCAGGATAGTGATAATCTTACCTGGACGTGGCGCTGAGATATAGTCTGAAGCCTTGATCTCGGTGCCGTCTTCTAGGACTACATCCTGCCCGTTTTTGATTTTACCAAAAAGCGGTCCAAATGGTACGCCGGCAGCTTTGAGTTTTTCAGCATCCAAGGTCCCTTCTAGGTCCTTTTGCATAACACGATAACCAACGCAGAAAATAGTGTGATCCAACTCTTCTGCATACACAGTGAATTTATCTGTTTCGAGAATTTTCCCTAGAGAATCTTGGTCAAACTCATGAAAATGAATGCGATAAGGCAAACGAGAACCAGAGACACGCAAACTAGTCAAGACAAATGACTTAATGCCTTGGGGACCATAGATTTCCAAATCCGTCTGCTCTTCATTGGCTTGAAAGGCACGACTAGAGAGAAATCCTGGCAAACCAAAGATATGGTCTCCATGCAAGTGTGTGATAAAGATTTTGCTGACCTTCCGTGGTCGAATCGTGGTTTCCAGAATGCGATTTTGCGTTCCTTCTCCACAGTCAAAGAGCCAAACTTCGTTAATCTCGTCCAAGAGTTTCAGGGCGAGACTTGAAACGTTGCGGGCTTTAGAGGGCTGACCAGCCCCCGTTCCTAAAAATTGAATATCCATTCGATACTTTCTAATTAATCAATATATAACATAGCGGTGCGGTTTTCCGAGCGGTAAAAAAGTTTACCGCTAAAAGATTTAGCTTCTTGTTGCAAATCCTCTTGACTATAGCCTTTGAGACGCTTGCGACCATCTGCCAAGCTTTCCAAATCTGTCAAGGCTGTGAGATTTTCCACGTTAACAACTTCCTCTTCTCCGATTGCCTTCATGTAAATCTTTCCAGACTCCTCAAAGACTAGCTGATGAGGAAAAATCTGAGCAATCTCAAAGAGCAAGTCAGCTGTAATTGCTTCCTCAGCTTCTGAGAAAATCCGACCTAGCCCTTCTTTCTCATAGCAAAATCCAAAGGATTTACCTGATAGATTGAGACGGATAAAGGGCTTGCTTTCTAAGGCGAAACTTGGCTCAGCATTGTAGAGGTTAAGCTCCTGGCTGACTTCCGCAAAATAAACTGTCGCAGCTTGAGGACTCTTTTTCTGATAAAGCTCTGCAAAATAAGCATTGACCACGCTGGGTGGAGGTGTAATGAGAGCTAGTTGCTCCTCTTCAGACCTTTCATCTAAAAGCTGGTCCAGATATACCTTGTCTAGACTCGTATAACCACCATACTTGAGGGCCAATGATTTGATATCAGTCATAAAATTCCTCTAATCTCCATTTATTTTTCTCAGCAATGTAGCCTGTGATGACCTCGCAATCATCTTGGTAATCACGCTCTTCTAGGATAGCAACACTCTCTAAATCATGAATCTTATAAGACTTAGAAAAAGGAACGCGCAAGGTAAAGGGTTCAAAAATGTCCTTGATCTTATCAAACAACAAAGCCTGCAACTGTTCTCGACTATCTTTAGATTTAGCAGAAATCAATGCATAAGGCGTTTGAGTAGGCGTGAAATCTTCCACCAAATCTGCTTTGTTATAAAGGGTTAGGCGAGGAATATCCTCCATGTCTAAGTCTTTCATGATGGAGAGGACAGTTTTTTCATGTTCCTCATGATAAGGATTGCTGGCATCGATGACATGGACCAGGAGATCTACATGCTTGCTTTCTTCCAAAGTTGACTTAAAACTAGACACTAACTCTGTCGGCAAGTCTTGAATAAACCCAACAGTATCAGTTAAAGTCACCTGTAGATTGCCACCAAGATGGATGCTCTTAGTCGTCGCATCCAGAGTCGCAAACAGCTCATCTGCTTCATACTGGGTCTTACTGGTCAAGGTGTTCATAATAGTTGACTTACCAGCATTGGTATAGCCAATCAAACCAATCTTAAAGGTACTTGATTCCAAGCGTTTTTCTCGAACTGTCGCCCGATTTTTCTCAACCACCTTGAGTTGACGCTCGATATCAGTAATTTGGTTGCGAACGCTTCGACGGTTGAGTTCTAGCTGACTTTCACCAGGTCCACGGGAGCCAATTCCCCCTGCCTGACGGCTGAGCATAATCCCCTGACCAACCAAACGAGGCAAGAGATACTTGAGCTGGGCAAGATGAACTTGGAGTTTGCCTTCATGGCTTCGAGCTCTCATGGCAAAGATATCCAAAATCAACTGCATTCGGTCAATGACCTTGACCCCTAGAACTTCTTCTAAATTGACATTTTGGCGAGGAGTCAGACGGTTGTTGACAATGACTGTCGTGATTTCTTCTGCGTCCACTATTTGAGCAATTTCTTCCAACTTACCAGAGCCTACAAATGTCTTAGAGTCGTATTTTTCACGTTTTTGTCTGTAACTATCGACTACAAGCACCCCAGCCGTCTTAGCCAAACTAGCCAGTTCTTCCATGGAAAGGTCAAAATTTTCCATGCCCTGGAGTTCAACACCAATCAGCAGGACTCGCTCATCTTTTTTCTCCGTTTCAATCATTTAAAAACTCCTCAATCTGGCTGAAAATACGCTCTTTCACACCAGATTCTCCAATCTGATAAAAGGTTACCTGCATGCGGTTACGGAACCAGGTCAACTGACGCTTGGCAAAACGACGAGTCGCTTGCTTGAGACTATCACTAGCCTCCTCCAGACTTTGCTCCCCTCTAAAATAAGGAAAAAGTTCCTTATAGCCAATCCCTTTAGCAGCCTGCACATCTGGATAATGGTCAAACAACCACTTGGCCTCATCCAATAGTCCAGCATCAAACATCAGATCTACTCGGCGATTGATGCGCTCATAAAGCTGACTACGCTCATCATCCAAGCAAATAATCAGAGGTTCATACAAGGTCTCTTGATTTTCCAAATCTTGAGCAAAATGGGCAATTTCCAAGGCACGCATGGCACGACGACGGTTAAACTGGGAAATTTCAAGGCCTTCTTGATCCACCAAATGGGCTAACTCCTCATCCGAAAAAGGCTCTAGACTAGCGCGATATGCTAAAATATCCTCATGAGGTGTCTCTCCACCTAAATGATATCCTTCTAGCAGACTCTGGATATAAAGGCCTGTCCCACCAGCAATAATAGCAAGCTTACTTCGACTTTGAATATCCTCAATGGCTGCCTTAGCCTCTGAAACAAAATCAAAAGCCGAGTAGGACTCGGTTACATCTCTAACGTCAATCAAATGATGAGGGACAGTTGCCTGCTCCTCCGGACTAGCCTTGGCTGTCCCAATATCTAGTCCTCGATAGACTTGTTGGCTATCTCCACTAACCACTTCGCCATTAAACCGCTGAGCAACTTCAATGGATAGAGCTGTCTTTCCAACTGCAGTCGGTCCAACAATCACAATTATTTTTGTTTTCATCGTTTTTCCTTGAAAAATTCCCATTTTTTCGTTACTATTATTATATCACAAAATGGACAGGCAGAAAAATGCTATCTATTGAGCTATTTTCGTCTGATTTATAAATAAAAGGAGGAAGACTCATGGCTAAAGGATTTGCTAAAGGTCTCGTAACAGGTGTTGCAGGAACTGTCGCTGCAATTGCAGGTGCTGTATACGCATTTAAAAAACAAGTAATTGAACCAGAAGAACAAAAAGCAGCTTTCATCGAAGAAAATCGTAAAAAAGCAGCTCGCCGTCGCGTATCACGCTAATAAACAAAAAGAAGTTGGTTTTTCCAACTTCTTTTTATGTTCTTAAATAGCTAGGTCAAACTTCAACTGAGGTTTCACTGGATCATAATCAACCAACTCAAAATCTTCTGCTTTAATATCAAAAAAGTTAGTCTTATCTGGTACATTCAAGACCAAGCGTGGTTGGCAGTTTGAAGGCTCACGACGGAGCAGTTCCTCTGCCTGTTCAAATTGATTATCGTAGATATGAAGGTTATTGATAAAGTAGAAGAATTTTCCTACCTTCCAACCAAAGTGTTTGGCAATCATCATTTGAAGAGCCACATACTGCATGGCATTGATGTGGTGAGCTACCAGCATATCATTAGAACGCTGGATCAAGGTCGCATCTAGATAGATGTCCCCATCCACACGACGAACATCAAACATAGTCTGAAAGGCACATGGAAGAAGGCCATCTGTCTCCTCAAAGGCCTGATAATCCCAAAGTGAAATGATATTACGACGGTTCCAAGGATTGGCTTCCAACTGTTTGAGAATCTTGTTAATGATATCATGCTTCTTAACCACAGCCCCATAACGCTCCCCAATAGTACCAGTGTCTCCCACTTCCCAATCATTCCAGTAGTGAACATTGTACTTGTCATTGAGAACTTCTAGGCTATTTGATTGATCTTGGTAAATCCAAAGCACTTCTTTAATAGCTGATTTGATAGCGATAGGACGCAAGGTCGTGATTGGAAATTCACCCTTAGACAAATCATACTCTGCAAAAGCACCTGTGATGTACTTAGAGTTAGCCACTGTTCCATCCTTATACTTGGGACGAGCTTGTTCTGAAAAGACACCTTCATTGAGAATTCGCTCAATATTTTCTTTAAAAATATTATCTGCTTTTGTCATTTACCCTTACCTCAACTTTTATTCTTAACTAGTATAGCATAAAAAAAGAAAGGAGGAAAATCACTCGCTTTAAGATAGTGATTTTCTCCTTTTAATACTTATTAATTATTATTGCAATACAAGTGATGCTGCTCCGATAACTCCAGCGTCATTTCCAAGAGTTGCAAGAGCTAGCTTAGTTGTTGTGCGGACTTGTGGGAAGGTATTTTCATCATAAACCTTTTGTACGCCTTGGAGAAGAAATTCTCCTGCAGCTGAAACACCACCACCGATAACGATTGTTGATGGGTTTAGAATAGAACCAATATTGGCACATGCAATACCCAAGTAACGTGAGAAGTTACGGTTAACAATCAAAGCAAGGTCATCCCCTTCTTTTGCCAAGTCAAAGACAGTTTTAGCTGTTACTTCTTCTCCGTCATCAATCAAGCGTTTCAATTCTGCATCGCCTTCGTACTCATCTGCATAACGACGAGTCAAGTTGACAATCCCTGTAGCTGAAGCTACTGTCTCAAGACAGCCTTTTTTACCACAAGTACATGCGATTGGTTGGTCAAAGTCAACTGTGATATGTCCAAGTTCACCTGCAGCACCTGCGACACCGTGGAGCAATTTCCCTTCTGCCACGATACCGCCACCAACACCTGTACCAAGTGTCATAAAGACAACGTCTGGTTGGTTTTCACCAGCACCCATCCAACGCTCACCAAGAGCAGCTACGTTGGCATCGTTGTCGATGAAGAATGGAATACCCAAGGCTTTTTCCATTTTTTCTTTGATTGGTTGAAGAGTTTTCCAGTTGAGGTTATAGGCACCGATAACAGTTCCTTTTTCACGGTCAACCACACCAGGTGAACCCATACCAATTCCACGAAAATCTTCAGCAGATAATCCAAGTAAGCCCAGACGATGTTGAATAGTTTCAATCATATCGTCTACGATATGGCTTCCTTCATCCAAAATGTTAGTCTTGATAGACCATTTTTCTTGGATTTCTCCTTCTTGCGTTAAAATAGCAAACTTGATAGATGTCCCACCAAGGTCAATCCCAATAATCTTTTGACTCATCTTTTTCTCCTTATTCTCAATTGAAAATGCTTACAGTACTAGTATAACAAAATCTGCCAATCAGTGCAAAGGTTTGCATTGATTTCCCAAATTTTTTCTATTCTATGGTTTCCACAAACCAGAGGCGTCTACATAGTAGCGTCCGCCATCAACTCGCTCATTTTTTGCCATTTTACCATCTGATTTGAGGTAGTAGTTTCCTTGCCATGCATTACGAGCATAAGATCCATCTGATTTTAAGTAGTACCAAGATTGGTAAGAAGAATCATAAACCCATTCACTCTGTGCCATTTTCCCATTTGATTTGAGGTAGTATGCACCTTGCCATGTATTATACGCATAAGATCCATCTGATTTGAGGTAATACCAGGCTTGGTAGTATGAATCATAAATCCATTCACCCTGAGCCATTTTACCATCTGATTTGAGATAGTAACTTCCTTGCCAAGTATTGCGGGCATAAGATCCATCTGATTTGAGGTAATACCAAGCTTGGTAATAGTTATCGTATACCCACTCATTCTCAGCCATTCTTCCATCTGATTTGAGGTAGTAAGCCCCCTGCCAAGTATTTGTCACTGGTTTTCCATTTTCAGAAAAATAGTACCAAGATCCATTCTGACGAACCCAGCCACTTACAGCTGCTGCACTAGGAGCAGATACTGCACTATTTGGTGCTACATTGTTGTTAGCTTGAGATGCACTCGTCTTTTTCTCTTTTAAAACTCCCTTAGGCGCATTCTTCGATTCACAAGCGATTCCATCATGATCCTTATCCAGAGTGGCAGAATAACCTGGTTCTCCCTTATGAATATCTGCATATCCATTCTCCCAAGCTTCCTTACAGCTTGAAAAATGGATACTTTCATCTGCCACAACAGGTTGTAAAAACAAAGCTAGGGCAGGTAAAGAAGCTAAGCCTAGTTTTAATAAATGACGTTTGTTCATGATTTTCTCCTAAAATTATAATATCAATCTCAATATTATTTTATCAAACTTGTTTCAGCAATTCAAGAAAACTTCTGGTTAATTCTGCAAACTCTTTTGGTTTTGCCTTATTCAAGACATGAGGGCCGTCAGGGATGATCTGAAACTGAGAATCTGGCATCAGTTCATGAATACTTTTCATTGAACTGAGATTAGGCTTATCCTGACTACCACAGATCAACAAGCTTGGATAGGGACAATTCCGTGCAATCTCTCTTAAATCAAGTGTTTTTAATTCCTCGGAAACTCCAACCATAAGAGCCTTATCTGCCCCCTGCTTCTCATATATCCTCTTAGGAAGCAATTTGAATATCAGCAACTGAATGTAAAAAGGAATGTTACCTGCTAATTTCAGTGGACATCCTGACAAAACCAAGGCCTGAAGATTTGGCAGATCGTAACTTGACAATTCTAATGCAAGTGCGGCCCCTATGGATAAACCAACTAAGACAAAAGGTTCTGTTTCCATTGATAAGTGCTGAAAAATGCGTTCCTTGGCTTCTTGATAAGTCCCAACTCCTGAAGGGAATAAGTCTAGGGCTTCAGAGGGATAATCTGTCAGCAAATCCTGAACTTCTTTCCAACTATCTGCGGACTGTCCCAAACCGTGTAAAAATATTAATTTCATTTAGTTCTCCTTTACAGACAACTCATACAAGCCCCTAACTGCATTGCAGCCATAAATAACTTCTGCTTCTTTCAAATCTGATAAAGTCAAGACCTTCTCTTCTACCTGCCCGATTTCAAGTAAATGCTGGCGATAAATCCCTGGTAAAATGCCAGGTGTACTAGGTGGGGTATAGAGCTTGCCATTCATTTTTAAGACTAGATTCCCAATAGAGGTTTCAAGCAGTTTTTCATCAGCAGTGTGGTAAATGATTTCCTGCTCTCCCACTGTCAAATGTGGTCGGTGTGTTGTCTTAAAGTAGGTAAAGGCCTGCTCCAAATCCGCTTCCTGTAGACAAAGTTTGGCCTGACAAAAACTAGAGCTAAGCGCTGTCAATACTTGTCGTTCAATTTCAATCTCTCCAGATTTGCTGAGACTGATTCGTATTCGATAATCTTGACGGATGTCACAAGACTGACACTCCTTCTCTATTTTTTGTCTCAAAACTTCTTGGTCAAATGGAAAGGCAAAATAACGACTAGCCTTTCGCAGTCTTTCTAGATGTTGATTTTCAAAGAGCAATTTTTTCTGGCTAATTTTCCCTGTCGTAATCAGCTGAAAAAGAGGCTGTTTTCGATAAAGAACTGCTGCCTTTTGCTGGACTTCACGGTATTCTGACTCCCAAGTACTATCCCAAGTGATGCCACCTCCGACACCATAGATGGCTTGCCCTCCATGCAGTTGAATGGTTCGAATAGCCACATTGAAAATCCGTCGTCCATTGGGAAGTAGGAGGCCAACAGTTCCACAGTAAACTCCTCTAGCTTGTGGTTCCAAGTTCTTTATAATTTCCATGGTCGCTATCTTGGGAGCTCCTGTGATGGAGCCACATGGAAAGAGCGAACGGAAGATTTCAACTAGGTCAACATCTGGTCGTAACTGACTCTTGATAGTTGAAGTCATCTGCCACACTGTAGAATACTGCTCCACTTGGCATAAACGCTCCACATGCTCACTACCAACCTCAGAAATACGATTCATGTCATTTCGCAAGAGGTCCACTATCATCATGTTTTCTGAACGATTTTTGGGATCCTGTTCCAACCAAGCTGCCTCTTTCAAGTCGTCATCGTTATTCAAACCACGTTTAGTTGTGCCCTTCATAGGACGAGTCATCAATTCACGATCATTTTGTTCAAAAAAGAGTTCTGGGCTCATGGAAATCACTGCCATATCATCATGCTCTACGTAAGCATTATATCCCGCTTCCTGCTCCACCACCATACGATTGTAGATAGCAAAAGGATTGGCAGACAACTCCTGCTTGAGTTGGACAGTATAATTGACCTGATAGGTATCCCCTTGTCTTAAATGATGGTGAATTTGGGCAATAGCCTTTTCATAGTCCTCAGCAGATATTACTTCCTGCCAGTTTGATGGTAATTCCACCTCCTCATAAGTCAGAGGAATGTTAGAGGTTTCAACACTGTTATGAACAGTGAAGTAAAGCAAATACTCTCCTAACAAGGGACCTGAGTGTACTGCTAATTTTCCCTCAAAAGCAGGTGCTGCTTCATAACTAACATAACCAACTACATAATAGCCCTGCTCTTGGTAGCTTTCCACTTGTGCCAGCAAGTCTGCTATTTCTGCTAAATCTCTGGTTTTTAACTCTTTAATAGGCTGGGTAAAGGTGTATCTCTCGCCCAAAGCCCTAAAATCAATCACTGTTTTTCTATGCATATCCTAAGTATACCATAAATAAGAAGGTCCCTAGAATTTATCTAGTCAGTATTTTTTATCAGATTATCAGGAAATGTTTTAGAATTCTTTATATAATTTAACAAAATTAAAAGGGTCAGCTTATGCTGAACCACTTTTTAATCTGGCACATATTCCAATATATCACCAGGTTGGCACCCAAGTTCTTTACAAATGGCTTCTAGCGTTGAAAAACGTATAGCTTTGGCCTTACCTGTTTTCAGTATTGAAAGATTTGCGGGAGTAATACCTACACGTTCTGCTAAATCTCCTGAACGCATTTTTTTCTTTGCTAATTCGACATCTAGATTAATGACAATCACGGTACAATCTCCTTTCTCTAAATTGTAAACTCATTTTCTTCTGCAATTTCGTTTGCTTTTTCAAGGACTTTACCAATTGTCCAAACAACGAGAGCAGTAACCATGAAAGTTATATTTAGAAATGAATAACCATTGAGTGTCAAAATACCATCTCCTAGAAATGAAGCAATAAAGAGGGAAATAGAGATACGATTAGCAAGTTTGACATTATAACTTGTAAAAATCTGTTCATGAATAATATTTTGGAAGAACTGTCTAACACAGAATAGTACAAACAGAATGATAAAGCTATTGATAAAGGACAAAGCACTCACTAGTATTGAAGTATTCACCATATCAGGTTTTAAGGAAATAGTCCCAAGGTTAAATAGGCTAATCTCAGTTACATTGAAAACTGTTAAAAGGATGGATATAACTAAAGACACTCCCAAGATAAAAAGTAGGATATTAATAAAACCTAAAGCAAATGGTAAGTAGGAATTTTTCTTAGACATTAATTTCAAAACCTCGTTTCTAATCTCTACTATATTATATAATATTAGTAAGTGTTACGTACATGTCTTATGCTACTTTATCTGAAAATTGATTTTTGATAGAAGTAAGCACTAAGCTAGCAATAAACAAAAATGCTGCAATCGAGAAGTTAAAAATAATATGAGCTGGGTTAAGAATAAGTTCTGTAATACCTTGGATTGCTCCTACAAGTGTCATTAAAACTGCACCCTTTTTCAAGAATGAAATGGTTGTATTTTCAAAAAGATCGCTTTCTTTAAAGTCCTTAGCAAACTGTTTTAATTTGATAAGTCCATAAGTCAGAAGTGTATTACCAGCAACAAAGGTTAGAACAAAGGCATTAACCCCTCCCCACGCTTCGTAGCCTGACCTTGTTACCTCCCCACCTTCAGGCATTAACTGACTGATATCAAATTGACCAAGGAGAAGGACTAATGATGCGATACTAAAGAAACTGAGGGTAAAGATTCCGAAATTAGAGCCTAGTATAACAAGTGATTTAGTAAAGTTTACGATTTTAGTTGATGTAGTTTTTTTCATGATGATTTCCTCTTTTATAAAATATTTTTAGTTTTAGCAACAAATGAGCTCTTTTTGTTACTACTCGAAAACTTATTATTGTTTATCGATATATCTAGTATAGCATAATTTTTTTGAAATGCAACACTTTTTTATCGTTTTTTGATAATTTTTTTCTTTTATTTAAAAATAACTTTATTCAAGAGCAATTAGACTTCAAATATTAAAGTCAACACTTCTAAAAAAATCAAATATGAATCTAAAACATTTTTGGTAAACTCTTTTTAAGAATATCACGTTTACTCTACATAATCTAACAAATAACCATAACCCTTTTCTTCCATTTGATCCTTAGGAATAAAACGGATGGATAGGCTATTGATACAATAGCGTAGGCCTCCCTTGTCCTGAGGTCCATCTGTAAAAACATGTCCCAGATGGGAATCACCAGTTCGGCTTCTGACTTCTGTTCTGACCATATTATAAGACTTGTCTTCCTTGTAGGTCGCAACATCTGGACTGATAGGCTGGGTAAAGCTTGGCCAACCACAGCCCGATTCAAATTTATCTTTCGAAGAAAAGAGGGGTTCACCTGTCGCCACATCTACATAAAGACCTGCTTCAAATTTATCCCAGTAACGATTTGAAAATGCCCGTTCTGTTTGACTATTTTGAGTCACTGCATACTCTTCAGGAGAGAGGAGTTTTTTCAATTCATCGTCACTCGGTTTTGGATATTTACTCGCATCAATAACAGGATAGGATGCTTGATTGACATTGATATGGCAATATCCATTTGGATTTTTCTGGAGATAGTCTTGGTGGTAGTCCTCAGCCACGATAAAATTAGATAAGGCTTCCTTTTCAACCGCTAGAGGCTGGTCATACTTTTGAGCAATTTGCTCAAAGACTTGATTGATGACTTCTAGGTCCTGCTCGTCCTTATAGTAGACTCCCGTTCTGTACTGAGTCCCCACATCATTTCCCTGCTTATTTTTACTAGTTGGATTGATAATGCGGAAATAATGGAGCAAGATTTCTTTTAGAGAAATTTGATTGGCATCGTAGGTCACATGAACAGTCTCAGCATGGCCTGTTTGGCCGATCAATTCATACTGGGTTGTTTCTCCTCTGCCATTCGCATAGCCAGAAACAGCATCTGTCACACCTTCTACTCGTGAAAAATACTCTTCAACTCCCCAGAAACAGCCTCCCGCTAGGTAGATTTCATGTAGGTCAGCATTTTTATCTGGCTCAGTTTTTTTCGTGACTTTTTGCCCTTGACTAACTGCTGCCTTCTCGATTTGAGAAGTATCGGTATAGCTAGCACTTCTTTTTTCCAAAAGAAATAAAAGTCCGATGATGATGCAAATGATCACTCCAATTAAGAGTATTGTTTTTAATTTATCATTCATGATGAGCCTCTAATCTATGCTTTTTAGCGTCTGTAAAATAGTTTCTTTGTCCATAAAACCTGGCTGGGTCTTAACTAGTTTGCCTTCTTTATCAATAAAGACCTGAGTTGGATAAGAACGGACTCCGTAACTTGCTAAGAGTTTTCCCGAAGGGTCTAATAGGACAGGGAGATTTTTATAGTCCAAACCCTGATACCATTTTTTGAAGGCTTCTTCTGCTTGTTCCCCTTTTTGACCAGGAGAAACAACTGTCAAGATTACAAAGTCATCGCCAGCTTCTTTTGCCAGTTCATCGGTATCAGGGAGGCTGGCTAGACAAGTAGAACACCATGAAGCCCAAAATTTGAGATAGACTTTTTTGCCTTTGTAATCTGATAGGCGATACGTTTTACCATCAACTCCCGTGAGTTCAAAGTCTGGAACTTCTTCCCCTTTTTTTGCAGTTTGAGAGCTAACTTGCGCTTGTTTGTCTTCATTTTGCTTATCAGCCTGGCTCCCCATCTGATTTTTACAAGCTGACAGACAGAGTAGACTAGCGCAGACCAATACAGTTGCTTGCCATTTTTTCATCTTTATCATCTTTCTCACTCCTCATATGAATATAGAAATTGTATTATAGCTCTATTATATACCTACTATACTAAAAATACTTGAAATCTGTTTGGAAAATTCTTAAAACCCTTGCAACCAAAAAACTCTCACCTGCTTAGCAGGTGGGAGTCAATTGATTATTTAAAGATAGAAGTTTTAAAGCTATCTGTTTGTTGAAGAAGTTTCTTAAAGAGTTTTTCTTTAAGTGATACGGTGTTATCAAATTTGACAGAACCATTACTTAGAGTGGTCTTATCTTTATCAACTGCTTCAGCAAATGCTCGTTTCAAGTCTTCATAACTATTGTATGTTTTACCATCGATTTCAATAGACTGAATTCCTTTTTTAGCGTTATTCACTACTTCTTCGAAGTAAGCTTTCTTCCAATCTTCAAGATTGTTGAATTTTCCTTCAGAAATCTTGTTGATGATGAAATCGTCACCTAGGGTCTCTTTACCAGCTTTCTTAGATTCAGCTTTTAGCATGTTAGAAGCATAGTTTAGGAAGCCTTTTTCGTAGCCATAGTAACCCCAGATTCTGAAAGTATTGTGTTTGAAGGACATAGCTCCAGGAGCACCTTCACTAGTATTCCCACCGTAGATACCAGACATCATTGGAACCGTGACATAAGCAGAATCAAAGTCAGATGGATTATAAACTCTGTTACCTGGGCCACGGTTGGTCATGAAGTTGTTAGTTACTAGGTCATCTACTGTACGTAATGGAATAGCCTTTTCCTCATCACTCAAAGGTCGCACCTTATCGAATTGATTCTTGGTGTTATTTCCTCGGTATTGTTTGTCTACTTTCTTGAACCAAGCGTTGTTTAAATCTTGATTTGCTTTATTGAGGACAGCTTCTCCTTCAAGATAATCCAGAAGCATGAGCGTATCATTATAGCCCTTCATGTAACGATCAATTTCGTCACGTGACTTCAGATCATTTGGATTAGTGTTATACCATTGATTTCCATCATTAGGACGTTCATAAGCCATGTTAAGACCTAGGGCTTTGTATTCACCATTTGGATTTGATACTGACGGAGTTTGTAACATTCCTTGAGCAAATGCTTCAAGATCTGTTCCTTCACGGTGTCTTGAGCCACCTAGGTAAACCATTCGGTCATTTACGTGAGTTGTTTCATGAGTAAAGGCAGACACCCCAAAATCACTAATCATGTCCGTCACCATAAAGAAGACAGAATCATCCTTATATGGATTCGCATAAACGCGAGCCACAGCTCCCATACGCCAATCAGTCGCATGGTAACGGTCTGTAGGTCCATACAATTCACGGATAGGTGCCACATCTTTACCACTGTTTGTATGGCCATAACGATCAGTACTAATGCCTTTATAATTCTGGTTGTCCAGTACAGGTGTTGGAACCATATTATTGCTCTTCAAGAGCTGATTACGTACTTTATCTAGAGATAGACGTGACCAGAAATCTAAGTAATTCTGTTGTCCTTTAGCAACCTTATCAATTTCAGATTTGAAGGCATTCCGTTCTGCTTCAGTGTTCTTACCATATTTTTCAAATGAACTATAGGCCATGGTATTGTATGTTGAAATCAAGAACATATGGGCATCTTTTAAGTTCAAGAGTGGTAAAATCATCTTGCCATGCATATCGTTATTTAAGCCTTCGTAAGCTCTATGTTTCTTATCAGCAAAATCAGGATTTGTTGTTTTTGGTTCCACGATATAGACATTATCTTTAGTTGCTTTTATAAACCAATCATTCAAGTCTGTATCTTTTGTGAAGAGTTCCATGTTATATTTCAGGAAGTCATTTAGGTTGCCAGAAAGAGTATTTTTAGCAACTACTTCACGGAAGGCATCGTGTGTACGAGTTCCTTTGACATAATCTTCTTTTGAACCAATTTCAATCAAACGGTCTAATACACTTACATTCTTACCATAGAAGTCTGGCTTAAACAACATGAGTTGCTTGATATTGAAATCATCAAACTTCACTCCGTAATAACGGTTAAGGTAAGATAGGCCAAGGAGAATCGCTGCCTTGTTATCATCAATTTTCTTGATTAAAGCACGTTTAGCAGCCTCATCTGTGTTTAATTGATGATCCTCATTTTCAACCAACTGTTTCACAAATTTAGTAAGATTATCCTTAACTTCTTTGAAGGTTTCTTCAAGATAAAGGTTCTTAATAGCATTAACTTTGTTTGGACCAGTTCTACCAAGGTGCGTGTAGATTGGGTCAGATTGTAATTCCACAGGACTCAATTTTTCAACAATAGCATTGATGAGATCACTACGGTCCTTGTCAACCATGTTCGGAGTATAAACAACTTCACCAAGTTCTGCAATACCGTACTCTTTCACTTGTTTCACTTTTGAATCTTTAGGTGAAATGGTAAAGATATCTTTTGTCTTATCTGCATAGTGGATCATAATATGATCAGCATCAGCTAATTCCGTCACAAAGGTATTGCCTTTCATAGCAGTTACAGACAATACTTCTTTAGTCAAGAGAGGACTTCCTGCAGCTAATTTATTACCTTGGTCTACAATCCACTCTTTGTTATAGAAAGGTTGAAGTTTTGCGATATTACGGTAAGCTAGCTCACGAGTCGCATCATAACTATCAATTGCTTTGTACTGATCATCTTTGTTTAGACTGTTATTAAGCTTGTCTTCAATAGGTTTGCTGCTGGTAAATTTATCAGCAGTGATTCCCATTGCTTCAATTTTTTTCTCGGCTTCTTCTAGTGAGATACTTGGAATTTTACGTGAATTGTTATAGGATTTTTTACCTTCACTCACGTCATCAACACTATAATTACGTTTGGTTCTTGAAAAAGTGAAGTAGTCGTCAGCATCAATATCTGAGTGACCAAACACCATCTCACCTGTTTTGACTTTCATCATGGTGATATTGTCTTCAATAGCACCCAAGGCCCAGTTGGTACCCAGCAATCCACCAGACTGAACAGCTTCTTTCAGTTCGATAGAACCTTTAGCAACTGATTTTCTTAGGACCCCTTCTGTACCGACCGTGTAGTTATTAGCACCATTTTGAGATGAATAGACTAGTCCTGCAGCTTTTGCTTTATTACCAGTAATTTCAGCATCAACGTATGCTTTCTCAACAACACCCTTCCAGTTTTCACCAAGAATACCAGCTAAATAGCCTCCTCTATTGCCAGCAGCGTGAAGTTTACCGATAAAGGCGACATTACTTACTTTTCCACTACCATCAATTTTATTGATAATACCAGCTACATCATTGTTACCGACAACACTTCCGGTTACTTTGACGTTTTCAATAGTTGCATTGTTTTTGATAACATTGGCGATTGGAGCTACTCGATCAACTCCAGGCATATCAATATTGACATTTTCCAGTAAGAGATCCTTAACAGAACCACCTTCAATGTTTCCAAATAATGGTCTAGTGATATTATGAATAGCAAATTTATTACCATCAGTACTTCCTAATGAACCTTTAAAGGCATTGGTTACGTAAGATTTGCCAGCTGGTGGTACATTATTAGCATTCATATTGCTACCAAGCTTAAAGGTACCCGTAGGATTTGCTTGCATAGCTTTTACAAGTTCATTAAAGTCGTAATACACATCACCTTCATGAGCTTTTGGCTTAGGCAAATAGTGTACATACTCTTCAGTGAAACGATTTTCTGCAGTACGTTGAATCAAATCAGGTGCCTTAGCAGTTACTTTGTATAGTTTATTTCCATCTACAGTAAGTTCTTCTATTTTATCAACAGCTAGTTTCGTAACCTTGTTATCGTAAGTCGTAACTTTTAAGTAGTAAGGCTTAACATTCGATGGTTTCTCGGACAAGAGACTACTATCGGTCTCATTACCTTGGTCATCCACACTGATTAAGCTTGTTTCCTTAATATTTTTGACTTCAACTTTTTTAAGGTCGATTCTCAGTGGTTCTTCTTTAAGAATTTCTTCTTCGTCACCATTACCACGATCATACACCATGGTCGTTGCAAGTGTATAATCCTTGTAATAATCTAGATCAGCTAAAGCTGTCGCAAGATTAGACTCTGAAATAGCAAATGTCTTAATAACTTGATCGCCTTTTTTCAACACTGCTTGAATAGACTTGATAGTCACTCCATCTGGTTTTTTAAGACTATAAGTTGCTTTTGCACTTCGATTCAATTCTTCTGTATCAACTTTAGTTAATGTTAGAGTAGGTTTTTCTAATTCCTTAGTACCTTTTTTGATAATGTGGTCTTGTGCCTGTTCAAGAACTTCTTCTGAAACAGTAGGTGCATCTGCAGTTTTCACACCCTTGATAGTCTTGTAGACTTTGGTAATTTTCTTCTTACCATTCTTACCTACCTGAGCAACTGTTTCAGTTCCCTTGAGTAAACTCGAATCTTGTTCCATTATCGTTTTAAAAGGAACTTCTTCAACAGAAACTTCTTCGGTTTGGCCTTCAATTGGTTTGGTTCCGCGACTGATTTTTTCAGCTACAGGAGCTTTAACAACTTCCGTACTAGTGCTGATAGCTTCGCCAACTTTCTCCCCATCTACAGTTTTGTAGACACGATGTATGAGTTGACTACCAACTTCACCCTTTTGAACAACACTTTCTTCGTCTGTATAGCGATTAGAATCCGATAGGTATTCTGTAGAATATGGAATTGTAACAGTTTCTGTTTCTGTCACAGTTGACTCTGTCACATTGTATTCTGGCAAACTCGGTTGAATGAGAGGTTCACCTTCGTGTCCTTCTTCCTGAGTCCCTTTAGCTGTTACTTCATCTGTATAGGCTGGGAGTTCAGGTTGGATTGGAGATTCGCCTACATGACCTTCTTCTTGAGTGCCCTTGGCTGTTACTTCTCCTGTATAGGCTGGTAATTCCGGTTGGATTGGAGATTCGCCTACATGACCTTCTTCTTGAGTACCCTTGGCTGTTACTTCTCCTGTATAGGCTGGTAATTCCGGTTGGATTGGAGATTCGCCTACATGACCTTCTTCTTGAGTACCCTTGGCTGTTACTTCTCCTGTATAGGCTGGTAATTCCGGTTGGATTGGAGATTCGCCTACATGACCTTCTTCTTGAGTACCCTTAGCTGTACTATTCTCTGGTTGGGTTGGAGACTCTGGTTTGACAGGGGATTCACCAATAGGAGCTTCTTCTTGGGTGCTCTCTGTTGTTTCTTCACTTGTATGAACAGGAGGTTCTGGCTGAACGAGAGATTCGCTTCCTTGAGTTTCTCCCTGTGTTGCTGTAGTTGTAGTCTCTTCGCTGTAGGTTGGAAGCTCTGGTTGAACAAGTGATTCGCCTTCACGAGCTTCTTGTGTCACTTTATCTGTAATCAAGTTATTATCTTGATTATTTTCAGGCATTGAAACTTTCAAATCAGCTTCTTTGAAGTAACCAATGTAGTCATATCCATCAATTTGAATAACTCCATTGGCTAAATCTTCTTGACTACAAGCAGAAATTGTTTGGTTATAAGATAAAAGAATTTGATTTTCAAAAGCTTGAATAGTCTGAGGAATGAAGTAGCTACCTCCAAGTGCACCAATAAAAAGAATACCTGCTATCTTATTAGGTCGCTTCTTAGAGAACACTAGTACAGCTAATGCAGCTGTCGCAAAGCCAAAACCAACGAGACCTAGCTCTTTACTTCCAGTACTTGGTAACAGCTGGCTTCCAACTTCTTTTTTTCTATAAACAAGATAAACAATATCATCTTGTTCTAAATTCGACGGAAGCTCTCTATGAATAAGGGCTTTTTCAGCTTCTGTCAACTCTTTCTCTGCCAAATAGCGATAGTGTACCTGATTTGGCTCACAAACTTCATTAGCTGCTACTTGATCAAGCAAGAGACTGTTAGCACCAAAAAGTACGGCTCCGATAACAGCAGAACCGACTCCAACAGAGAACTTTCTAATAGAATATTTTATAACCTTTTCAATATGTTTCTTTTCCATTTTACAATTTCCTAATATAATCTTGTGGGTATTGAGCACGCGCTCCTCCAATCAGTTTTGGACGACTAGCGAGGGCAGTTACGTGGGCTTGGCCGATTGATCTCAAAACTGGACGTATCGGTACTTGAACATGTTTGATATGCATCCCTATAGCCGTATCTCCAATATCTAGACCTGCATCTGCTTTTATAAATTCGACTTCAACTGGGTCTTTCATATACCGAAATGCCGCCAATTGACCTGATCCTCCAGCGTTCAGTGTCGGAAGAACACTAACAATCTCAAGATTGTATTTGATTGCAACCTCTCGTTCTACTACCAAGGCCCGATTAACATGTTCGCACCCTTGAACTGCTAGGTGGATTCCTCTGGCTGACAAGATTTCTAAGATTTTTTGAACAATTAATTCCCCAATTTCTTGACTGGAGGCTTTTCCAATATGTCCTCCTATCACCTCGCTAGAAGATAAGCCCAAAACAAAGAGAGCTCCCTCATGGAGAGAAGCCTTTGCCAATACATCTTCTAGGATTTCCTCTACCTCTTTTTGTAAATGTCCTTGGTCCATACTTTACCTCGCTTACTTCCTTCTATGATATCCTTTTTTCATCATTTTAGCAAGCTAGGGACATTGGCCTAAGTCCTATTGACTCTTCTACTTTTTAATCAAAAAAGACAGAGAATTTATATCCCTGCCTCATTTTTATCTATCTTTAGACCTTTTGAAGTCCTTGAACAGCATCATGATTGATGATGACTTGTCCATATTCTTGAAGGACTGAGCGACTGATATCACTATCATCCGCAAATTCGCGCATACGTGCCAATAACCATGCTGGATAAAGACTTGGATGATCCTCTACATCAACCAAAACTGTTAGATAGTATTGGTCATTCATCTTGTAGAGTTCTGAAGTCTCCATTTGGTAATCAACCGTTTTAGCAAAAGAAACTAAACTAGCTAGGTTGTCAAAACGTAAGATGTAGTAGATATAAGGTTCTCTTTTCCCTTCATCCACCTCAGCAATTTCATCAATTGATGCTTCCTCTTCTTTTTCAACCTGCTCTAAAGATTGAATGGCTTCAATATCCTCTTTAGTTTTCTCTGCCATGGTTTTCTCCAAAGTCTTCAAAAATTCATCTGGAGACATTTTCGCTAACTCATCCATATCTGGAAGATCTGCCAAATCCTCAAAATCCAAGTTCTGGTCAATCTTAGATTTCGTCACAAAGACGTCGACCTTATCAGGCTTCGGTGTCACTCGGAAACTAAGCATTCCTGTATCCAAAAAGCTGTCTGGCATTTCTAACTCATCCAAGATTGCATAGAAAAACTCTTCTGTTTTTTCCTGTGGAACGAGAAAGTCTGCGATTTCCATTCCACGATCCATCAAATCTTCTAAAGACATCGTGATTTTTAAAGTCGTATCACTGATTTGTTTCATTTTCATAGTTCGTAACCTCATACTTTCAGTTCTATCTATTATACAAGATTTAAATGATTTTATCAAAAGAATGGCGTTGGAATGTGATATAATACTAGTATCTAGTTTAGAATATAAGAAAGAAAATTTCATGAAAAATATAAAAGTTAATGCTTTGGCTAGCTTACTGGTCAATATTTTAAATATTGTTTTTCCATTGATTACTAATCCCTATCTAACACGGATTCTTAGTAAATCAAATTACGGTTACTTTAACACTGCTAACACCTGGGCAAGTTTTGTTATTCCACTTGCCGCTTTTGGGATTTACAATTATGGGATTCGAGCTATCAGTAAAGTTAAAGATGATAAGAATAAGATCAATTATGTCTTCTCTAAGTTATTCTATATTTCCCTGATTACTTCAATTCTGACAACAGCTATCTATTTCCTCTTTATTCACTTTGATACCAGTATTATCAATCTAAAAATCCTTTACTATATCCTTGGAGTCCAAGCCCTCTTTCAATTCCTAAATATCGAGTGGATGAATGAAGCCTACGAGAACTATTCTTTTATTCTTTATAAAACACTGGTTATCCGGATTGGAATGTTGGTTGCTATCTTTACCTTCGTCAAGACACCTGATGACATCGTCCCTTATGCTACAATCATGAGTGTGACAACTATCATCAACTATCTACTCAGCTTCCTCTGGATTAAACGAGAGGTATCCTTTGTTAAGATTGAGTTCATCGAACTTCTCAAATCATCTAAACCACTCTTAACCATGCTCCTTCTAGCAAATGCCAATATGCTCTATACCTTGCTGGATCGTATGTTCATTACTAAAGGACCTGATGAGAATTTCATCTCCTATTACACCATCGCTTCCAGCATCGTTATGCTGATTGCTAGTGTTCTTAGTGGAGCTATCAACGTAAGTATACCACGACTTGGTTATTATCTAGGAAAAAAAGATTTTATTTCTTATAAAAATTTGGTCAATCAGGGCGCGTCACTCTTTTACTTCCTCATGGTCCCTACCAGTATTGGTATTATGGTTTTAGGAACCTATGCTACAGTTATCTACTCTTCTGAGAAATATCTAGAAGCAGGAATCGTAACGAGTGTCTTTGCCTTTCGTACCATTATCTGGGCCATCGAATTAATCCTTGGAAAACAGATTATCTTTATTAATGACCATGAAAATCGTTTGACTGCCTTTTACTTTATCGGAGGTGGCGCCAATGTGATTCTCAACTCACTACTCCTTTTCAATAATATCTTTACTCCTGAATACTACATCGGAACAACCATTATAGCTGAATCAATCGTAGTTCTGCTAGAAATTCGCTTTATTCAAAAGCACAAACTATTGGATTTGAGAGAGATTTTTACAACCTTGGCTCGCTACACAATCGTGTCACTTGGTTTCATCCCAATTTATTATGTTTTTAAAACCCTCTTCCAAGTTCATAGTTATGAAGTTACGATGAAGATGATTAGCATGGTTCTTTCTACAATCGTAGCTTGTGGTATCTATTACGCTATCACACTCTTTATTATCAAAGATAAAACACTTCATTATGCGCTTGATCTAGTTCGTGCTAAAATTAAACGAAGTTAACAAAACACCTATAAAGCTTAATAAGCTTTATAGGTGTTTTGTTTATAGGAAAATTTTGTTCATAATGATTAGAAATCTAATTTTTTTCTTCACTAGTTTGTGTTTTAGGTTCAGTAGACTGATTGTTTCCCTCAAGCTTTGAAGATATCTTTTCAGACTTAGACTGTTCTGTCACAACTTCAGTTGTTTCGAAAGTGAGACCTTGTCTACTTTCAACTGTTCGTTCCTGAGTAGTTTCTTCTTCAATAGTAGTTGACCAAACTCCATCCCGATTAACCTTATAGCCATCAGGTGTTGTGCCATTTCTTAAAAGTGAACCATCTGTTTGGAAGTAATACCATTTACCATCAAGTTGTTTCCATCCAGTCTGCATGGCTCCATTAGCATCAAAATAGTAAGTTTCATCATTTACTTTATGGATTCCTGTAGCCATTTGACCAGTTTCAGTATCAAGGTAGTACCAAAGACCATTTTCTTTGAGCCAACCTGTCTTCATTGCTCCACTATTTGTAAAGTATCTGTATGAGTCATCGAACCATTTCCAGCCCGTTTGCATGGCTCCACTTGCATTTAGATAGTAGCGAACACCTTCAATTTCTTGTAGGCCAGTTTGCATGATACCTTCTTTATCTAGATAATACCAAAGACCGTTTTCTTTGAACCAACCTGTCTTCATTGCTCCGCTGGTTGCGAAGTAGTAATAATGATTGTCTAACCATTTCCAACCAATTTGCATGGCTCCACTTGTATTAAGGTAATATCGGGTTCCATCAATCTCTTGAAGACCTGTTAACATGATGCCGTCTTTATCTAGATAGTACCAGAGTTCTTTATCTTTAAGCCAACCTGTCTTCATAGACCCACTAGTTGCGAAGTAGTAATAATGGTTATCGAGCCATTTCCAACCGGTCTGCATAGCTCCACTTGCATTGAGGTAATAACGAGTGCCATCAATCTCTTGAAGACCCGTTAGCATGACACCGTCTTTATCCAGATAATACCATGTACCCTTATCCTTAACCCAACCGGTTTTCATAGCTCCAGAACTTGCAAAATAGTTCCAATGACCTTCAGTAAAGATCCAACCGGTTTTCATCACCCCTTCTTGATTGAAATAATAGGTAGCTCCATTGATTTCTTTTTTTCCAACGATTCGAGTTCCCTCTTCATCAAAGTAGTACCAGTTTCCATCTATTTTTTGCCAACCAGATGCTGTTCCTTCTGTTTGAAGAGCACCACTACTTGCAAACAACAGCTTTTTACCATTGAAGACTTGTAAGCCAGTTAGCATTTTACCATCCTTATCAAAGAGGTATTTTTGACCACCAATTTCAGCTAGTTCATTGTAACGTCTTGCACCGTTTGACTGGATATAGTACCAAGTATTATCATGATAGAACCAACCACCCGTCTGCATTTTACCATCATTGTTTAGGTAGTAATCATTAAATTTTGGTTCTCCATTCCATTCGTCAGTGATACGGAGCCAACGACCACTCTGCATTTGACCTTTTCCGTTAAAGAAATATGTAGCACCAGCAATATCATGCCAACCGATAGCCATCTGACCATCTTTTAAACGATACTTCCAGTAACCATCTTCTTTATACCATTTCTCTTCAACAGTAGGAATATTCGGAAAATCTCCTGAAACATTTGTAAAGCCTTTATCACTAATATCAAATACAGTTGCATCCTGAGTTTTACTTGATGCATGAATCACTTGAATATTTTTATTTTTTAGATAGTCTCTCGTTGAAGCGAGGTTAATATCTCCTCCAGTTGTTTGGATAATCATACTAGGAGAAAGGTGATTAATGAAACCAATTGTATTAGAAACCTTGGCATCGTAATGGTGATTCCATTTCATCATATCCACTTTTCCAATAACAGGCCCTAATTTATCTTCAGCTCCCTCAGCATTATCCAAATCGCCACCAAGATAAATTCTTTTTCCTGCTACAGTCACTACTGCAACAATTGAATTGGAATTATCATCAAGAACTCTTTTTAGGTTTCCATCAGCATCATATTCATTTTTATAATTATAAAGTTGAATATCCATATCACCAAATTTGAAATGACTATCCTGATCTTTGATATCTTGAATTAATGTAACACCCTTATTCTGTGCAGCACGAAGAGCATTATCATAATTGAAAAGGTTATCCCACAATCCCCAAGTGCTTGTAATTCGTTGATCTGAATATTTTTTCAAATAGAATTTATCGACTTGATAGCGATTAAGAATTTCATCTGCTCCACCTATATGGTCGCTATGAACATGAGTTCCTAATATAAAATCTAATTTCTTGACACCTAATTGATCAAGATGTCGAATCAACCGATCTTCCAAAACTTGATAATTGTTAATAGAAATTCCCCATCGATTTGGATAACGTGTATCCGTTCCATCCGGAAAGTCATAATCCTCTCCCATATCAATCAAAGCATAGTGACCATTACTTTCTAGTAAAATAGCATCACTTCCAGAGTTAGCTTTTGTATTGATAAAGTGGATACGATTCCCTGAACCTGTTGAAATAGTATCTGCATTCACTGTCTGTGCTTGAATTATTGATGCCGATAAAATCAAGGCACTAAGTAATATTGTTTTTTTAATAGTTTTCATATGGTATTCAACTTTCTCTTTTTTATATACTCTTTCATTAATCAATCCAATAATTCTTCTCATTTCCTGGTATCTGTTTGTCAGCAGGAGGTGGAGTCATATAATCTTCCCCAAATTCATAGACAAGAATCTCATGATATCTTCTTGGTACTTTTAGGATTAGATTTTCATATGGCATATCAATTGTATCATACAGCCATTCTGCTTTAATGCCAGCTGGATAGTATGAATCATAAGTTGAACAAACCAAGTCTGTAGAATTTTCAACACTGTATTTTAAGGCAAGTTGTTCTAGCTTTTGATTCCAGAATTGAGGAGATGTAAATCTGAATATTGCTGACGCGATATAACGAGGAAGATTTTTAATCCCTCCGTTTTCGTATTTAATTCCTTTAAAGTTCAAAGACGATAGACGAATTAGTTGTTTATAGAGTTTCATTTTCTTACGATCTTGTTCGTCTGTAACAAGACCATCGTACGGGAAGACATCTACGCAAGTTCCAAGCACAACACTTGGATCTAAAAGATTCGAATCTCTCCGTGTTCGAATATCGTAAACACGCATATAACTATATGGATAACCCTTCGTTTCTCTAAAAGAAATCAGCTTATAGTATGGGTGGTTATCGTTTTTTAGAACTTCGTATAACTTTTCAAATTCATCTCTAGCTAAAGAAATGTCTGTATCATCATCCCAAGGAATAAAGCCTTTGTGACGTACAGCCCCAAGCAAGGTTCCAAAATCGATAAAATATTTAATATCATGTTTTTCACAGATTTTATGTAAATACTCTAGAATATCAAGTTCTACTTGCTTAATCTCTTCTAGACTTAAAATTCTCTCAGACATCTTTGTCACTCCTATTTTTTACTCTTTCCTAAGATGAAAAAATATTATCCATTCTCTACAATTTTCCATAGTTTGAAGTCATGATGGGAAACTTGTTGCTCCACTGGTGGCAACTGCATATAGTTTCCATAATCTGAAGTAAGAATTTCATGGTAGTGTTTTGGTATCATGAATTCCTTACCTTCAAAATTACCAATTTCAACATTTTCTAACCATTCTCGTTTCCAAACAGGTTTATTCATATCTTTATAGATAAGGTAGTCTACTTGTTCATAATCTTCTACTTTTCTAGATTTTGCCAATTCATCGATTTGAGAAACGTACTTATTTGTGTTTGTGAAATAAAAGATAATAACAGAAATATAGCGGATCATTGAATTTACTACACTTTTAGTATTCGTAATTCCCTTGAAAGTATAACAACTTAACTGGCGTTTCTTGATGATTTTAGTCATTTTATCCTTAAACGCTTGATCATCTTCATAACCATCTACAGGGAAAATATCTACATAGATACCCATATTTGAATCAATTCGCACATCTTCCTCAAGTAGGTAGGTTCGATTATCTTGAACCTTCATAAAAGGATAAACATAATTGATATTATTTTTATAAGACATGACTTCGTATCTCTCGTCTGGATGTGCAATCAGATAATCTTGTAATTTTTCATAATCATCTCGAAGCATACAAATATCCATATCATCATCCCATGGAATAAAACCTTGATGACGAACTGCGCCAATTAAGCTACCATAAGCTAAGAAATACTTAACACCAATTTTCTGACAAACTTCATGAATATACTCCATGATTCCTAATTCCATCTGTTGGATTTCAGAAATATCTGTCACTTCCTCATAACGGATATTTTTTTCTTTCGAACAGACCGTTAAACCATAGCCAATCACTAACCAGAAAATAATATTGATAAAGTTTGTAGAATACATAATCTGACTTTCAAACAATTGTCCAAATAAAATACCAAAAAATAGAATCATAATAAATTTTTCGCTATTCTTCTTAGACACAATTAAATAAGTAACAAATCTTCTAGCGATATAACTTATTAAAATGATGAAAGAAAGTAAACCTAATAATCCTGAACTTACAAAAATTGTTACAAATATATTGTGGAAATTCCCACCAATCAGTGAATTCTGAATTTCAAATTTGCTAAAGTACTCTGTATAGTAATCGGTAACATTTCGAACACCATAGCCAAATAACGGTTTTGCATTTCCCATTTTAATAGCATTTTTCCAAATATAAGTACGTCCACTTGGTGTCGTCTCGATTAGGTGAAGTTCCCCGTTTTTCTTGGCTATGTCCGAATCTGTCTCTGAGTATGATTTGCCTTTATTCAAGTCAATTACAGTTGCCTTAGTTGCTGAAATGTATATAGAAGTTACATAACTAATACCAATATTGCTACCTGTGAGTAATATACTAGCTACTAGAAAAGTAAGCCATTTTTTGAGTAATTTTCCTCTAGAAATAAAAAGACAATAAATTCCAAGCATCAAAATGACTGATAAGAGTGCTCCTCTACTCTGCATGGTTGCAAAATAGATTAACTGAATCAGATTGTTTATCTTTAGATAAACTGAGTATTTACTTCCTTTATGAATAAGGTACAAAGCAAAAACAATGCTGATATAAGAAAAAATAGCACTTGCATTTGGATTAACAATTCCCCACAAGCGTCCATTCATAACACCATAATAATAGGATTGTTCTCCAATTTTAAATAATATTAAGACTCTAAATATTAAAAGAACAAAAGCAAATATGGCTGAGAAAAAAGAAACAATTTGAACCGTTCCTGCAATCAAGCGAATTAACTTCTTAAGATACTCTAAATTCACCATGGTAAATAGTAAAATGTAGGTAATCATAAAGAAGATTTCAACCATATTTCCCATCAAGTGGCCCGAACGATTAACCAATGTTGCTACTAGATGGCTCCCCGCCAAAAGCCCAAATAAACCTAGGAACTTTTTATCGATTTCTATTCGTTTCCAATTTAATAATAAGGTTAAACAAATACAAAGAACAACAACCGCTGATAATCCCTTATAAACAGGATTTGTTACTTTATAAACTAAGGAACTCATGCTTAAAATCGATATAAAAACAAACAGATATGAAATCCAAAATTTTGATTTTTCAAAGCATTCATTCGTTTTTGAAAAATTCATCTTCAACTCCTTTAAATGACATTATTGATTCAAGCCGACAATTTGTTTATAAATCCATGGAGAAACAAGGAGAGACAAAACGGCTATTTTTCGAAAATTAGTAAAATAAGGATCTTTTAATATCTCAGACAAATGATTGATAATCCACTTTCGCAACTTATTTTTTTCTGTTCGATATTGATCTGATTCTGTAAAGATTATTTTATCGTACACAGTGATATAGGACCAACACTCCCTGTTCACTAATTCAGTTTTTAGTTGTGGGAATATTTGAAAAACATCCGAAATAATAATCTTATAGACTTCTATGGTATCAAATACATGAGTATTGACAGAAGTTGTTGCACTACCCTGCCTATGGTCATAATAGTAGATTGGTTTGTCAATAAATACGCTTGTACATTTGGTTTTTAGTAAAACTTCTGTTAAAAACAAAGCATCCTCAGCCAAATGATAGTCTGTATTAAATGTAAAATCTGAAATAATCTCCCTTTTAAACAATTTTGCAACAGGGAAAAAAGAAGTCCGGGTTGTTATCAATAATTCTCTCATTGTCTGCTCTGTCGACCACTTTTCTTTCTTTCCTGAAAAAACTGGTAGTTCTGTAATTTGACCATTTTTTATATGGTGGAGACGCGCTATACTAAAGCCGATAGAATCGTCACTATCAACTACACTTATTAAAGTTTCCAAATAATCTGGTGTAATAAAATCATCACTATCAATAAAAGTAATCCATTCTCCTCTTGAATGTTGAATACCTACATTTCTAGCATTAGAGACCCCAGCGTTCTCAAGATGAAAAACCTTGATATTTCCATTTTTAGAAACTAGTTGATCACATATTTCACCACTCTGGTCTGTCGAACCATCATTAATAAGAAGCAATTCAAAATTCGTATAAGTCTGCTTTAAAATCGACTCAACACATCGTTCAAGATATTTTTCTACGTTGTATACAGGAACAATGATACTAATTTTTTCTTGCATTGTATTCTCCCTTATATTCTGTATAGCTTTTATCCATATCTGCTATAACAGCATCATGGTGAGGTACTTGCTTGTCAGCTGGTGGTGGTGTCATATAGTCTCCAAAAGCTGTGCTAAGATAGGCATCGTAACCAACTGGAATAGGCATCTCTGTTCCTTCAAAAGGTAAGAAAATATTATCTTCAAAGGCTTGAATTGGGTATTTCTTCTTCATGTAACCTGGACCTGAGCATAATTCTGTGATGCCATCACTTTCAGCTGGTCCATACTTAGTCATTTCTTTCTCAGCTTTTTTCCAGATACGATAACGAAGGGCTTTAGGAGTTAATCCTAATAAAATCGTGCTTCCCCATTTCATGAGAGCTCCATGATTTTCTGGAATGGTTTGGGCACAAAAGAGAGAATAAATCAAAGCCCAACGTACCTGTTTCTTACGTTCAGCTGGATTTTTAGGGTAGTAGTCCAAGGGAAGAACATCCAAGGCCAAGCCATGTGGGAGGTCCAAATCTTGTTGGTAAGGCTTGATGCAAGTTGTTTCCTTGTCTCGAATAGTGATAAAGAGGTTGCGGTCGATAAAGTCTTTATCACTTTTTGATAGGAAGTAACGCTCGTCCGCATAACGAGGCCATAGCTCTGCTAATTTTTCATAATCCTTGCGAGGCATAAAGAAGTCTAAATCATCATCCCAAGGAATAAAACCTTTATTTCGGAGAGCTCCAATAGCTCCTCCACCACACAAATAACAGAGCAATCCGTGTTCTTTACAAAAGGCGACAAAATATTCAGCCATCTCTAGGCTACGAGCTTGAATTGCCTTTAAATCACTCATCTCATTCTCTTCCTCTTCTATAGAATACATCATTCTATTATACCATAAAAATAGTTTATAAATCCATCTGACCATGTGAAAAATCAAAGCTTGAGATACCTATTTTTATAGGTACCTCAAGCTCTGATTCATTTTATATTTTATCTAAATCCCATCTGGGCCAGTTTATTTTGGTAAGCTTTTTGGTCCACTCGAAGGGATTGACCACCGTATACGTCAAAGTCGTCTACCCAGTCTCCAAGTTCTGGAACTGTCAATCTTTCAATACCATTCTGCGCACCTTCAAGGACTGATAAACCATTGGTCAATAAGAAAGTATATGGAAGGTTTGTAGAGGTCATGGCGAATACTTTACCAAGAGCTTCCGAACCAGTGAAAAGTTTTGTCGGATCTTTAATTTGTTGTAAAACAGCAGTCATGACTTGTTGCTGTCTACGAGTACGCCCATAGTCCCCTTCATCATCATCACGGAAACGTGCATAGTTGAGAAGAGTCGAACCATTCATCTGTTGTTTCCCAGCTCGAATGGTTTGAGTCGGTGACTCAGTTTCCGTCGCGTGCAAGTCATCTCCTACAGTCGCTTCTGTAACTGGGACCCCATTTAGAGTTGAAAACTGAGCATCAATGGTCACACCATCAGGGAAAAGCGTATCAATGGCTGTTGCAAAGGCTTGGAAATCGACAAGGGCATAATATTTGATGTCTAGATCAAAATTATCCTTGAGCACCTTACGAACCCTTTCGGCTCCTTGTTTACCTTCTTGTTCCCCTAATTCGTAGGCTAAGTTTAATTTATGGTCGGTCTGTTTTTGACCATTGATGACTTGACTATACCCATCAATATAGACCAAGTTATCACGCATAAAGCTAACAAGCTTCAATTTTTTATCTTTACCACTTACATTTAAAACCATGACAGAGTCCGTCCGAGTTTCCGAACTATCTTGTCCGATACGTCCATCCGTACCCAAAATAAGAATATTAACCCCATCACGAGTATCCTGTCCATTGAAGACTTCAACCTGAGCAGCTTTGGCATCTTTGGGACCACTTGAACTATTCGGACTCGCTGATTGAAATCCCTTTAAGAACATGAAAATCATCCCTACTGCTACACAAAGCAATAACATCCCTAACCAAGCAAATAAGCGTTTAAAACGAAAACCTCTTTTTTTCTTTTGTTTCTTTTGCTTTGGAAGTTTAGCTTTTGGTTGAGATTGACTAGTACGTCGGCTTGCACGAGTACGATTTGTATAACTTGGTAGACCAGTGTTAGATTCAGAAAAGCCTTGATATTCTGAATCATCTGTCTCTTCCTTTTCAACCGGACGGACGTCTTGTTGACCATCTAACTTCGCTTGCAAAAAAGCAAACTCTCTTCTTTCCCTTTCATTTAGATAATGAATATTTTTCAAGAGATAGTCATAACGTAATTTTTCATGGTGTGTTAGAGGATTCTCTCTAGTCATTCCTTCTCCTTCCCTTTATCCTGTATGGTATAGATAGGGTAAGATCCTAGTATTTTATACTGGATTCCAATCGTTTCTAGTTCTTTTTGAGCAAAATGGACCAGTTCTTTATCAGTATAAGCGACATCAATGATAAAAAAGTATTCACCCAAGGCTGTTTTTAGGGGACGACTTTCAATTTTAGTCAGGTCAATCCCGCGCCAAGCAAAGGTAGAAAGTGCCTTATATAATGCACCTGGTAGATTATCCGGCAAGGTCAAGGCCAGGCTCATCTTTTCAGAACTTGCTTTCAAAGGGATTTGTGGTAAGTTAAGCCCCAAAACCCAAAAACGAGTAAAATTGGCTTCCATTTCTTGAATATCTTGAGCGACCAGTTTTAATCCATATTCTTCAGCAGAGCTTTTTGGAGCAATAGCTGCAAATGGTTGATCTGGATGTTCAGAAACGTACCGAGCAGCATAGGCTGTACTTGCCGTTACTTCTAATTGAGCATCTGGAAAATGTTCATCGATAAATTTCTTTCCTTGGGCTAATGCTTGCGGATGAGAAAAGATTTTCTCTATTTTAGACTGTCCTGGTACTGCCATCAGCTGTTGATGGATTGGCTGAACAATCTCTGCCACAGCTTGAATCCGAGCTTGATGGAAAAGATAGTCTAGAGTCTCATGAACACTACCTTCAATAGAATTTTCAACTGGCACTACTGAATAGTCTACCAAACCTTGTTCATAGGCCTTGATAACGTCCGTAATATTTGAAAAAGGCTCTAGTTCCTCATGTGGAAAAGCCGTCTGCACAACATGGTGCGAAAAAGATCCTTTGGGACCTAGATAGGCAATTTTCATTTCAGTTCCTCTATAATTTCCTCTGGGCTTAATCTTGATACATCAACAATCTGACTAGCCACTTCCTCATACCAGATTTGTCTTTCATTAAAAATAGCTGCCAAATCTTCCTTGCTATTCTTTAAAAATAGTGGGCGTTGATTGTCCTTATCGGCTGAAATACGCTGATAGAGAGTCTTAAAATCTGCTTTTAGGTAGATGTTGTCTGGATTTTGCTTAAGCAAGGCACGATTTCGAGGAGAAATGACTATTCCTCCTCCTGTGGAGATAACTTGATCTGTCTTTAGCAGATCAGCCAAAACTTCTTCTTCTATCTGACGGAAGGCTGCTTCTCCTTTTTCTTCAAAGAAACGAGCAATCGACATCCCCAGTCGGTCTTCAAGCAAGGCATCCATATCTACGAAGTTAGGATCTAATCCTCTAGCGATGGTAGATTTTCCTGCCCCCATAAATCCTAGTAAAATTTTAGCCATGAATCAAAGTCTCCAAATCATCAAAGAAGCTTGGGTAACTAGTATTGATAGCTTCGGCACGGTCCAATTCTACTTCTCCATCTGTAACTAAGAGAGCTGCAATGGCTGTCATCATACCGATACGGTGGTCTCCGAAGGTGTTGACTCTGGCACCATGGAGGGTAGATTTCCCTTCGATAATCATTCCGTCTGCTGTAGGAGTAATAGTTGCTCCCATGCTATTTAAAGCATCAGCAACAACTTGAATACGGTCAGTTTCTTTAACCTTAAGCTCCTCAGCATCTTTGATAACCGTTTGCCCTTGAGCTTGGGTTGCAAGGAGCGCGATAATTGGCAATTCATCAATCAAACGTGGAATCAAGGCTCCACCAATCTCTGTTCCCTTCAAATCTGAAGTTTCGACAGTCAAGGTTGCAGACTTGGCAATTGGATTAATATCAGTAAGTTCTAATTTCCCACTCATAGCACGGATAACATCTATTATCCCTGTACGAGTTTCATTAATACCAACATTCTTAAGTACCACTCGAGAATTTGGGACGATCAAACCTGCCACTAACCAAAAGGCTGCACTAGAAATATCTCCAGGTACGACAACTGTTTGCCCACTTAGTTTTTGTGGCCCTTGGACTGTGATTTTCTTACCATCGACACTCAAGTCTCCGCCAAATTGACGTAGCATATCTTCTGTATGATTACGAGTGCACTCCTTCTCAATGATGACAGACTGGCCTTGAGCCTGCAATGCCGCAAAAATCAAGGCTGACTTAACTTGAGCAGAGGCAATTGGCAATTCATATTGAATAGGTCTTAAATTTTTTGTACCTTTTAAGTGCAAAGGTGGCAAGTCTCGCTCTGTTTGACCTGAAATACTAACTCCCATTTTTTTCAAAGGAAGGGTCACACGATCCATAGGGCGTTTAGAAAGACTGTCATCTCCAAACATCTCCACTTCAAAGTCTGCACCTGCAAGGACGCCTGAAATCAAACGAATAGATGTCCCAGAATTCCCCATATCGAGAGCGTTCTTAGGGGCTTTCAATCCATCCATCCCAACACCTTGAATGGTAACGACACCATCTTTGTCCTCAATCTCAACACCAAGGTCACGAAACACTTGCATGGTTGATAGGACATCTTCACCACGCAAGATATCATAAACTTTAGTCTCACCTTCAGCCAAGCTTCCAAAAATAATAGAGCGATGACTGATGGACTTATCACCTGGTACCTGAATACTACCATTCAAATGGTTAATGTTTGTTTTTAACTTCATACTAGACCTCATACTGACAATACTTTTTCTTATTTTATCATAAAAAGTCAGAAATTTCTTAAAAATTCCTGACTTTATGATAGTTAATAATATTTTTTCAATACACTTTTGCCTTTTTGATTTATTTCAACCTGAAGCTTTTTAATAGCAATTCTTTTTCATTTTCAATTTACCAACTATCTGAAGAGCCACCACCATCAAATCCACCGCCATCCCAATCATCAGAAGACCAAGATGAACTAGAACTACTAGTATCATATCTAGATGTAGAAGAATCTAATCTACCATAAGAACTTGACTGTACTCTTTGTGAAGCAAAGTAGCTTTTTTTGAGCTCGGAAGTCCAAGAAGCATTCTTCACAAAATCTTTATCGTTTGGATAGAGTTTTCCCTTCCCATTATAAGAGTATTGAGAGCGGTTCAGCCTATCTAGTTGCTTTCTTTTAACTTCTGCGTGGTATGCTTCTATCAGTAATGTAGTCCAAGAATCATTAGGTAGAAAACCTTTTGAGTCTGGATAGAGTTTGTTATATCCTGTGTAGTTATATTGAGACCTAATTAAACGCTTATTTTTTTTATAGTAAGATTTACGTTCTTCAGTCCACGTATCGTTAGGTACAAAGTCAGGAAAATCTGGATACAGCTTCCCCTTTCCCTCGTACTCATACTTAGAAAAGCGACATCTTTTTAAGTACCTGAACCACGTTACTAAACTCAGTAAAAGAAAGAACATTAGATAAAACAATATCGGAAACGGAATGTAATCAAAATACTTACTAGGGCCTTCATTATTTTTTAATGATTTTTCATAAATTTTTGAAAGCCAACTATTCTTATTCTCTTTCTTGTTAATGATTTCAGCTTTCCCAGATTCGGCTTTAGAGATACCTACTAGAATTCTGTTAAGAGCATCAGTATATTTCCCTTCTTTCATGTAAGGTTTCGAATCATTTAGTAAAGAACTAACCTTCGAGTCAGTAAGCCAAATTGCTGCTTCGTTGGATGTTTCAATACGAAACTTCCTATCCTTTATAGCAATAGCGATTAAAATTCCACTATTGGAATCTTGTTTCCCAATTTTCCATTTGCGTGCAACCTCATTGGCTACCTCTTCGATACTGGAACCGTCCAGGGTATCTACAATGTAAATACCTACTTGGGTTTCACTTCCAGCATTCATACTCTCTAACGTTTCTGCAACACTAGTGGTTAAATACCCATTAGGATCGTAAATACCATTTAAAGGCCGATCTGGAACAGCTATATTAGCCGCCACTAGTGGCATAAAAAAGAATAAAGGGATAATTAAGAGTAAAATTAACTTTTTCATAGGAGATTCCCCACAAGACTAATCAGTTAAATTGATTTTAGGGATAAACTTTGCATCTTTCTCTGCTCCAATTAACTCAGCTCTATAGTTAGAAACTTTCAAATTTGTTTTGCATTTTGATTATTAGTAAAGACAATCATTCCCATAGTCATTATTAAACAGACCAGGCTAATAATTCTAGCTTATACAGTAGTTACCGATAATAAAAATACGATTGAGAAAATACCGATAAATCATAAACAAAATAAGTTTTTTATTTTAGCAATTCTGAAATTGGTTCAAAGACAATTTTTTCAATATCAGAAAGGTAGATAGAAAGTTGTTGCTGTTTGGCAAAGAATTCTGACAAGAGGGCGTTACCTTGAATCAACTTACCAAAAAATTCCATTTTTTCTTGGAAAGAAGCATCTGGAATTTGACCAGTTTGTGCCATGATTTGGATTTCATGCTGAAAAGCAATATAATCTGCAAAAACTTTGCTTGCTTCTGCATCTGCTTGGATGGCATCTCTAGCTTCTTTTACTGCCTTGTACTCTGGCAATTCGCGTAGTCCACGACTTAGTGCATTTGCACTATCATAAATATTTGACATGATTGTCCTCCTTATTTAATAACGACTGTGTAATTTGTATTTTCTGTAATGACTTGCTCAGCACGTTTTAAATCCTGAGCATTCTTAAAGGAAATTTGCAGAATCCCGTGAATATCTTCACGGTTTTCCTCATTGATATGGATATTGACCAAGGAAGTTCCTCGTAGCAATTCCAAGATGCGCAAGATAACATCTTCCTCATCGGGAACATCGACATAGAGGTCAAATGAGCTATCTACTCCTCCTCGTTTATGGATTTCCATAGCTTGACGTTGTTCACGCGCTTGATTGAAAAAGTTCCAGATTTGGTTTTCATCACCCTTGCTAATAGCTTGTCCAACCTCATCTAAACGTCGCTTGAAATCCTCGATGCGTTCAATAATAGTTTCTCGATTGGATAAGAGAATAGAAGTCCACATGCCTGGCTCACTTTCGGCAATCCGAGTCATATCACGGAAACCACCTGCCGCAAAACGTCGTGCCATTTCATGTTCTTCAGCATAACTAGCAGTTTGTTCCATCAAGCCTGATGCTAAGATATGCGGAAAATGACTGATCTGAGAAGTCACTCGGTCATGCTCTGTAGCATCAATTTCAATGAAACGAGCGTGCAGACCTGACAGCAAGTCCCTCATTTCTTCAAGCGTATCCTGGGTTGTTAAGCTCGAAGGCGTGAAGATATAATAGGCATTTTCAAAAAGATTAACATCTGCAGAGGCCGCTCCTGTCTTATGACTACCTGCCATAGGATGAGCTCCAACAAAGCGAACAGGCTTATCTGCAAAACACTTCTCAGCTGTAGACACGATAGCTGACTTGGTCGATCCAGCATCAGAAATAATGACATCTTCTTTTAGTTCCAATGTTGCCAATTCTTGTAAAAAAGCAATGGTTTGCTTGATTGGCAAGGTAAGAATGATGACATCTGCAAGTGGAGCAAAAGTGGCAAAATCATCCGTCGCACGGTCGATCATTCCTCGCTCCAAGGCAATATCTCTGGACGCCTGACTACGATTGTATCCCAAAATCTCATAATCAGGATGATCTCTCTTAATCCCCAGTGCCATGGAAGCACCAATCAAACCAAGCCCTGCGATATAGATGGTTTTTGCCATAAGAACTCCTTAATAATTCTTTGTATACTCCCGATGTTTTGCAACAGCTTCTTTTAATTCTTCCAGATTATCTGAAGAGAATTTCTCTAGAATTTCTTGGGCTAAGACCGTTGCTACGACCGCTTCCATAACGACACCTGCTGCTGGAAGAGCAGTTGGATCACTTCTCTCCACCGTTGCCTTATAAGGCTCATGAGTTTCGATATCGACACTCATCAATGGTTTATATAGAGTTGGAATTGGTTTCATGACCCCACGGACAACAATTGGTTGGCCGTTAGTCATACCACCTTCGAAACCACCAAGATTATTAGTGCGACGAGTATAGCCATCTTTTGGTGACCAGAGGATTTCATCCATGACTTGGCTACCCTTGAGATAACCAGCTTTAAAACCAAGACCAAACTCCACTCCCTTAAAGGCATTGATGGAGACAACCGCTTGAGCTAGTCTTGCATCTAGTTTGCGATCCCATTGAACATAAGAACCCAGACCAACCGGAACACCACCGACAACCGTTTCAACAACACCACCGATGGTATCTCCATCACGTTTGATTTGATCAATATAGTCCTTGATTTCCTGCTCACGTTCTTGGTTGACGATAGAAACTTCTGACTGGGCAGCTAGTTTTTTGATCTCTTCAACTGTTAAGTTTTCTGGAACATCGATTTCCTTACCACCAAAGACAACAACATGGTTAGCAATTTCAATATCAAGCTCAGCCAATAGTCGTTTAGCCACAGTCCCGACTGCCACTCGCATAGTCGTTTCACGAGCAGATGAACGTTCCAGGGAATTTCTCAAATCATCAAAGCGGTATTTGATACCTCCTACCAAGTCAGCGTGACCTGGGCGAGGATGAGTGATTTTTCGTTTACTTTTAAGGCGGTCTTCAATGTCCTCGGCAGACATGATATCCAACCATTTTTGGTGGTCTTTGTTAATAACATCCATGGTGATAGGAGCTCCTGTCGTCTTTCCATGACGAACGCCAGAAGTAAAGACAACCTGATCGCTCTCAATCTTCATGCGACCACCACGACCGTAACCACCTTGGCGACGTTTGAGATCCTCATTGATATCCTCGGCAGTCAAAGGAAGGCCTGCTGGAATTCCTTCAATAATTGCAGTCAGACGAGGACCGTGTGATTCTCCCGCTGTTAAATATCTCATACCTTCTCCTTATTTTACCAAGTAATCTTTCATTTCTTCGAGTGAGACGGGGTGAATAGTGGCTGAACCAAGTTCTGGTACCAAAACTAACTTCATAGTGTTTCCACGCGCTTTTTTATCATGAGTCAAAGCCTGATAAAGCTTATCAACATCCCAGTTTTCATAATCAACAGGAAGGCCAAATTTCTGACACATTTCTCGGATAGACTGAGTGATCCCAGCTGGCATGAGGCCTTTCCCCTCTGCTACTTTGGAGACCTGAACCATTCCCATCGCTACTGCCTCACCATGCATGACACGTCCATAACCAGCAGTCGCTTCGATAGCATGGCCAATTGTATGACCAAAGTTTAGATACAAACGAATGCCATTGTCCAATTCATCTTCAACTACCATCTTGCGCTTCACTTGGCAAGAGTGCTCAATCAAACTTTCTGAATGTTCCAAAATGCTTTCCACAGAACCATCCATTTTAGATAATAGGTCCCAAAGCTCTGGATCTTCAATTAAGCCATACTTGATGACTTCACCCATTCCTTCAATCAACTCTCTCTTACCTAAGGTTTCAAGAACGGTTGGATCAATTAAAACACCATCTGGCTGAGCAAAAGTTCCCACCATATTCTTGGCAAAAGGAGTATTCACTCCTGTCTTACCACCGATTGAAGAGTCCACTTGAGCAGTCAAACTGGTCGGAATTTGAACAAAGTGAATGCCTCGCATGTAAGTTGAGGCTACAAAGCCAGCCACATCACCAACAACTCCACCACCTAGAGCTACGATACCATCGCTACGAGTCAAGTCTTGCTTGACCAAAAATTCATAAGCTTTTTGAACCGTGGTTAGATTTTTTCGCTCTTCACCCTCTAGGAAGTCAAAAACTGCCACTTGAAAACCAGCATCCTCTAGGCTCAATTTAACTTTTTCTGCATAGAGAGAAGCCACATGGTTATCGGTAATGATAACGACTTTTTGCGGTTGCCAAAGTTCCCGCAACCATTTTCCTGCTTGAGACAGGTATCCTTTTTCAATCTGAATATCATAAGGATGGTGGGGAAGGTCTATTTTGATTTTCATAGCAGTTCTCCTTTTTTCATTATTGATACTTTTGTTTTAATAATTCCCAGATTTGATCAGTTGGCATTTCCTTGTCAGTCCATAACTGAAAAGCTTCAGCTGCTTGGTAAAGCAACATGCCTAGGCCATTAACAGCGTGATTGCCCTGGTTTCTTGCCCAATTTAAAAATGGTGTCTCAAAGGGTTGATAAATCACATCAGCTACCAAAAGCTTCTCTGGTAAAAGGACACTTGCTGGGATTGGCAGAGATACTCCATCCATACCAACACTAGTCGCATTTACCAGTAAATCCGAATCAGTTATCCTTGCTTGCAGTTCAGAAACATCTTCTAAAGCAAATAAATCTACTTTAAACCCTGTTTCATTTTGTAGTTTTTCTAAGTAAGGTCTTGTTTTTTCTATTGAAGCCGAACGTACAAAGACAGAAACTTGACTGACTCCATCCAAGATTGCTTGCGCCAAAATTGCCTTGGCTGCACCGCCTGCTCCTAACAAGACCATTCTTTTCCCAGATATTTTAAAAGAAGGCAAGCTCTTAAAGAATCCCTTGCCATCTGTGTTATATCCAATTAAAGTTCCCTCTCGATTCACCACTGTATTGACAGCACCAATCAAACGAGCTTCTTCACTCAATTGATCCAAATAAGGAATCACCTGCTCCTTGTAGGGCATAGAAAGATTGATTCCAAACATCTGGTAACGACGAATGTTGGCAACTGTTTCTGCCAAGTCAGTCGCTTCTACTTCCCAAGCAAGGTAAACACCATTAGTACTGGTTGCCTCAAAAGCTGTATTGTGAATGAAGGGAGAAATGGAGTGTTTAATGGGATTTGCGACTACAGCTGCTAAACGTGTGTAGCCATCAATCTTCATTAAGAATCTCCCGAATTTTTTTCATGCTAGATAGAGAAATCTGTCCTGGAGCACTGGCTTCATCCAGACTTGCAAAAGACCAGCTAGAGCCCGTTACATCCGAAGTAATACGTGAGACCTTACCCACTTTCCCCATAGAAATGGTTACATATTCTTGTTCAGGGTTCAATGTTTTAAAGCCACGTGTAAAGTTCATCAAATCCAATACATCTTGTTCTGTATGAGCCATAACTGCGATTTTCACAACTTTAGGGTTTAAACTTGTCAACTCAGACAAGATTTCCATTAGATTTTCAGGTGTTTCTTGGAAATTATGGTAGCTCAAGACAAGGTTTGGAAATTCTAACATTTCCTCAAAAACATCCCTATAGCTAAAATACTCAAAATCAATATAATCTGGTTGATAAAGCTGGGCTACTTCCTTGATAATTTGAACATATTCTTCTGAAGAGAGTTCAATTTGACCACCCTCAGCACGAGTACGCAAGGTAAAAACAAGCTCACGTCCTGCAAATTTTTCGAAAATAGCTGGTGCTACCTGCAAAATAGCTTCCTTTGGTAAGAAGTCAGCTCGCCATTCGATGATATCGGCATCATGGTAGCGCATCGCATCAATAGCCTGAGCCTCCTCTAAACTTCTTGGCATTACGGAAACAATTAATTTCATTTACTAACCTTCATGGTAATCACTTTGAGGTAATTACTACTTTCATCTTTTTCATTGTAGACAAAGTCTGCTGGAAGTCCATACTTTTGAAGGACCTGATATTTTCTACCTGCAAATCCTTTGTCGATTTGTTCTGTGAATTTTTGACGGGAAACATTAGCAGCATTAGTACTAGCAATAATGATTCCACCTGGATTTAAAATCTCTAGGCTTTGGGAAATCAACTTGTGATAATCCTTCGCTACAGAGAAAGTTTGTTTTTTATTTCGGGCAAAACTAGGCGGATCCAGAACAATCACATCGTAGCTCAAACCCTTCCTCTTAGCATATTTAAAGTATTCAAAGACATCCATGACAAGCAATCGATGATTGTCTAGACTCAAACCATTAGCATGAAAATGAGCTTCTGATAGTTCTCTCGAACGCTTGGCTAGATCCACAGAGGTTGTTTCACTAGCTCCTCCCATAGCTGCAGCGACTGAGAAGGCTGCTGTATAGGAAAACATATTGAGCAAGGATTTCCCCATTGCTAAACCATCAACTAAGCTCCCACGAACTTCATGCTGATCCAAGAAGATCCCTGTCATTAGGCCGTCATTCATAAAGACTTGGTACAAGACTCCATTCTCAAGAACAGTGAAATATTCAGCTGCTTCTTGACCATAGATATGGGCAGACTCATAATCTAGACCTTTGAAGCGAATCTTTTCATAGGCACCCAAGACTTCTGGAAATACCTGAGCGAAGGCTGCCATAATCTCTTGGCGAAGACCATAGATATAGGAGTTATACCAAGAGAAAACAACATAATCTCCGTAGAGATCCAGCGTCATTCCACCAAAACCATCGCCTTCTTGATTAAACAAACGAAAGGCAGTTGTCAACTCATCCTGATAGTAGGAAGAACGTTTGTGTTTGGCTTTTTCAAACAAGCTTTCAAAGAACTTTTGATTAAAAGAAACTTTCTGGTTGGTTACAAACCAACCAATCCCCTTGTTTTGACTGGATAAATAAGCCTTCCCTAAAAATTTTTTGCTTTGGCTGAAAAGCTCAACTTCTTGATTAGTTTCAGATAGCTCTGGAAAATCAATCTCTTCTAAAACCATCTGACCCTTATTCAGCTTTTTTTCGACACGCCGGCTGACGAACACTTTTTTCATAGATACAATTATATCAAATTTGTTGAAAATTCACAAAATAGAAACAACCTTTACTTTTTTACTCTCGTTTTAAAAAATGGTATACTAATACTCATTTAAAATTAGGAAGTAATTGTGTGAGAATCACAATAAAAGATGCTCTTCCGTCTTGGAGGAGCATTTCTTTTTATAAAATTTATCAAGCAAGCGACCAACTATCTCATCTTTTTTCTATTTCTGTCAATATGCGTGATAGATAGTAATGACAGCTAAATATAGCAAGACCAAGCAGGAGGATAAGAGCTCCTACTCCCAAGCTGATGGCAAGGATAGTAGAGAGAGACTGAACCAAGAATAAGCTACCAATTACAAGGGCCATTAGGATTACACTATAAATAAGCAATAGAACCATTGTGACTATGCCATTTGAACGATTCACCAGGTCCGTAATACTAGTCCAATTAGTTGACAGGTTTTTCACGTCCTTAAAATAATGGCGACAAGCAAGGATAACACTGGCAAGAATCCATGCCGCAAGAAGGTAAATCATCGAAAGGATTGGCAAGCCTAAATAAAGGGAAAGACCAAGTAAAATCACGATAGGTAAAAAGGACTGAACAGCAAATATAATCCAAAATTTCACTTTCACATAACGAGCAAAGTCAAAGGGCAAACTCTTCAGAAAATCAAAATTTTCCCTCTCCAGAGATAGCCCGATTGAAGGTAGACTTGTGATATTGTTATTTAAAACTGCTATAAACACTCCTACAAAAAACAAGGGTAACCAGTATGGAGGATGAATATCTGGAACTAACTGAGAATCTCGAATTTTGGAAATCCATCCGATCATCATGATATAAGGAAGAAAGGCACTTGTAAAAAGCACTGTAATGACGCCAGTCCCCTGTCCCAATAGGGAGAGGTTGTAGCGTAAAACCATGCGGAAAAATCCCTTTTTAGTCGTTGAAATCCCCTCTTTACTGCGACGTTCTTTTATGACTTTCTCCTCACTGTTAAGCAGGATAATGTCATAGAAACGAGGAAGAACCTTCTTTTTGGTCAGATAAAGTAAGAAGAGAGTTAGTCCTATCCAAGCGAGCAGACCCAGTATAGCCTCTGTCGAAAAAGGCTCCACTGCTATTTTGTAAAAGAGATGAATAGGATAAAGAAGAGGTGGAATGTCTCTAACTCTGTCAACTATATCTCCAGAAGTCGACTGTAGAAAGAAGACAAATAATAAAGGCGTGATAACCCCTATCCCAATCATCACATTCGCAAAAATAGACTGATACTTTCTAAAAACCGCAGTTTGAGCCAAGAAATGCACTGCCACTACCATCACTAGAGTCACAGAGACAAATAATAAGGCCAAGGACAGCAACATCAAGGGCAAACCCAGCCAAAGAGTAGGAGCTAGCCTAATATAGAGGACTAGAAAATAAGCTAGGATTGGTACAATTCCAGTTAGAGCTGGCAAGAGGACAGACAGTCCTTTAGCAATTATAATTTCTGATTTTTTAAAGGCATAGGGACTATAGGAGGCCAAGTCCTTACTCTCATAAAAGACATTGTAAAATGCAGTGAAAGACGTTGAAAAGGCAAGCACCAGTAAAATAGCAACCATGGTACTAAAAAAACTTGGCATTTCCTCAAAAGGAAAACGAAAGGCTAGATTAGAAAATAAGATGAGTAGCAACAAACTAGAAGCAAGATAAGAACGCAACAATTTCCCTGATACATCAACCTTTTTATCAGGATTCTTAGCTTGCTTCTTTCGTAGGTTAGCCAAATTAGCTTCTTTAGATGAATAGAGAATATTGATATCAACTAATTTTTTAATGACCTTGAGACGCATCTGTAACCTCCTCTTTTCTACCAGCAAGGCTAAGGTAGATACTTTCCAAAGACTGATCTGGGTGGTCTTTTCTCAAGTCCTCCACGCTACCACAATAAATCAAATGCCCCTTTTTCAAAATGGCAATCCGATCACAGACTTGCTCGGCTACCTCTAAGACATGGGTCGAAAACAAAACTGTTTTACCTTTTTGTGCATGTTCCTTCATCATTTGCTTCAAATCAAAGGCAGCCTGGGGATCCAAACCAGTCAAGGGTTCGTCCAAGACCCAAATATCAGGATCAGACAAGAGTGCCCCGATGACAAAGACTTTCTGACGCATTCCGTGAGAAAGAGTTTCAATAACCTGATAGCGGTTTTCAGCAAAATCAAAAACACTCAATAGCCTAGCTAGACTATACTCCAAGTCAGAGCTAGTTAGATCATAGGATGAGGCAAGCAATTCCCAAAATTCATTGGCCGTTAAACGCAAAAATAAGTCAGGCGAGTCTGCTACGTAGCCAATCTTTCGTTTGATCGCTAAACGATTTTCCGATAGCTCCTGACCATCTACCAAAATACGACCACTGCTTGGTGAAATGATACTGACTAAGGATTTTATAGTGGTCGATTTTCCAGCACCATTATGGCCAATTAAACCCATAATCTCTCCATTTTCAATCTGCAAATTGAGATTGCTCAAAGCCTCTTTATCACCATACAACTTACTAACATTTTGAAATTCAATCATGGGCTGACTCCTATATTTATATTTTTTATATTATTATATTAGCATTTTGATACAAAAAAATCAACACTTTTGATAAAATAGTCGAAAATATTTTTTAGATTTGCGCAAACGTTTGCGTATTCCTTGGCTTTGTGGTAAAATGATTGTCAAATTGTTAAGTATGAGGACTTTCTATGAAAAATCAAACCCTAATGCAATATTTTGAGTGGTACCTTCCCCACGATGGACAACACTGGACGCGACTTACCGATGATGCTGAGCGCCTTGCAAATCTAGGAATTAGCCACGTCTGGATGCCACCTGCCTTTAAAGCTACCAACGAAAAAGATGTCGGTTATGGTGTCTATGACCTTTTTGACCTCGGTGAATTTGATCAAAAAGGAACTGTGCGTACCAAGTACGGTTTCAGAGAAGACTATCTTCAAGCCATTCAAACACTTAAATCACATGGGATTCAACCTATGGCTGACGTCGTCTTAAACCACAAGGCAGCTGCAGACCGTTTAGAATCCTTCCAGGTTATTGAAGTCGACCCAGAAGATCGCACAATTGAACTTGGAGAACCTTTTACCATCAATGGTTGGACAAACTTTACTTTTGATGGAAGACAAAACACCTACAATGACTTCCACTGGCACTGGTACCATTTCACTGGAACTGACTACGATGCTAAAAGACGGAAGTCTGGTATCTACCTTATCCAGGGAGATAATAAGGGGTGGGCCCACGAAGAATTAGTCGATAACGAAAATGGTAACTATGACTACCTCATGTATGCGGACTTAGATTTTAAACATCCTGAAGTGATACAAAATATCTACGATTGGGCTGATTGGTTCATGGAAACGACTGGCGTAGCTGGTTTTCGCTTAGATGCTGTCAAGCATATCGATTCCTTCTTTATGCGTAATTTCATTCGTGACATCAAAGAGAAATATGGACAAGACTTCTATGTCTTTGGAGAATTCTGGAATCCAGATAAGGATGCCAACCTTGACTATCTCGAAAAGATTGAAGAGCGCTTTGACCTTGTCGATGTCCGACTCCATATGAATCTCTTTGAAGCAAGCCAAGCTGGTGCAGACTACGATTTGCGTACCATCTTTAATGATAGTCTGGTTCAAATCAAACCAGATAAGGCTGTAACCTTTGTCGAAAACCATGATACTCAACGAGGACAAGCTTTAGAATCTACTGTAGAAGAATGGTTTAAACCAGCAGCCTATGCTCTTATTCTTTTACGCGAGCAGGGTCTCCCTTGTGTCTTTTACGGAGACTACTATGGTATCTCTGGTCAATATGCTCAGCAAGATTTTAAAGAAGTTCTTGACTGTCTGCTAGCTATCCGAAAAGATTTGGCTTATGGAGAACAGACGGACTACTTTGATGACCCTAATTGTATCGGTTGGGTCCGTTCTGGTACTGACGACCAATCACCTATAGCCGTTCTTATCTCAAACGCTCAAGAAAATTACAAAACCATGTATGTCGGTCAAGAGTGGGCAAATCAAACATTTGTTGATTTGCTTGGGAACCATCCAGAACAAGTAACTATTACTGCCGAAGGATACGGCGACTTCCCAGTTGCTGAGCGTTCAGTCAGTGTCTGGGGGCATAGTTATTAAGAGCACAAAAAAACTTGCCATATGGCAAGTTTTTTTATATTAAATATTAGTCCTTCCATAAATCCATGGCATTCTTAAAATCAGATGAAACTTGAACATTTTGAGGATTGGTTGCTTCTCTTTCCTGACGTTTCGCCTCTACCTGGGCTACACTCTTAATACCCTCATGTCGCCAGTTTCGTAGGATTGCTTGGATATATTTCCAGTTTGGTTTTCCATTCAAAACAGCTTCACGTAGAGCTTCTTTTATCAAATCCGCACTCGTTCCGTCTTCTTTCAAACTCTTTTCCAAATCTTCGATTTCAAAGGGACTCAAGAGTCGACCTAGCTCCTGTTGGAAAGTTTCCACCAAGCTCTTCAAGTCATTCTGAGCTGGTTTCACTTGATTTGGAGCTTGTTTTTCAAAAAGTTGATCAAGTCGTTCCAAGGCAAGGGTTGCATCAAAGATAACTTCTATCTCACCATTGAGTTCAATCGTACGATATTGGAGTAATCCTTTATCGGTCAATCGTGAAATAGCTTGATTGACTTCAGTGACATTTTTCCCAATTTTTTCAGCGATTTGACTGGGAGACAATTCACCTAAAGCCGTTGTATTCTGTAGGTAAAAGAATTGCCAAACCAAGAAATCATCGCTTGACGAGAACAGTTGATTATAATGTAAGAGCAAGTCACTCGGTAAGACCAAGTTCCCTGATTTAAAAGCATCTAAATATGTCATAATTCCTCTTATAAATATCCAAAATGAGACACATCTTCTTCCGCACTTTTCCACTCAAAAGGTGTTTCTTGATAAACTGCATAATTTACCCAGTTACTGAAAAAGAGGGCTGCAGACGAGCTCCAACGCATACAAGGAAGCTCATGGATGTCGTCATTTTTGAAATAATTTTCTGGTATATGGGGATCTAAACCAGCATCTAGATCTCTAAAATATTCTTTCGCGAGCGTATCACGATCATACTCCAAATGCCCAAAGCTATAGACTTCTCTCAAATCTCGACTTGCAAGGATAGAGATTCCCACCTCTTCACCTGATGCTAAAATCTCTAAATTAGTTTTATTCAAGATATCCTCTTTGAGAATTTCTGTATGACGAGAATGAGGAGATACATAGAGATCATCAAAGCCTCTTAGCAGGAGATGCCCTTCTTTTAATACATCCTGAGGATAAATTCCAGAAAGCTTCTGGTCCATCTGGTATTTATCTACGCCATAGCGATAGTATAGACCCGCTTGTGCTCCCCAGCAAATATACAGGGTTGAAAAGACATGAGTCTTAGACCAATCGATAACCTTAGTAAATTCCTCCCAATAGTCCACTTCTTCAAAAGGGAGATGTTCAACTGGAGCACCTGTAATAATCAAGCCATCAAAATACTGGTCTTGAACTTCTGAGAAGGTCTTATAAAAAGTCTTCATATGCTCAGAACGAGTTGTTTTCGACTGATGACTTTCCATATATAAAAATTCAATATCTAACTGCAAAGGAGTATTGGCTAAATGGCGTAAAAGCTGAGTTTCTGTAACCATTTTCAGTGGCATCAAGTTTAAAATCAGAATTTTCAGTGGTCGAATATCCTGATGAGCCGCCCTCTGGTCATCCATGACGAAAATATTTTCCGTTCGTAAAATCTCAACTGCTGGTAATTTTTTATCAATTCGAATCGGCATAGAAATCTCCTTACTGTATCATATTGGACTCAAGTAAACATGGTATCGTCAAATGAAAATCAGCTGACGATAGTCCTTCCTTTTATTATACTGTAAGAAGATATAGTTTTCAATTATAGTTTTTCTCTAACTAGGTATAGCCTTTTTTTATATCACTATGAAGAGAAAACAGCCCTAAGGACTGTTTTTTCTTTAATAATGCATCAGCACTTTGTAATCGTAATCTCCGATAGCTTCACGGCCTTTAAGTTCATCAAGCTCAATCAAGAAGGCACAACCAGCTACGATACCACCAAGTTTTTCAATCATTTCGATGGTTGCTTTGACAGTACCACCTGTTGCCAAGAGGTCATCTACGATAAGAACACGTTGACCTGGTTTGATAGCATCTGCGTGCATAGTCAAAGTATCAACTCCATATTCTTTTTCGTAGTCAGCTGAAATCACTTCGCGTGGCAATTTTCCTGGTTTACGTACAGGAGCAAAACCAATTCCCAACTCAAAAGCGACTGGACATCCAACGATAAATCCACGCGCTTCTGGTCCTACGATCATATCAATCTTTTTGTCAGTAGCATATTGAACAATTTCACGAACAGCATAGCTGTAGGCATTTCCGTTAGCCATCAAAGGGCTGATATCACGGAACGTAATGCCTTCTTGTGGGTAATTTTCAATACTTGCAATGTAATCTTTTAAGTTCATAGCATTTCTTTCTTTTTAAGTTTTTACTCCCTATTATACCATATTTCCTAGAAAAGCAAAATAGAAAGAAGTCCTGAAACTTGGTCCAAGACTTCTCTTTTATTCTTCAATGTTGCTACTCACTAGCTCAATGAAGTTCCTACTTCTTTTTACTTTTAGAAGTTTGATTCCGTTGACGATTTTGTTGGATGCGCCACTCTCTCTCAAAGTAGGACATGGTTTCAAATACTCTCTTTGGCAAACCAACATCCAGCAAGTAGATTGGGATTTTCAAAACATTAGAATGCTTCACATTCGAAAATCTACTTCGTAGACGTCGCCATAGAGAGTTATTGTTCAAAAGATTTGTATCATAAAAATGAACATCAATAGTATAAAAATCTCTTGCATTTCTACTTCCCTTAATTTTCATAAGAGAAAACGTTTCTACCTGCCCCCAGGAATAAAACTGCCAATCTTTTTTAGGATGTGGCTTATAGGAAAAACCTTGGGCCGTACATTTCAAATACTCTTTATCTGAAAAAAGAAGTCGCAAACGTTCATACAAAATCCATCCAACAATGATGATTAAGAATAAGACAAAGAGTCTTAATGCCACCAATCCCACAGGTGCCTCCTTGGGATAGGTCATCATAAAAGATAGGATCCAAAGAAGAAAAGCTAACTCAACTAAGCAGAGAACAATAGTCCAAATGATTTTCTTACTACTCCATTTAATAATTGTTTCTTCCATTATGCCAACTCGCTTAAATATTCATAGCGTTCGTATTTTTCAAGGAGTGCTTCGTTTTTCTCATCCAGTTCTTTTTGGAGAGTAGCCAGCTTACCAAAGTCGGAACCATTTGCTTGCATTTCTTCTTCTATAGAAGAGATGCGGTTTTCCAAGGCTTCGATGTCACCTTCAATACTTGCCCACTCCTGCTTTTCTTGGTAGGTCATCCGTTTCTTTTCTTCACGGACCTTGACTACCTTTTCCTTCTCAGCTTTTTGACTTTGTGTTACTGCTTCTGCTTCAAAGGCCTTTTCATCTAGGTAGTCTGTGTAATGTCCAAAGAAAGGACGGATGGTCCCATCTTCAAAAGCGAGAATCTTAGTCGCAACCTTATCAAGGAAATAACGGTCGTGACTAACTGTCAATACTGGTCCTGCAAAACCTTGTAAGAAATTTTCTAGAACCGTTAAGGTCGCAATATCAAGGTCATTGGTCGGCTCGTCCAAGAGGAGGACATTAGGCTTTTCAAGAAGTAATTTGAGGAGATAAAGACGTTTCTTCTCTCCCCCAGATAATTTCTCAATCAAGGTACCATGCGTTGATCGTGGGAAAAGGAACTGCTCTAGCAACTCAGCGATAGATGTCGTAGAACCACCACTGGTCTTGACTTCTTCTGCCACTTCCTGCAGGTAATTGATAACCCGCTTACTTTCATCTAAACCTTCGATTTGTTGAGAGAAATAAGCGATACGAACTGTTTCACCGATAATAACCTCTCCTTCCGTTGGCTCAAGACTTCCCGCAATGAGATTGAGAAGAGTTGACTTACCAACACCATTATCCCCAACGATTCCGATACGGTCTTTGGCTTGAACTAAAAGGTTAAAATGTTGCAGAATCTGTTTGTCGTCATAGGCAAAGGAAACATCCTTGAACTCGATGACCTTTTTACCGATACGGCTAGTTTCAAAATTCATGCTCAAGTCTGTCTCAACACTAGTATCAGAAACTTCCTTTTTCAAGTCATGGAATCGATTGATACGTGCTTGCTGCTTGGTTGCACGAGCTTGTGGTTGTCTACGCATCCATGCCAATTCTTGCTTGTAAAGCTGTTCCTTTTTGTGAAGAAGCGCTGCGTCGCGCTCATCCTGTTCAGCCTTGAGACGAACATAGTCTTGGTAATTTCCTTGATATTCGGTCAAACCTGCTCTGTCCAACTCGAAAATTCTCGTTGAAAGAGCATCTAGGAAGTAACGATCGTGGGTGATAAAGAGAACTGTCTTCTTGGAATTTTTCAAAAAGAGGGTTAGCCACTCAATGGTGGCAATATCCAAGTGGTTGGTAGGCTCATCAAGAAGCAAAAGATCATGGTTGCCCAGAAGGACTTGCGCCAACTGAACCCGTCTTCTCAAACCACCTGATAGGGCTCCAACGGGAGTTGATAAATCCTGAATTCCCAACTTGCTGAGAACGGTCTTGACCTGACTCTCAATTTCCCAAGCTTGGAGAGAATCCATCTCCGCCATGACACGTTCCAAACGTACCTGCTTGTCCTCACTGTAGTTGAGCATGAGCAATTCATACTCACGGATTAGCTGGATTTCCTTGAGGTCACTTGATAGGACAGTATCCAAGACAGTCTTGCTGTTATCAAAATCCGGATCCTGGGTCAAGTAGCCAATCTTGTAATCATTCTTTGCTGAAAATGGGCTAACATCACCATCAAAACCTGAAACTCCAGAAAGCACATCTAAAAGGGTTGTTTTACCGGTTCCGTTGACACCGATAAGACCAATTCTGTCCAAGTCATGGATGATAAAGGAAATATCCTTAAAGACTGTCTTATCTCCAACGGATTTACTTAGTTTTTCAACGATAAAGTCACTCATTTTCTCTCCCTTAGGTAGTCATGGATGGCTTGACGGTCATTTTCCAATTCTCCATCAACAATAGCATACTCAATTTCTTCTAAAACATCCCCTAATTCAGGACCTGGCTGATAACCATATTCTTTGATGAGAATTCCTCCGTTGATGTGTATCTCTTTCTTATCATGAATGGTCAAGCCCTCGTAAGTTTCTTTGATAGCTTGCGGATTGACTTCTTTTCCTTGAGCTCGGCGAAGATTTTCAGCCTGTAAAAGCAACTCCAAATCAAAGCGGTAACAATCACGCTTGCCGAGTTCCCCTTCTTCTCGGAGAGCCAAAATAGCGAGCAAATCCTGTACCTGCTTGGCAAATTGACGTGATGTCTTCCAATGTTTTAAAAATTTTTGAACATCTTCCACTTTTAAAACCCATAAAAGTGCTGCCCAGGCTTGTTCAGAAGATTCAAAAGTGAAATCATCCTCTAAATCAAACAATGACTGGAGTTTATCCTGACTACCAGCCATATCTGGAAGATAATCATAAGCTTTACTTGCAATCATGGAAGACAGACCCACTCGCCAATGAGGGGCTAGTAGAAGTTTGTCAAATTCAACAAAAGTACGCTCCACAGAGATTTTCTCTAAGAGTGGCGTTAACGTCTTCATCGCTTCAAACGTTTCTTGCTCGAGTTCAAAACCAAGACTAGCTTGGAAACGAAATCCACGCATGATGCGTAAAGCATCTTCGTTGAAACGTTCGCTCGCTACACCAACTGCTCGCAGGACTTGATTTTCTAGATCTTGTAAGCCATTAAATAAATCGACAATTTCCCCTGTCTCATCTAAGGCAAAGGCATTAACTGTAAAATCACGACGCTTAAGGTCCTCTTCTAGCGAACGCACAAACGAAACTGAACTCGGTCTCCGATAGTCTACATAGACATCCTCTGTTCGAAAAGTGGTGACTTCGTACTCTTCATCTCCATCTAAAACCAAAACGGTCCCATGCTCAATGCCGATATCAGCTGTGCGTGGAAAAATCTGCTTGGTTTCTTCTGGATAGGATGATGTCGCGATATCCACATCATGGATAGGACGATTGAGTAGAGCATCCCTAACAGATCCACCAACAAAATAAGCCTCAAAACCTGCTTCTTTAATTTTTTCTAATACTGGTAAAGCCTTCTGAAATTCAGAAGGCATTTGTGTTAATCTCATAATAAGTGTTCTAGTCCATAGACAAGCTCATGACGCTTGACAACTTCTTTGATTCCCAAATTCACCCCTGTCATGAAGGAGCTACGATCATAGGAGTCGTGACGCAGGGTCAATCCTTCTCCTTGATTTCCAAAAATAACTTCCTGATGAGCTACCAAACCGGGCAAACGAACCGAATGGATACGCATGCCATCAAAATTAGCTCCACGTGCTCCAGCAATGAGTTCTTCCTCATCACTAGCACCTTGTTGGATAGATTCGCGAACTTCAGTCATCAATTCAGCTGTTTTAATAGCTGTTCCACTTGGAGCATCTTTCTTCTTATCATGATGCAGTTCAATAATCTCTACATTTGGGAAGTATTTAGCTGCCTGTGCCGCAAATTGCATGAGCAAGACCGCACCCAAGGCAAAGTTAGGAGCAATTAATCCACCTAAACCTTTGGAACGAGAAAAATCTTTTAGTTCTTCTATTTCTTGACTAGTGAAGCCTGTTGTTCCAACGACTGGAGCAAAGCCATTTTCAAGAGCAAAACGCGTATTCTCATAGGCAACTGCTGGTGTTGTAAAATCCACCCAGACATCTGCTTCAAAGCCCTCTAAGCCATCCTTATCGTTAAATACAGGAATTCCCTGCCATTCTGTTGCAGTTTCGAAAGGATCCAATACTGCTACAAGTTCAAGCTCAGGATCAGATAAAACCATCTGACACGCAGATTGCCCCATTCTCCCTTTAAAACCTGCGATAATTACTCGAATACTCATCTTTACTCCTATCTAAGATACAAAGCCTGTAAGAACACAAAGTGAAAATAGGAGTTCTGATCAAGGAGTTTCTTCTCCTTGGAAGAACTATCTTTTTCACACAGGGTTCCAGGCGTGTTCAATTCTAAGATACAAAGGACGTTAACTGCCCATGAAAAATAGGGAATGGCGCCGACTTTCCATGAAAGGCAAGACAGGCATCTTTTTTCAAGATGCAGATAGTCCGTGTTCAATTCTAAGATACAAAGCCTGTAAGAACAATCTAGACGATTGGTGTGTATGCTAAAGCGATACTTCCTTCTCCCAGGTGGGTTCCAATGACACTACCAAAGGTTGCAATCTCAACATCTGTAGCTACTCCACTATCTAGCAATAGCTGACGTAAATCGGCTGCTTTTTGAGAGGCATTCCCATGAATTACCATAATCTGGTAGTTTCCGTTACTTGTCACATCTTTGACAATTTCAACTAGACGTTTAGCTGCTTTCTTCTCTGTACGAACCTTCTCATAAACTTCGATAACACCTTGGTCATTGAAATAGAGGATTGGTTTAATGCTAAGAAGGTTTCCTAAAATAGCTGCACCATTTGACAAACGACCACCTTTTACAAGATGATTCAAATCATCTACCATGATAAAAGCAGAAGTATTTTCAATCTGTTCTGTTAACTTATCTAGTATAGACTGGAAGTCATCACCCTGTTCCACCCATTGAAATACACTCTCCACCATGAAACCTAGAGGAGCACTTGTAATACGAGTATCAGGAAAAGCAATGGTTAATCCTTCGAACTCATCCGTCATATATTGGATATTCTGATGAAATCCTGAGATTCCTGAAGAAAGGAAGAGACCCAGAACATGAGTATAACCTTTTTCTTTCAATGATGACAAAATTTCATCCAACTTAGCAATACTTGGCTGACTTGTTTTAGGTAGCTCAGATGAACGAGCCATTTTTTCATAAAATTCTTGAGCGGTTAGATTTACACCTTCAACATACTCCTGTCCGTCGATATTCACAGGAATGTCTAGCACAAATAAATCTTCTTTCCGCAAGGTTTCCGCTTGTAGAAAAGCAGATGAGTCTGTTATGACCGCTAATTTCATTCTTTAAAACTCCAAATTAATTCCTGGTAAATCTAGTGCAATTTCCGTCACTTCATAAGTCAAACGGTTTAGCATATCCAAACAAGGACGAGCAAGTGTCTCAACTTCTTCTTGAGTGAAATCACTTGGTTGGTCTACGATGCGACCTTCTACGTGGTTAACTTGGGAAATAGTGCCACTGATTACAAATTTATCAAAGACAATCATAAAGCTCAAAACAACTACGAGAGAAGTCACTTGGTTTTCTTGATCATGTTGAAGTAGTTGGAAGTTGACATCAACCTTTGTTTCAGGAATTCCGTTTTCATTTTCCCATTCAAAGTTACGTGCATCAAAGTGATACTGACTAACAAATTCTTGTTCACGTTTTAAATTCATCATATTCTCCATGGTTACAATTTACTTTGACATTGTAACATATTTTCTTATTTTCTGCTAACTTTCCTAAATTCCAATCTCTGTTTTCACAACTTCGGCAATAGTATCCACATAGTAGTCTACTTCTTCAGTTGTTGGAGCTTCGGCCATGATACGCAAGAGTGGCTCAGTTCCACTTGGGCGAACAAGGATACGTCCGTTACCTGCCATCTCTTCTTCCATCTTATCGATAATAGCCTTGATAGCTGGTACTTCCATGGCTTTTTCTTTCATGGCATTTTCAACACGGATATTGACCAATTTTTGTGGGTAAATCGTTACTTCTGAAGCCAACTGAGATAAGCTCTTACCTGTTTCTTGCATGATTTTGGTCAATTGAACCGCTGAAAGCTGACCATCACCTGTTGTATTATAGTCCATCAAGATAACGTGACCTGACTGCTCTCCTCCAAGATTGTAGCCATATTTTCTCATTTCTTCAACGACATAACGGTCTCCAACAGCAGTGACTGCCTTATTGATACCTTCACGATCCAAGGCTTTATGGAAACCAAGGTTGGACATAACTGTTGTTACAATTGTATTTTGTGCCAATTGACCTTTTTCAGAAAGGTATTTACCGATGATGTACATAATCTTGTCACCATCGACAATTTCGCCATTTTCATCAACCGCAATCAAACGGTCGCTGTCCCCATCAAAGGCTAAACCAATGGCAGATTGACTTTCTTTTACAAGTTCTTGTAAGGCTTCTGGATGAGTTGAACCAACATTCAAATTGATATTAAGGCCATCTGGTGTTTCACCGATAACTGTTAATTGAGCACCCAAATCTGCAAAAATTTGACGAGCACTTGTAGAAGCGGCTCCATTTGCAGTATCCAAGGCTACCTTCATCCCTTCAAGAGGAGTTCCAGTTGAAACGAGGTAGGCTTCATATTTACGCAAGCCTTCTGGATAGTCAACAACAGTACCTAAGCCCTCTGCACTTGGACGTGGTAGAGTATCTTCACTCGCGTCAAGCAAGGTTTCGATTTCTGCTTCTTTGTCATCGTCTAGCTTAAAGCCGTCACCACCAAAGAATTTGATACCATTATCAAGGGCTGGATTGTGGCTTGCAGAAATCATAACCCCAGCACTTGCTCCCTCAGTTTTTACCAAGTAAGCAACAGCAGGTGTTGCAAGAACTCCAAGCTTATAAACGTGAATTCCGACTGAAAGGAGCCCAGCAATCAACGCTGCTTCAAGCATTTGACCTGAGATACGAGTGTCACGTCCTACAAAAACCTTAGGCGCTTCTGTCTCATGTTGACTAAGAACATATCCTCCAAAACGGCCTAGTTTAAAGGCCAATTCTGGCGTCAATTCTACGTTTGCTTCTCCACGGACTCCATCCGTTCCAAAATATTTACCCATTTTTATAATCCTTTTCTAGTTTAATATTAATTTTGCTTTGAAGTATCTGGCTTCGTTTCTGCTGCTGTCGTTGATGAGTTTTCAGCAGTTGAAGCATTACTTGTTGTCGTTGAACTATTTGTTGTTCGGACTGGTTTAGTTATTACTTTCATAGTAACCTCAAAAGGAGTAATAACTGTTGGTAAAACGGTCCCATTCTTGTCGACAGCTTGTAAAGGTACTGACCCTGAATAATTCCCAGTTATTTTTTCACTCGTTGGCAAAACTGCAACAATACGATCAATCTTAGACAGTGTATCTGCATCACTAGTTACTGAAACTTTTTCATCTGAAACAGTAACTCGCTCGATTATAATACGCTCATCGATTTGACTAGAATCAATTTGAGGAACAACAGGTATATTATCTCTAGTGACCTTCTTACCAATTTTGACTGTAATTTTTTGTGGCGTTGCTACAGCCGTTAAACCACTTGGGAGATTTTCAATGGTCAAGGGAACTTCGATTGTTCCTTCTGTGGCTTGTGACAAATCCGCAGTCACTTTGAATTTACGAGTGCTTTCTTGCATCTCACTAGCCAAGGTCACTCGATTGGATCCAGTTAGAAATACAGTAACTTCTGAGCTGAAACCACTAATAAAATACTGCTCACTATCGTACTGAATATCAATCGGTACATTGACTACCGTATTGGTATAGGTTTCTGTTCGAACTGGTCTTGCATTATTATTATTTTGATAATTAATGGAGGTAGCGTAGATAAATAAAACGCAAGCAAAGAGGAGCGAGGAGATGATATAAAGGCTATTTCTTTTCATTGTTCCACCCTCCAAAAATACGTTCTCTTAAAGTTGGTTCTTCTGAATCCTTAGGTATCAAAATACGACGTAGTTCTTTCTCGAATTCTTCCAAACTTAGATCATGTTTAAAGACACCATTGTAGGTGATGGATATACCCCCAGTTTCTTCTGATACAACAAAAGTAAGGGCATCTGAAACTTCTGATAAACCAATGGCTGCACGGTGTCGTGTCCCAAACTCCTTAGAAATACCAGTGTTCTCAGTAAGTGGAAGATAAGCAGATGTTACAGCTATTCGATCACCTTTTATAATGACTGCACCATCATGTAAAGGTGTGTTTGGGATAAAGATATTGATTAAGAGTTCTGCAGAAATTTTAGCATCTAGAGGAATCCCTGTGGAAATATATTCCTGCAAGGTTCTGACACGCTGAACAGAGACCAGTGCTCCTATTTTACGTGGACTCATGTATTCAACTGCCTTGACAAAAGCCTGAACCATCTGTTCTTCTGAACTCATTGGAGTAGTGGAAAAGAAATCCGTAGCCCTACCTAATCGCTCCAAACCTGTCCGAATTTCTGGAGAAAAGATAACAACCGCTGCAATAACTCCATAAGTAATCAATTGGTTAATCAACCAGGAAATAGTCGTCAAGCCCAAAAAATTAGCCGCAATCTGAGCTAAGATAAAAACTAAAACGCCTCGAACCAGAATCATAATCTTGGTTCCTGCAATTGATTTTGTAAATTGATATAAGATATAAGCGACGATTAGAATATCAATCACATTTATCGCAATACTCCAAGGACTGGAAAACAAACTAGACCAGTATTGAAGATTAGATAATTGCTGAAAATTCATCCTGTGTCCCCTCTCCAAAAAAGCTTCTCTTCATTATACCATTATTAATGGAAATTTTCTCCCCCCTACCTCATTTTAAATTGGTAGAAAATATGATAGAATAAAATGATAAAAATGAAATAAGGAGAAACCATGTCTGAATTATATGATATTACCATCATAGGGGGGGGCCCAGTTGGTCTTTTCGCAGCCTTTTATGCAAATTTACGTCAAGCTAAAGTACAAATCATTGACTCTCTTCCTCAATTAGGTGGCCAACCTGCCATTCTTTATCCTGAAAAACAAATCCTTGATGTCCCAGGTTTCCCAAATCTCACTGGTGAAGAACTAACGAATCGCCTCTTAGAACAACTAAAAGGTTTTGATACACCAGCACATCTCAATGAAACTGTTCTTGACATTGAAAAAGAGAATGATATTTTTAAGATAACAACTACTAAAGGTATTCATAGTAGTAAAGCTGTCATCTTCGCTATGGGGGGAGGTGCCTTTAAACCGCGTCCACTTGAATTGGATGGTGTTGATAGTTATGAAAATATCCATTACCACGTTTCTAACATTCAGCAATATGCTGGACAGAAAGTAACCATCTTGGGTGGGGGAGACTCTGCTGTGGATTGGGCCATAGCTTTTGAAAAGATTGCTCCAACTACACTTGTTCATCGTCGAGATAACTTCCGGGCCCTCGAACATAGTGTCCAAGCCCTTCAAGAATCATCTGTTAGCATCAAAACACCATTTGTGCCAAGTCAACTTCTTGGAGATGGAAAAACTCTTGACAAGCTTGAAATCACAAAAGTCAAATCCGATGAGATTGAAACCATTGAGTTGGACCACCTCTTTGTCAACTATGGCTTCAAATCATCAGTTGGTAATCTTAAAAACTGGGGACTTGACCTTAACCGTCACAAGATTATCGTTAACAGCAAGCAAGAATCAAGCCAAGCTGGAATTTACGCTATCGGTGACTGCTGCTACTACGATGGTAAGATTGACTTGATTGCAACAGGTCTTGGTGAAGCACCAACTGCTGTAAACAATGCCATTAACTACATTGACCCTCAACAAAAAGTGCAACCAAAACACTCTACAAGTCTATAAGAAAAGAACCACGAATCCTAGGATTCGTGGTTTTTACAGTTCATCAGCAATTTTATTAATCTTTCTCAGTCGATGATTGACACCACTTTTTGTGAGTGGATTTGTCAAACTGTCTGCCAATTGTTGGATAGAGTAGTCCGGATGTTGAATACGCAAATGCGCTACTTCCTGCAAATCTACTGGTAGGCTATCTAGACCTACGGTATCAATGATTTTACTGATATTGTTGATGGTTTTCATGCTCGCAGAAACCGTACGAGCGATATTAGCTGTCTCTGCATTATTAGCACGATTGAGATCATTCCGAGTTTCTCGGAGAATCTTGACGCCTTCAAAAGTATCTCTCGCCTCCATGGCTCCCACTAAAATCAGGAAATCCATAATATCTTCCGCTCGCTGAAGATAGGTCACTGCCCCCTTTTTTCGTTCGATAACCTTTGCATCTAGCAAGAACTGCTGCAAGAGCGAAGCAATCCCTTGGGCGTGGTCTAGATAAACCGAACTAATTTCCAACTGATATTTCCCTGACTCGGGATCACGAATGCTGCCATTCGCTAAGAAGGCTCCACAGAGATAGGCACGACCTGCTTCCTCATCTCCTAAAATTTCTGGATCAATCCCAGTCTCCAAACCAAAGAAAGAATCGGCCAAACGCAAATCTGCTAAAAGTTCCTGGACTCGCTCATCCGTAAATACAGTATAGACGCGATTTTTCCGTAGATTACTTCTCTGGTGGTGACGAATCTCAGACTTGATGCCATAAAAGTGCAAGAAAGATTCATAGAGATGACGGGCCAACTTAGCATTTTCTGTAATGACGGACAAGGTCAAACCAGAGCTCGATAAACCAATACTACCCGACATCTTGATAATAGCTGACAATTCATGACGACTCAGGTGATGCTGACTTAAAATTTCTTCTTTTACTGCTACTGTAAAACTCATTTTCTCACCTGTATGATCCGCATGAGCTCATCTACGATTAAATCACCATCGTGAAAGGCTCCCCCATTTTCCAAGCGTAGAAAGTTGGATGAAATGACACGTGGGACTTGCTTACGCAAACCTTCAAAATCATGCTCAACCTGCACCAAATACTCATCAAAACGGTTGGTATCCATATAGTCCCTCGGAACCTTTTTGATATTAACAAGGACAGTATCGATAAATGGACGGCCCAAATGACGATGCAAGACTTCTACGTGATCACTATCTGAGAAATGTTCTGTCTCTCCACGTTGAGTCATGATGTTGCAGACATAGGCAATTTCAGCCTTAGTTTCCAGAAGAGCCTGACCAATTTCTTCAATAACAATATTAGGCAAAATCGAAGTAAAGAGCGATCCCGGTCCCAAAACAATCATATCACTCTCAAGAATGGTATTGACAACACGACGGCTAGCCTGCGGTTTTTCATCATCTAGAGTGTTTGTCACATAGACATGGTCAATCATACCTGGATGATCTGCAATGTGACTTTCCCCAGCAACTTCTGATCCATCTTTAAAGACAGCATGGAGTGTCAAAGGATGGTCACTTGATGGGAAAATCTTCCCTGTAGTATGGAAAAATTTACTCAGCAATTGCATGGCATTATAGGTTGAGCCCTGCATTTCAGATAATCCAGCTATGATAATGTTTCCTAATGGATGACCAGCAAAAGCACCTGCATCCTCTGAAAAACGGTATTGAAAGACCTTTTCATAGAATTTTGGCATATCTGACATGGCTACAAGGACATTACGTAAATCCCCTGGAGGTGTCAACTGTTGAATGTTTTTACGCAATTCACCTGAAGAACCTCCATCATCAGCAACAGTTACAATGGCTGCAATGTCGACATCCTTTTCCCGTAAACTTTTTAAAATAACTGGGATCCCGGTTCCACCACCAATCACCGTAATTTTGGGTTTTCTCATGAACGGTTTACCGTTTCCTTTCTTCGGTCTTTATCACGATGACTTTCATTTACAGGCCAAGTTTTAGATAGGTCAGTTGCTAAACGCTTGGCAAAAGCGACACTTCTATGCTGTCCACCAGTACAACCAATCGCAATAGTTAAGACTGATTTGCCTTCTTTTTTATAGCCTGGTAGGATTGGTTCAACCAAGGCTAACAAATGATGGTAGAAATCTTCAGATTCCTCATGGTTCATGACATAGTCATAAACTGCCTGGTCTTCACCTGTCTGATTGCGAAGTTCTGGCAGATAATAAGGGTTTGGCAAGAAACGAACATCAAATACCAAATCTGCATCAATCGGAATGCCGTATTTAAAGCCAAAAGACATGACCTCGATACGGAAGGACTGAGTTTGTTCTTGGTCCGAGAATTGTTCTGCAATAGTCTTGCGAAGTTCACGAGGAGTTAACTCTGTTGTGTCAACCACATTTTGGCTCATGTTTTTTAATGGGGCTAAGAGTTCACGTTCCAGCTTGATACCGTCCAAGATACGACCATCAGCTGCAAGAGGGTGACTTCTTCTAGTTTCCTTATAACGTGCCACCAATTCCTTATCAGCAGCATCCAAAAAGAGAATCTTGAAATCCAAATCATCTTGATTTTCCAATTCATCCAAGACAGCCTGAATCTCTGAGAAGAAAGAGCGGCTTCGCATATCCACCACTAGGGCTAACTTATGGTCGTCATCCTTGGTCTCTACCAACTGCAAAAACTTTGGCAATAGAGCTGGTGGCATATTATCAATCGTAAAATATCCTAAATCTTCAAAGGATTGAATGGCTACAGTTTTCCCTGCACCACTCATCCCTGTTACAATCACCAGGTGAAGTTGTTTCATTGTCATCATAGTCTCCTTATATCAAAAGAAGTTTGGAAGAACCAAACTTCAACTCGCTTATCCAATCTCTGCGATGACTTCAATTTCGACTTTTACATCGCGAGGAAGACGAGCTACTTCCACAGCTGAACGAGCTGGAAATTCCTTGTTAAAGGCTGTTTGGTAAACCTCATTAAAAGGTACAAAGTCGTTCATATCGCTCAAGAAACAAGTTGTTTTAACAACATGGTCAAAATCTGTGCCTGCTTCTGCCAAAATAGCTCCAATGTTTTTCAAAACTTGTTCAGTCTGTTCTTGAATCGTTTCTCCTACGATTTCTCCAGTTTCAGGAGATAAAGGGACTTGACCGCTAGCAAACAAAAGGTTCCCAACGATTTTTCCTTGAACGTAAGGTCCGATTGCCTTTGGAGCTTTATCTGTATGAATTGTTTTTGCCATATGTATTCCTCACAATTTTTCTAAAATAGCATCCCAAGCCTGGTCCATTCCTGCTTTTGTTACGGATGAAAAGAGGATAAAGTCATCACTTGGATCAAAGTTTAATTTCTTTTTAATAGCTGATTCGTGCTTGTTCCATTTACCGCGCGGAATCTTGTCTGCCTTGGTCGCCACAATGATGACAGGAATCTCATAATATTTAAGAAATTCGTACATCTGTACATCATCTGCTGACGGATCATGACGGAGGTCAACGAGACTAACCACTGCTCGAAGATTTTCTCGAGTGGTTAAGTACTCCTCAATCATGCGTCCCCATTTTTCGCGTTCCTTTTTGGACACACGGGCATAACCATAACCAGGCACATCTACAAAACGCATCTTATCATCAATATTAAAGAAATTAAGTAGTTGTGTTTTCCCTGGCTTTCCAGAGGTACGAGCTAGATTTTTTCGATTGAGCATGGTATTGATAAAGCTCGATTTACCAACATTTGAGCGTCCTGCAAGAGCAATTTCAGGAAGTTTATCCTGCGGATAGTGGGACTTGTTGGCAGCACTCAGTAAAATCTCAGCATTGTGTGTATTGATTTCCATAGTCACCTCTAGGCTGTCTCTAGAATTGGCTTAGCTGTTCCATCAACTGCTTCTTTTGTGATACGAACAGTTTTCACATTTTCTTGACTTGGAACTTCAAACATAACATCTAGCATGGTTTCTTCGATGATTGAGCGAAGACCACGCGCACCAGTCTTACGTTCAATAGCTTTGTTAGCGATCTCTTGGAGAGCCTCATCGTCAAATTCAAGCTCCACATCGTCATATGAAAGCAAGGTCTGGTATTGTTTAACCAAGGCATTTCTTGGCTCTTTCAAAATGCGAACCAAGTCATCTACTGTCAACTGCTCCAAGGCTGCAAAGACAGGCAAGCGTCCAATCAACTCAGGAATAATACCGAATTTCTGAATATCTTCTGCAATGATTTCTTGCATGTATGAGCTGTTTTCGTCAATAGCCTTGCTATTTTGTCCGAAACCGATAACTTTTTCACCAAGACGCTGTTTGACAATTTCTTCGATTCCATCAAAGGCACCACCCACGATGAAGAGGATATTCTTGGTGTCTACTTGAATCATTTCTTGTTGTGGATGTTTGCGTCCACCTTGTGGAGGAACACTTGCTACTGTACCTTCGATAATCTTGAGGAGGGCTTGTTGCACACCTTCACCAGATACATCACGCGTGATGGATACGTTCTCGCTCTTCTTGGCAATCTTGTCAATCTCATCAACGTAGATAATCCCACGCTCTGCACGTTCAATGTTAAAGTCAGCTGCCTGCAAGAGTTTGAGGAGGATATTTTCAACGTCCTCACCCACATAACCAGCTTCAGTAAGAGCTGTTGCATCAGCAATGGCAAATGGTACATTCAAACTTCTAGCAAGAGTCTGAGCAAGGAAAGTCTTCCCTGATCCAGTTGGGCCAATCATTAGAATGTTTGACTTTTGCAAATCCACATCTTCAGTCTCTTCACGAGTGTCATGGAAATTGATGCGTTTGTAGTGGTTATATACAGCCACTGCCAGAGCACGTTTGGCACGATCTTGACCAATCACATAGTGGTTCAAGATGTTTAGGAGTTCGATTGGTTTTGGCACCTCAGACAAGTCTGCCAAGACTTCCTCAGCTAACTCCTCACGAATGATTTCCTGGGCTAACTCCACACATTCATTACAGATAAAGGCATTGTTCCCAGCAATTATTTTTTTAACTTCTTCTTGGCTTTTGCCACAAAATGAGCAATAAACCATCATATCATTTTTCCTATTTGTAGGCATGATTCCCTTCCGTTCTAACTATTCATTCTATCTAAAATAAGGTCATATAAAAAGCATGAATGCTATTCACCAAGTTTGTAAAGGCATTTAGCCAAAGCAGAGTAGCAAGTCCAAAGCGCTTTTTACGAAAAGCGTGTGTTCCAGCTACAAGACAGACAGCACACAAAAGAGCTGTAAAAAATCCAAAAATACTACGCTCCATTAGACTTCCTTTCTCTTTCTATATTCGATGGTAAAATCATAGACATTTTTCTCATCTTTGGAATAAGATTTGCTTGAAACAGTCTCAAAAGCAGTCAAGTCAAAATCTTCTGGGAAATAGGTATCCCCTTCAACTTGAGCATGAATTTGTGTCACAATAATCTCATCGAGATAAGGTTCAAAAAGCTGAAAAATTTGCTTGCCACCAAGGATGTATAGATTTTTATCCTGATGATGATACCAGTCTAAAACATCCTCAACATTTTGGAAGACCAGAGCACCATCGATTGTTTCTTCGGGATTACGCGTCAAAATCAAGGTTTCACGTCCTGGAAGCAATCGTCGACCCATCCCATCAAAGGTTACACGACCCATTAAAATGGCATGATTCAAGGTTGTTTCTTTAAAATGTTTTAACTCTGCTGGCAAATGCCAAGGTAAACGATCCTCTTTCCCGATTACACCCTTTTCATCTTGAGCCCAAATGGCTACGATTTTCTTTGTCATGCTTTCATCCTTTTTATTGATAGTTCTATTTTATCAAAAATCTTCAAAAAAGACTGTTTTGGAATGCCCTCCTGAATAGAAAAAATCCGTAGAAAACTTCTACGGATTTTTAGAAAAATACAGTATCTTACAAACCAGGTGTTTGACCTAACTCAGCTGCAAGCATCCAGACTGTTTTTTCAAGATCTGCCTTAGCACCAACGAAGATATCATTGGTTACATCATCACCTTCTTCATCTGTTACATCCAATGCTTTTTGGAAAAGAGTGATAAGGTAACGATAAATTTCAAGGACACGTTCCAAACTTTCTTCTACGTTGCGGAATTCTCCAACACCTTCTTCGATTTCACTGTGTTGAAGGAATTCTGTCAAAGTAGAGTATGGTTTGCCACCAAGTGTAATCAAGCGTTCGCTGATTTCATCAAGGTAACCATCAAGGCTATCCATGTATTCATCCATCTTAGGATGCCATACCATAAAACCACGTCCACGCATGTACCAGTGTACTTGATGAAGAGCGATATGCGCTACATACAAGTCTGCTACGGCTTGATTCAAGACTTCTTTCGTTTTTACTAGCGTTTCAGGAGCTGTCTTAGATAATGTTGTTACGTCTTTTAATGCATCTTTTTTCAATTCTACCATTTTTCTCACCTCATAATATTATTTTTGTAACCATATTTATTGATTACTACCTCAGTATACTACACCTAGTAGACAAAAGCAAGAAAATTAACCCATATTAAAAAAGTTGTAATTGACTGATAATTTAAGAAAATGAGTGGCTATTTACCCTAGCTATTTTCTCTGTTTTTACTAGAAAATTGACTTTGATAAAGATCATAATAGAAACCTTTTGCAGCCAAAAGACTTTCATGATTTCCTTGTTCGATAATCTGCCCATCTTTCAGCACCAAAATCTTATCAGCTTCTTGTATCGTAGAAAGTCGATGTGCAATGACAAAGCTTGTTCTTCCCTTCATCAAACGCTTCATAGCTTTTTGAATCAAGAGCTCTAGACGAGTATCGACTGATGAGGTCGCTTCGTCCAAAATTAAGATTGTAGGATCCGCCAAGAAAGCACGCGCGATAGTTAACAACTGTTTTTGCCCAAGAGAAATATTACTTGACTCTTGGTTCATTTCCATGTTATAGCCACCAGGAAGAGTGCGGATAAAGTGGTCAACATTGGCCGCCTTAGCAGCTTCAACGATTTCTTCATCTGTTGCCTCAAGATTTCCAAAGCGAAGATTTTCCTTGATACTGCCTTCATAGAGCCAGGCATCCTGTAGGACCATCCCAAACTGTCGACGATAGTCCTGACGAGACAGATCACGAATATCTTGGCCATCCACTAAAATGGCACCAGCTGTCACATCGTAAAAACGCATGAGAAGGTTAATCAAGGTTGTTTTCCCTGCTCCAGTAGGTCCAACGATAGCTACCATCTCTCCAGGTTCAACATCTAAGTTGAAATTACGAATCAATGGTTTGTTTTCCACATATTGGAAATCGACATTTTTGAAACTAACTTGGCCTGTCAATGGTGCTAGTTCTTTCACTTCAGCAGTTTGGACTTCTTCCTGTTCATCTAGAACTTCGAAGACACGATCAAGCGAAGACTTAGCACTTTGCATTTGCCCTGCTAATTGAGTAATATTTTGGATTGGCTGGCTGACTTGCCACACATACTGAACGAAGGCCTGCATATTACCAATCGTCAAGCGCCCTGCAATAACCTGCAATCCACCTAAGACAGCTACAATTAAGTAAGTTAAATCAGACACGATGTGAAGAGCAGGCATCATCAAACCTGAAATAAAGCTCGCCTTAAATCCGACTTGTTGCAATTCATCCGTAATCTTTTCAAATCTCTCTTGAGAGTTTTCTTCGCGTCCGAAAAGTTTTAAAACATTGAAACCTGTCAAGTTTTCCTGTACAAATCCATTCATACGTCCCAATATAGCTGCCTGCTGTTTAAAGTATGGTTGCGAACGATTTAGAATTGTTTTGGCTCCAAAATAAGTCACTGGAATCGACAAGATAACAATGATAGCCAACTGAAGATTTAGATAGAGGACCATACCCATAACAAAAATAATGGTAAAGACTGCATTGACAATCTGTAGGAAGGATTGTTGGAGTGCATTAGATACGGTCTCTACATCACTAGTAAAACGTCCCAGCAAATCTCCAAATTGGTGCTTGTCAAAGTAAGACACAGGGATGCGGTTGATTTTTTCGCTCATTTCATTTCGCAAATCCTGTATCATAGACTGGACAGCATTGGTCATGAAATAGTTTGAGTAATAAGAACCCAACTCATAGAAAAGCCCACGCAAGAGATAAATCACTAGAATTACTGCGATATAGCTAGTATTAATACCTGCTCCTGCAACACCATTTGCCATGGCAAGGAGGTTGCTGGTTAACTCAGTGATAGCAAGCCCCAATATGAATGGCTCGATAACACTCATTATGACGCTGACTATTTTTAAGAAGACTGCAAAGAAAACAGAGAAACGGTAGGCTTTTAAATAGCTCCATAGACGAGCTATACTAGATTGTTGTTTCATCCTTTACCTCCTATTCTTCTGTCAGAGACGCATTTTTCAACTGCGACTCAGCAATTTCTCGATAGATGTCATTAGTTTCCATCAATTCTTCATGACGTCCACGACCAACGATTTCGCCCTTATCAAGGACGATAATCTGGTCCGCATCCATAATGGTTCCAACACGTTGCGCAACAATCAATACCGTAGCATCTTGAGTCACTTCCTTGAGACGACGACGCAAGATAGCATCTGTACGGTAGTCCAAGGCTGAGAAGGAATCATCAAAGATATAGATATCTGGCCCCTTGATGACTGCGCGGGCAATCGACAAGCGTTGCTTTTGACCACCTGATAGATTGCTTCCCCCTTCAGCCAGATGAGTTGCAAAACCTTCTTCTCGACTCTCGATAAAGTCCTTGGCTTGGGCTACATCAGCTGCTTGGTGCAAGTCCTCATGACTGGCGTCCTCTTTTCCGTAACGGAGATTATCTGCGATAGTCCCTGTAAAGAGCAAGGCTTTTTGTGGAATAAAACCAATTTTCTGGCGGAGTGATTTGAGACGATAATCCCGGACATCAACACCATCGACCTTGATTTTCCCCAGTGTAACATCATAAAAACGAGGAATTAACTGAACTAGAGTAGACTTACCTGACCCAGTTGAGCCGATAAAAGCAATGGTTTCTCCCGGTTTAGCAGTAAAGGAAATGTTGTGTAAGACAGGACTTTCTGTTTCACCAGGATAGGCAAAGGTCACATTATCAAATTCTAAGTAACCATGTGTTTCTGTTTCTTGAACTCCATCCTCATTTGGATCAATGGAAATAGGCATGTCCATGATTTCCTTTAGACGCTCACTAGACACAGCCGTACGTGGATACATGGTAAAGAGGTTTGACAAGAAGAGGAAGGACAAGAGAGCATGGAAACTATACTCGATAAAGGCCACCAAATCCCCAATCTGCAAACTTCCATGCTTCAGTGGATCAAGGGCAAACCAAACGATAGCTACAATCATGGCAATAATGATTTGCACAAAAAGTGGTTCCGTCAAACCAGTTAATTTGAACAAGCGATTGGAATTATCCGCATAGATTGCATTTTTCTCTTCAAAACGTTTTTCTTGAAAGTCTTCACGAGCAAAGGCACGAATCACTCGCAAACCCATCAAATTTTCACGTACATACTGGTTAATCTTGTCCAGTGTTTTCTGTTGCTTTTCAGATAAGGGGCGCGTTTTTACCGCCACATAAATGACAACAACAGCTAGAAAAGGTACGGAAAAAGCGACAATCCAGGCTAGTGAAGGACTCGTCAAGAAAATCATGAGAATACTTGATAGCATCATCATGGGAGTGATGACACCCAACTTAAGCGTTTGTTCTGCAAACTGCATGAGGACAAAGGCATCACTGGTAATACGAGTGACTAGTGAAGATACACCGACTTGTTCATATTCGTGATGAGAATACTCTTGCAGCTTAGCATAAACATCATTTCGCATGTCCTTAACCATATTGGTGGTCAATTTACTTGCAGCATAGGCTAGAACAATCCGCCCACATGTTCCCAGGACGATAATAACCAACATGATGATAGCCCAAAAATAGAGCTTACCCTTGTCTCCTTGGTTGATTCCCTGGTCAATCATGCGAGCAAGAACAGTCGGTAGCCCAAGATTGACAATCACAAAGAAAATAGCTCCGAAGAAGTCTAACACTAACCACTTGGGATAACGTTTGAGATAAGACCAAATATACAGCATGATTCTCCTTTCTTTTTCTTCTAATACTCTTCGAAAATCAAATTCAAACCACGTCAGCCTCACCTTGCCGTACTCAAGTACAGCCTGCGGCTAGCTTCCTAGTTTGCTCTTTGATTTTCATTGAGTATAAAATGCAGAAAAGAGCGTGCTTTCGCACGCCTTTTTAGTAAAAAGAAGACAGGCAGTCTTAACCTCGAGGGAGGGAACTGTCTGTCTTAGATATTTGAAGCTTATTTTACAAAGTCAAGCAATGCCAAGAAGCTTTCTGGATCAAGTGATGCACCACCAACAAGAGCTCCGTCAACGTCTGGACAAGCCATGTATTCTGCAACGTTTTCAGGTTTAACTGAACCACCGTATTGAACACGTACTTTATCAGCTACTTCTTGACCAAAGTCAGCTGCTACAACGTCACGAACAACTTTACACATTTTTTGTGCATCGTCTTGTGAAGCTGATTTACCAGTACCGATAGCCCAGATTGGCTCATAAGCGATAACTGATGAAGCTACTTGTTCTGCAGTCAATCCTGCAAGAGCAGCTGAAACTTGAGCACCTACGAATTCAGCAGCTTTTCCTGCTTCGTAAGTTTCAAGAGACTCACCACAACAGATGATTGGAAGCATACCGTTAGCAAAGATTGCTTTTGCTTTTTTGTTGATGTCTTCGTCTGTTTCGTGGAAGTAGTCACGGCGTTCTGAGTGACCGATCACAACATAGTCAGTACCGATTTCTTTCAAAACTTGTGGGCTAGTTTCACCTGTGAAAGCACCTGCATTTTCAAAGTAGCAGTTTTGAGCAGCAACTTTAAGGTTAGTTCCTTTAGCAGCAGCAAGAACAGTTGTCAAGTCAAGAGCAGGTACAGCAATCCCAGCTTCAACAAGGTCTGATGAAGGAAGTTTTGATGCTACAGCTTCAACGAATGCTTTTGCTTCTTCTGGGTTTTTGTTCATTTTCCAGTTACCAGCGATAAATGGTTTACGTGACATTTCACATACCTCTTTTTTCATTTTATTTTCTACTTATTTTATCATAAATAGAGGGAGCTTGCAAATTTTACTCTGTAACTAGAAGTCTTCTTTTCAAATACTTTCCAGTCGTCAATTCTATTTAGAGTCTGGCTTTTTCCTGGTTAATTTGACCACTGCTTCTGTCCTAGCCGTGTGCGGAAACATATCAACCGACTGGATATAATGCAGGTCATAGACTTCAACCAAGCGGACTAAATCACGCGCCAGGGTAGATACATTGCAGGAAATGTAGACCATCTTTTCAGGAGCATATTTGATGATGGTATCCAAGAGCTTATCATCTAAACCGGTACGAGGCGGGTCTACAATCAAGGCATCGGCACGATAACCTTCCTTGTACCAACGAGGGATGATTTCTTCTGCAGTTCCAGCCTCATAGTGAGTATTAGTATAACCCATGCGCTGGGCATTTTCTTTGGCATCCTCAATAGCTTCTGGAATAATATCCATCCCTCTCAGACTTTTAACTTTTTTGGCAAAGGCAAAACCAATGGTTCCAACACCACAGTAGGCATCAATCAGATGGTCATTCTCATTTACGTCCAAGGCCTTAACGGCTTCACTATAGAGGATTTCAGTCTGTTCAGGATTGAGTTGGTAAAAAGCTCTTGGTGAGAGAGAAAACTCATAGTCTAATACACCCTCACGAATACTATCCTGTCCCCAAATAATCTCTGTCTTGTCCCCATAAATCTCACTGGTTTTAGCAGTATTGGTATTGACTGCGACAGTCACTACTTCAGGATAATCCTTGACTAGGTCTTTCACAAATTGAGTCAGATTTAATTGACGATTGGTCACAATGATAATCTGAACTTGCCCAGTTTTCCGTGCTCGACGAACCATGATGGTCCGAACTCCAAGGATTTTCCGTTCATCTGTAATCGGAATTTGATGATAGGTCAAGAGTTCAGCAATGCGATTGGCAATTGCTTGCGTTTCCTTGTCTTGGACTAGACAGTCTTTTAACTCGACCAAATAATGGGAATTTTGAGCATATAATCCTGCCTTGACCTGCCCCTTAAACTTTCGAGTTTGGAATTGTAGTTTAGCTCGATAATACTTGGGTTCCTGCATACCAATGGTTGGTCTAACCTCAAAGTTTTCATAGCCTGCAGGTGCAAATTTTTTCAGAGCTTGATGGAGAAGATCCGTCTTGAACTCCAGCTGCTTGTCATAGTGCAGATGCATGATTTGACAGCCACCACACTCATTATAAATGGTGCAGTCTGGTACCACTCGAAACTTAGATTTTTTATTGACCTCAAGCAGTTTAGCCTCAACGTAATTACGCTTAACGGAAGTCACCTGACAATAGATATCTTCACCCTTGAGGGCGCCTGGAACAAAAACAAGGGTTTTCTGGAAAAATCCGATACCTTCCCCGTTAATCCCCATACGCTTGATTTTTAATGGAATTTTTTGCTTGACTTTAAGACTCATAAGTCTATTATACCACGTAGTTTCTCAATGGTTAAGAATATGTTACAATAAAACCATGAATACTAAGATATCTCATTTTTCCCCATTGGATTTTCCTGAGCAATTACGAACTTATATAGAGGGAGCAACTCTTTCTGACAGCTCTTCACATTCAGGCGCAAGGGTTCTCTATCTTGATTCAGGTTACTATTTGAAAATAGATCAAAAGGAAAGATTAGAGCGAGAAGCTAGAATTGCAAGTTTGTTTGAACAAGAGGGAATGGGAACTCCAGTCATCCACTATCTATCTACGGATAAAGACTACCTCCTGACGAAAGAGGCTATTGGTCATGATACTCTCGCTTTTTTAGATCAACCAGAAAAAATCTGCCAAACCATTGCCGAGGCTCTTAAAAAACTTCACAGCTTTTATCCGCAAAATTTTCCATCAGATAATCATTTACAAGCCTATAAAGACAGAGCCTTGAAAAACTATGAAAAAGGTGAGTTCTATGCCAAGGCTCTCCTACCCCAATTCCGGATTAGTAGCCGTGAAGAGGCCTTCCAGCTCATTCGAGAACAAGGGCACCTTTTAAAGACAGATGCCTTTATTCACGGAGATGCCTGTCTACCGAACTTTATTCTAAAAGATGCTGATCACTTCTCTTGCTTTATTGACCTTGGCTTAGCTGATTTTAGTGACCGACATATCGATCTCTTTTGGGCAGTTTGGTCCCTCAACTATAACCTACATGACCCTAAATACGCTGAACTATTTCTTGACTATTATGGGAGAGAACAGGTCGATGTAAATAAACTTCGACTCGTTGCTGCTTTTGAAGCGTTTGGATAAAAGGAAAACCATGAAAATCACAAAACTAGAAAAGAAAAAACGTCTCTATCTGCTAGAACTTGATAGCGACCAAACCTGCTATATCACAGAGGATACCATTGTTCGCTTTATGTTGACCAAGGATAAGGAAATTAGTCCTCAAGAGTTTGCAGAAATTCAGACCTTTGCACAATTTTCCTACGGAAAAAACTTGGCGCTCTACCACTTATCCTTCAAGGCCCGTACTGAAAAAGAGGTCAGAGACTATTTAATTAAACATGAGATTGATGAGAAAATCATACCACAAGTCATCCAAGCCCTCAAGGATGACAACTGGATCAATGACCGTCAGTATGCTTATGCGATCATCAATTCCAATCAGCTATCTGGTGACAAGGGAAGCTACATGCTGATACAAAAGATTTCTCAAAAAGGAGTTGCTAAGGCCCTTATCCAAGACGTCTTACAAGAATTTGATCTGACGGAAGTCGCAGAGCGTACAGCCGAAAAACTACTGAAAAAATATCAGGGTAAATTGCCTGCTCGTGCTCTACAAGATAAGATTATCCAAGGCCTAACCAATAAAGGTTTTTCCTACTCAGAAGCTAAAACAGCCTTTGACCAACTGGATAGTCAGGTCGATGAAGAAACTGTCCAAGAGCTGATTTTTAAAGAGTTGGATAAGCAATATCGGAAATATTCTCGTAAGTATGAAGGATACGAACTCAAGCAACGTTTGACCCAAGTTTTAGCACGAAAAGGCTACGATTTTTCGGATATAGACAGCGCTCTTAGAGAATATCTTTAATTTTTTCATGAAAAACTAAGAACTTTAAACAAAAATGTGATACAATAGTAAACGATAAACTTATAAATTGTAGAAAGTTGGTTAGTTATGAAACTTCCAAAAGAAGGCGACTTTATTACAATTCAAAGTTATAAGCATGATGGGAGTCTTCACCGCACTTGGCGAGACACCATGGTACTAAAAACAACAGAGAACGCTATTATCGGCGTCAACGACCACACACTTGTTACCGAAAGTGATGGTCGTCGTTGGGTGACTCGAGAGCCGGCTATTGTTTACTTTCATAAAAAATATTGGTTTAATATCATTGCCATGATCCGTGATAATGGGGTTTCCTACTACTGCAACATGGCTAGCCCATACTATCTAGACGAAGAAGCTTTAAAATACATCGACTATGATTTAGATGTTAAAGTTTTTACAGATGGAGAAAAACGCCTCTTGGACGTCGAAGAGTATGAACGTCACAAGCGCAAGATGAATTATCCTGATGATTTAGACTATATTTTGAAAGAGCATGTTAAGATTCTTGTTGATTGGATTAACAATGAACGAGGCCCCTTCTCAGAAGCCTATGTCAATATTTGGTACAAACGCTACGTAGAACTAAAGAATCGGTAAAGTTGTCAAAGGTCAGGAACAAAATCCTGACCTTGTTTTTTTGGTTGTGTAAAATATGTTGTGTAAACACAAAAAAGGAATAAAAACGCTATAGTAGAGTTGCAATACATTACTAGAAAGAATTTATGCAGAATTCACGTGATATACAAAACAAATAGATATACTGATATTTTTTAATTTCTTTGTTCCTTGTAAGTTAAGAACAATCTTCTATCGTTTAATACAAAAAATACGAAGATAATCGGTATAAAAAAATACAAATCACCTTCGTATCAAAATATTTAGTATTTTCTTTCTACATAGCATCAATACTTTAGAACAATCTTTGGAAAAAATCACTTAACGAAGAAAATGTTATTTAATCTACTAACTGATTTAATCGTCTTTGAAAATATAAAGCAATATTTTTAGATTCAATAAACTCAAAATATTTAATGACATTTTGCATTTGCTTAATTCCAGATTCTTTAGATTCTGTCAGGTATATTTTATATCCTTCTATAAATTTGAATGTAGATTTTTCAAAAACTTTTGTGTCATCTTTTAATAATTTTTTTAATTTCATTTCAAAGTAGTCTGCATATACTAGATGTAAATTTTCAAGGCAACAGAACCAAAAATTTAAACAAGCTGACACAACTAAATTTCTATTCTTGCCGATTTTTTCATAATAATGTGTACGCTCTAGTATTTCTTTTCCGACCCTGTAAATATAATCTATTTCAAAAAGATGATATAAATTACCAATCAGCGTTATCTCATAGGACTCCCATCGTTCCTTCTGGAATAAATAGTCATATACTAAATTTAGATCATCTCTACTAACTATATGATTACAATCTATCTGATTTAATAATCCCTGAACCATAATTGTATTTATTCTATGAGTTTTCTCCCCACTCTTTTCAAAAAGTTTTTGTTGCTCATTTTTTATTTCCTCCAACCCTTTAGTATTCAAACTATAAAACTTTGGAGATAAATTAACCAAAAAATCATCAAGCTCCGATCTTTTATAATGTTCTAAGTAATTACAAAAATTCTCTATCGAAACATTGATATTTGATAATAATTCAAAAAACGTTGAAAGAGAAATTTCTTTTTCTCCCCTTTCAAATCTAGAGAGTTGAGATTTTGATATAGAATCAGCTGCAGCATACTCTAAAGAATATCCGTTTAATTTTCTAAAATATCGAAAAGCTTCTCCGTAATTTTTCACACTTTCGTTCCCTTAACTTTCTTTTCGAGCGATAAACATACCATATTCTTTAGGAATGATCAACATACCATTATTAAACTCACTTTCCAATCTTTTACGTATTATTTCCTCTTCTAGTGAACCTATTTCTGAAATTCCTTTAAACGATTGGATGTATTTAACTAGGTCATCTATTCTAGTTACCTGTAACTCATCATCATAGAGTAATGTATCGACAGAGTTAAAATACCTACTCAGGTACCTTTTACCATTTTGTAAAGTAAACGTTTTATTTTCTAAGTCTTGATCAACTTCATCTCTAAATAAACTTGCCAAATAATCTACAACCCCATTTTCACCAAATGTAGCACAGTAAAAAATGCCTCCTGTTTTTAAGACTCTATTCACCTCAGATAGAGCTTTAGGAATATCATTCACATGATGTAGAAGCATATTAGCAATAACAATATCAAAGGTTTCATTCTCAAAAGAAATCTTTTGAATATCCATTATTTCATAGTTGACATTGTCTCTATTTCCAATCACTGACTTCGTAGTTTCTACCATGTCATTAGAAAAATCCGTTATAATCAATTGCTTCATCTTACTTATAGAATCAAGATTACTTTTCCACAGTTCTCCTGTACCACATCCTAATTCTAGAACCTTTACTTCATCAGTGATTTGGTAGCTAGAAAATATCCAATTATTAAATCCCAGTTTATTTTTTGAATACTTCTTATGCAATTCTACTCGAATATCAAGATTATCATGATTTTTATATTGTTCAATTACCTTATCAATCATTCTGAATGACCTCCACTCTATAATTTGACATTATATCACAAGAATAAAGGTAGTGTAAAATAAGTTGTATAAATGCAAAAAGGAATAATTTTACCACAGTATTGAACTATTTTTTGGTCTTCTAGACTCCCAAAAACACTTTTAATCTAAACATCATTTTTATCCACAAATCTTAAGTATCAACTGATTTATTGAAGTCTCGCAAGACACGGACTAAAAATTTAAAGATTGATCCATCTATTTCTATCCCAGTAAATTTTAGCAAAAAACCTGCCTAATGTGGCAGGTTTTCGTTTAAATGTCTAATTTTGTAACGGTGAACTTGATATGGGAATAGTCTTTTTCGATATCCTTATCTACCATAAAGGCCGTTGCATCCTTCTTGACCTGCACCAAGTCGATATTCTGGGCTTGGGCAGCATAGACACAGCCACAGTAACATTGACGATAGATATCATACTCTTCACACATTTCTACAGAGCGTTTATAGCCTTGATTTTTCTTAAAATCACTCGGAAGATAATGGGTGGTATAGATTTTCTGCACATCGATTCCGATACTATTGATGGTTTGTGAATTTTTGTGAGGACTGATGGTTAGGGCTGAGCCGAAGTAATCAAAGCCCAAATCCATAGCCACCTGCGCTGTCTTATCCAAACGATAGTCAAAACAAACCTTGCAACGATCGCCACCTTCAGGTTCTTCTTCCAAACCTCGAACCAGTTTACGGTATTCATTGGGTTCGTATGGTGCTTCTAGGTATTGGACGTTATTGCCAGTTCTCTCATTAAAATCACTGACAAACTTTTGGGTCACATAAGCACGCTTATGATATTCTGCCTTGGGATGGATATTGGAATTAGCAAAATAAATGGTCACATCGGCATACTTAGTCAAGTACTCTAAAGTGTAGGTACTGCAGGGAGCACAACAGACGTGCATGAGAATAGTTGGTCTTTCTTCATTTTTTTCCCAAACTTGGACCATCTTTTGCATGACACGGTCATAGTTGATCTTTTGATTGGGATTCATCTTACTTAGAATTTCTTCTACATCAATCATGCTCTTCTCCTTTTCTTCTTGTTATTTTATCACAAGAAGGCTCTTTGGGCAAATAGGGTTTCGTGCTTTATTCAGTTTTCAAGTCCTGATTTAATAGCTTACCCATCCTTTTTAGGCTGATTATTAATATAGGATAAATTAAAAGTAAGATAAGGCCTAGAACTAAAAAGACAGCAACAAGACCCCAACGATCAATCAACCAACCTATCAATGGGAAAATGACAATCATGGAAAGACTAAAGAGCATGGAATTGATACTAAGCATAGTTGCTCTTACACTGGAAGGTAAATAACCTTGTAAGTCATTGAAATAGATAGGCTGATAAACTGCATAAAGTGTATTGGTTAAAAGATATACAAGAAGAAAAGCAAAGGGTGTTCCAGAAAACACCAACAACAAGGCCAAGCCCGTTAGTGCAACAAGAGTCGGAAAAACTCGATTGCTATTCCATTTTTTTCCGATTTGACTAGCTACATAAACTGCTATAAGATTTAAGCCACTACCAATCAGCATGACCAGCGATACCTGCCATCCTACTAAGTCACTTATTTTCTGCTGATAGTAAAAGTAAAACATGCACATGAGTGTCCCGACTAGCTGATAAGTCATCATCCAGTAAAAGAGTACTGGTTTTTCCTGCCATTCTTTTCGAACTTGTAGGACAATCGTTTTAAAGGTTAAGACTTCATTTCTTCCTCTCTTAGCCATTGGTTCTTTCATAAAATAAATCAAGATTATAGAAAGAAAAGATAATCCAATAGCAATTAGATAGGTCCAAGCTAATGCTCCGTGAATAAAGAAGCCTGCGACAACTGTACCTAGGGTTCGGGTGACTTCTGCCACACCAGACAAAAAGCTAGAAATCTGAAGATATCGGTCCTTTTGACCCGCTTCTACCGCAGAATCATATAAGAAAGCGGTGCTGGTTCCCGAGTCAAAATTATAGGACCAAGCACTGACCATCATGGCAAGAGCATAGATCCAAAAATTCCCCTGACCAAACAAAATCAACATAGAGGATACAATACTGGCCAAGCGAGCCAAATAGAGATTGGTCTTGTAGCTAAATCGATCGGCCAACATACCAGATGGGATTTCACACAAGAGACTTGTCCCATGAAAGATACTCTCTAATAGACCGATTTGAAGCAAGGAAAGACCATTTTGAATAAAGAATAAAATCCAAAAACTAGTAATTCCAAAATAAGATGTAAATTCCAGACCTGCTAGGAGTGGAATATTGCGTTTGTAAGTTCTTTTAAACATTGTTTTCTCTCTTTCAATATGTAATATAATTGTTTCTAAAAGACTTACTTAGATTTGCCTACATTTTCTCCACCTCTTTCATTTAAAGTAATACTCAATGAAAATCAAAGAGCAAACTAGGAAGCTAGCCGCAGGCTGTACTTGAGTACGGCAAGGTGAAGCTGACGTAGTTTGAATTTGATTTTCGAAGAGTATAAAAACGCCAGACGGCGTTTTTATGGCTATTAAGGTTTGATACGGTGCAACATACGTGGGAATGGAATAGCTTCACGGATGTGTTTAGTTCCAGCTGCGAAGGTTACCATACGCTCGATACCGATACCAAATCCACCGTGTGGTACTGTACCATATTTACGAAGGTCAAGGTAGAATTCGTACTCTGTACGATCCATTCCAAGTGATTCCATCTTAGCGACAAGGGCATCGTAGTCTTCCTCACGCATTGAACCACCGATGATTTCTCCGTAACCTTCTGGCGCTAGCAAGTCTGCACAAAGCACGCGCTCTGGATTTCCAGGAACTGGTTTCATGTAGAAGGCCTTGATGGCTGCTGGGTAGTTCATGACAAATGTTGGTACACCAAAGTGGTTTGAAATCCAAGTTTCGTGTGGTGAACCGAAATCATCTCCATGCTCAAGATGTTCGTAGTCAGCATCTTCGTCGTTCTCATGCTCTTGCAAGAGGTCAATGGCTTCATCGTAAGTGATGCGTTTGAATGGCTCTGCAATGTAGCGTTTCAAAAGCTCTGTATCACGTTCCAAGGTTTCCAAGGCTTGAGGCGCACGATCAAGAACACCCTGAAGAAGAGCTTTTACATACGCTTCTTGCAAGTCAAGTGACTCATCGTGTGTCAAGTATGAGTATTCAGCATCCATCATCCAGAACTCAGTCAAGTGACGGCGAGTCTTAGATTTCTCTGCACGGAATACTGGACCAAAGTCAAAGACGCGACCTAGAGCCATAGCACCTGCTTCAAGATAGAGCTGTCCTGATTGGCTCAAGTAGGCTGGCGTTCCAAAGTAGTCTGTTTCAAAGAGTTCTGTTGAATCTTCTGCTGCATTACCTGAAAGGATTGGGCTATCAAATTTCATGAAGCCGTTCTTGTCGAAAAACTCATAAGTCGCATAGATGATAGCATTACGGATTTGCATGACAGCTACTTGTTTGCGTGAACGAAGCCACAAGTGGCGGTTGTCCATCAAGAAATCTGTACCGTGTTCTTTTGGAGTGATTGGGTAATCTTGAGATTCACCGATCACTTCGATGTCTGTAATATCCAACTCATAACCAAATTTTGAGCGTTCGTCTTCTTTTACAACCCCTGTTACAAAGACTGAAGTTTCTTGGCTTAGACGTTTGATGGTGTCAAATTTTTCAAGACCTACTTCTTCTCCAAATTTTTCGATAAAGTTTGGTTTAAAAGCCACGCCTTGGAAGAAAGCAGTTCCGTCACGCAATTGCAAGAAGGCAATTTTTCCTTTTCCTGACTTGTTAGCAACCCAAGCACCAATAGTGACTTCTTGACCAACGTAGTCTTTTACTTCGATAATTGTTACACGTTTTGTCATGTTTTATCTTCCTTTTTTCGTTTAACTTGTCTAAAGACATTATTACCCACTATTGTACCACAAATAATGCCTGATAGCTAGCTTGTTCGACAGAAATTCATAAGTTTTTAAACACAAAAACCTCCGTCAAGACGACGAAGATTTTATTTTTATTTTTCCATAAACTGGTGCAAGCGACGAATAGCTTCTTTGAGTGTATCTAGGTCTGTCGCATAGCTGAGACGGACATTCTCTGGTGCTCCAAATCCTGCTCCTGTAATCAGGGCCAGACCAACTTCCTCAAGAATAGCCGTTGTAAATGCTGTTACATCTGTATAGCCTTTCATCTCCATAGCTTTTTTGACATTTGGGAAGAGATAGAAAGCTCCTTGCGGTTTGACTACTTCAAAGCCAGGGACTTGGCACAAGAGTGGATAGATAGTATTCAAGCGTTCCTCGAAAGCCTGACGCATGGTTTCTACAGAGTCTTGAGGACCAGTTAAGGCCTCGATTGTTGCGTATTGTGAAACAGCAGTTAGATTAGAAGTCGTTTGACCAGTCAATTTGCTCATAGCAGCAATAATTTCTGGATCACCTACTGCATAACCAACACGCCATCCTGTCATAGCGTAGGCCTTAGACACTCCATTGATGACAATAGTTTGTTTGCGAATAGCTTCTGACAGACTAGAGATTGGAACGAACTCATTCCCGTTATAGACCAAACGACCATAAATATCATCTGCTAGGATAAGAATATCATGCTCAACAGCCCAATTTCCAATGGCTAACAATTCCTCACGAGAGTATATCATACCGGTAGGATTAGATGGTGAGTTAAGAACCAAGACCTTAGTCTTACCTGTGCGAGCAGCTTCTAATTGCTCCACAGTTACTTTAAAGTGATTGTCTTCCTTGGCTTGGACAAATACTGGAAGGCCTTCTGCCATCTTAACCTGATCCCCATAGCTGACCCAGTAAGGTGTTGGAATGATAACCTCATCACCTGGATTAATCACAGCCATAAAGAAAGTATAGAGTGAGAACTTGGCACCAGTCGCAAAAGTCACCTCGTTAGCTGCTACAGAATACCCATAATATCTTTCAAAATAGGTATTGACTGCTGCTTTTAACTCAGGCAAACCTGAAGCTACCGTATAGAAAGACGCGCGACCATCTCGAATAGCTGCAACCGCAGCATCCTGAATATTTTCAGGAGTATGAAAATCGGGCTGACCTAAAGTCAAGAAAAGAACGTCTTTTCCTTCAGCCTTTAACTTCTTTGCTCTTGCATCACTAGCCAGAGTAACGCTTTCTTCCATCTCTAAGACACGTTTGGATAATTTCATTGTTTCTCCTTTTCGACTAAGGCGCCAGATTCAAAATCTACCAGATAATAGTCTCCTCCGGACTTGATTTCCCAGACAGGCTTTTCAGCGTACCGTCCGAAGGTAATCTTGTCGATCTCAGTTGCTCCTTTTTCTCTGACAACTGCTTCTGCTTTTTCTTGAGAAGTACCATTTTCTAGTTGATATACGTAAATATTGTTGCTACTTTTCTCTATTAAGACAGCAACTGGTTTCTGGTTCTTATCTTGACCAAGAATACTATAATAGCTTTCTAAACCATTGAAGATATCAACCTGGCTAACCGTTTCTAGATTTGCATACTGCTTTGCGAGTCTTTCACCTTCTACCTTTGCAGTTTGATAAGGCTTCATGCTGAGCCATACCAAGTAGAGAAAGGATGAAGTGATGACTAAAGTTAACAAAGTTATACCAATAATGTACTGAAATAATAGGGAATTTTTTTCTTTTTTCTGTCTCTTTTTCACTCGTCTATTTTACCATCTATCCTATTGAATTACAAGTGAATTAAGGGAGGGCTTCTTGATATCCCAGATATTTTTAGACTTTCAAACTAAAGCGCCAACCATTGATTCCACAGGCTTAGCTGCATGCGTCATTTAGAAATTTAATCTTACAATTCATTGATTTTTAATTTATGAGCAAATGATTTGCAAATAATTTTTCTTTGTTGTAACATTAATTATAACAACAGAGAAAGCTCTGAAAAATTAAAAGGAGATATATCATGTCTAAAAAAGTATTATTTATCGTTGGTTCACTTCGTGAAGCATCTTTTAACCACCAAATGGCCCTAGAAGCTGAAAAAACTCTTGCTGGAAAAGCTGAGGTAAACTATCTTGACTACTCAGCCATTCCTCTCTTCAACCAAGAAGTTGAAGTTCCAACTCTTCCAACTGTAGCAGCAGCTCGCGAAGCTGTTCTAGCTGCTGATGCTATTTGGATTTTCTCTCCAGTCTACAACTTCTCAATTCCTGGAACAGTGAAAAACTTGCTTGACTGGCTTTCACGTGCTCTTGATTTGTCTGAGACCCGTGGTCCATCCGCACTTCAAGACAAAATCGTTACTGTATCTTCTGTAGCAAATGCAGGCCATGAGCAACTCTTTGCGATTTACAAAGACCTCTTGCCATTCATCCGTACACAAATTGTAGGTGAATTTACTGCAGCTCGTATCAATGATTCTGCTTGGACAGATGGTAAATTAGTTCTCGAAGACAGCGTTGCTGCTTCTTTGAAACAACAAGCTGAAGACTTGCTTCAAGCTATTCAATAATTGCAACAAAAAGAAAAAGATAGTAGAAATAGAAATTTCTACTATCTTTTTTGTTAATCAACAAGTTCTGCAATCATACTATGTTTGAGTGGTAGACTACACATCACTAGAAGGAAGATAAATGATGATTGGATCCAAAAGAGGGCCAAATCAAAAATCCCATGCACTGCAACCACTGTTAAAAATGAAAGATAGAGTCCAAGAATCGGTCGTTTACTTGGTACTTGACTCATATCAATTAATTTTCGGATTGAATCTGAAGAAGCAATCCCTAACAAGACAGTACCTACTACACCGTAACTCAATATCGTATCGATATAGATACTATGCGCATGTTCATGATAAGGTGCAAAAATACGTGGATAAGCATGCATGTATGTTAGTGGACCTTCTCCCCAGAAAGGGTTTTGCTTGAATAAGGTCATCCCCGCATTCCAGATAGATACTCGTTCTTCCATAGATGAATCAAGTGTTCCCATTCGAACTCCTAAGTCACTTGAGAAAAGAAAGGCCAAACCAATACCAAAGACTGCAATACTTAACCAGAAAGCACGCCAGTTTTTAATGGTAGTGAAAAGATAAATAATCGCACCAAATATGATAGCTGGAAAGGCCGTTCTATTTTGAGTAAAGTTGAGTCCAAACAAATTAGCAAAGATTGCAATCACTGAGAAGATTTTCAACCATCTTAATCTAGTCGTACTAATCAGATAAAAACCAATCATGATACAGAAACAGCAGATAATCCCATAATAGTTAGGATTAAAGAAGGCTACTTCTGCTCGGTTCTGGTGCCAAACCTGCATCTTAGGAGATAAGAAGGTATAATCAAATTTCTTAACGATTTGAAAATGCTCCAGAGCTGCGAAAACTGAGGCTAGCACACTAAGCGATAAAATCCCTTGTAATACTAATCTAAAAAATTTAGGGGTTAGATGAGCCTGGTAATAGTAAAAGAAAATTGCAAAGAGGAACATTCCTAAAGTAGCAACCATCCCCATGACATTTTGAGCCAGAAGAGAGATGACACCACTATAGCCAATAAATAAAAGAAGAATAGCATGGTTAGAGAGTCGTTTTAGAATCCCCTTCATTTCTCCTGTAAATATCAGACCTATTAAATAAGCGATAAAAATAATGACGAAAATATAAAAAGGCAAGAAAATACTTAGAATAACAGCTAGCAAGATAAGTTCTTGCTTAGAGAAGCCTTTCAATTTTTCAATGATACCTATTGATTTCACAACAGATCCTTTCTCTCTGTGCCTTAGAGCTCAGATATATAAACTATTAAAACATTTTACCATTTTTCAAAGAATTTGAAAACCACTTTGTCTATATCATCCTAACTAAAACTTGGTAAAACTTTATAGGGAACGAGGATTCCTCTCATTAAAGCAGTCTATCTTTTGTAAAATTATGGTACAATTAAATTAATTTTCCCGGAAAGGCTCTACCATGAAATCTTACCAAGAAGTTTATAAAATATTAGCTAGTGAAACTGATTATTTAAGTGGAGAAAAAATTGCTGAACTATTAAACCTCTCTCGAACTTCTGTTTGGAAAGCGATTCAGCGTCTCCAACAGGAAGGTTTAGAAATTGACAGCATCAAAAACCGTGGCTACAAGCTGCTTCGTGGTGACCTTATCTTACCTCAAGACATCGAAGCCAATAGTCCCATCTCCGTTCAATTTAAACCTATCACCAAATCGACCCAGAGCGATGCCAAGGAGGCCATGGAAGCTGGTGCCAAGGGAGATACACTCTATCTATCAACTAGCCAAACAATGGGACGTGGTCGATTCCAACGCCCTTACTATTCTCCAGAAAAAGGGGGAATCTATATGTCCCTCCACCTTAAACCCAATCTTTCTTATCTGGATTTACCAGCTTACACACTCTTGACTGCAGCTGCTATTTATAAGGCTGTTAAGAATCTAAGCTTGATTGATTTAAATATCAAGTGGGTAAATGATCTATATCTAAATCAGAAAAAAATAGCCGGTATTCTAACTGAAGCTATTACTTCTGTCGAAACCGGACTTGTTACAGATGTTATTATTGGTGTTGGAATCAACTTTTCTATCGCTGATTTTCCCAAAAATCTGCAGGGAAAAGCTGGAAGTCTCTTTTCTCAAAGCAGCCCCATTACTCGCAATGAACTGATTGCTGAAATTTGGAGATGTTTCTACGAAACAGATGCCAACGAGCTACTTTATCTATATAAAAAACAATCAATTGTTTTAGGAAAAGAAGTTTCCTTCAAAAAAGATCAAGAAATAATCACGGGAAAAGCGTGTGACATTTCGGATCAGGGCCAACTGCAGATAGAATTAGCAACTGGTGCAAAAATCTGGCTCAACAGTGGTGAGGTTTCGCTTACCAAATGGTAAATACTCGTCAACAACATAAAAATCGACCTCTCTATCGAGAAGGTCGATTTTCTTATCGTTTATTTTTTCAAACGTTCCACATCACGCGCAATAACAAGTTCTTCATCAGTTGGGATGACAAGGACACGAATTTTTGCAGCATCAGTAGAGATATCTCCAGTAACACCAAAAACATTTTTCTCTGGATCTACATCACAACCAAACCAAGAAATTCCTGAGATGACTTTCTCACGGACAAGCGTTGCATTTTCACCAACACCAGCAGTAAAGATGATGGCATCAGCTCCATTTAGGACTGCCAAGTATTGGCCAATATGTTTTTGGATACGGTCAACATACATTTCAAAGGCCAAAGCAGCATCATGATCCCCTGCTTCCATTGCAGCAATCACATCACGCATATCACTAGACTTGCCTGAAACACCCAGCAATCCTGACTCACGATTAAGAATACGACTGATATCCTCAGGCTTGTTAAAGTCCTCTGTATATTGCATTAAATAAGGAATGATAGCTGGGTCAATATCCCCTGTACGAGTTCCCATCATAACACCACCAAGTGGAGTGAATCCCATTGATGTATCAATTGATTGACCACCTTTAACAGCTGTGATAGAAGCACCATTACCGATATGGCAAGTGATTAATTTCAATTCTTCTAGTGGATGGCCCAATAGTTTTGCTGCTTCTTGAGCAACATATTGGTGACTTGTTCCGTGCGCACCGTATTTACGAACTTTGTTTTCTGTATAGTACTTAGTTGGTAATGGATAACGGTATGCTTTTTCTGGCATTGTTGTGTGGAATGATGTATCAAAGACCGCTACACTTGTGATATCTGGCAACAATTCTTTGAAGGCACGAATACCAGCAGCATTTGCAGGGTTGTGCAATGGAGCAAGAAGTCCTAGCTCTTCAATTTTTTCCAAGACATCGCCTTCAACAACTGTAGACTCTTTGAAGTACTCACCACCTGCAACGACACGGTGTCCAACACCAGTAATTTCATCATAAGAGTTAATAATATTAAAACGAATCAAGTCATCAAGCAAGATTTTTACAGCCAAAGTATGGTTTTCAATATCAAGAACTTGTTCTTCAGAACGACCATCGAACTTAACTGTTGATACAGAATCCTTCAATCCAATTCGCTCAATCAAACCTTTTGCAAGCACCTTTTCTTCTGGCATTTGGTAAAGTTGCCATTTCAAGCTTGAGCTTCCAGCGTTAATTGCAATGGTTTTTGTCATAATGTTTCCCCTTTTTAAGCGTTTTCAACTATTATATCAAAATTTACATTAGATTTCATGTTCTTGACACCAATTTTGAAAATTTTCTTTAAATTCCATCAAAATTTCAGGGTCACGAAGACTCGTAAGTGGATAAACAAATGGTTCAATCGCTTCTCCCGTCTTCTTCTGTAGAACAAAGATTGTTTTAGACTGAGCTCCCTGTGCAAAGAGATCCTCTGGTAAAGCGATGATTGCTACTAGTTGAGCCTGTTCAGTCAGCCATGATTTCAAAAGTTCGCTCTGAGGACTTGTCAGGAGATCTGTTGGAGCTAGAAAAATTGCATAGCCTCCTGTTCTGAGATACTTGAGAGATTGTTCCATTAACAAATGATGAGCATAAGTATGTTCATTCTTAGCCACTACTTGATAACGTGAGGCTGTCTGATCATCTGGATAGTAACCGATAGGCAGGTCGCTCACAATGATGTCACTTTCTTTTAATACTTGTGGACGTACTGCATCTCCTTGGACAAAGCCCATTTGAAGATCCATTACTTCCGCCATGCTTGCCGCCAAGTCAATCAGGAGGTCATCAAGTTCTATTCCCAGATAATCTACCTTTTTGTTCATGGACGTTAAGAAGCTAGCTCCCAGAATTCCCATCCCAGAACCCAACTCTAATAGACTCACATTTTCAGCAGGAAAAAGTTGCTCTATGATAAAAATCATCAAGTGACCAACCGCATCCGGTGTGAACTGGTGGTTGGCTTGAAGAGGTTCTGTTTGCGCCGCCTTCATTAGTAAGAATTGATAGGTCCGTAACCACTCCTCTTTTCGAAGTGCCAAACGTTTTAAGGCCTGGTTATTTTTTTTGACTTGCTCCAGATTGGTTTGACCATCGAGATAGATCCCATTTTGTTCTATCAAGGCGTCATAAAAGCTAGTCGCCAAATCATTTTGAATGATTTGGACATTTTCTAGTAAATAAGTATATGCTTGTTCAATTTTTTCAAAATCCATACCCTTATCTTACCAAATTCAGAACTGATTTTCCAGATTTTCATGATAATGAAAAAAAATAAAAACCTCTGAGATGACTCTCAAAGGTTTAATAATGACTATTTACTATTTTCGACTGCTGCTGTTACAAAAGCAGTGTAAAGTTCCTCTGGGCGGTTTGGACGACTTGAAAGCTCTGGGTGGTACTGACAAGCCACAAAGAATTTGTTTTCTGGAATTTCAACAATTTCGACCAAGCGGTTGTCTGGTGACACTCCTGAAAAGACAAAACCTGCTCCTTCAAACTGTTCACGGAAGGCATTGTTAAATTCATAACGGTGACGGTGACGGCGTTGTACCACCTCTTTGTTATGATAAGCGGCCGCTGCCTTAGAACCACGTTTTAACTTAGAAGGATAAAGTCCCAAACGAAGGGTACCACCCATGTCCTCAACATCAATCTGATCACGCATGATATCGATGATAGGGTATTTGGTATCAGGATTTAGCTCTGCTGAATTAGCTCCTTCAAGACCTAAGACATTACGGGCAAACTCGATACAGGTCAACTGCATACCCAAGCAGACTCCTAGCATTGGTACATCATTTTCACGCGCATAGCGAATCGCTTCAATTTTTCCTTCTGTTCCACGTTGACCAAAACCACCCGGCACGATGATTCCGTCAGCGTCAGATAGGAGTTCTGTCACATTGTCAGCTGTCACATCGTTCGCATTGACCCAATCAATCTTGACTTCTGCATCATTGGCATAACCAGAGTGTTTCAAGGCTTCAACAACGGAGATATAGGCATCTTGCAACTCAACATACTTACCAACAAGGGCAATCTTGACTTGTTTTTTGAGGTTCATGACCTTATCAACCATAGCTGACCACTCTGTCATATCTGCTGCAGGTGCATCTATTTTCAAATGGTCGCAAACAATTTGATCCATTCCTTGTGCTTGCAGATTAAGTGGAATTTGGTAAAGATGATCCACGTCCAATGACTCGATAACAGCTTCTGGCGCCACATCACAGAACTGGGCTAGTTTGTTTTTAATCCCTTGTCCTGCTGGTTTTTCAGTACGAATAACCAACATATTTGGTTGGATTCCCAAACCACGCAATTCTTTAACAGAGTGTTGAGTTGGTTTGGTTTTCATTTCCCCAGCTGCCTTGAGGTAAGGAAGCAAGGTTGTGTGGATATACATGACATTATCAGCGCCGACATCTGCCTTCATCTGACGAAGAGCTTCTAAGAATGGAAGGGACTCGATATCGCCAACTGTTCCACCAACCTCTGTAATAATAACATCAGAGTCAGTCGTAAGAGCAGCTCGCTTGATTTTTTCTTTCAAGGCATCTGTAATATGAGGAATAACTTGGACAGTTGCCCCAAGGTACTCACCACGACGTTCCTTGCGAAGAACTTCGCTGTAGATTTTACCAGTTGTCACGTTTGAGTATTTATTAAGGTTAATATCAATAAAACGCTCATAGTGACCCAAGTCTAAATCTGTCTCAGCCCCATCATCTGTTACAAATACTTCTCCGTGCTGGTAAGGGCTCATGGTCCCTGGGTCGATATTGATATAAGGGTCAAATTTTTGAATGGTTACTTTCAAACCACGGTTTTTCAACAATCGTCCAAGGCTCGCTGCAACGATACCTTTCCCAATAGACGATACCACACCACCAGTGACAAAAATATATTTCGTAGACATAGATTCCTCTTTCTAAAATGCTTAAGGTCTTGTTTACTAGTAGGGGAAATAGGAAACAAGACCTTCATCAATAACACAATCCAGGATAAAAGTTCCCAGAAAAACAAAAATAGCTCCCTAATTACTAGGGAGCTCCGACCTCTAAAAGAGGTGCCCGAACAATATCTTACCTCAATTTGACTCATTTGTCAAATACATTCGAATATCAGATTTTCAGTGTCTTGCTTTTAGTAAAGATATAGTGTTGCAAAAAGACAAGGAAGATTTCCTTGCCTTTTAGTGTTATTCTTCTTCATCCTCAACATCTTCGTCATCTTCTTCGTTAAGATCAACATCTTCGCCAAGGTCATCCGGTGCAATTTCGTTGATTTCAGCGTCGTAGGCTTCTACTTCGTTCTTTTCATCATCTGGATTTTCATCATCGTAAGAAAGAGCTGGATCTTCTTCATAAGCATCCTCATCTTCTGGATCATCTGCACCATAATCAATGGCATCGTCGTCACCATCCATAAAGGCATTAACACGTTTTTTCTTAGCTTGAGGTGCGACTTCTTCATCATCACTTTCTTCAAGAGCGATAATTTCTTCGTCAATTTCATCAACTCCGTACCATGAACGAAGGCCCCATTTGTTATCTCCAAGAGAGATAAAGCTACCATCAAAGTTCAATTCTGTATAGAACAAAGGTAGTGCTTCACGAATATCGCTATTAGAGGTACCAAGATAGTTTTGGATTTCATTAACCAAATCGCTAAAATGCATTTCGTGATCGCGACCACGGAGTTCCAAGATGGCACGAGCCACCTCAATCATAGATAGTTCACTTTTTTCTTGCCCAGCAAATACTTCTAATTCCAAAGCGTTTCTCCTCATTTTTTACTACTAACGCCAAAGCATACAAACTCTGGTCTCATTTTATCATGTACTCTTTATTGTACGATAATTTTGCCTAATAGTCAAAGGTTTAGAAGAAATTAATGTGAAATATTTAGGCTAATTAAAAGACCTGGGAGATACACTCACAGGTCCGATATTTATTTATAACTTAAAGCTCGTTTAAAGGTTTTCCAGATCCCCAAATCATCTGTTTGAAGAACTAGACTAGCATACATGCGTCCGATAAAGGCTGTTGCAGTAACTGCAAAAATAACCGTTATAGCAAGCGAAATCCATGCTTCTAAACTACTTGCATAACCATTAATAGCTCTAAAAGGCATAAAGAAGGTTGAGACGAATGGGATGTAAGAACCGATTTTCAAAATCAAATTGTCCCCAGAAGTTCCTAAGGCGGTTACTCCAATAAAACCTACCATAATCAAAAGCATCAAAGGCGATAATGCCTTACCAGAGTCTTCAGGTCGAGAAACCATTGAGCCCAGAAAGGCAGCCAAGACCACATACATAAAGAGACTGACTAAGACAAACAACAAGGTATTGATCGAAAAGGCTTCTCCCAAGTGATTTAGAATACCTGAATTAGCCAAGATAGGCATATCCTTAAAGAATAAGATAGCTCCAAGTCCGCCTACAACATAAATACCAATATGAGTCAAAATGACTAGAAGCAAGGCAATCATGCGGGCGTAGAAATAATGGCTAGCACGAATGCTTGAGAAGACCACTTCCATGATTTTGGTTCCTTTCTCGCTGGCTACTTCTTGAGCAGTAACACTAGCATAAGTAATCAAAATCATATAGAGGAAGAAACCAAGTCCCGCAGCTGCAAAGGTTTGGACCATCTTTTTATTTTCCTTGGCTTCATCTATCTGCTCTGTAAATTGAATTGTTTGTGCCAAACGTTTTTCCTGTTCTTGAGATAAATGTGCCTCTGAACGGTTGAGTTGGGATTGAAGTTCATTCAACTTAGCAGTCACAGCTAACTTAATACCACTCTCTAGTGAAGTATCCCCATGATAGACTGCCTTGAGGACACTGTTCTCCTGGTCAATGGTTAGATAGCCTTTTATTTTTTCATCCTTGATAGCAGCTTGAGCACTTGCTTCATCCTTATAGTCAAAGTTAATGCCATTGGTCGATTTTAACCCCTCTATTACAGCAGGAACCGAACTAACAACTGCTACTTTATTATTTTGAGCTAGAGAGGAACCTTGGAGATAACCAATTCCTCCAGACAAGCCGATAAAGAGAAATGGCGAGATTACCATAAAGAAGAAACTCCAGGATTTGACATGACGCAGATAGGTTTCTTTGATTACAACTAACATATTTCTCATACTTCCACCCCTGATTCTAGTTTAAAGATTTCATCGATTGTCGGAGCTTGCTGGTCAAAGGTCGCAATATAGTGTCCTTGAGTCAAGATAGCAAAGAGCTCCTGTCCAGCATTTTCGTCATCTAGAATAAGCTTCCAAGTCCCCTGCTTGGTCAAGCTAACATGAGTGACATGTGGGAGATTTTCCAACTCTTCCTGATTTTTTTCACTTGAAACAAAAAGTCGTGTTTTGCCGTATTGATTACGAACATCTTGGACCGGTCCATGTAAGACGACACGCCCATCACGAATCATCAGGATATCATCACACAGCTCTTCGACATTGGTCATGACGTGGTCAGAAAAGATAATGGTCGCTCCACGTTCTTTTTCTTTGAGTATAACCTGCTTAAGAAGTTCGGTATTAACTGGATCCAGGCCACTAAAGGGTTCATCGAGGATAATCAAGTCAGGTTCATGAATCAAAGTGATAATCAACTGAATCTTCTGTTGATTTCCTTTTGAGAGACTCTTGATTTTATCTGTCAGTTTTCCTTTGACTTCTAGCTTTTCCATCCATTGAGGGAGTTTTTCTTTGACCTCTTTTGCATCCATGCCTTTTAATGTTGCCAAATAACGCACTTGTTCAAGGACTGTCAATTTAGGCATAAGACTACGTTCTTCGGGTAGATAGCCAATGCGAGCATAGGTTTCCTGACGAATTTCCTGGCCATCAAATTGAATCTCTCCCTGATAATCCAAAAATTTCAAAATACTGTGAAAAATAGTTGTTTTTCCAGCTCCATTTTTCCCAACCAGCCCCAAAATACGCCCTGGTCGTGCTTGAAAGTCAACACCAAACAAAACTTGCTTAGGCCCAAAACTTTTTTCTAGATTTCTTACTTCGAGCATCATCTACTCCTTTAAATTTATTATACACATTATATTCTTTTATAGTAGATATTGCAAGGATTTACTTACATTTTTATTGATGGAATGTACTGAAAATCTTTTATATCAAAAACTGAAATTCAACTAATAGATTTTAGTCCTAAAGTTATTTTGTCTTTCCAATATTAAATACTAACAAGAATTAAAAAATCCACCCCTAGGGATGGATTTTAATCTGTTAACGCACTTCTGCATTCACTTTTTCTTCGAGTGATGCTTGGATTTTTTCCATGTAGCGTGCGACTTCTTCGTCGGTCAAGCTATCTTCTGGATTTTGGAAGGTCAAGCTGTAGGCCATCGACTTCATGCCGATACCCAGTTTTTCACCTGAGAAGACGTCAAAGAGTTTGATGTCTGTCAAACGTTTCACGCCCGCAGATTTGATAGCATCAACTACATCTTGGTGAGTCACTTCTGCTTTGAGAAGAAGAGCAATATCACGACTCACTGCTGGGAACTTAGTAATTTCCACAAATGGGCTAACTGGTTGAAGGGCTGCCTCAATAGCTGAAAGGTTAAGCTCAGCTACATAAGTCTCTGGAATATCGTAAGCCTTAGCCGTCACAGGGTGCACTTGACCGAGGAAACCGACTACTTGGTCACCGAGAGAGATCAAGGCTGTACGTCCTGGGTGAAGGCTAGCGATTTCAGAGGTTGCTGTATAAGTCACTTCAAGACCCAAACGAGCAAAGAGGGCTTCAAGGATTCCCTTAGCATAGAAGAAATCAACTGGAACTGCTGCTGTTTGGAAGTCTTTTTCAGCGACTAAACCTGTCAAGGCAAAGGCAAAGCTGTTGATTTCATTTGGCAATTCTTCTTTTGGATTACCAGTTTGCTCGAAGACTTTTCCAATCTCATAAAGAGCCAAGTTTTTATTCTTACGTGCTACGTTGTAGGCAACTGTATCAAGGATACCTGAAACCATATTTTGGCGGAGAACTGAACGGTCCACAGTCATTGGCCACATGAGCTCTGTTAAGTTGCTTGGCTGAATCGTAAATTCAACGGCTTTTTCAGGAGTTGTAAGAGCGTAGGTAATGATTTCTGTCAATCCAGCCCCTTCAGCAATGGTACGAACCTGACGACGCAATTTTTGAGTCGCAGTCAACTCACCTGCTGTCCCATCGTCTTTTGGAAGACTGGTTGGCAAGCGGTCATAACCATAGATACGTGCGATTTCTTCAAAAAGATCCGCTTCGATAGTGATATCCCAACGGCGACGAGGAACGCTCACTGTAAAGCTTTCTGCATTTCCAGAAAGGCCAAAACCAAGGCGACGGAAGACATCTTCAATATCTGCGTAGGAAAGCTCTGTACCGAGGACACGGTTGACATCAGCAAGAGTTGAAGAAACTTCTACATCAGAAGTATCAAGCTTGCCTGCTGAAACAATACCTTTACGAACGGTTGCACCTGCAAACTCTGCAATCATGCTTGCTGCCGCATCAAGGGCTTCATTGACAGTTGCCACGTTGATGCCTTTCTCAAAGCGAGAAGAAGATTCTGAACGAAGGTTGAGGCGACCGCTAGTCTTACGGATCGATTTACCATTGAAGACAGCAGCTTCAAGGACTACACGACTAGACTTTTCAGAGATTTCTGTAGCCTGACCACCCATGACACCTGCAAGGGCTACTGCTTTGTCAGCAACTGTAATCACGAGGTCATTTGTTTCCAACTCACGCTCTTCCCCGTCCAAGGTTACTAATTTTTCACCAGCACGAGCTTCACGCACACGGATGTCAGTCCCTTCAAAGGTATCCAAGTCAAAGGCATGCATTGGTTGACCAAAGTAAAGCAAGATATAGTTGGTCACGTCGACGACATTATTAATCGGACGGATGCCTTCGTTCATGAGGAGGTTTTGCAACCATTGCGGACTTGGTGCAATCGTCACATTGTCCAAGATACGGGCAGCATAGTAAGGCGCCTTGTCTGTATCAATGCTGACAGAAAGAGCATCGGCTACTGCTTGGTCTGTTTCTGAAAGAGCAAATTCTTTAAAGTTAACTGACTTGTCATAAATCGCTGCTACTTCATACGCTACCCCACGCATAGAAAGAGCGTCTGCACGGTTTGGAGTGATAGAAAGTTCGATGATTTCATCATCCAAGTCTAGGTAGGAGAAGACTTCATCCCCTGGAACAGCATCTTGAGGCAAGATTTGGATCCCATCTGCAAATTCCTTAGGCACAACTGAGTCAGAAATTCCCAACTCACCAAGTGAGCAGATCATTCCGAGAGATTCCAAACCACGGATTTTCCCTTTTTTGATCTTGTAGTTGTCCGCGATGCGAGCACCTGGAAGAGCTACCATGACCTTGATGCCTGCGCGCACATTTGGTGCTCCACAGACGATTTGACGGGCTTCTTCTTCACCTACATTGACTTGGCAGACATGCAAGTGTGTTTCTGGTACATCTTCACAAGACAAGACTTCTCCGACGACAATTTTTGAGAGACCAGCAGCTGGTGATTCGACACCTTCTACTTCAATCCCTGTGGTTGACATTTTTTCAGCCAACTCCTCTGATGGTACATCAATGTCCACCAATTCTTTTAACCATTTATAAGATACTAACATAATTCTGAGCATAAGATCCCAATCAGCGAGATCTTTTCAATTCCTTTCTTTTTCTTCGAGTCAGTCGTTCCTATTGCTACACTATAAAAAATGAGGACGACTTGTAGGATTGTGTTTAGGTTTCAATCTTATTTAAACTGTTCTGAGAAGCGGACATCGCCTTGGTAGAAGCCACGAATATCGTTGATTCCATAACGAAGCATGGCTACACGCTCTTGACCAAGACCAAAGGCAAAACCAGAGTATACAGTTGCATCGATACCACTCATCTCAAGGACTCGTGGGTGAACCATACCGGCACCCATAATCTCAATCCAACCCGTTTTCTTACATACGTTACAGCCGTCTCCTCCACACTTAAAGCATGAAACATCGACCTCAACAGATGGCTCTGTGAACGGGAAATATGATGGACGCAAACGGATTTGGCGCTCTTCACCAAACATTTTTTTTACAATCAACTGAAGAGTTCCTTGAAGGTCAGCCATAGAAATATTCTTCCCGACAACCAATCCTTCGATTTGGTGGAACTGGTGACTATGGGTCGCATCGTCTGTATCACGACGGAATACACGTCCTGGTGAGATCATCTTCAAAGGACCTTTTGAAAAATCATGGGCATCCATGGCACGCGCCTGAACTGGAGACGTGTGAGTACGGAGCAAGATTTCTTCTGTGATATAGAAAGTGTCCTGCATATCACGGGCTGGGTGGTCTTTTGGAAGGTTCATACGCTCAAAGTTGTAGTAGTCTTGCTCCACTTCAAATCCATCCACGACTTGGTAACCCATACCGATGAAAATGTCTTCGATTTCTTCACTAGTTTGTGTGAGAACGTGACGGTGACCAGTCGCAACTGGACGACCTGGAAGCGTCACATCGATACTCTCACTTGCTAGTTGTGCTTCCACTTTCTTTTCTTCCAAGAGCTTAGCTGTTTCTTCAAAGGCAGCTGTCAAGATATCGCGCGCTTCATTGACGTGTTTCCCGATAACAGGACGCATTTCTGCAGAAACGTCTTTCATCCCTTTGAGGATTTCAGTAAGCGACCCTTTTTTACCAAGGACAGAAACACGCAATTCTTGCATCTCTTTTTCATTTTCAGCAGTAATCTGCTTCAAGCTAGCTAGCGTTTCTTCACGAAGCGCTTTTAATTGTTCTTCAATAGTTGACATAATTCCTCCATCAGTCTTTCGTAGATAAAAAGAAAACCACATGCCAAAAACTCCACACTCGGAGCGTTGACACGCGGTACCATCCGTTTTCATCTGACAAGTCAGACCTTTATTTCTGAATCCATTGGCAAGTGAATTCACCCAGTTTTCATATAGAGAGCTTTCAGTCACGGCTCTCCTCCCTGATATACTTCCCCTGAGATACTAGTCTTGCAGATTCCTATTTAATTATTATTCATTTTATCAAATTTCAAGCATTCTTGCAAGATGTTTTGCGACTAATCAACATAGTCTCCACCTTCAAAGCCGTAATACTCTTCCAAGCTGAGACCACTTGCAGCGATGTCCTTGGCTTCTTTTCCGACGTAGCGAAGGTGCCATTCTTCAGCCATATAGCCTGTTTCTTTTTCCTTACCTTTGAGATAGCGAACGACAAAACCATAGTCTGCAGCATGATCTAAAAGCCATTGGGCAGCTTTTTCTTCTGTCACTAAATCTCCATCTGTGCCGATAAGGTCGAAAGCAAGACCTGTTTGGTGTTCACTATATCCAGGTCGTGCAGAATAGCGATCAGCCTCTGCCTTTCCGTCTTGGTTGACATACTCCTGATAAAGTTGAGTTTGAGTTTCATAACTTCTGAAACCACTATAATGATCGCTAATTGGGAATCCTGCTTGTTGCATAGCTGCAATGAGTTTCAACAGTTCTGCCTTAGCGGTAGGATTTTCTCCAGGATTGTAATCTTTTGACATTGGATAATGCTTATTAGCAACAACAATCTCATCGTACTTACCTTGAATACTGTAGTGGTCTCCTTTGTTAACCACTTCTGCTTTCTTTTGACTAGCTTCCTGAGACTTACTTCCCGCGGTTCCTTCTTGTACAGTTTTTTGCTCTGCAGAAGACTTGGCATCTGTAGTTGCTGATTTTTCTTGTGAACAAGCTGCCAATGTCAATGCTAATAATCCTGATAAGATAAGGTATCTTTTTTTCATCTGTTATCCTTTCATTTAATCATCTGGTTTAAAGTCTCAGACAATCTTGCAATCAAGTCTTCTAATTTGCTTCCCTTAACCTGATATTCTTCAGCAATCATTTCTTCCCATGGAACCCACCAGACTGGACCACGCCCATTAAGACCGTGCCCCTTCATATCCCCCTCTCGTCTAGGGAAAATATGCCAGTGAACATGAGCGTCTCCATTTCCCAACAACTCTACATTCATCTTTTCAGCAGAAAAAGCCTTAGAGACAGCTTCCTGAACCAAACTCATTTCCTCTAAAAAGCGGAGTTTGACAGTTGGATGTAGGTGATGTAATTCTGTGACATGTTCCTTGGCTAGAAAGAGCGTGTAGCCTTCAAAATACTGGTGGTCTCCGATGACAACATAGCCTGTTTCCAGTTCTTTTACAAAGTAGGGATTGTCACCTGACTTAATTAATTCAATTCGTTGGCAAATCAAGCACATCTTAGTCCACCAAGTCACTCTTAAGGTAAGCATCTACCATACGCTCAGTAGCCACTACAGAATCGATGTGAGTACGCTCGTATGAGTGACTTGACTCAATACCAGCTCCTAGAAGAGCGTGCTTGACCTCTGCTCCAGCTGACATAGCTGCAGAAGCATCCGAACCGTAAAATGGATAGATATCGAGTTTAAACGGGATGTCTTGCTCTTTTGCTAGAGCAACCAGATGTTGGCGGAACTCGTAGTGATACGGTCCAGAAGCATCTTTGACACAGATAGAGACTGTGTACTCGTCTGTCTGCTGGTCATCTCCCATTGCTCCCATATCTACTGCCAGATATTCCACAACTTGACTAGGGATGTTTGAGTTAGCACCATGCCCCACTTCTTCAAATACTGAAAAGGCAAAATGCGTAGTAACTGGAAGTTCAATTCCTTCTTCTTTGTAGACTTTGAGGAGATTGAGAAGAATAGCCGCACTGACTTTATCATCCAAATGACGAGACTTGATAAAGCCTGTCTCTGTCACGACAGTTCGTGGATCAAAGCTGATAAAATCACCAACCTCAATACCAAGTGCGCGTGTTTCTTTTTCATTAGTCACTTTCTCATCCAAACGCACTTCCATATTATCTTGCGTGCGTTCCGCAGTTCCAGCATCCTTATATACGTGACAAGAAGTCTGGTGGATCAAAATCGTACCTGAAACAGTTTTACCTGTGCTAGCCACATGGACTGTACAGTTTTCGCCTTCAATCATGTTCCATGGATAGCCACCGATACGGTCCATTTTGAGGCGACCGTCTGGTTTAATAGCACGAACAATGGCACCCAAGGTATCTACATGAGCGGTTACATAGCGATGTTGTTCGTCATTTTTACCTTTAACAGTGACATTCACTCCACCTTTAGCAGTACGGACAGGTTGATAACCTAGTTTTTCAAGCGTCTCAACCAAATAATTGGTAATCTCACGCGTAAAACCTGTTGGCGATGCGATACCAGTCAATTCTTTAATATATTCTACAGTTTGATTCATTTCTTCACCTCTTGCTACCATTATATCATTTTTTACATCTTAGTATGTGTGAAAATAGAAAACTAGGATAATTTGAATACAAAAGTATTTTATGGTATAATAAAAGTAGTTCTTAGGAAGAAAGGAAAAAATATGAATAAATTTTTCAAAATGGCGCTTCTCTTAGCTCTCCCGTTGGCATTCTTGTTGGGATGTTCAAAACAGTCATCAACAACTTCTAACTCTTCAAAAGTAGAGTCAACTGAGGTAAAAACTACTGAGGCTGAAACAACTGAAAAGAAATCAGAATTAAAAACTGCTACCTTTGTGAACGATTCTCAGCCTGGTGTCCAGTCAACATTGACCTATACAGTTGACGGTGATAACGTTGTGAAACAAACTGCTCACAATGTCGCTGACCCCGAAGTCCTAAACAATACTGCAGATGATTTAAAAAATTTAGTCGAAGAAACCTACAAAGGATATAAGGGCCTCAAAGGGGTAACTTTATCTGTCGAGATTAAAGATGGTAAAGTCGTACAAGATCTTGAGATTGACCTTTCAGTTGCAAGCCTAGATGAGCTTAGAAAAGCTTTACCAGAAGAATACTCAGGTGTTGGGAAAAACGTTAGCTTTAAAGCCTCTAAGAAAATGTTAACAGACCTTGGTTATAAAGAAAAAACGAACTAAGAGGAATAAAAAAACCTTGGCTTATGCCAAGGTTTTTTTATTCCATTTCGAACGCTTCACTTTCTTGTTTATTTGGAAGAACAAGAGAAAGTAGAATTCCAATAATAGATGGTACCAACCATGGTAGAGAGGCATCTGCGAATGGTAGTGCGTTAATGATATTTGCAAGAAAGTCAATCTTAAATGTAGATCCTAAAACACTGGCAATAGCAATGGCTGTGACAAGTCCAACAGTCAACTGCATACCTGGTTTAGATAGGGCGATAAATTTGTTAACAATCACAATCATGACAATCGCAATCGTGATTGGATACAAGACAACTAGCACTGGTACTGAATACTTGATAATGGCACTCAAACCAAGATTTGCGATAGCAAAACCAATCAAGGTAAAGATAGTTGCATAAACTTTATAACTGATTTGTGGGAAGCGGTCATTAAAGAATTCAGCTGTTGATACAATCAAGCCTACAGTTGTTGTGAAACAAGTCACAGTTACCATGACTGCAAGGAAAAATTGCGCTATCGAACCAAATATTTCTTGTGTTGCTTGTGACAAGATATAAACTCCTGGAGTTCCTTCGCTCATCACTTCAGCTGGTACTGGGAAATGATTTCCAAGGAAACCTAGGCCAATGTATAAAGCACTAAATCCTAAAGCTACAACGATTCCAACGACCCAAATAGTTGAAATGTATTCTTTCTTACTTGAAAATCCAAGCTGTTTCAAGGTTTGAACAGCGATAACACTAAAGGCAACGGATGCAAGCGCATCAAGTGTATTGTATCCTTCTAAGAAACCTGCACCAAAGGCCGAAGTTTGATAGGCACCTGATGCTGCTTGCGGTGCGTTCCCACCATATTTAAAGGCCCCAAGGATAACCAAAACAACAATCAAAATTGCAAATACTGGAGTCAAGATTCGTCCAATACGATCCAAAATCTTTGAAGGATTAAGGGCGATTAAATAGGCTGCAACAAAGTAGAGAATGGTAAAGACAATCAAACCTAAACCCTTATCTGCTTCGGCTAGTAGGGGACTAATACCGACCTCAAACGATGTTGTTGCTGTACGTGGAATGGCAAAGAATGGACCAATCGACAAGTACAAAGCTGCAAGATAAATCGTCGCAAACCATGGAGAAATTTTCTTAGAAATCTCATAGATATAACCCTTAGGATTAAGGGTCCCGATAATCAAGGTTAGGACGGCAATCCCAACACCTGAAAATACAAATCCTGCAATGGCAGGAAGGAAATTTTCTCCAGACTGTGCGCCTAGAGTTGGAGGGAAAATCAAGTTACCTGCTCCAAAAAATATTCCAAACAGAAGTAATCCTGTTAAAGCACCTTTTTTAGCCATAAACTCTCCTTATAAAATTAAAATACTTTCTTAGTATAACATGTTTAAAGGCATGAAAAGGCTATCTCGAAATAATTCTAAAATGTTTTCAATTTTCCGAATTTTAATGCAAAAAAATTCCCTTCGAGACCTTTTCTATTTTCAGTCTCAAAGGGAGTTTCTCTTATTCTAAAGCATCCATGCCACCTTGGACATTGATAACTTCGTAGCCCTGCCCTGCAAGAAATTGGCAGGCGCGTGCTGAACGCATTCCTGACTTACAAATCACGTAGTAAAGCTGGTTTTTTTCCAGTTGTTTATAAGTATCCGCTAGTTGGCTGAGAGGGAAATTACGAGCACCTTCTAAATGAAGAGCTTCAAATTCCTCTACTTCTCTCACGTCCACTAGAGAAAGTTGCTCATTTTGATAAAGCTGGTAAAATTCATCGAAGGAAATTTCTTTCATTCTTTTTCTCCTAAAATTGTTTTAATTCTTTTTTTCAAATCTGGAACCACTTCTTCCTCAAACCAAGGATTTTTTTTCATCCAAATTTGATTACGTGGTGATGGGTGTACCAGAGGGAAATAATCAGGCAAATAATCCTTGAACCGATGTACGCGGTCCGTCACCTTGCCACTGACCTTTTCATGCAGATAGTAGGCTTGGGCATACTGTCCAATCAAGAGCGTTAATTGAATATCTGGCAATTCCTTCAAGATCTCTGGATGCCATTTTTCTGCAAAACCTGGACGAGGTGGTAGGTCACCAGATTTCCCATGTCCTGGAAAATAGAAGTCCATGGGCATGACTGCAAAGTAACCTGAATTATAAAACGTATCTTCATCCACACCTAGCCACTCTCGCAAACGGTCGCCACTTTTATCTTTCCAGTACAGTCCTGCTTCTTGAGTTTTGAGTCCAGGCGCCTGGCCAATGATATTGATACGAGCTGTTTTTGGTGCTGCAAATAGTGGCTCGATGCCTTGCTCAGTATAGCTGGCATTCTGTGGATCCGCCATGATGACTTGCTTGATTTTTTCGATTTGAGACATCTGTTCCCCTCCAAAAAGAAGTCCAAGCATAAAATCTCAGACTTCTAGATCATTATTTGATCAATTCATAAATAGCTTCAGCATAAATGGCTGCTGCACGGAAAAGATCGTCCAAGGCGATAAATTCATTGGCCTGGTGCATAGTATCAATAGAATCTGGGAACATAGCACCGTAGGCTACACCACGCTCTAATAGACGTCCAAAAGTTCCTCCACCGATGACTTGTTCGTGACCTTGAAGACCTGTTTGTTTTTCGTAAACATTCAACAAGGTTTGAACGAGTGGATCTTCCATTGGCACATAGTGAGGAGTGTGGCCATGTTCAGAAAGGCTGACTGAAGAAACTGGCAAGCTTTCAAGAACTGACTTGATTTGCTCTGGGCTTGTTCCTTTTGGATAACGGAAGTTGAGGGCAATAGTATTGTCAGCACTTGTTTCATCAAAGCGGAAGACACCCGCATTCATAGAAAGGGCACCCATTTTTTCATCCACATGAGCAACCTTCAAATTCTTGCCTTCGTGGTCATTCAAGAGAATCTTACCAGCAATATCGAGGTAGTCTTTTGCAGGTCCTTCAAAAGCAAATTGGCTAAGGAAGAGGGCAAGGTAAGTCGCACCATTGACACCTGAAGCAGGCATAGCACCATGAGCTGATTTACCAATTACAGTCACCTTGTACTGACCGTTTTCTTCTTGGATTTCTCCTCTGAGTTTGTGCTCTGCAACGAAGGCGTCTAGTTTCCCTTGCAAGTCAGCTAAGTCACCTGAAACGACTGCAGTTGCTGATTCAGGTACCATGTTTTCGCGCAAGCCACCTGTGAAGCTGTGAAGACGTGCTGCACCAGTATTTTCACCAGCAAAGTGGAGGTATTCTGTGATGTTTCCTTTTTCACCATTGATGATAGGGAATTCAGCATCTGGAGAGAAACCAAAGTCTGGTTTTGCAAGTCCTACATGCTCAAAGTAGTAGTCCATATCTGCCCAACCTGATTCTTCATCAGTTCCCACGATGAAGCGAACTCTCTTAGAAGTTGGAAGTCCCAATTCTTTGATAATTTTCAAACCGTAGTAACATGCTGTAGTTGGCCCCTTATCGTCAGAAGCACCACGCGCATAAAGGCGACCATCTTTGATAGTTGGAGTGTAAGGGTCCGTGTCCCAACCACTACCTGCTGGCACTACGTCCATGTGGGCAAAAATTCCGAGAACTTCTTCTCCTTGACCAAACTCGAAATGACCTGCATAGTTATCAACATTTTTTGTTGGGTATCCATCACGGTCTGCAATTTCAAGGAATTTCTCCAAAGCTTTTACCGGACCAGGTCCAAATGGGTGCTCCGCATCTGCCTTACTGTCATCACGTTCTGAGTTGATTTCCAAAAGGCTAAATAAGTCAGCCAAGAGGTCTTCTTTGCGTTTTTCTACTTCTGCTGTAAAATCAATAACTGTCATTTTTACTTCCTATCTTTTCTCGATAATTTCATCTACTGGCAAGCGGTAGCTTGGTTCTAATTTCTCATCTGTGTATCCTACTGTAATCAAAAGCTCAGGACGGAAGCGTTCTTCGATTTCCAAGACTTCATTAGCTTTTGATTTGTCAAAACCAAGGATAATGTTTGAACCGATTCCCTGGTCAGTCAGGGCAAGAACCAAGTTCATCGCAACTAATCCTGCATTAAGAGCTAAGTAGTCACTGACTTGTTGTTCATTGTAGCGCGCAAACTCAGCTGGAAGATTTTTCATAAAGTACTGAAGCTGTTCTTCTGAGAAGTTATTTGCTCCACCAACACGGGCAATCTTGCGGGCACGTTTGGCTAAGTCTGTATCTGTAAACAAGGCAATGGTTACAGGTGCAGATGCTACTTGCTCATAGTTTGAACCGTAAGCCAATTTTGCAAGTTCAGCATTTCTCTCACGAACCACGACAAATTTCCAAGGTTGACTGTTGTGAGCGCTTGGTGCCAAGGTTGCGATTTCGATAGCTGTACGAACATCCTTAGGATCGACAGGTTTATCAATAAAATGCTTGGTCGCATGACGTTTTTTATTTAACTCAAGAAATTTCATAATTGATTTCCTTTTCTATTTCTATTGCTTCCATTTTACCACATTCTGAAAGAGCTTGCAGAGTTTTTTCATTAGTGAAACAAATTATCTTTTTTCTTACTTGAGTTGTTTACTACAAAACTGGAAATTATAATATTTCTCTATCACTTCCATAAAAAATATATATTGGATATCTGACTGATTGTCTGGTAAGCTAGATACCATTAAGTAAAGGAGACTCTTATGAAAAAATTATTCTTATTATTAGCCATTAGTCCCTTGTTGGTTGCCTGTGGACAATCTAAACAAGAAAGTACTTCTACTTCCACTGCTAGTCCTACAACCATTGTCGTAGCAACTGCCGGGGACATCCCACCTTTTGATTTTGAAAAAGATGGAAACCTAACTGGATATGATGTTGAAGTTTTAAAAGCGGTCGATGAAAAACTGGACCAATACAAGATTGAATTTCAAAAAACAGCTTGGGAAAGTATATTCCCTGGAGTGGATGCTAGCCGTTACCAAGCTGCTGCCAACAACTTGAGCTATACCAAAGAGAGAGCAGATAAATACCTCTACTCACTACCTATCGCTAAAAATCCTTTAGTTCTTGTAAGCAGAAAAGACAAGGTTCTTACCTCTCTGCAAGATATCGCTGGTAAAACAACTCAGGATGATACAGGAACTTCTACTGCCAAAGTCGTTACAGACTGGAACCAAAGCCACTCCGACAATCCAGCAACCATCCAATACTCTGGTGAAGATGTCGCTAAACGTCTGACTGACCTTGCTAACGGTGAATTTGATTTCCTTATCTTTGATAAAATCTCTGTTCAAAAGATTATCCAAGACCGAGGTTTAGACTTGAACGTAGTCGACTTGGAAAGCAACGACAATCCAAACAACTACATTATCTTCTCAAGTGACCAAAAAGAATTTAAAGAACAGTTTGACAAGGTTCTTAAAGAACTCTACCAAGATGGAACCCTTGAAAAACTCAGCAAGACCTATCTCGGTGGTTCTTACCTACCAGATGCGTCAGAATTAAAATAAAAAGATTGGCTAGACCAATCTTTTTTTATTTTACAAAAATATGTCAAAAATAGTTGACATTTTATTTTTAAAAGAATATACTATAGTCAAATATATGTGACACAATCTTAAAAGGAGGAAGCATGAATCGTGTGAAAGAATTCCGCAAGGAACTGGGCATGTCCCAGCTTGAGCTCGCCAAGGATATCGGTGTCTCGAGACAAACCATTAACATGATTGAAAACGACAAGTATAATCCTACCCTGGAACTTTGTCTCAATCTCGCTCGAAGCCTCCAAACTGACCTCAACAGTCTCTTTTGGGAGGACGATTTTTAAAAAGGAGAAGAAAAATGAAAAAAGAAACCTTCACTGAAAAGCTCATCAAACGCACTTACGGTATTTCTGATCCACTGGACGAATACAAACGGCGCGAAGCTGACCGCCTCGGAAATAAAGTCTTTATGATTCTCTTTTATCTGATGATTTTCGGCAATCTTATTCCGCTTGTTCTGGCCTATCAATTTCCTCAACTAGTGGCTCTAGTCTATCCTCCTCTGATTTTAGTGATTGCCCTCATCGCTGCTGGCTATGTCACCTACCAAATGCAAAAAACAGGGATTACAACTATTGAACCAGATATGCTGACTGAGAAAGAAAGTAAGCAACTACACTATCCTGGTCTGAAAGCGGGGATAGTCTATGGATTAATGAGTTTTTTTCAACCCCTCTTCTCCTTATACTGCTAGGTGAGAGTCAGGACTATCTTCAGTCTCTTCTCGCTTTTAAAAATATTTTTTCAAGTATCCTCCAGTCTGTCTTCTTTGGAGTGGTCATACAGATTTTCATCTCCCGTCGCATTGCAAAAGCCAAGGAAGATCAGGATAATGATTAGGAGGAAACTCATGAAAAAAGAAAAGAAGCAGTTACGTTATCCTGGTCTGAAAGCAGGTTCGATTTATGGAACAGTGATATTTTTTATAATTCCACTCATTGATACCCTAACAAGTGAAAATCCAAATTTTATCAGTTCTCTTCTAAATACAAAACATATTTTTAAAACTATACTGGGAGCTTTCTTTTTCGGAGTGATGATACATATTGTCGACTCACTTCGTATTGCAAGAGCTAAAAAAGACCAGAATTAGGAGGTGCCCTATGAAATCACTAGTAACTTTACTTACCTATCATCTTTTGTTTGCTTCACTGCTCATCTTCATCATCGTTTCAGGGAACTTGCCAATCTACGATATAGTCCTCCTTCCAGTCTTTGTTCCAGCACTCAACAAAGGATTGACTTACCTAAAGATCGACTCTCAAAAAACGCGCATACTCAACTTAGCACTATTCTTTATGATTCTATCCTTACCACAACTGACGGTTATTTCAAACGATTGGAAATTTTATTTATTGCTAACTATCGCTATCCTTTCTTCTATTACTTATCTTTATTATCTCTATCAATTCGTAAAAGAAACAAAATAACATCGTTCATTTAGGAGAAATCACCCATGAAAAAAGAACCCCTCTATGAAAAACTAATCAAACGTATCTATGGCATTTCAGGGCCACTTGATGAACACAAACGACGTGAGGCTGACCACATTGGGAATAAAGTCTTTATGATTCTCTTTTACCTCATGACTTTAGGAAATCTCATTCCCTTTGTTCTTGCTTATAAATATCCCCAAATGGTCGCTTTCGGATATCCAATCATTATTTTTCTGGTTTCCTTGGTTTGTGCTTTTTATGTCACTACTCAAACTAAAAAAACTGGTATTGCTGCTATCGATCCTGATATGTTGAGCCAGAAGGAAAAGAAACAGTTACGTAATCCTGGACTTAAAGCTGGTCTGGTCTATGGAATAGCCATGTTCTTTGGGATGCCACTTCTCAATATCCTAATGGATGATAGCAAAAGCTATCTTACCGATCTCTTGAATACAAGAAGTATCTTGTCAACCATCGTTGCAGCCTTCTTTTTCGGATTAACAGTACATATTGTCATCACTCTTCGTATTCAAAAAGCAAGAGAAGATCAAGACAACGATTAGGAGGAAACTTATGAAATCACTACAAACTTTAATTCTCAGCCATATTTTGATCAGTATCTTTATGACAGTTTTCCTAGTTTATGGCCAAATTACACGTCCTTTTCTAATCATCTTCCTCTTAGCCCTCCCTGTCTTGAACAAAGGACAAAGATTTCAGAAAATCACATCAAAAAAAATACGCCTCTTAAACGCATCTCTCTGCTTTATCCTCGTATCTTTCCCACAACTGTTAACGAATTCTATGGATTGGAGATATCTACTATTTCTAACCATCTGTATCGTTTTTAGTCTAGTCTACTTCTATACTCTCTATCAACTCTTTAAAGAAGCTAATCAAAAACAAGGTTATTAAGAGGTCACTACCATGAAAAAAGAAGACTTAACCACTCGCTTAGTTCGAAATTTCTTTCATATCCAAGGACCCTTTGATGAATGCCGACAAGAGATTATCTACAAGGCTTGCGCCCGTTCCATGGTCCTAATCTTTTACTCTTCCTTCTTTCTCTTCCTGTTCTATATTCTGTTTGGACGCTTTATAGAAATTGTTCGATCGGTTATGCCCTACATCTATTTTGGACTCATTTGGTTCATGAGTATAAAAACTCAAAGAGCCGTCAAAGAGCTTCATCTTGAAAAGGATGATAAATCAGAAATCATCTACAAAACTTATAGCAAACACCAAGTAAAAGTTCGTAGTTGGTTGGTATTTATAAGTATTGAGATTGGCTTATTTACCCTGCTTCTCTTTCATAAACTCTTCGTTCAGCAGATACCCTTTTCAACATTCTTGGAAAAAATCATTCAAACAGAGATAATGATCCCCTTACTGATCTTTGGTCTTAGTATTGGAGCCATCTTTGGGACTATGACTTATTGTTTTTTATCCGAACATGAAGAACAGTAGGAGAAAGCTGAACTAATTGATTTACACGTTCAAGATAAAAGACCCCCTAGCACTTCTCAGTGCTAGGGGTTATTTTAGTTTCTTAAATATCTCACATATTCGACTAATACGTAGACAAGGATTGTTAAACAAATGATAGTTTCTAACCAAACGAGGAGGTTAAGAGCTTGAAACTCTAAGATACCCTGGGCCATTTTCAGTGAAGTTGCTGTGATAATGGTTGGGAAAGTTAGGGCTGAAAAGGCTGGTTGGAAGCCCTGTTTTAAAATTCTTGGCAAGCGACTAAGGACAAAGAAAAAGAAAGTCTGTGATGCAAGGACCATGACCAGCAAAATCCAGCTAGGAAGGTCTGGACCTCCTATCCGAACTAGTGCTGCTAAAAGGAGAGAAAATGGAGCACAATAGATCCCTTCTTGCCCTAGTAAAGCTAGTGGTAATGGATTTCTTTTCAAATCTTGATAAATGAGAGGATAAAGGATAAGGGTTAAGATAAAACCAAAAATCCAAGCTCCATAGGCAATCCCAATTATCCCCACTACTGGGTAAGTCAAGCTTGCTACTGCTATTCCTACATAAAGAACAGTCCAGGTCGGTGTAGCACTAGCCCTTGGTTTAGCCTGAACGTAATTGATAGTAAAGTAGATAATTAAACCGACATCCAGTAGAAAGGCAAACCACCAGAGAACTTGTGCAATAATACTCAAGCTCATAGGAAACACGAGCAACAAATAAGTCGATAAAATCATCCCTGCCATGGGAAAGGTCGCCATTCCTGACAAAACGGGTGCTTTCTTCAGTTCTTGCTTGCTTTTTTGCCAATCACTAAGGTGACTTACTAAAAAATAAAACCATAGAATCAAGCCTGATAAACTAAGTAAATGAGAAAGAAATGGGATGGTATCCAAGATGAGATTGCCTGCACCAGCTAAGCCCAATAAACAACCTGAAAAAGCTAAGGGAAGTTTTTTCATGTGAATCTCCAATAATAATGTTATTATTAGTATATCATAAAAACCATTAAAAAAGCATTCAAAAATGGAGCCTGAACCTGTCAGACTCCATTCTTTTTTTATAATTTAGGCATAGGGTTGCAACTCTGGATTAATTGGCGTATTAGCTAAGTTATTAGCATAGTTGCAGAGTGTCGCCAAACTGACACCAAGAACGACATCTAAGGCATTTTCTTGCGTGTAAGCAACTAAAAGAATTAAGGTTTTATGATCTAGCAAAATACTTCTTGGTCTCAGCGATAACGACTGGTGATAAGGCCAAGATAGCAATCAAGTTTGGTAGAGCCATGAGGGCATTGACGATATCCGCAATGACCCAGACCATATCCAACTCGATGAATCCTCCTAGTAAGACCATGGCAACAAAGACCACTCGATAAAGCCAGATAAAGCGAACACCAAATAGAAACTCAAAGCAACGCTCTCCATAATAATTCCAGCCCAAAATCGTTGTAAAGGCAAAAAGTACCAAGAAAATTGTTAAAAGAGCTGGACCAAAATATGAAAAGACTGTTGAGAAAGCGGACTGAGTAAGGGCAACCCCGTCTAAATTACCATTCCAAACCCCAGTCACCAAGATTGTCAAACCAGTCAGGGTACAGATAATCAAGGTATCAATAAAGGTTCCTGTCATGGAAATCAAACCTTGCTCCACCGGTTCATTGGTCTTAGCTGCCGCAGCCGCAATGGGAGCTGAACCCAATCCAGACTCGTTTGAGAAGACACCACGCGCCACACCATTTTGAATAGCCATCCGAACACTCGCTCCTGCAAATCCTCCCACTGCAGCTATGGGACTAAAAGCTGATGTGAGAACCAGTGAAAGTGTTGCCGGTACTTTATCGATATTAAAGAAAATGACTGTCAAGGTTCCCAAGATGTAGACAATAGCCATAAAGGGAACAACTGTAGTTGACACCTTAGAAATAGACTTAAGTCCACCAAAGACTGCAATCCCTACAAAAATAGATAAAACAAGTGCAGTAATTGTCGGATCAATACTAGCCGTATTTTGCACGGATTCTGTAATGGAATTCACCTGGGTAAAAGTACCAATCCCTAAAAGTGCAACTAGTACTCCAGCTACAGCAAAGAAGATTGCAAGAGGGCGCCATTTTTCGCCCATCCCTAGAAGAATATAATGCATCGGCCCTCCTGCTACCGCACCATGATTATCCTTGGTTCGATATTTGATAGCAAGTAGTCCTTCTGCATACTTAGTTGCCATTCCAAAGAAAGCAGCCACCCACATCCAAAAAAGAGCACCTGGTCCACCAACCTTGATAGCCGTTGCAACCCCGATAATATTTCCTGTACCAACAGTTGCTGCCAAAGCAGTACATAAGGCTGCAAAACTCGATACATCCCCATGTCCCTTATCCTTGGTAAAAATAAGTTGAAATGCCTTAGGGAGACGCAGGATCTGTAAGAGTCCTAAACGAAGAGTTAAGTAAATCCCTGTACCAACCAATAAGATCAAAAGGGGTGGTCCCCATACTAGAGCATCTAGCTCTTTTAGCAAACTTAACATACCATTCTCCTATCTATTCAACCCCAAAAGAAAGAGCACATGTTTACTAACATGTACTCTGGAATGCATCGATAAATGCCAAAAAGCGCTCTATCATTGCTCTGTCCTTTTACCTGAGAGTTTGAGCAGTTGCCTGCCTTGCCCCTTCGGTGCCTTTACGGTCTCTCCAGAGTTCCGTCCATTTACAGTCATGGAAGGTCAAAGGACTTTCCACTTCTATTAAACTTCATTCGGTGTCGTATTTAATTTTTACTTATTTTACAAGAAAAAACTGTCCTTGTCAATTGATTTCAGAAAATTTTATTATAATTTTCTGAAAATCATATTCTAACCTTTAAAGGTTACGATGGTTGCTCCACTTCCACCTGCATTTTGTGGTGCATAGCCAAAGCTCTTGACCTGCTTGTTTCTTTGGAGGTACTTGGTCACACCTTCACGAATAACTCCTGTACCGATACCATGGATGATATCCACTTGCGCCATATTGTTGAGCAGTGCTTGGTCGATAAAGGCATCCAAGGCTTCCATAGCTTCCTCGTAGCGTTTACCACGAAGATCTAGTCGAGCCTGTGGGCCTTTGCCTGCTGCACGTTTGACGACGTTGACTTGTTTTTTCTTGACTGGTGCTTCTTGCTGAGCTTGAACCAAGTCAAACTCTTTTTCCTCAAGTGTCATCTTAATCAAGCCAACCTGTGCTTCCCAACGTCCATCCTTGAGTTGATTGGTCAAGGTACCACGTTGACCATAGCTTAAAACGATAATATCATCTCCAACTTTTGGAGCTCGTTTTTTCTTGGCTTTTTGTAGGACCTTATTTTTAGAAAGGTCAACTTTTTCAGGAGCTAATTTTTTGAGCTTAGCCTTGGCTTCGATAATCTCATGTGGTTTTAGTTGAGATTTGCTATGAAGATTTTTTAGAATAACATCACTTTCTGCCAGAGCCAATTCAACAATCTCAGCAGCTTGCTCACGCGCCTTATTGAGTTCTGTTTCCTTCTCACGATTAAGCTCATTGTAAAGTTTTTTAAGTGCGCGATTCATCTTGAGGTTTTCTTGTTCAACTTGGCGGATATTTTCAAGACGTTTGTGGCTTTCAAGTGTCTGCTCTTCTAATTGCTCAATGATGCGATTGACATCATTGTCTTGGTCAATTTGCTTACTAGCGTCACCTACAATGACATCCGACAAGCCTAGACGTTTGGCAATCTCAAAGGCATTGCTTCGACCTGGTACGCCTTGCATAAAGCGATAGGTTGGGCGCAAGCTAGCTGTATCAAATTCCATACTGGCATTTTGAACATAGGTCGTTTCAATACCATAGGCTTTAAGTTCAGGATAGTGAGTGGTTGCCATGGTCTTGACCTGACGCAAGCGTAAATCTTCTAGGATTGACATGGCAAGAGCAGCCCCTTCTTGGGGATCCGTACCTGCTCCAAGCTCATCTAGTAGCAAGAGGGAGTTTTGGTTGACCTTACCAAGAATATCAACGATATTGGTCATGTGACTAGAGAAAGTTGAGAGGCTTTGCTCAATGGACTGTTCATCTCCGATATCTGCAAAAATTTCTTCAAAAATCCCTACACGACTGCCTTTATCAGCTAGGATAGGCAAACCAGACTGGGCCATGACTTGCGTCAATCCTAAGGTCTTGAGCATAATGGTCTTACCACCAGTATTAGGACCAGTGATGACGATAGCTGTCAAATCCTTCCCAAAGTGCACATCATTTGCGACAGCATTCTTAACCAAAGGATGGCGAACATGGAGGAGTTGGATTTCCTGTTCCTCAGAGACTTGAGGTACCACTGCTCCAGTTTCTTGGATAAAGCGTACCTTAGCGCGAATCAAATCCAAACGTCCAATAATCCAGGCATCATTGGCAATTTCAGCCGCATGCGGTCTTACTCGTTCAGAGAGTTCTTGGAGGATACGCATCATCTCATAGCGTTCATCTGCACGAAGACTAGCTATTTCCTCACTTAACTTAACTACTTCACGAGGTTCAATATAAACTGTGTTCCCACTGGCAGAAATATCGTGAACGACCCCAGCAATCTTATTCCGATAGGTATTTTTAACTGGAAGAACTTGGCGACCATTTCTACTAGCGACAATCCCTTCTGTCAACATCTGCGCCTTCTGCTTGAGAAGGTCTTGCAAGACATCACGAACCTGGCTCTCACTGTCATGGATTTTACGGCGGATTCGTGCTAGTTCTTCACTTGCAAAATTCTCAATAAATCCAGCCTCGTTGATGGCTTGGAGATTGCCCTGTAGATGTGGGAAATCATGAAATTTCTCAAACCAATTTGCTAAGTGATCCAAGCGTACATTTTCAAGATTGTCATAGAAGTTTTTCAATTCACGACTGGAAAATATAACACGTTTGAGAAGGAGAAATTCTTCAATATTAAGGTCAGCACCCATCTCCAAACGTTTGCAGGTCGCTGCAATATCTTTTGTCACCGAAATGCTGAAATGAGGATGTTCGACAAAAAGCTCCTGCATCTCCTTCATCTCTGCAAAAGCTTGTTTTATCTTGTCACCTTTATCCGTTGGAGTAAGTTCTTTTAACTGCTCTAGTCCCTGCTCCGTCAAAAGATGAGGCTCAAATAGAGCTTTGACCTTGTTAAATTCTAACGTTTCTAGTATTTTTGTATTCATCTTATTTCCTTAGTCAAAAGTTACGGCTTTTCTTGTTTTTAACTTTTTTTAATCAATCTCTTACTTTTGAAATTGTAAACAAAAGGCTAGGAATAGTTCCCGCCCTTTTTATCCGATTATTTTAGTAATCCAAAGCTGCTTAATCAAACTGGTTGTGAATGGAATGCTTTGGATGATATGTCTAGCTACAAAGCTATTTTCAAGTGAATTTTGAACAATTTGTAATGGAACAGTCGCGAGGATGGTTAGCATCATCTGAAGGACAAATAAGGTCACTCCGACAGATAGAACACCCGCACCGATACGGTAGTATTTTCCATCAAGTATATTAGTTGGCACTAGGTTTACAAAAAGACCAATAAAGCGACCGATGCAGTAAAAGGCTGTAAAGACCAAGAGGAAACCGATACCTGCATAAAAGACCTTATCCAATTGGAAAAGTTGATCGGATGGGAAAAAGAAGGTTCCCTGTCCTTCTTGAGGACTAGAATAAGGGATAAGTAAATTGAACTTCTGACCTAAAGATTGGTAAGACTTGCTTGCTAAATAAGCGGAAACAATCGTCGCTACAAGATAAAAAGCTTGTAATACGATTCCTCTGCGATAGCCAATATAAAAGCTCCAAGCAAGGATTATTAAGAGTAGGATGGAAATCATAGAGAGTCCTCAATCTTGCTCTGTTCTTGTTTAGCCGCAACTACTTTATAACGGAGCGATTCTAACTCTTGCTCCTTATCATCAAACTCAATCTCACGGCTAAGCTGAGTAGATAGGCAGTTAACTGCTAAGAGGATAGCTACTGTCTCATCATCAGCTCCAGGCATTTGTTCTTTGATTGCTTCATATTTTTCCGTCGCAACCTTGGCAATCTCCTCCATAAAAAGATTGTCATGTTCAGTTGTCAGCGTTAATGTTTTCTTCCCAAATGTAAACTTGAATCGATTTAAATTTGCCATAAAATTCACCTCACGATATTATACCAAATTTCACTAAGTTTGTCAGTTTTAACCAATTCTACTGCTTTTATGGTACAATAGAGACTATGGCAAGTATCACATTAATACCGAGTGAAAAAGAAATTCAAGCTTTTGTTCAAAAGCATCAACATGCACTCACTCCTAGTAAAAATTCCTATATTCGCTACTTTTTAAAACTTCCTCAAGCCAGTGTTTCCGTCTATACATCTGGGAAAGTCCTATTGCAAGGGGAAGCCGCTGAAAGCTTTGCTAGCTTTTTCGGTTATCAAGTAGCACAAGTAGTTAGCGGGCAGAATTTCCCCTTGATTGGAACAGATGAGGTTGGAAATGGTTCCTACTTCGGTGGTCTGGCTGTAGTGGCGTCATTTGTAACTCCTGATCAGCATGAATTTTTACGAAAACTCGGCGTTGGGGATTCCAAAACACTGACAGATCAAAAGATTCGTCAACTGGCTCCCATTTTGAAGGAAAAAATCCAACATCAGGCACTACTACTTTCTCCAAGTAAGTATAACGAAGTCATTGGTGAGCGCTACAATGCTGTTTCTGTCAAGGTAGCTCTTCATAATCAAGCAATTTTTCTCCTCCTTCAAAAGGGAGTTCAACCAGAAAAGATTGTTATTGATGCCTTTACGAGTGCTCAAAACTATGATAAGTACTTAAAAAACGAAGCAAATCATTTCTCAAATCCAGTTACACTTGAGGAAAAAGCTGAAAGTAAATACCTGGCTGTAGCTGTTAGCTCCATCATCGCGCGTGACCTCTTCCTAGAAAATCTTGAAAATCTAGGACGAGAACTTGGTTTTCAACTTCCAAGCGGGGCTGGAACGGATTCTGATAAGATAGCTAGCCAAGTCCTTCAAGCTTACGGTATGCAGGGACTCAACTTCTGCGCCAAACTACACTTTAAAAATACTGAAAAAGCAAAAAAAATGCTAGAAAGGTAAATTATGAAATACATTATAAATTTTTTAAAAGAATGGGGAGTTATCATTCTACTTATCGCACTAGTAGGGCTTAGTCGTCTCTTTCTCTGGAGTAATGTGCGTGTAGAAGGACACTCAATGGACCCTACTCTAGCTGATGGAGAAATCCTCTTTGTTGTCAAACACCTCCCTATCAATCGCTTCGATATCGTAGTTGCCCATGAGGATGATGGAAACAAGGATATCGTTAAGCGTGTTGTCGGTACACCAGGTGATACCGTACGTTTTGAAAACGACAAACTTTATATCAATGGTCAAGAAACTGATGAACCATATCTGGCAGAATACCTCAAAAGATTTAAAGAGGACAAACTCCAATCTACCTATACTGGAGATGGTTGGGATGGAAGAAAGGGAGAATACTTTAGAGCTTTAGCTCAGAAGGCCCAGGCCTTTACCCTAGATTCTAATTCCAATACAAGCTTTACCTACACTGTTCCAGAGGGAGAGTATCTCCTACTGGGTGATGACCGTCTAGTATCTAGTGATAGTCGACATGTTGGTACTTTTAAAGCAAAAGATATCATCGGGGAGGCTAAATTCCGTTTTTGGCCACTCAAACGTATCGGAACAGTCTAAAATACTAAGAGGCCGAGAATACTAATCTCAGCCTCTTCTCATTCTATTCTGAATGATATGGTTTTATTCATGATTGTAAAGGAATTATATGGAAGTCTATTTTACAGGTACAATTGAACGTATTATTTTTGAAAATGTCAGTAATTTTTATCGTATTCTCCTCTTAGATATCGAGGATACCGATGCTGAGGACTTTGATGATTTCGAAATCATTGTTACAGGGACCATGGCTGATGTCATCGAGGGAGAAGAATACACTTTTTGGGGGCAGATTGTCCAACACTCCAAATACGGAGAGCAGCTACAAATTACCCGTTATGAAAGAGCAAAACCGACTAGCAAGGGCTTAGTCAAGTATTTCTCCAGCAGTCATTTCAAAGGGATTGGGCTCAAAACTGCCCAAAAGATTGTGGAACTCTATGGGGAAAATACTATCGATGAAATCTTGGAACATCCTGAAAAACTTGAGACTATCTCAGGGCTGTCTTCTAAAAGTCGTGAGGCCTTTGTATCCACACTCCGTCTCAACTACGGGACTGAAATGGTCTTGGCCAAGCTTGCCAACTACGGTATTCCTAATAAATTAGCTATTCAAATTCAGGATACCTACAAAGAGGAAACTATCGATATCGTTGAAAATTATCCCTACCAGTTGGTAGAAGATATCAAGGGATTGGGTTTTACCATCGCTGACCAACTGGCGCAAGAATTGGGCATTGAAAGCCAGGCACCTGAACGTTTCCGAGCAGGACTCATTCATAGCCTTTTAAACGCTTGTATGGAAAGTGGGGATACTTATGTTGAAGATAGAGACTTATTAGAAAAGACTCTAAATCTACTGGAATCCTCACGTCCTGTAGAACTGGAACCAAGTCAACTTGCTCAAGAATTGTCCAATCTCATTGAAGAAGAAAAAGTTCAACAAGTTGACACCAAAATCTTTGACAACAGTCTCTTTTTCGCTGAGGAAGGGATTCACAATCACCTCATTCGTATCCTTGAAAAAGAAGAAACCGATAAACAAGAAACCGAAATCATCCAGGAGCAAATCGCAATTGTCGAGGAAGAATTAGGCATCCAATACGATGCCATTCAAAAACAGGCAATCTGTGATGCTATCCAAAACAAGGTCTTTATCCTGACTGGCGGACCTGGTACTGGGAAAACCACTGTTATCAATGGGATTATTGGTGTCTATGCTTTATTAGAAGGACTGGACCTTCGAAAGAAAAGTAATCTACCTATTCTCCTTGCTGCTCCAACTGGTCGTGCGGCTCGTCGCATGAATGAACTAACAGGCTTGCCGAGTGCAACCATTCACCGCCACTTGGGAATGACTGGAGATGATGACACTAGCCATTTGGAGGATTATCTAGATGCTGACTTTATCATCGTAGACGAGTTCTCTATGGTAGATACTTGGCTAGCCAATCAACTCTTCTCAAATATCTCCTCTACTAGTAAAATTCTCATCGTTGGAGATAGTGATCAGTTGCCATCGGTTAGCCCAGGTCAAGTTCTGGCTGATTTGCTCCAGATTCCAAGTATTCCGCAAACACGCTTGGAACGAATTTATCGTCAGAGCGAAGAATCAACCATCGTCACACTTGCGAGTCAGATTCGTCAGGGAATTTTACCTGCAGATTTCACTCAGAAAAAAGCAGACCGTTCCTACTTTGAAATCGCTAGTAACCAGATCCCAGCGACCATTGAAAAAATCCTAGACGCTGCTATCAGAAGTAGCATTCCTGCACGAGACATCCAAGTTCTAGCTCCTATGTATCGTGGAGCAGCAGGAATCGATGCCATCAATCAACTCATGCAAGAACTGCTCAATCCTCTTCAAAAGGGACAGATTAGTTTTGAAGCAAGTCAGTTTCAGTATCGTAGCGGAGATAAGGTCATTCATTTGGTTAACGATGCAGAAGTTAACGTTTTTAACGGAGACCTAGGCTACATCACAGACCTCATTCCTGGAAAATACACTGAATCAAAACAAGATGAAATGATGATTGATTTTGATGGGAACGAAGTCGTCTATCCACGCAACGAATGGTACAAGATTCGTCTTGCCTACGCCATGAGTATCCATAAATCTCAAGGAAGTGAATTCCCAGTTGTGTTTCTTCCCATCACCAGTGCTAGCAAGCGTATGCTGGAGCGTAACCTCATCTACACTGCTATTACTCGAGCTAAAAGCAAACTCATCCTACTCGGTGAACTTCAAGCCTTTGATTATGCGACTAAACATATCGGAACAGCTCGAAAAACCTATCTGATTGAACGTTTCAGCGACTTAACTGAAAGCTCTGAGGAAGTAAATGAGCCTATTAACGAACCCACAAATCAGATTAACCCTCATCAATCTTACAGACTGACTGAAGATAACTGGACTAGTATCCCAGCCATGATTGGGATTAGCCAAGATGACCTTGATGAGTTTTTCGGAAAATAAAGCACAAAAAAACCACCGAATCCGGTGGTTTTTTATCTTTTCAGATTATTTTACAGTTGCAGTGCTTGTGATCAATTCAACAGCTTTCTTGATTGTGATATCGTGTTTCAACATGTCTGCTGAAAGCAAGCTTTGTACTTGTGCAACTTCCATGTTGTAATCTGCAGCCAATTGCTCGATTTCTTTTTGGATTTCTTCTTCAGTAGCGTCAAATCCTTCAGCTTTCGCAACTGCTTCGATAACAAGGTTAGTCTTAGTGCGTGACTCAGCTTCTGCTTCGTATTGTTTGTGAAGGTCTTCTTGAGCAGTTCCAGTGATTTGGAAGTACATGTCAGGGTTGATACCTTGACGTTGCAAGTTTCCAAGGAATTCATTTACTGAACGGTGAACTTCCTCGTGAATCATTTCTTCTGGAAGGTCAACGATTTCAGCATTTTCTACAGCTTTATCGATTGCTGCACCTTCAACAGCATCAGTGTATGCTTCTTCTTTAGCAGCAGCTAATTCTTTGCGGTATTTTTCTTTCAATTCGTCAAGAGTTTCAACTTCTTCGTCGATATCTTTTGCAAGTTCATCGTCAAGAGCTGGAACTTCTTTAGCTTTAACTTCGTGGATAGTTGTTACGAATTTAGCTTCTTTACCTGCAAGGTCTTCTGCTTGGTAGTCTTCTGGGAATGTTACGATAACGTCAACAGTTTCACCAGCTGAATGTCCAACTAATTGGTCTTCGAAACCAGGGATGAATTGACCTGAACCAAGTCCAAGTGAGAAGTTTTCACCTTTTCCGCCGTCAAATTCAACACCGTCGATAGAACCAACAAAGTCGATAACAACAGTGTCGCCGTTTTCAGCAGCACCTTCTTTGATCACCAATTCAGCCAAGTTGTTGCGTTCACGTTCGATACGCTCTTCAACATCAGCGTCAGTTACTTCTTTATCTACATCAACTGATACTTCAAGGTTTTTGTATTCACCCAATTTTACTTCAGGTTTTGTAACAACTTCTGCAGTGATAACCCAGTCTTGACCTTTTTCCATAGAAGTTACGTCAATTTTTGGTTGAGCAACTACTTCAAGACCAGCTTCTTTAACAGCTGCTTCATAAGCGTCTGGTAAAAGAGCGTTCATTGCATCTTGGTAAAGTGCTTCTTCACCAAATTTTTGGTCGAAGATAGGACGTGGAAGGTGACCTTTACGGAAACCTGGAACGTTAAGAGTTTTCTTTACTGAGTTAAATACACGGTCCAATTCTGGTTTGATTTGGTCTTGAGAGATAGTGAAAGTCAAGACACCACGGTTTGTTTCTTTGTTTTCAAATGATACAGACATTCTGTCATTTCTCCTTAAAATTTTTAATACAGTCCATTATACCACATAGTAGCGAACTTTTTCAAGTAATGGATGTGCTTTTCGTCCATGCTTCAGTTACATCCTATGTCCCCTAAAATTCATCAGAACCCACCAGATGATGTTGAAAAGCATAAACTACTGCCTGGGTACGATCACTGACCTCAAGTTTGGCTAGGATATTGGAGACATGGGTCTTGACTGTCTTAAGGGAGATAAAGAGCTCATCTGCAATGCGCTGATTTTCATAGCCCTTGGCAATCAGTTGAAGGACATCGCGTTCTCGCGCAGTTAATTCTTCGTGAAGTTCCATATGATTGCGGTGGTATTCTACTTTCTTACTCACCTCTTGTTCGATCGCTAGCTCTCCAGCTGCCACCTTTTGAACAGCATGGAACAATTCATCGGCACTTGATGTCTTGAGCATATAACCCCTAGCTCCAGCATTTAAGACTGGCATGATTTTTTCATTGTCTAGATAAGAAGTCACAATCAAAATTTTAGCCTCCGGCCATTCTTTGAGAATAGCTAGAGTTGCATCAATTCCGTTGACTTCAGGCATAACAATATCCATTACGATCACATCGGGGCGAAGAGCCAAAGCCATGGAAATCCCTTCTGCGCCATTAGTTGCTTCTCCAACAACCTCTACATCATCTTGTAGTTCAAAATAACTTTTTAATCCAAGACGCACCATTTGGTGGTCATCTACTAATAATAATTTCATTTTATTTCCTTTTGTTAGTCAATCAAGCAAGGGGATCCGAATATCCACTGCCAACCCCTGCTTGGGTGCTGTTAATAGTTGTATGCTCCCTGCCATATCTTCCACTCGTTCTTTGATATTGCGTAGTCCATAGCTAAGTTCATCAACATCATCTAACTGAAAACCGCGACCGTTGTCTACTACCTTTAACTGCAAGCCTATTTCCGTTTGATAAAGATAAACATCTAGACAAGAAGCTTGGGCATGACGGAGAGTATTACTAATCAATTCTTGGACGATACGAAAGGCATGCTCCTCAATCTTTTTAGGCAATTCGTCTACCTGATATTTAAAACTGACTTTGAGTTCACTTTTTTCTTCCAATTCTTTGAGAAGCAACTGAATCCCCTCAACCAAACTCTTTTGTTCCAGTTCAATAGGACGCAAATGCAAGAGTAGAATACGCAAATCTCTTTGGGCTGTCTCCAAAATAGCAGTCACACTTTGGAGTTGTGTTTGCATCTTCTCTCTGTCTAATTTGGAAGCTTGATGACTAAGACCTGATAGTATCATATGGGCAGCAAAAATTTCTTGGCTGACCGTATCATGCAAGTCACGCGCGATTCTCTTACGCTCCTTTTCAACTATCACTTCTTCTTTGACCAAGGCTTGATTGTCTGCTTTTTGAATGGCTTCTGTCAACAAACCAAGCTTGCCTGATAAATTTCTAAAACTTGCGTCTAAATCAGCATCTCCAAGGCTTTTAATATCTTTACCAGCTAGTAGACGTTTAAGATTTGCTTGGATTCTTCTTCTTGAAATTTCGTCAACCATTGTCCAAAATAGGACTAATAAAAAAGCTAGGGCAAGGCTAAACATCAAAGCTAGAAAGAGGACTTTTTCTGTCTTTTCTAAATCTTGGAAGAGAGAAGTCCACTCCAAATCTAAGACCTTAAAAACGCTTCGAAATAGAAAAGCAACAAAGAGAAATGAGGTGAGTCCAATTAAAATATAGTGTTGCTTTTTCATCCTCGCACCACCTCAACATCTCCAACCATGGTTGTCAAAAGAATCTTAACACTCTTAGGACTCTTGAGATATTCTCTCGTTTCTTGATGGAATTGTTCATTGCGCAAAGCTCGCTTAGGCTGGTCAAAGAAGGTTAAATCTCCATACAAAGAATTGACACTGAGACTGACCTCCACATCCACTGGTACGATAATTCTAGTCGTACCGACCAGTTTTCTCAAGATGATGACATTATCATGATTGCTCAAAATCACACGTTCTAGATGAATGGTATCCTTCCCCATGAGACGAAAAAAATTGATATCATCAAAGCAACAAGTCTGGTAGCTTGAGAAGTGATGAAGGTTCCCAAACCAGCGATTTTTCTCTCTCTTCACCGTCACAACTTCTTCAAAAATCAGATTGGTATCTTCTCTTTCTTGGTTCATCATAGGATAAAGTAAGAACAGGCTGTAAATCAAGGCTACAAAGATGGCTAAAATGACAAAGGGATTGAGCATGATGATAAAGAAAAATAGGATGCTCACCGCCACTAAAATGAAGTTATTACCCTGTCTACCTGTATAGTATCGAATCAGCAGTAAAAACAAGAGCAATATTAGTAGAAAACGGGAAAAATGCTCTGATACCATCATAATCAGAGCTCCTGTTAATAAACAAGCTTCAATAAATAGAAAAATTTGGAATTTTCGCATGTATCCGTCCTCTTTATTTTATTGTATCACAAAACCAAAATGTCACATCAGTCTGAGGAATGATAAAAAGACCGGGACCAAAATCCCGACCTCCTTATAGTTGCTCTTTTGCTTCTTTTAATTTTCCATAAAGGAGATAGTCGACCTCTTGTAAATCCTCAATTTTTGAACAATTAAGGGCGCACATAATCAAGCGTAGGTCTTCTTTCCAACTCTCAACAATAGAAATAACGACATCCACTGGGTAGTTTTCAACCAACTCTAACATGGTGCGTGAAAGCCCAACTGCTTTGGCTCCAAAGACCAAGCATTTGATGATGTCTAGTGGATTGCGAACACCTCCACTTACCAGAAGCTCCATCTTATCTTTCCAGTCTTGGGCATTGATAAGAGCCTGCATAGTCGATTGCCCCCAATCATTGAGGTAGTCCCGTTGACCGCTACGACGATTTTCGATATAGGCAAAACTAGTCCCCCCACGGCCAGACAAATCAACCGTACGTATCCCCATTTCGTACGCCTTAGCAATAGTCTTCACATCCATGCCAAAGCCGACTTCTTTTAAAACAAGGGGAACTGAGATTTGCTCAGCATAATCTTTCAGATTATTTTGCCACAATCTAAATTGACGCTCACCTTCTGGCATGAGCAGTTCCTGCATAACATTCACATGAACTTGTAAGAGAAGAGGATTCATCTCTTTTACCGTTTGTATCCCCAATTCAACAGGCTTATCTAAGCCAATATTGGTTCCAAGTAGAAGGTTAGGGTGACTAGTTTTGACAGAGAAAGAGTCATCCGATGGATCCTTAAGAGCAGCACTGTAAGAACCTGTCACAAATAAAATCCCACAGGCCTCTGCCACCTGGGCTAATTTTTGATTGATTTCTCTGCCCCGATCACTCCCACCTGTCATGGCGTTAATATAAAAAGGAAAATCCCATTTTCGCCCTGCAAATTCTGTCGAAAGATCAATTTCATCTAAGTCATATAAGGGTAGTGAAGAATGAATCAGTTCAACTTCATCAAAACTATTATAAGTACTGTTTTGTTCAAGGGCATAGCGGATGTGTTCATCCTTCCGATTTGTCGTCATGTCCCATCCTTTCTTGATACAAGAGCTCAATTCCTAAATCAGCCCATCGTTTTTTCAGTAGTGTGGTCGAATCTTGGTCAAAGCTAAGTGCTATCCCACAGTCTCCTCCACCAGCACCACTGCTTTTAGCGACAGCTTTTAAGTCTTGACTGGCATTTTTTAATTGCCTTAGCAAAGGTGTGTAAATATCTGAACTCAAGCCTTCTAAAAGTTGGCTGGCTCGTTCCAGCAAGTCAATAATGGTTTCTTCTTGACCTACCTCCAAAGCCTTTACCAAGTTAGCTACTGTTTCTTTTGAAGCCTGTAAAAAGCTAGAGTTCATATTTTCCTTGATTTGCTTGACCATATGACTTGATACAGCCACTTCCTTGGTCCAACCAACCAGAAAATCAAATTTCAACGCTGGTTCAACACTCCTAATAGAAAAGCCCCAGTCACGTGCTAATACAACCTGCAAGTTTTCTTTTTCTAGCCAATCTGCCACTTTCTCGCGGTCAAATGACTGATAGAGGACGAGGTCTTCTGATACGATACAGGCAATGTCCCCCATGGAGCCATTGTCTCCACGTTTAAGAAGTACAGCACTCGCCAATTTAAACAAGAGTTCTCTGTCAGCTAATCTTTCATAGAAGGCAAGCATGGCCTTGATAACCAAGACAACTACACTACCACTAGAACCTAGGCCAAACTTCTTGCCCTCACGCTCCATTTTCCCACGAATCTCTAAAGAAAAAGGATGCAGTTCAACTCCTTGGGCAGTTAGATACTCCTCCACCAAGGCAACTGTTTCTTGAATCAAGGTATAAGAAGAATCCGGTCGCAAGTCTACACTATAGGAAAACATATCTGAGTAGAGTCTATAATCATTAGACGCTTTAATCTCAGCCGTCATATAGATGGGAATAGCCTTGATTAAGGCTAATTGACCTGGTTCTAAAATGGCATACTCCCCAGCCCAATAGAGCTTCCCACAAGTTTTAACAATCGTCATCTTGGCTCAAATCCTTTGTTTTTGAAACGATTAAGCGATAGCGTTGACTTAAAAGTTCTGATAAGTGTTCCAAGTCTTTTTCTAAACAAAGAACCTTTACATTAGGCCCTGCATCCATGGTAAAGTAGCAAGATTCTCCTTGTTCTCTAAGCTGACGAACAAAATCCATAGCCTCATAACTAGCATCTGTCAGATAAGAGAATGATGGAGTGGCTGTCTTTGTCGTAGCGTGCATAGCCAAGGCGTTCTTCTCTGTCAATTCTCCAACTTTCTTAAAGTCATTTTCCTTGAGGTAGACCAACATATCCTTGTAATCTTGTTCAGATTGACGAATCCACTCATCAAAAGTCGTAGAAGTTTCCACGCAGAGCTTCATCCCATCTCGACTGGAAATTGGTTTTTTCTGGTCTTCCAAGACCAACATAATCATAGCTAGTTTCAAGTCAGTTTCGACAGGATAAATCTCTCCACTATCCTTGTCCCAGGCTGCCAAGGGGCCATAAAAACTACGAGATGAAGAACCCGATGCAAATTTAGCTTCCAAGGCCAATTCTCTGCGATTCAGCCCAAGTTGGAAATATGCGTTACAAGCTTTGACCAAGGCAGATAAACCACTGGAACTTGAAGAAAGGCCTGCTGCTGTTGGCATATTGTTCTTAGTATCGATACGAACAAACCCTGCTCCTTCAGGACGGTAGCGGTCAATGATTTTACGCATCTTGGTATGCTCAGCTTCGTTTTGCAACTGACCATTGATGTAAAAGGCATCCGCCTTTGCATCTGCTGGTAAAGGAGAAAGTGTCGTCTCCGTATACATATTTTCTAAAGTCAGAGAGATACTGCTAGTCGCAGGAACCATCTCTTTTTCTGCCTTCTTTCCCCAATATTTAATAATAGCAATATTGGCATAGGAACGTACTGTTACAGGCTTTCGATCCATGTCTGAACAGCTCCTTTCTCTTCTAATCTTTCAGCTAAATCTTGAGCTTGGTGATAGTCGGCTACTAAGGCTATGATACAGCCACCTAAACCACCACCACTCATCTTAGCACCTAAAGCTCCATGTTGAAGAGCAGTTTCCACCAAGGCATCAGCTTCAAGGCTACTAACTCCTATTTCTTTTAGATTTCCATGTGCTTTGGTTAGAATTTCTCCCAGCATCACGGCATCTCTTGCCTTTATTGCTTCTTCTGCTTGCCGGGTCAACTCTCCAAGTGCATACAAGAAAGGTAAAGCTTCCTTACCCTTGCTCTCTACAACTTGGATAGCTTCACGAGTGTGTCCATAGACTCCTGTATCTGCAATGACCAGATAAGCCGACAAGTCCATGGCTAGTTCTTCAAAACCAACATTCTTGATAAAACGAATAGGCTGGTCACTAAGACAGGTCTTAGCATCCAATCCACTAGGATTCATATGGGCAATCATCTCAGCGCGATTGACCAGAATTTCTAACACATCGTGTGGAAGTTCTGCTTGGTAATAATCAAATACCGCGCGAATAGCCGCAATACTAATGGCTGCCGAAGAACCCATTCCACGTTTTTCTGGAATAGCAGAGTCAATTCGGCAACGGATGTAAGCATCTTTGATATTCAGATACTCTAGGGAAGCATAAACTGCCATGGACAAGGTGTCCTCTTCAAAAAGACGCCATGGTGTCCCTGCTGGAACCACCCGACAAGTCACCTCTACCTCTAAAAGAGGCAAAGAGATGGCTGGATAGCCGTAAACGACTGCATGCTCTCCTATTAAAATAATTTTACTATGTGCCTGACCGACACCAACTTCTTTTGTCATTTAATCCTACTATCAGACGAAAAGCGTCTGTTTCTAGATAAAATTTTAGAACTTTATTCCTTTCTATTTTATTATATTTTCACAAAAAAAGCGATTGTTTCCTTCACAATCGCTTGTTTTCATTACTGAACCCACTCACCATTATAGTTGACGTAGTAGCCGTCTACTGTAGTATTCACAGCCAAGGCACCTGAACTATAGGCATAGTACCATTTACCGTTAACTTGGAACCATCCAGTCTTCATATCGCCATCACTTACGTTGAGGTAGTACCAAGTTGAACCATCTTGAAGCCAGCCTGTCGCCATAGCTCCTGATGAACGGAGGTAATACCAATAGCCATTGATGGAAACCCAACCTGTTTTCATATCCCCATTTTCAGCGTCAAGATAATACCAAGTGGAACCTTCTTGGTACCAGCCAGTTGCCATAGCTCCTGATGAACGAAGATAGTACCACTTGTTACCAAGGTATTGCCAACCAGTTTGCAATGCAGCGGTTGTTGGATCTAGATAGTACCAAGTTGAATCATCGTTTATCCAACCTGCACGTCTTTCACCACCAATATAGTTTTCTCCATTAATTTCCGTTTTAGCTAGATAATACCAATTAGACTGGTCATAAAGCCAACCTGTCTCTAAAGAATGATTTTGATTAAAGTAATAGTTCGTGTAAAAACTCTTCTCTTCTTTATCTTCCGGATTTGTACGTTTTTCACCATACTTTCTTCCAACACTGTCTTTAGTTTTAATCTCTAATGCTTTCCAACCAACAAACTCTTGTAGCACTCCATTTTTATCGAAGTAGTACCACTCTGACTTTGGAAAACCTTCTAATCTGATACCATTTGGGTAAGGTCCAATTGTACTACCTTTAGATGGAAACGGTATATATTGCCAGCCGACAACCATCTCTCCAGATAAAGGATCAAAATAATAGTACTTACCATCAATCACTCGCCAGTAGGTTTCTTTGAGTTCCCCCTTCTTGTAGTAGGTTCTACCATTTTCTTGGACAAATTGCCAACCTTCTGAATCAACATCGTTCGCAAATACCTTACTTGTTGCTAACAAAACAAAAAAGAATACTGCCAAACCGACTTGCATCATTTTTTTCAAAAATTTCATTCTTGTTTCCTCCAAAATGATTGTAGCAAAGATCAAATCATATGTCAACATTTCAACGACTCAAAAAAAGCAGTTACAAAACTGCAACTGCTTTTCTATTCTTGCATGGTGTAACCAACACCACGCACGGTTTTAATGTAGCTCTTTTGACCTTTTACGTCAAGCTTGCTACGTAGATAACGGATATAAACATCCACGATATTGGTTTCGGTCGCACTCTCATACTTCCAAACACTTTCCAGCAACTGCTCACGAGTTAAAACCTTCTTGCTTCCCATAAGGGTAGCCAAAAGGTCATATTCACGACGAGTCAGGGCAATCATCTCCTCGCCACGGTAGACGGTATGATGTTCTACGTCCATACGCAGATTGCGATAGGATGTTGGAACCTTCATCTGACTACAGTGTTGGTCGATAAAGTCCCGACCTCGGAAAATTGCTGCAATACGAGCCACCAAATCATCGATAATGACTGGCTTGTAGATATATGAAACAGCGAAACGCTGGATTGTTTCAACTTGATCTTGCAATTCTTCTCGATGGTCCAAGACCATGATAACCGAAGCTGGCTTGGTCCGACTCAACTTATCTGCAAAATCCTGGGCTGTCATATCCCCTAGATGAGCATTCAGTAAAATCAAGTCATAGTCTGTCTGAAGAGCCATGGAGAGGGCTTTTTGTCCCTCTTCTACCTGATCAACTCGGTATTGCTCTTTTTGGAGTTCCAGACTTAAAAAATGAGCTAGATTTCTTTCTTTCTCAAGTAATAAAATCCGTTTCCCCATGGCTGACCTACTTATTTTTCGTCATACCAAGAGTAGTGGAATGTTCCTTCTTTGTCTTTACGTTGGTATGTGTGGGCACCAAAGTAATCACGCTGTGCTTGGATCAAGTTCGCTGGAAGATCAGCTGAACGGTAGCTATCGAAGTATGTAATTGCCGCTGAGAAGGTTGGTACTGGTACACCTGCTTGAACAGCAAGAGCTACGATATCACGAACTGATTGTTGGTACTTAGCTGTTACATCCAAGAAGTACTCATCCAAAAGAAGGTTAGCAAGATCTGCATCACGGTTGTAAGCATCTGTGATCTTTTGCAAGAAACGAGAACGGATGATACATCCATCGCGCCAGATAGATGCGATGTCCGCAAATGGCAAGTTCCAGTTGTTTTCTTTAGAAGCTACACGCAATTGGGCAAAACCTTGTGCGTAAGAGATGATTTTTGAGAAGTAAAGGGCTTGACGGATTTTTTCAATCAACTCAGCCTTGTCTCCTTCAAATTTGAAAGCTGCTGGTTTTGGAAGCACCTTGCTAGCGTGTACACGTTCTTCTTTATAAGTTGAAATGTAGCGCGCAAATACTGACTCAGTAATGAGTGACAATGGCACACCAAGGTCAAGAGCTGATTGGCTAGTCCATTTACCAGTTCCTTTGTTTCCTGCAGCATCCAAGATATAGTCTACGATTGGTCCGTCTTGGCCTTCGTCGTCTTTGCGTCCAAGGATATCAGCTGTAATTTCAATCAAGTAGCTGTCCAATTCACCCTTGTTCCACTCAGTAAAGATTTCAGCCATGTCTTCTGCAGAAAGACCAAGCAAGTGTTGCATAAGATCGTAGCTTTCTGCGATCAATTGCATATCACCGTACTCGATCCCATTGTGAACCATTTTTACATAGTGACCAGCTCCATCAGGACCGATGTAAGTTACACAAGGTTTACCATCTTCTGGAGCTTTTGCAGAGATTTCTTCAAGAACATCAGCCACTAATTCATAAGCTTCTTTTTGTCCACCAGGCATGATAGAAGGACCTTCAAGGGCACCCTTTTCACCACCAGAAACACCTGTACCGATGAAGTTGATACCAGAGTTCGCTAACTCTTCGTTACGACGGATAGTATCTTTGTAGAACGTGTTTCCTCCGTCAATCAAGATATCGCCTTTATCCAAGTGTGGAAGAAGGGCTTGGATGGTCGCATCTGTACCAGGTCCTGCTTGAACCATGAGCATGATACGACGTGGTTTTTCGATTGAGTTTACGAAGCTTTCGATATCATAGCTTGGCACAAAGTTCTTTTCAGGATGGCAAGCAACAACATCTTCTGTTTTTTCTTTACTACGGTTATAAATCGCAACTGTATAACCACGAGATTCAATATTAAGGGCAAGGTTACGACCCATTACGGCCATACCAACAACACCAAAGTTTGCTTTTGTCATGTGACACTCCTCTTATTTAATATGTTTTATTTTATCATGTTTATCTGTGAAAAGAAAGAATTTTATAACAATTGACTAGTAGTCCAAATCATCCGCATGGCCAGAACCGTTCCCTACAAAGTAACCTGTCTTACAGTTCAGAGTGAAGAGATAAGTTCCATCTGGTTTGTAAAGGTTGTAATAACCATTACCATTAACGATATTTACAGGTTCTAAAATGTATTGGTTACCCGTGATATAGCCACGCGCACGTGATGTCTCGAGAATTCTTTCAAGGACACCATCAGCAAATGTCCAGGCTGCATTACTACTATCTTTGACAACTGATTGATTATACGGTACACGACTAACGCCTCTTTGCAAATTAACGCCTTCGCTTGACAGACCACCATTAGTAGATGCAGCAGTATCACCTACTGAAGTAGAGGAACTGCTTTCTGTAGTTGGACTTGAATCTTCCTGGCTAGCAACTGTTGTTGTAGCTGTACTTGTTATACTTGCTAATTGACTCTTACCAAGGCTGATTGCTTTATCTAAAAGTTTATCAATTTCTGTATTACCAGTCTTAATATCTGTAAATTTCGCATCTGTTTTGATTTTCGCATTTGTATCCAAGACACCATCTGTAATAGCTGGAGTTTCAAATTGAGAATTCACTTCTTGGATTGCTTTTATCTGAGTTTCCAAGCTATCATATTTTGATTTGACTAGAGTATATTCTCTAGCTCCCTCAAGTTTATCTAGAAGTTCCTTCAACTGATTCAGTTGACTAAACTGGCTATTTTTAAGAGCCGTTTTGTTTTCATCGGTATAGAATGTATCGTAGAGAGTATTAAATTGTTCCAAAACTGACTGATTACTTACCAGACCTGAATCTGCCGCTTGCGTTTGAATTTCATGAGAAGAACGAGAAATTTGTCGATAAACGTAATAGGAACCTCCAAAAATCAAGAGGAAGACTAAAATAATGGCTGAAAGGATTGCCAATTTTTTCTTACTTTTTGGCTTCTCAACAGGCTGAGCAGAACGAGACAAGGGTTGTAGTTGTTCTTTATTTTCTTCATTAACTACTGCGACTTGAAAGTTATCGAACTCAGCTGTTTCAACAGCTTCCAATTCATCCTTAAAAGGCTGCTCTAGAACTCTTGTTTCTTCAGCATCAACATCTTGAGCTACAATCTCCGTGGTCTCTGCAGCTACTGCATCTGCAATTGTTTCCTCTTCTGAACTTGATGTATTTTCTTGTTCAGTCGTTTCTCTCACCTCCTGGATCATCTCATCCAAGCTTTGAGTTGTTTGGTCCTTTTTGGTTTGTAAATTTTCAAACTTATCAGCTTCGATTTCTTCACGGTGTTGTTTGATATATTTGTCTAAAACCGTGTCATCTGGAGTTACACCTGCTTCAACTTCTTCGTTCTTACGAATGGCCTGACCAACCGTTAAATCTTTAGCTTCTTCAAATTCAAATTTAGATTCTTGCTCATCCTTATGATGGTGGTTACGTTTTTTCTTACTCATCTGTTTTCCTTTCTGATTTGACATCTTGCCTTTTCACACGTTGACCAAAATATTGATATAAATCAACTTTCAAGGTACCGTTATAGAGTTTCCGTTTTTTATCTGCCTGACTCCCATATTTACTTTCAAAAGCTTCATCACTAGTCAGGATAAATTTACTCCATGTTTTTAGCGGGGCAAATACTTCTCCCATCTCAGCATAGAGCTTAGTTACTCCTGCATCATCTGACAAGCGTTCTCCGTACGGTGGGTTCGAAACAATAACTCCATTGATCTTGTCCGTTCGCAAATCCTGAACGCGCATCTGTTTAAAGAGGATGTCCTTAGAAACTCCTGCTACCTGAGCATTTGCCTTCGCAATTTCTACCATGCGGCCATCAATATCGCAGCCCATGATATCTAGTTCAATCTCACGATTAATTTTTTTACTTGCTTCTGTGCGGACTTCTTGAATCAAACGGTCACTAATCCAGTTCCAATCCTCAAAAGCAAAGGAACGGCGCAAGCCTGGTGCCATATTACGAGCAATCATAGCCGCTTCGATACAGAAGGTTCCAGAACCACAGGTTGGATCAATCAGAGGTTTATCTGGATACCAGTTAGACAATTGCAAAATAGCCGCCGCCATGTTTTCCTTGATTGGAGCACCACCCTTTTCTGTTCGATACCCACGTTTGAAAAGACTAGAGCCACTTGTATCAATCATAACAGTCGCTACATCCTTCAAAATGGAAACTTCAATCTTGAACTCAGGACCATTCTCCATCAGGGGAACACCTTCTGGTCGTGCATAGTGTTTTTGTAGTTTCTTAACAACTGCCTTTTTAGAAATAGCTTGGACACTAGGTTCGTTATGAAGTTTTGATTTGACACACTTAGCCTTAGAAATCGGGAAACGTGCTCCGAGCGGAAGATAGTTTTCCCAATCAAGAGCGAACACTCCTTGAAAAAGTTCTTCAAATGTTTTTGCAGGAAAAGTTCCAACAACAATCTTAATCCTATCTGCAGCTCGTAGCCACAAATTACTTTCAATGATTGTCTTCACATCTCCTTCAAAGCGAACGCGACCATTCTCAACTTGGCAGTCATAGCCCAGTGCACGCACTTCTCGACCTACCACCGCCTCTAAGCCTGCCGCAGCAGTCGCAATTAAATTAAATGTTTGTTTCATGTCAGTCTTTAAAGACCTTTCTCTTGTTCACTTTTAAAAAATGAGGTTGAGAAAGATTTCTCAGCCCCAACCTATATGCAATTTTCTATAAGCCATGTTTTGTTCCAGAAGCGACTAGGACCACTTCCTTCGATAATCATCTGTCTACCACTAACAGCCAAAAGCCACTAGTGGTCAGAGTACTACGTTCGTTTCCGTGTACTCCATGCCCCGACCAAAATTTGGGTTGCTAGCTTGAGGGGTTTACCGCGTTCCACTCTTTCTGTTTCCAGAAAGACTACGTCACTGTGGCACTTTCAGAGCTACTAAAACATATCCGAAAACTTAGTCTCTTCACTCGCCGTAACGATTTCTCGTCCCTAGGCTTATGGTTTCGCCTAGCACAAACACTACAGGCATCACAGCCTGTGCTAGCATGGACTTTCCTCATGAAAAGATAAACTTTCCACGCGATTATCCAAAAATTGCACAACTGTATGATTCTTAAAAATCAGAGTTTTCTACGATCTGTTTGCCAAATACTTCTTTTTCAAGACGATTCAAACGCTTCAAGATATCAAAGTTGGTCATAGAAGTTGTACTTCCTAAATCCACAGATTCAGTAGTCACAGATGTTGCCTGAGGTCTCTTTGACAATTCTTCTTTTAACTCTGCAATTTCTAATCGTAGTGATTTCACGAGAGCTGCATAGGTTTCATAATCTTTGATGACATCATCTAAAAATTCATCCACCTCTGCTTTACTATATCCGCGTACTTCTCTTCCAAAATCTTGTTCAAAAATATCCTTTGCTGTAAAAATAATACTCGCCATGTTTCTCTCCGTTTTCAGTTACTAGTATTATTATATAAAAAAAGGCAAACAAAAAGCAAGGTCAAAGCCTCAATTTTCGGAAAAATTTTCGGCTACTTCGTTTAAATCCTCAAATGTTAATATTTTTGTAATATAGTTGTCTTTCTTTTTCATCTGTTCGTAAAAAAATCCCAGTTTTGTTTCATTTTCTTCGTCATAAAAAAGGTAGGCACCATCTGTATTTTCGAGCAAAAAAATCTGATAATCTCTCAATTGACCTTTATGCTCATAAGCAGGGTAAGCATACTTAATAAAATCAACCTGTTTAAAATCACTTAATTTAACTTGATTGGTCTCATTCCAATTTGATCCATGTGTTTCAAAGTCAAAAATAGTCGCTAGTTGAAATCCATAGTCCTCTTTAATCTCCTTAGCAACTTCTAAAACCCAATGTTCAAATCCAAGAGTCCCCGTAAACACTAGCCATTTCAATCCTTCTTCAGCTAATCTTTCCAAGTCTCTACGGATAGCTTTTTTGATGATTTTTAAACGGATATCCTTTTCATTAAACAATCCCAAATCAAAAGCTGAGTATCCCAAAACCAAGGCTGTATGCATTTTTTCACCCTTTCTAAAGACCTTTGTGGTATAATAGAGTGATGTTATTGTACCAATAAGGAGGATTATGGTCAACTATCCACATAAACTTTCATCTAAATCAAGCAAAACTTCCCTACCTCAAACTAAAAATTTCGCAAATCGAGGAATGAGTTTTGAAAAGATGATCAACGCTACGAACGACTACTATCTCTCACACGGAATGGCAGTCATTCATAAAAAGCCAACCCCGATTCAAATTGTACGAGTTGACTATCCTCAGCGGAGTCGAGCTAAAATTGTCGAAGCCTACTTTAGACAGGCATCAACAACTGACTACTCGGGTGTTTATGAAGGATTTTATATCGATTTCGAAGCCAAGGAAACCAAACAAAAAAAAGCTTTTCCGATGAAAAACTTTCATTCTCATCAGATTCAGCATATGGAACAGGTCCTTGAACAAAAAGGAATTTGCTTCGTCTTAATCCATTTTTCTTCTTATCAGGAAACGTATTTATTACCGGCAATTGACCTCATCCGTTTTTATCGTCAGGATATGGGGAAAAAATCAATGCCGCTTGATTATATTCGAGAACACGGTTATGTGATTGAACAACAAGCCTTTCCTCAAATACCTTTTCTCGATATCGTCAAAAAACATTTACTAGGTGGTAAAACAATATGAATAAACAACTAATTTTGCGTATTGCTAAATATCTAGGAATCGGTTTCTTAGCTGCCTTTCTTGCTTCGATACTGATTGGTGGAAGTATCTTCTTCTACTATGTATCTAAAGCACCCGAACTTTCTGAAAGCAAACTAGTCGCAACAACTTCAAGTAAAATCTACGATAATAAAAATGAATTAATTGCGGACTTGGGAGCGGAGCGTCGTGTGAATGCTCAAAGTAGTGAAATCCCTACAGACCTTGTTAATGCAATTGTCTCTATTGAAGACCATCGCTTTTTCAACCACAGAGGGATTGATAGTATCCGTATCATAGGTGCTTTCTTACGAAACCTTCGAAGCAACGGTCTTCAAGGTGGTTCAACCTTGACTCAGCAGTTAATTAAATTAACATATTTCTCAACATCTTCGTCAGATCAAACAATCTCACGTAAAGCTCAGGAAGCTTGGTTAGCCATTCAATTAGAGAGAACAGCTACTAAACAAGAAATTTTGACATATTACATCAATAAAGTATATATGTCAAACGGTAATTATGGCATGCAGACTGCAGCGCAAAATTACTATGGTAAAGATTTAAAAGACCTATCAATACCACAACTTGCTCTTCTAGCTGGAATGCCACAGGCACCAAACCAGTACGACCCTTATTCTCATCCAGAAGAAGCCACTGAACGTCGTAATCTAGTCCTATCAGAGATGCAAAAACAAGGTTATCTAACTGCAGAGCAATACGAAACTGCTATAAATACACCAATCACTGATGGTTTACAAAGTCTTAAAGGAAGCAACTCCTATCCTCCATACTTAGACAATTACCTCAAAGAAGTGATTGAACAAGTCGAAACAGAGACAGGCTACAACCTTTTAACTACTGGAATGGATGTCTACACCAACGTAGACCAAGATGTTCAAAAACGACTCTGGGATGTTTACAATACTAACGAATATGTCGAGTACCCAGACGATGATTTTCAAGCAGCTTCTACTATTATTGATGTATCAAATGGTAAGGTTATTGCTCAACTCGGCTCTCGCCACCAAGCTAGTAACGTATCTTTCGGTATTAACCAAGCTGTTGAAACTAACCGTGACTGGGGTTCTACCATGAAACCAATCACAGACTATGCCCCCGCATTAGAGTATGACATTTATGACTCTACTGCCTACATGCTCAAGGATGTACCATATAACTTCCCAGGCACCAGCACTCCAGTCTACAACTGGGATCGTGGCTATTATGGTAACATCACTCTTCAAACTGCTATCCAACAATCTCGTAACGTACCAGCAGTTGAAACTCTCGATAGAGTTGGACTCGATAAAGCCAAAAAATTCTTAAACGGACTTGGCATTGATTATCCAACCATGGTATATGCAAACGCAATTTCAAGTAATACGACTGAATCAGGTAAACAGTACGGTGCAAGTAGTGAAAAAATGGCTGCCGCCTATGCTGCATTTGCTAACGGTGGTATCTATCACAAACCAATGTATATCAATAAAATTGTCTTTAGCGACGGTAGTTCAAAAGAGTTTTCTGATCAAGGTACTCGTGCTATGAAAGAAACAACAGCTTATATGATGACCGAGATGATGAAAACAGTACTCTATTATGGAAACGGTACTGGTGCTTACATTTCTTGGTTACCTCAAGCGGGTAAAACTGGTACATCAAACTATACTGATGCTGAAATTGAGAATCATATCAAAACCGATCAGTATGTCGCTCCTGATGAAATGTTTGTTGGCTATACACGTAAATACTCAATGGCAGTATGGACTGGTTACTCCAATCGATTGACACCAATTGTTGGTGACGGATTTAGAGTTGCTGGTAGCATCTATCGTTCAATGATGGAATATCTCGCTGAAAATGATCACCCTGGTGATTGGACAATGCCTGAAGGACTTTATAGAAGCGGTGATTACGTCTTTAAGAATGGTGCACGAAATAATTGGATAACCCAAACTCCCCAACAACCTATTACAGAAGTTTCAAACGTAACGACTGAAAGTCAAACCTCTGTCACTGAGACTACTGACTCTAACACCACCCAAAACCCTTCGACACCAAATACTAATCAAAATCATCAACAGAATCAGCCACCTCAACAAAATCCTCGACAAAATCAAAATCCACGAGGTCAACAATAATCACTAAATACCTAAGAGTAATTTTCTTAGGTATTTCTTTAACCAAAAAGTGGAGTTAATCACTAACTCCACCTTCTTTTATTTTACATGGTTGGCAAGATCTTCTTGTGCTTTTTTATTAGATTCTTCTTTTTCTTTCTTCCATTTATCTTGAGCTTTTTGATATTCATCAGCAGTTACTGGTTTATCTTGAAGTTCAAGGTATTTGTACAAGAGAGGTTCAGTTGTTCCCTTGTTACCTGAGTAAGCAAATGGAAGCGTAAATGGTACCATCTTAGACAACATTGGACGTCCAGTTTGAGAAGCTGTTGGAATAATCAAAGCGCTATCTGTCAACCAAGCTTGGGCTGCAGCATATTTGTCATAACGTTTTGAAACGTCAGTGTTTTCGTTTCCGGCTTCAACAACCATCTTTTCGTAGTCTTCCAAACCAACTTGTTTGGCTGCTGCATTATTTGTACCTGCATCAAAGCCTAGGTAAGTCTTAGTATTTTCACCGACTGATGGTTTGATGATATCAAGGTAAGTAGATGGGTCTGCAAAGTCTGGAGTCCAACCAACGTTATCTGAAAGGTCCCAATCTTCCCCAGCAGCTGACTCAGCAAAGTAAGTGACATTCTGAACTTCATCTTTTTGAAGTTGTTGGATATCAACGACTACGTTATCAGTTCCTAATGTTGCTTCAAGTGATTGTTTCAATGATTGAACACGTTGTACTTTTGTAGTACTTGTTTGGTCTACCGGCATATCCAAGTGAATTGGGAATTGAACACCTTCTGCTTGGAGAGCTGTCTTAGCTTTAGCAAATTCTGCTTTTGCTTTTTCTGGACTGTAAAGACCGTCTTGAGCATCGTCTAGGTTAACATCTTTCCACTCGTCACCATAAGTCACCAATTTTTCCTTAACTAACTCACCAAAGTTTTTACCATCTGCTTGAACAAATGTTGGTGGTACGAACAAGTTACGAAGAAGTTTTGTTGCTCCACTTTCTCCATTGATTTGAGAAGTATAAGCTGTTCTATCAATACCGAAGGCAATCGCTTGACGGAAGTCTTTGTTAAGGAGAGCTTTCTTAGTTGAAGTTTTTTGCTCATCTGTAGTCTTAGAAGTATATTTATAAGACTGACGATCAATATTGGTACCAATTAAGTAAGTTGAAGAATCTTGTGGTGTATAAACGATATTGTCTTTAAACTCTTTTTCAGTTTCAGGATAACTTGCACTTGTTGGGAATAGACGAGCCGTTGAGAAACCACCAGCCTTAAAGGTTTCTGCAGGTTTGTTTGTATCTTGACCATCCCAGAATGATAGTTTTACTTTATCAATATGAACATTGTCCTTATCCCAGTAGTTTGGATTCTTTTCAAATTCTACTGAAGATTTAGCTACCAATGATTTCAACAAGAAAGGACCGTTGTAAAGAATACTGCTTGGATCAGTTGCTTTGGCAAAGTCACTTCCTTTAGAAGTAAGGAATTCTTCATTGACTGGTGCAAGAATACCCATGGTTGTCTTAGAGTTCCAGAAGCTTTCTGGTTTATTCAAAGTGTATTGAACAGTTTGATCATCAATTGCCTTGATTCCAACTTCTGAGAAGTCTTTTACTTCACCTTTGACATAAGCGTCAAGACCTTTAATGGATTCTTGAACAAGATAAAGGGCCTCTGACTTATTATCAGCTGCATATTTAAGACCTGTTACAAAGTCTTGAGCTTTCACAGGTGCATACTCTTCACCTTCAGAAGTGTACCACTTAGCATCTTTACGGATTTTATAAGTGTAAGTCAAACCATCTTGAGATACAGACCAGTCTTCTGCCATAGATGGCACGAAGTTTCCGTAACGGTCATTCTCCATCAAACCGTCAACCACATTACTTGTAATATTAGCAACCGCAGCCTTACCTGTTGTCAGATAGTTGAGGCTGTCTGGATCTGTTTCATAAACGTAAGAAAAAGTTTTCTCACCTTTTGCACTAGAGCCTGAACCCGAACAAGCTGCCAAAACACCTGACGCTAACAGAGTCACCCCTGCTAGGACCATTACTTTTGAAAATTTCATAATAAACTCCTTTATGACTTTTTATACATTATAATCCCTTTTTCGCCAAGTGTCAATACAATTTTCAGAATTTTTCCAATTGATTTGAAAATATTTTCTTCCTCTATTTCTAATATGAAAATCTTTTTAGGAAAAATTCTATTATAGCCGTTTATCAACTATATCTTTATGATATAATGAAAGAAGAAAGTTGAAAGGAAATACCATGTCAAAAGAAGTTATTGTTGAAAGTTTTGAACTAGATCATACGATTGTAAAAGCTCCTTATGTCCGCTTGATTGGAGAAGAGACTGGACCGAAAGGAGATATCATTTCTAACTTTGATATCCGCTTGGTTCAACCAAATGAGGACTCTATCCCTACTGCTGGACTTCATACTATTGAGCACCTCTTGGCTAAGTTAATCCGTACTCGCATCGACGGTATGATTGATTGTTCACCATTTGGTTGTCGTACAGGGTTCCATATGATTATGTGGGGACGTCATTCTAGCGCTGAAATCGCAGCTGTCATCAAGGATTCACTGAAGGAAATCGCTGAAACAACAACTTGGGAAGATGTCCCAGGAACAACTATTGAATCTTGTGGTAACTACAAGGATCATAGCCTTTTCTCTGCTAAGGAATGGGCAAAATTGATTCTCCAACAAGGAATCTCAGACGATGCCTTTGAACGTCATGTCATCTAATAATAAAAAAGAAACCAGCTTTTGAACTGGTTCCTTTTTTTATTTTCTAAATCTTGATTTAGTCTTTTTCACGAATGACCAAAACACCATCTTCCATGTCAGCTTCTAGGTGTTTAGCATCAAGATTATCCAAATGGAAGTCTGTTACTTTGTCACGGATTTGTTGTTCAACTACACGACGGAGTGGACGAACACCCATGACTTCATCATAACCTTCTTCAGTCATGTATTCTTTAGCTGCATCGCTCACTGCCAAGTCGATCTCTTTCTTGGCAAGTGTCTTATTGACATCAACCAACATCAAATCAACAATCTTAGAAAGGTCTTCCTTGCTCAAATGTGAGAATTCAATCACAGCGTTGAAACGATTGAGGAATTCTGGACGGAAGTAAGGTTTCAAACGATCCATCAATTCTGGTTTGTCCGCATCTTCTGTCAAGTTCGCTTCATAACCAAAGCCAGCATTTGAAGTTGCGATAATCACCGTATTCTTGAAGTTTACAGTGTTACCTTGACCGTCTGTCAAACGACCATCATCCAATACTTGAAGAAGAAGAGTAATCACTTGAGGGTCTGCCTTTTCAATCTCGTCAAGGAGGACAATTGAGTATGGATTACGGCGGACACGTTCAGTCAAGGTATTGTTATTATCATCGTAACCAACATAACCTGCTGTTGTACCAATCAATTTAGAAACGGCTGTACGATCGCTGTATTCTGACATATCCAAACGGATGATAGCATCCTTAGTTCCGAACATATCAAGAGCCAATTGTTTAGCCAACTCAGTCTTACCAACGCCAGTAGGTCCTACAAAGAGGAAGCTACCGATAGGACGGTTTCCTTCGTCAAATCCTGCTCGATTACGGCGGATCGCACGTGCTACTGCCTCAACAGCTTTATCTTGACCGATAACCTTAGTTTGCAAACGGTGGCCCATATCTTTCAAACGTTCAATATCAGTTGCACCCATTTGTGAAACAGGAATACCTGTCATACGTTCTACAGACTCAGCTACGTCATTAACAGTCGCTGTCACCTTGTGATCTTCAGTATGGTTGGCAATTTGTTTTTCAAGTTCTTCGATACGAATTTTTGCATTAAGGGCTGCTTCGTAATCTTCTTTAGCAGCTGCAGCTTCTTGTTTAGCTTTTTCTTCTTCAATTTCATGTTCCACAGCATGTACATCTGTCACTGGGTGTTGTGCTGCCAAGTGAGCAGCTGTCACATCGACCAAGTCGATAGCCTTATCTGGCAAGCTACGTTGTGGAATATATTGAACAGAATAATCAACAGCCGCTTTCAATACTTCATCTGGCAAGATAACATTGTGGTGTTGTTGATAAAGATCACGGATCCCTTGGAGAATCTTGAAAGTATCTTCAGCAGATGGTGCATTAACTTTTACTTCGTTGAAACGACGAGCAAGAGCAGCATTTTTCAAAATAGTGTTGCGATATTCATCTTGAGTTGTTGCCCCAATCACTGTCAATTCACCACGTGAAAGAGCTGGTTTCAAGATATCAGCAAGACCTTTAGATCCTTGACCATCCCCTGTGCTACCTGCACCAAGAATTTGGTGGATTTCATCGAAGAAGAGGATAATATTTCCAGCTTCTTTAACCTCGTTTACCAAGTTTTGAATGTTTTCTTCAAAGCTACCACGGTATTGAGTACCAGCTTCAAGTCCAGAAATATCAATTGAAATGATTTCCTTGTTCTTGATTGCTGCTGGAACGTCTCCATTCACAATAGCTTGAGCCAAACCTTCAACTACTGCTGTTTTACCAACACCAGCATCCCCGACAAGAACTGGGTTATTCTTTGTACGACGAGAAAGGATTTCAGATGTTTCTTGAATTTCCTTATTACGTCCAATAACCGGATCTAGCTTCCCTTCACGAGCTTCAGCAGTTAAATTACGTCCAAGTTTAGCAAGAATACCGTCTTGTTTCATACCTTTCCCTTGAACGTACTGAGCTTGATCACTTCCTTCGCTAGGAAGTTGACCTGTTTGACGGTAAATCGCGAATTCTTCTGGAGTTACTTCACGGCCGTTAATCAAGTAACGACGATTTTCAGAACTGTATCCACGCATACCACCCATCAATTGGTTAAATAAATCATCCATGTTGTTAAAATTATTAAAGTTGTTATTCATATTTCATACCTCGTTAAATTCAAAATTAGTTAGTCAAATCACTTTGACTTTCTCTGACCTTTGTTATAAAAAATTTAGACTAGCTATTTGCTACTCTACGTATAATTTCAGGTTTTTCTTTATCCAATACAAGTTTTGTAATTGGACTTCTAAAAATACTAATGTTAACCATAGGTTGTACCTCTTTTCTAGGTTTTACCCATACTTTGATCTTAAGATAGTATATACAATCATCTTAAAATCAAGGTTTTCTAAGGACTTTCCTTATCCTTATGTTTTTAGTATATCACTTTGGTCAGTTTTAGTCAAGGATTTTGACTAAATTTGACTAACTTTTTTAAATTTTCTTATATCAAAAAAACCAGTCAAAATGACTGGTTTTTGATTTACTATTTATGAATCTTAGCTCAATGCATCATCCATTGAAAGAACTTCGTGGAAGACACGTTGTGTCAATTCAGTTTTTTGTTCTGGAGTGAGGTACTTAGTATTTACACAGTATCCTGAGATACGTACGATTACGTCTTCACCTGACATGATCTTTTCGTAAACATCGTTCAAGTCCATAACGTTCAAGTTAACGTGTTGTCCACCGTTTTCGAAGTAACCATCAAGGATTGTTACCAAGTTATCAACTTGTTCGTCACGAGTCTTACCAAGAGCACGAGGTGAAACTTGAGTTGTCAATGAGATACCATCAGCTGCGTAACCAAAGTCAAGGCTAGCAAGTGAGTTCAAGTTTTGCAACCATCCACCTTTAGCTTTGTTAGATGGGTTAGCACCTGGTGAGAAGAATTCAAGTTTAGACAAGTTCACTGAACCATCTTCGTTGAGGTATACACCTTTGTGGACTGGTGAGTTACCAGTTTGTTTAGAGTATGCAACGTTAGATGTGATTGTCAAAAGTGATACAGTAGCTTCTGCGTCTTTGTAAAGTTTGTGGCTACGTAGACGAGTTGTGTAAGCTTCGATCAACCATTCTGCCAATTCGTTTGAACGTGGGTCATCTTCACCCCAACGTGGGTATTCACCGATTGTTTCGTAATCGTAGATGTAGCCATTTTCGTCACGGATTGGTTTAACTGTAGCGTACTTAATAGCTGACAATGTATCAACAGTGTTGGCGAATCCACAGATACCGAATCCCATGTTAGCACGTTGTTTAGTTGGCAAGAAGGCCATTTGAACAGCTTCGTAGTTGTACTTATCAGTCATGTAGTGGATGATGTTCAAAGCATCTACGTAAGTGTCAGTCAACCAGTCAAGAGATTTTTCAAAGTTAGCTTTAACTGATTCAAACTCAAGAACTTCGTCACGGATTGGTTCGATATCAAATACTTTGTAGTCTTTATGAACATCGTCGTAACCACCGTTCAAACCAGTAAGAAGAGCTTTAAGAACGTTAACGCGAGCACCGAAGTACTGGATGTTGTGACGTTGTTCTTCATTTTCTGGGTCAAGTGGAGATACACAGCATGAGATACAGCTCATTTCACCGTATCCATCTTTAGCCATTGTTGTAACACCTTCATATTGGATTGAAGAGTGTTTGTGGCTCATGTGCATACAGTAGCGACGGAAGTTGTATGGCAATTTATCAGTCCAAAGAACTGTCAAGTTTGGTTCTGGAGAGTTACCGATGTTGTCAAGAGTGTTCAAGAAACGGTAGTCCATCTTAGTAACACGGTGACGACCGTCGTTACCCATACCAGCCATAGAAGTTGTGATGAAGGTTGGGTCACCTGAGTACAATTGGTCGTAAGCTTTTGTACGAGCAAATTTAACTGTACGAAGTTTCATAACGAAATCATCAACAAATTCTTGGATTTCTGATTCAGTAAATGTACCACGAGCAAGGTCACGTTCTGCAAAGATATCCAATACGATTGGCACACGTCCTAGAGATGTAGCAGCACCGTTGATCACACGGCAGACAGCCATGAAGGCGATGTTTACCCATTGGATAGCTTCTTTAGTGTTCATCGCTGGTTTGCGAACATCTACTCCGTAAAGATCACCCAAGCGTACAACTTGTTGCAATGCTTGATATTGAAGGTTGATTTCTTCACGAAGACGGATTGTTTCTTCATCGATTTCTTCGATTGAGTTCCAGTCGTTAACTTTTTCTTGCATCAAGTAGTCTGCACCGTAAAGAGCAAGACGTGCGTAAACACCGATGATACGTCCACGTGAGTATGCATCTGGAAGACCCGTTACAGTGTGAGCGTGACGAGCACGACGAATGTTTGAAGTGTAAGCACGGAAGATCCCATCGTTAACAGTTGTTACGTATTTAGTGAAAATTTCGTGAACAGCTGGATCTGGTTCGTATCCATTTTCTTTCAAAGTAGTTTCAGCCATACGGATACCACCTTTTGGCATGAAGTTCAATTTGAAGAGTTCATCGTTTTGGATACCATAAATCAATTCGTTTTCTTTGTCGATAAATCCAGCAGGAATATCAGCAATAGAAGTTGGACGAGTGTCCATTGGGAAACGAGTTTCTTCGTAGTGTGCTTTAGTTTCTTCTACGATTTTTTTGATGTGAAGTGAACGCTCTGTTGGTCCTGCAAGGAAGCTTTCATCTCCATCATAAGGTGTGTAGTTAGCTTGTACAAAGCGTGATACACTTGCTTTTTCTTTCCAGTCAACACCTTTAAAGCCTTCCCAGGCTTTGTCAAAAATGTCCTGTGCTTCAACAACTGTCTTAACAACCATGTTAATGTCCTCTTTTATCTTTCTAGTAACAGTCATCTGTTACATTCATGTATTCAGTATACCACACAGTAAACGATTTCAACAAGTGAAATCACCTTTTTTTAACACTTTCTTTTATAATACAGTTGTTATTTTCTCGATAACTGTATTATAGTTTTGAAAAAAGATTTACCTATTTTCTATTTTTTCTGAAAAAGGTTATAATATAGCTAGTAATTCTATCAAAGAAAGGTCATCACATGCTGATATTTCCACTGATGAATGATTTATCTCGTAAAATCATCCATATTGACATGGATGCCTTTTTTGCTGCCGTAGAAATTCGTGACAATCCCAAACTTAAAGGGAAACCTGTTATTATTGGTAGCGACCCAAGAAAAACAGGAGGTCGCGGAGTTGTTTCGACTTGTAGTTATGAAGCGAGAGCCTTTGGCATCCACTCAGCTATGAGTTCCAAAGAGGCCTATGAGCGTTGTCCGCAAGCCGTTTTCATTTCTGGAAACTACGAAAAATATACTGCTGTCGGTCAACAGATACGAGCTATTTTCAAACGATATACAGATAAAATTGAGCCTATGAGTATCGATGAAGCCTATCTAGACGTAACTGAAAACAAACTCGGTATCAAATCTGCCGTTAAGATTGCTCGCTTAATTCAGCAGGATATTTGGCAAGAACTCCATCTGACCGCTTCTGCCGGTGTTTCTTATAATAAGTTTTTAGCTAAAATGGCTAGTGACTATCAAAAACCTCGTGGTTTGACGGTTATTCTCCCTGAAGAAGCCGAAAACTTCCTCAAACAAATGGATATTGCTAAATTCCACGGCGTTGGCAAGAAAACTGTTGAGAAATTACATCAAATGGGAGTATTCACGGGAGCCGATCTCCTAGAAATTTCTGAAATTACGCTTATTGATCGTTTTGGACGACTTGGATTTGACCTTTATCGAAAGGCTCGTGGGATTGATAATTCTGCCGTTAAATCTGACCGTATTCGTAAGTCTATTGGTAAAGAAAAAACCTATAGTAAAATTCTTAGTCTGGAAGAAGATATCAAAAAAGAGCTAACTCTCCTTTCGGAAAAAGTCGCTCTTAGTCTTCAAAAATATGAAAAAAGTGGTAAAATCGTCATTTTGAAAATCCGCTATGCTGACTTTTCTACTTTGACAAAACGAAAAACACTGAGCCAACAAACACAAGACTCTGAAGAAATCGCACAAAGCATTATCCAACTCTACGAAACACTTAGTGATAAAGACAAGGGTGTCCGCTTATTGGGAGTCACTGTGACAGGATTTTAAAAACCTTGAAGGAAATTTCCCTCAAGGTTTTTTCTTATACAAATAATCGAACAAAGCTATAAAGCAACAAGACACTACCAAGAACAATACGGTATTTACCGAAGACTGTGAAGTCGTGTTTTTTTACATAGCCGGTCAAGAAACGAATAGCAACCATGCTGACTGCAAAAGCGACTACCATGGCGACTAGGAGCAAGAAGAATTGACCAAAACTCAATACTTCCCCTGCTTTGATGAATTTAAAAATCTTCAAGGCACTAGCTCCAAACATAACAGGAATTCCTAGATAGAAGGTGAATTCTGTCACCACTGAACGACTGGTTCCATTTAACAAACCACCGACGATAGTCGCACCTGAACGGCTAGTTCCTGGTAAAAGAGCCAAGACTTGGAAAAGACCAATATAGAGGGCTGTTTTATAAGGCAACTTATCTAGCTCAGTTACTGTTGGCTCAATTGCTTGTGCTTTGTTGCGTTTTTCAAGATAAATGAAAGCAACCCCATAAACTATCAACATAATGGCTACTGAAACCATATTATGGAAGTGAGTATCAAACCAATCATCAAACTTAAAGACTAGAAGAAGAGGGAGAGTCGCAACAAATACTTTAGACCATAATTGCCAAGTTCTACGAACTTGAACTTTATCCTTACCTGGTTTGAAAGGATTAAGTTTGTTAAAGTAGATAACCATGACGGCTAGGATAGCACCCAGTTGAATGACTACGTTAAACATAGACATGAAGGCTTCATTTTGATCTTTATACTGGATAAACTCTTCTGCCAAAATTAAGTGACCAGTACTCGAAATCGGCAACCATTCCGTAATTCCTTCAACAATACCAAAAAAGATAGATTTTAAAATTTCAATAAGATACATAGATAACTCCTTTTTCTATCCTCCATTATATCATACTTTTAAAGGCTGTGTTTAGTTTTCTTTAGAAAGCACCAACACTTCCTCCGCCACCACCGCCTGAGAAACCTCCACCAGAGCTACCACTTCCGGATGATACAGAAAAAGTACTTGCTGTATTTGCGATGGTTGCATAATGGCTTATTTGCGCTGTTGAATGATAAAACATACTATGCCAGCCATAGGCTACATAGAGATTGATATCTAGATTTTCCACTTGAATATGATGAACCTTCATCAAGTGACTGACCTTGTCCGCATAGCCAAATAAGGTCGCATAGACCAAGAGGCGATTCCAGACTACAATACTTTCCAATTCAACCTGATCCAATCGTGCAATCTCACGCAACATATTTTCAAAACTGGTCCAGAGATAGTAGACTTCTGCTCCCGCTTCATTTAGAACACCATCACGATTATCTAGTCGAAGCTTCCAATAATAGAAAACAGCCAAAACTAATCCTAGAAAACCAAGTATTGGCAAGGGGAGGTAAAGATATCCATGAACGTCTAAACTGTACAAGAACAAACCAAATCCTATAAATAGGGGTAAGATAGTGGAGATACCCATACTCACTTGCAAGACCTTTTCCCCGCTAGTCAAGGGGCGATAATAATCTGGTAGCCCCCAGAAGGAAACTCGATTTCTCACCCCTTCTTGCATCTGTTTCAATGCTCTTTCAAAAGAATATTTGAGCTGACTCCCCTTTGCTTGAATACGTTTTTCATCAGAGACTTTTGCTCTACGATAAAGACTATCAGATACCTTATAATCCGCAAACAAATTTGAAAGAGCTGCTTCTTTTTTGTTTGAAAAGGCCAGATTTATACAGTCTTTCTCAAAGTTTGACAAACCATCTTCTTTTACCAGCCTCAAGCCAACTGCATCTCCTTCTGAAATAATAGAAACATTCCCACGGTCAATCACATCTAGCAAAGTAGCTTGAATGAGTTGATCAAAGGTGAATTTGCCTGCTCCTTTGATTAGAGGACTCACTTCCTCCAAAGAGGTCGAGTAAACTGCTTCTGATAAAACCATAGGTTCTAATTCCATTGGTGGTTCATAGAGACGATGATTTTTGGCATATTTGACTGAAGGTCCTGTCTTTCTTTTATAAATAAAATAGAAGAAGATACTCAATAACAAGGAAAGAGACAAAATCAAAGGAAACACCCAAGTTACTATATATTTACTCTGCTCTTTTTCTCTAACAATCGAGTCTTCTATCTTATTAAACTCTTCTAAACGATTCCCTTTCAAGTCCTGATCCGTAGCGCTAGCAAAATCAGTTCGAGGCCAGTAGGCATGCAACTCAACTCCGCGCTTAGACGGAAGATTGTCTAAGCGAATAGTATAGTCATGACCACTCTGTTCGATCCTTCCCTCTCTATAGAGTTGCCCTGTGTGGAAAAAGAGTTTTTCAGCCCCCTTCTCTCCACTTACGTGAAACTCAAACTTTTCAATAGATTCTGAACTATCTGTTAAGGGTCGCCAATTTAATTCAGCGATATCATCATATAGGAAAAGAAGATTTTTCAATTGCCAGGTAAGTTCCACTTCGACCCTGTCCCCTTCCTGACCTGGATTATAGACCTTAACAGTATAACCTTTCGTTTCTTCTGTCACTTCGCTAGTAAGATTTTCGATTTTATGACCATTTTTAAAGGCCTCAATCTTTGGCTGAGGAACAATTTCAAATCCACTAGGCATCTTGCCTGCACGACCAATCCCCACGATTTGGCCATTAAAATCCTCCTCGAACTGGTAAACTATCTTCTGCCTAAATTCCGCTGTATTATCTGCATGAATATACAGTTCTCCTTTATATGATGGAATGCTAAAATCCACAGCAAAAACCATTTTTGGAACAATTATCAGACAAGTAAATATGAGTACTATTAACCATCTTTTTTTCATAATATAGCCTCTTTTGACCTTTTTTTCATTATATCATTTTTTTCCAAGTAAGAGTTTACTTGTATTGAAAATCTCACCATTTTTAGATACAATAGAGGGAGCCATTTTTAGACTAGAAATAGGAGAAAACATGAAAAAATTATGCTTAACTTTCCTTGCTAGCCTGGCCCTTGCTTTAGGGCTAGTTAGCCAGGTCCAAGCCGATGAATATTTACGCATCGGAATGGAGGCAGCTTACGCACCTTTTAACTGGACTCAGGATGATGACAGTAATGGTGCTGTCAAAATCGATGGAACCAACCAATATGCCAACGGTTACGATGTCCAAATTGCTAAAAAGATTGCTAAGGACCTTGGTAAAGAACCATTGGTTGTAAAAACTAAATGGGAAGGACTTGTCCCAGCCCTTACCTCTGGTAAAATCGATATGATTATCGCAGGTATGAGTCCAACCGCTGAGCGCAAACAAGAAATTGCATTCTCAAGCAGCTACTACACTAGCGAACCAGTACTTTTGGTCAAGAAGGATTCTGCCTATGCCAATGCTAAATCATTGGACGGTTTTAGCGGAGCAAAAATCACTTCTCAACAAGGTGTTTACCTATATGACTTGATTTCACAAATCTCAGGTGCTCAGAAAGAAACTGCTATGGGTGATTTTGCGCAAATGCGACAAGCTCTTGAAGCTGGAGTCATCGATGCCTATGTCTCTGAACGTCCAGAAGCCTTAACTGCTGAATCAACAAACGCTAAGTTCAAAATGATTCAACCTGAACCTGGCTTTAAAACTGGGGAGGAAGATACATCTATCGCTATCGGTTTACGTAAAGACGACGAACGAATCAGTCAAATCAATGCTAGCATTGAAACCATTTCTAAAGAAGAACAAGTTGCGCTCATGGATCGTATGATCAAAGAGCAACCTGCCGAATCTACAACAACTGAAGAAAGCAACAGTAATTTCTTTGGCCAAGTTGCTAAAATTCTATCTGAGAACTGGCAACAACTCTTGCGTGGTGCTGGTATTACTCTTATCATTTCCATTATCGGTACTATCGTCGGTCTCATCATTGGTCTTGCTATCGGTGTCTTCCGTACTGCACCTCAATCTGAAAATCAATTTATCTACGTAATCCAAAATCTACTTGGATGGATTCTCAACGTCTATATTGAAATTTTCCGTGGTACGCCTATGATTGTACAAGCCATGGTTATCTACTATGGTACTGCACAAGCCTTTGGAATCAACCTAGACCGAACACTGGCTGCTATCTTTATCGTTTCTATCAATACGGGTGCCTACATGACAGAAATCGTCCGTGGTGGTATTCTGGCTGTTGATAAGGGACAATTCGAAGCGGCAACTGCACTTGGTATGACTCATAATCAAACCATGCGTAAGATTGTTTTGCCTCAAGTTGTTCGAAATATTCTACCAGCAACTGGTAATGAGTTCGTCATCAACATCAAGGATACTTCTGTATTGAACGTTATCTCTGTTGTAGAACTTTACTTCTCAGGAAATACAGTAGCAACACAAACCTACCAATACTTCCAAACCTTTACCATCATCGCAGTTATCTACTTTGTCCTTACCTTTACAGTAACGCGTATTCTCCGTTACATTGAAAAACGTATGGATATGGATACCTACACAACAGGTGCTAACCAAATGCAAACGGAGGATTTGAAATAATGAATCAACCCATTCTTGAAATCAAACACCTCAAAAAATCCTATGGACAAAACGAGGTCCTAAAAGACATCTCACTCACTATTCATAAAGGAGAAGTGATTTCTATCATCGGTAGTTCCGGTAGTGGTAAATCAACCTTCCTACGTTCTATCAACCTTCTCGAAACCCCAACTGAAGGTGAAATTCTTTATCACGGTGAAAACGTCCTTGAAAAAGGGTATAATCTTACTCACTATCGCGAAAAACTAGGAATGGTCTTCCAGTCCTTTAATCTTTTTGAAAATCTCAATGTTCTCGAAAATACAATCGTTGCCCAAACAACTGTACTCAAACGTGAACGCTCAGAAGCAGAGAAAATCGCAAAAGAAAACCTTGAGAAGGTTGGTATGGGAGAACGTTTCTGGCAAGCTAAACCAAAGCAACTTTCTGGTGGTCAAAAGCAACGTGTAGCTATTGCTCGCGCTCTTTCTATGAACCCTGATGCCATTCTCTTTGACGAGCCTACATCAGCCCTCGACCCTGAAATGGTCGGTGAAGTTCTTAAAATCATGCAAGAACTAGCTCAGGAAGGATTGACTATGATTGTAGTAACCCACGAAATGGAATTTGCTCGCGATGTATCAAACCGTGTTATCTTTATGGATAAGGGAGTTATTGCAGAAGAAGGCAAACCTGAAGATCTATTTACCAACCCTAAAGAAGAACGCACCAGAGAATTTTTACAACGCTATCTTGGATAATCAAAAAAGACTGCAACCTGCAGTCTTTTTATATTTCCTAAAATGAAAAGGCAAGTTCTTTTCGAACCTGCCTATATCCAAAGACTAATCTTCAAATTTTTCATGATTTTTGTCGTAGAAATCAATTAAGCCGAGGGCTGTTTCAAAGGAAATATTTTTAACTTTTGCACGTCCTTGAGCTAAAGCAATGATAGACATTTCACGTGCATTTGTTTCCTTAGAAATACGATACCCTGTGATTTTTTTATCACGAACCCAGCTAACAACTGATTCTACTTTTTCAAAGTTAGACTTAGCCATGTTATTCTCCTATTTTTTTCTTTGCGCTATTTCATTCTATATGTTTTTATAGTGTTTGTCAATAAAAACGAATACATACACTGAATTAAAGCGCTCAGAACACAATTATTTGGCTTTTAAAGCCGATAATATATGGGTCCGTATATCTTCAACTCCATTAGGATTTGCTGGCAAGAATATAGTATTATTTCCTTGTTTGTCTGCAAAATTATTCAATGTGTCTAAATACTGATTGGTTAATAGGATTGACATAATTTGTTCTTCAGTTAATTCGACATTAGCTCCTTTTAACTCTTTAATAGAATCAGCAAGTCCATCAACAATTGCTTTCCGCTGCTCTGCGATCCCCACACCATGGAGACGATCTTTTTCTGCCTCAGCTTCTGCCGCTGTAACGATCTTAATTTTGTCTGCTTCAGCCAATTCTTGAGCGGCCACTCTCTTACGTTGAGCGGCATTGATTTCGTTCATTGATTGTTTGACTTCTGCATCCGGCTCAACTTTGGTAATGAGTGTCTTAACGATAATATACCCATACGTTGACATTTCTTCCGCTACTTGTTTTTGAACTTCTAATGCAATTTCATCTTTTTTCTCAAACAATTCATCCAAAGTTAATCTAGGAACAGATGAGCGTAATGCATCTTCAATATAAGATTTAATTTGAGCTTCCGGTCTCATCAATTTATAGTAAGCATCTGTAACGTTTTGCTCATTTACACGGTATTGAGTTGCGACATTCATGGTCACAAAAACGTTATCTTGGGTTTTGGTTTCAACCACGATTTCACTTTGTAAAAGGCGTAGCTGTACACGAGCTGCAATTTTGTCAATGCCAAATGGTGCTCGCAGATGAATACCACTATTACTTAACTTTTGATATTTACCAAATCGTTCGATAATGGCAACAGATTGTTGACGAACGACATAAACAGAACTTACTAGAGTAACTCCCACAATAAGCATTAGAATTAATAGAACAAGTATAACTGGTAAAACCATGGGAATCTCCCCCTTTCTTCACTTACATTATAGCACTCACATATAGGTTAGGCAAATAATATGATAAAAATTTTATAGGATATTAAACAAGCATATTATATAGGGTTTCGTTCCCATTTAAGTTAATATAAGACGGGTCGAATTTTTCCATTCGATGAATCAAACCCGCATAATCGTGCTTATCCGCTAGAGCTACACCAATCAAAACAGGTCCAGTTCCCTTGCTAGCACGTTTGATATACTCAAAACGTGTGATATCATCATTCGGTCCCAAGATATCATTTACAAACTCTCGAAGGGCTCCAGGACGTTGCGGGAAATTCACTACAAAATAATGCTTGATGCCATCATAGATCAAGGCACGTTCTTCCATCTCTGGCATACGGTTGATGTCATTATTCCCTCCAGAGATGATACAACAAATAGTTTTTCCTTTAATATAATCAGATAACACTTCTAGGGCTGCAACACTAGCAGCACCCGCAGGTTCTGCTACGATCCCTTGTTTAGAGTAGAGATCAATTATGGTTTCAGAAATCAAACCTTCATCCACGCCAATAAGAGTCTGTACATTTTTACGAGTTGCCTCATAGGTCAACTGCCCTACTTTTTGGACAGCAATCCCATCAGCAAACTTATCAATTTCCTTGAGTTTGACTGGTCCTCCAGCTTCAAAGGCTGCCTTCATAGAACGAGCCCCTTCAGCCTCAACACCGATTACTTCAATTTCTGGATTTGTTTCTTTAATATAGGTAGAAACACCAGAAATAAGACCTCCACCTCCTACAGGTACCAAAACAGTATCAAAATCAATGGATTCTTTGCGTGCTTCTTCTAAAATCTCGTAGGCAACAGTTCCTTGTCCCGCTTGAACATAAGGATCATCGAAAGGATCGATAAAGGTACGATTTTCAGCGACTGTAAACTCTTGAGCTGCCTTGGCTGACGCATCAAAGGTATCTCCTACTAATTTAATGGTTACAAAATCACCACCAAAGAAACGAACCTGACCAATTTTCTGTTGAGGTGTTGTAATTGGCATAAAGATTGTTGCAGGAATCTTCATTTCATTACATGTGTAAGCAACTCCTTGGGCGTGATTTCCTGCTGAAGCACACACTACACCACGCTCACGTTCTTCTTTGTTCAATTGTGAAATCGCATAATAAGCACCACGAATCTTAAATGACCGAACGCGTTGAGCATTTTCTTTCTTGAGATAAATTTTAGCTCCGTATTTCTCTGATAAGTAATGATCATATTCTAACGGTGTGTTGACTACTACACCACTCAATACTTTATGGGCTTTTACCACATCTTTTGCACTAAGCATAATCTTCTCCTTAATTCGTTTTCAAGATAAAAAGCGGGTTAGGTACCCCCAACTCGCCTTCTATCTTTATTCTCAAAAATTAGTTGTAGATTTTGAATGCGTCATCGTCGTTTTTACCAACAAATGGCATTGCTTTACGCAATTCTGCACCAACCTTTTCAATTTCAAGGTTAGCTGCTTGTTCACGGTAAGCAGTCAATTTTGGACGACCAGCTTTGTAGTCGTTCACAAAGTCGTTGGCAAATTTACCATTTTGGATATCAGCAAGAACGGCTTTCATGTTTTCTTTGACTTGTTCAGTAATCACACGTGGACCTGACACATAGTCACCGTATTCAGCTGTGTTAGAGATTGATTGACGCATTTTCTTGAATCCACCTTCGTAGATCAAGTCAACGATCAATTTCATTTCGTGAAGCACTTCGAAGTAAGCCAATTCTGGAGCATAACCAGCTTCAGTCAAGACTTCAAAACCAGCTTCGATAAGGGCAGTCAAACCACCGCAAAGAACTGCTTGTTCACCAAACAAATCTTCTTCAGTTTCTTCTTTGTATGTTGTTTCAAGAAGACCTACACGCGCTGCACCAACACCTTTACACCAGTCCATAGCGATGTCTTTAGCATTTCCTGTAGCATCTTGGTATACGGCGTAAAGCGCTGGAACACCAAATCCTTCTTCGTAAGTACGACGTACCAAGTGTCCTGGTCCTTTAGGAGCACACATGAAGACATCAACATCTGCAGGAACTTTGATGAATTCGAAGTGGATGTTGAAACCATGTGCAAAACCAACTGCATTTCCAGCTTCCAAGTTTGGAGCGATTTCTGCCTCGTACAATTCTTGTTGAATTTCATCTGGTGCCAAAATCATGATAACATCAGCCAATTTAGTTGCTTCTGCTACTGTGTAAGTATCAAAACCATCTTCTTTAGCTTTATCAAATGATTTACCTGGACGAACGCCGATAATCACATCATGACCTGAATCACGCAAATTTTGAGCATGCGCATGTCCTTGTGAACCATAACCGATAACGGCGATTTTTTTACCGTCAAGTGCTGCTACTTTTACATCTTTTTCGTATTCCATTTGAACTGCCATAGTTTTTTCTCTCTTTTCTATTTTTATTGCCTGATAGGCTAAATTAACAAATTTAGATTGGATTTTTAATCACGGGTAAATCCAGTTGCACCCGTACGAGCAATATTCTTGATACCGTATGGTCGAATGACACGAATCAAGGCCTCACTCTTTTCTGCATTTCCCGTCATCTGAACGGTAATGGAGCTTGGAGCTACATCGACCACAGTTGCACGGAAAGGTTGAATGATGGCCAAAATTTCTGCTCGCTTCTCAGCTGGTGCAGCAATCTTAACCAAGATAACTTCTCGCTCTAGGTGAGGTTTATCAGTGATATCACGAACACGGATAACATCGACCTGACGGTTAAGTTGTTTGATAATTTGCTCCACTTCATCATTCGATGCGACATCAATGATAATAGTAATTCGTGATACATTAGGATTCTCCGTTGCACCCACAGAAATACTTTCGATATTAACTTGACGTCTCGACAAGACTCCTGTAAAGCGATTGAGAACACCTGAACGGTTTTGAAGTTTGGCTGTTAACATTCTACGCATTAAACTTCACCCCCAACATCTCATGATTACTCTTACCAGCTGGTACCATCGGTAAGACATGCTCTTTACGAGAAATATCTACTTCGATGAACATTGGTACATCCTCTTTGATGACTTCCAAATCCTTCTCTAAGGTTTCAGGATTGTCAAATTTATAATTTTTAATCCCGTAAGCCTGAGCCATTAATTGGAAATCAGGGAGGCTATCAAAGACTGACTCTGATGTTCGTCCTTCATAGAAGGCTTCTTGCCATTGACGAACCATCCCAAGCGAATGGTTATTGAGCATGATGACTTTGATTGGAATCTTGTAGATGTTCAAAATTGCCAATTCTTGGTTGGTCATCTGGAAACCACCGTCACCGACAAAGAGAACGACCTCTTTATCTGGATTAGCAATTTTTGCTCCTATGGCTGCAGGAACTCCGAATCCCATCGTTCCTAGACCACCTGAGGTTACCAATTGACGCTCGTTTTGGTAAGGATAGTATTGAGCTGTCCACATTTGGTGTTGGCCAACGTCAGTTACGACAATAGCATCACCCTTAGTCAATTCACCAATACGTTCAATAACCGCTTGTGGTTGGACGACACGTTCCTTCTTATCATAAGAACGAACACGATTCTTATCTTTGGTAACTTTTTCAATCCATTTTTCAGTATTGTTACGAACGATTGGCTCAGCTAGCAACTGCTGCAAGGCCTTTTTAGCATCTCCAACAACCGGAATATCAACAGCGATAATCTTACCAATCTCTGCTGGATCGATATCAATATGCGCTACTTTGGCATTCTTTGCAAAGGTCTTAGGATTTCCAGTTAAACGGTCATCAAAACGGCAACCAATAGAAATCATAAAATCAGCCTCAGTCATTGCGATATTAGCTGCAAAGGAACCATGCATTCCACCCATTCCCAAAAATAGTGGATGACTTGTTGCAATTGTCCCCTGTCCCAAAAGACTGGTAACAACAGGAATTTGATAACGCTCTGCAAATTCATTTAACTCCGCAGCAGCTTCAGCATAACTAATACCACCACCAGCTAGTAAAACAGGTTTTTTAGCCTTAGAGAGTTGTTTCAAGATTTTCTTGATTTGCATCTCATTAGGCTCAAGAGTTGGTTGATAACTTGGTAAATCTATTTCTGATGAATAGACGAAGTCCGTTTCAAGAGCAGAAACATCTTTTGGTAAGTCAATAACAACTGGACCTGGTCGACCCGTAGTCGCAATGTGCACAGCCTCTGTAATTACACGTGGAATATCCGCTGTTTCTCGAACCTGGTAGTTGTACTTGGTAATCGGCATGGTAATTCCGACAATATCTGCCTCCTGGAAAGCATCCTTACCGATTCCCGCTCTTGCCACCTGACCAGTGAAGACCAAAAGGGGAACACTATCACTCATAGCATCTGCAATACCAGTAATGGCATTAGTAGCTCCTGGTCCACTTGTGACGACTGCGACACCAAGTTTCCCTGTTGACTTAGCATAACCTTCTGCTTCATGAAGACAACCTTGTTCATGCCGACCTAGAATATGGCGAATGCCTTTAAAATTATAAATAGCATCATATAAAGGCAATACCGCCCCGCCTGGATAACCAAAAATCGTATCGATTCCTAGGTCACGGAGCGTTTCCAAAACGAGTTCTGAACCTGACTTTGGTGAATCTAAAATGATTTTCTCCATCGTTCCCCTTTCTCTTCTCAATAAAATGACTTGTTTCTATAATACCATTTTTTCAAAAATTTTCAAGACAAAAGAAACAATTTTCTGAATTTTCTATCTAGATACTTTACAATATCAAATTGATTAGAAAAATAATACGTATTCTTACCTTTTTTTATAGAAAAAAAGGTTGAGACTTAATTGCCTTCAACCTTTTTGTTTATTACTAATTAAAGTGAGTTAACGTCAACCTTGATACCAACACCTTGAGTAGTTGTGATTGTCAAGCTTGTTACGTAAGTTCCTTTAGCAGTAGCTGGTTTAGCTTTTTGGATTGTTTCGTTGAATGCTTTGAAGTTTTCAACCAACTTGTCAGCTTCAAATGAAACTTTACCGATGATAGCTTGTACGATACCTGCACGGTCAGCACGGTAAGTGATTTTACCACCTTTAGACTCTTCAACTGCTTTAGCAACATCCATTGTTACAGTACCAGTTTTAGGGTTTGGCATCAAGTTACGTGGTCCAAGGACACGTCCAAGACGTCCAACAAGAGCCATCATGTCAGGTGTAGCGATAACTACGTCGAAGTCCAACCAACCGTCGTTGATTTTAGCAACAAGGTCGTCTTCACCAACGAAGTCTGCACCAGCAGCTTTAGCTTCTTCAGCTTTTGCACCACGTGCAAATACAAGAACGCGAGATGTTTTACCAGTACCGTTTGGCAATACCATTGCTCCACGGATTTGTTGGTCAGCTTTTTTCACGTCGATGTTCAAGTTGTAAGCAACTTCTACAGTTGCATCAAATTTTGCAAAGTTAGTTTCTTTTGCAAGAGCTACAGCTTCTTCTACGCTGTATGCTTTTGTGCTGTCGATTTTCTCAAGAGCAGCACGAAGTTGTTTGCTTTTTTTAGCCATTTTCTATTCTCCTTGTAAGTGGTTCAATCGATTTTCATCTCCCACGTCACTTCTCGAAATGATGAAGTCTTGCGGGTTATATAGGGAAGTTATTGATTAGTCAACAACAGTGAATCCCATAGAACGAGCAGTACCTTCAATCATACGCATTGCAGACTCAATGTTTGCTGCGTTCAAATCTGGCATCTTAGTTTCTGCAATTTCTTGTACTTGTGCACGAGTAACTGTAGCAACTTTAGTTTTGTTAGGTGTACCTGATCCTTTTTCAACACCTGCAGCTTTTTTCAAAAGAACAGCAGCTGGTGGTGTCTTAGTGATGAAAGTAAATGATTTATCTTCGTATACTGAGATAACAACTGGAATAATCATACCAGCTTGATCAGCTGTACGAGCGTTGAACTCTTTTGTGAATCCCATGATGTTGATACCAGCTTGACCAAGAGCAGGTCCAACTGGTGGAGCTGGTGTAGCTTTACCAGCAGGGATTTGCAATTTTACAAGTTTTTCGACTTTTTTAGCCATTTTTAAATCCTCCTTTGTGGTTTTGGCGGTAATTTAGAGATTTTTACCTCCCACAAGTATGTTTTACACATACCCATCTATTATACACTATTCTGTCTAAAATTCAAGTAGGAAAAATCAATTTTTTTGAGATTTTTTTCGTTTAAATGCTTATCTAAAATCTATATGTTTTTTAAACCGTTTACTTTAAGAAACAGTGTTTTCACGTCAAAAAAAGCACTCTATTTGAGTGCTTCCTATCATTACTTTTGCTTGCCTTTAAAACGCCATTGGAAACGGAGTTTGTCATAAAATGGAAATTCAATAAATAGAACCCCTAGGCCAACACAAAGACTGGCAAGAACATCTGATGGATAATGAACGCCCAGATAGACTCTGGATACTAGTACACTCAATAAGTAGAACCCTAGTAAGATTTGGACGATTCTTTTCCAAAGCTTGTCTTTAATCCTTTGACTGAAAATCACAATCAAAGTTCCTACCATAATCGTTACTGCCAGAGAATGTCCGCTAGGAAACGAAAAACCTTTTTCTTCTACCAAGTGTAGAATTTCTGGCCGTGGTCTTTGGTAGATATTCTTAAAGGTCACAATCAAGAGTCCAGCCAAAGTCAGATTTCCCAACATGAGAAAACTTTCCATCTTCCACTGCTTACGATAGAAAACAAAAGCGACAAGTAAGGCCCAAGTGATAATGACCGGGATATCAATTAGATGCGTGATCGCTCTAAAAAACAAGGTTAGAAATTCAGGCAAGTCTCCTCGAATTGCTTTCTGAATTGGTTGATCAAAATTGACCAACATTTCAGGGTAAAACTTTACCATATAACCAATAATCACAAAAAGTAAAAGGGCGAAAGAGCCCTTTGTGAAATATGTTTGTTTATCTTTCATAGTATTTCAAGGTTGGTTTCAATAAGACAAATAATAACCAGAATGAGAGGGCAAAGATGACGCCTTCAATCAAATTGAATGGTAAAACCATTGCCAACATGTAATTACTTAGTCCTAGAATATTTTCAATATCAAAATTAGCAAATTTCGCGTACAAAGGAACAGCATAAACATAGTTTAACACTAGCATTGCCAGAGTCATACAAATCGTGCCAATTAGGGAAGCTAGGGCAAAACGAATGGCTGTTCGTTCTTTTTTCCAAATCAAACCAAAGGCAATAACAAAGACTCCTAGTGCAACAATATTCATTGGCAAACCTATATAGGTACTAACCCCTTGATTGTTCAGCAGGAGTTTCAACAGGGAACGAAGTAAAAGCACCCCTAAAGCCGCCGGTAAATCCAAGACTACCAAGCCCACAAGAACTGGTAAGATACTAAACTCAATCCTCAAGAAGGCTGCCGCTGGTAAAAGCGGAAAGTCAAAGTACATCAACACAAATGAAAGTGCCGATAAAATTGCAATGGTCGAAAGTCGACGTGTGTTTGTCATAACAGGTTCCTCCAATTTTCTATAAAATCAGAAGAAGTTGGAAAGTTTCTCCCTATCTACTCTCTTTCCTATCTCAAAAAACAACCTAAGTTTATAAGAAAACTGGTTCTTTTCTATTATATATTGAAACAGAATAGACAAAGCCATCCTTTCGTCTTCTCCCATCCAGACTATACTGTCGGTTGTGGAATTTCACCACATCAGCTTGCGCTCGCGGACTTCTTTTAGAATACGGAAATGGAGATTTTTCTTTTAGACGAGGCGACAAGCTGTAGGCATAACTTCTAGTTAGGCAAAGCTTGACAACAAAGTATAAAAGGAAAAGAACATTTCCAAGTAAAAGTCACCGCCGGTCGGGAATCTCACCCAGCCCTGAAGACCCCTTTATGATAACAAAAAAAGCTTGCAAGCGCAAGCATTTTATTTCTTATCAGTGTTTATTTCAACTTATCCGTTTCATAAGTATGAATCAGTTCGAGACCCGCAAAATTTTGTTGACGAAGGGCCTCATAGACGATCATACAGACTGTATTAGAAACATTCAGGCTACGAACATGTTCATCATTCATAGGAATTCTGAGAGCTTTTTCAGGATGTTCACGCATAAATTCCTCAGGCAAACCCTTATCTTCACGACCAAAGAGAAAATAATGATTCCCTTCTGTTGTGAAATCTGCATCTGAATAGACCTTTTCTGCAAACTTGGAAATCAAGTAGAGTTGTCCATTCATTTTGCCCATAAATTCATCCAGACTATCATAGAAATAAATATCAAGTTTGTCCCAATAGTCAAGCCCAGCTCGCTTCATTTTACGGTCGTCAATAGGAAAGCCCATAGGCTTGATAATATGAAGGGGCGCATTCGTCGCTGCACAGGTACGTGCAATATTTCCCGTATTTTGTGGAATTTGTGGTTCAAACAATACAATATGATTGGCCATGCCTTGTTTCCTCTCACTAGTGCAAAAAAATAGCCACACTGCCCGGAGTCAAGCTCAGCAAACAGCGTGGTTAAGGCATCGTTAACTTACCTCACAACAGGTTTGAAGTAAATCAGCGAAACTACTTTTTTAGTATATCACTTTCAGCCTGATTGTCAATAGAAATGACTTGATTTTTTTCATTTTTTTACAAACATATTTACAAAAGTTCTACAAGCTCCACTGAGCCACTTTTATCATGGATTTAGCTTGTGTTAAAAATTTGGTCAATATGTACTCTTCCCTAATAGATATTTATTTAACTTTGGATGTTAATCCGATTCCTCATAAGAGGAAATCAATCGGTTGTTTAGTGCAATTTTTACAAAAAAAAGGTATGATAGAGACATAATGAAAAAGTAGGTTATTTAACTATGAAAATTATTCTTGTCGGAGGGGGAAAAGTCGGTTCTGCCCTTTGTCGTTCGCTTGTTGCTGACAACCATGACGTTGTCTTGATTGAACAGAACGAAACTGTTTTAAATTACATGACAAGTCGCTTTGATATTATCGGTATCGCAGGAAACGGTGCTGACTTTGCTATGTTAGAGGCAGCCAATGTTCAAGACTGCGATATTTTCATCGCCATGACACAGTATGATGAAGTTAATATGGTTTCAGCCGTTCTCGCTAAAAAAATGGGAGCCAAAGAAACCATCGTTCGTGTTCGTAATCCTGAATATTCTAATCCTTACTTTAAAGAAAAAAATATTCTCGGATTTTCACTCATTGTCAATCCAGAACTCCTAGCTGCTCGTGCCATTGCAAATATCATTGACTTCCCGAACGCTCTATCCGTTGAACGTTTCGTGGGTGGCTTGGTTAGCCTGATGGAATTCGTCGTTCGAGAAGATAGCAATATTTGTCAGATGTCCATTGCTGATTTTCGTAAAAAGTTCGGTAACGTTATCGTCTGTGCCATCGAACGTGATCATAAACTGATGATTCCTAGCGGAGATGTTGTTTTAGAAGATAAAGACCGCATCTTTGTAACAGGACATCGTGTCGATATGATGCTCTTCCACAATTATCTCAAGTCCAGAGTTGTTAAGAGCTTGCTTATCATTGGGGCTGGTAAGATTGCATACTACCTACTAGGTATTTTAAAAGACAGTCGAATCGACACAAAAGTAATCGAGGTCAACCAAGAAAGAGCTGCCTTCTTTAGTGAAAAATTCCCTAAACTTTATATCGTTCAAGGGGATGGAACAACTAAAGACACGCTCTTAGAAGAAAGTGCTCAGAACTACGATGCTGTTGCCACTCTGACTGGAGTCGACGAGGAAAACATCATTACATCTATGTTCTTGGATAGTATTGGCGTTCAAAAAAACATTACCAAAGTTAACCGTACTAGTCTCTTGGAAATTATCCACGCGACGGATTTCTCAAGCATCATCACGCCTAAGACAATCGCTGTTGACACTATCATGCACTTTATCCATGGTCGTGTAAATGCACAATATTCTGACCTTCAAGCTATGCACCACCTTGCAAATGGCCAGGTAGAAACCCTTCAGTTCTTAATTAAGGAAGCAAACAAGATGACAGGCAAACCCTTGTCTCAACTGAAGCTCAAAAAAGATGTCTTGATTGCCGCCATTATCCGGAACGGAAAAACAATCTTCCCAACTGGAGAAGATACGCTCCAAGTCGGTGATAAGCTAGTGGTCATCACTTTGCTATCAAACATCACCAAGATTTATGATTTGTTAGAGAGGTAAGCTATGAATAGAAGTATGGTACGCTTTCTTCTTGCAAAGCTACTCTTAATTGAGGCTGCCCTTCTCTTGGTACCAGTCAGTATCGCTCTTTACTATCGAGAATCTAGCCAAGTGTTTACAGCACTTTTCTCTACCATTGGTATTCTTGTCGTTCTGGGTCTTCTAGGCATCATTAAAAAGCCAAAAAAACAACGAATTTATGCAAAAGAAGGGGTCTTGATCGTTGCTCTATGTTGGATTCTCTGGTCTTTCTTTGGCGCCCTTCCCTTTGTCTTTTCAGGACAAATCCCCAATATGATAGATGCCTTCTTCGAAGTTAGTTCTGGTTTCACAACAACGGGTGCAACCATCCTAAATGACGTATCGGTCTTAAGCCGTTCACTTCTATTTTGGCGGAGTTTTACCCACCTCATTGGAGGAATGGGGGTGCTGGTTTTCGCCCTCGCTATCATGGACAATGCTAAAAACAGTCACTTAGAGGTTATGAAGGCTGAGGTCCCAGGACCAGTATTTGGTAAGGTTGTGTCTAAACTAAAAAATACAGCCCAAATCCTCTACATCCTCTACTTAGCTATGTTCGCCCTCTTTGTAGTTATTTATTATATTGCAGGGATGCCCCTCTACGATAGTTTTGTTATCGCTATGGGAACTGCTGGTACTGGGGGATTCACTGTTTATAACGATGGTATTGCCCACTATCATAGTTCTCTCATCACTTATTTGACAAGTATCGGGGTTCTGATGTTTGGTGTCAATTTCAACCTCTACTACTATCTCATGCTTCGTCGAGTTAAGGAATTCTTTTTCGATGAAGAACTTCGAGCCTATCTTTTGATCGTGGCTATATCTACTGGCTTAATCACACTCAACACACTGCACCTTTATAGTGGTGTTTCACAAAGTTTTGAGATGGCCTTCTTCCAAGTTTCTAATATCATTACCACTACTGGTTTTGGTTATGGAGACATCACGAACTGGCCTTTGTTTTCTCAATACATCTTACTGATGTTAATGGCAATTGGTGGTTCTGCTGGTTCCACTGCCGGTGGTCTCAAGGTCATTCGTGGAGTTATCCTCGCTAAAATTGCAAAAAACCAATTCTTGTCTACTATATCCCCTCACCGTGTCTTAACTCTTCATGTTAATAAAACGGTCATCGACAAGGATACCCAACATAAGATTTTGAAATATTTTGTAGTTTACATCATGATTCTACTCAGTCTGATCTTCATCGTTAGTTTAGATACTAACAATTTAATGGTTGTTACGAGTGCTGTTTTCAGTTGTTTTAACAATATCGGTCCAATTTTAGGAACGACTTCAAGTTTCTCAATTTTTAGTCCATTTTCAAAACTCCTCCTATCCTTTGCAATGATTGCAGGACGTCTTGAAATTTATCCTATCATACTACTCTTTATGAAGCGAACCTGGTCTAAACGTTAGAATTTTATAATCAAATAGCACATCCTTCAAAAATCGAGGGATGTGTTTTTTGCTGGGTCAGATAAAAAAAGACAGTTGAGAGACAAAAAAGGACACTTGAGAAAGAGTAGTTTTTTTGTGAAACCTTTTCGTTATAATGTTAAAAAAACGTAGGGGTTTATTTATGAAAAAAATTAGAAAATCAATCCAGTTTCTCTTATTGGGATCCATAGCATATCTTGGACTCGGCAGCTGTATATTTTGGTCTGGAATTTCTCTAATTCTCAAACAATCATACTTTTACTTTTTATTTCTTCTACTTATATTAGCTAGTATCTGTACATTTATCCACTATCTTTCAGTTCATAATCATGTGAGTAGTCATTTGCGCAATCCTAGCCGTTCTTTCTTTTTATTGTATAGTAGTATGGTTATCATTAACGTTTCTGGAGTCTGTTTTATTTTATTTGAAAGTATAAGCACTGACACTCTACTACAAAAAGAAATCGTTGACTTGTTACTCATCTCTTTCTTTTTCCTTTTCGGACTTGATATTGCTACCTTTCTGCCGTTAAACAAATGGAGAAAATTACCAACTCATAAAAAGACAGGCAGGCTAACAACTCTTATCTTTCTTAGTTTATTTTTTCTGCACAATCCTTTAACCATACTTTCTGTCAGTTTTTATATCCTTTTGGGAGTCAGCTTTCTAAACTTTTTATTTCCTAAAACCTTAAGACAAGATTTATCCTTCTATAGTCATTTAATTCGAAACATCTTACTTGTTTTATCTACGCTTATGTTCTAGTAATTAATAGAATTCCTATCCAAAGTATGCTATAATGAAATAAATTTTTTAGGAGATATATGAATGAATTTTTTTAAAGATTATCGTAAACGATTGATTTGGCTAGGAATCTTTCTTGTCGCTATGTGCCTATCGCAAGTTCCTATCGTGACTGTAATGTTACTTCAAAAAACTCAACTTGGATCTATCTGGTCATCTCTAATAGTGGGGCTTGTCTCTACCGCTATTGTTACACTCTTTTTATATGGTGCTCACAAAAGTAAGTTATTAAATCTAAAATCAAAACTCTTTACTATTAATGACGCCCCTCGAATCGCTCTTAGTTATGTAGCCATTATCACAGGAAATCTGATTGGTGCGATTTGGTTACAACTTCTGAAGCAAACAACTACTTCGAATCAAGAGGCTATCAATAGCATCATGTCAGAAAGCTCTCTAATTTCCAGCATTTTCGTGGTTGCAATAGTGGCACCTATTTGTGAGGAAGTTATCTGTCGAGGTATCATCCCTACTAAACTCTTCGAAGGATACGAAAAAATTGGGTATATTTTCGGTTGGTTTCTCTTCACTATAGCCCATATCCCAAATAATCTTCCTTCTTTCTTGATCTATGGATGGATGTCTGCAGTCCTAACTTGGACTGCTTATCGCACCAAACGACTAGAGATGTCTATCCTACTGCACCTAGTGAATAATGGAGTCAGCATTCTATTGCTTATCTTCCTTACATTCCTTATCAAGGTTGTTGGTATAGATGCTTTTCAATAAATAGAAGTTCCACTACTAAAAAAAGACTAGGAATTCAATAGTTTCCTAGTCTTTTTGTTTATTCTTTGAGTGATTCCAAACTAAGTTAATGAGGCAGGTAGCTAGACTACTTTCTAACTATTACGACACGAAGAGGTGAAAACGATTATTTTTCGCCGATGAGTTAGTGAGGCAGTTAGACCGCTTTCTAACTATTACGACGAAAAAGTCCACGAATCGATACCATTCGTGGACTTTTCCTAGTGAAGCGTTTAGGTAAACTGCCATAGCAGTTACCGTTTATTAGATTACGACACGGAGTTTGGCAAATCGATTATATTTACCAAACGTAGTTAGTAAGGCAGTTAGCTAGTTCGCCGAATAGCGGCTAGCGTCCAACAATTAGGAATTTTAGTTCCAATTGTTGGTACTGAGTTACATCTTTTCCTCTAATTCCACATCTGGATACTTATCTGCAAACCAGCGGAGGGCAAAGTCATTTTCAAAGAGGAAGACAGGTTGGTCAAAGCGGTCTTTAGCCAAGATATTCCGGCTTGAAGACATGCGCTCATCTAAGTCTTCTGGTTTGATCCAACGAACGGTCTTTTTACCCATTGGGCTCATGACCACCTCGGCATTGTACTCATTTTCCATGCGGTGCTTGAAGACTTCAAACTGGAGTTGCCCAACTGCACCTAACATGTATTCACCTGTTTGGTAGTTGGTATAAAGCTGAATAGCTCCTTCTTGAACCAATTGCTCGATTCCCTTGTGGAAGGATTTTTGCTTCATAACGTTCTTAGCAGAAACTTTCATGAAAATTTCAGGGGTAAAGGTTGGCAGTGGTTCAAATTCAAATTTGTTTTTCCCAACTGTCAAAGTATCTCCCACCTGATAAGTACCAGTATCGTAAACTCCGATAATATCTCCTGCTACGGCATTGGTGACATTCTCACGAGTTTCTGCCATAAACTGGGTGACATTAGAAAGTTTGGCTCCTTTACCAGTACGAGGGAGATTGACACTCATTCCACGCTCAAATTCGCCCGATACGATACGGACAAAAGCAATGCGGTCACGGTGACGAGGATCCATGTTGGCTTGGATTTTAAAGACAAAACCTGAGAAGTCTTTGTCATACGGATCGACAAGTTCACCGTCTGTTTTTTTGTGTCCATGAGGTTCTGGAGCAAACTTGAGGAAGGTTTCAAGGAAGGTCTGCACCCCAAAGTTGGTGAGGGCTGAGCCAAAGAAGACTGGTGTCAAATCACCTGCAAGAATAGCTTCCTCTGAGAATTCATTCCCTGCTTCATTCAGGAGTTCGATATCTTCTTTTACTTGCTCATAGAATGGGTTGCTAGCAAAGAGCTTATCGCCATCTTCTAGACTGGCAAAGCGTTCGTCCCCTTTATAAAGTTCCAAACGTTGGTTATAAAGGTCATAAAGTCCTTCAAAGGCTTTCCCCATCCCGATCGGCCAGTTCATCGGGTAACTCGCAATTCCCAAGACTTCTTCCAATTCTTGCAAAAGGTCTAGTGGTTCACGACCATCTCGGTCCAACTTATTCATAAAGGTAAAGACTGGAATCCCACGATGTTTAACAACCTCAAATAATTTTTTGGTTTGGGCCTCGATACCCTTGGCAGAGTCCACGACCATGACCGCAGCATCCACCGCCATCAAGGTACGATAGGTATCTTCTGAGAAATCCTCGTGCCCTGGTGTGTCAAGGATATTCACGCGCTTGCCATCGTAGTCAAACTGCATCACAGATGAAGTGACCGAAATTCCACGTTGTTTCTCGATATCCATCCAGTCAGACTTGGCAAAGTTTCCTGTTTTCTTCCCTTTTACAGTACCTGCCTCACGAATCTCTCCCCCAAAGTAGAGCAATTGCTCTGTAATAGTCGTTTTACCCGCGTCCGGGTGAGAGATGATGGCAAAGGTACGGCGTTTCTTAATTTCTTCTTGAATGTTCATAAGTTCTCTTTCTTTGATTATAGGATAATAGTGAATGTTTGTATGTGTTTCTTATTTCTACATTGGACTCTAACATTCCTTTCAACACTCCATTATATCGGATTTTATAGAGTTTTTCAATCGCTTATAAAAGAAAAAGCAGGCCAAAATAGTAGACCTGCTCATAAGATTCTTTTATTGACTATTTATATTTATCACCTTTAATATCTCTTTACAAATTAATTGTTTCTAGAGCAATTTTCTTTTGCCAACGTTTCTTAAACAAAATATCAAAGAGCACCAAGGCTGAAGAAAGAATGATTGAAACTAGAAGATACTTGATCCAAATAGGAGCATCTGGGATAAAAGGCGTAGTATTCAAAAGCCCGTAATTCCCACCTGTCACTTGATTGACTCCAACTAGGAAAAGATTAAGAATAAAAGTGTAGGCGATAATGCGATACTTTTTAAGCAGAGTCTTATCGTAGTGATTCATGAGATAGACAAGTGAATTTACCAGAAGAGCATAATGTCCAATCAGGAATGAAAAACTGGTAATATGCGGGAAGTCATAGGGATCAAAAACAGGATAGCCCAAGGCAAATACTGCTCCACTGGCTCCCATTAGGGCAAAATACTGCTTGATTTTCCATTTATCTGGTAAGAAAACAACCGCAAACATGGCCAAACGACAATGGTAAAGAGGTAGGCTGTTCGAAAATGGAATGCTAAAACCTATATACCAAGTGTAAAGAGCTAGCAGTTGCGCTATTTGAATCCACTTAAACAATCGAACAAATTTGGGATTTTTGTAGTAAGTAAGAGAAGCATAAATAGACAAAGCAAGAAGGCCTATCATGACACCGTACCAAAAAATGGGGATAGGAGGCGGTGTGGTTTGGGTTCTTGTAATAAAATGATGCATAAGATCTCCTTAATTTATTAGCTGACGATTCTTCAGTTTATATTTAACAAATTGATTGATGAAAATGAGGATTCCTGTCATCAGACTGGTTACTATCAAATAGTTAAGCAAGCTACCATGATCCCCAATCACAGGAGGCTTGCTCATAAAACCATAATTTCCTCCTGTCAAGAGGTTAGCTAGAAAAATTATAGCATTAACTCCAAGAGTCATCTGACATATTTTCCAAGCATCCCATTTTTCAACTTTATAATATCTAATAAGATAAATCAAGCAGTTAGCCAAGAGGGCCCAGTGTCCGAAAACATTGTTGACCGAGGAAACATGAGGGAAAGGAAACGGATAAAAAACTGGATAAACTAAAGCCATAATAGAACCAAATACTCCAACCAAGGCAAAATATTGTTTGAAAAAGGTCTTATTAGGGGCAAAAAGAATCATCCACATAGCCATGCGACTATGGTAAAAAGGGAGAGCCTCAGACAAGGGCAGGCGTGCCGAAATATACCAAGCGTTGATAATCAGTAATTGAATTAATTGACCCCAATACCAAAAATCTCGGTAACGTTTAGAGCTTGCATAGCGAATCGATAAAAAAGCTATGATTACCAGAGAAGTAGGTAGTAAAAAGTAGAATGCTCCCAAATGAGGAGGGACTGTCTTTTTACTGGTAAAAAGTAACTCCCAAAGCTTCATGTGCCATCCTTAACGTGTTCTAGTTGGGTTAATGATACATTCTTTTTTCCAACTAAAAACGACTGTTGTTCTTTCTTCTAATTTCAACCATTATATCGAAATAAAAAGTATTTTTCAATTTCTGTTTCTTTTCAGTTTGACTTGCCTTATTTATAGGAAAATATGGTAAAATAGAACAGATAAAGAATCATCATTTCACGAAAGGATAAAAGATGAAAATTACGCAAGAAGAGGCAACGCACGTTGCCAATCTTTCAAAATTAAAATTCTCAGAAGAAGAAACAGCTGAGTTTGCGACAACCTTGTCTAAAATTGTTGATATGGTTGAGTTGCTCAGTGAAGTTGATACAACTGGTGTTGAACCAACGACTACCATGGCTGATCGTAAGACAGTATTGCGACCGGATGTTGCTGAAAAAGGAACTGACCGTGATCTCTTGTTTAAAAATGTACCCGAAAAAGAAAACTACTATATCAAGGTGCCAGCAATCTTAGACGATGGAGGGGATGCCTAATGACTTTTAACAATAAAACGATTGAAGAGCTGCACAACCTCCTTGTTTCTAAGGAAATTTCAGCAACAGAACTAACACAAGCAACGCTTGAAGATATCAAGGCGCGTGAAGAAGCTATCAATGCCTTTGTCACTATCGCTGAAGAGCAAGCTCTTGCTCAAGCTAAAGCTATTGACGAGGCTGGAATCGACGCTGACAATGTCCTTTCAGGAATTCCACTAGCCGTTAAGGATAATATCTCTACAGACGGCATTCTGACAACTGCAGCCTCAAAAATGCTTTATAACTACGAGCCAATCTTTGATGCGACAGCTGTTGCCAATGCAAAATCTAAGGGCATGATTGTTGTCGGAAAAACCAATATGGACGAGTTTGCCATGGGAGGTTCTGGTGAAACATCTTACTACGGTGCAACTAAAAATGCCTGGGACCACAGCAAGGTTCCTGGTGGATCATCTAGTGGTTCCGCAGCTTCTGTAGCTTCAGGACAAGTCCGTTTATCACTTGGTTCTGATACTGGTGGTTCTATCCGCCAACCTGCTGCCTTCAACGGGATTGTTGGTCTCAAACCAACCTACGGAACAGTTTCACGTTTCGGTCTGATTGCCTTTGGTAGCTCGTTAGACCAGATTGGTCCTTTTGCTCCAACTGTTAAGGAAAACGCCCTATTGCTCAATGCGATTGCCAGCGAAGATACCAAAGACTCTACTTCTGCACCTGTTCGTGTAGCAGACTTTACTTCTAAGATTGGTCAAGACATCAAGGGTATGAAGATTGCCCTTCCTAAGGAATACCTTGGTGAAGGTATTGATCCAGAAGTTAAAGAAACCATCCTCAACGCCGCTAAGCACTTTGAAAAGCTAGGTGCTATCGTTGAAGAAGTGAGCCTTCCACACTCTAAATACGGAGTTGCCGTTTACTACATCATCGCTTCATCTGAAGCTTCATCAAACTTGCAACGATTTGACGGTATCCGCTATGGTTTCCGTGCTGAAGATGCTAAGAACTTGGATGAGATCTATGTGAACACTCGTAGCCAAGGATTCGGTGACGAAGTGAAACGTCGGATCATGCTTGGTACTTTCAGTCTTTCATCAGGTTACTACGATGCCTACTACAAGAAAGCTGGTCAAGTTCGTACCCTTATTATCCAAGATTTCGAAAAAGTATTTGCAGATTACGACCTCATCCTTGGTCCAACATCTCCAAGCGTGGCCTTTGACTTGGATTCGCTCAACCACGATCCAGTTGCTATGTACTTGGCGGATCTCTTGACAATCCCAGTTAACTTGGCTGGTCTACCAGGAATTTCGATTCCTGCAGGATTTGCTCAAGGTCTACCAGTAGGTTTACAATTGATTGGTCCGAAGTATTCTGAAGAAACCATTTACCAAGTTGCTGCTGCCTTTGAAGCAACAACAGACTACCACAAACAACAACCCGTGATTTTTGGAGGTGATAACTAATGAACTTTGAAACAGTCATTGGACTTGAAGTCCACGTAGAGCTCAACACCAATTCAAAAATCTTCTCACCTACTTCTGCCCACTTTGGAAATGACCAAAATGCCAATACAAACGTGATTGACTGGTCTTTCCCAGGCGTACTGCCAGTTCTCAATAAGGGTGTAGTCGATGCTGGTATCAAGGCAGCTCTTGCCCTCAACATGGACATCCACAAGAAGATGCACTTTGACCGCAAGAACTACTTCTATCCTGATAATCCTAAAGCCTACCAAATTTCTCAGTTTGATGAGCCAATCGGTTATAATGGTTGGATTGAAGTGGAGCTAGAAGACGGAACAACTAAGAAAATCGGTATTGAGCGTGCCCACTTAGAAGAAGATGCCGGTAAGAACACCCACGGAACAGATGGTTTCTCTTATGTCGACCTTAATCGTCAAGGGGTGCCATTGATTGAGATTGTATCTGAAGCCGACATGCGTTCTCCTGAAGAAGCTTACGCTTATCTAACAGCCCTCAAGGAAGTGATCCAATATGCTGGTATTTCCGACGTTAAGATGGAAGAAGGATCTATGCGTGTAGATGCTAACATCTCTCTTCGTCCTTATGGTCAAGAGAAATTTGGTACCAAGACTGAGTTGAAAAACTTGAACTCATTCTCTAACGTCCGCAAGGGACTTGAATACGAAGTGCAACGTCAGGCTGAAATTCTTCGCTCAGGTGGTCAAATTCGACAAGAAACTCGCCGTTATGATGAAGCGAACAAAGCAACTATCCTCATGCGTGTCAAGGAAGGTGCTGCAGACTACCGCTACTTCCCAGAACCAGACCTACCACTCTTTGAAATCTCAGATGAGTGGATTGAGGAAATGCGTACTGAATTGCCAGAGTTTCCAAAAGAACGCCGTGCTCGCTACGTATCTGACCTTGGTCTATCAGACTACGATGCTAGCCAGTTGACTGCCAATAAAGTCACTTCTGATTTCTTTGAAAAAGCTGTCGCCCTCGGTGGTGATGCTAAACAAGTTTCTAACTGGCTCCAAGGTGAAGTCGCTCAGTTCTTGAACGCGGAAGGCAAGACACTAGAACAAATCCAATTGACACCAGAAAACTTGGTAGAAATGATTGCTATCATCGAAGACGGTACTATCTCATCTAAGATTGCCAAGAAAGTTTTTGTCCACCTAGCTAAAAACGGCGGTGAAGCTCGTGAATACGTGGAAAAAGCTGGTTTAGTTCAAATCTCAGATCCTGATGTTTTGATTCCAATTATTCATCAAGTCTTTGCGGATAATGAAGCTGCTGTTGCCGACTTCAAGTCAGGAAAACGAAACGCTGACAAGGCCTTCACAGGATTCCTCATGAAAGCAACCAAAGGCCAAGCCAACCCACAAGTAGCTCTTAAACTACTTGCCCAAGAATTGGCTAAGTTGAAAGAGAACGAGTAAATATACTTTCGTTAATAGCCTTTTCTACTAAAAATAGAATAAGGAGAATGAATGAACAAATTTTTACGAGTACTATTTATCTTAGTTATTGTCGCCATGTTGGGTGCTTCCATTCTACAAATCTTTCTCCCATCATATATGGGAGAGCATTCTGGTTACGGTATTTCTGCAGGATGGCAAAGAGAAATTGGAATTTGGAATCTAGCCGTTTTAATTATTATTCTTGCTGTTAATATTAAATACGATTGGTTTTACCTGAGAATTGCCCTTCTTGCCCTCATCATTGGTGGTATAGGAATAGGAACAAATCATTTGTTAAATTTTATTGAATATCATTCTCCTGTTAATGCGATTGGTGCTATCGAGAATTATTTACTCGTATGTGGTTGGATTATAGGATGGTTTATTGAAAATAAAACTATAAAACTCAAAAACTCTTTATAGACATATAATTTACCAAAAACTATTTTTGTACTCACATAGTTAGGAGACATATGAAAAAGTTATATACTCTTATCGCTACCTTCTTGCTTCTTATCTTTGTGACACCTCTTCAATCAATAGATGCGGGTGTCGGACATTCTCGAAGTGGTAGCTCTAGCCGCAGCAGCTCTCGAAGTAGTAGCAGTAGCCGAAGTCGTTCTAGTAGTAGTTCTTCTTCACGAAGCAGTTATCATTCTAACAATAGATACTCAAGTTCAGGAGGTTCTCTAGGGACCGGAATGAACATTCTTATCATGTTTGGTGTTGGGGCTTTCCTACTCTTCATGCTCATCAAATATTTGAGTGACCAAAATTCGTCATCTGGTAAATCATACGGAAACTCAACTGGATACAATGTTGAACCAATACTTCACCGTCGAGTTGAAAATAACACCTTGGCTATTAATCGTGTACACCATGGTGATCCAAACTTTGATGCGGATGCTTTCACTTCATGGGTTAGAGAAGTTTACATCCAATTACAGGCAGCCTGGACTAAAAAAGATTGGAATTTGGTGCGCTCACTTGAAAGTGCTAGCCTCTATTCTCAACACAGTGCTCAACTGGAAGACTATATCCAATCTCAAACAACGAATGTTTTGGAACGTGTTTACGTTGAAAATGTTCGAATCAAAGATTTCTACGAAAATCCAGATGGAAATGATACTTTAGTGGTTATCCTTTCATCTACTTTGAGAGACTATGTCATCGAAGATAAGACTCGTAAGGTTATCGAAGGAGATCCTCAACAAGATCTATTTACAGTTTATCAAATGAACTTCATCCGCAAACATGGTAGCCAAACTGAAAACAATGTTCAAGATGAAGCTGTTAGCGACCACTGTCCAAACTGTGGTGCTCCACTTAAAATCTCAGCTATTAGTCAATGTGATTATTGCGGAGCTGAACTCACACGTAGTCCAAATCAATGGGTTCTTGATACCTATGAAGTTGTGGATGAAGACGAACTTTATAATTAGGAGGAAATTATGGGATTTATTCGTGCTGCCCTTTCAGCTGGGCTAAATAGTTTTAATGATAGCAAATTCAAGGAAGCCGTTGTACTTCCAGACCACGTCTCTTCAGACGTCATGGCCATCAAGGGACAATTGCTTACAAAAGATCCTGACGGTGGTTCAAGACAAAGCAACCAAAATACTGGTCTTTTAACAGACGGTTCTGTTGTTATTGTCCCTCAAGGATATGTTGCTGTTCTTGTCAATAACGGTACCTTCCTAGGGGATGTACTTGAAGCCGGAAGCCATGAATGGCGTGCAGGTGATAACGCTTGGCTCCTTGAAAAAGGTGGAATCAAGGGTACTTGGGAAAACTTCAAAAACCGCTTCTCTTTTGGTGGACAAGTTATTACTCGACAAGAAATCATCTTTATCCGTATGCAACCAATTGCAGGGAATAAATTTGGTACCCAAAATGCTGTAGAGTATTTCAGTGAACGTTACCAACAATTGCTCAACATTCGTTTTTACGGATTGTTTGATATCAAGGTCGCGGATCCAGTTCTTTTCTATGTTAGCTCTATCAGTCAACAAATTGAAGATCACAAACCATTTACACTCCAAGATATTGCTCAAGGAACACTTCGACAAAATATCTCTCCAAAAATCGCAATTGCTATCGCTAAGTATACCAATGAAAACGGAGTTGATATCTATAGCCTAAATGCTAACCAAGACACTTTCAATGAAGTAGCTAAACAAGAAGTTAACAAGGTTTGGACAGGACTTTATGGTATCGAAGCAACCAATATCTTGCTTGAAGATCTCAGTTACGACCAAGAAAGTCTAGAAATTGTTCGTAAACTTGATAGCGAACTCGTTGCTATGAAATACAATACCATCGAAATTGAAGAACGTCGTGCTCGTAACGAAGCCCTTATTGCTGCAGCTAATAATGAAGGTAATGGCAATGGTATGAACATGTTTATGGGAATGAACCTCGGTCAAACACTCGGTGGCCAACTCAGCCAACAAGCTCAGAATCAAGCTCCGGTTCAAAACAATGGACAAGCCACAAGTAAGAACTTTTACATCGAGGTTGATGGCAAGTATGTATTAGTAACCAAAGATGAAGAAGGAAACATCGTTCCTGTCAACTAATTTCACTTCCCTGATATTTGAGAAATCTTGCGACTTATGATACAATAAAGAGTAAATTATTTTATTAAAGAGGTAAAAACATGATCGAAGCAAGTAAATTAAAGGCTGGTATGACCTTTGAAACAGCTGACGGAAAATTGATCCGCGTTTTGGAAGCTAGCCACCACAAACCAGGTAAAGGAAACACTATCATGCGTATGAAATTGCGTGATGTCCGTACTGGTTCAACATTTGAAACTAGCTACCGTCCAGAGGAAAAATTTGAACAAGCGATTATCGAAACTGTGCCAGCACAATACTTGTACAAAATGGACGATACAGCTTATTTCATGAACACTGAAACTTACGACCAATACGAAATTCCTGTTGTAAATGTTGAAAATGAATTGCTTTATATCCTTGAAAATTCTGAAGTTAAAATTCAATTTTACGGAACTGAAGTAATCGGTGTAACAGTACCTACAACTGTTGAATTGACAGTTGCTGAAACTCAACCATCTATTAAAGGTGCAACTGTTACCGGTTCTGGTAAACCAGCTACAATGGAAACTGGTCTTGTCGTGAACGTTCCAGACTTCATCGAAGCAGGACAAAAACTCGTTATCAACACTGCAGAAGGAACTTACGTTTCTCGTGCCTAATCTCTAGAAAGAGGTCATTCTATGGGAATTGAAGAACAATTAGGCGAAATCGTTATCGCCCCACGTGTACTTGAAAAAATCATTGCAATCGCTACAGCTAAAGTTGATGGTGTCCACTCTTTTTCAAATAAATCAGTATCTGACACCCTTTCAAAACTTTCACTCGGTCGTGGCGTCTATCTAAAAGAATCTGAAGAAGAACTAATGGCTGATATCTATCTCTATCTTGAGTATGGTGTCAAGATTCCTAAGGTTGCAATGGCTATTCAAAAAGCTGTAAAAGATGCCGTTCGGAATATGGCTGATGTTGAACTCAATGCTGTGAATATTCACGTTGCTGGTATTGCACCAGATAAAACACCAAAACCAGCATTAACAGATTTATTTGATGAGGACTTCCTCAATGACTAGTCCATTATTAGAATCTAGACGCGAACTACGAAAATGTGCCTTCCAAGCACTGATGAGTCTTGAATATGGTTCTGATATTGAAACTGCTTGTCGCTTCGCTTATACTCATGATCGAGAAGACGACGAGGTAAAACTCCCTAGCTTCCTAATCGATCTTGTATCTGGTGTTCAAGCTCAAAAAGAGGAACTAGACAAACAAATCACTCAGCATTTAAAGTCTGGTTGGACGATTGAACGTTTAACCTTAGTTGAAAAGAATTTATTGCGTTTAGGAGTTTTCGAAATCACTTCCTTTGATACTCCTCAACTTGTAGCTGTGAATGAAGCTATTGAGCTTGCAAAAAGCTTTTCAGATCAAAAATCAGCCCGTTTCATTAACGGACTGCTCAGTCAATTTGTAACTGAAGAAAATTAAATATAAAAAGTGTTTGATAGATATCAAACACTTTTTATTTGTCTCCTCAAATGCTATCTAAAAAAACGATTATAGATTAAATTAGAAAGCAACAACCAGATGAAATCTGCATGAATGAGAAAGTTAATAAAACTATGGCACAGGATGGTGATTTTTAAATTCTTTGTCCAACGGTAGACTAAAGCAAAGAAAAGACCGAAAAAACAATAAATCATCAAACTGATGGGGTCGCGATGGGACAATACCAAATGACTGAGCCCAAATATAAGAGCTGATAAGATGACATCCAAGTAGTATTTGGACTTAGGGAAAAAGGTATTCATAAAATATCCTCTATGAACTATCTCCTCCAATATAGGCCCCAAAATGACAACTGAGATAAAAGAGAAGCAAGTCGTTAAAATAGTAGATTGCTCACTGAAGGATAGGACCGAAAGAAGGTCTTCAAAGATATAGTTGTTATTAATGAAGCGACTAAACTGTAAGTAAAAAGCACTTAACAACTGACGGACAAAATAAGCAGCCACTAAACTAACTAAAAGGTAAAAGAATCTGGATTTCTTCGAGCCCTTTTTTTCAAAAATATAGAGCATTCTTTTCTTTTTAAGCCAATAAATAACTAGACCTAAAAGAATTAGTTGCTCTACTGCTACAATAATAGAATAGCCATCCATACCCCAGACAAACATCTTAGCCAGATAAAGACTACTGAAATCTAGTAGATAAATTGATAAAAATACCAGTAATGTATAGATTCCCAAATGACCTAGTTTTTTCATACTCACTCCAAAAAATCTTTGTTGACTTATTTTTATAGCATAAATATCTTTTATTATATTAACAGCTATTTTTAAAAAAGTCAATTTTTTATCCTGAAATGTATTTTATAGAATCCAAAAAGCTAGAACTATTTCTCAGTTCTAGCTTACTTTTTAGTATTTTCTAAAGCGTTGGTAACGTTCCTCAATGAGCTGATCTAGTGGCAGTTTACCAAGTTCATCAAGTTCTGATTGGAGTTGTTCTTTGACTTGCTTGATCAAATCTTTACTTGATAGACCTACCTCAGAGATAACCTTATCAACAATTTTCATATTTAGCAATTCGAAAGAAGTAATTTTCATCAACTCTGCAGCTTCCATGGCACGACTGCCATCCTTCCAAAGAATAGACGCAAAGCCTTCAGGACTGAGAACTGCATAGATCGAGTTTTCTAACATCCAAACACGGTCAGCTACTGCAAGAGCTAAAGCCCCTCCTGAGCCACCTTCACCGATAATAATGGCAATAATTGGCACCTTAAGATTGCTCATCTCCATAAGGTTACGGGCAATAGCTTCACCTTGACCACGCTCCTCTGCTCCGACACCAGGATAGGCACCAGCAGTGTTGATAAAGGTTACAACAGGACGACCAAATTTTTCAGCCTGCTTCATCAAGCGAAGGGCTTTTCGATAACCTTCAGGATGAGGTTGTCCAAAGTTGCGGTTAAGATTATCCTGTAAGCTTTTACCTTTTTGAATTCCAACAACAGTTACTGCTTGGTCTCCCAACCAACCGATACCACCAATAACAGCACCATCATCTCGGAAAGAGCGATCACCATGTAGCTCTACAAAGTCATCAAATATTCCTGTTGCGAAGTCCAAGGCAGTTAAGCGGGTTTGTTCACGTGCTTCTCTGACGATTTTTGCAATATTCATCAACAATCCCCCTTATGTAACCTTACTAATCGAGCAATCATATCTGGCAATTCTCTCCGTTTAACAATCGCATCCACAAATCCATGTTCTAACAAAAACTCTGCCTTCTGGAAATCCTCTGGCAAATCTTCCCTTACGGTATTTTCAATGACACGACGTCCAGCAAATCCTACTAAACTTTGAGGCTCTGCCAAGATGATATCACCCTCCATAGCAAAGGAAGCTGTAACACCTCCAGTTGTTGGATCCGTTAGGATAGTCAGATAAAAGAGACCCGCATTGGAATGACGTTTGACTGCTGCAGAGATTTTAGCCATCTGCATCAAACTCATAATCCCTTCTTGCATACGTGCTCCACCAGATGCTGTAAACAATACAACTGGTAATTTTTCAACTGTTGCATATTCAAACAATCGAGTGATTTTCTCACCAACGACTGTTCCCATAGACGCCATGATAAAGTTGGAATCCATGATTCCGAGGGCTACCTTTTCCCCCTTGATCAAAGCAGTTCCTGTAACAACAGCCTCATCAAGACCTGTTTTTTCACGCATAGAAGCTAATTTTTTCTGGTAACCTGGAAATTCCAATGGGTCCTGCGTCTCAATTCCTGTAAACATCTCTAAGAAGCTTCCCATATCGATGGTCAAAGCAAGACGCTCTTGAGCTGAGATACGGAAGGTATAGCCACAGTGAGGACAAATACGCTCACTTCCTAAATCTTTTTGGTAAATGGTGTGTTTACAACCTGGACATTTTGAGAAGAGTTCGTCTGGAACCTCAGGTTTAGCTTGGGGCTTTTCTCTAAGTGAACGATTGGGATTAATTCGTATATATTTATCTTTTTTACTAAATAGAGCCATACATCCCCCTTTTCAGTCTCATACTCTTTTTACATTATTCTTTTTCTTGATAGTGTGGTAAGAAAGTTTCCATCAAGAATGAGGTGTCGTAGTCTCCTGCAATCACGCGACGATCTGAAATCAAATCGAGCTGAAAATCAGCATTGGTGACAACCCCTTCAATTTCGAGTTCATAAAGAGCTCGTTGCATTTTCATGAGTGCATCAAAACGATTTTCCCCATGAACAATAATTTTAGCAATCATACTATCATAGTATGGCGGAATGGTATAACCAGGATAGACTGCTGAATCCACACGCAAGCCCACACCACCACTTGGTAGATAAAGATTGGTAATCTTACCTGGACTTGGTGCAAAATTAAAGGCTGGGTTTTCTGCATTGATACGGCACTCAATGGCATGTCCTTTTAGAACAATGTCTTCTTGTTTCAAAGTCAATGGTTGACCTGCTGCGATACGGATTTGTTCCTTAACAATATCTACACCTGAAACAAATTCGGTTACCGGGTGTTCTACTTGGACACGCGTATTCATCTCCATAAAGTAGAATTTGCCAGTTGCTTCATCTAGTAGGAATTCAATGGTACCAGCATTCTCATAACCAACCGACTCCGCTGCACGGACTGCTGCAGCACCAATTTCATTACGCAGTGTTTTCCCGATAGCAATCGAAGGACTTTCTTCTAAAACTTTTTGGTTATTCCGTTGAAGCGAACAGTCACGCTCACCTAGGTGAATAACATGTCCCATTTGGTCAGCAAGAATCTGTACCTCTATGTGGCGAGCAGGGTAAATCACACGCTCGAGGTACATAGCCCCATTTCCAAAGTTTGCTTTGGCTTCACTAGAGGCTGTTTCAAAGGCTGATACAAGATCTTCTGCCTTTTCAACCTTACGAATCCCTTTACCACCACCTCCAGCTGAAGCTTTCAGCATAACTGGATAACCAATTTTTTCGGCAACAGCCAGAGCCTCTTCTGCAGTATGAACTTCACCATCTGATCCTGGAATGACGGGCACATTAGCCTTAATCATTTGAGCACGGGCGTTAATTTTATCTCCCATGACATCCATTACTCGAGCTGATGGCCCGATAAATTTGATACCGACTTCTTCACACATAGTTGCAAATTTGGAATTTTCACTTAAAAAACCAAATCCAGGGTGAATAGCTTCAGCTTCAGTCAAGACCGCAGCTGATAGGATGGCATTGATGTTCAGATAAGATTCTGTAGCCTTCCCAGGGCCGATACAGATAGCCTCATCAGCCAAAAGCGTGTGGAGAGCTTCCTTGTCAGCAGTCGAATAGACAGCAACTGTAGCAATTCCTAACTCTCGTGCCGCACGAATAATACGAACAGCAATTTCACCACGATTGGCAATTAAAATCTTACGAAACATGGAAAACCTCCCTAGTTTCCAATAGCAAAGGTTAGAGTACCGCTTGCTGCAAGCTTACCATCTACTTCTGCCTTCGCTTCTACTACGGCGATTGTGCCACGACGTTTGACAAAAGTTGCTGTCATGACAAGCTGATCACCAGGAACAACCTGTTTCTTAAACTTAACCTTATCCATACCAGCATAGAAGACAAGTTTCCCTTTGTTTTCAGGTTTAGACAATTCCAAAACACCTGCGGTCTGAGCCAAGGCTTCCATAATGAGGACTCCAGGCATAACTGGGTATTGAGGAAAATGACCATTGAAGAAAGGTTCGTTAATCGTCACATTTTTAATGGCAACAATTGTATCTTCACTAACTTCTAAGACACGATCCACTAAGAGCATGGGATAGCGGTGAGGCAAAGCTTCTTTAATTCCTTGAATATCAATCATTTGATACGTACCAAGCCTTTCCCAAACTCAACCATTTCTTCATTTTCAACAAGAATTTCTGTTACAACACCGTCTTTAGGTGCTGGAATTTCATTCATAACTTTCATAGCTTCAATGATGACCAAGGTTTGGCCTTTTTTAACAGTATCACCAACTGAAACAAAATTAGGTTTGTCTGGTCCGGCAGCCAAGTAAGCAACTCCGACAAGTGGACTTTCTACAAGGTCCCCCTCAGCTACAGATTCACTAGCACTTGATTCTGAAACTGCTTCTACAGCTGGTGTAGTTTGAGCTTGTGGTGCAACTGTAGGTACAGCTGCTGGAACTACAGGTTGAGGTGCTGGACTTGTTTCTGCCACAAGTTTCGCTTCATTCTTACTGAAGACCAACTCGTCCGTTCCATTTTTATAAGAAAATTCTTTCAAGCTCGACTGGTCAAATTGTGCCATCAAGTCTTTGATTTCATTTAAATTCATTTTTACTTATTCTCCCAACGTTTGAAAGCAAGAACTGCGTTATGCCCACCAAATCCAAAAGTATTTGAGATAGCATAAGGAATTTCATGTTCCAAGCCTTGTCCATAAATAACGTTTGCTTCAATGTAGTCTGACACTTCTGTTGTTCCAGCTGTCATTGGAACATAGTTGTTACGGATTGCTTCAATTGTTGCAATAGCTTCAACTGCACCTGCTGCACCGAGCAAGTGTCCTGTAAATGACTTGGTTGAAGATACAGGTACTTCCTTACCAAGAACCGCTACGATAGCACCACTTTCTCCCTTTTCATTAGCAGGAGTTGATGTACCGTGAGCATTGACATAAGCTACTTGGTCTGGTGTGATTTCAGCTTCCTCCAAAGCAAGTTTGATAGCTTTAATAGCACCTTGACCTTCTGGATGTGGTGAAGTCATATGGTAGGCATCACAAGTATTCCCGTAACCGACAACTTCAGCTAGGATAGTTGCTCCGCGTTTTTCAGCATGTTCTAAGCTCTCAAGAACCAACATCCCTGACCCTTCACCCATGACAAATCCATTACGGTCTTTATCAAATGGAATAGAAGCACGAGTTGGATCCTCTGTTGTTGAAAGAGCAGTCAAAGCTTGGAAACCAGCGATTGCAAATGGAGTAATTGAAGATTCTGATCCACCAACTAACATGATATCTTGGAAACCAAATTTGATAGAACGGAAGGCATCTCCGATAGCATCATTTGAAGAAGCGCAAGCTGTGTTGATAGATTTACAGATACCATTAGCACCAAAGCGCATAGCTACATTTCCTGCAGCCATATTTGGCAAGGCTTTTGGAAGTGTTAATGGTTTAACACGTTTTGGTCCTTTGTCGTGAAGTCGGAGGACTTGGTCTTCGATTTCTCTGATTCCACCGATACCAGATGCAACGATGACACCAAAGCGGTCTTTATCAAGTGCTTCTACGTCAAGATTTGCATTGTCTACTGCTTCTTGAGCTGCATACAAGGCATATAAAGAATAATCATCGAAACGATTGGTATCTTTTTTTACAAAATATTTGTCAAAAGGAAAATCGTTAATCTCTGCTGCATTATGGACGTCAAAAGCACTGTGATCAAACTTGGTGATTTCACCAATCCCAATCTTTCCATTCTTTAAACTGTTCCAAAATTCTTCTGGCGTATTCCCAATTGGAGATGTTAATCCATAACCTGTTACTACTACTCGATTTAGTTTCATTTTCATACCTCTATTTTAACTCTTATTGCATGGTAAGTCCACCATCAATTGCAATGACTTGTCCCGTTAGATAATCTTGGCTTGCAAGAAAGGCTGTGACCTCTGCCACTTGCTCAGCTTGACCAAATTGTTTCATCGGAATTTGTGCCAACATGGCATCTTTTACCTTATCAGATAGGACTGCAGTCATATCAGATTCGATCATTCCTGGCGCAATGGCATTGACACGTACATTACGGTTGGCTACCTCACGTGCTACTGATTTGGTAAATCCAATTAGACCAGCCTTAGATGCAGCGTAGTTCGCTTGACCGATATTTCCCATCAAACCAACGACACTGGACATATTGATAATGGCCCCTTCACGAGCTTTTATCATCTGCTTCAAGACTGCTTGCGTCATGTTGAAGGCTCCCGTTAGATTGACTTTCAAGACCTTCTCAAAATCTTCTTCTGTCATCTTCAGCATGAGAGTGTCTTGAGTAATCCCGGCGTTATTAACTAGGACGTCAACTGAACCTAGCCCTTCAATAGCTTGGTCCACCATTCGTTTTGCATCCGTAAAGTCAGAAACATCACCAGAAATAGCAAGGACCTTCACCCCGTAAGGTTTAAATTCGTTTAGAAGCTCCTCGGAGATTTCACCACGACTATTCAAGACAACGTTGGCTCCCAAGCTGGCAAATTTATGAGCAATGGCAAGACCAATTCCTCGACTTGAGCCTGTAATAAAGACATTTTTCTGTTCTAGTTTCATTTTTCTCCTTTCAGAACTTCTACCATTTTGGTCTAGTTTTCTAAGAGTGCTTGTAAACTTGCTTGGTCTTCCACATTAGCAAGTTGAGCAGTTTTATCAATCTTTTTGACGAATCCAGACAAGATTTTCCCAGGGCCAATCTCGATAAAACGAGTTACACCAGCTTCTTGCATGACTGCGATGCTTTCATAAAAACGCACAGGTTCCTTAACTTGACGAGTCAAGAGTTCTGCAATTCGTTCTTTTTCCATGACTTTTGCTTCTGTATTACCAACAAGTGGATAAGCAAAGTCATTAAACTCAACATCTTCTAGGACTTGAGCTAATTTTTGACTAGCAGATTCCAATAAAGCTGTATGGAAAGGTCCAGAAACATTTAGCGGAATTAAGCGTTTTGCTCCTGCTTCTTGCAAGAGTTCAACTGCACGATCCACAGCAACCACCTCACCACCAATAACAATTTGACTTGGGGTATTGTAGTTAGCTGGAGTCACAACACCAAGTTGAGAAGCTTCTTGACAAGCTTGTTCAATAACTTCAACTGGAGTATTGAGTACGGCTACCATTTTACCAGACCCAGCAGGTGCCGCTTCTTCCATATAAGCACCACGTTTAGCAACTAGAGCCACCGCATCTTCAAAATCCAAGGCACCACTAGCTACAAGGGCAGAATATTCACCAAGAGACAGGCCTGCCACTATATCTGGTTGGTAACCTTTCTCCTTTAGTAGTCGGTAAATGGCAACGGATGTAGCCAAAATAGCTGGTTGTGTGTAACGAGTCTGATTTAGCTTCGTTTCATCGTTATCAATCAAGTCACGAAGATCATAACCTAAGACTTGGCTAGCTTGGTCGATTGTTTCCTTGACGATAGCATATTGGTCGTATAGTTCACGTCCCATTCCAAGGTACTGGGCTCCTTGACCTGCAAATAGAAAGGCTGTTTTAGTCATTTCTTGTAACTCCTGCCCAACGAGCGGCTTCTTTTTGAATTTTCTCAGCTGCACCATAGTAGATATCTTTTAAGATTTCTTCAACTGTTTCTTCTTTAGATACCAAACCTGCAATCTGACCGGCCATTACTGAACCGCCATCTACATCACCATGGACAACAGCCTTAGCTAAGGCTCCAGCGCCCATTTGTTCAAAGATTTCTAAGTCTGGATTTTCTTGTTTAAAGGCATCTTTTTCAGCTTGCTCAAAATCACGAGTCAATTGATTTTTGATGGCACGAACTGCGTGACCAAAATGTTGTGCTGAAATAGTTGTATCAATATCACGAGCTTTTAAAATCTTAGCTTTGTAGTTTGGATGAGCATTTGATTCTTTAGCAACTACAAAACGAGTTCCTACTTGCACAGCTTCCGCACCAAGCATAAATCCAGCAGCAGCTCCCTCACCGTCTGCAATACCACCTGCAGCGATAACAGGAATTGAAACAGCCGCCGCAACTTGACGAACTAAGGTCATGGTTGTTAATTTACCAATGTGTCCACCGGCTTCCATACCTTCACAAATGACAGCATCTGCACCGATTTTTTCCATACGTTTAGCCAAAGCTACGCTAGGAACTACAGGAATAACGGTGATTCCTGCTTCATGAAATCGTTCCATATATTTACTTGGGTTTCCTGCACCAGTTGTGACTACCTTAACCCCTTCTTCAATAACGAGGTCAACAATATCATCAACAAATGGAGACAAGAGCATGATATTGACACCAAAAGGCTTGTCTGTTAAAGATTTAATCTTATCGATGTTGGCTTTAACCACTTCTTTAGGTGCGTTTCCTCCACCAATGATACCGAGACCACCAGCTTTTGAAACAGCTCCAGCCAAATCGCCATCTGCCACCCAGGCCATTCCACCTTGGAAGATAGGATATTTAATATTTAATAGTTCAGTGATACGTGTTTTCATATTGCCTCCATAAGTCTTGCTTACGTAATAGTTCGACTTTATTATAATTTGACTGTCAAACTATTACCTAAACAAGAGGGAGCGGGTTTCCCCTACTCCTTCTTTATTTATTCTAATTATTTAGTTTGCTCTTCAACGTAAGCAACCAAGTCGCCAACTGTTTTCAAGTTGTCTTCAGCTTCGATTTGGATATCAAAAGCGTCTTCGATTTCTGAGATTACTTGGAACAAGTCCAATGAATCTGCATCCAAATCATCAAAAGTAGATTCAAGTGTTACTTCTGATGCATCTTTTCCAAGTTCTTCAACGATAATTTCTTGTACTTTTTCAAATACTGCCATGATAGACTCCTTTAAAATAAATAGTTTTTTATAACAATGTGATCACCACATGATTACCTAAATTGTAACAATAAGTGTGCCCCATGTCAAACCTCCACCGAAACCTGACAAGAGAATTTTTTGGCTACCATCCAAATGGATGAGCCCTTCTTCTACACACTCAGAAAGTAAAATCGGGATACTTGCCGCACTGGTATTTCCATACTTCATCATATTAGCAGGAAGTTTGTCACGATCGACACCGATTTTTCTAGCCATCTTATCTAAAATTCGAATATTAGCTTGATGAAGCAAGAGATAATCGAGTTCATCTGCTGATATTGGACTTTTTTCGATGGTCTGTTTAATAGATTTAGCCACGTCTCGAATTGCAAAGTCAAAAACTGCTCTCCCATCCATTTTCAAGAAAACATCTGGTTCTTCTTGAATCGAAAATGGTGAAATCAATCCTGTCTGTCCATAAGTGAGACACTCACCACGAGAACCATCGCTATTGAGACTTTCAGCTAAGAAATGTTTTTGGTCACTTGCCTCAAGTAGTACACCACCAGCTCCATCTCCAAACAAGACAGCTGTTGAGCGGTCAGACCAATCCAAAGATTTTGACATGGTCTCACTACCGATAACCAGACCCTTGCTATATGTTCCTGAAGAAATGAACTTTTCTGCAGTTGATAGGGCAAAAACAAATCCACTGCAAGCGGCTGTTAAATCATAGGCAAAAGCCTTATGAGCGCCAATCTTTGCCTGAACACGAGCTGCGGTTGATGGCATCATCGAGTCAGGTGTCATAGTAGCAAGAATAATAAAATCTAGCTCTTCAGCAGAAATCCCTGCCTTGTCTATAAGTTGCTTTGCAACCTCTGTAGCCAAATCTCCTGTTGATTCTGTTTTAGAAATATGACGTTCTTTAATCCCTGTCCGACTTGAGATCCATTCATCACTCGTATCCATGACCTGAGCCAAGTCTTCGTTAGTGATAATCTGCTCTGGAGCATAATGAGCGACCTGGCTTATTTTTGCAAAAGCCATTACTTCAAATCCTCCAAAAAGTGATAAAGATTAGTCAACCCTTTTCCCATAACTTCAATCTCTTCAGGACTCATGCCCTCGATAATTCTTTCGACCATGGCCTTATGGAAACGTTTATGAAGACGATGAACGAGGCGACCTTTCTTTGTCAAATGCAGATGTACTACACGACGATCTTGATCTGAACGGATACGTTCGATGTATCCTTTTCGTTCCAAATTATTTAAACTCGTTGTCACAGTCCCTAGAGTTACCATCAACTCTTTGGACACCTGACTTGGAGTCACTTCTGGATACTTACCGATAACATCAATCGTGTGCATTTCTTTGATAGAGATGTCTTTGAAACGACTACCTCGCAAACTTACTTCCTCGATTACTAGGACGTTGTTAAAAATTGATGTTAAATAGTCATTGACTTGTTGGTAGTCCATTTCTCTTCCCTCCTTTACCAAAAAAAGTTTAATAATCAAAACATTTGACAAGAAAAGTATATCAAACTTCAAAGAATAGTGCAAGTATTTTTTATTTCCCGACAAATTTTGGACGTCTTCTTTCAGAATGTGCCCGAACACCTTCTTTAAAATCTTCCGTATAGGATAGTGATTTTTGTAGCTCCAATTCAAGTTGGGCGTATTCATGCCACCGCTTGAACTCACTCTCCCAAACAAGCTTCTTAATTGCTGCATAAGAATTTGAAGAACCACGTCTCAACTTCTTCAACAATTGTTCTCTTGTTTTTTCTAATTGTTCACTAGTACATAGACGATATAGAGCTCCTGCCTCCATTGCTTTTTCAGCAGTGAAAGCTTCACCTGTCATAGCTAATTGAGTTGCTCTAGTTGCACCGAGCGATCTTGTCAGTAAGAATAACCCGCCTGCGTCAGGAGCCAATCCTACACCTACAAAAGCCTGGATAAATTTAGACTTGTCAGATGCGATACAAAAATCAACTGCCAAGGCCATATTGGCTGCAGCTCCAGCAACTGCTCCATCCACCTCCATGATAACAGGTTTAGGAATCTGTTTAATCTTATAAGAAATAGTATTGACCAATTCAGCAATTCGAGTTAAGGAAGCAATATCATCCTCATCAACGGCACGTTTCATTTCAACTAAATCTCCACCGACAGAAAACACCTTACCAGCAGCATTGATTAGAATAAATGAAACTGAATCATCTTTTTCAGCTAATTCCAGTACTTCTAAAATTTCTTCACACATAGGAATATGGAAACCATTTGCCACCTCGGGACGATTTAATGTAATCACCGCTAAATCGTCTTGAATTTGAAAGATAATATGATTCATAGTCACTCCTTTAATTTAAAAAGCTGATTAAATTATTTTATCTTCAAAGTATATCTTTTTATTTCTATTTACACAAGCAAAAATCGATTAAAAGTGTATCAGCCGATTTCGAAAGAAAAGTTTCTAACCTTATGGATACAGCTCTCTTATAAGATAACCCTTTCGTATTCCAGATTGAAAAAAGCCCTTCTTTCTGCTATAATCGTATAAAATACTAACTGAGGAGTTCTTATGAAGGTTGTAAAATTTGGAGGAAGTTCACTTGCCTCTGCTAGTCAATTAGAAAAAGTTTTAAATATTGTCAAAAGTGACCCAGAACGTCGTTTTGTGGTTGTATCTGCCCCTGGTAAACGCAATTCTGAAGATACTAAAGTTACAGATGCCTTGATTAAATACTACCGCGACTATGTAGCTGGAAATGATATTAGCAAAAGCCAGAACTGGATTATTGATCGCTATGCTGCTATGGTTAGTGAATTAGATCTTAAACCAGCCGTTTTAGATAAAATTTCAAAAAGCATTCGCTCTCTAGCTACTCTTCCAATTGAAGATAATAAGTTTCTCTATGATACCTTTCTAGCAGCTGGAGAAAATAACAATGCCAAGTTGATTGCAGCCTACTTTAACCAAAATGGCTTGGAGGCGCGTTATGTTCATCCTAGAGAAGCTGGTATCGTTGTTACGAGCGAACCTGGAAATGCACGTATCATTCCTTCAAGCTATGATAAAATCGAGGAACTCAATAACGGTACAGAAGTCCTTGTTATTCCTGGATTCTTCGGTGTCACAAAAGAAAATCAAATCTGTACCTTCTCCCGTGGAGGATCTGATATCACAGGTTCTATCATTGCTGCTGGTGTTAAAGCAGACCTTTACGAGAACTTTACTGATGTTAATGGGATTTTTGCGGCTCACCCTGGTATTATTCACAAACCACACTCAATTCCTGAATTGACTTACCGTGAAATGCGTGAATTGGCCTATGCAGGATTCTCAGTGCTCCATGACGAAGCTCTCTTGCCTGCCTATCGCGGGAAAATTCCTTTGGTTATCAAGAACACCAATAACCCTGACCATCCCGGAACTCGTATCGTACTACAACATAGTAGCGATAAATTCCCAGTAGTAGGAATCGCAGGTGACTCTGGCTTTGTCAGCATCAATATGTCTAAGTACCTTATGAACCGTGAAATCGGGTTTGGTCGTAAAGTTCTTCAAATCCTTGAAGACTTAAATATCGGTTGGGAACATATGCCAACTGGTATCGATGACTTGTCAATCATTTTACGTTCACGGGAATTGACTCCTATCAAAGAAGAAGAAATTCTTCGTCAACTTGTTCAAAAAGCAGAGGTAGACCACGCTGAAATTGAACATGATCTCTCAATCATTATGATCGTTGGTGAGAAGATGAAGCGTCATATCGGGGTAACTGCTACTGCTACTCGCGCCTTGTCTGAAAATAATATCAACATCCAAATGATGTCCCAAGGGTCTAGCGAAGTTTCTATCATGTTCGTTGTCCACAAAGACCAAGAGAAAGCAGCCATCAAGGCTCTTTACCAGGCATTTTTTGGTGAAAGTAAGGAAGACTAAAGATGGCACAATCTCTTAACAAAGTCGTTGACCTACAAACTACTGGAACCTCCTATCTTTCCATTTCAGGAAAGGTTGGAAAATTTCTGGTTGGAGATCAGGCTTTAGAATTTTACGCAGACCGTAATGTTGAGGATTACATTCAGATTCCATGGTCCAGCGTTCATCAAATCGGAGCCAATGTCTCTAGGCGCAAGGTCAGTCGTCATTTCGAAGTCTTCACTGACCAAGGAAAATTCCTCTTTGCCTCAAAAGACTCCGGAAAAATTCTTAAAATTGCTCGGGAAAAAATCGGAAATGAAAAGGTTGTGAAGCTTCCAACATTACTCCAAATCATCGGTCGTAAAATCAAAAATCTATTTGCAAAAAAATAGAAAGTTTAGTATAATCATAGAAACGGATAAGTAGGTTATCCTCTTCTTCCAGAAAGTCTGCGGATGCTGCGAGCAGATAGGAGAGATAGGTGAAATTCTACCGTTGTTTTAAATCAAATACAGAATCAAGTGCACACCTGTGAAGTTGGATGGAACCGTGGCTCTGCCACTCCAACGTTTTGACAGGTGTGCTTTTTTCATAAAGGAGTTTATATGCTAGATATCAAACGTATTCGTACAGACTTTGATGCTGTCGCAGAAAAATTGGCTACACGTGGTGTAGATGCTGCTATCTTGAACGAGATGAAAGAAATCGATGCTAAACGTCGTGACATCTTGGTCAAGGTTGAAACCCTCAAGGCAGAGCGTAACACGGTTTCTGCTGAAATTGCTCAAGCTAAGCGCAACAAGGAAAATGCCGATGATAAGATTGCTGCCATGCAAACCCTATCTGCCGAAGTCAAAGCACTCGATGCAGAATTAGCTGAAATCGATGCTAAATTGACAGAATTTACCACTACTCTTCCAAACATCCCAGCTGACAGTGTTCCTATTGGGGTAGACGAAGATGATAACGTAGAAGTTCGCCGTTGGGGAACTCCTCGTGAGTTTGACTTTGAACCAAAAGCCCACTGGGATCTCGGAGAAGACCTTGGTATTCTTGACTGGGAACGTGGTGGAAAAGTCACTGGAGCTCGTTTCCTCTTCTATAAAGGCCTCGGAGCTCGCTTGGAACGTGCCATCTACAACTTTATGCTAGATGAGCATGGTAAGGAAGGTTATACTGAAGTCATCACCCCTTACATGGTTAACCATGATTCTATGTTTGGTACCGGAAATTATCCAAAATTTAAGGATGATACTTTTGAATTGAAAGACACTAATTATGTCCTTATTCCTACCGCTGAAGTACCTCTAACTAACTACTACCGTAATGAAATTCTTGAAGGAAAAGACTTGCCAATCTACTTTACTGCTATGAGTCCATCATTCCGTTCTGAAGCTGGTTCAGCTGGTCGTGATACTCGTGGTTTGATTCGTTTGCACCAATTCCACAAGGTAGAAATGGTGAAATTTGCTAAACCTGAAGAATCATACGAAGAACTAGAAAAGATGACAGCTAACGCTGAAAACATCCTTCAAAAACTCAACTTGCCATACCGTGTAGTTGCTCTTTCTACAGGAGATATGGGCTTCTCAGCTGCTAAGACTTACGACTTGGAAGTTTGGATCCCAGCACAAAATACCTACCGTGAAATCTCAAGCTGTTCAAATACAGAAGATTTCCAAGCACGTCGTGCCCAAATCCGTTATCGTGACGAAGCAGATGGTAAGGTTAAACTTCTCCACACCTTGAACGGTTCTGGACTTGCTGTTGGACGTACCGTTGCTGCAATTCTTGAAAACTATCAAAACGAAGATGGTTCTGTAACTATTCCTGAAGTTCTTCGTCCATACATGGGTGGAGCTGAAGTCATCAAACCATAACATTTTCAGATAAAAAAAGAGGAAGCTGGGCTCCCTCTTTTTAAGTGATTCAAAAGAAACAGGTAGAAATCAGTTTTCTACCTGTTTTTGTTTATTTCTTAGTAACCACCCATCATTGATGGATCCATAGCTGGAGCTGGTGCTACAGGCTCTGGCTTGTTAGCTACAACAGCTTCTGTCGTTAAGATAAGACTTGCAACTGAAGCTGCGTTTTGAAGAGCTGAACGGCTAACCTTAACAGGATCGATAATACCTGCTTCAATCATGTTAACCCATTCACCTGTCGCAGCGTTGAAGCCTGTACCAGCTTCTGCATTTTTCAAACGATCAATAACAATTGAACCTTCATATCCTGCATTGTAGGCAATTTGGCGAACTGGCTCTTCCAAGGCACGAAGTACAATGCTACGTCCTGTTGCTTCATCTCCTGTCAATTCTAAAGCTTCAACAGCTGGGATGACATTCACTAAGGCAGTACCACCACCTGCAACAATACCTTCTTCTACTGCTGCACGAGTAGCGTTAAGAGCATCTTCGATGCGGAGTTTCATTTCTTTCAATTCAGTTTCAGTTGCAGCACCGACCTTGATAACTGCTACTCCACCTGATAATTTAGCCAAGCGTTCTTGGAGTTTTTCACGGTCGAATTCTGAAGTTGTTGTTTCGATTTGAGACTTAATGACAGCTACACGGTTAGCAATCGCTTCAGGATTTCCTGCACCTTCAACAATGACTGTGCTATCTTTATCAACAGACACTTTAGCTGCTTGACCTAAAGCTTCGATAGTAGCATCTTTCAACTCAAGACCAAGATCTTCAGTAATAACGGTACCACCTGTCAAGATTGCAATGTCTTCCAACATTGCTTTACGACGGTCACCGAAACCAGGAGCCTTAACAGCGACTACATTGAAAGTACCACGAATCTTGTTCAAAACAAGGGTTGGTAGAGCTTCACCATCAACATCATCTGCAATAATCAAGAGCGGGCGACTGCTTTGAAGAATACTTTCTAGAAGTGGCAAGATTTCTTGGATATTTGAAATTTTCTTGTCAGTGATTAAAATGTATGGATTTTCAAGGTCTGCAACCATTTTTTCATTATCAGTAACCATGTATTGTGAAAGATACCCACGGTCAAACTGCATTCCTTCTACGACTTCTAGTTCTGTTTCCATTCCACGTGATTCTTCAATAGTGATAACTCCATCTTTACCAACTTTTTCCATGGCTTCAGAAATGTATTCACCAACTTTTTCAGAACGAGATGAAACGGCAGCGACCTGCGCAATCGCTTCTTTGTTTGCAACAGGAATAGCATTGTTCTTCAAGGCTTCTACAGCTGCAGCAACCGCTGCTTCAATCCCACGACGGATACCGATTGGGTTTGCGCCAGCCGTAACGTTTTTGATCCCTTCACGAACAATAGCTTGGGTCAAAACTGTTGCAGTAGTTGTCCCATCACCAGCGATATCATTGGTTTTAGAAGCCACTTCTGACACCAATTTGGCTCCCATATTTTCAAAATGGTCTTCCAACTCGATTTCTTTAGCGATGGTTACACCGTCATTGGTAATCAATGGTGAACCAAATGATTTCTCAAGAACAACATTACGGCCTTTAGGCCCCAAGGTTACTTTAACTGTATCAGCTAGGATATCAACACCACGTACCATAGCTGAACGAGCATCTGATGAAAATTTAATGTCTTTTGCCATACTTACTTTCTCCTTCTATTCTTCAACGATTGCCAAGATACTAGCTTCACCCACGATGAGGTATTTTTCATCCCCATCTTTAACATCAATACCCGCATGAGCTTCAACTAAAACATGATCTCCAACTTTTACACTTGGAGCGACTAACTCACCGCTCAAGGTACGAACACCTTGTCCAGTAGCCACTACAGTAGCTGTTTTCGTTTCTTCTTGGGCTGATTTTGCGAGGACAAAACCTCCGACTGTTTGTTCTTTCTCTTCAATTTTCAAGACCACACGGTCTCCTAATGGTTTCAACATCTGCTTTCCTCCATAAGATAATCATATTATTAGCACTCTTAACGCGCGAGTGCTAATCTATAGTTCTATTGTATCACTTAGTCAGAAATAGTCAAGAAAAAAAGCTGATTTATAGCATAAAAAAGAGTCTGAGAAAGCTCTCAAACTCTTATAAGATTAGAAGGGAAGTTCCTCCTCTTCCAAAACCAAATCTGCCAAGTCTTGACCAGCATTATTTTCACGCATCGCACGTTGGGCGCGACTTTCCAAAAGTTGGAAGCCTGTGGCGAGAACTTCAGTCACATAGTTGGTCTGACCATTTTTCTCAAACTTACGAGTACGAAGCTCCCCATCGACAGAAATGAGACTGCCTTTAGTCGCGTAGCTAGACAAGGTTTCAGCCAATTTCCCCCAGACCACAAAATTGATGAAGTCCGCTTCACGTTCCCCGTTTTGATCCTTAAAACGACGGTTAATGGCAATCGTCGCACGAGCTACAGACTTGTCATTGTTGGTTTTGTGCAATTCTGGCGTTGCCACAATTCTTCCAATAAGAATAACTTTATTATACATTTTTCATCCTCCTACTTATCTATTCGAAGGAAATCAAAAAAAGTTACAACATTTGTAACTTTTTTAAAAATAATATTAATCTCTGTAAATTGTAAATCCAGTAGCTTGTTGATTGGCCATGATTGTCATATCTGTGATTTGTACACGACGTGGTAGACTGGTCACATAAACTACTGCATCAGCGATATCCTGCGCTTGCAAGGCTTCAAGCCCCTGGTAAACAGTCGCAGCCCGTGCATCATCTCCATGAAAACGAACTTTTGAAAAATCCGTCTCTACAATTCCAGGTTGAATAGTGGTCACCTTGATATCTGTAGCAATGGTATCAATTCTTAAGCCATCCGAAAAAGTTTTGACTGCAGCCTTGGTTGCTGAATAGACTGCTGCACCCGCATAGGCATAAATACCTGCGGTTGAACCCATATTAATGATATGACCTTGATTAGCTGCAACCATGGAAGGTAAAAGGCAACGAGTAACTGCCATCAAACCTTTGACATTGGTATCCAGCATAGTCAGCATATCCAACTCCTCATAGTCCTGATATGAAGCTAAGCCTAAAGCAAGTCCAGCGTTATTAACTAAAACATCAATCGAACCTACTGCTTTAATAATTTCTGAACAAACCGTTTTAACCATTGTCATATCGGTTACATCTAGAGGAAAGGTCCAAATTTTTTGATTCGGATAGTTTTCCACAAACTCAGCTTTTAGAGCTTCAAGCCTTTCTGTTCGACGTCCTGTGAGAACAATATTTTCACCTTTTTCTAGATAGGCACGCGCGATTGCTTCACCAATACCTGATGTTGCACCTGTAATCACTACATTTTTTGCCATCTTACTTTCTCCTATCTAGTTTAATAGATACTCGTTACCAATTAAGCTGTCCAGTGTTTAGCTGGATCGAATGGAGTTCCAACAACTTGGTCTTCTGACAATTCAATAACACCACGCTTTTGTGGAGCATTTGGTAAGGCAAGTTCACGAGGACTACACATCATCCCAAAACTCTTTTCTCCACGAAGTTCCCCTGGAAAAATGAGATTGCCTTTTGGCATCATCGCTCCTGGAAGAGCTACAATGGTTTTCAAGCCGACACGCGCATTAGGAGCACCCGCAACGATTTGTACAGTTTTATCATTTCCAACAGCAACTTGGCAGATATTCAAGTGATCACTATCTGGATGCGCAACCATCTCTACAATTTCTCCAACGACAAATTTTGGTTCCTTGTCATTGATGATTTCTTCAGTAAATCCTTGAGCCTGTAGTTCTTGATTCAAACGAGCTGCTTGATTGTCTGTTAGAAATACTTGGCCACGATTCTCAATCTCAAATAAGCTAGAAACTTCAAAAATATTCCAAGCGACAGTTTCACCAGTTTCTTTGAGAAAAACACGTGCAATATTGCCTTTACGCTCAGCATCTAGCTTGGCGTCACCACTGTTTTTCACGATGACCATAAGGACATCGCCTACATATTCTTTATTGTATGTAAAAATCATTCTTTTCTCCTATTTCAATCCTGCTAAAAAGTCATTAATCTCTTCCTTAGTTTTACGGTTACGATTGACAAAGCGACCAATCTCCTTGTCATTGTCTAAAACAACAAGACTTGGAATCCCGTATACATCCCAAAGTTTAGCAAGTTCCATGTACTCATCACGGTCTACTCGTATAAAAGTAAACTCTGGATTTGCCGCTTCAATCTCTTGCAAGGCGGGATAAATATAACGGCAATCGCCACACCAATCCGCAACAAAAAGGAAGACCTTCTTGCCATCCTGCTCTACTAAATTCGCTAATTCTTCTAAACCGTTAGGAGAAATCATAAGCCCTCCTCCTCGTAGATGAGATCTTCATCTTCATAGACAAAGGTATAGTGACGACCATCTTCAAAAATGACACCACCAACAAGACGTTCTAGGCTACTTTCGTATACTTGGACATAGAGAGTCCCAATCTCACCCATTTCTGAGAAATAGTCACGCACAATAGCAGTTAACTCTTCCTGTGTTTTCATGAGTTTGTGATCATCGGCTACTTTCTTAGCTCCAAAGGCAAGTGCTCCAAGCCCTGCCACGACTAAACCTGTTTTAATAATATTTTTCGTTTTCATGCTAACATTGTAACACAAAAAGGCTCAAGGAACAATGAAAAAGGGAGTTCCACTCCCCTTTCCATTTTCTACAATTTAATAATTTCTCTCACCAAACAAACCTTCTGGTAAATCATGGAATCCCTTGCCTGCCTTGAAGTTTTCAAATTTACCTAGTAAGAACTGGTAGGCGTCCAAGCGACTCTCGTAGCGAATCATGGCATCTTTAGCGCGCTCATCTTGATCTTCTTCATAGACCTTTTGACTTTCCTTGTGTGCCATATCGTTAATCATGATTTGGGTATTAACCCAGGCTTCAAATTCCTTCATAAATTCTTGCTCGTAACTCATTTTTTCTCCTTATTCTAATCCACGGAAAAAGTCTGTATCAATCTCACGGTAGGGTTGGATGTCCTGAACATATTCCAAGACTCCTTGAAATTCCCCATTCTCATCATGTACTGCAGCGTAGGTAACATGGACAAACTTACCTCGTGACTCGGACTTGAACCACATCTCGTACTTGTCTTTTTTCCCCTCACGAAGACCTTGCATAATCGTTTTGACTTTATCCAAATATTTTGGCGGGTGGCAGAGTTCGACATTTCGTCCAACTTGAGACGGTGTCCTCTTGAAAATCATCTCATCTGCTAGCGTATTATCGTTATAATATTGGAAGATATCATCCTTATTAACAAAGGTAATCTCCATCGGCAAATGATTAAGGATAAGATTCGCCTGTTCAACTGATAGATAACCATTGCCAAAAGCCTGCTGGCTATTGCGATCTACTACTGTTTCCTTTTCCTTAGGTGTGAAGGTGATGGTAAGCTGGCCTTCTGGCGTATCAATCACTTGCTGAACTTTTCCATCTACAGTTTCTGGCTGAGTTGGTTCTTCTACACTTTTTTCCTCAACAAAACTTTGACGTTCTGGAATCCATTTCTCAGACGGACGGATAATGGCATATCCATAGGCGTCACTTTCCTCGGCAATCTGAATCCAGTCATCCTGGGTAAAGGATTCGAGCAGAATCATGAGAAGGATTGATTCTTCCTTAAATATCATACTTTCAAACTCTGTCGCAAAAGTTTCAAAAGCTTCCTTTACGGCGGAAATCGGTACTTCTGGGAGCGACTTAGCTGCCACTAAAGCAGTTTGAAAGAGATCCCTAATCTGATCATCCACTCCCCACATAACTTTGGGAGGTGAATCATGGCCATAACGTTCCATGACAGGAAAGAAGAGCTCTTCCTTGCGCTGGTAGTGAATATCAAATTGACCAACAAGCCCCATCTGACGCACCAAACCCTTACGCATCTCCGCCAGCATTTCCTCGTCGTCCACAGATTCATAAGTCGAGAGCAATCTACGGACCCGAATCAAGGCAGCACGGAGAGCTAGATTTTCATCCTTAAAGACACGCACGGGATGACCTGGATGCTCTGTATCTTCAACTTCGATACCCTTAACAGCATTTTTAAAAAGATTGGCATGCACATCACAGAGTTCCATGACATCTTCAAAGGTTACGCCTGAGTCAGAGTTCATCAACTCGTGCTCCATAAGGGAAATCTCAATAGCAGATACACCTGTAAAGGTCGCATCAAAGCGTTCCTGAACGGACTCTGGAGAGGCTCCATTATGCAATTCTAATAAAATATCCCGCAGGATATGAATACGTTCATCTGTCATTAGTCTAACCCGATCACTTCGTAACCATTTGCTTCAAGTGTACGCACAATCTTATCCATAGGAGTCCCTTCAAGCTTTGAGCCTTGTTTAAGCGATACTTTACGCCCAACCGTATTTCGCATCAAGGGATTTGCAAGAGGTTTAAAACCAAGCTCAACTAAAATATCTAAAACTTCTGGATGTTTATCCACCACTTCCGCAACGGGAATAGATACGTCAATAATATTATCCATCACAACCTCCATTTAATTCTCACACTGGACTTTCTCTTTTTATTATACCACAAGGACTAGGATAAAAAAACTAGCAGTACAAGCCTACTAGTTTCTTCCGATTACTCTGCTTCTATGATTTCTGCTTCTTTTCGAATAGTTTCTATATCTTCCTGATATTGTACTTCATCATAATTAACCAATTTGGACAATTCTTTTTGCAAGCTTTCTCCCATCGGCTTCATAGTCGCAAACGTTAAACCTCCCGAGATGACACCTCCTAAAATCGGAATGAATTTCCCCATTCCTTTGGCTAAGCCACCTTTTGTCAGATTTACTCCGAAAATTTTTAACACTTTCTTCAAAATGGGATACCAAAGTGTCTTTGTCAAGGCTTTCTGGGGAACAGTTTTCATCACTTGCTTAGCAATTGCAACGCCTCCAGCTCGAAGTAAAGCAGCAGTGCCATTCACTCCTAGCATCACACCGAGATAAAGCAACAGTGTATTTTGAGCATCTTCACTCAACTCATCACGAGAAGCCCAAAGATCATCGTATCCATAGATATAACCTAATTCTTGAGCTAGTTTCAAAGAAAAAGCATAAAACTGAGCTACATCTGCTGGTATAGTAAGCGCCATAGCAAGGCCACCAGGCAAACCAGCCAAAACAGAGGTCCCGCTTGCTAACAAAACATTATCTCTAATACAAGCATTTGCTACTCGATCTAAAATTTCCTGAGACAACAAGGCCGTTGGTCCCTGCTCTAATAATATTGGGACATCCCTTGGATCCAATTCATTAGAAAATTTATCCACTAAAAATTTTGATCGATCAACTTTAACAACTGGCAGTTTCACGACTTGTTGCAATACTTGCATAGCAATATCTTGTTCAGCCATTTCTATCTCCCTTAAATTTTATATTATACAATATCATACCACATATTTAAAAAAATATAAAGCGTTTTCACGTGCTGCCTTATTTTTTATACAAAAAAGAGGGTTCCCCCTCTTTCTTATTTCTTATCCAGATTGCGTAACATTTCGTCAATCTTGTTTCCATACTCGATGGATTCGTCTTTAACGAAAGTTAAGTCTGGAATTTTATACAATTTCAAATTGCGACCGAGTTCTCGTTTGATAGTCCCAGTTGCTTTTTCAAGCCCAATTTGAGCTTTTTGATTATCTGAGGCAAGGTTACTCAAAATAGTGTAGTAGACCTTGGCAACAGACAAGTCGCCTAGCATCTGAACATCTGTGATGGTCACACCTTGGACACGAGGATCACGGACTTTCTTTTGCAAAATCTCATTGACTTCACGTTTGATTTCCATGCCCACACGATCCGTACGGAAATGATTTCCCATGCTATTCCTTCCTCTCTATTGAACCAAAAGCTAGGCCAGCAGACCTAGCTATTTTTAAACTTATTGATTTTCAGTTCAAATTGAAACGAAGTTCAGTTTGAACTCATCCGCTTCTTTCGTTATGGTGAAAGTGATGGAACTGATTTATCAGTCTCATCACAGGGGATTTTTGAGACTCTAGGCTCAAAAATAAGCAATAAAACCATCGGTTTGCTTGCGTCCCTCACCACCTAAGAAAGGAGCAAAAAACTTATCTCTTGATTTCTTCCATGACATAGGCCTCAATCACATCATCCATCTTGATATCATTGTAGCCATCAATCATGAGACCACCTTCACGGCCGTTTGTAACTTCTTTGACGTCATCTTTATAGTGTTTCAAGCTTGCAAGTTCACCATCGTAAATAACGACACCATCACGAATAACACGGACTTTAGAGTCACGGGTAATTTTACCACTAGTAACCATAAATCCACCGATCGTTCCGACTTTAGATACTTTGAAGGTTTCACGGATGATTGCTTCACCGATAACTTTTTCTTCAAATTCTGGATCAAGCATCCCTTTCATAGCTTCTTCCATCTCTTCGATAACCTTGTAGATAATGCTGTGGAGACGGATTTCTACATCGTCTGCTTCTGCTTGTTGACGAGCTTGTGGTGTAGGACGTACATTGAAACCAATGATAAAGGCATTTGAAGCTTCGGCAAGAGTCACGTCAGATTCGTTGATAGCACCAACTGCTGAGTGGACGATGGTAACTTTTACACCTTCCACATCAATCTTTTGAAGGGATGCAGCAAGAGCTTCAACAGAACCTTGTACGTCAGCTTTGATGATGACGTTAACAGATTTAAGTTCACCAGCTTTAAGAGTGTCAAAGAGGTTTTCTAGGCTGACACGTTGTGTAGCTTGACGTTGCTTCATAAGAGCACGTTTAGCACGTTCTTCACCAGCTGCACGAGCAGATTTTTCATCTTCGTATACAGCAAAGTGATCACCCGCCATAGGTGCTTCATTCAAACCTGTAATAGATACTGGTGTTGATGGTCCTGCAACCTTCACACGACGTCCAAGGTCATTGGTCATGGCACGGACACGTCCGAAAGTATTACCAACAACGATTGGGTCTTGGACATTCAAAGTACCTTGTTGAACAAGGAGGGTTGCAACCGCACCTTTTCCTTTATCCAAACGGGCTTCGATAACGGTACCGATGGCACGAACGGTTGGGTCTGCTTTGAGTTCTTGGATTTCAGCCACAAGAAGAACAGTTTCCAAGAGTTCATCGATATTTTGGTTGAATTTAGCTGAGATTTCTACAAACTCAGAATCTCCACCCCAAGCTGTTGACATAACACCGTGTTCAGCCAATTCACCGATAACGCGCTCTGGGTTTGCACCTGGTTTATCAATCTTGTTAATGGCAACGATGATTGGAACATTAGCTGCTTTTGAGTGGTTGATAGCTTCGATAGTTTGAGGCATAACCCCGTCATCTGCCGCTACGACCAAGATGGTAATATCAGTAACAGAGGCACCACGTGCACGCATAGAAGTAAAGGCCGCGTGTCCTGGTGTGTCGAGGAAGGTAATCTTCTTACCATTTTCTTCGATCTGATAGGCACCGATATGCTGAGTGATACCACCTGCTTCTCCTGTAGCAACACGAGAATTACGAAGGGTATCCAAAAGGGTTGTTTTACCATGGTCAACGTGTCCCATGATGGTTACAACCGGTGGACGCTCAACCAACTCATCTTCATTGAGGTATCCATCTTCTACGAAGAAGCGTTCGATATCCGCATTATCCACTTCAACCTTTTGTTTAGCTTCAATTCCGTAATCAACCATAAGGAGTTCAATTGTTTCACCATCCAGAGATTGGTTTTGAGTGGCCATTACGCCCATCATAAATAGTTTCTTAACAATCTCAGCTGGTTCACGTTTGATACGTTTTGCGATTTCCGCAACAGTCATACCATCTGTATATTCAAATTCTGTTGGCAACTCATGGAATTTACGCTCTGTAACAGGTTTTGGAGCCTGGTTACGGTTGTTTTGCTTGTTGCCTTTTTTATTTTTCTTATTGTTATTCCAGTTACTATTTCTTTGATTTCTCACTTGATTCTGACTACTTCGATTCTTTTGTTGTTTTCTAGGACCATCTTCTTCACGATCGTAATCATCACGATCTTTGTCTGGTCGGGCTTGTTTTTTACGACGTGTATCCACTACAGGCTCTTTGACTACAGGAGCTACTTCAACCACTTGCTGAGTTTGTTCAGCTAGCTTAGCAGCTTCTTCAAAGATTTCCTCTGGTTCTTTGCGTTTATTAGCTTGAGCCAAAGCTTCTTTAGCTGCTTGTGACTGTTTGAAGCGTTCCTCGCTTGAGCGTGCGTATTCGGCATTTTGCTCTGCTTTCAGGGCTGCTGCACGAGCCTTGAAATCAATACGTGGACCAGCTTGGTTCGGACGATTTTCCGCTTGTTGGCGACGATCATTGCCACGGTTTTGCTGACCTTGTTGTTTTTTACCTTGATCATTAAAACGACGGTTGTCGCGGTTTCCTTGACCTGGTTTTCCACCATTACGGTTCTCATTTTTTTGACGGTTCCCGTTTTGTTGTTGGTCGCGATTGTTGCCCTTGTTTTGCTTGCGTCGCTCTGCTTGCTCTTTTGCACGAGCTTCACGCTCTGCCTTGAAATTTCGGCTTTGTGGTCTAGCAGCTACTACTTTTTCTTCCTTAGGAGCTGCTGGCGTTTCAGATTTCTTTTCTAACTTCGCTTCACTTGCTTTTGGTGCTACAGGTTTTGCTTCTGCTTTAGGAGCAGCAGGCTTAAAGCTAGCAACGATTTTTTCAGCAGCATCAGCTTCAACGCTTGACGAGTGGCTCTTCACCTCCAAGCCCAACTCTTTTGCACGCGCTACAACTTCTTTACTTTCTTTTCCAAGTTCTTTTGCGATTTCGTACAATCTTTTCTTAGACAAATTATGTCCTCCTCTTCTATTCCATAAGAGACCTCATTTTCTTTGTAAATCCAGCATCTGTCACAGCTAAAACCTTTCTTGATTTTCCAACTGCTATGCTTAATTCCAGTGTTGAAAACACGGTTACAACTTCTACTTGATAATAGTGACTTTTATCTTGAATCTTCTTGGTCAGGTTGGGAGCAGCATCATGCGCTAGAAATACCAGCTTAGCTTTCTGTTCCTGAATGGCTTTGACAACCATTTCTTCACCCGAGATAATTTTCCCTGCTCGTTGAGCAAGTCCCAAAAGATTACTTACTTTTTGCTTATTCAAGTCCTAACTCTCTTCTTTTTACTTTGTGATCAACATAGGCGATCAACTCGTCATAAAAGCTTTCTTCAACTTCCATGTTAAAGCTACGGTTAAAGACTTTTTTCTTTTTAGCCTCTAGGGCTTCTGCATTGTCTAGCTTGATATAAGCGCCACGGCCATTAGCCTTGCCTGTCGGGTCGATAAAGACCTCCCCTTCTTTGTTCTTGACAATACGGAGTAAATCTCGCTTATCAATTACTTCGTTGGAAACAACAGACTTGCGCAAAGGGATTTTTCTTGTTTTCATCTTTCCCTCCTCTTGCGGCTTTTATTCTTCTGTCAATTCGTCTGTGTCAGCGAAATCAACCTGACCTGCTTCTTCCATAGCTTCAAATTCACTTGCAGACTTGATATCGATACGGTATCCAGTCAAGTGAGCTGCCAAGCGAACGTTCTGTCCACGACGACCGATTGCAAGAGAAAGTTTATTATCTGGTACAACAACCAAGGCACGCTTGCTGTCGTTTTCATCAAAGATAACTTGGTCAACTTCTGCAGGAGCAATGGCATTGTAGATAAACTCAGCTGGATCCGCCACCCATTCGATAACGTCGATGTTTTCTTCTACAGGTACCATGCGGTCGCTCTTAGCATCGTAGCGAGCTGGGTGGAATTTGCTAGTGATTTTCTTGATGTTTGCACCACCGCGTCCTACAATTGTTCCGATAGCATCCACGTTTGGATTGTGACTACGAACTGCAACCTTGGTACGGTCACCCGCTTCACGAGCTACGCTCATAATTTCAACGGTTCCATCGTATACTTCTGGAATTTCTTGTTCCATCAAACGTTTGATCATTTCTGGATGACTACGGCTAACAAAGACGTTAACTCCACGAGGGTTGTCTTCAACTTTGTAAACATAGACTTCGATACGATCATGAGAAGCAAAAACTTCTCCAGGAATTTGGTCTTGTTTTGACAATTGGGCTTCGATGCTACCAAGGTTGACATAGATGAAACGGTTGTCAAAGCGTTCTACTGTACCTGACATGATTTCTTGTTCATGTTCTTTGTATGTATTGTAGGTAATGGCACGTGTTTGCTTGCGCATTTTTTCCATAATGGTTTGTTTCGCAGACTGAGCCGCTACACGACCAAACTCTCCTGGTGCTTCTTCAAATTTGATTTTGTCACCAAGCTCATAGGCTGAATTAATGGCAAGAGCATCTTTCAAACTGATTTCCAAACGGCTATCAAATACTTCATCAACAACTTCGCGGACAGTGTAGACTGTAAAGTCACCTGTTTTTTCGTTGAAGTCAATAGCTACGCTGTCTGATTGACCATAGCGTCTACGATAAGCAGAACGAAGTGATTCTACTACTGCGTCGATGATATCTTCTTTCTTGATTCCCTTGTCTTCTTCCAAAATGCGGAAGGCCTCTAGCATTTCTTTACTCATGTTCTTTTTACTTTTGAATTTTCAAAAGCTATCCTTTCTTTTCTATAATTTTACTGCTAAACGTGCTTTTGATACCAAGTTATATGGAATTTGGACTGTTTTCTTGCGCGTTTTATCCATATATTCCATTGTCAACTCATCCTCTTCAAAGGCCAGCAAGGTTCCCTCAAAGACTTTCTGCTTGTCGATGGCCTTATAAAGACCAACGTGAATGTATTTCCCAACTGCTCCAGCTACAGCTTCCTTGGTTTTCAAAGGACGCTCCAAACCAGGACTCGTCACTTCTAGGAAATACTGTTCTGGAAATGGGTCTGGCTGAAGTTGATCCAAGAGTGGACTAATCACTTCTGTCAAATCTGCCGTATCGTTCAAAGTAATACCACCGACTTTATCAACAAAGATACTTAGAACATAATCTCCTACAACTTTTTCATATTCAACATCCACTAATTCAAAGGGTTCTTGAATGGCTGGTTGAAGAAGTTCCGTTACTAATTCTACAATCGTTGCGATAGGACAACACCTCCTCATAAGCAAGAGGCGAAGATATCTCCCCGCCTCTCTTTCTTATATTCTTGCTATTAGTATAGCACTTTTATGTACTAATGTAAAGCATAAGCACCCAAATAGCTTGGATTCAAGCTTTTTCTTAAAATTCTGCTTCAACTCGATAGATGACTTGACCTTTGCTTGAGAACTTTTGTTCATACTCAGTCATGACATTTCCTTCAAAGTCGCTGGCATGTAAATCTAACCAAACGCCCTTGAGTTTCATGCCATATTGTGAAAAGCTCACTAAGCTATATTCAAACAAGCCACGATTATCTGTCTTGAAATGAATTTCACCGTGTTCAGGTAAGATTCGTTTGAAAGTATCCAAGAAGCTCTTATAAGTCAAACGACGCTTCTCATGGCGTTTTTTAGGCCATGGATCCGAGAAATTCAAATACAAGCGATCAATTTCACCATCTTCAAAATAATTGGTCAATTCTGAACCATCAACCCATAGAAGTTTGATGTTGGGAACTCCAACTTCTAAGACCTTGTCTAAAGCATAGCTTAATACAGACTTCTGAATATCAATCCCGATATAGTTGATGCCAGGATTTTGTTTGGCCATTCCTGTTACGAAAGCACCTTTGCCACTACCAACCTCTACATGGATTGGATTGTCATTGCCAAACAAATCTCGCCACTTTCCTTTAGCTTCTGCGGGGTTTAAGACAACATACTGCGGATTAGCCTCTAACAGTTCTGTTGCCCCTTTACGATTTCTAACTCTCATTTTTTCTTTCCATACTTTTCTCGGAAGCTACGCAAAGCATAGATTTCCCGATTTACATTATCCAAATCTTGATTTTCATAGTATTTGGTAATGAGACTCAAAAATGACAGTTGAGCATACCAATATAACTTATTCAAGACAGTTTGATTATACTTATAGCCATAATTAGCTAGCCATTCTTGCCATTGAAACTCTGGAATATAGTGACAGAGCAGATAGGCCACATCAAACATACGATCAGTTAAGCGAACAGAATCCCAATCTACTAAATAAATCAAGCCACTCTCTGTCTCAAACCAGTTGCTATGACGGACATCCCCATGGACTATGGTTGCATAGTCTTCCCTAAAACCAGGAAGATTCTCACGCAAATCACCTAAAACCATACGTAGATACTGGTTGTTTTTTAAAGCATCCGGAGCCTTGTTTACCCATGACTGAAGTAAATCCGAAGGTGTTTCCATTGCATATCCCAATCGTGTCAACTGGGTCATTAAGGGACGTGAACAGTGTAAACGTGTCAAAATATCGATAATTTGTTTACGGTTCATATCGCTTGGCGTCAAAATTTTTCCTGTCAACCATTCCTGAGCGGACATATCACGGCCGTCTGGTAAACGACGACTCCAGAGCAATTGTGGTGCAATTTGCTCTCTAGCTAAACCAGGCAGGATTGGAGAAGTATTCATTTTTATAAAAACACGTTTTCCATCAGGATAACTTCCCATATAAGCTTTTCCGCTCTTCCCAGATATCGGGGTTAGCGTTAGCTCAATATCACCCAAGTCCATTTCTTTCCTCCGAATAAAGTTTCCTTATTATTCTACTAATTTTTATGCTATTCGTCAACCAATCTTCTCAGTTGATACGGCAAATAAAGAAATTGCAAGACAAGACTTGCTCCCACAAGTGCTAGAACAAGAATTTTGTCCTTAAAAACAAGCAATCCTATGAGACTTTCCAAGATTAATACAAAAAACCCAATCGCTCTCAAAATTTCCTTCAAGCCTTTCTCTTTTTGCCCCGTACCTACTGGGAATAATTGCGTCAAATATTGATAGTCAAAGGCATGATAGAGGGCTAGAAGCTGGAATAACAAAAGATAATTGAATAAAATTACAATTGCGACTGCAATCCAAGATTGCTCAATGAAGATGAGAGCGGTCAAAGATAGGATTATGAGTCGCAGACTAAGGGCGAATAAATCTCCATTTCTAAGATAGGAGCGGAGATAAAGATTCTGCCAGATTTTTCCTGGCACTTTCTGAACTCCCTTGAGGATAAAGTCCAGATAAGCTCGACGCTTAACACTATTTGAAATTCCCTTGACCTGGGTAAAGAGAGCAAAAAATCGAAGCAAGAACTGCTTACGTTTGCTTTCCTGGGCAATGACATAATCCCAGTCAAGTCCATTTCCAAGGAAAAAGTTGCTAGACTTTTGGCGAAAAATCACATATTTTACTATCCCCAAGACAAGGAGATAGACTCCAAAAATCGGCAACCCAAGACCCATGGCTAAGAATAAAGGCGCAAACAGGAGCAAAAAGAGAGTCTGTACACTGACCCAAAAGATGAAAGAAATCAGACTTTGCTTCTGGATGTGTTCTCTCACTTCTTCTTCAGCAACTAAAAGAAATAGTTTGTCAGGCGCTTCAAGATAGGTCGCAATACCACCCCAAAGCAAAAGTAAAATAGATATCATCCCAATCAAAATTAGGATTGGGAAATGATTCTCAGGAAAGTGTTGGAGCAACTGGTTGTACTGGTAGGCCAAAAATCCTAACAACACCAACAAAAATAAGACAAAATGATCATTGAGCACATAACGGAGATAGCCCAAGCATTCCTTGCGAAATTCCTGCTTTCGTTTTAAAAACAAGTCCTTCATAGCTCCTCCTCTTTGGTCAGAGCCAAATAGATATCATTGAGGCTTGCTTCTGGCATATCAAAGGCTTCTCGGAGTTGTTGGAGATTTCCTTTGGCTCTTACTTGACCTTTGTGAAGAATGACAAAAGAGTCACACATCTTTTCAGCAGAATCAAGAACGTGGGTACTCATAAGGATAGACTTTCCTTTTTTCTTTTCCGCTTCTAGAAGTTGAATCAAATCTGAAATCGCCAAAGGATCAAGACCAAGGAAAGGTTCGTCTACGATAAAGAGACTAGGATCCACGACAAAGGCACAGATAATCATAACCTTTTGCTTCATCCCTTTGGAAAAATGAACCGGGAACCAATCCAATTTTTGATCCAAACGGAACATTTTTAAAAGCGGCTCTACACGTTCAAAAGCTAGATTTTGCTCGATACCATAGGCCATAGCAACTGTCTCAATATGCTCTCTGAGAGTCAATTCTTCATACAAGCTAGGAGTTTCAGGGATATAACCAATTTTCTTGCGATAGCTCGTAGCATCCTCTCCTAGAGTCAATCCGTCAATCTTAATCTCACCACTATATGGCGTCAAAAGACCAATAATCTCATTGATAGTCGTTGATTTCCCCGCACCATTCAAACCAATCAAACCAACTAACTGTCCGCTCTTAACTGTAAAGGACACATCTTTCAAGACAGGGACATGAACATAGCCTCCTGTCAGATTTTTAATTTCTAACATATTTTCTCCGAATCTGGTATAATGTAGCTATATTATATCAAAATTCAATACACTAGAGGTGGTTTTTATGTCAGATTGTATTTTTTGTAAGATTATCGCAGGAGAAATCCCTGCAGCCAAGGTTTATGAAGATGAGCAAGTCCTTGCCTTTCTTGATATTTCTCAAGTAACACCTGGTCATACCTTGGTCGTACCTAAAGAACACTATCGCAACCTTTTAGAAATGGATGCGACGAGCGCTAGCCAACTCTTTGCTAAGGTTCCATTGGTAGCACAAAAAGTCATGACTGCTACTAAAGCCAAGGGTATGAATATCATTGCCAACTGCGAAGAGGTAGCTGGACAAACCGTTTTCCATACCCATGTCCATCTCGTTCCTCGTTATGGTGCCGAGGATGACCTAAAAATTGACTTTGTTGCCCATGAACCTGACTTTGACAAACTTGCCCAAGTCGCTGAAATGATCAAAAACGCTTAAGGAGTTCCTATGAAACTATCAAATTTGCTACTTTTTGCTGGATCAGCAGTCGGCTCTTACCTCCTCGTTAAGAATCGTGAAGTTATCACCGAAGAAGTTTTAGATACAACTGATCGCGTTGAAGCAATCAAAGGTGATTTAGATGTTATCCAAAATAGCTTACAAATTATCAATCAACAAAAAGAAGTCATCAAGGAGTATCAAGAAGACCTAACCTATAAATTTAAAGTCTTAGAAAAAGACCTCCAAGCAAGACTTGCTGTGATAAAAGAACTACGAGAAACTGAAGAAAACTAAAGAAAGGAAAGCATCCAACTTTCCTCATATCCCCTTAAATCCATCTTGGATTACCAGCTCCTAATAGAAAAGGGAGGGACTAAACATGAAACAGTTTTTAAAAGTCATCTTGATTATTTCTGGTTGCTTCTGTCTTTTTGTAACCCTAGCTTTTCTACTTGTGGCCAATCTTTTCAAGGCCTCATCAAGTGACATTCGAGAAGGAAATGAAACCTTAAAACAAATCTTTATCTCCCTTGACCTGCCTCCTGAGAAAGTTGAATCAAACGGACACTATCAATACGAGGGGGGAGGCTTGGATTTTTATGTGACTTTTTCAGATGAGGTTATCAATAGCCACCCAGTCCTAAAAGAAAGTCCAAACCTCACTAAAAACCAACTCAAAGTCTATGTCCTACAGACAGGAGATATTTCTTACTATAAAGTAGGGGATAACTTGTTTAATCATGGTTTAATACAATTTTTAGAGGAGGAAGGCGAGAAGTATTTCCGAGAAAACGGAAAGAAATCACATTCTTCTTACACAATTCTAACTTTGAATGATTCGGAAAGCATGAAAAAGGGAATCGCATTCTACGAAAAGGCGTTGACCTTGGTAGATATCCAGGATAATTCGGCGATTAAGCACATTGATACCGTAACTGTGAAACCCGGCAAAGAAGCGGAACTCAAGCAACTGATCCAGGAAATGGATAAAGCCGGCTTGCTCATTCAAAAGTATAAATAGTAGACTAACTGGAAAATAATTTTCCGAAGCTAAATTTTTCAAGACAACACAAAAAGAGCCAATCGGCTCTTTTGTTTTATTCACCCTCAAAGGCATCTTTTATATGGTCAAAGAAGCCTTTTTTCTTTGGATTGACTTTCAAATCACCTGCAGCTGCGAATTCTTTCAAGGCTGCTTTTTGGCGATCGTTCAATCCTGTTGGAGTCACGACATTAACAGTCACGTATTGGTCACCAACAGCACCACCACGAAGACTTGGAGCTCCCTTACCACGTAGACGGAATCGTTTACCGGTTTGAGTTCCCTCTGGAATCACCAATTCAACATCACCGTGAACGGTTGGGATATCGACAGTATCACCAAGAGTTGCTTGGACGATATTAAGGTTTAACTTGTAGAAAATAGTTGTTCCTTCACGCTCAAATTTATCGCTTGCTTCTACAGAAACTACTACATACAAATCTCCATAAGGACCACCGTTAAAGCCTGCCTCCCCTTGACCAGCTAGACGAATTTGTTGACCAGTTTCGACACCTGCTGGAATTTTCACATGGACACTGTGGGCTTGTTTTTCATGACCTGTTCCATGACATGTTGTACATGGATCTTTGATTTCTTTTCCGCGACCATGACAGACATCACAGGTTACTTGGCGACGCATCATACCAAGCGGTGTTTGAGTATCGACGTTGATAACACCAGAACCATGACAACGTCCACAAGTAACCGGACTTGTTCCAGGCTTAGCACCAGACCCATTACAAGTACGACAGCTTGATTCACGATTGTATTTGACTTCTTTTTCAGTACCAAAGATGGCTTCTTCAAAAGTCAAATTGACACGATACTGGAGGTCATCACCTTGACGAGGAGCGTTTGGATTGCGAGAAGAACCGCCTCCGCCGAAAAAACTTGAGAAGATATCTTCAAATCCACCAAAACCGCCTGCACCATCGAAGCCACCGAAACCGCCTGCACCACCGAAGCCACCGTTGGCTCCAGCCGCACCATATTGGTCATAAGCTGCACGCTTTTGTTCGTCACTCAAAGTCTCATAGGCTTCTTGAACTTCCTTGTACTTTTCCTCAGCACCAGGCTCTTTATTGATATCTGGGTGATATTTTTTAGATAATTTCCGATAGGCTTTCTTGATCTCATCTTGAGATGCATTATTTGAAACGCCCAAACGGTCATAAAATTCAGTATTGTTCATACAAGATACTAAGAGCGAACAGAAAGCGACTGAAATTTAGGAAACCGACAAGAAATCCTGATTTCTTAGGCGGTTTATCTAATTTCCAAGCTTTCCGCTCGAGTTCAATTTCTCGAAAGCTCTTTGTTCCTTTCTATTGATATTGTGAATCAAACCACGATTTAGGTCGGGTTCAATTCCTTTCTTTTATATTCCCAAATAAATGAGATTCAGTCCCCTTTTACCGAAAAACAGAGGCTGGGTTGCAACCTCTGGATTTCTTCCTATCATTTGCCAGTTAGGCGTTTAGGCAAGGCGCCATAGCGATTGCCGTAGACTGGCAATCATTAGAGTGAACAGTCATTATTAACGCCTCGCTCCCCGATTTTCAAGCTCGGGATAAAATAGTCCACTGGACTATTTTATTTTTCTGTAAACTCTCCGTCTACGACGTCATCGCCTGCGTTTCCTGTTGCTTGTGCACCTTCTGCTCCTGCTTGAGCTTGTTGCGTTGCTGCGGCTTGTTCGTAGAGTTTCACAGCAAGTCCTTGAGCTTTTTCGTTCAATGCTTCGAGTTTTGCTTTCATTTCGTCCAAGTTGTTGTCTTCTTGGGCTTTCTTAAGCTCATCAAGGGCAGCTTGGGCAGCATCACGTTCTGCATCGAAGCCTTTGCCTTCAGTTTCCTTGATGGTCTTTTCAGTCGCAAAGATAGCTTGGTCTACTTCGTTACGAAGGTCAACTTCTTCTTTACGTTTCTTATCGGCTTCAGCGTTAGCTTCTGCATCTTTCATCATGCGGTCGATTTCTTCGTCTGTCAAACCTGAGTTGGATTGAATGACAATGGTTTGTTCTTTTTGAGTTCCAAGGTCTTTGGCCTTAACAGATACGATACCATTCTTGTCGATGTCAAATGTTACTTCGATTTGAGGAATTCCACGAGGTGCAGCTGGAATATCTGTCAATTGGAAGCGTCCAAGAGTCTTGTTATCCGCTGCCATTGGGCGTTCACCTTGAAGAACGTGGATATCAACGGCTGGTTGGTTGTCTGCTGCAGTTGAGAAGACTTGTGATTTAGATGTTGGAATTGTAGTGTTACGGTCGATGAGTTTTGTGAAGACCCCACCCATTGTTTCGATACCAAGTGACAATGGTGTTACATCAAGAAGGACAACGTCTTTGACATCACCAGTGATGACACCACCTTGGATGGCAGCACCCATAGCAACTACTTCATCAGGGTTTACTGATTTGTTTGGTTCTTTACCAGTTTCAGCTTTAACAGCTTCAACAACGGCAGGGATACGAGTTGAACCACCAACAAGAATAACTTCGTCGATTTCTGACAAGCTCAAACCTGCATCTGAAAGGGCTTGACGAACTGGAACTTTTGTACGTTCAACAAGGTCACGAGTCAAATCGTCAAATTTGGCACGACTCAAAGTCATTTCCAAGTGGAGAGGTCCAGCCTCACCAGCAGTGATAAACGGCAAGCTGATTTGAGTTGAAGTCACACCAGAAAGGTCTTTTTTAGCTTTTTCTGCCGCATCTTTCAAACGTTGAAGAGCCATCTTGTCATTTGACAAGTCGATACCATTTTCTTTCTTGAATTCTGCTACTAAGTAGTCGATGATTTTTTGGTCAAAGTCGTCACCACCGAGTTTGTTATCCCCTGCAGTTGCCAATACATCAAAGACACCATCACCGAGTTCAAGGATAGATACGTCGAATGTACCACCACCAAGGTCGAATACCAAGATTTTTTCTTCTTTGTCAGTCTTGTCCAAACCGTAAGCAAGAGCTGCTGCAGTTGGTTCGTTGACGATACGTTCCACTTCAAGACCAGCGATTTTACCAGCGTCTTTAGTTGCTTGACGTTGAGCATCGTTGAAGTAAGCTGGAACTGTGATAACAGCCTTGGTTACTTTTTCACCAAGGTATTCTTCAGCGTAACCTTTCAAGTATTGAAGAATCATAGCTGAGATTTCTTGTGGTGTGTATTCTTTACCGTTTGCAGAAACTTTTTCAGAAGTACCCATCTTAGATTTGATAGAGATAACTGTATCTGGGTTTGTGACTGCTTGGCGCTTCGCAGCGTCACCAACGATGATTTCACCGTTTTTGAATGACACAACAGATGGAGTTGTGCGGTTTCCTTCTGGGTTTGCGATGATTTTTGATTCAGTTCCTTCAAGAACTGCAACTGCTGAGTTTGTTGTACCTAAGTCAATACCGATAATTTTAGACATATGTTTTTCTCCTTGTTGATTTTTTCTTCCTTTTTTGATATTTCCCTTAAGTGGTGGGGACGTGAGCAACTCCCTTCGGGATTTCATCACTTATTTTTGAGCCTATTGTCTCAAAAATCCCCCTGTTTCAGTAGCATGAGCTACTGAAACTTTCACTACAGCGGGAAATATCTTCCTTGCAAGCCTCCGGCTTGCTTTTTATCATTCTTTCATAGTTTATTGTCGTTTCGGACAAGGTTTTTCAAGTTTTCTAGCCTAATTGTAGACAACTACCATAGCCGGTCTTAGGATGCGGTCATGGAGTTTGTAGCCTTTTTGGAAGACTTGTGCGATGGTGTCTGCTGGATGTTCGTCATCTGCTGGAACTGTTTGAATAGCCATGTGGTAGTTATGGTCAAATTCCCCGTCCGCTGCGATTTCCTCGATTCCTTCTTCTTTCAGAGCATGTACCAAACTTTCTTGGACCATTTCTAAGCCCTTCTTCACATCATCTGTCAATCCTTCGACGGCAAGGGCACGTTCGAGGTTGTCCAGTGATGGTAAGATCGCTTTTGCTAAATCTTGGCTGCGATAGCGTTGCAAGAGTTGACGCTCTTCATTGGCACGGCGCTGAATGTTTTGCATTTCTGCATGAGCACGAAGATATTTGTTTTCAAATTCCTCGGCCCGTTCATTAGCCAAATCCAATTCCGACTTCTCAGGAGTTGTTTCTTCTACTGATTCAACAACTTCCTCTTCTTTTACTTCTTCATTTTTTATATCTTGGGCCATTTTCGCCTCCTTTAATGATTTCAATCTTAATTCACTTCATAGTGATTACTGCTGAGATAGCGGTAAAAATCCGTCAACTTCATGGTTAGAACTCGATTGACAACATTGAGTTGATTAACCAATTGTTGATAATCCAGATTAACCGGACCTATTATCGCAAGGATTCCAAATCCACGATAAGGAATCAGAAACTTACTGCTGATTACTGCTAAGTCAGCAAGACAAGATTCTTTGCTATCCGCAACTCGGACACTTTGCATCTGGTCTCCAATCAAATTCTCTCGAATTTCCAATGCTACTTTTTGTGGATGATCAAAGAATTGATATGCCGCTAAATTAGCGAAATTCAAAAGATTGACTTTCCCAGAAACCACGATGTTTTCATTGAACATTTCTTTGAAGATATGTTCGACGAGGTCCATGACGTTATCCGTTGTTGTAAAGTAACGTTGGATAACTTGCGGAATCTCTGTCCGAATCTTGTAGTGAATATCCAAAACAGTCTGATCCAGGAAACGTTCTTGAATCATGGTCTTGAGGCGATTTAAATCCTCCTGCAAGAAATTTCTCGGAATCAAAAACTGACTGGTAACTGTTCTAGACTCATCAAGCGTAAAAACTGCCAGAGCTGTATGTTGTCCGAGGACAACAATATCAAAAGCTGTCAGCTTCTGCCTACTTGGTTCGACATCCAGTGCTACAACCGTACAACCACTCAAGTCTGACAAGATTTTCGTTGCCTCTTGAAGGATATCCTCAAGTTTGAAGAACTCCTGATCAAAAGCTTTTACAATCTCATAAACTTGATTCTCAGCTAAACGGTCGAAGGACAAGGAGTGTTTGACATAGTATTGAAATCCAGCCACACTCGGCATCCGACCACTGGAAGTATGAGCCTTTTCAAGCAAACCTTGCTTTTCTAGAGCTGCCATATCATTTCGAATGGTAGCGCTACTAGAGTTGATAGACTCTTGCAAGGCTTTGGATCCAACAGGTTCGTGCGTTTTGGTAAAGATGTCAATAATCAGATTTAAAATATTCTGCTGACGTTCCGTAACCATCTCGTCACTCCTCTCTGATAGATCTTTTTAGCACTCGAGACATCCAAGTGCTAACTTATGATTCTATTATACACCCTTAGAAAAGAATGTCAAGACAAAAACTCAAAAAATTAGCACTCTTTAATCAAGAGTGCTAAAAATCAGTCTGAGGACCTAGAAACTATTGTCAATCAACCAGATATTTCCGTCTAAGTCTGTAAAAACTATAGATAAGATAAGTAATCATGAGAGCATATAGGACAAAAATAACGAAGAAAGACTGAGAGAGACTTTCGTGAAACAGGCTCATACAAACAACTAGACCGCCAGAGATAGAAACTGTAGATGTACGAAGTCCAGATTTCACACCATCCCATCTAAGACGATTGTCCATGAAAAATCGATCATTTAAATCTACATCACAAGTTGCTTTTCGAAAAACAGAATAAGAACAATTTTCCACAAATTCCCATCCTCTATCCTTAATACCTTGTAAATCTAGCTCATTTTTTCTAAGATAGCTAGTATTCCACACACGGTAAATTACATCATCAGGTTGGCATTGTTCAAAATAGAAAAAGCCAAAACGATTCGATTTAAATTTCCAACCTTTCAAATGCATATCATGCAAATAATCTTCTACCTTATCCAAATCAAATATGGTAAACATTCGAAATTGTACTTTGCTATTCATTGTCTGACCTCCAAATTAGAAAACATGCATGGTTTTATTTATCAGATAATTCTTTCCACTTTTGAAACAATCTCCAAAAAATATAAGAAATCTGAATCGCGAAAACTATCAATAAAGTACAGTCTATGATAACAATCAAAAACATTCCCCAACTGAAATAACTTCTTCCACTAAGTAACTTTGAGAAAACTGGGAGTAGCGCTGAAAAGAGAAGCAAAACAGGGAGCATCCGCACTGTTAAAATCTTCTTGACCATTGCTAACTTCCCGGCCGTGTCATTATAAATTTCAAACTCAGCATCCGACTCAACTCCAGAATAAAGCTTTCTAAAGTAGGAAAAACCATTAAAGTCTGTAATATGCTCCCAGCCACAATCTTTAAACAGTTGTAAATAGGAAGCTCTCTCTGACTTTTTCATAGGATAAAAATCTAACTGATAAACCACCTGCTCCGGTTGGCACTTTTCAAAAGTATACTTAACCGCAACTACTAAGTTAGAGTAACTTACTTCCTTAAGTTTCCAGCCCTGAGCATGCATTTCCCTGAGATAGAGAGCTTCTCTATCATAATCCGCAATGGTACAAATCCTATAAACTTTCTTTTCCATCAAAGCTCCTCCCGACTGTTTCTGTAGAGTCGTTCAATACGTTTCAACTCAATCTCTAAAACTTTTCGGCCCAAGTCTGTTATCTGATAGATTTTTCGTTTTTCCTCTTCTCGGACAAAGGAAATCAAACCATCCTTTTCCATCTTTGACAGGGTTCCATACATGGTTCCAGGACTAATTGATACTTGCGATTCTGTCATCTCTTTGACCTTTTGTGTAATACCATAGCCATGATTTTCCTTCTGTAGACAGAACAGAATATAAAAACCCGTTTCAGTCATGGGAAGGTAGACACGTCTAATCTTATCTGTTAATTCCATTTAAGTAAACCCCCTATGTAGTTCGATGTATCGCACTTCGTTATATAAAATATATCACATCTCGATATAAATTGCAAGAAAAAAAAAAAAAAAGATTGTCCTCTCGGACAATCTTTCTGATTTATCATTAGTAAAGATCTAGGTAGTTGTCAATTTCCCATTGTGAGACAAAGGTTGCGTAGCTCGCCCACTCGATGCGTTTGGCTTCAAGGAAGCTCGTATAGATATGTTCACCTAGGGCTGCTTTAACAACTTCATCTTCTGTCAAAGCCTTCAAAGCGTTGTGAAGAGTTGATGGAAGGTCAGTAATGCCAGCCTCTTTACGCTCTTCTGCAGTCATGATGTAGATATTTTCTTCGATTGGTGCTGGTGCTTCAATTTTGTTTTCAATACCATTCAAACCGACTTCCAAAAGAACAGCCATAGCAATATAAGGGTTTGCCATTGGGTCCACTGAGCGCAACTCCAAACGTGTTCCCATTCCGCGTGAAGCTGGTACGCGGACAAGTGGTGAACGGTTACGGCCAGCCCAAGCGATGTAAACAGGGGCCTCGTAGCCTGGAACCAAACGTTTGTATGAGTTAACGGTTGGGTTCATGATAGCTGTATAGTTGTAGGCATGTTTGATCAAACCACCAAGGAAGTAGTAAGCAGTTTCTGATAACTGCATTCCTTTTGGATCATTTGGATCAAAGAAGGCATTATTTCCCTCAGCATCAAACAAAGACATATTGCAGTGCATACCTGAACCAGCGATACCAAATTTTGGTTTAGCCATAAAGGTTGCATAGAGACCGTGTTTACGAGCGATTGTTTTTACAACAAGTTTAAAAATTTGAATCTTATCACAAGCACGGAGGACTTCATCGTACTTAAAGTCAATCTCATGTTGACCTACGGCCACTTCGTGGTGACTGGCTTCTACTTCAAATCCCATTTTGGTCAAGACGTTAACAATCTCACGACGAGTGTTATCAGCAAGGTCTGTAGGTGCCAAATCAAAGTAACCACCCTTGTCATTTACCTCAAGAGTTGGGTCCCCGTTTTCATCAAGCTTAAATAGGAAGAATTCTGGTTCTGGTCCAAGGTTGAAAGATTTGAATCCAACTTCTTCCATGTGACGAAGAGCACGTTTGAGGTTTCCACGAGGGTCTCCTGCAAATGGTTTTCCTTCTGTCGTATAGACATCACAAATCAATCCTGCGACACTACCATTCTCATCTCCCCAAGGAAAGACTGTCCAGGTATCCAAGTCAGGGTAAAGATACATATCCGATTCGTTAATACGAACAAACCCTTCAATAGAAGATCCATCAAACATAGCCTTGTTTGACAAGACCTTGTCTAGTTGTTCATCTGTAGCAGGAATTTCGACGTTTTTCATTGTTCCCAAAATATCTGAAAACATGAGGCGGATAAAGGTTACATTTTTTTCCTTAACTTCACGACGAATATCTGCAGCTGTGATTGGCATGGTTTTTCTCCTTATATATGACGACTAGCGGTTGCCTAACCGCGACCAAAAGGTGATTGTTGAGAAGCAAAGCGACTTTGTTGGAGAACCTCATTCCGAAGCGCCCGACGCACTTCAGTTTGACTGACTGGTTTTTTAGATTTCGCTTCACGTTCAGCATATTTTTTCTTGATGGCAGCAATGTTAAGACCTTCAGAGATATAATCTTTAATCTCCAACAAGCGATCCATGTCATTCAAAGAATACATCCGGCGATTACCTTCGTTGCGGTCAGGCTTAATCAATTCCTGGTCCTCATAGTAACGAATTTGGCGCGCCGAAAGATCGGTTAGCTTCATAACACTACCAATAGGGAAAACTGCCATATTGCGGCGAAATTCTTTTTCCTTCATGTACACTTCCTTCTTTCTGTCTATTATAATCTAAAAAAAATCAATCGTCAATTGTTTATGTCATATTTTGTGACATTATTTTATTTTTTCAGCAAAATAATCCGCAAACGGTCAATATCGTAATTTACAAGAATTGCTACAAAAACACCCATAAAAGTTTCAAAAACCCGGGCAAACACGTACAAAACAGTTTCGCCATTTGGAATTGATAGGGTAATAATCAACATGGCTGCAACTCCTCCGATGACTCCTGACTTATTGTTCATGGCAACGTTTGTCATAATGGTTAACATGGTGCAAATCGGAACAACAAGGAGGGTTACCCAGAAGGCGCCATGAAAAAGATTATTTAAAAGAAAGAAAATCAGGGCATAAAAGCCACCGATACTATTCCCTAAAATACGTGATGTCCCAAAATGGACACTCTTATCAAAGTCTTCTCTTAAACTAAAAACCGCAGTCAAGGCTGCAATCTGAAGTCCTTTCCAACCAAAAAAACCAAAAATCATGAGAACCAGAAAAACAGCGATTCCTGTTTTAAACGTTCGCATCCCTAACTTAAACTTAGATTTATCAAATGTATATTTTTTAAAATAACTCATAGTCTCATCTTTCTTTTTTCCATTTTACCATAATTTTACTTTTTTTGATAAAAGGATTGAAAAATAAAAAAAGAGACGGAAAAAATCCTTCTCTTTTTCTATGATTTATCATTCTATTTTTAGAACAAATACATAATAGCTAACGTTAGAAGACTAGCGAGTATACCGACTCCCCAGAAGAAGAAATCAACCTTCCACTCACTCCAAGGCTGACCTTTACCTGAAAAGCCACCTAATTCAAAATGGTGGTGAACCGGTGTCATACGGAAGATGCGTTTCCCTCCACTCAACTTAAAGTAGCTAACTTGCATCATAACAGATGTTGTTTCAAAAACATATACTATCCCAATCAAGAGCAAGGTCCATTCTTGGTGTAGTGCCATGGAAATAGCAGCCAACATCCCTCCAAGAGCAAGACTGCCGACATCACCCATGAACACCTTAGCAGGCTTGTGGTTAAAGACAAAGAAACCAAGAAGCCCACCAATCATAGCTATAATCACTAGCAAGATATCCAACTGGTTCTGCACATAGGCAATCACTCCATAAGCAGATAGGCTAATGACCACCGAAATGCTTGCCAAGCCATCAATCCCGTCAGTCAAGTTAACAGCATTCGAAAAACCGACTAACCAGAAAAGGGCAAAGAGAATATAAAGAACACCCAAATGCAAAGGATAGCCAAATACATTTAAGATATCTCCTCCTCTTTCATAAAAGAGATAGAAAATAACTCCTCCTACTAATTGAAGCAGGAGCTTTTGTTTAGGATTAAGTCCTTCATTGATTTTACGGAAAACCTTGAGGAAATCATCTAAGAAGCCAACCAAACCATACAAAACGAGAATAAAGAGAATCATTCCGACATTGTTGGTTAGTTGATTAGTCAAAAGTGCAAGAACTAAACTAACTAAAACACTTGTTACGAGGAAGACTATTCCTCCCATTGTTGGCGTCCCAGCTTTTGCTTGGTGCTGTTTAACATCCTCATGCATCTGTTGACCAGTAATTTGTGCTTTACGGTAAAAACGGATAAAAGCTGGAATTCCTACCACTGTAAGAACAAAAGTAAGGATTCCAGGAAAGATAGAAACTAGCATTCTAATCTCCTAAAGTTATTTTTATTTTCTGTATATTTTTTAAAGCTGTATTAGAACGAACACTTTGTTTTTTAACAATTTCTCCTGTACCTTCAAATTCAACTTCAAGATTCAACCATTTGGCAAAGGTTTCAACATTTTTCTTAGACCAGCCATATAAGTCAGGCATCTCCTCTACCTTGTCAGAGAGTAGTAGAACTTTTTCATTAGCATCTAGATTGGTTCCTTCTGATACTGAACTTTCTTTAATTTTTGTTCCGGAACCGATAACAATTGGTTGAACAAGGTTACGTCGTAGCTCTTCAGCCAAATCTCCAGCACTATAATCCTTAGTCGCAGGCATTGCATAGTTAGTTGTTGATGTTACCTGATCCAAGTTCTTAGCTGTAGATTGAAGATTGAGAGATTCCTTCATGGCAGAAGCTCGTTCAAGAATAGGATTAGCAAATTCTCCAAACCAAGGGTTAGAAAAGTGTTCTGGCTGTTGAACTGTTACGTAAAGAATAAAATCAGGATTTTCAGAAGGATGCATGGTTACTACAGAAAAGATATAATTGGTTTTCCCAACTAAATATCCTCCGTTTTGCTCATCGGCAATTTGAGCTGTTCCAGATTTGACAGAAACAGTCTGACCAGGAACAGTAACGATTGGTTTACCGGTAAGTTTATTGTACATTGTACCATAAACAGGATCTGTACCAACCAAAATCATATTTTCTCGAGTCAGACTAGCCGCTTCTTTAGAAACAGGATTCCCTACAACCTCCCTCTGCGATTTACGAACAGTCTGATCATTTGGATCATAGAGGGCACTAATAAACTTCGGCTCTAGCATGACCCCATCATTAGCGATTGCTGTAAAGGCACGAAGCATCTGGGTCTGAGTAACAGAAATCCCTTGACCAAAAGAACTCATGGCAATACTAACGATATTGTCTTCAGGCAATTGTCCGGCATATTCATCACTCATCCCAAAACGAGTAGGAACACCAAATTTGAAACGACTGAGATAGTCTAACCAAGTGGCATCCCCCATTTTTTGCTGGAGCAAGGTCATACCGACATTACTCGAGTGATCAAAACCTTGTGAGTATGTCATTATACTTCCAGCTGATAAGCCATCATTCACATCCCAGTCCTTAATAGTTGCATCTGCTATTTTTAATTCGCTACTATTAAAGTATTCTCCACCAGGGAAGGTGTTGTTATCTATAGCTGCTGCTAAGGTCATGACCTTCATGGTTGAACCTGGTTCATAGTTACTTTGGTAAAGGATATCACGCCAGACAAAGTCCTCTGTAATCCCTTCTTTGGTATCAGCATCAAAGGTCGGTCTTTGAGTCGTGGCCAGAATTTCTCCTGTCTTGGCACTAACCAAGGTCGCAGTCATATACTTGCCTTTTAGTTTTCCTTGGAAGGCATCCATTTGACTTTCCATAAAGGACTGCAAAGGACTAGATAGGGTCGTATAGACGTCTTTCCCGTTTACGGTCTGTTGGGTGACTTGTTCTGTACCAGGAACAATATTACCTAGACGGTCTTTTTCGTATGTAATAATACCATCTGTCCCTGCCAATAAACTATTTAAGGAACTCTCGATACCAGATGTCCCAATTAGACTTTTCGTGCCATCTTCATTTTCATGTAACTGTGCTAAACCAATAAAGGATGAGGCAAATTTCCCATTTGGATAACTTCGATTTGGACTAGTCGTAAAATTAATACCCTCAACCTTAGCAGATTCTAAGTCCTGTTTAATGGACATCATATTAGCATAGGTAATCCCATTCCCTTTAGCACCAAAAGAAACCTGTTTGAGATTTGGTTGAGAGAGTTGATTTTTGACGTAAGTCTCCTCCATATCTAAGTATTTATGAAAAATTTCTGCCACTTTGTTGTACTGAGATTCTTCTACATAAAGAACATCACCATTAGCGGACTTATATTCTTTATCTATTACAGCATAAACATTATAAGAGGTCGCATCTTCTGCTATGGGAGTTCCATTACGATCATAAATGGTTCCCCTCTTAGCAGGGACTGTTCGAGTTGTTTGATGAACCTTATAAGCTTCTTTGACCAGGTCAACACCAAACTTCTTTCCCGTACCAATAATCACCGCAAAGTTAACCAAAAAAACAGCAAAGAGAATGACAGCCAAGAGACTAAGGCTTTTCCCAACTCGTCTGCGGTTTTCTAGAGGAGTTCTGCGATTCTTAATGGCAAAGTGTATGATTCTTTCTTTCCAGTTTTTCATTTACTACTCCGCCGATCGGATATTTTCATTATTTAATTGCAAATCTTGTGAATTTGCAATTCCGGTCAAACGTTCTGATCGGATTAATTCATTAACTTCTTGTTTAGCATCATCCAGCTCTGTCTTTTTCTCTTCAATCTGTGTGTTAACAGTTGTCAAATCATTCTGGACCTGCAAAAGTTTAGTCTGCATATAGACTACACTGATTGCTAAGACAAGGGCTGTGATGGCAATTGAAAGGTAAAAGGCCTTTTCAACACGTGAAAATTTTTTTATACGAGCTTGTAGCAATTGGCTCGTTGTTCCTCTGTTTTCTGCCATTATTTCCTCTTACTTGTGAATTTTTCTTGCCACTCGTAGCTTTGCTGAGTGGGAACGATTATTGGCTTCCAATTCTTCCTTGCTTGGTAAAATCGGCTTCCGAGATACTAATTCCATCTTTGGCTTGAGATCGTCTGGAATAAAAGGCAAACCTTTAGGAACTTCAACTGTAGAAGCTTCCTTAAATAACTGCTTAGTCAAGCGATCTTCCAGCGAATGAAATGTGATGACTGAAATTCTTCCATCAAGAGCTAGAAGTTCAATCGCCTGCTGGATTGATTCATCCGCAGCCCCCAGTTCATCATTGACCTCTATACGGATAGCTTGGAAAATTTGTTTGGCTGGGTGACCTTTTTTCTTGAGCTCCTTAGCCGGTTTGGCAGATTTGATAATCTCTGCCAACTCGGTCGTTGTCTCGATTGGTTTAAGCTCACGCGCCTGTTCAATTTTTCGAGCAATCTGTTTGGAAAACTTGTCCTCTCCATATTTGAAAAAGATTCTTACCAAATCATGGTAGTCGTAGTGATTAACGACTTCATAAGCGGTCAAACTAGCTTCCTGATTCATGCGCATATCCAGTGGTGCATCCTTCTTATAGGAAAAACCACGTTCACGCTGATCTAACTGCGGGCTTGACACACCTAAATCATAACAAATTCCATCAATTTCAGTCACACCTAAGTCATGTAAGCAGTCCTTCAAATGACGGAAATTATCCTTGATGAAGGTGACCATGCCCTTTTCGATATAGGGAGCCAGACGTTTTTGCGCATTATCAATGGCATTCTGGTCTTGGTCAAAGGCATAGAGATGGCCTTTCTCGCTTAACTTACTTAATAAATACTCGCTGTGTCCTGCTCCTCCCAAGGTCGCATCAACGTAAATACCATCAGGTTTCACATCTAGCATATCAATAGTCTCATGGAGCATGACCGTTACATGATGAAATTCTTTTGTCATATCTTATCTATTTTACCACAAATCCGACTAGCTTGCACCCACTAAAGCTAAAACATTCCATTGCTACTTTATTCCTTATACTCGACAGGCTTTTCAGCTACTTGAGCTAACGCTGAGTCTACTTCTGGATTCAGGTGATGATGAACTGCTTCTGCCACTGCTCTTGGTATACCAACGGCGACAATCTCATCCACGCTGGCTTCCTTGATTTTTGTCAGAGATTTGAAATATTTCATCAAATTCTGCTTGCGTTTTGGACCCAAACCTTCAATTCCATCTAATTGAGAAGAGAAGGAATTTTTAGAACGTAGTTGACGGTGGAAGGTAATCGCAAAGCGGTGGACTTCATCCTGAATGCGTTGCAGGAGGAAAAATTCCTGTGAGGTCCGTGAGAGTTCGATGACTTGGAGAGGATCGCCAAAGAGCAATTCATGGGTTTGGTGCTTGTCATTCTTTTGCAGACCTGCGATTGGAATATCTAACCCTAACTCTTCTTGAATAACCTGCTTGGCAATATTAACCTGACCTTGACCACCATCAATGACAATCAAATCTGGCGGTGTCAAACCATCACGCTGGACGCGTCCATAGCGTCTGCGGATGACCTCACGCATACTAGCATAGTCATCTGGTCCGACCACAGTCTTGATTTTATACTTACGGTAATCCTTCTTGCTAGGTTTTCCATTGACAAAAACAACCATAGCAGAGACTGGACTAGTCCCCATGATATTGGAATTGTCAAAGGACTCGATACGGACTGGGGTTGGAATCTTGAGCAATCGTCCTAAGTTTTCAATAGCCCCTTGGGTCTTTTCAACCGATTTCTCCAACAGATTAAATTTCTGCTCTAGACTGACACGAGCATTTTTGATGGCGAGATTGACCAGTTGCTTTTTCTCCCCGCGCTGAGGTTTAAGAACCTTGGTATCCACCAAAGCCTTAACTGCTTCTTCATCAATATCCTGAGGAATCAGAATCTCATTAGGAACCAAGTGTGATTTTTCTTGATAAAACTGTCCCACATAGGTCAAGAAATCCTCGTCTGGATCGTTGTAGTATGGAAAGAGATTGACGTCGCGTTCAATTAGTTTACCTTGACGGACAAAGAAAACCTGAACGCACATCCAACCCTTATCCACATAGTAACCGAAGACATCACGATTTTGGAGATCCTTGGCCATAACACGTTGCTTGGTCCGAAGGGTTCCAATGGCCTGAATTAAATCACGGTATTCAGCTGCACGTTCAAATTCCATGCTCTGAGCCGCCACATTCATCTTTTCCTTGAGGTCATCGATGATTTTATCATCCTGCCCCTTGAGAAAATCAGAAACTTCTTGGGCCATGGCTTTGAAATAGGCCTCGTCTTTATGGCAGACAGTATGTGCCATACACTGACCTATATGGTAATAAAAACAAACCTTCGATGGTGGATTTGTACATTTACGAAAAGGGAAAATCCGATCCAATAGCCGTTTGATTTCATTGGCTGCCCCCACATCCGGATAGGGACCAAAATAGAGTCCTCCGTCTTTCTTGACCTGACGGGTAATAATCAAACGAGGATAGCGCTCATTGGTAATTTTAATGAAAGGATAGGACTTATCGTCCTTGAGCATAATATTGTATTTAGGCTTGTTTTCCTTGATCAGGTTGATTTCAAGAAGAAGGGCCTCAATATTGGACTCCGTAACGATAAACTCAAAATCCACAATTTCAGACACCAAGGCTTCTGTCTTGGTGTCATGATTTCCACGGAAATAGGACCGTACACGATTACGCAGATTTTTAGCCTTCCCCACATAGATGATGGTGCCATTCTTGTCTTTGTGGATGTAACAACCTGGACTAGTCGGCAAGAGCTCCAGTTTTGATTTGATCAAGTTATTCATAGTTCCATTATAGCAAAAAGCCCCCTGTATTGCTTAAATCAGAGAGCTCCAGTTTCCTTAGAAAATCAGTTATTCTCCAGACTCATATAGCTCTTGAACTTCTTTTACATCTTGAGCTTGGATACCATAATAGGACCCCGCTGGTTGCATAACCGAAACTTCATTGGTGTGTTCCAAACCAATAGCATGGCCTAGTTCATGCTCTGCTGTATGCAAGATACGGTCATCCGTATAGCCATAATTTGGATTAGATAGATAGTAATGATTCAAACGAACGGTTACGGAAGTGAATTGTTTGGTTAGGAGATTTGTTTGACTCTCTGCCTCGCCAGCAACAGCTGTCGAACCATCGTTCATTTCGGTAGCGAAAATATTGGCCTGATCCGGTTCTGTTACAAGCACAAAGTTAAAAGTACCGGTCTGATTCCAGTTAGAAATAGCTTCAGTATAAGCTTTTTGGAAGCTAACATCCATTTGAGGATCGATATAAATCGTTGCTTGTGCCTTTGGCCATTTTGCTCCTGAATCTTGGTGATAATCTGTCTGAGATAAGCCTTGCAATTTGCCAGTTTCTTGCCATTGTTGCCAACCTTCTTGGCCGACTCGAACCACTTTACTAACTTGATTTAAAGTAGCAGGTAAATCACCTGTCACATACCAGAGAATCCCAAAAGTGATGAGAATTAAGAGGATAAGTGTCCATACAAGGCGCCAAAAAATGCGCAAAATCCCTAATAAAAATCGACATAACACACGAATAATCCAGCCCATAATTGCCCACCTTTCTAAAAAATAAGAACCCATCTTTAAGCCATGGATCCCATTCTAAAGATAGGTTCTCTATTTTACTGAAGAAAACTGAAAGAAAGCTAAAATTAAGACAAGCGTTCCTCCAAAACGAAATCAATTGGTAAAGTAGCCAAAAAACGGTCCAATTGCTTTTCCCAATAATACCACTCATGGGTTCCTGCACTGTGGCTATAGGTCACATCAAAACCGAGTTTCTTGAGATTCTTCACTGCTAGATTATTAGCAGCATACAAGAAATCTTGCTCCCCACACCAAACCCAGAGCTTGGTTTTCTTATCAGACTTTTTAGCGAGTGTTTCAAGTGAGTAAGGACTATTCACCCAATCATTTACTTTGCCAAAAACTCCTCTCCAGTAGGAACGCGTCCCTAAATCTTGACTCTCAGGAGAAAACTCCTCGAAACTAAGTGCCCCAGAAAAGCTAGCGGCACGCGAGAAACGGTCAGTTGACAGTGCCAATTTGAAGGAACCGTAGCCTCCCATTGAAAGACCAGCGATAAAAGTCTTTTCACGCTTGTTGGTCATATTTGGGAAGAAGCGTTTGAGCACCTTAGGCAATTCTTCTGCTATAGCTGTATAGTAGTTATAGCCATACTGAGTATCTGTATACCAGCCATTACATGTATTTGGCAGGACAACAATCAGATTGGTCCCTCGTAGCAAGCGTTCTACATTGGTCCGCTTGAGCCAACTATTTTGATTTCCAGACATTCCGTGAAGTAGGTAGAGAACTGGGATATCTGTAGAGTCTGGCTCTGTTACCCGAGACGCATCCGGATAGAGTACATTTACTCCCCACTCCATATCTAAAACTTCTGAGTAATACTCAATCTTCATTACTGCCATAACTTGCTCCTTATACACTTAAGATAAGAAAAAGCCGAAACTCGACTTTCTCTACTGTTATTTAATCCTTATTTTGCTTCCATGACTACTGGGAGGATGGCTGGACGACGCTTGGTTTGGTCAAAAAGGAATTTGGCCAAATTATCACGGACCTTCCCTTTAAGATCAGCCCAGTCAAAATCCTCACCTTGGAGGTAATCTTCAACTGTTTGGTTCACCAACTCTGTACTTTCACGCAAGATATCACGACTCTTCTTGAGATAGACAAAGCCACGTGTATGTACTCGCGCTTTGGCAATGATTTTCTTTTCACGACGGTTAACAGTGATAGCTACGATAAAGATACCATCTTCTGACAAGACCTTGCGGTCACGAAGAACAACGTTCCCAACATCCCCAATGGCATTACCATCAATCAAGACATCTCCTGCAGCAACGGCACCAGATGGAACAAAGTCTCCATGCTCATAAGACATGGTTGTCCCTTTTTTAGGGATAAAGATACGCTCTGGTAGCATACCAACCGCCATAGCAGCCTTGGCATGAGCATCCAACTCACGGTATTCTCCCTGGATTGGGAAGAGATACTGAGGTTGCAAAAGATTAATCATCAATTGAAGATCACGCGCATTCCCATGTCCTGATACACGCAAGCTTTGAGTAATCGGTTTAACAACACCACCTGCTTGGTAGACCATGTTTTCTACACGTGCCATCACAGCTTCTTTAGCGATTGATGGCGTTGTAACGATATAAACCAAGTCTCCATCCTTGATTTCAACATAGCGGTGACGACCGATAGACATTTTACGGAGTCCGTTAATTGGTTCACCCATACGTCCAGTTTCAAGGATAATTAATTCATGATCCTCGAAGCGAGACATATCTTTGGGTTTAATCAAGAGACTTTCGTTAGCCAATGACAATTTTTTCAAGCGAATGGCTGTACGAACGATATTTTCAATATCAAATCCAGTCAAAACAACGCGACGACCTGTATCTGCGGCAGCGTCAAAGACCTGCTGAATACGAGAAAGGTTACTTGCAACAGCCGCTACAATGATTCGTCCATCCCAATCAGAAATGGTTTGAGTAATTTCATCACCAACTTCACTTTCGCTGGCCACTTGAATATTACTGTCTGCATTTGCTGAGTCACTTAGAAGTGCTAAGACTCCTTCGCGACCGATTTCTGCTAAACGACCAAAGTCAGTGGCGTAAGATTCACTAGCTGTTTGGTCGAATTTAAAGTCACCTGTATAAACGATGTTGCCTTCAGATGTTTTCAAGACGACACCCAGACTTTCTGGGATAGAGTGAGTCGTGCGGAAGAAGGAAACTTCAGTACCACCAAAGTCGATTTCTGTATTTTCATCAATAACATGGAAATCATCGAATTTTTTAGCGCTATCATTTCCCTTAACAAAAAGCTTAGCAAGTTCGATGGTCAACTCTGAACCAAAAACAGGAACTTTCACTTCTGACAAGAGGTAAGGAAGTGCTCCAATCGCATCCGCATGTCCGTGCGTTAAAAAGACTCCTGCAATACGGTCGCTGTTTTCAAATAGATATTCCATATTTGGAATAACGACATCGACACCCAACTGCTCATTTTCAGGATATTTCAAACCTGCATCTAAAACGAAGATAGAGTCGTTAATTTCTGCGATGTACATGTTTTTACCATTTTCACGAACACCGCCCAAAGTTGTTAATTTAATATTGGTCATTTTCCCTCCGAAGTATTACTATAACGTGTTTATAGAGTCTTCACAACTCTCTTTTTTTTAAAGTCCAATATACTTTTATCCGAATCTTTTCCTCTCATTATACCATTTTTTTACTAATTTTCAAAATGAAGATAGGATTTCAACTAGAGAACATTCACTCTAATAGCCACAGCAGCTTCCTTTGTTCTTTTTTAAGCTTCGTCTAAGATCATTAAACGATTAAATCGAATGAAACTCCAAAATTTATAGCTGACCAAAATCCTAAAAACCCAGGCCGGAGTACATAAAAAAAGATTTAGAAATTCTAAATCTTTTTAAGTATTCTTAGTTTGGATAAATGTATCTTACAGTACCTCTTGATGCAGTCGGATTAAACCATCCACGATAGTTTCCGATTGGTTGAGTTCCACTACCATCATAGTTGCATTCTAATACTTGAATAGAAGTTTCACTTTGAACATCTGTCACATAAGCAACATGTCCATATTCACCACCGTCCCACACGGCGATTGCTCCTACTACAGGTACATTTCCTGTCTTAAAGCCTTGTGCACTAGCGTAGATTGCCCAAGTATTGGCATTTCCCCACCAGTTACTAGCCCAAGGTGCCAATTCTTTTACGCCCCATGTACACTGACCAATAGGATATGAGTTCCCGTAGTTTGTAGGAGTATTTACGACAACACCCTCAACTGCCACCGCATTCGCAGTACTAGGTGCTTCATAAGCCGGAGCATTGTATGAATAGCTAACTTGAGTTGGACCACTCACTTCTAGCACATCACCTGGGTGGATGGTATCAAAAATGCTTTTCCCATTATTAGCTGCCAACTCATAAGGATTCATACCATTTGCAGTAGCAATAGCAAAAAATGAATCACCGTCTTGAACAACGTAAGAGTCTGCGCTAACAGTCTGAGCACCAACTGTCGCCAAAATAGCTGTAGATGTTAAACCAAGAGTCAGTTTAGCAACTGTTTTTTTCATAACAATTTTCTCCTAAAATTTTATTGATTATTTTTAATTTTAATGTTGATAAGAGAATCATACCTGATTTACATGTCAGTTGTTTTAGATTTATGTTGTAGTCATGTTACAAATCTGTATACTTTTACTACATAAAGTTAAAAAGCACTTACAAAAAGAGACTGAAATAGTTTACTTCAGCCTCTTTGTATTTATTTTTTCATCAAGAAATCATAGATTTCCTGTACTGTACCTAGGGCCATCATTTCTTGGTCTTTAACAGTTTGTTTGAGATTTTGATAGATCTGACTTTCAGCAATATCCCGTTTAGCCGCATCTTTATTAACCCTCATCACACCATTTTCAATGGTGACAAAACCAAGCTCTTCAAAAATCTGAATCATCTTTATTAATAAGATTTGTTCAATTTTTAGATAAGCTGATAAGTCTTTTAATTTATAACGGATATCGAATTCTGGGAACTGGTAGATCGTCTTATAGAGTTTAGCAAATTGGTCTCTTGTCCCATAACCTGTCAAATAGTAGGGTTTATCAATATCGTTTTTAAAGTAAATAGCTGAGAAATCATGTTGCTGGAAGATGTCTTTAAGAATAGTGATGTCTTCTGGAAGATTTTTGACCGCAACCGCTAGACTTTTAGAGATATCAGGCAATTCTCCTGAAAAATCAAGTACGGGTACTCCATCTGGCAGAGCTGCAGTCTTCCCACGAATATTAAAGAGTTGAACACCGTCTACACGAGCGTCTACCATCACCAACTGGAGGGTTGTTTGTCCATTCCACTGGTTAACAGAAAGAGTGACTGCTAACTCCAGTTGTTTGGTCTGCGCAAATTCTGTCGCTTTCGACCCTTGACCAAAGGCAACCACTTCAAAGTTCGCATTCCCTTTGGATATTTTCAATTTCAGGTGACTATCTCCCGCTCCCATAGAACGAGCATTTTCAACTTGAAAATCTCGAATATAGAAGACAGGCTTTTGATTGTCCATTCCAAAAGGAGCTAACCGTTCGAAACTTTTAACTGTATCTAAACTCAGATTTTCCAAATCTAGTTCTTCGTCAAGATATAGTTTACTCTTGCCCTTGTCATCTATCCCTTTGTCTTTTACATAGGTTTCTAAAATTTCTGATAGGGCATCTAACTGTTCAGCTTCGAGCGTCATACCTGCGGCACCTGCATGGCCACCAAAGGCGATAAAGAGAGCACGATGCGGATCCAAGGCTTCAAAAATATCGACAGCTTCAATACTCCGCGCACTTCCCTTAGCACGGCCGTCTTCAATATTCAGAACAATAACTGTCTGCCCTAATTCTTCCAACAAGCGTCCAGCTACAATCCCAAGAACCCCTGGGTTCCAGCCTTCCTTGGCCAAAACCTGAACACTTTTACTAGGGTCTACCAAGTTTTTAGCTTCTTCATAGATGGCTTGAACGATTTCCTTGCGTTCTTCATTTTTTTCTTGAATCATGAGGGCAATTTCATGCACCTCTTCATCATCAAAGCCAGTCAGTAAATCAATCGCTGGATTGGGATCATCCAAGCGCCCCAAGGCATTTAACCGAGGTGCCAACTGAAAACCAACTGTTTCTTCTGTAATATCACTAGTAGCAATTCCTGCAATTTCAAATAGTTCTTGGAGACCAATTCGTTGAGTATTGCGCAAAACTTCTAGACCGTACTGAACCATGATACGATTTTCATCCGTCAGGCTGACCATATCCGCAATGGTTCCAATGGCAACCAAGTCAAGCAACTCAACCTGCACTTCCTCCAAGAGGGCACAAGCTAGTTTAAAAGCAACTCCACAGCCTGCTAAATGTTTAAAAGGATAATCTGCTTTTGGGTGCTCAGGATGGACGATTGCATAAGCATCTGGTAAAACCTCTGGCATGGAGTGGTGGTCTGTCACAATGACGTCCACGCCCATAGACTGAGCCAAGTCAATAGCCTCATGCCCGGCAACACCATTGTCCACCGTCACAATCAGAGACACTCCCTGCTGCTCGATAAAATATTTGTAGACACTAGCATTTGGTCCATAACCATCTGTAAAGCGATTAGGGAGATAGATTAGACACTCTGCACCTAATTGTTCCAAACTCTCCTTGACAATCGAAGCCGAAGTCATCCCATCCGCATCATAGTCTCCATAGACCAGAATCAATTCCCCCTGCTCGATAGCCTGGCGAATACGCTCAACTGCCTTATCCATATCATGTAAGAGATAAGGATCATGTAAATCTTCCAAAGAAGGTTCTAAAAATTTCTTCAGGCTGCTTTCATCCCTGATCCCTCGTTGATACAACAAACAAGCGACTTCAGAGCTCAAGCCTGCACTCTTGGCTATCTTGGTAAAATCCGCGTCCTCAACTTGCGGAGAAAATTGCCAATTATAAGTAGGAATTATCACTCAAACATCCACTCTTTCTTACGATTCTATTCATTTATTATAACACGATTTTTAGTTTTTCTCCTGCTAATCTGACCACATTCCTTGCTAATTTTTTAGGTCACTTCAGCTAACATCTAGCCTATTTAACAACGAAAAAAACACCTCAACAATTAGACTTTTCAGCTTAGTCATTCAGGTGTTCATTATTTTTAAGGTTAATGTTGAATTCTTGCTTCTGTATCTGCAACCAGTTGAGCAAGACTAGTCCGACTCAATTCTTCTTCCATAGCTTGCTGGATTTGAAGCAATTTCTCATCTAAAACTACATGAATATTGGCTCCAACTGGACAATTTGGATTGGGATTGTCATGAAAACTAAAGAGTTGACCTGTTTTTCCTAGACACTCAACTGCTTGGTAAACATCTAAAAGACTGATATCCTCTAGGTCTTTGATAATCTCTGCTCCACCAGTTCCACGCGCGACTGAGATTAACTCGGCCTTTTTCAGTTGGGATAAGGTTTTACGGATAATAACAGGATTGACTCCAACACTACTAGCTAGAAAATCGCTAGTCACCTTACTTTCCTTCCCTTTTAGGGCGATAATAACTAGCATATGGGTTGCGATGGTAAATCGACTTGAAATTTGCATGCAGTCCTCCTTTTTCGTTAACTAAGCTCATTCTTCTCTTATATTTATTATAGCTTCTATAGTTGTAATGTCAAGAGTTACGACTAAGCCAATCATCCAATTCTGCATCATGTCCTTCATTTTGAGCAATTTCATGGAGTAATTCTTGATTATGAGTGTGGTGAATTCCATTGACTAAGCTTTCATAGTAAATTTTATAGTAGGGCAACTGTAACTCTCTAGCCAACTGCAATTCTGCCTCAACATCATAATCAACACGACGAAAATCTACATCCTTCAATCCTTTGTCATCAAATTCTAAAATCATATATTGAGCACGCAAGTCCTTACGTAGATTTGCTGATAAAAAGAAAGGCTGCCCAATCGAACCTGGATTCAAAATGAGTTGTCCACCACTTCCATAACGTAAAAATTGTTGGTGGATATGACCATAGATGGCAATATCGCAGTCAGGATTAGTCACCAAACGATCAAAATCTTCCTGCTTCCCAAGATGAATCAGTTCTCTTCCCCAATTTTTATCCGGTAAATGATGACTAATCCCCACCTTTAGATTTCCAAACTGGCGATGGGTGTGCATAGGAAAATCCTGAAGTTCTTCAATCTCATCTAGACTAATTTCTTCCATGATATACTGACATTGACGCAAAAGGTAGCGATGACTGGGCCTACTTGTATCCAATTTTCGGTGAGCAGCCCGCCACAAACTTTCTTCCCAATTCCCCAGAACCCGAACCGTAATCGGCAATTCCTCCAATCGTCTGAGGATACTTTTTCGTCCTGTCCCTGGCATGAGAATATCGCCCAAGAGCCAATATTCTTCTACTCCTGCCTTCTCAGCGTCTACGAGGACAGCTTCCAACGCTCCTGTATTTCCATGAATATCTGAAAGTACTGCAATTTTTGTCATATCATTTCCTCTTGTTTTCTCATATTTAATTATAGCACTCTTAAACCCAAAGTCAAAAGCGTTTTCCTTCCTATCATTTTTTACTTTACTTTTTTAGTGAAAAGGATTACAATGAGGGTGATAAGAAATGAGGAGGTTTTTGCTATGACACAACGTTACGAAAACATCATGGTAGCAGTCGACGGCTCTAAAGAAGCTGATTTGGCTTTTGTTAAGGGAGTTCAGTCAGCTGTGCGTAACCAGGCTAAACTAACCATCGCCCATGTAATCGATACTCGGGCTCTTCAAAGCATTTCAACATTTGATGCTGAAGTTTATGAAGAGTTACAAGTTGAAGCCCAAGACTTGATGGCAGAATATGAAAAACGTGCACTAGACGCTGGTCTTACAGATATTAAAGTTGTCATCGAAATGGGAAATCCTAAAACTCTTTTGGCCAAAACAATTCCTGAACAAGAACATGTTGATTTGATTTTGGTTGGTGCAACAGGGCTTAACGCCTTCGAACGTTTGCTTGTCGGATCTTCATCAGAATATATCCTACGCCATACAAGCGTTGACCTTCTCGTTGTTCGAGACAAGGATAAAACTTTATAAACCAAAAATAAAAGGAGCATCTGCTCCTTTTATTTTTGGTTTTTTCTTTCCTTATGACGTTCATAAGCCTTTATTTGGCGTTCTATTTCCTTTTTGATAGCAGGTTCTGGGGCGTATTTTTCTTTCCAGTTGTCTGGTTTCAAAATTTTGTGCGTCACAGGATCAAAATGAGCCTTACCATCTGGGAAGATTTTACCCATGTTGGCTTGATGGACAATCTCAAAGATTCTCTCTGGGTCTACCCCCATTAAAACAAAACTGCCATAAGTAAAGTAGAGCGTGTCAATCAAAGCATCCACTTGACCAACGAGGGTTTTCTCAGCTGGTGTTGACTGAGATACTTTTTCAGCAGCTTTATCAAGTGCTTGGTGTAAATTCTGCACAGCTTGTTGGAATTCCTCTTCAGAATTGCTGGCAGCACGGACAAATTCAACTAACTCTTCAATCTTAAAGCCAGCACGGTGGGTCGCCCCTTCTAAATCCCAAGCTATAGGTTCTTCTTGAGTTCGCTCATCCATCATACGATGGAAGGTCTTGACCTTGTTGAAATGATAGTCACGACTGACAAAGACTTTTTCAGAAGCCAAGACTCCAAAATATTCTAAAGCCTTGTGAATCCCATCATTTTGGTTGCTGGCAGTGATATGCTTGGCAACTTCTTTCACACTGCTACTACCATTTCCCATGGCAACAGACATCCCAACGCCCGCCAACATTTCTAAGTCATTATCTGAGTCACCAAAAGCCATGACTTGATTGAGATCAAAACCGTACTCTTTTCCGACACGGCGAATTCCTTCTAACTTGGAATTTCCCTGATTGATAATATCAGCTGCAAAAGGATTACTTCTGGTAAACTTGAGATGATTTAATTCTTCAGCAGCACGGTTGGTTTCCTCAGGTGTCATCAACATAAGCACCTGATAGACCGGTTGGTTGATTAAGTTCAGCAAATCATCTTCCTTCTGAGGAAGGGCCTTACTGACCATACGATTAAAGGAATGACTAACAGTACGAGTCAAGAATTTTGGTACAAAACGACTGACGAGTTGTGAAAGAGGACTGAGCCCAAAGGACATAATCCGAGAACCGACAACGTCTTGTCGCGTTCCCATGGCAATCTCTTTTCGATTTTCCTTAGCATAAGAGATGATTTGTCTGAGGCTCCTCTTATCAATAGGGCTAGCAAAAAGAACACGGTCTTTGTTAAAGATATATTGGCCATTGTAGGTCACTGCAAAATCCAGGTCCAAATCGTCCATCAAATCCTTAACAAAAAAAGGTCCTCGCCCTGTAGCTACTCCAACAAGAACCCCTTGTTCTTTCACAATCTTGATAGCTTCCTTAGTGGACTTCAAAACACTCTTACTATCATTTACAAGCGTTCCATCAATATCAAAAAAAACGGCTTTGACTTCCATCCTATCTCATTCCTTTCTTTTATGATACAATGATTATACCACAATTCAGAAAAAGTGAGTGAATCATGACTAAGAAAATCCTTGTTTTACATACTGGTGGTACTATTTCCATGCAGGCAGATGAAGCTGGAGCTGTAAGAACTAGTGCTGACAACCCTATGAATCACATCTCTAATCCACTTGAAGGCGTCGAAGTCCATTCCTTAGATTTTTTAAATTTGCCTAGTCCACACATCAAGCCCAAGCATATGTTAGCTCTTTACCAAAAGATTAAACAAGAAGCAATTGCATACGATGGGGTTGTCATCACACATGGGACAGATACTCTAGAAGAAACAGCCTATTTTCTCGACACCATGGAGGTCCCTCAAATACCTATCGTTTTGACAGGGGCTATGAGATCTTCCAATGAACTGGGAAGTGATGGTGTCTATAACTATCTTAGCGCCTTGCGTGTTGCGAGCGATGACAAGGCTTCAGATAAGGGTGTGCTAGTCGTTATGAACGACGAAATTCACGCTGCTAAGTATGTGACCAAGACGCATACGACGAATGTTAGTACCTTTCAAACACCGACTCATGGGCCACTTGGGCTCATTATGAAGCATGAAATTCTCTACTTCAAAACGGCAGAACCTCGTGTTCGTTTTGACCTTGATCACATTCAGGGATTGGTTCCTATCGTACCTGTTTATGCAGGCATGACCGAAGAGCTTCTCGATCTGCTTCCTGTCGATCAGTTAGATGGACTGATTATCCAGGCTTTTGGAGCTGGGAATGTTCCTAAAGAAACTGCCCAAAAACTGAAATCTCTCTGTCAAACAGGACTTCCTATTGCACTCGTTTCTCGTTGTTTCAATGGGATTGCAGAACCTGTTTATGCCTATGAAGGCGGAGGTATTTGCCTTCAAAATGATGGTGTTTATTTTGTAAAAGAATTAAATGCTCAGAAAGCACGTCTTAAACTCCTTATTGCAATTAATGCTGGACTAAAGGGCGACCAACTCCGAGCATATATGGAAGGATAAGAAAAATCCCAAGAAATCAGTGATTTCTTGGGATTTGTTTTTAGTCTTTACGTGTTGATTTACGCTCTGTCAAACCGTGAGGGAGAAGAACTTCACGTTCCTCCAACTCTTCTTTATGCATAATCTTCGTCAACATACGCATACTAATCGCACCAAGGTCATACAAAGGTTGTGCGATAGTTGTCAGATTTGGTCGAGTAAAGCGAGCAACTTGCGAATCATCGCTCGTAATGATTTCAAAGTCTTCTGGTACTGAGACTCCATGGTCAGCTAAGCCGTTCAAGAGACCTGCCGCCAATTCATCACCAGTCACAATAGCTGCTGTTGCTTTCGAAGAAACTAAGCGTTCTGCCAAGGCATACCCATCATCATAGCGATATTTTGATTCGAATACAAGACCTTCACTATAGTTGACTCCAGCCTGTTTCAAAGCTTCCTTATAACCAACCAAGCGAACTTTACCATTAATATCATCTACTAAGGGACCACTCACAAAAGCAATCTTTTTATTACGTTTCAACAAATGACGAACAGCATCCGCAGTAGCATTCTTATAGTCGATGTTAACACTTGGAAGTTGGTGTTCAACATCCACTGTTCCTGCAAGAACGACAGGAGTACGTGAGCGTGAAAACTCTGAACGAATCTTCTCTGTCAAATGGTAGCCCATAAAGATAACACCGTCAACTTGTTTTGAAAAGAGTGTGTTCACTACGGCTACTTCTTTTTCATCATCTTCGTCACTATTAGCAAGAACGATGTTGTACTTGTACATCTCTGCGATGTCATCAATCCCTTTTGCGAGAGCAGCGAAATAAGTGTTAGTGATATCAGGAATGACAACCCCAACTGTTGTTGTTCGTTTGCTTGCCAAGCCACGGGCGACTGCATTTGGACGATAGTCCAGGCGTTCAATAACCTCTAGAACTTTCTTACGAGTGTTCTCTTTGACGTTTTTGTTGCCATTGACTACACGACTAACGGTTGCCATTGAAACTCCTGCTTCTCGGGCAACATCATAAATCGTTACTGTATCATCTGTGTTCATACCATTTCCTTTCTAATGTTGAAAATTTTGTTTTCATGTTTACACTACCTTTAGTTTACCATTTATTGTAAGCATTTTCAAGGGATATATAAAGTTTCTTTGAAAAATTTTTATTGTAAATCATATTTTCTGAAATCAGTTTACTTTTCTTGATTTTTAAAGATGATTGCTGTATGATAATAAAAAATGAAGTAGGAGGCAAAGATGGCTTTTACGGATTCACATCGACGTTGTGCTAGTTTTGGGGTAGTAACTAATCTCCCAGACGATGTCATCGACTCAATCTGGTATATTATCGATCATTTTTTAAAGCATGTTTTTGAACTAGAGGATGAATTAGAATTTCGACTTTTGAACAATGAAGGCTCTATCACCTTCCGTTTTTCTAGCCAACACCTGCCTACAACGATTGACTTCGACTTTAATCATCGTTTTAACCCATTGTATCCACCAAAAGTTCTCGTGATGGATATGGATGGGAAGGAAACTATTCTCCTCCCTGAAGAAAATGACCTATTTTAAAAACTCTAGTCTCCTGACTAGAGTTTTCTTTTTTTAATAAACAGAACGACTGACCACGATACCACCTGGTTTTTTAAATTCTAAATCTAGATAGTCCTGATAGGTTCCAGGAACGATGAACCCTTGCGGGCTCAGGATATCTGTCCCAGCTTCTCCAACGATGGAATCTGCTAGCAGAACACAATTGGTACTAAGGACAAAATAGGTTTTGTATTTAGACGATTTAAACTTATAGAGACTAGCATCCGCTTCATGTTTCAATTGATAAGAGTAAGTATGTTTGATTTCTCCTTCTCTTCTTTTCATCAACTGCGAACTTGGTTCCCAAGGGATTAAAAGATTTTCTATATCTCTCAATCGTTCCTCAATTGCTTCCTTCTGTTGTTGAGACAAGCTCAAACCATAAGCAAATAGAGTTTTCTGACTTTCTCTCTTGCAGAGCTCGATATACTTTTCTCGATTGGCTTTAAATAGGACTCCATCACCAATCGTACCAAACAAACGCTCTGAGTGAGGATCATAAGAACCATAGGAAATAACCTGACCTTGATAGCAGATATCCACATGCCCCATGGCTAAAAAGAATGAGGATTCTGAAGCATGGATGAAAATTTCCAAATCAACTGTCTGATCATTTTTTCTCTCTGAATGTAATTGAATTTCTTCAGATTGATGGGTAGCTAAAGTTTCATTCCACTTTCGTAAGGTGTTAATGGGAATCAAAGCTGTCACAAATATAGGCAGTGTCATTCTCATTCTGCGCTTCAGCTTGGGATTGCTTCTCCCTTTTTCAAAAAATAAACCATCCCTGAAACTGCTCGACCCCAACATGATTAAGTAAAAACCTAACAGAAGCAACTCAAAATTTGTTGCATCATGGAAAGGGGAGATACTGTAGAGACCAAATCCCATCATCCACACAGCATCAAATAAGTAATTGACCCTTGGACGGATATGATTCTTCCGATAAATCAACCAGGTAATCAGACTAATCAGACCGGTACACAATTGATAACTTCCAATAGCAATGACTAAGAAATAGAGGGCTATTCCCTGCAGAATGACAGAATCAAATAGGATGACAGCAACAAAGAGCTTGGCTAATGTTACAAAAATATTTTCTCTACGGGACTTTTCCTGAAACCATCGTGTCAATAAATGCCAAACTGCTGACAAGAAAAAATAACCCATCAATAGCTGGTAACCCAACCTCGGTACTATCTGCCCAAAACAAATCAGGAGAAGACCAAGGATAATAGCTAGCGCTCCCTCCCCTAGACTTCTCCATTTACTATAAGTTTCGGAAAACTTAGGCATTTTCTTTCTCCAATTGACTATATAAGTGACGAATCGGTTGTCCTAGCACTGGATGAATAAAATGCGGAGCTATTTCTTGAAGGGATTCTAGGACAAAGAGACGCTCGGGAATATAGGGATGCGGCAAGATGAGGGCGTCAGTATAGACCACTTGGTCCTCTACAAAGAGCAAATCCAAGTCAATCAAGCGTGGTCCCCAATGTACCTCTCTAACTCGTCCCATTTCTGACTCAATCGCCAACAAGGTTTCTAACAAGATTGGAGCTGGCAACCAGGTTTCCACTTCAATGACTTGATTGGCAAAGCTATCTTGCTCTACCCCGCCCCAAGGCTCAGTCGTAATTACGCTAGACTCCTTGAGAACATGGATGCCACGAGCTCGCATTTTGTCAATTGCTTGCTCAAGATTAACTGTCTTATCACCCATATTACTTCCTAGTGCGATAAAAGCTCGTTGTTTACGACGATGGATGGTCACTGAACAGGTATCTAGTGGTAAATGGACAGGTGCCCATGGTTTTTTAAGTTCTAGCTCAATTTCTTGAACGATAGGGTAGGTCTCAAAAGTGCGTTCTACTAGTTTGTAGGCTACTGTTTCAATCAAGTCTTCACTTACTTCCTGAAACCAAGTCGTCCATTGCTGACAAAGTTCTCCATAATGGATAGAAGACTCCAAGTCCAACTCCGTCGCAGCCTTGGTCATATCATAGGATAAGCTAGCTGAAATGACAAACTTTTGCCCTAATTCCTTCTCACTAGGGAAGAGTCCATGAAAGGCGAAAACTTCCAGATCCTTAATGCGCAATTGATCCATAACTAGTCCTTTCTAGAAAAATCTACTTAAAACAGATTTCTTATAGTCCCATCAAACGGTATGCTTGATCTCGGAGGTCTTTATCCGTTTCAAAGACTCCACGAGCTACTGTTGTCAAGGTTGCAGTTCCTGGTTTTCGGACACCTCGCATACTCATACACATATGCTCTGCTTCAATCACAACAAAAGCTCCCTTAGCTCCTAGGTATTCCATCAAGGCGTCAGCTACTTCGATATTCAAGCGTTCTTGAATTTGTGGCTTTTTAGCATAAACTTCAACTGTACGTGCAAGCTTCGACAAACCTGCTACACGGCCATCTGGGATGTAAGCAATATGGGCTTTCCCATAAAATGGCAAGAAGTGGTGTTCACACATGGTATGGAAAAAAATATCCTTTTCCACTACCATATTGTCATCAATAATCTCAAAGGATTTTGACAGGTGCTCTTCAGCAGTTTGCCCAAGACCTGAAAAAATCTCTTGGTACATGCGAGCTACCCGAGCAGGTGTCTCCTGCAATCCTTCGCGGTTGACATCTTCACCGACTGCCTCGATAATCATTTTGACAGCCGTCTCAATTTTTTGTGTATCCATTCTCTAGTTTTTCCTCTCCATCAGATAGGCTCTCACCTGGCTCAAGAAATACAAGGAGCCCGTGATGATCCTAACTGTTTTTTTCTCTTCATCGTCTAGCATATTTTGATCTAGAAACGCCTGCCAACTTTGGTAGTTAAGATTTCTAGAATCAGCTGCTTTCTTTAGTACTTCTTCATCCGTTGCTCGACCATCATCAAAGTGAGTAAGCGTAAGCTCAGTATCTGGCAAGGTTTCTAATAAATCTAACATATCCTCCAAGGCCTTGGTTTTTATACAAGTAAAGAGGATTTCCTTGTGATAGTCAGCAAATCGTTCTTTCAGGGTAGCTAATAAAGCTTTGATTGCATGGGGGTTGTGGGCCCCATCTAAAATCATCAAGGGTTTTCTAGAAACAACTTCTAAACGTCCAGGCCAGCTTGTTTCCTCTAAAGCTTGAGCCACTAAATAATTTTCTGGCAATTCTCGCCCAGTCTCATGACAATAGGCATCCAACAAAGTTAGTGCCATTCCAGCATTCTCTATCTGGTGCAAACCAAGCAGACCTGTTTGAAAGCGATCTTGTCTAAGCGTACTTGTATAGTCGAAGATTTCGCCCGTTACGGTACTCTCACAATGATTGAGCTGATAGTCATCTCCATGGGCAAGTCTAGGAGCTTGTTTCGCTTTCGCAATCTGGTCAATAACCGCCAAGGCTTCTGGGACAATGTTCCCCGTTACAAGGGGAACTCCTGGCTTGATAATGCCTGCTTTCTGCTCTGCGATGGCTTCCAAAGTATCACCAAGTAAAGCTATGTGATCCAGCCCAATGGTCGTAATACCTGTTAGAATAGGCTGACAGACGTTGGTACTATCCAAAAGTCCACCCATACCAACTTCCATAATCGCCACATCAACCTGCTCAGAAGCAAAGTAATCATAGGCTATAGCAGTGATAATCTCGAATTCTGTCGTTCCTTGTAAGACTTGAGCATGCTCCCCTTCAAGTAGTGAACGATATTCAGACATTAAGACTTCTAATCTCGCTTCTGGGATAGATACTCCATTAATGGCAATCTGGTCGGTATAATGAATCAGATAGGGAGAGCTAAAGACACCAACTCTTAGTCCCATCTTTTCCAACATATTCTTCAAAAAAGCTATGGTAGATCCCTTACCATTGGTTCCACCTATGTGGATAACCTTAAGCTTGAGATGAGGATTGCCACGTAAAGCTAAAAGCTCTACCATTCTTTCCAAACCAAAATGAGGTTGGTCTGTCCGATAGTTTACTATCCACTGATTCGTTTCATTTTTATTCATCTTACTTATATTGTTTCAAATCTAAATTTTCTGCATCATCTGCTAGGCGGATAGCTGATGCAATGTCGACTGCCATCTTGTGACTGACTACATCGTGCACGCGCACCACTTCCACACCTTGTCTAGCGGCAATACTGGTTACATGAGCCGAAGCAATATCACGATTGCGGAAACCTACTTCTGTATCTGGATTGACTTCAAATCCATTTTCTTCAAGAATATTGATGACAAAGCGCTTGCGAGAGACTCCCAAAAAGATTGGATATCCCATCTCGTGCAATTTATCAAGGTCACGTAAAAGTACCAGATTTTCCTTTTTAGTCAAGCCAAAGCCGATCCCTGGATCCAGCATGATCTTGTCTTTCGATATTCCTGCCTTCTTCGCTCTTGCAAGTGCACGGTCAAAGAAAGCTGCCATCAATTCTTCTACTGGAAGTTGTTCAAATTCAGCCAAGTCTTCCTTTGTGAAAGTCTCTCCAAATCCAAAATGAGGGAAGATGAGCGAACTAGGGTGCTGAGGGCGTGCCATAACTGGATTAAACATGATGACCACTTGAGCTCCTGCTTTAGCAACCACTTCCGCCATGACTTCATCCCCCATGAGACCGGTAATGTCATTGACTATATTAGCACCAGCCTGTAAAGCTGCTTCTGCGACTCGACTCTTCCAAGTGTCGACTGAAATCAGAACATCACTTTCTTGACGGATAGCTTGAATGACTGGAACGACACGTTGGATTTCCTCTTCTATCTCAACATAGCTGCTTCCAGGTCGAGTAGATTCACCACCGATATCTAAGATAGTAGCACCTTCAGCTATCAATTTTCGAGCCTGTTTTAAGGCTTCTTCAATAGCAAAAAATTGGCCCCCATCAGAAAAAGAATCTGGGGTGACATTGATAATACCACAAATAGCTGTTTTAGTAAGATTCCCTCTTTTTTCCACGTTCATCACTCAAATTTCATTTAGATTGGTATTCCTCTATTTTACTGTTTTTTTTGGATTCTGTCCAATTATCCCTCGACACTCCCAAACATTAAAAGAGCGCAAAAAAAGGAGAACCTGAGTTCTCCTTTTTAGGTTTTCTTATTTTTCAGTCAAAGCAGCAAGTCCTGGAAGTTCTTTACCTTCAAGGAGTTCCATTGAAGCTCCACCACCAGTAGAGATCCATGAGAATTTGTCTGCACGTCCAAGGTTGATCGCTGCAGCAGCTGAGTCACCACCACCGATGATTGATTTAACGCCTGGTTGTTTCACGATAGCGTCCATCACACCGATTGTACCAGCTTGGAAGTCAGGGTTTTCAAATACACCCATTGGTCCGTTCCATACAACTGTTTTCGCACCAGTCAATTCTTGGTCGAATTTAGCGATTGATTTAGGACCGATATCAAGACCAAGGAATCCTGGGTCTACTGCTTCACCTTCAGTGTCTTTCACTTCAGTGTAGTCAGCAAATGCATTTGCTTCTTTTGAGTCAACTGGCAAGATCAATTTGCCGTTTGATTTTTCAAGAAGAGATTTAGCAACATCCAATTTGTCTTCTTCTACAAGTGAGTTACCGATTTCGATACCTTGTGCTTTGTAGAATGTGTAAGTCATACCACCACCGATAAGAACTTTATCAGCTTTTTCAAGCAAGTTTTCGATAACACCAATCTTGTCTGAAACTTTTGAACCACCAAGGATGGCTACGAATGGACGTTCTGGAGCTTCAACTGCTTCTTTGATGTAAGCAATTTCGTTTTCAAGAAGGAAACCAGCAACAGCTTTTTCAACGTTTGCTGAGATACCTACGTTAGATGCGTGTGCACGGTGAGCTGTACCGAATGCATCGTTTACGAAGATACCATCTCCAAGTGATGCCCAGTATTTACCAAGTTCAGGATCGTTTTTAGATTCTTTCTTGCCGTCAACATCTTCGTAACGAGTGTTTTCAACCAAGAGAACTTGTCCATCTTCAAGAGCGTTAACAGCTGCTTCCAATTCAGCACCACGAGTAACGCCTGGGATAAATTTAACTTCTTGACCCAATTTAGCAGCCAAGTCAGCAGCTACAGGAGCAAGTGATTTACCTTCTTTATCTGCTTCTTCTTTTACACGTCCAAGGTGAGAGAAGAGGATTGCACGTCCGCCTTGTTCAAGGATATACTTGATAGTTGGAAGAGCTGCAGTGATACGGTTGTCGTTAGTGATCACGCCATCTTTTACAGGTACGTTGAAGTCAACACGAACGAGAACTTTTTTCCCTTTCAAGTCAACGTCTTTAACAGTCAATTTTGCCATTAGATATGACTCCTTCTTTTTTTTTACGTGTTAATTATATCACAAAATCAATAAAAGAGATAGCAAAACCTTAAACTTTTCCCCTGAACCATTTCTCATTGGTAAATATAGAGAATCCCTCAAGAAACGATAGGTACTTCTCGTTTTTCACCTCAGCAAGTCTAAAAAAAGATTTGACTACTAATAGTCAAATCTTTTTACTGTATGAAGTAAATGTTAGATACACTATCTAACTTAATCTTCTTTTTTCTTTTGGGCAAGTAATCCGAAACCACCCAGAACTCCAACCAAGCCAAGGGCAAGAAGATTTGCATCGACTTCTTCACCTGTATTTGGAAGTTGTTTTCCTTCAGGTTTCTCAGCTTGAACTTCTACTTTTGCTGGTTCTTGCTTCGCTGCTTGGCTTGCTTGAACTGGCGCAACGGATGTTTCAGTCTTAGGTTCTGTTTTTGTAATTTCCTTCTTAGTGTCCTGAGCCGCTGGAGTAGACACAACTGGTTGGGTAGTTGGAGCTTTAGCTACTTTTGGCCCAATCTCAACAATCTCAGTTACGGTTTCTTTAACTACTTCTGTCCCCTTAAGACTACGGTTGCCTTCTGCATCGACTTCTACAAGATTTCTACGAAGCCCTTCAACTCCTGCTTGAACCAGACGACGCTCACCTGCTTTAAGACTAGGATTTACTCGTTCTTCATGTCCGTATGCAACTGTTTCTTCCTCAATCACTAGTGCTGGGTTACTAATGGTCAAATCTTTGACTCCATCCACTGGCTGAACACGACTTTCTACCTTCGTACCAATTTCAGTAATCTCTGCCACTGCTTCTTTGACTACTTCCGTCTTAAGAAGAGTGCGTTTGCCTTTGGCATCAACTTCAATCAGACGACGAGTCTGACCTTCTACACCTGCCTGAACGACTCGACGTTCACCCAACAAGAGGTCTCCTGACGGACGTTCTTGACGCTCGAAGGCTTGAGTTTCGGTTTCAATCACTAACTCAGGTAAAGCTTCAACTGTTGGAGCAGTTTCATCTTCTAAGCTACCTACATGATGGCTTTCTTCTGCAGGAGTTAGTTTCTTATTCAGCTTTTCTTTCATGTCCGCAAATGCTTCTGGACTTGGATTTGTTGAGCCAATGAGAGTTTCTGCTTGAGCGATGATTGGATCATCTGCATTTTTCTCACGAACTTTCCCTAGAAGAGTTTCAAGTTCTTCCTTAGCTGCTTGATAAACCTGTACACCATTCAAGTCAGCACCAGCTTGTTTCAAGTCATTCAAGGCTTGGTTGACTGCTTCTTGGCTAGCATCGTGGTTTTCTAAGATCGCTTTTGCTGCATCAATCTTCTCAACTAGAGCCGCTTGTTTTTCGGCATCCGCAAATGTATAAGCTGTTGTTCCTTTGCGTCCTTGAGCAGATGTGATTTCTTGTTTCAGATATTCGTCGTTGACAGCTGCCTTAGGTGACACTAGAACATCAAACTCGACAGTTTGACCTTGATAGTGCAATTGAAGTTTTTGACGGCCTGTTTTTTGAGAATCATAGCCTGTAATTTCGATCCCCTCGTCTGTAAAGCTATGTTCTGTTTCAGTTTCATCGTCATACAAGACCTTAAAGCGGCCTTCTGATAAGTCCAGAGCATCGCCTACCAAGTAGTCAATTTTCGGTTGCTTGCTAATATACAAGGCTGCTATTTCTTTTGGACCAGCTTCTTCACCTGTCACTTGAACCTTGAAGCTTCCTGCAACCGGTAAACCAAGATAGGTCACTGTTAACTCTTGTTCTCCATGGTGGTGAGCATCGTAGCTATTAACAGTAACACCTGCATGACTAAGGTTGATGACTTCGTCTGCTTCTTCACCTTCGTATTTGACACGGAGAAGACCACCTTTAAGATTCAATTCTTCACCAACTTGATAAGTCATCTTTTTAGGCGCAACTTCTAGACTAACAGCCTTAATCTTTCTCTCATCCTGAGGAATTGTTACAGCAAGGGTATTACTGATTTCTTTACCTGGCAATTGTGTACGGTAGTAAAGAAGGCTCGGACGTTTTTCGAAGGTCAATGAATCTGTCGCCAAATCACCTCCAACTACTGTATTTAAGGTAGCGATTGGAGTTTGTGAATCTGCCTTGTCATAGACTGTAATTGTTGCTCCAGCAGGAACTTCTGAGAAACCAAGTTGAACCTTATTGTCAGTTAGAACACGCGCTGCAACTTTAGCCATTGGAATATTTTGGCTCTCCGTATCAAGAGTCTCATACATCTTCCAGTTATATATACGAATGGCTTTCCATGGTGTTCCATTGTCAGATGTGATGACGTTCAAGCGCCATTCTTGCGCAGTAATTGGGCTATCAAGAGTGATATCTGAAACATGAGCTCTATTGCCACGAACAGCCTTGGCTAGCTTCCATTCTCCAGCATCATCCTTGTAGTAAAGGTCAAAGTCCTTCGTATTCATCAAACCATCGTTAACGGATTCTCCACCAGCACCAGCATGGTCCATGACCCATCTAACAACACGGCGTGGTTGTGTCAAACGGATATCAACGCTACCACTCAACTGAGCAGAAGACCATTTGTCAGATAGGCTGGTGATCGTACCATTCAACATACCTTCGATGCCTTCTCCACCTTCTGTATTTGGGAAGGTACTTCCGATAACAGTAGCTCCTGGAACGATGTTTTCTGCTAGAGGTCTTGGAAGACTGGTGTCTTGGACCGTCATTCCCCAGTCAAAGTTTGTGGTTGCAGCTTCAGAGCGAAGGCCATTCTTACCAACTGCGACAACCTTCAACTCTTGACTGGTTCCAGTTGCACTAGCTGAACGGCTAACTTTTGGTAGGTAAATCGTAGTTGCTGATGATCCTGTCAATAGACGCCAAGCATCGCCATCCTTTTCGTAAACTTCATAGAAGTCAGCATCTTTATTGCCCTTAAATTGAACAATGGCTTCTGCCTCTTGTGCGTTTTTAAGAGATTGCTTAGCTACTGTTAGAGTTGTTGGTGCTTGAGGAGCCTCTTGATTATCTGTAACAGTCAACTCTCCTAGATTGAATTGGTAATCCCTGACAGTTGCAGTATTTTCAAAGGTGAGTTTGATCCCATAAATCTTTTGCCCAGCCAATTCACTCAAGTCAAATTCGTCTTTTGTCCAATCGTCAGATAGAGTCAGTTCTTTGCGAGTATTCTCTCCACCATAGGTATAATTTTTCTGAGTCGCAAACTCTACATAAACCTTACTTCCCTTACCACCCTTATGGGCAACACGAAGTTTTGTTTTATCCGTTACTTCCAGTTTTGTAGAGTAGAGACGAACATCTTGGTTAGTATTTTCAGCCAAATTACCCGCAAACTTGAGTGAGTTTCCTCCATTGTAGGCATCTTCAAAGTCATAATTAGCTTGAAGTTTAGCTCCTGATGAAGTTTGCCACCAGCGCCATGTAGGCAAAACACCTGATACAGAACGATAGTTCCATTCAGAATCCTTAGAGATTTTACCATCCACAAACCATTTTTTACCATGTCCAGTGTTAAAGGATGTTGTAAAGGTACGACCTACTGCTGGTGTACGGTCAGCTACGAGGTTGGCAATGCCGTACCAGTCCTTGTTATCTGGTTTTTGACCAGTCGGATCTCCTTGGTAGCCTGTGAAGAAGATATTTTCATTCTTGTGATAGTCTTCTCCAGTCTTTCCAAGACTCGTGATAGTATCAGGCGCAAAGAGTCCAAGTGACAAGCGAAGTTTTCCATTTTCATCAAAAAGGGCATCCCATTTTACTTTTGTCTTATAAGAACCACCCTGTTGCAATTCCAAACCTGCAAAAACATCATACTGACTGCGTCCAATCCATTCCGCCATTGTTACAGAGTAATCATTTTTCTCTTTAGTCCAGTTAAAGTTTGCAAAGAAGTGATCTGCAGGCACTTTATCGCCTTCTTTTTCCATGAATTGATAGTTGTACTCACCAAGTCCATCCTCATGGTAACGACCATATTCATAAGTCATGGCATCGTACCAAGAATATTTGACTGGGTGGTTGACTTTGGCAGCATACTCCTTGGTATAAAGCATGAAGTCACGCATTTTCTTACCAAGAGGCGTTACGATATCTCCTGTTGTTTCTTGGTTGATAAAGTATCCATCAAATCCATAATATTTAGCCAAATCAACTAACTTACGAGCGATAGGGAAAGTTCCATCCTCATCTTGTTGAAGAGCTGCAGCAAATTTTTCTTGGTCTGCAATACTATTTGACCAGTTGAAGAACAAAGTTCCCAACACAGGAACACCATTTCGGTGACCAGCATCAATCACATCTGGAGTCGGAACGAGGCCTTCCCAGAAGACCATTGAATTCAAGTATTGCCAGTAGTCAAAAGCGTAGGCTTTAAACTCTTCACCACCTACAGAAGCATGATCTTTAGCCTTAGAGTTGGTATTAGCAAGAGCCTCAACCTTGGCATCCTTATTAGCTTTTTCATTGACAACATGTCCACGATAGCGCTTGGCTAGTTCTACTGAAGAGCGGTTAATAGCATCGTCTTCGCGGGCACCTGGTTCCCATTTTAACAAATCTTCCCAGGTGTCAAACTTAATTTCTTTTGGTCGGAGACTTTTTTCTTCTTTCTTAGGAACATCAGAAACAGTAGCTTTTTCTTCTGGCTTATTTTCTGTAGTTGCATGTGTTTCTTCAACCTTAGGAGTTTCAGTAACTGGGCTAGTTGCTTCCTTATCAGCTGTAGTCAATTGGTCCAAGGTTGGTTTTTCTTCTGAAATAGGCTGTTCACTAACCTTGTTTTCTGTCTCCTCCAACTGCTTCAAGACTTCAGGTGAAGCTGTTGTTGGTTGTTCTGTTGTAGCAGTTGCTGGTTGTTCTGTTGTGCTATTTGCTGCTTGTTCTGCAGCCACAGCAGTGGTCGTGGTCTCATTTGCTGGAAGGGCGACTTCTTCTGCAAAAGCCTGGTTAGCAAACAAAACCGATCCAATCATCAAGGAGCAGGCACCCACAGATAATTTTCGAATACTATAGCGGCAACGTTGCTCAAAAAATGGATTCTTCATCTTTTTCTCCTTTTACTTTCAAAAGTAAGCGCTTTATTTTTTGTTTTAAAAAAAGTAACTGCTCTTGAAATAGCAGAACTGTTCATTTTTATTTTACGTTATTTAAAGGAAGAGTCAACACTTGCCCATAAATATCTATAAAGGAGTGAATAAATGATATAAATTAGACAATCAGAAGCATTTTTCTACTTTTACTAGCATTTTTCTTAAAAAACTTCATTTACTACTTGTTAGATTGCTATTAATCCTTTAAAATAGAATGGGAGAAATTCCGCGATTAGTTTTCGGAGGGAAAATAAAATGTCCATTAATTGGCAGGAAATTGCATTTCACTTTTTAGGTGGCCTGGGACTATTCTTATATAGTATCAAAACCATGGGGGACGGTTTGCAACAAGCAGCTGGAGATCGTCTTCGATTTTACATTGACAAATATACTAGCAATCCTTTCTTTGGAATTTTAGTTGGAATTGGGATGACCGCCTTGATTCAATCGAGTTCAGGTGTTACGGTTATTACAGTTGGTCTGGTTAGTGCTGGACTATTGACTTTACGTCAGGCTATTGGGATTGTTATGGGAGCCAATATTGGAACAACTGTCACATCCTTTATCATTGGTTTTAAATTGGGAGACTACGCATTACCTATGCTCTTTCTCGGAGCAGTCTGTCTCTTCTTCACAAAAAATAGAACCATCAATAACATCGGACGAATTGTTTTTGGTGTCGGTGGTATCTTCTTTGCCCTCAATCTTATGAGTGGCGCTATGGAACCCCTTAAGGATTTACAAGTCTTTAAAGACTACATGGTAGAACTGAGTAAAAATCCAATCTTGGGTGTTCTTGTCGGAACAGGTTTAACCCTTCTGATTCAAGCCTCCTCCGCAACCATCGGGATTCTACAAAATCTCTACGCTAGCAATCTGATTGACCTTCAGGGTGCCCTACCAGTTCTCTTTGGAGATAACATTGGAACAACCATCACTGCTATTATCGCTTCTTTGGGTGCTAATATTGCAGCCAAACGTGTGGCGGCAGCCCATGTGGCTTTTAACGTTATCGGGACTGTTATCTGTATTATCTTCCTCGTTCCATTTACAGGCTTAATCCAATGGTTTGAGAGCTTCTTAAATCTAGCTCCAGAAATGACCATTGCCTTCGCCCACGGAACCTTCAACATTACCAATACGATCATTCAGTTTCCATTCATCGGAGCTCTTGCCTTCTTGGTAACCAAACTTATCCCTGGAGAAGACGAAGTTGTCAAATACGAGCCACTTTACCTTGATGAGCAACTGATCAAACAAGCTCCATCTATCGCTCTTGGAAATGCTAAAAAAGAACTTCTACACTTGGGTAATTATGCTGCGAAAGCCTTTGACCTCTCTTACGACTATATCATCAACTCTAATGAAAAAGTTGCAGAAAAGGGACATAAGACTGAAGAAGCTATCAATACCATTGATGAAAAATTGACTCGTTACCTCATTAGTTTATCTGGTGAAGCTTTGAGCCAAAAAGAGAGTGAAGTCTTAACCAATATCCTTGACTCTTCACGAGACTTGGAACGTATCGGAGACCACGCAGAAGCCCTGCTCAATCTTAACGATTACTTGCAACGCAAGAATGTTCAGTTCTCTGAGGCTGCCTTAGAAGAACTAGCAGAGATTTATCTTAAAACTAGTGATTTCGTCAAAGATGCTCTTGAGAGTGTGGAAAACAACGACCTTGAGAAAGCTAAAGCTCTTATCGAGCGACACGAAGACATCAATAACATGGAACGTGTCCTTCGTAAGACTCACATCAAACGTCTAAATAACGGAGAATGTTCTACCCAAGCAGGTGTCAACTTTATTGATATTATTTCACATTACACTCGTGTATCAGACCACGCTATGAACCTTGCTGAAAAGGTTTTGGCAGAACAAATTTAAAACGAAAAAAATGCTTTGATTCTTTCGAATCAAAGCATTTTAAATAGCTCTCCAATCATAAAGGAAGATGCGGCTGCACCCCTGTATCTCGCTTCTTCCTTTTTGATAAAGCGAGCCAAATTGACTAACTCTGGCGCTGGGGTCTTGGGATTTTTGAGTAGTTCAAGTGTGACTAGCCCTGAAAGTCGCACTGCTAGCAAGCGCTCATTGGTGCTAGGTAATTTCTTAGCAGTCTCTAGCAGTGCATTCACTAGATCTTCACTCAGGTTTTGACGGGCATTATTGTAAAGATCCCGTATCAAGGTTTCTAGGTTTGGTTCTTCCATCCCTATCACCTCCATCTTTTCTGTTTAATAATTTTTGATTAAATCTACTGTAGAACGATCCAATTTTTTAACCAAGGCTTGTAAGAAAGCTTGAGCTTCAAGGAAATCGTCCATAGCATAAAGTGTTTGATGAGAGTGGATATAACGGGCACAAACACCGATTGTTGTTGATGGGACACCACCATTTTTCAGATGAGCTGCACCTGCGTCGGTTCCACCTTTTCCACAGTAGTATTGGTACTTGATTCCAATTTCTTCAGCTGTCGTCAAAAGGAAATCCTTCATACCTGGGAGAAGCAAGTGACCTGGATCGTAGAAACGAATTAAGGTTCCATCACCAATCTTACCTTGACCACCATAAACATCACCAGCAGGTGAACAGTCAACTGCTAAAAATACTTCTGGATCAAATTTGGTTGTTGAGGTATGAGCACCACGAAGTCCGACTTCTTCTTGGACGTTAGCACCAAGGTAAAGTTCATTTCCCAGTTTTTGACCTGACAAGTTTTCTGCCAATTCACTAACCATGAGCACTCCATAACGGTTATCCCAAGCTTTGGAGATGATATTTTTTTCATTAGCAGTTAGGATTGCACTACTATCTGGAACGATGGTGTCTCCAGGACGGATACCAAAACTTTCAGCCTCAGCCTTATCTGCAAAACCACCATCAAAGACGATATCTGAAATAGCTGGCATGGTTGGCCCGCCTGTCCCACGAGTCAAATGTGGAGGTACTGAACCTGAGATGACTGGAATTTCACGTCCTTGGCGCGTAAAGAGTTTAAAGCGTTGGCTACTAACAACCATTGGGTTCCAACCACCAATGCTGACTACTCGGAAGGTCCCGTCTGCTTTGATTTCACTGACCATGAAACCAACTTCATCCATGTGAGAGGCTACTAAAACACGAGGTGCATTGGCTGCTTCTGAGTGCTTAACCCCAAAAATACCACCCAAGCCATCAGTCACCACTTCATCCACGTGAGGTGTTAATTTTTCACGAAGATAAGCGCGAACAGGTGCTTCATGACCTGAGATAGCAGAAAGCTCTGTTACTTCTTTGATTTTAGAAAATAATGTTGTCATTTCTATCCCTTCTTTCTTTCAACCATTTTACCACTTTTTATAGGAGAAAGGTAGTAGAAATCAACATTTTACCATGTAACTTATTTCCTGCAACAAAAAAGAACCACAAATGTGATTCTTTTATTTTGAATTTCTTTTTAATGAGAAAACATCCGGCACTGGATCTTTACCCTCTTCGGACCAAGGGTGGCACCGTAAAATCCGTGCTAAGCCCATCAAAACTCCCTTGGCGCCGTGCTTTTCGATAGCTTGTATCATGTAGTTCGAACAAGTCGGTTCAAAGCGACAAGAAGGTGGAAAAGCAGGCGAGATAAATCGTTGATAAAATCGCACTGGCGCAATTAAAATTTTTTTCATTATTTATTATTGGTTACAGCCATGGTGTGTAATTGGCTGATTTCTTTTTTATTAAGACGACGTGATTCTCCTGGACGAAGGCCCGTTAAGTCTAGATGTCCAAAACGAGTACGAGAGAGTTTATCCACTTGGAGGCCAACAGCTTCAAACATCTTTTTAACCTGGTGATTGCGCCCTTCATGGATGGTCAACTGAACAACTGAGCGGTTTTTTACTGGATCTACTTTGAGAATTTCGTAAACAGCTGGCTTAGTCTTCTTGCCATCAATCTCAACTCCACGAGTCAAAGGACGGAGATTTTCTTTATTGGCAATTCCTTTCACACGCGCAACATAGACCTTATCAATCTCATTACGAGGATGAATCATCTCATCTGTAAAGTCACCATCGTTGGTCAAAATCAAGACTCCAGACGTATCCCAGTCCAAGCGACCCACAGGATAGATGCGCTCTTTCACATTGGGCAAAAGATCTACAACAGTCTTACGACCCTTATCATCCGTTACACTGGAAATCACACCGCGCGGTTTGTTAAGCAGATAGTAGACTTTTTCTTCGTTATAGATTGGTTGACCTTCAACTTCGACCTTGTCGCCTGACTTGATGGTCGTTGCTAGTTCACGCACGACTTGACCGTTAACCGTCACCAAGCCTTGCTTGATCAACTCTTCTGCTTTTCTCCTACTGGCCACTCCTGCATGGGCAATATATTTATTGATTCTCATCTTCTTCTATCCTTTCACCAAATAATTGGCTTTCTTGTGCTTGAATGTCAAGCTCATCAATCACGGGCAACTCTTCCAAGTGATTAATTCCCATGTAATCTAGAAAATAATCCGTAGTTACATAGAGATTAGGGCGCCCAAGAACTTCTTTTTTCCCGTCTTCTCGTATCAACTCAAAGGCCTGTAACTTAGCTAGCGCTCCACTTGAATTAACCCCCCGAATAGCATCAATCTCAATCCGTGTGATGGGTTGCTTGTAAGCAATGATGGATAAGGTTTCAAGGGCGGCCCGAGATAGACTTTGATTGATTGGTGCCTTAGAGTATTCTTTTAAAATCGCTGCAAATTGTGGCTTGGTCACCAATCTGTAGGCACCACCAGTCTCAATCAGTGCTAAACTAGAATCCTGGTCTTTTTCATACTTGTGGGCTAACTTTTCTAAGCTTTGCTGAATCCCAGTCGGTGGAAGCGATAGGACCTCAGCTAGCTGACGGACTCTAATGCCATCCTCCCCCGCTACAAACAGGAGTGCTTCTATTTCTGCTAAAGTACTCATATTTCCTCTCTATCAAGCTTGACTCTGCTCTACTTGATTTTCTTCATTCTTTTTCATGAGATAAATATCTCCAAAACTCTCTTTTTGAATCAAGAGAATTTCTTGAGTTTTAATCAACTCCAAAGTTGCTAAAAAGAGTGTAATGACCTCTTGTAAATCCTTTGTTTCTTTAAACAAATCCTGCAAGCATAATTGCTGACCTTCAATCAAGGCTTCTCGGACGATAACCATCATATCCTCAATCTTATACTCATCTCGTAAAATAGTTGTATGACTTTTCGAGAATTCTTCCTTTTTCTTGGTCAGTAAGGTTGAAAAGGCTAAGAAAAGATCAATCGTCGTTTTATCATGCACAAGTTCTGCATCCTCATAGATCAACTCTGTAGGTGCTTTTGAGTAATATTGGGCTCGTTCCTGGTGTTTCACTTCCAACTGCTCTCCCAAAAGTTTAAATTTACGGTATTCCTCAATCTGAGAAAGGAGATCCTGCTCTAGGTCATCCTCTAAATCCGTCACTTCTGCAACCTTTGGCAAGAGCTTGCGACTCTTAATCAGCATCAGTTGGCTAGCCATCACCATATACTCTCCTGCAACTTCTAAACGCATAGCTTGTAATGTCGAGATATAGGCTAGATATTGCTCGATAACCTCTGTGATCGGCACATCATAGATATCCATCTGATACTTTGAAACTAAGTGTAGGAGCAAGTCCAAAGGCCCTTCAAAATCTTTTAATTTAATATCCATTATCTATATTTTTCTAAGGTCATGACTGTCTTTAATCCTAATTTTTTAGCGATTTCGTACAAGTCAACCTTTTCTTCGATTTGTCTTAATATAAACTGTTCTCTCAATCCTTGGGCAGATAAATCTGAAAATCCTTTTTCCTTTAAAAAAGCTTCCAACTGACGAAAGGCCCATTGACGGGAATACGGTTTCCCAGCTTTTTCAAAGAGATAGGTCTGCTTCATCAAGGGCTCTAACTCCGCAAGCAAATTTGTGGGAAGGCTCAAGATTCTTTGTTGAGAAGCTTTATTGACTCTCAAAACTTGAAAATCCAGGTTCACATCACCTGTTTTTAAGGCTAGAATTTCACTCGGCAAGAGGCCCAACTCTACTATTAACAAGGCTAGTAGGCGTCCTTCTGGATAAGCACTTTCTTGCCAGAAAGAACTGAGGTCTAAAAGTTCCGACTTCCCTTGTTTTTTCTCAGCCTGTTTGGGTAATTCCAAACGGTAAAAGGTGCCAATCATTCCTTTCTGATATAAAAAGTAAAGAAATTGATTGCAAGCAGAAACCTTCCGCTTTTGGGCACTCATTTTAAAATTTGATAATTGAGCTTGGTAGATTTTTAAACTTGTCTCTGAGATTTGTTTTCCAACAAAATCCAAAAACTGCTCCAAATCATACTTATAAGACTGTTTAGAATTACTAGATAGATTTTGCTTTTCTTCTAAAAATGTTAAAATCCATTCTCTCATTTGCTTCGAATCTCATATTCCTTACTAAAATCATGCAGAAGGGCATTGACAGCCTTAAGGATTGATTTCCGTGTAATAATCCCTTGGAAAATTCCATCCTTATCAACAACTGGTAGGAAAGATTCATCCACTAACTTATGTAAAACATCTGTCAATGTATAATCTGGAGCTACCACTGCAACATCCTTCTTGGTCATGTGTACGATATCCGTATCTGCCATAGCTTCCTGACTCAATCCCTGCTCCATCTGGTAGGCAAGGATATCTCTAAGACCAATAGTTCCGACGAATTTTTTCTCATCAGTCACGACTGGTACTCTGGTATAGGTCATCTGGCTAAGGAGGAGAATTGCATGATCTGCATTGTGAGTATCAATGAGCGCAGCCAAATTTTCAGCAGGAGTTAAAAAGGTTTCCTCTTGCTCCAGTAAAAACTGTTCAAATTCTTTGGCAATCATCGAGCAAACTCCTTGGACAAGCCTGGATAAACCTCATGGTCACGTGTCAAAAAGTCCACTTTAAAACTCTTATCATCAATTTCCACACGAGCGTAGAGACATTCTCTGATAGTTCCACGTGGTTGACTGATAGAACCAGGATTTAGAAAGAGAGTCTTCCCTTCCATCCAAGCACTTGGAACATGCAAGTGCCCATAAAGACAGATATCTGCATCTTCCTCTTGAGCCCAGAGATCAAGCTTTTGGAAGTTGAAGTTAATATCAAATAAGTGTCCATGAGTCTGGATAATCTTGGTAGGACCCAGCTGAGTCACTAAGCGTTCTGGATAGTCTGAATAAAAATCCATGTTTCCTCTGACTACCTGGATTCCTTCCCAGAGTGGTGAATCTGGGCGAAGTTCCGAGTCACCATCGTGAAAAATGGCATCAACTTTCCCAAGATAGCGATCACGTATTTCTTCTACAATCAAGCTATCTCCATGGGAGTCACTCATTACAATGATGGTTTGCTTTGCCATGATGGAAATACCTCCAAAAGTTTCTTAACGGCTAAGGCACGGTGAGATTGACTATTTTTTTCTTCAAGGGTTAATTCAGCTGATGACTTGCCTGTTTCTCCTACTAGGAAAAGAGGATCATAGCCAAAACCATTTTCACCCTTAGGTTCAAAGTTAATGTAACCTGGCCAATCGGCTTCAACAACCAAGCTTTCCTTACCTGGGCTAGCAACGACCAAGGTTGTGTGAAATTGCGCTGAGCGGTCCTTGAGATCAAAGACCATGGCTAATTCGTGTAAGAGTTTCGCATTGTTTTCCTGGTCAGTGGCCCCTACTCCTGCGAAGCGAGCCGACCAAACGCCTGGTAGACCACCAAGCACATCAACTTTGAGCCCAGAGTCATCAGCTAAAACCATCTTACCTGTTAACTGAGAAATGGTTTCTGCCTTGAGGCGGGCGTTCTCTTCAAAGGTCATTCCTGTTTCAGCTACTTCAGGTAGGTCTGGATAATCATTGAGATTTTCTACGTCATAACCTAGTTTGTCAAAGATTGCTCGAAATTCCTTGGTCTTCCCTTCGTTACGAGTTGCAATCAACAAGGTTTCTCTGACTTTATTTGTCTCGAAAAAGTCTTGAACATTTACTCCTTCTTTTGGCAATTCTACATGCAAAAGCTTTCCGTTTTCCACTAAGAGTAAAGCTCCTTGACGTTGAATGACTTCCAAGTTTCGATTTGCTTCTTGATTGAGGATATCTACTACAAAAGAAAGCAGGCGATAGGCTGAACCATATCGTAAAACAGTGACTGAAAGCGGAAATCCTCGTTCCTCATCCCGAAAGATTTTGGCTAAATCAAACAAAGGAAAATCTAACTCATCATCTGTCAAAGTACGGATACCACCAAAAACACTGTAGGAACCAACATACCAGTCCTGGTCATCCTTGTATTCATAAATATTGTTTGTCATAATGTTACATGCTCCACATGAATATCTTTTTCCAGCCATTCTGCTCCGATTTGAGCAAAACTTTGGCTATTTGCAGTTGTGTAAAAACGGTGTTGAAGTGGTACCGCATCTCGACTACGATTAATCTCAAAATAATTGAGTAGGACCGAGATATCGCGAACACACTCCGCTCCACTATCGATTAGTTGTACCTTAGGTCCCATGACATTTTGGATGATAGGTCTGAGGAGTGGGTAGTGGGTACATCCCAAAATCAAGCTGTCTACCTTGCCCACTAATGGACGCAAGGTTTCATAAACTACTTTCTTGGTCACACTGGTCGATAGAGCACCTGACTCGACCAAAGGAGCAAATTTGGGGCAAGCCAAACTCTCAACCTGTAAATCTGGATCTAAATCATGGATCTTTTGTCGATAGATATCTGATTGTACGGTCATCGGTGTTCCAATCACTCCGATTTTCCCACCCTGACTTGCTTTGATAGCTGCTGAAGCACCGGGTAAAATCACTCCAAGAACAGGAATATCTAACTGGGCTTTAATTTCTTCCCAGACGACTGCTGTTGCTGTATTACAAGCAATGACAATCATCTTGACATCCTTGGTCAAAAGAAAGTTGACCAACTGCCAAGTATATTCACGAATTTGCTCAGCAGGACGAGGGCCATATGGCGCCCGTGCCGAATCTCCAATATAGACGATTTCTTCATGAGGAAGCTGACGCATGAGCTCACGCACAACAGTTAAGCCTCCAACACCAGAGTCCAAAAAACCGATTGGTCGATTATCCATATAGTCTTCTTTCTAGTCTAATTATTCTGATTGATAGTTCATTATCATTACATTTCTTACTGAAATTTCCGACCGACTGATTCATCATCAGTTGTCTCCTTCTTAATCATAATCAAATATCAATAGAATGCAAGGAAAAAGTCTTGTCTCTAAATATCAGTCAAACATAGTGAGAAGTCTGGAACTTTCATCCCAGACTTTTCCTATTTATTTCTTTTTATTGTTAGCAAGGGCTGCTTTTTGTTGGCGAATGATTTGGTGGTAAACTTGTTGTACTTTGGCTTCACTTGGCTTTTGACCGTTTGCACTCAACAGAGTACGAACTGCTTCTGCGTTCAAACGTGGGTTATCCGCAAATTCTTTTTCGATTTGCTTGCGCACCAAGTACATACCTCCAAGAGCTCCTCCTAGAAAAGCCAAAAGAATCAATACAATTGCTAAAATAAGGTTCATAACATTTCTCCTGTTTCTTTTTGAATCTTCTATATTATACCATAAAGTCCTACGCCTGACTAGTTTGAGTTACGCTTTCAGAAAGCAACTGACCAACATTTTAATTCACCTTACCTATAAAAAAACTTGCTTATCATCCATTATAAAATCTAAAATACACACTGTCCTTAAAATAAACAAATGAGGTCTTTAAAGCCTTGCAATAAGTTAATGTGTCTGCTATAGTAAAATCATAAATCTCAACTATACTACCTACTTCAATATTAAAAAAATCTATGGAAAATAAATATAACTATCAACTAATATACGACCAACCAGCTGCTCAATCCTATGATGGATGGGAAAAACAAGCCCTCCCAGTCGGAAATGGAGAAATGGGTGCCAAGGTTTTCGGACTCGTCGGTGAGGAAAGAATCCAGTACAACGAAAAAACACTTTGGTCTGGAGGCCCACAGCCAGATAGTCAAGACTACAACGGAGGAAACTACAAGGACCGCTACAAAGTCTTAGCCGAAATCCGTAAGTCCTTAGAAGACGGTGACCGTCAAAAAGCCAAACAACTAGCAGAGAGAAATTTGGTTGGGCCAAACAATGCCCAATACGGTCGCTACCTAGCCTTCGGTGATATCTTCATGGTCTTTAATAACCAGAAGAAGGGCTTGGAAAATGTTACTGACTATCATCGTGGCTTAGATATTTCTGAAGCCATCTCGACCACTTCATATACCCAAGACGGTACAAACTTTAAGCACGAAACTTTCTCTAGCTATCCGGATGATGTTACTGTCACCCACTTGACTAAAAAGGGAGATAAGACTCTTGATTTTACTCTTTGGAATAGCTTGACAGAAGATTTGATTGCTAATGGAGATTATTCTTGGGAGAATTCTAAATACAAACAAGGGACTGTTAGCGTTGATTCCAATGGTATTTTACTCAAAGGAACTGTCAAAGACAATGGTCTTAAATTTGCTTCTTATCTTGGTATCAAGACAGATGGACAAGTCACTGCACAAGATGGCTATTTGACTGTCACAGGAGCCAGCTATGCGACCCTTTTACTCAGTGCCAAGACCAACTTTGCTCAAAATCCAAAAACCAATTATAGCAAAGATATTGACTTAGAAAAAACGGTTAAGTATATCGTAGAAGCTGCCAAGGCCAAAGACTATGAAACTCTGAAACATGACCACATCGAGGACTATCAAAGTCTCTTCAATCGTGTTCAACTAAATCTTGGCGGTAGCAAGTCTAATCAAACTACAAAAGAAGCTCTCCAAACCTATAATCCAACAAAAGGACAAAAACTAGAAGAACTCTTCTTCCAATACGGCCGTTACCTCCTCATCAGTTCGTCTCGTGACCGGACAGATGCCCTTCCTGCCAACTTGCAAGGAGTCTGGAATGCAGTAGATAATCCACCTTGGAATTCTGACTACCACCTCAATGTCAACCTACAGATGAACTACTGGCCTGCCTACATGAACAATCTTGCAGAAACGGCTAAGCCAATGATCAATTATATCGATGACATGCGCTACTATGGTCGTATCGCTGCTAAAGAATATGCAGGTATCGAGTCAAAAGAAGGTCAAGAAAACGGTTGGTTGGTTCATACTCAGGCGACACCATTTGGCTGGACTACTCCTGGTTGGAACTACTATTGGGGTTGGTCTCCAGCTGCCAATGCTTGGATGATGCAGAACGTCTATGACTATTATAAATTCACCAAGGATGAAACCTATCTCAAAGAAAAGATTTACCCAATGCTCAAGGAAACAGCTAAGTTCTGGAACTCCTTCTTGCACTATGACAAGGCCAGTGACCGTTGGGTATCTTCTCCATCCTACTCACCTGAACACGGGACCATTACCATCGGAAATACCTTTGACCAATCGCTAGTCTGGCAGTTATTCCACGATTACATGGAAATCGCCAACCATCTGAATGTCGACCAAGACTTAGTCACAGAGGTCAAGGCTAAATTTGACAAGCTCAAACCACTTCATATCAACCAAGAGGGACGTATCAAGGAATGGTACGAGGAAGACAGTCCTCAATTCACCAACGAAGGCATTGAAAATCATCACCGTCACGTTTCCCATCTGGTTGGACTCTTCCCAGGAACCTTATTTGGCAAGGATCAACCCGAATACCTAGAGGCAGCACGCGCAACCCTAAACCACCGAGGAGATGGTGGAACTGGTTGGTCTAAGGCCAATAAAATCAACCTCTGGGCTCGTCTCTTAGATGGAAATCGTGCCCACCGTTTGTTAGCAGAACAGCTCAGATCCTCGACTCTAGAAAACCTCTGGGATACGCACGCGCCTTTCCAAATTGATGGGAACTTCGGTGCAACCAGCGGTATGGCAGAAATGCTCCTTCAGTCTCATACAGGCTACATTGCCCCATTACCAGCCCTTCCAGATGCTTGGAAAGACGGTCAAGTTTCAGGCTTAGTCGCTCGTGGTAACTTTGAAGTCAGCATGCAATGGAAAGAAAAAAATCTCGAAACGCTATCTTTCCTTTCTAATGTGGGTGGAAACTTAGTCGTAGACTACCCAAATATTGAAGCTAGCATTGTCAAGGTAAACGGCAAGGAAGTACAAGCTACCCGCATCAAAGACAACCGCATCCAACTTGCAACTCAAAAGGGTGATGTGATCACCTTTGAAAAGTTACCTATACCGTCATAAATGGATTAAACTAAATCTAATCTATATCCTAGACTCTCTACAAATCTGTCAATTGCATCAACTTTTTAAAACTTCGCCTTAATCTTATTGATATAAACAAAAAAGGAGGGAATATTTCCCATCCTTTTTTATGATAATAAAATTATATAGGAGTATCTATAAGTAACTACTCCCAATTTTTAGTTTCTAAAACAAACTAAAAAACCAATTAAAAATCGAATACAATACATTCATAAGGAAATCATAAAAAAATAAGCAAATGAGATACCAAATGAATTCTACAATTGCAATCAGTGGCTTCACTAAGATATAAAATAAAATATCCAAAATAAATTTCATTTTCTGTCTTCTTTCTTAGTAAGTCCCAGAATCCAAGGTAAGGAAGATTCTAGTTTTAACGCCAAAAGAAATCGACTAAATTCTAAGACTTTTGGCTCGGACTCCTTCTTTTCAGTCAATACTTCCATCCCTTTTACCCAAAGACATGTTCCAATTGCTCTTGCCATGTTGGTAAAAAAATTTGGTTGTTGATCCATGCGACTCTCCCTTGGTTACTCTAGCTAATATAGGTCTGTTTTTATTGTATTCAGTATATCAATTTTTTGTAGATAATCAAGCTTTTGTCTGAAAAAAAGTTTCATAATCTTTCTAGAAGCCTTCTAGCTAGATTATAAAACTTTATTGATTATTTCATTTCTTTTTTATAGCGTTCTAATTCTGCCTGATTAGCCCAAACATAATGACCTGGACGAATTTCTACCATAGAAGGTTTGTCAGTTTCATAGTCATGTTGATCTGGATCATAGACTTTCAAAACTTTTTTACGTTCCAGGATTGGATCTGGAATAGGAACAGCTGATAAAAGTGCTTGCGTGTATGGATGGATTGGATTGTTAAACAATTCCTCAGTCTCAGCAACTTCAACAATGACACCTTTATAAATTACCGCGATACGGTCAGAGATGAATCGAACTACAGACAAATCGTGGGCGATAAAGAGATAAGTTAAGCCTAATTCTTTTTGGAATTTCTTGAGCAAATTCAAAACCTGGGCACGTACAGAAACGTCCAAGGCTGAAATTGGCTCATCCGCGATAACGAAGTCAGGTTGCATTACCAAAGCACGTGCAATCCCGATACGTTGACGTTGTCCACCTGAGAACTCATGAGGATAACGAGTCAAGTGTTCAGCCAAAAGCCCTACTTCACGAATGATATTTTGAACTTTTTCTTTTCTTTCTTCTTCATCTTTAAATAAATGGTGGTTGTAAAGACCTTCAGAAATGATATAGTCTACTGTCGCACGTTCGTTCAAACTTGCGGCTGGGTCTTGGAAAATCATTTGGATGCGACGGATTAATTCCTCTGCTTGTTCACGTGATTTTTTACCATTAATTTTTTTACCATCAAAGATGATATCTCCCTTGCTGGTATCGTTAAGACCGATAATAGCACGACCAATTGTTGTCTTACCACTACCAGATTCTCCAACGAGTGAGAAAGTTTCTCCTTTGTTGATAAAGAAGTTTGCATTCTTAACAGCTACAAACTTTTTGCTTCCTTCACCGAAGGAAATTTCTAAGTCTTTAATTTCTACTAATTTTTCAGACATTTCCTTCCTCCTAGTCCTCAAGATGAGCAAAGCCCATCTTTTCACGAATTTTATCGTGTAAGTCTTCAATCACTGCTGGTTTTGAAACTTTTGGAGCCTGTTCATGAAGCAACCATGTTTTCGCCCAATGAGTATCTGATACTGCAAACTGTGGAGCTTTTTCTTCGAAATCAATCTTCATCGCATAGTCTGAACGAAGAGCAAAAGCATCTCCCTTCAATTCAGTATAAAGTGATGGAGGTGTTCCCGGAATTGAATACAATTCTCCTTTATCATCAGCCAACTGTGGCAAGCTTGACAAGAGGCTCCAAGTATATGGGTGACGTGGATCGTAGAAAATCTCTTCAACTGTACCATACTCGACGATTTCACCAGCATACATAACTGCAACTTTATCAGCAATACTTGCTACGACACCTAAGTCGTGTGTGATGAAAATTGTTGTAAAGTGATATTCATTTTGAAGCGACTTCAACAAGTCAATAATTTGAGCTTGAATAGTCACATCAAGGGCTGTTGTTGGTTCATCACAGATAAGAACATCTGGACGACAGGCAAGAGCAATTGCGATAACGATACGTTGACGCATCCCACCAGAATACTGGAATGGATATTCATTAAAACGTCTCTCAGCGTCAGGGATACCAACCTTATTCATATAGTCAATAGCCAAGTCTTTTGCTTCTTGAGCTGTTTTCCCTTGGTGTTTAACAATCACTTCAGTGATTTGACTTCCGATTGTCTTAATTGGGTCAAGACTGGTCATCGGATCTTGGAAGATGGTTGCAATCTTGGCACCACGGATTTGTTCCCAATCTTTATTAGATGTAAGGCTGGTCAAGTCCTGTCCACGGTATTGAATACTACCTCGTGCAATACGACCATTTCCTTCTAACATTCCTGTGAAGGTTTTTGTTAAAACTGATTTACCTGAACCTGATTCCCCAACCAAAGCGAGAACCTCTCCCTCAATCAAATCGATGGAGACACCTCGAATAGCTGTCAAAATCTTGTCACGAACGTCAAATTCCACGACAATATCTTGAGCAGTCAAAATTACATTATTTTCTTTTGTCATGTCTACTCCTATCTATGTGTACGTGGATCACTAGCATCCGCTAGATTTTGACCAACTACGAAAAGTGACAAGGATACCAAAACTAAAGTTGTCAATGGAATCCAGAAGAGGTAAGCATTTGTTGTCACGTTCTGAGAATAGTCTGAAATCAAACGTCCCAAACTTGGTACTGTGATTGGCAAGCCAAGTCCAAAGAATGATAGGAAGGCTTCATATGAGATAAATGCAGGAAGCATTTGTGACATAGTAGTAACAATCACAGATACCAATTGTGGCATGATATTTTTAATGACAATCTTATAGGTTGGTGTTCCAAGTGTACGTGAAGCAAGGTTGTACTCCAAATCGCGGTAACGCATAATTTGGATACGAATCATATAAGCAATACCAATCCAAGTGGTTACACTCATGGCAAAAATCAAATTCCAAAAACCTGCACCAATAGAGTAAGTCAAAACAATAACGATCAAAAGTGATGGAATATTATTGATAACGTTATAAACTTCCATCATGATACGGTCAACTGATTTTGAAATTCCCCAAACACCACCGACGATAACACCGATTACAACGTTGATAAAGGTTGCAATAACAGAAATCAAGATAGAGTTACGAGCTCCAAACCAGACACCGTCAAAGAGAGACTTACCGTTACTATCTGTACCAAACCAATGTTCTCCATTTGGCTTAATGTAACGAGCACTAAAATCATTTACCTTACTTACATCGTTGAAGTCGAAATCAGAAAACATTGGGTAGATGAAACTCATCAATACGATGGAAATCAAAATACCAAGCATGATGATTGTTGATTTTTTCTTCAAGAACTGTCTAAAAACAGACCCCCAGTATGAGTAAGCAGGAGCGTCAATTGCTTCAGAGGCAAAATCATCTCGTTTTACAAATTGAAATTTATCATTACTAATTGTAGACATTATTTGCCTCCTTTCTCTGTCAACTTAATACGAGGGTCAATAATAGTCATCCAAATATCTCCTATTAAGTAAGAGAAAATTGAGACACTTGTAAAGATGAAGACCAGACCAACAACCATGTTGTTATTTGACGCTTTTACAGAGTCAATCAACATTTTACCCATACCTGGAAAGGCGAAGACTGTCTCAGTAAGAGTCGCTCCACCGATAACACCAATAATAGAGCCTGGAATACCAGAAACGAGTGGTACCATAGCATTTTTAAAGATGTGTTTGTTAGAAATTTCTTTTTCAGAAAGACCTTTAGCTCGAGCAAAACGAACGAAGTCTTGCGATTGCAAGTCAATCATGTAACGACGGATCCAGATAGCTAGACCAGGTGCTCCAAGTAAACCAAGAATAACTGCAGGTAAAACATATGAACGCCAGTCTCCAGCACCCAAGATAGGGAATGAATCTGGGAAACCAATTGAAGAACCAATCAAACGAATGATATATACAAGGGCAATCGTTGGAAGGGCCATCAAGAAGGTCAAAGTACCTGTAGAGAGGCTATCAATCCAAGTATTTTTGAAACGAGCCATTGCCGAACCAAGAGGAACTGCAATCGCGTATGAAATAGCAAGACCAATCAAACCAGTGATGGCAGAACTTGCAATCATTGATGGATACTGATAATTACTTTCAGTAGCGGTGTATGGATCATCCTTACCGTAGTTAGCTACTTCACGTGCATCAGCCTGACTTGGTGATTTATAAGTTCTTGTGTAGATATTGACTGATGAAGTTTTCTTACCAGTTGGGAATTGAACTTCAGATGTCTTCGTTTGTCCTTGTCCTTGTGTGATAACTTGAAGTACAGGAGTATTCGCATAAGTTGGGTAAGAATCTCCTAGGTTCAAGTTCACAAAATTTTGATGAACAAATGGGAACTGACTGTTGAAGTACAAAAGATATTTATGTTTAGTCCCTGAACCTACTAAAGACCATCCAATAGCTGGATCGTTTTCAAAACGCAAATAACGCTCTAAGTTAGGATTTTCTGGGTCTTGAATCTTGTTTGTATGGTCAATATCAAGCAAGTTTGCATAGAATTTGAACACACGCTCAAAAATAGGGATTTCACGAGTAGCATAGAATTGACCGCTCTCTGTAAACTCACCCAAAGTCCAACCGTTACCAATTTGTTGGATGTATTTTTCGTAGATAGCTTTATTTGTATCGTTTGCATCAACGGTTACAGAAGGGTCAATGCTACTAGCTTTTTCCTGCAACTCTTTCGTATCGTAATACTCGATATAACCCATACGCTCATAAACAGTATTTTCATAATTATCGCGTTTATCAGCTGTGGTTGCAATTTTATTGTAGTTAGTATCTTGTTTGAAGATCAACTTCCGTGGAACCATCGTATAGATGATTGTGTAAATCAAGGTCGTTACTAAAAAGATAGAAACTAACGACCGCAAGATACGCATAAAAACATATTTTTTCATATTATTTCCTTTAAAATCCCAAAAGAACCTTCTCCTTTTGGAGAGAAAGTTCTAATGAGCATTATTTATTTCACGTGACTTGCTAAATCTTTTTGAGCTTTTTCGTTTGATTCAGCTTTTTCTTTAAGCCATTTTTCACGAGCTTTTTGGTATTCTTCTTTTGTAATAGGTTTTTCACCAACCTCAGTGTACTTCAAGTAACCTGAGGTTTCTCCTTTAAGACCCGCAGCTGAGTAAGAAGAAGTAAATGGAATAACTTTAGATACAAATGACACAGCGGTTTCTTTTGGACCTGCCATTACAGGAATTGTCAAACCGTTGTCTGTTAACCAAGCTTGAGCAAGGGCATATTTTTCGTAACGTTTTTGAACATCTTGATTTTCTTTGTTTGCATCGTCAAGTAATTTTTCATAGTCAGACAAACCAAGTTTTTGGATAACTGATGCATCAGTATCCTTATCAATACCCATGAGCAAGCGAGTGTTTCCGCCTTTAATCGTGAACTGGTCTAAGAATGTTGATGGATCCTGATAATCTGGATTCCATCCAGTCAAGGTATGAATATCCCAGTCTTGTTCTTTGGCTGTTGGAGCACTGAATGAAAGTGGTAATGCTTCTGCTTGAGTCATTTGTTGAAGATCGATGACAACATTGTCTGAACCAAGTACATTTTCAATAGACTGTTTAAGCGATTGAACACGATTTACAACAGCTGTAGATTCTTGGATTGTTAGAGCATCCAAGTGGATTGGGAATTCTACCCCTTCTGCTTTCAAGCTTTCTTTTGCTTTTGCAAAGGCAGCCTTAGCTTTTTCTTCATTGTAGAGACCGTTTTGTGAATCAGCAAGCGATACGTTTGACCATGTGCTTGAGTTTGTCTTCGCAAGACTTTCTTCTACAAGTTTACCAAATTGTTTGTCCCCGACTTGAAGATCATATGGTGTGAAAGTGTTACGGATTCCAACCGCAGCTCCCTCTGTACCATTTGTCTGAGCTGAGTAAGAATTACGGTCTACCGCAAAGTTAAGAGCTTGACGGAATTCCTTATTTAGCAAAGCTTTTCTAGTAGATTCTTTTTGGCTATCTGTTGTTTTTGAAGTGTGGTTATATGTTGAACGACCATAGTTCACACTAACAGTAGCGATAGCTGATCCAGGTTCGCTAAAGTAGATGTTATCTTTGAACTCAGATGCATATTTTTCGTATGTTGAGCTAGTAGGATAGATACGAGCTTTGCTGTATTGCCCTTCTGAGAATCCCTTAGCAACGACATCTTGGTCTTTCCCATCCCAGTATGTAAATTTAATGTTTTGAATTTTAACAGCGTCTTTATCCCAGTAAGCATCGTTCTTAGCCATTTCAATCGAAGACTTAGCTGTGATTGATTTCAAAACAAACGGTCCATTGTACAAAATAGAAGATGGATCTGTAGGTGCACCAAAGCCTTCCCCTTTTGATTTAAGGAAATCTTCGTTGATTGGCATCATCACGCCGTTTGTTGTTTTGTCATTCCAGAAAGTTTCTGGCTGGTTCAATGTATATTCAAGAGTGTTATCGTCAACAGCTTTTACACCAACAGTTGAGAAGTCGTTTGTTTCACCGTTAATGTACGCGCTGAGCCCTTTAATTGAAGAACTGATAACAGACAAACCTTTTGATTTTCCTTCTACCGCATGCTTCAACCCTGTCACAAAGTCCTGGGCTTTAACTGGAGCGTATTCTTCTCCTTCAGCAGTAACCCACTTAGCATCCTTACGGATTTTATAAGTGTAAGTCAAACCGTCTTGTGAAACTGTCCATGATTCAGCAATTGATGGTACAAGGTTGCCATATTTATCGTTAGCAAGCAAACCATCTACCGCATTTGTCGTAACAAAAGAAGTAGAATCAACGTTGTTAACAACATAATCCAATGTTTCAGGATCAACTGAATAAACGTATTTATAATCTGATGCTAATTTTGTATTGCTTGAGCCTGCATTTGAATTTGAATTTGAACATGCAGCAAGTACTCCGACTGCAAGCAAGGATACTCCCGCTACCGCAAGAATCCGACTTTTTTTCATTTTTTAAACTCCTCGTTTTAAATAGTGGATATTGAAGATTATACCACAGTTTTTTTAAAAAGTAAACGAATTTTCAGAATATTTTGTCGCATGTTTTTTTACACATTTGAATCTTATGTTTTCAGAAAAGAAAACTATTGACGAGAAACAATTTTCAAGGTATAATAATAAAAGTTAAGGCGGTATAGCCAAGTGGTAAGGCACGGCTCTGCAAAAGCTTGATCGTCGGTTCAAATCCGTCTACCGCCTCTATATAAACGAAGACTCCTAACGGAGTCTTTTCTTTTTTGCACTTAAAAAGCTTTATCAGTATTCTCTGATAAAGCTTTTGTTTTATTCAGTTTCTTCTTCTGATTCAAGTTCTTGGATTTGAACCTTAAGCTTGGTGACACGACCATTTTTTACCTTGTCATTTGTCAAGGTGATATGCTTGTTGCCACTATCTAACTCATAACTGAGTTTTTCTGATGTTGGAATAGTTCCCACACCTGTCAAATAATAACCAGCAATGGTATCTACATTGTCACTTTCAAGCTCGACATCAAAATAATCATTGAAATCGTTCAAATTCATTGTCCCTTGGACAATATGAGTGTCCTCGCCGATAGTATGAACATAGACTTCAGCACGGTCAGTTTCATCATCAATCTCACCAACAATTTCTTCAAGGAGATCCTCAAGTGTTACCAAACCAGCCATTCCTCCGTATTCATCGAGAAGAATAGCCATCTGTCTTTGTGAATTCCTCAATTCTTTTAACAGATCATCCACAAAAATAGTTTCAGGCACAAAGAGTGGATCTTGTAAGATTCGCTTCCAGACGATATTATCGAACCCACTGACAAAGGCTTCTTTAAGGAGACTCTTTGTATGAATCAAACCAATGACATTGTCCTTATCGCCGTCATAAACAGGAATTCGAGAAAAGTTTTGTTTTAAGATACTTTCGATAATGGTCTGAGTGTCATCTTGGATATCTACCATGAAAGCATCTGTTCGAGGAACCATGACTTCACGCGCCATAAGCTCATCTAGTGAGAAAATCCCCTGCAACATCTCGATTTCATCAGCATCCAAAGTTTCTTCGCTTTTAGTCAGCATGTACTCAATCTCATCACGAGTCATTTTTTCGTCTGCATCGTCAAATGTCATCGGCGTCAAACGGCTCAAAAGATTAGTTGATGCAGATAGCAACCAAACAAAGGGACTCACAATCTTACCGATAGCAATAATAAATGGTACAGTTCGGATTGCCAAGGCATCCTTAAGATTTAGAGCAATGCGTTTAGGATAAAGTTCGCCAAAAACGATTGAAATATATGTCAAAAAAGCAAGTGATAAGAAAGAAGCTACTGCATACGCAGTCTCGCTATTCCCCATCCAAGAGGCAATCAATTCGCCAAGAGAATCTGCTAACCTAGCCCCTGATAAGATCGTAATTAACGTAATACCAACTTGAATGGTTGATAAAAAGTGATTGGGGTTTTCAAGTACCTTTAGCAAACGGATATAGCGTTTATCTCCCTCTTCAGCCTTTTGTTCAACACGTGAGCGACTAAGAGAAACCATAGCCATCTCTGTAGCAGAGAAAAAAGCATTTAAAAAGGTCAAAACAACTAATAATACAAATTGCAGTAACAAATCCTGACTGCTCGGGTCTTCCATTTTCCTTCTCCTAAATAGTATAATTGTGACTATTATACCATATTTTTCAACTTCTACACATTAAATTGTGATTTCTATAGTAAATCCCCTACCGAAACAATAAGGGACCGACCACCTATTAGTTCTTTATAACAGTTACTTTCCCTGTTCGGTAGTCTAACTGAATCCCCTTTTGAACATTTGGAATTACAACGTTAAACTCTAATTCACCATCAGAAGATTTGGCTTCTATCTGAGAAGCAGATGGTACTAGATCATCTTCAGTTGCATACAATAGCGTAACACGGTAACGCACTCGTTTATTCTTATCTAGAGCTTTTCGTACTAGACTTTCATAGTAGTTTTGTCCAGTCGAATCTTCAGCTCGTGCTTGGTTGGCCCAGGCTGTTTGTACAGCAATATTTTTTGGATTGCTAGTAGAAGCGTCAAAACCATCTAAACCACCAATCAAGGCATAGCCTAATAAATGCCCTCTATCTACAGCGTGATTATAGGTTCCTTTTAAGTTTTTGACCTGATGCCATCCTGCTGGGGTCCAAGAAGTCGAACCATTCCCGGTTTCTTCACGATCTTTGTACTGTCTTGTAGCTTTTGACATGAGGGCGTTAGCCACAGTTGGAACCGTCTCCCCACCCACAGTTTTTGTCTTGTTATCAGCATAGGGTTTACTTGAAACTTTTGCATCTAGATTTGTTTTGTTTCCATTGACTACAAAGGCTCCGGCTCCATTCCACTCAAGGGACCCCTTTATTTGTTTTTTGACCGAATCGGTCAGTACACTTTCAGCCAGTTCTTGACTTGGAGTATCAGACGACTGTGATTTTTGTTTTGCTTGTGTTTGTGGTGCAGTGTTGGAAAACTGCATTTGTTTAATATAGTAGCTTCCTGCTGACAAGAGCAAAAAGAGCAAGAGGCCAATTAGGGCCTGCCTTGTTTTTTTATTCATCTTTTCTCCTTAGTTTTTGTTCTTAGAAAAAGGCTGGTCCCCCAGCCTATTTCCCTGTAAATTTCGCAATTAACTCATGCCACTTTTCTGGTGCTAAAATTGCCCATGGGTCCTGACCTTTGCCTAAGATACCGTAGCCAATCATCAAGCCAATTCCAAGCGCCAAGACCCCTAGAAGCAAAACAATAATGACCGATAGAAATCGACGTAGCACATAAGATACTTCTTTATTCATCTTCATCAGCTTCCACACTTACCCGTTCAATATTAGCTCCTAACTGAGCTAACTTTTCATGGAAACGATAATAGCCTCTATCCAAATGGACAAGTTTCCCAACAACTGTCTCACCTTCGGCTACAAGACCTGTTAAGATCAAGGCTGCACTAGCACGAAGGTCCGTAGACAGCACTTCTGCCCCTTGGAGAGGTTGACCTCCGACGATACGAGCTGTGTCACGGATGATTTCCGAATGCAAGCCCATTCGACGCATTTCCTCTAGATGTTGGAAACGATTCTCAAAGACTGTCTCAATCATAGTTGATTCTCCTTGAGCGACCGTCATAAGAGCAGTAAATTGTGCCTGCATGTCAGTTGGAAATCCTGGATGTGGTAAGGTCTTGACATGAACTGCTTTCAATTTCTCACGTTGAGAACGGATGCGGATACCTTCATCCTCGTCGATGACTTCAACACCCATTTCCTGTAATTTCGCCAACAAGGGACGGTTGTGTTCCCAGATAGCATCTTGAATCAGGACATCTCCACCCGTCATTGCAGCAGCAACCATGAAGGTCCCTGCTTCGATGCGGTCTTGAACAACATTATGTGTTGCACCATGCAAACTTTCAACACCTGTAATTGTAATGCTCTCTGTTCCCGCGCCTTTTACTTTAGCTCCCATTTTATTTAAAAGAATAGCTAAATCTACAATCTCAGGTTCACGCGCAGCATTTTCAATAACAGTTACCCCGTCAGCAAGGGTTGCAGCCATCATCAAGTTTTGAGTTGCCCCAACACTAGGAAAGTCCATATAGATATGGGCTCCATGCAAGCGTTCTGCCTTAGCTTCGATATAACCAGCTGTTTGGGTGATCTTAGCTCCCATTGCTTCCAAACCTTTAAGGTGAAGGTCAATAGGACGACTACCAATCGTACATCCACCTGGCATCGAAACTTTAGCGTGACCAACTCTAGCTAGGATTGGACCCAAGACTACAATAGACGCACGCATCTTGCTGACATACTTATAAGGAGCTTCTTCTGTGATATCATCTGTTGCATCCACTTCAACAATGTGTGCATCTTGATCAAAATTAACTTTCGCATTTAATCCACGAACTACCTGGTTCATGGTAAAGACATCTGACAAGATAGGAACATTTTTTAAAACTGTTTTTCCTTCGCTTGCTAAAATCGTCGCCGCAAGTAGTGGCAAAACTGCATTTTTCGCACCCTCAATGGTGACACTTCCGACTAGGCGATTATCGCCACCTCGAACTACAATTTTTTCCATAAATATTTTCCTTTACTTTCGAGTTTAAAATAATGTCCGTATGGCTTCTTGCCATAATTGATAGAGATTTAGGAAAAAAGAACTAATCAGATACCCTAAACCGATACTACACAATACTACTAAAAGTCGTACCTTCCTCGCATTGTCCTTAGTTACCTTTAAAATTTGATCCCATTTGACCAAATCTTTCAAAAGTTGAAAAACTAGGTAGACAAAAAACATATGACTACTGAGGGTAAAAAACAATTGAATCATCTGCCTATTATACCATCTTCTCTTTTTCTACGCTAGTCTATGAGTTCACACTATAATTTATGGATTGTTTTTCAAGTAATCAATCGCATCTTGAAGCGTTTTGACTGGAACAATTTTCATGTCGGTTTTAATCATTTCAGCCGCTTCTACAGCTGTGTCATAGTTACTTTTGGCGTTTGGATTTGCCTTTTTAGCTTCATCAGAAACGGGATTATTAGGAGCGAAGAATACAGTAGCTCCCTTTTTAGATGCGGCAACAACTTTTTTGTCAATTCCACCAATATCACCAACATTCCCATCTCTATCGATACTTCCTGTACCGGCAATGATACGTCCATTTCGAAGAGTTGGATCTGCAATTTGCGTATAGATAGATAGACTAAACATCAGCCCAGCACTAGGACCACCGATGCCTGCAGTTGAAAACTTGATTGGCACATCACTTGACACTTCTGTACGGTCAATCAAACCGATTCCGATACCATTTTTCCCATTTTCAAGAGTTATGATTTTCCCTTCAGCCGTTTTAACTTTTCCGTCTTCCTCGTAGGTAACCTTAACTTTATCACCAAGAGTTTGAGAGTTAACGTAGTCGACCATCTCCTTGGAGCTTTCAAAAGTCTTATCATTGACAGCTGTTACGGTGTCAGCGATATTGAGAATTCCCTTAAAAGTTGAATTGTCTGTCACAGTCAAAACATAGACACCCAGGTACTTGAGCTCTATTTCCTTACCAGCAGATTTCAGACCTTGATATTTTGCCATGTTTTGCGAAGTTTCCATGTAAAACTGATTGATTCGCATAAATTCTGTATCTGATGAACCACCAGTCATCTCTTTGGCACTATGTATGTCCGTGAAAGGTGTCAGCCAAGCATAAACCAAGTCAACCAGTCTAGCGTGCTTAACTCCAACCGTTACAAATTGGTAGGAACCTTCCTCTTGGTCAGCTTGATTATTGACTTGTAAGACTTTTCGAATATCTTCTGAAGTCCCTGGAACCTCAATGTAATATGGCAGGGGAACCGTAAAAGCTATAAAAGTAATAACGAGCCCAATAATTAGATATATGGGCCATCTAGTTTTTTTCTTCATGATTTAACTCCTCTAAGACAGCATTTGGGACATACTCACTGACATCTTGACCAAATTTCAATAGTTCTCTCACCGCTGAAGAACTGATATAGATATGCTCTGGGCGACTATGAAGATAGATTGTCTCCATTTCTCCTGCTAATTGATGATTGTAAAAATCAAAACTAGCTTCATACTGAAGATCAGTAGCATTACGCAAGCCACGCACCAAGACCTCTGCACCTAGTTTTCTAGCGACATCAACAACTAACTCATCGTGAGAAGCTATGACTTGGACATTTTTTAAATGTGCCACTGCTTTTTCAACAGTTTTTAACCGACTCTCTATCGGTAAGAAGCCATTTTTGTGTGGATTATAAAAAATTCCAACATACAAGCGATCAAAGAGCTTACTTGCACGCTCAATGAGGTCCAAATGGCCCTTTGTTATCGGATCAAACGAACCTGTGAACAATCCAATCTTATCTGACATAGACAGTTACCTTACTAATCCCATATATTTTTTCTTTCCAGATGCCCAAACAGGCGATTTCTTCTGGAAGTTCTACTGATTTATCGGTTTCACAAACCACCATGACATCTTCTGAAAAAAGGTTTCTCTCTGCCATTTTTTCAATATCGGACACAATCTGTTCTTTCACATAGGGAGGATCTAAAAAGATGAGATCGAAGACACCATCTACCTGCTCCAATGCACGGCTAGACTCCATTTTCAATAATTGAAACTTAGAGGTCTCCTTGGTCATCTTGATATTTTCTGCCACAATGTTCTGGGCACGACGATCCTTCTCAACCAGCACAGCACTCGACATTCCTCTTGAAACTGCCTCTATGGATAGACCGCCGCTACCCGCATAAAGATCTAGTACCCGCCCTCCTTCAAAGTAGGGACCAATCATATTAAAAATAGCTCCTCGGACTTTGTCTGATGTCGGCCTCGTTGTTTTGCCCTCCAACGTCTTTAAGGGACGTCCTCCGTAGATTCCTGATACGATTTTCATAAGGTATATTATACCAAATTCTGATGAAATAAGAAAATCGAACCTCTCGGTTCGATTGTTTAAAGAATATTGTCGTAAGTATCTCTGACTTCTTGTGGCCAAACACTGGTTTGAACTTCACCGATGTGTTTCTTACGAAGTAAGAACATCGCCATACGTGATTGACCAATCCCACCACCGATTGTCAATGGGAAGAGACCGTTTAAGAGAGTTTTGTGCCATTCCAAAGAAAGACGGTCTTCATCTCCTGTAATAGCTACTTGTCGACGGAGAGTATCTTCATCGACACGAATTCCCATTGAAGACAATTCAAAGGCTGCACCCAAGTTATCATTCCAGACAAGGATATCTCCATTCAAGCCATGATAACCATTTTCAGACTCAGTTGTCCAGTCATCATAGTCTGGCGCACGGCCGTCATGAGGTTTTCCATCCGGTAATACACCACCGATACCAATCAAGAAGACAGCACCATACTCCTTACAGATAGCATTTTCACGTTCTTTTGGCGTCAAGTCTGGATAGCGTTCAACCAACTCTTCTGTATGGATAAAGGTAATTTGCTTAGGCAAGATTGACTCAATATCATATCTTGCTTCAACTGCTAGCTCAGTCAAACGAATGGCCTTATAAATCTTTTCAACGGTTTCTTTGAGGTAGGCTAGATTGCGTTGCCCGTTTGGAATAACCTTTTCCCAGTCCCACTGGTCAACATAAACCGAGTGAGTCGCATCTAGTGAATCTTCGTCTGGACGAAGAGCCTTCATGTGAACGAAGAGACCTTCTCCTTCACCGAAACCAAAACGTGCCAAAGTATGGCGTTTCCACTTAGCAAGCGAATGGACCACCTCGTAAGTTTCGTCTGGAATTTGTAAAACCTTAACAGATACTGGATGCTCAATCCCTGAAAGGTTATCTTGCATCCCGTCCCCAACCTTACTCAAGATTGGCCCTTGTACTTCTACTACTTCTAACTTATCTTTTAAATACTGGGTAAAGGTATTTTTCACAAATGAAATCTCTTCTTGTTGATGGATAAAACTCTTCTTCATATGCTCCTCCTTTTAAATAATAATAAAGATTATACCTTTTTATCAGTAAAAATAAAAGAAAAAAGAGCTCATTTGAGCTCTAAAAGTATTAATCGTCACTTCCAAAAATACGCAAGAAGCTAAGGAAAATGTTAATAAAGTCGAGGTAGAGACTAAGTGCCAATGAAATTGCCCAACCTGTTGCAACTTGACCATTTGATTCTTCATAAACATAGCGAATCTTTTGGTTATCCCAAGCAATCAAACCTGCAAAAACAAGAACCATGACAATACTGATGATGTAATCGAAAAGGCCACTGTTTAAAAATACATTGACAATCATAGCCAAGATGAGACCTACCAAGGCTCCAATCAAAGCACGTCCGATACCACTCAAATCCTTTTTAATCATAACTCCAATAACAGCCATGACAAAGAAGAGGGCTGCGCTGGAAATAAAAGCTGTCAAAACTGTACCAGGAAGATAAAGCGACACAATAAAACTGAGTGAAAAACCATTTATGACAGAATAAATCAGAAAAACAGGAAGAGCTGCTGGGCTATTTTTATATGCCATATTACTTGCTGCAATTACAAGTGCAATTTCAACGACTCCTGTCACGATTAACCATATGCGGGCGTTAAGCATTAACTGTACGAGAACATCTTGGAAGGTTGTTAGCATTAAGGCTGAAACAAGTGCAGATAGGGCAATCCCAATCCCTACAAAAGCATAGACTTTTGCATAAAATTGATTCAAGCCAGAACGTTCTTGAATAATTGTTTGATTCATATCTTTTTTCTCCTTATGAATTCTTTTTATTGATTATAACAAAAATAAAATTATTTAACTCAAATAAAACATGAGTATGCCTGCAGCGATGGCGACATTGAGACTCTCTGCCTGCCCTTTCATACTGATGTGAACCAGTTGATCTGCCTGATCTGCCATGAATGAACTAATGCCTTGCCCTTCATTTCCCATAACCAAGACAAAATCCTCTTGCCGAGCAAGCTCACGATAATCTTTAGAGTTTTGGGATAAGGTGGTTGCTAGAATTGGTAGGCTTCTCTTTTTAGCCTCTTCAACAAATGCTTCTACAGACATGCGATAAATCGGCAAATGGAAATGGCTACCCTGCATGGAACGAAGTGTTTTGAGACTATAGATATCTGCTGATTTACTTGAGACAATGACTCCTGAAAAACCTGCCGCATCTGCCGTCCGAATCATAGTCCCCACATTTCCGGGGTCCTGCACATCTTCTAAGAAAAGATATTTACCTGAGGTCAAATCCGGCAACTGCTCCTCTTCCTTTTGAACAATAGCTACAATGCCCTGAGGTGTTTGGGAATCAGCCAAATCAAGCAAGATTTCTTCGGTCACAAAGACGGTCTGAGGGTAGTCCGTTAATTTTTCACCATACTCTGAAAGGGTAAAAATCCTCTCTATCTTTGCACCTGCTTGAACAGCCTCTTCAAACAAATGCCATCCTTCAATTAAATAAGAAGATTTTCGATATTTTTTTTGATGCAATTTCTTGGCATTTTTTACCACAGAATTAGCTTTAGAGGTTATAATAGTCATAGAAATATTATAACACAATCAAGGAGGTTTGGTATGCAAAAGGTCAAAATGATTGCACAGGGACGCGTCCAAGGCGTTGGCTTTCGCTGGGGTGTTTATACCCTTGCTCTCGAACTAGGCGGAATCACCGGTCGGGTCTGGAACAACGATGACGGCACTGTCGAAATTCTTGCCCAAGCAGAATCTTCTGCTATCATGGCTAAGTTCATCCAAGAGATCCGAAAAGGACCAACTCCTTTCTCAAAAGTGACCTATCTCGACGTCCAATTGAGCAACTTTCCTTCCTATTCCGACTTCAAAGTCGCAAATTAGGTCTCTAGAACTATTGTATATTTTCAAAAAAAACAGTAGAATAGAAAGGTATAATTTTTAAAGAAGGAATAAAAACAGTGAAATCAATTAAACGAATCGGCCTCTCAATCATGGGAGTGGCTATGCTATTAGCATTGACAGGTTGTGTCCAGGTTGATAAAGCAACAGGTCAGCCAACCGGATTTATCTGGAATACCATCGGAGCGCCTATGGCAGAGGCTATCAAATACTTTGCCAATGACCAAGGTCTCGGTTTCGGTGTTGGTATCATCATCGTAACTATTATCGTCCGCTTGATTATCCTCCCACTTGGTATCTACCAATCATGGAAGGCTACCCTTCACTCTGAGAAGATGAACGCCCTCAAGCATGTCCTTGAGCCACATCAGACTCGTCTGAAAGAAGCAACGACTCAAGAAGAAAAACTAGAAGCCCAACAAGCTCTCTTTGCTGCTCAAAAAGAGCATGGCATTAGTATGTTTGGTGGTGTAGGATGTTTCCCTATCCTCATTCAAATGCCTTTCTTCTCTGCCATCTATTTTGCTGCTCAACACACAGAAGGTGTTTCTGATGCTAGCTTCTTAGGAATCGCACTGGGTTCTCCAAGTTGGATTCTAATCGCCTGCGCAGGTGTTCTCTACTACATCCAATCACTCCTTTCTCTACACGGAGTTGAAGACGAGACTCAAAGAGAACAACTCAAGAAAATGATTTACATGAGTCCGTTGATGATTGTCATGTTCTCAATCTTCTCCCCAGCCAGTGTCACACTTTACTGGGTTGTCGGTGGTTTCATGATGATCCTTCAACAATTCATCGTCAACTACATCATTCGTCCAAAACTTCGTAAAAAAGTACGCGAAGAATTTGCAAAGAACCCACCAAAAGCAAGCAAAACTTCAGGCGCTCGCAAGGATGTGACTCCTGAATCAGCAGCAGTAATCTCAACTTCTAACAAGAAGAAAAACAAAAAACGCAATGCTGGAAAACAACATTCGAGATAAAGCTACGTGTATTATCAAATAATTAAAAAAAACGAATGAAGATAAATGGTTTTCATTAACTGTTTATCTTCATTCGTTTTTATTATCTACTTTCACATCTTAATTTATTTAAATCCTATGGCAACAAATTAGTAAGTCAATTTCTTTGATTTAATACAATTAAGAGCCATTAAAACTTCTGCTCCCTCGTCTCTATTTCTAAGCTCAACTCGGCCTTTGTGCAGTTCTGCAACTCTACATACAAAACTAAGTCCAATACCAAAATGTTGCTCTTTGACCGTTCTAGCTTTATCCATACGATAAAAGAGCTTCCCAAAATTAGTTAAAACTTCATCTGGAAATTCAGAGCCATTATTCCATATCCCTATTTTTAATTCCTTCCCCTCTTGCTCTACCCTAATTTTAATTTTAGGATTCTGTTTATCTGCATACTCCAAAGCATTTGTTAAAATATTTTGTATTGCACGAATCAGAAGAGATGGATTTATAAAATAGCTTTCAGTTCCTTTCAAATTTTGTTCAAAAGAAAACTTCATCTGATTTTTTATCAAAAAAGAGACTTCTTTCTCTAATTCATTGATAAAATCTGAAGAGGAATACTCCGTCCAGTCTGTCTCATCATCATAGTAAGTTTTAGAATAATGAATCAACTGGTTAAAATAGGTAAGCAAGCGTTGACTAGCATGAACTATATCTGCCAAACATTCTTTAGACTGCTCATCTTTAGTGGAAGTGTGCAAAAATTCTGCATTCCCTTTGATGATAGTTAGAGGTGTCTTTAAATCATGAGAAGCTGCTGAAACCTGAAACATCAAATCTTCTTTCTGTTGCTTCTCATCATCTAATAGCTGTCGAATACGATCTTGCATCACAATAATTCGATTTCCTGTCTCATAAAATTCCTTAACTGTTAATCTTTCTGTACATTCGCTTTCTAGCCACATACTATTTTCATAAATCAAATTCATTTCATAACTTAGTTTTTTCAACAATTTACCAATGTGATAACTTATTAGAATAATTAATAAAACACAAATATATATCCATGATGACACATTGAAAAAAAATGATTGAACATCATTATTTTTAAGAGGCTTCCCATCCTCCATTATTTGTATGGAGACAGAAGCTAAGGGAATAAGATAAGCTAATAACAAACCAAGACCAAACTGCCAAATAATTCTCCAACAAGTTTCTCGAATTAATTGTCTAAAACTTTTGATTCTACCCATTGATATCCTCCACCGTACAAGGTTTTAATTGGATTTAACTGATATGGTTTCAGCTTTTGACGAATTTGATAAATATACTCTGAAACCGAACGTAAAAGAGCTTCTGAACTTTGTGGATATAGATAATTATAAATCTCCTCAATTGAGTATATTTTATTTGGGTGACTTGCTAGAAGGCTGACAATATCAAATTCCCTTCTCGTCAATGGAATCTTATCATTCTTTATAAATAGTTCCTTACTATCAGTATATAGTATAAGCTTCCCACTTTTTATCTGATGAACAGTTCCTTTAGTCCGTTCTTCACGACGTAGGTGCATTTTAACACGTGCTAAAAGTTCTGGCATACTAAAGGGTTTCATAATATAATCATCAGCGCCTGCATTGATTCCAGCCACCAAATCTTCAGCCATATCCTTAGCAGTTATAAAACAGATAGGAACAGTTATCTGATTGCGAATCATCTGACAGATTTCTAAACCACTAACAGGCATCATAATATCTAACAAAATCAAGTCAAATTCTGTAAAATCACAAAGATCAATCTCTTCTATGTTATTTCGTATGACTACTTCATACTTTTCATGCTCTAGTATCTTTTTTATTAGGCGAAGAATAGCAAGATCATCATCTACCACTAAAATTTTATAAGCCATAACTCACGCTCCTAAATTATATTATATCATTAACTGAGAAAAGGACAGGATAGCCCCTGTCTTTAGCGTACATTTCTTCTTATAACTATCAGTGTAGCTAATAGAAAAATAATTAATAACCAAACTATTTGTATCCCCAGACCTTGCCAAACTGGATAATAAAGTAATAAAGGATGGATATAGTAACAGTTCATACTAGCTAGTAATGGTAAATTTCTAAAAAAAGAACTGAATTGTAGTAGCATTTGTCCCAACCCCAATAAAAGAGATAAACTTATTCCCAAAATTAAGGTAAAAGATCGGAAAATAAATACAAAAATACCACTTAAAAGAGAGAAGGTTAAAATAGAAATACAAACTGGAAATAGGATTGCTAGAACATTTTTAATATTGCTCAAAAGATTGATATTATAATATCCTTGAGTAAGTAGTATACATACTGATATTACAGCTAGCAATAATACAATTTCCACACATAACACAATAGCTAGTTTACATATTATAAATTTTAAACGATTTGGACATGTGAGAAAACTTGTACGAAGGCTAGAACCTTTAAATTCTTGACCTATGAATAGTACAGCTAGACTAATAAAACCTGCCTGTCCTAAATAGAGACTTTGCAGTAGCTGTTCCAAAACAAAGTGTAGGGTCAACTGATCTGGTTTACTATTTAAAAAAATAACCATCGCCGGAACACAAAGTAATAGAGCGCCTATAATCAACCAATGCCAAGGATTCATCATAAACTTGAGATACTCACTTTTAAATTGCTCTTTCAACTCATTCTCCTCCTCCAATATCTGACTGAAGTAATCGGTAAATTGCCAAAGCCAAGAATGACAAGTTCCAACAAAGTAAAAGTAAAATGTTTTGCAAACTATTCTGTTCTAACATTTGAGGAGATGTAGCAATCAATCCTTGTCCCAATGCAACTGGAAGAAATTTTGCAATTGATATATGGTCGGCTAAGAATGTTCCTAAATTGTAGACTTGAGGAAGCAAAAACAATAGGGGAACAAGGGCTTTTTTAAATGTTAAAGCTAGAATATAGGCTAAAAGCCCCAACAATGTCCAAGCTATACTGTCCAAAAACATATAGAACCAAACTGTCCCATTTAGTGAAAAAAGAAATAAACCATCTTGTCCTAAAACATAATGTGTCATGTTAATCGTCAGAAATATTGATAGGAAGGAAATGACAAAAGAAAATACCAGCCAAATTAATGTCTTTGAAACTAGGAGAGTAATTCGACTCGTATTAGAGAGGAAGCTTGTGCGAATAGCAGAGCCTTTATACTCTTCAGCTCCGTAGATTGATCCTAAGATAATCATAAAAAAAACGCCAACTAAAGTAACATCAAAACCTAAAAATTCAATAGGGGGAATAGCTTCTACTAACTCTGGGGTTGTCTCTGGGGTAGCATGGATACCAACTGAAACAATTTGAGATGCACCAATATTTGCTAAAAACGTTTGAAATACTAGTATCAAGAATAGTACAATATGAGTAGCTCTCTTATAAAGTAATTTCAATATTTCAGAATGAAGAGAGTAAATAAGTGCCATGTCACTTTCCTCCCTCTGTTAATCTAAAGAAGACTTCCTCCAGTGAAGAAAGATTTTTCATCACTTCTTGTAAAGTCCCTTTTATAAGAACTTTGCCTTTATTTATGATGACCACATCATCTGTTACTGCTTCCACTTCTGATAATATATGAGATGATAGCAAAACTGTCTTCCCTTCTTGAGCCTGTTTTTTTATAAACTCTCTAAACCAACGAATTCCTCTTGGATCCAACCCATTTGTCGGTTCATCCAATACCAGATACTGAGGATTCCCTAATAAAGCTGTTGCAATTCCCAAGCGTTGTCCTTCCCCTAATGATAATTTCCCAATTTTAGATTTTTTCTTATGGCTAATATCCACCATATCCAAGACTTGATCAATTCGCTGACTGGATATCCCATTACTAGCAGCAACAATTTTCAAATGTTGATAAACAGTCCGATCATCAGGAGCTCCGACACTGTCAAATGAAGCTCCTACAGTCTTTAGAGGAAATTTTAATTCCTTATAAGTTTGATCTCCAATTTTGGTAAGACCAGATGTTGCTTTGTCTAATCCTAATAAGATACGTAAGGTTGAACTTTTACCAGCTCCATTTGGACCCAGGAAAGCAGTCACTCTACCTGCTTTTGCTTCAAAAGAAATATCTTTTAAAATTTGAGTTTGACCATATGACTTACATAGATTTTTAATGGTAATACTTTGTTCCATGATATTCTCCTATTCAATTTGTTGTATCAATTTAAACAAGTATATATTAACCAATAATTTTCGGATTTTTTTCAGAATTTTAAATCTTTATAAAATCTGTATTGTCATATAAATCATAAAAATTTTGCTTAATTTAATCTTATTTGTATTTATTTATGTAAACTTAAAAGCCCGATGTTCCCATCAGGCTTCTTTTTATCCATGTACACGTTTCATGTAATCTTGATAGCTTTCTGTATCCATCAATTCCTTAGCGTTCTTCACACGATCTGCTGTTGGAGGTTTAACCCCTTCAAGAGAATACGGAATGCCAAGCTCGCGCCATTTGAATTCTCCCATAGTGTGGTAGGGTAGGATTTCAAACTTATCAACGTTTTTAAGAGTTTTTACGAACTTCCCAAGTTCAATCAAATCTTCATCACGGTCTGTCAATCCAGGCACAAGAACGTGACGAATCCAAACAGGTTTCCCAATATCTGACAAGTACTGAGCACATGCCAAGATATTTTTATTGGTTTGACTGGTTACAATCTTGTGCTGTGCTTCGTTGATTTCCTTGATATCAAGAAGAACTAAGTCTGTCACGGCCATTAACTTATTGAACTTTTCTAGATAGCGTGGTTTATTACGGAATGGAAGGGCACAAGTATCCAAGGTACAGTGGATTCCTTTTTCTTTTGCTTTTGTAAAGAGAGCAATTAGGAAATCAATCTGCAAGAGAGCTTCTCCTCCACTGACTGTGATACCTCCCTTGTCTCCCCAGAAACCACGATAACGAAGCGCTTCTTCTAGAACATCATCTACTGTTCGTACACGAGATTTATTGGTTTCCATCGCCCATGTGTCAGGGTTATGGCAATATTGGCAACGCATCTGACAGCCCTGCAAAAAGACAATAAAACGAATCCCAGGGCCATCTACCGCCCCAAAACTCTCTGTCGAATGCACCATTCCTGTCACTTGTCCATAGTCAATTGTTTCTTCAGACATCACGTCACCTTCCTTGAAACCGTTTTATAGCTTTATTATATCATGCCTGAAAAGAAAAACCACAGATTTTGTCTATTTTTTAGAAAACAAACTGTTTTTCACTTTCAACTTTCATGATTTTCAAAAATTCTTCTAATCCTTGTCAAAGTCGAATCCATAGAGAGTTGCAAAATAGTCCTCAGGTCGCTCTGCTCTACGGATTAGCCGTGTACTACCGTCCTCTGCATAGAGGACCTCTGCTGAACGAAGTTTGGCATTGTACTGGTAGCCCATAGAAAAACCATGAGCACCTGTATCATGAATCACTAGTAGGTCACCAATTTCTGTTTGAGGTAGTTCACGATTAACCGCAAATTTGTCGTTGTTTTCACAGAGTGAACCAACAACATCAACGACTTCCGTCTGACCGTCAGGATTCATCATATTGGTGATGTGGTGATAGGCTCCATACATAGCCGGTCTCATAAGATTGACAGCTGATGCATCTACTCCGAGATAAGTTCGGTAGGTTTTCTTTTTATGGGTTACTTTAGTCACTAGAATTCCATGAGGCGCCAACATAAAGCGTCCTAGTTCTGTAAAAATCTTAACTTGACCAAGACCTGCTGGCGTAAGAACTTCTTCATAAACCTGACGAACACCCTCACCAATTAAAGCAATATCATTTGGCTCCTGGTCCGGACGATAGTTGACCCCGATTCCTCCAGAAAGATTGATGAAGTCCAGCGAAATAGCTAACTTTTCCTTGATTTCTACAGCCAATACAAAAAGCTGGCGCGCCAATTCTGGATAATAGAGATGAGTAACAGTATTGGAAGCTAGGAAGGAATGAATCCCAAAAGTTCTTGCTCCCTTTTCTTTCAAGATAGCAAAGGCTTCAAAGAGCTGTTCCTTAGTCATCCCGAACTTAGCTTCACCAGGATTATCCATAATATCCGTTCCGAGTTCAAATACGCCACCGGGATTGTAACGGCAAGAGATAATCTCAGGAATCCCCGCAGCGCGCTCTAAATGGTCGATATCTTCAAAAGCATCTAAATTAATCGTCGCACCTAATTCACGGGCATAAGCATACTCTCTATCTGGAGTATTATTGGATGAGAACATCATATCAGAACCAGAAAATCCTAGCTTATGACTCATCAAGAGTTCTACATAACTAGAACAATCCACTCCACATCCTTCTTCTTGTAAGATTTTCAAGATAGCTGGGGTCGGAGTCGCCTTGACTGCAAAATATTCTTTAAAGCCCTGATTCCAAGAAAAGGCTTTGTTTACTGCGCGTGCTTTCTCGCGAATCCCTTTTTCATCGTAGAGGTGGAAAGGGGTTGGAAACTCTTCAACAATTTTTTCTAAAGCTTCACGATTAATAAATGGTGTTTTCATAGGACTCCTTTATATCCATTATCAAAGAAAGGCTGGGACGAAAGTTCCAACCTTTGTATTTTAAGTTCATTCTTATTTTTCTGCGTCAAAGATGTTTCCAACTTCAACAGCAATTTTTTGATTCTTCACATCAATGTTGGTAACCTTCAAGAGTGATTTGTAATCAAACTGTTGTTCGCGATCTTCTTGCGCATTATCAGCAAAGACGGCTACTCCAGCCAACTCTGAATCAAACTCTGCTAAAAGGCTGATCATCCCGTTAATGGTTCCTCCACCCTTCAAGAAGTCATCGACAATCAAGACACGACTTCCTGCTTTGAGGCTACGTTTTGAAAGGAACATTTTTTCGATACGGTCACTAGAACCTGAAACGTAGTTGACACTAACAGTTGAACCCTCAGTAATTTTCAAGTCACGACGAACAATAACAAAAGGTACGTTGAGGACATTTGCTACCGCATTTGCAAGTGGAACACCTTTTGTCGCAACAGTCATAACGGCATCAATCTTTTGATCCATAAAGCTCTTAGCAATAATGCGGCCGATATTTTTCAAAATAGCTGGGGTGCTTAATAGGTCAGATAAATAGATGTAGCCACCTGGAAGAATACGGTCACTCTCTGAAAGTTTATCGCGTAGCTCTTCGATGATTGTTTTGGACTCAAGGGTAGAGATAGATGGTGTGAAAATAACTCCACCACCAGCACCTGTCACCGTTTGAATATGCCCGATTTCAATTTCTTCGAAGGCACGCTTAATGATGACAATATCTTCTGAAATAGAAGACTTAGCAGATTCATACTTTTCTGCAAAGGTATTGAGACTGGTTAATTTGTAAGGATTGTTAATCAAGTAATTGGAAATAACAACCATCCGATCACTTCTTCTTAATTTCATTAGTTATTCACCATTCTTTTTAATTAGTCTTTTTCTCATTATATCACACTAAAGCAAAAAAACGAACTTTATTGTTTAAATAAAGCTCATTTTTTTAGTTTCTAGTCTAATTTTGGTTTGTAGAAAGAACGATTGTCCATAGCAAAGACCTTATTGGTCATTTCCCCCTCATCAACAAGGGCGAGCGCTGTTGACATCATCATCATGCTGGCATCTAGATTATCAATCATATGGATGATTTCGGCTTCCATCACACGAGGACGAACAGGACTACCGTATTCAAGTAAGCCATGGTGACTGAGAATCACATGGCGTAAGAGCACTACTTCTTCACGAGTGTCATCAATGCCAAGTTCCATTACTGTTTTGGTAATTTCACTATCAATCAAAGCGATATGACCAATTAGATTTCCTCTAACTGTATACTCTGTCTGGTCTGGGCCAGTCAACTCAATAACCTTGGCTAAGTCATGGAGCATAATTCCAGCATAGAGCAAGCTCTTATTGAGCTGTGGGTATACATCTGCAATTGCCTCTGCCAAACGAACCATAGTAGCCGTATGATAAGCAAGTCCTGTTTCAAAGGCATGATGGTTAGTTTTGGCAGCTGGATAAGAATAAAATTCTTTATCATATTTGGTATAGAGAGCTCGAACGATTCGTTGCCAGATAGGATTCTCAATTTTGAAAATCATCTGCGCCATATATTCGCGTATCTCCTTGACATCCACTGGCGATTTGACCTTGAAATCTGCTGGATCATTTGGTTCACCTGGCTGAGGTAGGCGAAGGGTGATTTGATTAACCTGCGGAGTATTATTGTATACTTCACGGCGACCTTGCATGTGAACAACCTTCCCTGCCGTAAAGGCCTCAACATTATGAGGTTGGGCATCCCAGAGTTTCCCTTCAATTTCCCCACTGTCATCTTGGAAAGTGAAAGCCAGGTAATTCTTCCCAGCACGTGTCTGTCTTAGGTCAGCTGACTTGATTAGGTAAAAGCCCTCAAAAAGCTCATCTTTCTTCATGTGACTAATCTTCATATTCTTCCTCATCTTCTTGGAACTGGAGTAGATCAAGCGCAGGCTCACCTTCTGATAACTCAATGTGACGGAGCGTTCGCTCGATAGCTGTAGTACGACGGTTTAATAATTCATCAATGTTGCCAGAGGCATGTTGGAGATGTTTTTGTGCTTTGACCAGAATTCCACCAAACTTACCAAATTCGGTTTTGACGTTGGCTAGAGTTTGGCTAATATGATTCGCACTCTTTTGGATATTCAGAGTCTTGAAACCAACTGATAGAGAATTGAGAAGGGCTGACAAGGTACTTGGTCCAGCAACGATAATCTGCTCCTCCCGTCTCAAACCATCAAAGAAAATCGGATTTCTAACGATTTCTGAATAGAGACCTTCTGTCGGAACAAACAAAACTCCAAAATTAGTTGTCCGAGGCGGTGCTATGTATTTGCTCTTAATATCCTTGGCAAAGCGTTTAACACTTGTTAAGAGAGATTTACGACAACGCTCAATCTCATCCTTATCACCTGCTTCATAAGCCTCTTCTAAGCGGTAATAATCTGCAAGTGGAAACTTAGAATCAATCGGTAGGTAGACATATTCCTGGTCACCTTGCCCAGGCAACTTGATGGCGTACTCGACTCTCTCACTCGAATTTTCAACCGTTGCAAATTCTCGTTCATACTGGGCGGGTGTCATGATATCTTCAATAATCTGTCCCAGTTGCAATTCTCCCAAAATACCTCGAGTCTTAGTTCCGGAAAGAACTTTATTTAGCGCACCGACATCACGCGCCACCGTCTGCATTTCTCCAAGGCCACGATTGACAGATTCCAATTGCTTGGAAACTGTCTCAAAGGAGGCTTGTAAACGTGTCTGCAAAGTCTTTTCTAATTTTTCCTCGACTGTCTGACGCATCTGTTCTAAGCGTTGCTCATTTGACTCCTGCAAGGCCTGTAGTCGTTGGTCGGTCTTATCTCTTGTTTGGAGGAGGTTCTCATTCATCTCCTGTCGAACCTGAGTCAGACCTTGGTGCAATTCAATACGCACCTCCTGCAAACGATCACTGACAGCCACTTCAAGATTTTTTTGATCCAGCTGACTGGCCTGTCGAGCTTGTTCGAAGCGATAATCCAGCTGGTCTGAAAGGTTATCTGCCTGATCTTCTAAACTTTTGGTCAAATATTGCTCCTGCTTGTCCTGCCTCTGCCAAATGAGAAAGAGGCCGGCTAGGTTAGCAATTAGTAACAGTAGTAATATAAACTCCATCCTATCTCCTGTCCTTGCTATGCAGAACCACCACATAGCCGTCTGGGCAAGTCACTGAAACTTCCCTATCTATATATTCGTTAGAAGCGTAAACTTTCTTAAAGAAAAAATTCTCCTCAGTCAGTTCATACTTGGCACCAAGAATAGTCAACTGGCTATCCCGAACCGGCATAAAGGCCAGATAATCGTAGTTCGAACGTGGCTCTAGTTGACTGGTCCCTTCTGGACAATAGGCAATCAAGTTTTGCCCATCCTCAATCTCTATTTGACGCATATAGGGTGCCAATTTAGGATTACTGGGTAGAAAGACATTGGCCAACATATGATCGATGCGACCACCTAGGGCACCAAAAATGGTCACCTGAGCCTGAGGATTTTTTTCAAAAATCGTTAAGAGTGCTAGTTCCAGATCGGTATCATCTTTTTCTGGCTGAGCTTGGACAAAGTGCTGGGCACGTCTTTGAATCAACTGACGTTCTTCCACAGTCACAGAATCAAAATCCCCAACGGCTAAAGCAAGAGGAAGTTTTTCCTCCAGTACCCAAAGTGAGCCTCGATCCACACCAACAAAGCAGTCAAAATCTGTCCGGTAGTGGCCACGGTCTCCACCAGCAAAAACTGCAACCCTAGTCCAGTTCTTTTCTGAGAGCTTGCACTCGTTCATTGACATCTCCCTTAAAGACATAGGACCCTGCTACAAAGACTGTAGCACCAGCTTCTTTGGCTTGAGCAATGGTCTGATCATCAATCCCGCCATCCACTTCAATTTCAAAATTCAAGCCTTTTTCCTCACGAAGGGCAACCAATTCACGAACCTTATCCATGGTTTCAGGCAGAAATGCTTGTCCGCCGAAACCTGGGTTAACCGTCATGACTAAGACTTGGTCAACTAGGTGAAGCACGTGCTTAATGGCTTCAACAGATGTTCCAGGGTTAATGACAACCGAAGGTTTAACACCGAGAGAACGAATCTTTTGAAGAGCCCCGTGGATATGAGGAGTTGCTTCAACATGGATGCTGATAATATCCGCTCCTGCACGCGCAAAGTCTTCTAAATGATGTTCAGGATTAGAGACCATCAAGTGGCAGTCAAAGACCATCTTGCTATGAGGACGAAGACTTTCGACCACACCTGCACCAAAACTGATTTGTGGCACAAAGTGACCATCCATGATATCGATGTGGGCATATTCAGCCCCAGTTGCTTCTAGTCGTTTAATTTCACGTTCAAAGTTGGCATAATCTGCTGCCAGAATTGACGGAGCAATCTTGTATTGAGACATAGGTTTCTCCTTATTTTGGAATTTTTTTGCTGACTTTTTTATAGGTTTCTCTACGATTTTCAATCTCACTGAGGAATTGCAGGTAGTTGTCAAAACGGAAGGTAGCAATGATGTCCTCTTCTACTGCTGGTTTTACAGCGCAAGATGGCTCATGGGTATGGGTACAAGTGCGGAATTTACAATCACGACTGACACTAGCAATCTCTGGAAAAGCCTGATTCAGATCTTCTGCTGTTGTTACTTCGTAATCCAGCGATGAAAAACCTGGTGTGTCTGCGATTTTCCCACCATTGAGATTGTAAAAACTAACCGCTCGAGTAGTGTGACGACCACGACCCAGACTGTCTGAGATTTCTCCCGTTTCTAAATTAAGATCAGGTGCGATTTTATTGAGCAAAGTTGACTTTCCAACACCCGTCTGCCCCATAAAGACCGTAACCTTATCTGTCAACAAGAGTAAAAGTTCTTCTTTACTCGTCACAAAATCGTAACCAATAGCACGATAGGTTTTCTCGTAGAAATTCAGTTCTCTCCCATCTTTCAGTAAGTCCATTTTGGAAATATAGACGATAGGATGAATGCCCTTGTGCTCCAAAAGAACCAAGAACCGATCCAATAAGTTGCTATTAAAGTCAGGCTCTTTGACCGACATGATAACCACAGCTTGGTCAATATTGACAATGGGTGGGCGAACCAGGCTATTTTTTCGTTCGTGAATCTTGAGAATATAACCTTCGGAATTTTCCTCCGCAGAAAAATCTACCCAATCTCCAACATAGGGCGTATGCCCCTTTTTACGAAAATTTCCACGCGCGCGTGTTTGATAAACCTGACCATCACTCTCCACATAGTAGAAGCCGGCCAAAGCTTTAATGATTTGTCCTTGCATCTTAGAGTCCTTGTCCTTTAAGCGCATCTGCTAGACTAGCAAATTCTTCTAAGCCAAGAGCTTCACCGCGTACACTTGGGGATAGTCCTGCCTGGTCCAAAGCCTTAGTCAATTTATCCTTGACTTCTTCAGTCTTTCCAAAGTAACCTGTCAGATTATTCCACAAGGTCTTACGACGATGGGTAAAACTAGCCTTGGAAACCTTAAAGAAGAATTTCTCGTCTTCCACTGCTACAGCCGGTTCTGGACGACGTACCATTTTCAGGATAGCTGAATCCACATTTGGTGCTGGCACAAAGACCGTACGAGGTACGATAAAAGCAACCTTGGCGGTCATGTAATACTGAACGGCAATGGACAAGCTGCCGTAAGCCTTGGTATTGGGCTTAGCAGAGATACGATCTGCCACTTCTTTTTGCATCATAACCACAAACTCACTAAAAGGAATGCCACTTTCAATCAAGTGCATGAGAATAGGCGTCGTGATATAGTAAGGCAAGTTGGCTACTACCTTGATTGGTAAATCAGGATTTTTGAAATTTTGGATATGTTGCGCTAAGTCAACTTTTAGAATGTCCTCGTTGACTACAGTCACATTGTCAAAATCCCGCAAGGTATCGGCTAGGATTGGTACCAAGCGGTGGTCAATCTCAAATGCCATGACTTGAGCTGCACGCTCAGCTAAAAACTCCGTCAAGGCACCAATTCCTGGCCCAATCTCGATGATATTGACTTGGTCATCAATTTCAGCCGTATCCACAATTTTTTGAAGGATATTGGTATCGGTCAGGAAATTTTGTCCGAAGGACTTTTTAAAGGTAAAACCGTGACGCTCCAGCACTGCCTTGGTCACGCTATAATCTGCAATTCTCATTTGTTCTCTTTTCTAATATTGAAAAACTTTCTAACCGTTAGCTCTGCCTTCTAGTTCCTCACTGAGCTTTTGCATTTCTTTAAAAGCTGTTAGGCTAACATAAGCACCCGCTTCATAATACTCCGTTGGATTAATGGCATAGTCAAAAACTTCAATCATGCCTCCCGCTTCTTCAATCATGCCATTCCATTTTTCGTCAAAGACCATTCGCAGACGTTTCCAATCGGTAAATACTGGCACAGAATTTCTGCCATCTTTTCCTTCTTTAACTGGAATGTTGAAACTAGAATCTTTTTCTAAAATAAAAGAATTTCCTTCCTGACTATCGCCCTTAAATTCCGAAGCCGCATCTAAAGGAATTAGGAATTTAGCTTTTGGCATAGCTTCTGAAAAGAACTTATAATAGAGTTTATAAAGTAATTCTTGCTCTTCCGTAATCGGATAATCTAGTTGCCCCATCAACAGCATCCATCTTACCAAGTCAGGGTTCATTACAGGAACTTGTATTTCAGGCAAATCAGAAAAATCTGGTTTTTGAACTAAGGCAGAGGCACTGATGCTGACTTCCTTGGAATTAAAGATTGCTCCCAAGGCACCATTTAAGTAAAAGGCTGTCCCAAGGAAATTTTCAATCCCTTTTTTATCTTCCGTATTTTCAATCAGTTTTACGACTGAGTTTGGTCGACTATCAATGGTTTCCTTGAATTGGCGATACCAAGATGGTGTCAAAAGCATGATCATGGGATCAGTACATAGGTATCCCTCTTCTCCCCTGTCATAGGTCGTTGAGAAAAGATAGGGTTCACCTGTTTTTTCTGAATAAACTGCATAAACAGAATCTGCTGCTAACAACTTATCCTTGACAATTTCTGCTAGACGCTCCAACTTGCGGGTGTTAGCTTGATAGCTTTCTTCACTTTCAGTTTCCTGATTTTGACGGCATTTCCATAAAAAGAGGCGTAAAATCTCTACGCTATCATCAAGACTAGATGCCAAATAGTCTTCATTAGTCAATTGACCTTCTTGAATGGCTACAAAAGCACGATAAAGAGCATCTGAATAGCTAGATAATTTTTGCTCTTCATCAACACCCAAACTAAAGAGCACACTTCCCTTTTTCAGTTTATCCAAAGAAGGAATCCTATCAACCACTAGATGCGCGAGAACTTCATCAGTAAGACTATCTGCATCTTTGTTTTGACTGCTAAGTTTTTTTACTTCTACAGAGCCAAGAATTTCCATTCCTTGGTCGGGATTGCAAAATTGCAACTGATCCCCAACATTCAGACTACCTTCTAAACTCCCTACAATCAATAATTGATTCGTTTCCTTCATCGGGAACAAATCTAGAACACCAATACATGCATTGTTTTTAGATTCTTCTCTTTCATTCTGTGCTTCAGTTATTTCAGTTGCCTCTGCAGTTTCTGTCTTTTTTAAAAAATCAAAGATTCCCATAACTTTTCCTCATTAACTCCACACAAGGCTAATCCCGTGGATCACTTTTCTAATGCTTGTTATCAAGCCTGATTAAACCATATATGATTACTTCTATTGTATCATATTCCCCTTACATTTTGGGGAGTTTCTCAATTCTCATATGATTTCATGGCATCTTCAACTTCAGCTAAACGGATGCCAAATAATTCCAAACGCTTGAGAAGTTGCTTCCCATTTGAATAACCAATACGAAGGCTTTCTCCTAGATATTCTCTGCGTTTTCTGCTATCCGCCCCAGCCAAGAATCCCAATCGAATCAAGTCACTACGGCTAATATCAAAATCACTTTCTACTTCAAATTGCTCTGTCACTTGTTCCAGTGCTATTTTCAAGTCTTCGTAGCTAGCGTGTTCGATTCCTAGAGAACGCCCCTTGGTCTTGGACTTAGGCACTGCCTCATCACGTTTGAGAAAGGCGTGTTGAACTGTCGGAATAGCTGTCATAATCATCCGACGAATGCGTTCCCCATTAAAGTCAGGATCAGTAAAGACAATCACCCCATGACGTTGGTGTAGACGTTGGATTCTTTCAAGATCCTGCTCATTGATAGCGGAGCCACGAGTCTCATAGGTCTCCACATCAAAATAACGTTTGAGATTGGCTGTATCATCGCGTCCTTCAACTACGATGACTTGGGAAATTTTCTCTTTCATGATTTACTTTCCAATCCAAAGATTCGTTCAGTATTGGCACTTGTCACAGCCGCTAATTCTTCTGTTGACACGCCACGCAAGTCTGCAATAAAGTCCACTACATAGCGCGTGTAAGCTGTCTTGTTTTCACGGCCACGTTTAGGAACAGGAGCCAGGTAAGGGGCATCCGTTTCTACCAAAATCTTATCCAAAGGAAGTTCCCTAGCAGCCTCTTGAATATCTGTTGCCTTCTTGAAGGTCACGACTCCAGAAAATGAAATAGTCATGCCAAGCTCCACAAACTTCTCAGCCCACTCCAAAGAACCTGAAAAGGAATGCATGATGCCGCCACGTGGACCAACTCCCTCGCTCTTAATGATCTCATAGGTGTCTTCTAGCGCATCACGGGTATGGACCACAAAAGGTAAGTTTAATTCCTTAGATAGCTGAATCTGACGACGGAAAACCTTCTCTTGCACTTCTTTAGGCGCTGTCATCCAGTGATAATCCAAACCAATCTCACCCAAAGCTACCACTTTAGGATGTTTTAGTTTTTCCAACAGGTAATTCTCAACGTCTTCTGTATAGGTCCCTGCTTCTGTCGGATGCCAACCAATCGTTGCATAGAGTTGGTCATACTTGTCCACCAATTCTAGAGCACGCTCAATAGTCGGTTTGTCAAATCCAACAATATTCATTCGAGTCACACCCATTTCAGCTGCTAAGGCTATTTCTTCTGCTTCTCTTCCTAAAAACTCTTCCACATTCAAGTGGGTATGTGTATCAAAAATCATTTATATTCCCTCGTTTTTTCTACCTTCTATTATACCAAAAAACTAGTCGCATCCTTATAGGAAAAAATATTTTAAAATCACTCACTTTTTCTTGACGACTTATTTTCATAGCAGTATAATAACTCTTGTTGAAAATTTCAGAAAAGGAAAGAAAATGTTTACAAAACTAAAATATACCTTTATTGGTCGTCCTCTTAAGTCCTTAACTGAAGGCGAGGGAGGACTACTTGGAAAAACACAAGCACTTGCAATGCTCTCAAGCGATGCCCTTTCATCTATCGCCTATGGACCTGAGCAGGTCGTCCTTGTCTTGGCTAGTCTTTCTCCCCTCGCTATTTGGTGGAGTCTTCCTATCGGCATTTTTGTCCTCTTGCTATTAGCTAGCTTGACTATATCTTATCGACAAATCATCCATGCCTACCCTCAAGGTGGAGGTGCATATATGGTTACTCGAGAAAACCTCTCCCCTGAGTTAGGTTTGATTGCTGGGGGAAGCCTGCTTGTTGACTATATGCTAACAGTAGCCGTATCCGTGGCTGCAGGGGCTGATGCGATCACAGCAGCACTTCCTGCCCTTCACCCTTACAACCTCCACATCTCCATTTTTCTAGTATGTTTGCTCATGCTTTTGAATCTGCGAGGCTTGAAGGAATCTGCTAGTTCTCTGATGATTCCTGTCTACCTCTTTATCTTTAGTACGGTCTTCCTCTTATTGTTTGGTCTCTTCCAGCTATTGACAGGTTCTCTCAGCTATCATGCAACTTCCGCAATTGGTCAAACTGTCCCAAGTCTCTCAATCGTCCTGATTTTAAGAGCCTTTACTAGCGGTTCAGCTTCATTAACCGGGGTTGAAGCCATCTCAAATGCTGTTCCATTTTTCAAGACTCCCAAAGAAAAGAACGCAGCTCAAACACTGACCATCATGTCTCTGATTCTTGGATTTCTCTTTGCTGGAATTACCTTCCTTAACTACTGGATGGGGATTACTCCTCAACACGGAGAAACAATCCTCTCACAAATGGCTAAAGGAATTTTAGGGGATTCAGCTCTCGGTCAGATTGTTTATTATCTCTTCCAATTTTCAACTGCCCTAATCCTAGCCGTCGCTGCAAATACTGGTTTTTCGGCCTTCCCTATGTTAGCTTACAATATGGCCAAGAACAAGTACATGCCCCATCTCTTTATGGAGAAGGGAGATCGCTTAGGATACTCAAACGGGATTCTAACCTTGGCCTTTGGCGCTATGATTCTTCTGCTCATTTTTAACGGAAATACGGAACGCTTGATTCCTCTTTATACTATTGGAGTTTTCGTACCTTTTGCACTTTCTCAAACAGGGATGATTCGCCATTGGAAAAAAGAAAAAGGTTCTCATTTCTTAAAATCTGCCTTTGCTAACATCCTCGGTGCTATCATTTGTTACGCCATCGTTCTTATCCTACTCTTCTTCAGACTTGGAGATATCTGGCCATTCTTCCCAATTATCCTAGTCTTAACCTTCCTCTTTTTGTCTATCCACAGTCATTACCAAAAGGTGGCCAAACAACTTCGACTTTATGAAGGAATTCAAAAGAAAACCTACGATGGTAATGTCGTCCTTGTCTTAGTAGGAAATGTTACTCGAGTCAGCGTTGGAGCGATTAACTACGCTCAAAGTATTGGAGATGAGGTTTTGGCCATGCACATTTCCACCAAAGAAACTGAAGCAAAAGACCAAGAAATCCTCCAAGAATTTGCCGACTACTTCCCAAATATCACTCTCAAAAATATTACTACTAGCTATCGCGATATCATCACACCTACAGTTCGATATGTTCGAAAAATCTCTCAAGAAGCCAAGAAAAAGAACTACACAGTTACAGTTCTAGTACCCCAATTTATCCCTAACAAACCTTGGCAAAATATCCTCCACAATCAAATGAGCCTCAAATTAAAATATGCTCTCAGATGGCACGAAGATGTCGTCGTTGCTAGCTACTCTTATCATTTGAAAGAATAAAGAAAAGCTCAAAATCAGAGAATTGATCTTCTGATTTTGAGCTTTTTTCTATTGATCATCTTTCCATGCAATCTTCTACAGTTTTCAGATTACATCAATTGCTATAGAAGTTTCTCTCTTTTAGATAAACAGAAAAGTCAGTAGGCTCGAGTTCCTACTGACTTCTTTGTTTCATTTGTTTGGATTATGCAGCCAAAACTTTGCGTCCTTTGCGACGACGAGCTGCCAATACGCGACGACCGTTTTTAGTTGACATACGGTTACGGAATCCGTGTTTGCGCGCACGACGAAGTTTACTTGGTTGATAAGTACGTTTCACGATGAATACCTCCTCATAGATTTTGTATTCGTTTAGCCGGCTATAAAGTGATCAGTTACTAAACATACTTTACTATTCTATCTGATTCTTACTTATTTGTCAATAGCTCTGACAAATGTTTCCAGCTTTTTTGCTATGAAAGCCTTATCTACGATACTGCTTCAAGAAACGAGTCATCTTCTCTTGGATTTGTGCCAACTCATCGACACGTGGTAGATAAACAATACGGAAGTGATCTGGTTCTTTCCAGTTAAAGCCACGCCCATGTACTAAAAGCACCTTTTCTTGTTTCAAGAAATTAAGGACAAACTGTTCATCATCGTCGATACGGTACATATTACGATCAATTTTAGGGAAGATATAAAGACCTGCTTTTGGTTTAACAGCAGACAAACCAGGAATATCTTGAATCGCATTATAAATAAAGTTTCTTTGCTCATAGATGCGACCACCTGGTAAGAGCAATTCATCCACCGACTGATGACCACCAAGGGAGGTTTGAACTACCTGCTGGGCAAGTACATTCGAACAGAGGCGCATATTTGAAAGCATATTGAGACCTTCAATGTAGCCTTTTACGTGATGTTTAGGTCCAGACAAGACCATCCATCCTACACGGAATCCAGCGATACGGTGAGATTTAGACAAACCATTCATGCTGACACAGAAAAGGTCTGGAGCCAAACTTGCTACTGGTGTGTGGACATTGCCATCCATAACCATACGGTCGTAGATTTCATCTGCAAAGATAATCAAGTCATTTTGACGAGCAATCTCAATGATATCTAGCAAGAGTTCTTTGGGATAAAGAGCCCCAGTTGGATTATTTGGATTGATCAACACAATAGCCTTGGTATTTGAACTAATCTTAGACTTGATATCATCTAGGTCTGGATACCATTCAGCTTCTTCATCACAGAGGTAGTGTACGGCATTTCCTCCAGCCAAGCTAACCGCTGCTGTCCAAAGAGGATAGTCAGGCATAGGAACCAAAACTTCATCGCCGTTATCCAAAAGCCCCTGCATAGACATAACAATTAGCTCACTAACCCCATTTCCAAGGTAGATATCATCGATACCTACATTAGGGAAATTTTTTAGTTGGCAATATTGCATAATCGCTTTACGAGCTGAAAAGATTCCTTTTGAATCTGAATAACCTTCGCTATCTCGCGCATTCATAATTAGGTCATGAATGACCTCATCTGGAGCTGTAAAGCCAAACTCAGCTGGGTTCCCTGTATTCAAACGAAGAATTTTTTCTCCATTTGCGCGCATGCGCATAGCTTCTTCCAAAACTGGACCACGAATATCATAAGCCACATGCTCTAATTTGATTGATTTGTTAAATTCTTTCATTTGAGTTCCTCTATTCATCAGGATAGTTAATATTATACCACTCCAAAACAAAATCGTAAATTGCCTAGTACTATTCCACAAAAAAACCTTGCTTAACGCAAGGTAACAGGACAAATCCGATTTCTTTCTATTTTTGGAGAAGAAAGAGTTGATAGGTTCTCTAAAAAGCTGGACAAATTGGACCAAAATCTTTTTAGAGAAACTCTGGTGATCGAAAACAAAGTCATTGTAAGGGTTGGTAACTGCATGAACAAAAGAATTTCTGCTTCTATTCAGCAAAACGCAAAGAAAAAATAAGTAGACTGACCAACATTAGGAATAATGTTAGACTAAGCCGAGTCTAGCTGTAAAAATACCATCTCACTAACTTATTTCCTTGCCCTGTCAATTCATATTATACACTAAAATCTTTGCATTTTCAAACAGGTATACATATAAAAAGAACTCAATATTTGAGTTCTTTTTATCTACTATTTTGTAATTTCAGCCAACATTTTTTCAATGTGTTGGATTGATTTTTCACGTCCAAGCAAGTAGATGGTATCTGGCAATTCAGGACCATGCATTTCACCTGAAACGGCGATACGGATTGGCATGAAGAGATTTTTCCCTTTGATACCAGTTTCCTTTTGAACTGCTTTGATTTGTGGGAAGATATTTTCTACCACAAACTCATCGTCTGACATGGCTTCGAGCTTGGCTTTGAAGGCTTCAAGTACAGTCGGAACAGTTTCGCCAGCCATGACTTCTCGCTCAGCTTCTGTCAATTCTGGGAAGTCTGAGAAGAAGAGATCCGTCAATGGAACGATTTCGTCAACTGACTTCATTTGTGGTTTGTAGAGCTCCACCAATTTTTTAGCCTTGTCTGTCAAACGTCCTGCTTCTTCGAGGAATGGTTTGGCCATTTCAAAGATAGTCTCAAGATCCGCATTCTTGATGTACTCATTGCTCATCCAGTCCATTTTCTTTTGGTCGAAGGCTGCTGGAGACTTGCTGAGACGGTTTTCATCAAAGAGTTTGATGAGTTCTTCGCGAGAGAAGATTTCGTCTTCCCCACCAGGGTTCCAACCTAGAAGAGCGATAAAGTTAAAGACTGCTTCTGGAAGGTAACCTTTCTTCCGGTAATCTTCGATAAATTGAAGGGTATTAGTGTCGCGTTTAGACAACTTTTTACCAGTTTCAGAATTGATAATCAAGGTCATGTGACCAAATTCTGGTGCTTCCCAACCTAGAGCTTCATAGACCATGAGCTGTTTTGGTGTGTTAGCAATGTGGTCGTCTCCACGGATAACGTGAGAGATTTGCATATCGTGGTCATCGATTACAACGGCAAAGTTGTAAGTTGGGTAACCATCTTTCTTTTGGATAACCCAGTCTCCACCGATATTGCCACCTTCAAACTCGATGTCACCTTTGACCATATCATGCCATTTGTAGATACCTGACTCATTGACTGCCAAGCGAACCGTTGGAATGACACCTGCTGCTTCACGTTCTGCGATATAAGTAGCTTTTTCTTCTTCGCTCATGCCGAGGTATTCGTTGATGTAGCGAGGTGTTTCACCCGCCGCTTCTTGGCGTTCACGTTCAGCTGCCAACTCTTCTTCTGTAACGTAAGATTTGTAGGCTTTTCCTTCGGCTAGCAATTGGTCGATGTATTTTTGATAGAGTTCCAAACGCTCTGATTGGCGGTAATTTTCATGCGTTTCAGGACTTTCATCCCAGTCCATACCCAACCAACGAAGGTTTTCAAGCTGGGAACGTTCGCCGTCTTCGACGTGGCGCTTACGGTCCGTATCTTCGATACGGATAATAAAAGTTCCACCATGGTGGCGCGCATACAAGTAGTTAAACAATGCTGTACGAGCATTTCCGATGTGTAGTAGTCCGGTTGGACTTGGTGCATAACGCACACGAATATCTTTTGACATATCTTCTCCTATAAAGTCTCTAGGCGTCTGCCTTTTTGCTCTCTATATTATATCACAAGTCGTGCCAGAGTCCAATTTCTCTTTTCGAGAAATAGTAAAAAGAGTGGTAAAACCACTCTTTTTTAAATCTATTATAGACGAGCGTTGAGTTCTTTGCTCAATTCTTCAAAACCTGGTTTACCAAGAAGGGCAAACATGTTACGTTTGTATGCTTCAACACCTGGTTGGTCAAATGGGTTGATAGCATTCAAGTAACCTGAAAGGGCGATAGCCAATTCGAAGAAGTAGATAGTGTAACCAAGAGTGAAGGCGTCTTGCTCAGGAAGAGTCACGTACATGTTTGGTACGTCACCGTCAGTGTGGGCAAGAAGAACACCGTCAGTTGCTTTTTTGTTAACGAAGTCAACGTCTTTTCCTTGAAGGTAACCAAGTCCGTCAAGGTCTTCTTCCAAAGTAGGGATGATCACGTTCTTACGAGGTTTGTCAACGCGGACAACTGTTTCAAACATGATACGAGTTCCTTCTTGGATAAATTGACCCAATGAGTGCAAGTCTGTTGAGAAGTTAGCTGAAGTTGGGTAAATACCTTTTTGGTCTTTCCCTTCTGACTCACCAGCCAATTGTTTCCACCATTCTGAGAAGTATTGAAGAGATGGCTCGTAGTTTACCAAGATTTCAGTTGCATAACCTTTACGGTAAAGGATGTTACGAACAGCTGCATATTGGTAAGCTTCGTTTTCTGAAAGTTTGTCTGAAGTGTAGTCTTTACGGGCAGCATTCGCACCTTCCATAAGGGCTTTGATGTCTGCACCTGATGCAGCAATTGGAAGCAAGCCAACTGCAGTCAATACTGAGAAGCGTCCACCGATATCATCTGGAACTACAAAAGTTTCCCAACCGTTAGCATCTGCTTCAACCTTAACAGCACCTTTTTGGCGGTCAGTAGTTGCGTAGATACGTTTGTTAGCTTCTTCTTGACCATATTTCTTAACCAAGAGTTCTTTGAAGACACGGAAAGCAATCGCTGGTTCAGTTGTTGTACCAGATTTAGAAATCACGTTTACTGAGAAGTCTTTATCTGAAACATACTCTACCAAGTCAGCAAGGTAAGTTGATGAGATTGAGTTCCCAGCGTAAAGGATTTGTGGTGCTTTGCGTTCTTCTTTTGTTTGCAAGTTTGCAAAGTGGTGGTTCAAGAAGTCAATGGCAGCTTTCGCTCCAAGGTATGATCCACCAATACCGATAACGACCAAAACATCGCTGTCTGCTTTGATTTGTTCAGCAGCTTTCAAGATGCGGTCAAATTCTTCGCGGTCGTAGTTTTCAGGAAGGTCCAACCAACCCATGAAGTCGCTACCAGCACCAGTTCCTTTACGGATCAATTCGTCTGCTGCTGTAACTTGTGCTTGCATGTATTCCACTTCATGTGGTGCAACAAATTTGTCTAATACTTTTGAATAATCAAATTTAATATGTGACATAGTATTCCTCCAAAATTTCTTCTTTTCTATCATAACGCTTACCTTGGATTTTTTCAAGTTTTTATACTGAATTTTTCCAAATTTTATCATAATTCAAACGTTTGCGTAAAAAATGTTACAATATTAAAATTTGAAGAAGCAAAACAAAAAAACGACTAGGTTTCTAGTCGTTACAATTCATTCAATAAATACTCAAATAATTCTAAATTTCCATCTTCTTCATTGACTAGAAACTCTGGATGCCACTGGAGACCAATAATACGGTGTTCATCAATGGATTCAATTGCTTCAACAGTTTGGTCACGTGGATCCACAGCCGTCACACGGAAATTTGGTGCCAAGTCTTTAATGCTCTGACGGTGCACTGAGTTTACTTGACTTTCTTTACCAAACAATTTAGATACCACACTGCCATCAACTGTCTCAATAGAATGTGAAGTCCCAAAAGGTAGACCTTGCCAATGACCTTCAATCTCCTGATTGAGTGTCCCACCAAAGGCAACATTGACAAGCTGAACGCCACGGCAAATGGCTAAGATTGGTTTATTCTGACGCAAGGCTTCTTGTAGAAGAGCGAGCTCAAACTCATCACGAGCTAGGTTATAATCATCGCTATCAATCGTTTTTTCTTCACCATAAAACTGAGGATGAACATTTTGTCCTCCAGTCAAGATAAGCTTATCAATCATTTCTACGTAGTCATGGACAACTGACTCATCCCCAACTGGAATCACCAAAGGAAGTCCGCCAACCTGACGAATACTCTCAGCAAATTTACAAGAGACTGATGAATGAATATTTTTTCCTTCCGCGTCCACAGGACATAGGTTCGCCGCTACTCCAACAACTGTTCTTGCCATCACTGACTTCCTTTCGTTTTCTATTGATAATCTTATCTTATCATCCTTGCCTACTCCTGTCTAATATGTATTTTTTAAGTCCGTGATAAAATTTTTTTATCAGAAAAAGTTGCCCAAAATTAGGACAACTTTTTTGCTTATACTCAATGAAAATCAAAGTGCAAACTAGGAAGCTAGCCGCAGGTTGCTCAAAACACAGTTTTGAGGTTGTGGATAGAACTGACGAAGTCAGTAACACATATACGGCAAGGGGACGCTGACGTGGTTTGAATTTGATGTTCGAAGAGTATTATTCAAAGACAAATTGATTGTGATAAAGTTCGGAGTAGAAACCTCCAAGCTTGAGTAATTCGTGATGGTTTCCTTGCTCGATAACCTCACCATCCTTAAGGACAATGATCTGATCTGCATTGAGAATGGTTTTTAAGCGGTGAGCAATTACAAAACTCGTTCTTCCTGCTACAATTGCTTCCATAGCATTTTGAATCTTACTTTCTGTTACAGTATCAACATTTGATGTCGCTTCATCCAAAATTAAGACCTGCGGATCTGTCATCAAGGTACGGGCGATAGAAATCAACTGCTTCTGACCGGTTGAGAATACGCTCTGATCATCATTAATCAGAGTATCGTACTTATCTGGTAGACTTTCGATATATTCATGGATATGCGTAGCCTTGGCTGCTGCTTCAACCATTTCCTGACTGGCTTCTGGGACACCAAAACGAATATTGTCCCGAATAGTTCCGCTGAACAAAACAGAATCCTGTAGAACAATTCCCACCTTGCTTCGCAAACTATCTAAATCAAACTCGCGGATATCTCTACCATCAAAGCTGATACTTCCTGCATCCACATCATAAAAACGATTGATTAAGTTCATGATGGTTGTTTTCCCTGAACCTGTCGGACCAACCACTGCAATCATTTTCCCTTTTGGAGCTGAAATGCTGACATCTTTCAAAATAGGTTTTCCTGGCAGGTAGGAGAAGTCTACGTTACGAATCTCCACCCCATCTTTTAATTCGTTAAAGACTGGAGCATCTTGAGGACGAATTTCTTCCTCTGCATCAAACATTTCTTGGATACGGTCTGCACCTGTAAAGGCCAGTTGTAAACTTCCCCAGCTCGCCGCTAATTGGATAATGGGCTGGTAATATTGCTGAGAAAACTGGGTAAACATGACAATCAAACCAAGTGCTGTTGCTGTCTCGATGTTCTTATCATTCAGCAATACAGCTGAACCTACAAAAATAACGACTGCTGTGTTGACCAAGCTCATCCCGTTCATGACAGGGAAAAGAATTCCTGAGAACATTCTTCCCTTGAAAGTGGCTTTTCGAACCCGTTCATTTTGCTCAACAAAACCAGCAATTACATCTTCTTGGATACCTTGAACGATAACTGCTTTTTGTCCAGAGATACTCTCATCCATATAAGCATTGAGCTTCCCAACTTCCTTTTGTTGGAGGTTGGTGTATTTTCTTGCCAATTTCAAAATGACAATCAACATGATGATAGCAACTGGAGTGCTGGCAATCGTAATCAAAGCCAAGGTGACGTTTTTGGCAAACATGACAATCAGCAAGCCAATATAAAGGGCAATATTAGTCATGACAGACACAAGGCTTTCATTAAAAGCTTGGAGGATATTATCCAAATCACTGGTAAAACGTGACAAGATATCCCCATCTTGATGACGGTCAAAGAAAGAAACAGTCAAACGAGAAAGCTTGCCAAAAAGCCCCTTACGCATTTCATTTGTCGATTCGGCAATAATGCGACTCATCAAGACCATATAGATGAGACTAGACACCACGAGCGCAACCAAAACATAGGCAAGATTTATAAGGAGTCCGTATAGACTTTGCCAAACCATATCTGAATTTCCGTTTTGATAGGCTGTAACCAAGTTAGCTAGTTCCGTTACTGTTTGACCTGCAAAAATTGGAAAGAGGGCTTGTGCTACCGTTGCAATGATAATCATAGTGATAACAACGACAAAGGATATCTTGTAAACTTTAAAATAGTTCCAAAAAAATCGAAATGTCTTCATCCTACTCCTCCTTTCCTTTTTGCGTTTCGTAAATTTCACGATAAACTGGGTTTGTTGAAACCAAGTCAGCATGCTTACCTTGACCAATCAAGCGGCCTTGATCAAGCACTAAAATTTTATCCGCATGAACAACAGAACTAATCTTTTGGGCGATGATAATCGTTGTTGTCCCCTTCAAATCCTTGTTAAGGGCTTCTTGAACCAAACGCTCTGACTTGGCATCAAGGGCGGAAGTTGAATCATCAAAAATCAAAATCTTAGGATTGCTGACAATCCCACGCGCAATCGACATTCTTTGTTTTTGTCCACCAGAAAAGTTAGTCCCACGTTCCTCAACCGGACTTTCAAAGGCCAAATCCATACGACTGATAAATTCACTGGCCTGGGCGATACGAGCTGCGCGTTCCATTTCTGAAACTGTTGCATCTCCCTTACCTTGTCTGAGATTATCTGCGATGGTTCCACTAAAGAGAATAGCTCTTTGCAAAACAATAGAAACTGTCTTACGAAGCGTCCCTTCACTAACTGTCCGAATGTCCTTTCCACCAATTTTGATAGAACCTTGCTGAGGATCAAATAATCGTGGAATCAACTGAGCCAAGGTTGATTTCCCTGCACCAGTTGCTCCGACAACCCCAACCATTTCACCAGCTGCGATATCGAAAGATACATCTTTTAGGATAGGTTCGTCATCATTTGGATAGGTAAAGGTCACATTTTCAAAACTGAGACTTCCTTCCAAATCTTCATCTTCCATATCCTTGAAGGTCATAGCCGGTTCTGTATCCAGTATTTCACGAATACGATGGAGGGAAATCATAGCACGAGTAACTGAATTCCCCAAAAATCCGACCATAACGATAGTAAAGATAATCTGACTCAGATAGTTCACGAAGGAAGCAATGGAACCAACCACTGAAGGATCCGATTCTGCCATACCTGCTACAAGCCAGATTGAAAGAAAGACAGCACCGTAAGAAATCAACATCATTACAGGTTGAACAATAGAAAAAGCGTAGCCGATATAGAGGTTTTCTCCCAGCAACTCATCTGACACTTGCGTAAACTTATTAAACTGATCTTTCTCTCGAACAAAAGATTTGACCACGCGTACACCACGTAAATTTTCTTTTGCAATGGCATTGATACGCTCTAGTAAGGTCTGGAATTTTGCAAAGCGAGGTCCCATCATTCCCATCATAAGACCCGTCATAGCAACAATCAGAACGACCATGAGAACTAGTACCCACCACAGAGAAGGTAAGGTCGCGACTGCTAGAATAAAGGAACCGATAAACAAAAGCGGCAGTCGAAAGAGAATTTGAAAGGTCATCATGACTACGTTCTGGATTTGGTTGATATCGTTGGTCATACGAACAACAAGGTTCCCTGCATTAAATTTCTCAATATTAGCGTATGAAAAAGTTTGAATCTTACGAAAGGCATCTTCCCGTAAGTCTGACGAAACTCCTTGAGCAATGTAAGCTGCTAATACAACATTAATTCCACCTGCGACTAGACCAATCAAGGCAACAAGGATTAACCAAAAACCGATACTATAAATAGCCTCATTATCACCTGTTAGCAAGGCCTCTAAAACTTCCTGCAAATAACGTGGTTGCAGGAGTGAACTCGCGACCATTAATCCTGTCATAACCAAGGAAGCCAGAGTCTGCCATTTATAGGCTTTTATTTTCTGAAACAGCATATTTCCCCCTTATAAGATAGACAAAAGGGAACGACAGCTCTGTCAGTCCCTTCTTATGCTTTCATGTTGATGCTATTCTAACAAAAAAGAATGCTATTGTCAAAGCACTCAGCTCTCGCAAGCTTGTGCAATGACGACATCAGCATTCTATTGAATCATTTTCATTTAGTACTGAATTTTATTGTTCTGAACTATCTTGCTCGTCTAATTGAGCTCGTCCAATTTCACGATAGCTACGGTCCCCAACAATCTCAACTGAGAACTGACCATCTTGGTACTCGAGAATCGTCACACTTCCATTATCAAGACCATGCGGATGCATGCCGTTAATTAAATAAACAATGGTTCCAATAGTCATTCCATGGCTGACTACCAGAGCGTTTCCACCTCCATTAGCTTCCATTTCCTTGGCAATGGTTTCAAAACCTTCCCAGATACGACCACTTAGTTTTTCCCAGCCTTCAGCCCAACCTGCTGTGTCTACTTCTACCAGACCTTCAGCTAGCTCCGCATAGGACAAACGATGCACATGATCGACATTAAAGATTCGAGGGATAATCCCCATAAAAAGATCTCCATCATAAGCACCGTCAAAACTACCAAAGCACCATTCACGAATTCGCTTATCCATGCGATAAGAAATTTGCCCTGTCAAACCAAGTTCTTCAAGGATAATTCCCATTGTCTGAATGGTCCGCCCTGAGTCACTTGAATAAGCACGCTCAAAGGTTAAGCCAGACTCACGCAAACCAATCCCCAATTCATGAATGCCTCGTTCTCCCTCAGCTGTTAGGGGAGTATCACTCCAACCTTGAGCACGACCGATTGTATTAAACATTGTTTTCCCATGACGCACTAGATACAATTTTACACTTGACATATTCTGTCCTCCATATGTATCTATTATAGCATGATTTCAGGAAAAAACCTCGTCCTAACTCACTGGCCTTCAACCTCACAACTGAAGCAAAAATCCAAGCTATTCTGTATCTTTCTTTGAAGGAGTAACTTCAGAAGACTTTGCAGTTTCTTTTTTGACCTGTTCTTCTTTTTTCTCCTCATTTCCTTCTTTGGACTTATTTTCTGTCTTCTTAGTCTTTTTATCGGTCTTTTTCAAAGGAGAAAAGTGAAATTCAAACTGATTTTTTCCTGTGTCAATAGTCGCTGTGAAGAATTTTTCATCGTTGCGATAAGTTGACTTTCCTACATTAAATGACTGCTCTCCATTTTCAGAATTAGCTTTTTCATAGGTTCTCTTAGCCATTGCAAACGCAAGAAGCTTTTCTTTATTAAGGGCATAATCCTGATGATGAGCCACTTGTCGATTCAGATAAAACTGCAATAAGAGACTAAAAATTCCAGCAATAGTAACGGCGTAAAGGAGAACTCCAGCCCTAACTTTTTTCTTTTCCCACACGATAGATAAACTCCCTCTCAAGTCCCTTTTCAAACTGAAAATTAAAATGAACATTTTGCCCATTTTGGTAAATATGAGCTGATTTCAGACCGTAAACCATCGGCTGGTAGCCACGTCCGCTGGCATCTGTTTTTCGGAAATCATTTGACCTTGATTTCCCCATAGAGATAGATTTCCCATCCTGTTTGAGGTAAAGCCTATCATTCTCCACTTTTTCAAATTGAGTTCTATTCAACTCTGCTTCTAGCTGATCCACAAATAAGAGCCACTCCTTCTGCTCACTTTTCTGTTGATAGCGAACTTCTGAAACCAAGAGTTGACTCATGGCTTGAAAGAGGAGCAAACTTCCACTAATCACAATAAGAGCAACCAGGGATTCTAAAAGTGTAAACGCTCTGACTCTACTTGTCTTGAATCGCCAGTATTTTTTCAGTTCCACAGTACACCTCCAGACTTCGCTCATTCGAGATAACATGAACCGTAAGGCCATTGACAGTCAACTGCTTTTGTCCCGTCTGCAGAGCCATTCGAGCTACTCGCAAAACTTCTTCCTGTTCTAAGAGTCTTGCTTCCTGTCGTCTACTTTCTTGAATCTGCCCTAGCAAGAGGGTTGCAATACTAGCAAAAATAGCTAGTGAAATCAATGCCTCCAGTAAAATAACCGCCTTAATTTTTTGCTTCTTGAATACGTTTAATCTTTCCATTTCCTAGATATAGTTGGTAGCGAACCACTTCTTTCCTTGTTTGAAATTTCACACTTGCAAGAGACGAATTCCCCCCAGCCTTGTCAAAGGTGATTGACTGATTGGACTGCAGTTGAATCCCTTTAGGGATGGCTAATTTCTGATAGCCATTTCCGATACTTCTCTCTTCTAAAATCAAGTTTATCTTCTGTTGACTAGCCAAACTTCGCTTCTGGGTTTCCCGATAAAGTTCCTCAAACTCCATAAAGAAAATCTGCTCCTCCACAGCCGCAAAGGTCGACTGAACTGAACTTGACAAACCCAAGGCTAACAGACTGACTATCCCTAAGACCAATAAACTTTCCAACATAGTAAAAGCCCTAATCCGCAACTGTTTGACTTGTCTTTTGTTTTGCATGGTATTCCTTATAGGCTTTTGCTTGCTCAGCAGTGATTCGTCCATCTGCCTCTAGTTTACTTAGACTAGCATCCTCATTTTTATCTAGAGTATAGAGTTCGGCTTGGCTTTCTACCACCTTGACGACAGCCGCTTTCCCCTTGTCATTCACTGCATCCTTTTGCTTCGTCAGATTTGGCACAAAAAGCAAGAGTAGGACGCTAATGATAAGAAGAACCACTAACATTTCAATCAGAGTAAAAGCTTTTACCTTTGCTTCTTTTAATTTCATCATCATTTTTTTCATCTAAAAATTTACCTCCATATTTTGATACATTGGCAGCAACATGGCCGCATACAATAAAACGATAAGTAGGGCTACAAAAATAAAGACCAGTGGTTGAACTAAGTTCATAGTCCTATTAACTCGGGTAAAGAATGATTCCCACGTTTTTTCCGCATAGATTTCCAATTCACTTCCCAACTTGGATTTGACCTCTCCATATTCAATGATTAATCCCAACTCTCTTCTAAAGAAGGAATAATCTTGAACAACTTTAGAAAATTCATGACCATTTTGTAATGACTGAGATAAATCCAAACCAATTTCCTTAAAAAGTGGATTTCCCTGCTCCTGCATCATCTGGAAAATCTGTGACAATTCTAATCCTTGTCCAATCATATTTCCCCATTCTCTAGCATAATAGGCCGTCAGATAATACTGAATAAACACACCGATAAAAGGAATTCTAGCTAGAAAAGAAAAGACTTGTATCTTCCTAGATTTTCTGTAGAAAATCAATCCTGTTAAAAATGCGAGTGCTACTACTAGAGTCAGTCCGAGAAAAATCTGTGGCAGGTTACTAATCACTAATGTAGCTATATTACTACTATCTAATTGAGGCAAGAGATAATTTCGCAAACCCAACATAATGAGCAATAAGAAAGCTAACAAAATGACTGGATAGGTCGCCACTTCGATTAACTTTTTCTTGACCTTAGCAAGATTATCAAGATACTCTTCAATTTTCCCTAAACTCAAATGAAGATTTCCATGAACTTCAGCCAATGAAAGTTGTGTGACAATCGCACTCGAAAAACCTAAAGTCCCCACCATTTCCGAGAAGGATTTTCCCTGCGAGAGTCCTAAGCGCATCTGAGATACATATTCCTTTTCCAACAAATGACTTCTATCTAAGAAGGAAATGATCTCTACCAAGTGAAAACCACTCGAGAACAAATTGTTAAAGAGAGTGATGATTTTCTTCTGCTTACTGGTAGCTAATTTTCTCCGTTTCAGCTTGAAAGGCAGTGATATGTCCTTCTTTAAGAAGCTGGTCAATTTGCCCATTCCACTTTTCTGCCTGGTGTTCTTGATAATTTCCATTTGCAAAATCAATCATTCCTCCTCCCGCGATTAGTCTCTGGTAACAAACACCTTGTAAAACAACTGCCAGTTCATCTTCACTGACACCAAGTTCTAAGAGGCGCTCATAAACCCCACGAACACTCTTGGCATGGATTGTCGAGAATACCGTGGCACCGGTCAAACTAGCTCGTACAACGGCACGGGCTGTTTCGCTATCTCTAATTTCTCCAATGATTAAAAGATCTGGACGATGTCGCAAGGAGAGCTTTATCAAATTTTCATAGTTCAGCCCGATAGCTTCATTGAGCTGTAATTGTAGCATCTCTTCCTGTTTAATTTCAACTGGATCTTCAATAGACATGACTTGCTGTCCCTTAAACAATGACTTGGCTAACTCATGCATCAGAGTTGTTTTCCCACTTCCTACAGGACCAGCAAATAAGTAAAGGCCGCGTTGCCTAAAGCCCTTCTCCAATTCCGTTATGTTTTGAAACCAGAAGTACAACTCTTGTTCTTGGTCATGTAAAAGTCGAATAACTAGACTCTCATGCCCACGATAATCTCCTACAGTTGATAAACGGAGTGAAGAAACCTTGTCATCATGCTTATAGTCACAGGAACCAAGCTGGCTACGACGTTTTTCGCCTACGTTCATCCCCGCAATAAACTTAAAGTGACTAATGACAGACCCCAACTTTTCAAAATCATAGGTGTCAATTAGATGTCTTTCATCTCCAATTCGCATATGTAGCTCATAAACCTGATTCTTGGGAACAAAATAAATGTCCTGCGCTCCATTCTTTTTTGCGAGACTAATCAATTCTTGTGCAAGTGCTTGTACCATATTTCCTCCTCAGTTTACTATTCGAAGAAAATACAAAAAAAGAACAACTTTATTAAAAAGTTGTTCCATCTTTTTTGATACGACACGTTCGGTGGATTTCTAAACCAGTTTGTTTTTCGTAACCCGGTCTGAATTTTTCGTCTGGGATGACTTGACCATCTTCTAGCAAAGCCAGTGAATGATATTGCTGCAGAAATTCGTCACATTCCTCGCACCAACGTTTATCCTCTGGATTCCAAAATATAGTCATCAAGTCCCCACGACTTTTGTAAAGCGGAATTTTCTTTTCCAACTCAAACCAACAAGATTTATAATACTTCAAAGCGTCATAGTAGTTTTCGAATTTCTTACTCCTAATGACGTCTTCTTCCCATCCTTCTATGAACCACCAAGGTTCAAAATCCCCATACATTTCTATAACTCGATACATAGTTTCATTTCCTTTGTATGGTATATTATAGCGAATTTTTTTGCACAATGAAAGAAATTTGCTCGTTTTCAGTAACAGCCATAAAGTCTTTCTAATTTACGAAATCACACAAGAAATACAGCTAACAAAAAAACAGCAACTAAGACTAGTCACTGCTTTATATTTCTATGCTTGATAACGTTTTTCACCGTCAAGATATGTTGCTACCAATTCCAAATCTTTATCAAGAACGATAAAGTCAGCATCGTAACCCTCACGGATTTGTCCACAGACATCATCAATATGAACAGATTTTGCAGGATTCAAACTTGCCATCATGACAGCTTCGTGAGGATTTGCAATCCCCCATTCAACAACATTTTTCAAACCATCTTTAAGTTTGAGAATAGAACCTGCCAAGTTCCCTGTAGATTTAAGACGAGCAGTCCCATCCGCTACTACTACTGGGAATTCTCCTAACATATAGTCACCATCTTGTAAACCACCAGCTGTCATACAGTCTGTAATAAGAGCAATATTTTCAGTACCCTTTTGTTTAAGAAGAATATCACAGGCCTTAGGATCCACATGGTGACCATCACAGATCAATTCTGCATAAGTGTGTGGCAATTCATACATAGCACCAACCATTCCAAGTTCACGGTGAGTCAAGCCACGCATACCGTTATAGGCATGAACCCATACACTTGCACCAGCATCAACAGCTTTTTTAGCTTCCTCAAATGTTGCATTAGAGTGACCAAGAGCAACCGTTACACCTTCTCCAGTAATAGTACGAACAAAGTCCTCTACACCTTCACGTTCTGGAGCAAGCGCAATCTTATTAAGAAGACCATTAGCAGCCTTCTGCCAAGCACGAAATTCATCCATTCTAGGATCTTTCATATAAGCAGGGTTTTGAGCTCCCTTATATTTTTCAGTAAAGTAAGGTCCTTCAAAATAAATACCACGAATCTTAGCCCCAGTTGCTTCTTTGTAGCGGGCACCAATATTTTCAGTAACAGCAAGTAATTGTTCGTATGATGAAGTTAAAGTTGTTGGCAAAAAGCTGGTTACACCGGTACTAAGTAGACCCTCACTCATTGTATGAAGCGTACCTTCAATATTATTATCCATAACATCCACACCACCAAAACCATGAATGTGAGTATCCACAAGACCTGGGGCAATACTATAACCACTATAATCAATAATTTCAGAACCCTCTGGCACTTGATCTACATGTTTACCAAATTTTCCTTCAACAAGTTCTAAGAAACCGCCACGACGAACCCCATGCGGATAGAAAAATTGATTAGCTTTAATATATTTAGGCATAATTTTTACCTCCGTAAAACAATTTTCTGATATTTATTATGTCAATTACATTATAAACCTTTCTAAGTCATTTGTAAATGGTATAGACCTATTATAGTTAAAAATAATGTGAAATATACTAAGATTTAGTAAAAATAAAGTAAAAACAAACATAAAATTACTAATAATAAAAATTAAAAGTAACTCTAAGAGAAA
>NZ_CBCOPJ010000001.1:20000-195000 GCF_965111935.1 Streptococcus sp. Marseille-Q7087 | reverse complement strand
GAGAGTTCTCTCGCTCACCTGAGGCTACTCGCCTCGACTACCTGTGTCGGTTTGCGGTACGGGTAGAGTATGTTTAACGCTAGAAGCTTTTCTTGGCAGTGTGACGTCACTAACTTCGCTACTAAACTTCGCTCCCCATCACAGCTCAATGTTATAGAACTAAGCATTTGACTCAGTTCACACCTCACTGCTTAGACAGACACTTCCAATCGTCTGCTTTAGTTAGCCTACTGCGTCCCTCCATCACTACATACTCTAGTACAGGAATATCAACCTGTTGTCCATCGGATACACCTTTCGGTCTCTCCTTAGGTCCCGACTAACCCAGGGCGGACGAGCCTTCCCCTGGAAACCTTAGTCTTACGGTGGACAGGATTCTCACCTGTCTTTCGCTACTCATACCGGCATTCTCACTTCTATGCGTTCCAGCGCTCCTCACGGTACACCTTCGCCACACATAGAACGCTCTCCTACCATACCTATAAAGGTATCCACAGCTTCGGTAAATTGTTTTAGCCCCGGTACATTTTCGGCGCAGGGTCACTCGACTAGTGAGCTATTACGCACTCTTTGAATGAATAGCTGCTTCTAAGCTAACATCCTAGTTGTCTGTGCAACCCCACATCCTTTTCCACTTAACAATTATTTTGGGACCTTAGCTGGTGGTCTGGGCTGTTTCCCTTTCGACTACGGATCTTAGCACTCGCAGTCTGACTGCCGACCATAATTCATTGGCATTCGGAGTTTATCTGAGATTGGTAATCCGGGATGGACCCCTCACCCAAACAGTGCTCTACCTCCAAGAATCTTTATGTCGACGCTAGCCCTAAAGCTATTTCGGAGAGAACCAGCTATCTCCAAGTTCGTTTGGAATTTCTCCGCTACCCACAAGTCATCCAAGCACTTTTCAACGTGCCCTGGTTCGGTCCTCCAGTGCGTCTTACCGCACCTTCAACCTGCTCATGGGTAGGTCACATGGTTTCGGGTCTACGACATGATACTAAAGCGCCCTATTCAGACTCGGTTTCCCTACGGCTCCGTCTCTTCAACTTAACCTCGCATCATATCGTAACTCGCCGGTTCATTCTACAAAAGGCACGCTCTCACCCATTAACGGGCTCGAACTTGTTGTAGGCACACGGTTTCAGGTTCTATTTCACTCCCCTCCCGGGGTGCTTTTCACCTTTCCCTCACGGTACTGGTTCACTATCGGTCACTAGGGAGTATTTAGGGTTGGGAGATGGTCCTCCCAGATTCCGACGGGATTTCACGTGTCCCGCCGTACTCAGGATACTGCTAGGTACAAAGACTATTTTGAATACGAGGCTCTCACTCTCTTTGGCTGATCTTCCCATATCATTCTTCTATAATCTTTGAGTCCACATTGCAGTCCTACAACCCCGAAGAGTAAACTCTTCGGTTTGCCCTCCTGCCGTTTCGCTCGCCGCTACTAAGGCAATCGCTTTTGCTTTCTCTTCCTGCAGCTACTTAGATGTTTCAGTTCACTGCGTCTTCCTCCTCATATCCTTAACAGATATGGGTAACAGGTAGTACCTGTTGGGTTCCCCCATTCGGAAATCCCTGGATCATCGCTTACTTACAGCTACCCAAGGCATATCGTCGTTTGTCACGTCCTTCTTCGGCTCCTAGTGCCAAGGCATCCACCGTGCGCCCTTATTAACTTAACCTTATTTTTTTGACCTTTCAGTCATAAACTCTTATTAATACTACAGCGTTTTCGGTTTATTTTCTTGTTACTATTTGATATAGATATTCAATTTTCAATGTGCATTACTTGGTGATCTCTCACCAATGGAGCCTAGCGGGATCGAACCGCTGACCTCCTGCGTGCAAAGCAGGCGCTCTCCCAGCTGAGCTAAGGCCCCACAAGACCTCTCAAGACTAAACAAGACCAATGTGCATTCCTTATCCTTAGAAAGGAGGTGATCCAGCCGCACCTTCCGATACGGCTACCTTGTTACGACTTCACCCCAATCATCTATCCCACCTTAGGCGGCTGGCTCCAAATGGTTACCTCACCGACTTCGGGTGTTACAAACTCTCGTGGTGTGACGGGCGGTGTGTACAAGGCCCGGGAACGTATTCACCGCGGCGTGCTGATCCGCGATTACTAGCGATTCCGACTTCATGTAGGCGAGTTGCAGCCTACAATCCGAACTGAGACTGGCTTTAAGAGATTAGCTTGCCGTCACCGACTTGCGACTCGTTGTACCAGCCATTGTAGCACGTGTGTAGCCCAGGTCATAAGGGGCATGATGATTTGACGTCATCCCCACCTTCCTCCGGTTTATTACCGGCAGTCTCGCTAGAGTGCCCAACTGAATGATGGCAACTAACAATAGGGGTTGCGCTCGTTGCGGGACTTAACCCAACATCTCACGACACGAGCTGACGACAACCATGCACCACCTGTCACCTCTGTCCCGAAGGAAAACTCTATCTCTAGAGCGGTCAGAGGGATGTCAAGACCTGGTAAGGTTCTTCGCGTTGCTTCGAATTAAACCACATGCTCCACCGCTTGTGCGGGCCCCCGTCAATTCCTTTGAGTTTCAACCTTGCGGTCGTACTCCCCAGGCGGAGTGCTTAATGCGTTAGCTACGGCACTAAACCCCGGAAAGGGTCTAACACCTAGCACTCATCGTTTACGGCGTGGACTACCAGGGTATCTAATCCTGTTTGCTCCCCACGCTTTCGAGCCTCAGCGTCAGTTACAAGCCAGAGAGCCGCTTTCGCCACCGGTGTTCCTCCATATATCTACGCATTTCACCGCTACACATGGAATTCCACTCTCCCCTCTTGCACTCAAGTTAAACAGTTTCCAAAGCGTACTATGGTTAAGCCACAGCCTTTAACTTCAGACTTATCTAACCGCCTGCGCTCGCTTTACGCCCAATAAATCCGGATAACGCTCGGGACCTACGTATTACCGCGGCTGCTGGCACGTAGTTAGCCGTCCCTTTCTGGTAAGATACCGTCACAGTGTGAACTTTCCACTCTCACACTCGTTCTTCTCTTACAACAGAGCTTTACGATCCGAAAACCTTCTTCACTCACGCGGCGTTGCTCGGTCAGACTTCCGTCCATTGCCGAAGATTCCCTACTGCTGCCTCCCGTAGGAGTCTGGGCCGTGTCTCAGTCCCAGTGTGGCCGATCACCCTCTCAGGTCGGCTATGTATCGTCGCCTTGGTGAGCCGTTACCCCACCAACTAGCTAATACAACGCAGGTCCATCTGGTAGTGGAGCAATTGCCCCTTTTAAACAGCTATCATGCAATAACTGTTGTCATGCGGTATTAGCTATCGTTTCCAATAGTTATCCCCCGCTACCAGGCAGGTTACCTACGCGTTACTCACCCGTTCGCAACTCATCCGCTCGGTGCAAGCACCAAGCTTCAGCGTTCTACTTGCATGTATTAGGCACGCCGCCAGCGTTCATCCTGAGCCAGGATCAAACTCTCATTAAAAGTTTGAGTTCTCACTCATTTCTGTCACTGACAGATTTATTGTTTTTTCATTGTTCAGTACTATAACCTTCAGTTATAGTGCCCTGCACATTGGTTCGTCTTGTTCAGTTTTCAAAGGTCTTTGTCGCGCTTGCGACAACTATATTAGTATATCACAGTCAGTTTTCTCTGTCAACAGGTTTTTTAACTTTTTTTAAATCCTATCAACCTTAACCGCGATACACCCATAGTCCGTACGGGATTCGAACCCGTGTTACCGCCGTGAAAAGGCGGTGTCTTAACCCCTTGACCAACGGACCTTGAGTTTTTCAACTCTTTCTATTATACCTACTTTTTAGCGCTTGTCAAGAACTTGAGATTATTTTTTTCTGATATTTTTTTATTAAATCTTAATCTTTAATTTTAAATAGTAGTCTTCCTAGACCGAAAAGCACTATAAGGGGAGTAAAAAGGGGAACAAACCCAGAGGCCAACATTTTAAGATAAAGAAAAAAGCCCACTGTTGTAGGCTTTTTGTAAAACAAATCTTAAAATTAAAGCATTTTGTTGTAGAATTCAACGATAAGTGCTTCGTTGATTTCTGGGTTGATTTCATCGCGTTCTGGCAAACGAGTCAATGAACCTTCCAATTTATCAGCGTCGAATGATACGAATGCTGGACGTCCAAGAGTTGCTTCAACAGCTTCAAGGATTGCTGGAACTTTCAATGATTTTTCGCGAACTGAGATCACTTGACCTGGAGTTACACGGTATGATGGGATATCAACGCGTTTTCCGTCAACAAGGATGTGACCGTGGTTTACGAATTGACGAGCTTGACGACGAGTAGTCGCAAGACCAAGACGGTAAACAACGTTATCCAAACGACGTTCCAAAAGAAGCATGAAGTTGAAACCAAGGATTCCGCCTTTGATTTTTGTAGCTTCTACGAACAAGTTACGGAATTGTTTTTCACCAACACCGTAAGTGAAACGAAGTTTTTGTTTTTCAGCCAATTGCAAACCGTATTCTGACAATTTAGAACGGTTGTTTGGTCCGTGTTGTCCTGGTACGTAGTTACGACGTGCCAATTCTTTACCTGTACCTGTAAGTGAAAGGCCAAGGCGACGAGCTTGTTTCCAAGATGGTCCTGTATAACGTGACATGTGAATGTCCTCCTGATATAAATAATATTTCGGTGGAAATAGTCACTTAGAAAGCCCTGATTCGTGCAGATGCCCTTCGCCTAAACAGCCAAGGTTACTTATCATAAGACACCTGTTGACGAGCTTCATGCTTTCCTGCTGCTATTTCACACAAAGACTATTATATCATGAATTATTGAATTTGTAAAGGGGAGTTAAGCTTTATTTTCACTACCAGAAAGGTTGAGAAGGAGGGTAAAGGTGCTTCCTAGGCCGTACTGGCTGGTAACTGTGATTTCTCCACCTAATTGATGGGCTAATTCACGCGCAATCGCAAGACCTAATCCATGACCACCTGTTTTCATATTACGCGAAGTTTCAACACGATAAAGGCGTTTGAAAATATTCTCTAAATCCTCTGTGGCAATGCCCTGTCCCTCATCGGTCACACTGATTGAAAGCTGATGCTTCTCCAGTTTAGCTACCACTTCCAGCTTGGTTCCTGGAGCAGAGTATTTAAAAGCGTTATTAACCAGATTAACCAAGATACGAGAAAGCTTGGCATAATCTCCTTCAAACCGGGCAGACTCTGGAATCACTTGCAAGTGGACATCTCTCTCCTCCTGCTCAATCAAAAATTGAAATTCACTCATGCACTCAATCAAAAGCTGATCCAGAAAAATGCTGTCTTTTCCAGTCGTCTTCTCCTGATTTCTAGCTGTATTTAGGCTCAAAAAATTCAACTCTTCAACCAGTTTATTAAGCCGTTCTGTCTGGCGTCCAATGGTTGCTAGATAATGGGCTTGTTCTCCTTCCTTGATAACCCCGTCCAAAATCCCTTCTACCGTCGCTTGGATCGAAGTGATGGGGGTCTTGATATCATGCGACAACTGGGCAATCATCAAGCCCTTTTCTCGTTCGCTTTCTTCCAAGGAATCAAAGGTCGCCTGTAAATCATGTGACATTTCATTGAAAGCTTGTCCTAACTGCTGAAATTCCACAGGCCCTTTAACCTCAAGATTTGAAGGAAAATCCTTGTCCGCTACTCGCTTGGCATGTTCCTTCAGTTTACCCAATGAAGTAAAGACCGGTGATAGGAGATAGAGACTAATCCCAGCACCAACAAAACTTGCCATGAGAGTCATTCCCACTAGGAAATAAATCTCTCTTTCGTCAATTAACATTCGCTGGACCGCCCAAAAAACTACGATAATCGTTAAGAGTGTTGAAATGATATAACCCACTAGAATATAACTTTTTAATTTCATTGACTACCTCGTGCTTTCTCAATTTTATAGCCCAAGCCCCAAACGGTTTTGATGGTGGGCGTTTCTGCACTGGCATATTTAGCCAACTCCTGCCTCAATGCATGAATATGAACATTCAAGGTATTGGTATCATCCACATAGTCTTCTTGCCAAACCTTTTCATAGAGATCTGTCTTAGAGAAAACCCGCTTTGGATTGCTGGCTAAAAGCCATAAAAGCTCGAAGGATTTGACTGTTAGATCAAGCGATACACCTCCGATAGAAACCTCATGACTACCGTGATTCATCCGTAAATCCCCGAGACTGACGACTTCTGTCTCACCTCCACGATGAAGGCGACGCAAGATATTGTGGACACGTAAAACCAACTCACGAGGGCTAAATGGCTTGGCAATAAAGTCGTCTGCCCCCAAGCTTAGTCCATAAATCTTGTCTTGCTCACTGGTCTTAGCCGTGATAAAGAGAAAAGGCTGATCTGGAGAATGATACTGAACCTCACTAATCAAATCATAGCCATCCATCCGAGGCATCATGATATCTGTAATAATCAAATCAATCGGTTTTCGCTTGAAGATTTCTAAAGCCTCTACTCCATCATGGGCCACCAAAACCTGATATCCTGCCTGAACCAGATAGCGTTGATGAATATCTGTGATTTCTACCTCGTCGTCAACGAGTAAAATGGTCTTTCCCATCTGTCTCTCCTTTGAAAAAACAGTGCTATACCACAATAGTATAACACTATTTTAATCGCTTTACGAACATTCTAATCGCTATCTGGATTTTTCAAATCCTAGATAGAAAGTCTGTAGCCAGACTAGTCATTTTCCTCTCTTTTAGCTTTTAAACCGAGGCCACCTAACAGTCCGGCCAAGGCGAGTCCAAAGAATCCAAGAGTAGTCATTGAGGTTTGGGCTTCACCGGTATATGGAAGCATGCCTTTTGGTTCTTTCATTTGATCAGCCATCATTGGACTTGATACCTTATTATTAGATGCCATCTTGCCTTCATCAGACATCTTGCTTGAGGCTGCTGGAGCTTGGTCTTGCTTCATACTTGGAGTTGCCATTAGCTGTCTAACATTCATGGTTTTGTCTCGCTCTTTGTTAGGCATCATCTTATCCTGGCTAGAAGCTGGCATTTGAGCTTTCATATTAGAAGCACCTTGATGACTATTCATCATTGGAGTCAGCATAGCTGAACCATTAGAAGATGGAACGGAATCTGACTGCATCGGAATAAGAGACTGATGTCCATTCAAGTTCACTGTCAAATCCTTAGTCGCTACCAGATTTGTCAAATCGGCCTTGCCATCTTTTGCACCGTACACTTTAATAGTAGCTTTATAGCTTTGAGTGCCGTTTTGTTTTAACAAGTCAAGCAGCTCTTTGTCAGATTTGCCTTGAGTACCTGCCAAGTCCACTTCATAGAAGTAAAGGCCTTTGCCTAATTTTTCTACTGGTGGAAGGGCGGGATTTTTGGCTGAGCCATTATCTGACCATGGAGCCTTGTCTGATGCCTTCAGAATCAAACGAGTCAACATACCGTCACCGGCGAAGAATTCGTATGGAATGACTCGGTTGACACCGGCTGTGAATGGACCTGGGAAGTTGGCTTTATCCAAGTATGTAGCTGGGACGTCTACCGTGTCTTTAGTGTTGTCGGCTACACCTTTTTGTACTTCAACTGGAGTGGTCAAGCCGTTCAAGTTGACATCCAAATTTTTAGTCGCTACGAGGTTGCTTAAATCGACCTTACCATCTTTCGCACCATACACTTTAATAGTAGCTTTATAGCTTTGAGTGCCGTTTTGTTTTAACAAGTCAAGCAGCTCTTTGTCAGATTTGCCTTGAGTACCTGCCAAGTCCACTTCATAGAAGTAAAGGCCTTTGCCCAATTTCTCTACTGGTGGGAGAGCAGGATTTTTAGCCGAGCCATTGTCTGACCACGGAGCCTTGTCAGAAGCTTTCAAGATAAGGCGAGTCAACATACCGTCACCAGCAAAGAATTCATATGGAATGACTTGGTTGACACCGGCGGTGAATGGACCTGGGTAATTGGCCTTGTCCAAGTAAGAAGCTGGAACATCTACTGTGTCTTTAGTATTGTCAGCCACACCGTTTTGAACTTCAGCTGGAGTGGTTAAGCCATTCAAATTGACATCCAAATCCTTAGTCACTACTAGGTTGCTTAAATCGGCCTTGCCATCTTTCGCACCATACACTTTAATAGTAGCTTTATAGCTTTGAGTGCCGTTTTGTTTCAAGAGGTCTAGAAGCTCTTTGTCAGATTTGCCTTGGGTACCTGCCAAATCCACTTCATAGAAGTAGAGACCTTTGCCCAATTTCTCTACTGGTGGAAGGGCGGGATTTTTAGCCGTTCCATTGTCTGACCATGGAGCCTTATCAGAGGATTTCAAGATAAGGCGAGTCAACATGCCGTCACCAGCGAAGAATTCATATGGAATGACTTGGTTGACACCAGCTGTGAACGGACCTGGGAAGTTGGCTTTGTCCAAGTATGTAGCTGGAACATCTACTGTGTCTTTGGTATTATCAACCACGCCTTTTTGAACTTCAGATGGAGTGGTTGCTGGTTGAGCTTCACTTGCTTCACGGTCTTTTCCAGAAACTGTAGACGCAGGACCTTCCGCAGGTTTAACCGCATCTTCTGTTTGTTTCTTAGAGTCAGCTTGGGATTGCACTTCTTCTTTTGGTGCTACTACTTGGTCTTTAGTGGCTACATCCGCTTTTTCTGGTGAGCTTATAGTATCCAAGCTTGCTTTAGATGTTGAGTCTGCCTGTTCTAAAGGAAGAGTAGTATCCACTGCTTCTTTGAGTAGCTCTGCTGGTAAGTCGCTCTTTTCACTCACCGAAGTGTCGTTTGGCATGACTTGGGCCGGTGTCGGATTGACGACATCTGCACGTACAGAACCTGGTTGACCGACTAGGACAAAGAAGCCACTAGCTACAACAACTGAAGCAACACCGACACTGAGACGGCGAATAGACCAACGAGTATATCTCTGATTTGGATTGAATTTCATAGGATTCTCCTTAGAGTTTTCTTTTTTTGATAGCTCTAGTATAATCTCCTAAAATTAAAAAGGATTAAGAAAAAGTTAAAATTTTTCTTAAATCCTTCTTATAAAATACTTATATTGACTCAATAGTCACTAGAAAAAAGAATAGTTATTTCTCTTTTAATCATTGAGGCGTGCTAGATTATCCAAATATTGGTTATTGATTACTGCCATCATATAGCCATCAGCTTTCAAAAGATCATCTGGTCCAAATTTAACATCTAAGGGAGCATTTTCGTAGTCACGAAAACCAAGGATATTGAGATTGTATCGTCCTCGAAGGTCTAGTTGACTTAGGCTCTTGCCTGACCATGATTGCGGAATTTTCATCTCAACAATAGAGACATTTTTGTCCAACTGAAAGACATCTACGCTATTATTAAACAGAATCGTCTGCGCTAACGAGCGACCCATCTCATACTCTGGGGAAATGACTGAATCCGCGCCAATTTTTTCAAGGACTTTTTTTGCTGTATGACTTTTAACCTTAGCAATAACAGTCGGCACTCCAAGGCTCTTGCAATGCATAACTGCAAGCACACTAGATTCTAAATTTTCCCCAGTTGCCACCACAACTGTATCGCAGGTATCAATTCCTGCTGAGAGCAAGAGCTCTTCATCTGTTATATCTCCAACAACTCCACGTACCAAGACTGGTTCGAACTGATTGATTCGCTCCTCATGGTCATCAATGGCGATAATATTTATATCATGCTGAGCGAGAGTTGTAAGAACACTACTTCCAAAAATACCCAAACCTAAAATTCCAATTGTCCGATCCGCCATAGTTTATCCTTTCTTATCCTATAGTAATGTCCGCTTTCATATAGTGGATTGTATCTTTCTTATCTGGTTGATACTCAGCCAAACTGACTAACAGTGTGAGTGGCCCGATCCGGCCAATAAACATCAGTAGCATGACGACGCTAAGAGCTAATTTACCTAACTCTGGTGTCAGATTAGCAGTTACTCCAACGGTAGCAAGCGCAGAAATAGTTTCAAACATCAGGTAGATGAATTTCGGATTCCCTTCTGCTGTTATTCCTAGTAGGATTAAACCCGATAAAAAAGTTATCAAGAAGATGATGAAGACACTGAAAGATTTTTGGACTGTCCGAGGTTCAATCGTTCTCCGAGCCACATTAGCATGGGGCAATCCTAAAAGTTCACTGCGCGCAAATACTAACAATACAAAGAAGGTTGTGATTTTAAGCCCTCCGGCTGTTCCACCAGGCGCCCCACCGAGAAACATTTGTAAGATATAAATCAGCAACGTAACAGGTCGGGCCTGGGTGTAATCAATCGAAGCAAAACCTGCTGTCCTCATGCTGACAGTCTGGAAAAAGCTAACCAGCAATTTATCAGGCACGCTAAGATTGCCAATGGTCCCTGGATTGTTCCACTCGATTAACAAAGTCGATACGGTTCCAAAGAGTAAAATTCCTGCTGTTAAAAAGAGAACCAACTTGGTATGAAAACGAAGACGGCGTTTTTTCTTCTTTCCTAACTGGGTTGCTAGATCAAACCAGACCATAAATCCTAGACCACCTGTGATGATCAAAGCAGCAATTACTAGATTAATCAAAGGGTCGGTCTGAAAAGCTACCAAACTTGTACTTCCAAAATTATCAAATCCAGCATTACAGAAAGCTGAAATAGCTACGAAGATAGAGGTAAAAATCCCTCGGCCCCATCCAAATTCAGGAACAAAACGAAAACTTAACAGGAAGGCTCCTAGGCCTTCAACGAGAAAAGTCGTCAAGAAAATCGAACGCATGAAAACCTTTAAAGACTGAGTTTCTCTATAACTAAAGCTCTCCAGAATTGTTTCACGGCTACGAAGACTTAGCTTTTGCTTACTTTGAATATAAAAGACCCCTATAAAGGTCATGAGACCCAAACCACCAATCTGGATCAAAAACATACAGATTAACTGGCCCCAGACATTGTAGGTTGAAGCTACTGGTTGAGTAAAGAGCCCTGTCACGCAGACCATGGATACTGCTGTAAAGAGATGGTCGAAATAGGTCGCTTGGGAGCTAGTTGCTTGCACAAATGGAAGACTCAAAAGAAGAGAGCCTACGAAAATAACCAAAGCAAAACTTAAAAAAATTCGACGAGCAGGTGACAAACGCCCCAAGGTCGTATTTATTTTTTCCGAAAATGATTTGAATAACATAGCTACATTGTACCATAAAACAGTTAAAGCGGTCACATATGACTAACAATTTCAAGACAGAGTTCTAAGGCCTTATCAAAAGCTTCAGAGCCCCAGTCACGACTATCGTAGTTGTCCATATCCGCTAAGGAATCTGCGGTAAAGAGCAATTCCCCCCAGACAACCCCACGTAGTTGGGCTACTGCCGCAAGAGCTGCACACTCCATCTCCACAACTGCACAGCCTTCTTCCTTACGATAGGCAACTTTTTCAGCTGTTTCTCGGTAAAAACCGTCTGTCGACCAGGTCATAACCTCCTCGTAAGGAATGCCTCTTTGTTCCAAGACTTGCTCAATGGCAGAGATAGCCTCAGTCTGCATCTCCATATAACGAGAAGGCACTGCATAGTGGTAGCTGGCACCCTCATCTCGCAGAGCGCGAACAGGGACGAGAAAGGCATTTTCCTCAATATCGGCTAGGACTCCACAAGTACCAGTAGAGATGATTTTCTCCACACCGTAGCCAATCAACCAATCCATAAACTGGGCCGCTGGAGCAGAACCGACAGGAGCTTGGGCTAGACAAACTTTTTCGCCTTTGTAGTCCATGACATAGACTGGATAAGTCTTGGTGGCAGAAACGAACTCACCAACACAGTCCGCCCCTACTTCCTGAGCATAGTGGTCAATCTCCTCCTCCAAAAATGCATAGATGCACTTCTTTGGCAATTGTAAATCTAATCCTTCGTGATTGGGCATGATGACTGCCTGAGGATTATCGTCAAACTCTAAAATAGGAATAGCATGTTTTTGAATCATAGAATACCTCCTCTAAATTTTTACTATTATAACAAAAGCCAAACGAAAGTCAAGACGGGAGGCTAAGTCAAATCAGAAAAACCTACCTTAAGTAGTAAACAACCATTAAATGCTTTTTCCTCTACTAACAAAATTGCTAAAACTTAGGAATTAGTTTATAATAGATTGAATTTAAAAAAGGAGAAATCTTATGAAATTCTATTCATACGACTATGTTCTAAGCCAAATCAGTCAACAGGATTGGGTCATGATTATTGTGTCGACGCTCTTAGTGATTGTGACTGGATTCTTTGCATTTAAGGCTTTCAAAGATAAAAGAGGGAGTAAGTTCCGTGAATTATCGCTCATTTCTATTTTGACGTTAATTGCTTTTGTATTGATTAGCATTACGAATCTTCAAAACAACCAATCCAATGATAATCAATTTCGTAGTTCCTTGCACTTCATCGAAATTGTATCAAAAGAGTTAGGTGTTGATAAGAAAAATGTTTATGTCAACACATCAGCAGTGACTGATGGGGCGATTATTAAGGTTGGCAACAATTTTTATCGTGCCATTAGCGGGACTGACCAAGATAGCTATTTATTAGAAAAAATGGAACTCTATAAATCAGATGTTGAACTCGTGGAGGTTGAAAAATGATAATCTTTTTTGCTACGATTGCAATTAAATTAGCCTTGGGGCTACTTTCTCTTGTTTTTGTTATTAACGTAACAGGTAAAGGAAATTTAGCACCAAGTTCTGCAGTAGATCAAATCCAGAACTTTGTTCTCGGGGGTATTATCGGTGGGGTTATCTACAATAGTTCTATCACCATCATCCAATACATTGTTATCCTTATCATCTGGACTATTCTCATCCTGCTCCTTAAATGGTTGAATACCAATATTTCCTTTTTCAAACACTTAATTGACGGAAAACCGACTATTATCATTAAAAATGGTAAATTAGATCCCGAATCTTGTCGTTCAAAAGGTCTTGCAGCTGCAGACGTAGCTCTTAAATTACGCTCTCAAGGAATATTCCAACTAAAAGACGTCAAGCGAGCTGTGATTGAACAAAACGGGCAATTGATTGTCGTAAGAATGGGCGATGAAAATCCTAAGTACCCAGTCATTACAGACGGTGTTGTCCAAGTTGAAATCCTAGAAACCATTGGCAAAACTGAGGAATGGCTAACAGAAAAATTAAAAGAGGAAGGTTTCGAAGACGTTTCTAATATCTTTATCGCTGAATACGATAAAGGACAATTAAACATTGTAACCTATTAAAAAAATAAACTGATGCTTTTCGTATCAGTTTTTTGCTTTTTGACAATAATAGGTATATACTTAAGTTATTATCTGATGGATTTTAGATGATAGAATAAATTAACGGAGGTAACCCCCATGTCAATCGAAGAAAAATTCAACCAAGCTAAAGGTTCGGTTAAAGAAGGTTTTGGTAAACTTACTGGCGATACAAAAACTCAAGCTGAAGGAGCTGCAGAAAAAGTAGCTTCAAAAGCTAAAGAAGTTGCTGAAGATGCTAAAGAAGCTATCGAAGGCGCAGTATCTGGTGTTAAAAACATCTTTAAAAAAGACGGAGAATAATTCTCTTTCGTTCTAACAACATAAAAAAATCTCCCTTCTCTTTCGAGAAAGGAGATTTTATTTTATGGGTGTCCGCCAGGTGCACCACCACCAGGACCACCATTCCCTTGAGGGCCACCACCGGGTGCTCCTCCGCCTCCAGGCATAGAATTGACGATTTCCGTTTGTTTTTCACCGTTGAGGTAGATATCTCCACCTGTGTAGGTCGCTGTTCCATCAAAGTCAAATCCTGTTTGACCAGTCATCTTAATAGTTCCACCCGTGACCGTGATATTCCCATTTGAGTCAATCGGATCAGTGTCTCCTTGGCCAACTTCAACGGTCAAGTTCCCACCATTCATGGTGAAGAAGATTTCACTTTGTTGGGCATTTTTGTTGGCTGCATTGACACCATCGTCTGTTGCGTAAATAGTAATGTCTCCACCGTTGATAGTGATTGATTTTCCTTCAAGCCCTTCGGTAGAATTCTTAACAGTATAGGTACCACTATCGATGACCAAATCACCTGAAGCGTGGATACCATCATCACCAGCAGTAACAGTGATGGTATTGTCAGAGAGATACATGGTTCCTACAGATGTGTCCTCATCATTGTCTACTTTGACACCATCTTCCTTGGCATCGATAGTCATAGTTGTTCCAGTGATGTTGAGTTCATCATTGACATTAAAGGCATCTCCAACTGCTGTGATGTTATAGGTTCCACCTGTGATGTGAAGCGTGTCGTTAGCCTTGATAGCATTATTTTTCTTGCCATCTACATTGAGAGTCCCTTTACCGTTGATGGTCAAGTCCACTTTAGAGAAGAGGGCCGCATCTGCCTTGTCATCACTGTTTGAAGCTGAATCTGACAGGCTATTTGTGGTACCATCTGCTAGAGTGAGGTAAACATGGCCAGCTGATGTTGCAGAAATAGCTGCATTGGTATTAGTCATGGTGACACCGTTTAGTACGATGTGTACATCATCTGAACTTCCAGCTTCGATCTTGATTTGAACTCCGTCGGATTGACCAGAAATTACATAGGTTCCTGACTTAGAGATTGTAACGGTAGAACCTGATACGGCTACTCCGTCACCTGATACCGTCGACGTTGATCCTGACAGGGTTACAGTTGCTGCTGTTTTTTCATCATAAGAAGTATCATAATCCTTATCTGTAAAGTAACTAGATGTTTTCTTATTGGTAGTTACTGTTGTCGTTGCAGTACTATTGCTAGCTGTTGTATTTGAGGTTGACTGGGCACATGCTGTTACCAGTGCTAGAGTTGTTATACTTGTTAATAGGAATGTCCATTTTTTTGCTTTCATGCTCGTTTCCTCGTCTTTCATTTTACATGCTCTTAGTCTACGGGTCTTTCCTAAAAGAAGCCTAAATTTTTTCTGAAAGTTTTCTTAAGTTTAGTTTCAATTAAGTTAAATTTAACAAAAGTTTTAGAAATCCCCTCTAGAATTGTAGACAAGCAAGTTCACCTTGTTTAAAAATAGTATAACTGAAAGCAAGAGGAGAAAGACTTATGAAACCATTAGAAACAACTTTTAAGCGGATTGAAACCAAATATATTGTCTCCAAAGATAAAATAGACAAACTGATTCAAGATTTAAAGGAATATCTAGTAGAAGACGACTATCCAATTTCAACTATTTCAAATATCTACTTTGATACGGAAGACTTTGATGTGCTCCAAGATGATGATTTTGGAAATAAGCGAAAAGAAAAGGTTCGGATGCGGACCTATCTCAGTCAACCTAAAGCAGATAGTCAAGTATTTTTAGAAATCAAAACCAAGGATCAAGAAGGAGTTGGTCGCAAGTTTAGACTACTCTCAACTCCTACTTCTATCATTAATTTTATGACCAAAGGGCACTTGGATGCTAGCATTACTGATACAGTCGTCATTGAAAAAGTGAAAAAGCTTCACCAGGATTACAAGCAGGCTATCCAGCCTCGTATGTACATCTACTACGATCGTTATTCATTGAAGGAAAAGAAATACATCGAGGGCTACGACTATAACAAAATTCGTATCACAATTGACCAAAATCTAGTCTATAGAGATGAAAATGTCAGTCTTTTCGCTGGAAACCATGGAGATGCTTTACTAGATGACGATACTGTAATTATGGAGATTAATGCTCCTGGAAACAAACCCCAGTGGTTACAAGACATTCTAGACAAGTATGGTTTGATGGAGCACAAATTTTCAAAATACAGTTGTGCTTACCACAAATCTCAAGGGCTTCCTTATGCACCACGTCCTAGTATAGAAAGCGCAGGTACCGCTTATGCTTAATCTATTTAATTCCATTTTCAACAACGCCACTGCAAGTGCAGACCCCTTCCAACTACTGCTGGCACTTCTAGTCAGTCTAGTCCTCGGTTTGGCACTTACTTGGACCTACAAATATCGGACCCTCTATACCAGAGAATTTGCCATCAGCTTGTCTCTACTTCCCTGCCTTATGACCTTGGTTATTTTTCTGGTCAATGGGAGCTTGGGTACTTCGATTGCTGTAGCTGGAACTTTTAGTTTAATTCGTTTCCGTTCAGCAACGAGTGGTTCCCGAGAACTGATAGCTATTTTTCTAGCCATGATTATAGGCCTTACCTGTGGGACAGAATACCTTTTCTTGGCCATTATCTTCACACTCTTTATCTTAGGTGTTTGGTTCCTTTTGGAACATCAACAAATAAAAACCGACAATCAACGTCGTAGACTTTTGACAATCACAGTAGCCAATCAAGAGAAAGTTCAGAATGCTGTTCAAACTTCTCTTGACCAATTTTGTTCTGAAATTGATATGATTACCATTAATAGTAAAAATGCTGGTGAAATTCTAAGCATTGTCTATGAAATTGAACTTAAATCTGATGATGACGACTTCCAAGTAACTAGTTATCTCACACAAAATATCGAACAATGCGATGTAGCTTTAACTAAAAAAGCTAAGAAGAGAAAAAATCTCTAATAATTAAAAGAACAGCAAGATGCTGTTCTTTTAGTTTTTTTTGACTGGAATTTCTTTGATAACTCGTGCTGGGTTGCCTACCAGAACTACATTATCGCCAAAAGATTTAGTAATGACAGCTCCTGCTCCTGCAACAACGTTATCACCTAGTGTAACACCTGGAAGGACAATAACCCCACCACCTGCCCAGAAGTTTTTACCAATCGTAATGGGTTTCCCAAATTCTAAACCTGAATTTCGTTCTTCTGGATCTAGAGGATGAAGAGGTGTCAAAAATTGGCAGTTAGGACCAATCATTGCATTGTCGCCAATGGTAATAGGACAAACATCCAACATGGTCAGATTCCAATTGGAATAAAAATTTTCTCCCAAATGAATATTGACCCCGTAATCCACCACCAAACGAGTATTGACATAGAGATTTTCACCAGTTGAGCCAAACCATCCTTTGATGATTTCCATACCTTTTACTGGATCGACTTCTTCATTAAATGAGGCTTGCTTTTGTCGTGCTGTTTGTGCTAGAGCACGAAGTTCTGGATCGAACGGGTGATAAGGTTCTCCCGCAATCATTTTTTGGTATTCACTTTTCATATCTTGATATCCTTGTTTATTTTACACGATTGTAGCATAGTTCTATTCTTAAGACAAGTAGCAAAGAGATTAAAAAAACTAGTACATCTTTGGATGTACTAGTTTTTAATTAGAAAGTTGACTATTTCTTTTCTGTAAAAATCAGATTAGTCTTCTTTCTTTTTACGAGCGATAAGTCCAAATCCACTCAAGACACCTACTAAACCAAGGGCAGCAAGGCTAGCGTGGTCTTCAGTACCAGTATTTGGCAACTGGTTAGTTGTCCAAACTACCTCTTCAGCTACTGGTGCTGATTTTTCTTGAACTGGTGCTGGCACTGGATCTGGCGTTGGCACTGGATCTGGCGTTGGCACTGGATCTGGTGTTGGCACTGGATCTGGCGTTGGCACTGGATCTGGCGTTGGCACTGGATCTGGTGTTGGCACTGGATCTGGCGTTGGCACTGGATCTGGTGTTGGCACTGGATCTGGCGTTGGTACTTTCTCATAAACGTGCTCTGTATCACCGTTTGGAAGTTTCTTAGTCTCTACGAAGCGGTAACCTGGAATATCTCTATTAGGATTTTCACCGTCTTCGATTGGATAACCTGGAATCTCGTTACCTTCCTTATCCTTATGACTTGTCTTCACTTTTTCATAGACATGTTCAGTGTCACCATTAGGCAATTTCTTAGTTTCAACGAAACGGTAACCTGGGATCTCAGCTTTAGGTTGTTCACCATCCTCTGTTGGATATCCTGGGATTGCTTTTCCTTCTTTATCTACGAATGTAGTAACAGGAATTACAGTTGGTGTGTACGTTGCAGAAGCTTTAGTACCATTCATATCTTCACGAACAACTGTCACTGATGGAGCAGGTCCAGTAAATTCTGGTTCTGGTTTGAAGGTTACAGTTCCGTCAGGAGCTACTGTATACGTACCTACACCTGGAATAGTCTTAGTTGTTGAACCATCGTCAAATGTAGCTGGAACATCATCATTCATAGGAACACGGCTATCGCCTTCCTTGAATGTTGGTTTACCAGATTGCTCTTGACCTTTTGGACCAATTGTTGTTGCCGGTTCACCTGTAGGAGTTACTGGTGTTACTGTTGGTGTGTACTTACCTGTTACTGGTGTACCATTCTTATCTACACGCTTAACTGTTACGCCTGTTCCTGTTCCGATGAATGATTTCTCTGGGACGAAGGTTACACTTCCATCTGGGGCTACTGTATAAGTACCTTCGCCTGGAATTGTTTTCGTTGTTGAACCATCTTCGAATGTAGCTGGCGTATCATCATCCATTGGAACTACTGGATCACCTTCTGTAAACTTAGACTTACCTGTTTGAGTTTGACCTTGTTTATCAATTGAAGTCACTTCTTCAGCTGTAGGAGTTACTGGTGTTACTGTTGGTGTGTACTTACCTGTTACTGGTGTACCATTCTTATCTACACGCTTAACTGTTACGCCTGTTCCTGTTCCGATGAAAGATTTCTCTGGGACGAAGGTTACACTTCCATCTGGGGCTACTGTATAAGTACCTTCGCCTGGAATTGTTTTCGTTGTTGAACCATCTTCGAATGTAGCTGGCGTATCATCATCCATTGGAACTACTGGATCACCTTCTGTAAACTTAGGTTTACCTGTTTGGGTTTGGCCTTGTTTATCAATTGAAGTCACTTCTTCAGCTGTAGGAGTTACCGGAGTTACTGTTGGTGTGTACTTACCTGTTACTGGTGTACCATTCTTATCTACACGCTTAACTGTTACGCCTGTTCCTGTTCCGATGAATGATTTCTCTGGGACGAAGGTTACACTTCCATCTGGAGCTACTGTGTAGGTTCCTTCACCTGGAATTGTCTTCGTTGTTGATCCATCTTCAAATGTAGCTGGGGTATCATCATCCATTGGAACTACTGGATCACCTTCTGTAAACTTAGGTTTACCTGTTTGGGTTTGGCCTTGTTTATCAATTGAAGTCACTTCTTCAGCTGTAGGAGTTACCGGAGTTACTGTTGGTGTGTACTTACCTGTTACTGGTGTACCATTCTTATCTACACGCTTAACTGTTACGCCTGTTCCTGTTCCGATGAATGATTTCTCTGGGACGAAGGTTACACTTCCATCTGGAGCTACTGTGTAGGTTCCTTCACCTGGAATTGTCTTCGTTGTTGATCCATCTTCAAATGTAGCTGGGGTATCATCATCCATTGGAATATTTGGATTTCCTTCTGTAAACTTAGGCTTACCTGTTTGAGTTTGGCCTTGTTTATCTTTTGAAGTTACATCCTCTGCTGTTGGAACAACTGGAGTAATCTTAGGTGTGTAAGTTGTTTCAGCTGGCGTACCGTTGGCATCCTTAGCTTGAACCTTAACGGCAACCACATCACCTGAGTATGTCTTATCTGTTGGTGTGAAGGTTACAACACCTGTTGCCTTATCAACTGTGAAGGTACCGATTTCTTTACCTTCTGGTGATTTAGCAACTACTGATGCAGCTGGTTGACCATTTTCATCAAGAAGAGTAATGGTATCCTTGTCGATTGGTGCAACTGGGTCACCCTCTGTGAAGGTTACAGTTCCAGTTTGAACCACACCTTGAGGTGCTACTGATTCTGCTGGTGTCGCTGTAGGTGTTACAGGGGTTACTGTTGGTGTGTACTTACCTGTTACTGGTGTACCATTCTTATCTACACGCTTAACTGTTACGCCGGTTCCTGTTCCGATGAATGATTTCTCTGGGACGAAGGTTACACTTCCATCTGGGGCTACTGTGTAGGTTCCTTCGCCTGGAATTGTCTTAGTCGTTGAACCATCTTCAAATGTAGCTGGCGTATCATCATCCATTGGAATGTTTGGATTTCCTTCTGTAAACTTAGGCTTACCTGTTTGAGTTTGGCCTTGTTTATCTTTTGAAGTTACATCCTCTGCTGTTGGAACAACTGGAGTAATCTTAGGTGTGTAAGTTGTTTCAGCTGGCGTACCGTTGGCATCCTTAGCTTGAACCTTAACGGCAACCACATCACCTGAGTATGTCTTATCTGTTGGTGTGAAGGTTACAACACCTGTTGCCTTATCAACTGTGAAGGTACCGATTTCTTTACCTTCTGGTGATTTAGCAACTACTGATGCAGCTGGTTGACCATTTTCATCAAGAAGAGTAATGGTATCCTTGTCGATTGGTGCAACTGGGTCACCCTCTGTGAAGGTTACAGTTCCAGTTTGAACCACACCTTGAGGTGCTACTGATTCTGCTGGTGTCGCTGTAGGTGTTACAGGGGTTACTGTTGGTGTGTACTTACCTGTTACTGGTGTACCATTCTTATCTACACGCTTAACTGTTACGCCGGTTCCTGTTCCGATGAATGATTTCTCTGGGACGAAGGTTACACTTCCATCTGGGGCTACTGTGTAGGTTCCTTCGCCTGGAATTGTCTTAGTCGTTGAACCATCTTCAAATGTAGCTGGCGTATCATCATCCATTGGAATGTTTGGATTTCCTTCTGTAAACTTAGGCTTACCTGTTTGAGTTTGGCCTTGTTTATCTTTTGAAGTTACATCCTCTGCTGTTGGAACAACTGGAGTAATCTTAGGTGTGTAAGTTGTTTCAGCTGGCGTACCGTTGGCATCCTTAGCTTGAACCTTAACGGCAACCACATCACCTGAGTATGTCTTATCTGTTGGTGTGAAGGTTACAACACCTGTTGCCTTATCAACTGTGAAGGTACCGATTTCTTTACCTTCTGGTGATTTAGCAACTACTGATGCAGCTGGTTGACCATTTTCATCAAGAAGAGTAATGGTATCCTTGTCGATTGGTGCAACTGGGTCACCCTCTGTGAAGGTTACAGTTCCAGTTTGAACCACACCTTGAGGTGCTACTGATTCTGCTGGTGTCGCTGTAGGTGTTACAGGGGTTACTGTTGGTGTGTACTTACCTGTTACTGGTGTACCATTCTTATCTACACGCTTAACTGTTACGCCGGTTCCTGTTCCGATGAATGATTTCTCTGGGACGAAGGTTACACTTCCATCTGGGGCTACTGTGTAGGTTCCTTCGCCTGGAATTGTCTTAGTCGTTGAACCATCTTCAAATGTAGCTGGCGTATCATCATCCATTGGAATGTTTGGATTGCCTTCTGTAAACTTAGGCTTACCTGTTTGAGTTTGGCCTTGTTTATCTTTTGAAGTTACATCCTCTGCTGTTGGAACAACTGGAGTAATCTTAGGTGTGTAAGTTGTTTCAGCTGGCGTACCGTTGGCATCCTTAGCTTGAACCTTAACGGCAACCACATCACCTGAGTATGTCTTATCTGTTGGTGTGAAGGTTACAACACCTGTTGCCTTATCAACTGTGAAGGTACCGATTTCTTTACCTTCTGGTGATTTAGCAACTACTGATGCAGCTGGTTGACCATTTTCATCAAGAAGAGTAATGGTATCCTTGTCGATTGGTGCAACTGGGTCACCCTCTGTGAAGGTTACAGTTCCAGTTTGAACCACACCTTGAGGTGCTACTGATTCAGCTGGTGTCGCTGTTGGTGTTACCGGAGTCACAGTTGGTGTGTACGTTGCAGAAGCTTTTGTTCCGTTCATGTCTTCACGAACCACTGTTACTGCTGGTGCTTTACCAACAAATGATTTTTCTGGAACAAATGTAACTGTTCCGTCTGGAGCTACTGTGTAAGTACCTACTCCTTCAACCTTCTTACTTGTTGTACCATCATCAAATTTAGCAGGAACAGCTTCGTTAATGGCTACAGCCTTTTCAACACCGTCAACATCAGCAGTACCACCTTTAAATTCTGGTTTACCTTTTTGAGTCGCACCTTGAACATTTGTAGTTTCAGCTGGTGTAGCTGTTGGTGTTACTGGTACAATCTCTGGAGTGTAAGTAGTATCTACTTTAAGGCCATTTGTACTTTCAGCTTGAACTTTAACTGGGGTAACTTTACCTGTATAAGATTTATCAGTTGGTGTGAAAGTTACCTTACCTGTAGTTGAATCAATAGAGAAAGTACCAATTGGTGTTGTACCATCTTCTGCATAAGCAGGAGTCGTACCAAGAACTTCATTTCCATCTTTATCCAAAAGCTTATAGCTATTTTCTTTTAGTGGAATTTGTTTGTCTTGACCATTTACATTAACTGTTGCACCCGCAAAAGTAGGTGTTCCTGTTTGTACAGCTCCCTGAATATCTTTAGATGTTGCAGGTTGAGCTGTTGGAGCGGCAGAAAGTACAGTTGGTGTATAGCTTGCTTCAGCAGTGATTGCTGAAGTTTCACCTTTAGCGTTTGTAATAGTTGCAGTTGCTTGAACCTTAACGCCTTTAGCTTTTCCGACAAAGTCTGATTCTGGGGTGAAGGTTACTGCTCCTGTAGTAGGATCGATTGTGTAAGTTCCTTCTCCTGGAACAGTCACAGTAGTTTCATCAGTAGGTTGACCAGTTGCTGGGTCTACCAATTTCTTACTTGTGATTTTCGCAGTCTTATCGTTGCTCAACTCAAATGTAGGAGTTTGAGTTTGAGGAACATTTTGAATGTCCACTGACTCCTTGTTAGTAGGAGTAATTGTTACAGGTGTTACAGTTGGAATGTATTTAGCTGTCGCAGTCTTAATAGCTTCTGCTGGAGCATCCCCGTTCTTATCGCGACCAACTGGAGCAGTTAGAGACAAGGTTACACCCTTAGCAGTTCCGACAAATCCAGGTTCTGGACGGAAGGTTACCTCACCAGTTGCACGGTTTAATGAATACTCTCCTTCGCCTGGGACTGTAATAGCAGTGTTATCTGTAACTTGACCAGTCGTTGGATCTACGAATTTCGCAGGGTATTCTCCACTTGGCGATACTGTAACTTTCTCACCCTTGCTATTTGTTCCTTCTACTGCAAAAGTTGGTGTTCCAAGTTGAGTAGCACCTTGAACATCTGTTGTTTCTTTATCAATACCTTCAAGGTTCTTAGGAGTTACAGTAGGGATGTAAAGACCATCCATGTTATCCAGGACTTCGTTGATTGAAGGAAGTTCCGCAGCGTCTTTAGAATTCCAATCAGTGTCGTTTCCATTGTTGTCTGTACGACGGATTGAGATACCATCTGCAGTTCCGACAAAGTTGTCTTCTGGGATAAACTCTACATCGACGTCCTTACCATTAGCAGTAATCTTGTACTTACCTTGACCAGCTACTGCGTAATAGCCATCAGGTCCTGGAGTTACGACTTGTTTTGTCTTGTTGTCGACCATGACTGGTGCAACTTTTTCGTCGATGACTGCTTTTTGAGTGCGGCTATATTTAGCTAATCCTTGTGGAGTAAAGGCGATAGTTGAACTTTGTTTGGCTCCTTGGACGTCACTTGTTTCCTTGCGTTCACCTTTTGGCGGGAAGGTTACTTGAGTCTTGAAGTCTTCTACCTCACCAGATAGAGCCATGCCAGTAGGACTTTCAATCTCTTTTGCATCTTTTGCGATACGGACACGGACACCAAGCTCTGTAACAGTCGGATCAGTAATCGCTTTACCATTGTTGAACTTCAACTCAACAGTGCCATCTTTTGTGATTGTAGCAAGATCAGAGCGTTCGTTATCATCGAACTTCCCATTTTGGTTAAAATCAATCCAACCATATAGATAAGCTTTATCTGCTCCATCTGTATGGGCTTCAACCTTCAAAGTATAGTTTCCTGGACGAGTACGATCTAGCTTGATCATCTCATTAGTCGCGCCCTTCAAGTCATCTGGTAAGAGTTGGTCGATTCCTTCGTCAGCAGTAACCGATTTGTCGTCACCTTCCCAATCGCCCTTGTTGTTTTCATCCATATCTGGGCTAACATCTCCCAAGTATGGTTGACTTACCTTCCCACCAGTAACTCCGTCTACTGTTCCAATCGCATGAGAAGCTTTGCCATAACTTTCCGGTGCATCTCCCTCATCAAGCGGGAAGAAACCAAGCATAGCTGCTTGTTTACCAGATGAAGCAATATACAAGCCAATCTCAGATGCCCCGCGCGTCATAACCAAAGGTACTGAAACGTTCCCGGATGAATAATTTGGTCCAAACACGCCAGTTCCAAGACCACCTGTTGTCAAATCAGCACTACCAAAGTACTTCCATGCGACTGGTTTCTTATCTGGACCAACTTGATCCGATTTAATCAGAAGTTGCAAATTTAGTCCATTAAGCTTAGCTCCATTAACTTTAACCGGTTTGTTATTAATGAATCCATTCGCAGGATCAAAAAGGTAATTTGTGTCTTGAACTACATAAGGTTGACCGTTTGGACCTTTTTTCCATTCTCCGACATGTTGCCAACCCGTACCATTTGTCGTGAATAGAACCAATTCACCAGGATTGGCTGATTCTCCATCTGCCATAACTACTGCTGGCTTAACAGATTTGCCTCTAAATGTAGCAGAAATTTCAAATTGTACACCGATATTGGAACCATTGAGTTCAGAACCAATTGTGGTTTGCTTTGTACCAGTATTAATACCTTCCTGTCGAATCTCTGTCCAACGATTCTGAGGATCGGCGATAATTTTTGCTTCTTCACCATTTTTAAACGCTTCTTTAGTAGCTGGTGTCATAACTCCACTTACAACACCATTTTTTGCATTTGGATCATAGGTAGCTTTTTCTTCAGCAGTTGCGCCTCGCTCCTCCATACGCTTCTTATAAATTTCAGTTGCTTGGAAGGGTTTCAAAGACTTCACTTTTACAGTAACTACATATCCAGGCATAATTTCTTTTGTATAGGTTGAACCAACTTGGAGAGCTGTTTGACCATTGTCTCCTGTAGTTGTGTTGGTCCAATTTGCAGTATCTCCAAAATCGAGCCAGTTAATCTGTTTCGTGAATTCTTTAGCATTCAAGGTTGAATAGCCTGGCTTCTCAACCTTAGGAGTTGAAGTTGCGTCTTCAACGTCATCCCCAATCAAGTTAGGATCATTGGCATCACCAAGAGCACGACGGCTACGACGTTTCCCAGTGTTTTCTGCTGCGGCTGTTGCAGCTGTTTCTTTTTTTGCTGGTGCTTCTACGCCAGCAGCAGTAACTTCTTCTTTCTTATCTGCTTGAGCTGAGGCAGCAGGTGCCACAACTGGTGCTTTTTCTTCAACAGGAGCTGTTGTAGTTGGAGCAGTTTTTGTAGGAGTCACAGGAGCTTCAGCTTTATCAGTTATTTCTGGAGCTGTTTTTTCTGCAGGAACTACAGGAGCTGCATCTGCTTGATAAGTAGTTTCAGGTGTCTTTTCTGTTTCAACAGTTGGAAGATTAGCTGGACTTTCTACCTCCGTAGTCGCAACAACTCCCTCAACTTTTTTATCCTCAGTAACTTCATCCGCACTAACGTTTGCAGCTGTTCCGAGCATAACTAATGTTCCGAGTAGGACTGAGCATACTCCAACATTTAGTTTACGAATCGAAAATCGACTGATACGATCGTTAAACAAATCATTTTTCACGATATTACCTCCAATACCCTTGCGGGATTGTATATATTATTATATTTTATGCGTTGTTTTTTCATGAATACACAAACAACCATTTAACATTTTAGCATTCAATTCCCTAAAATACAAAGGATTGTGCTTAATATTTTTAAAAAGAATATATATACTTCGAAGTGTCAAAATATTGCTGTTTTTTTGTATTTTTACGCAATTTTATGCAATGCTTTTACCCGGAAAAAGAGGGGCATCCCCTCTTTTTCATTTCAAGTAAAATATTCTATTCGTTTACTTCAACTTGTGCCTCTACAACAAGATTTGTTTTTTCATCTTCTTGAGACGGATCAAGGTAAACTTCTTCATTGACTGCTTGTGGTTCAAGGTTACGGTAGCGAGCCATACCAGTACCTGCTGGGATGATTTTACCGATGATAACATTTTCCTTGAGTCCAAGGAGATGGTCTTTCTTACCACGGATAGCCGCGTCTGTAAGGACACGAGTTGTTTCCTGGAAGGAAGCAGCTGACAAGAAACTATTTGTTTCAAGTGAGGCTTTGGTAATTCCCATAAGAACTGGGCGACCAGTTGCTGGAACACCACCTGCGATAAGAACATCTTTGTTAGCATCTGCAAAGTCGTTGATATCCATGAGAGTACCCATGAGAAGGTCTGTATCCCCTGGATCCATAACACGAACTTTACGGATCATTTGACGAACCATAACCTCGATGTGTTTGTCACCGATTTCTACCCCTTGACTACGGTAAACTTTTTGTACTTCACCGAGAAGGTAAGTTTCAACTGACAAGACATCGCGAACTGCAAGGAGGCGTTTTGGTTGGATAGAACCTTCTGTCAGAGCAGCACCACGCGCCACTTGGTCTCCAACTTCAACACGCATACGAGCTGTAAATGGTACCACGTATTCGCCTTCGCCAGTTTCACCCTTAACAAAGACTTTCTTAGTACGAGTTGAAGCGTCTTCTTCGATGGCTGTAACCTCACCCTTGACTTCTGTGATGACCGCTTCCCCTTTCGGATTGCGGGCTTCAAAGATTTCTTGGACACGAGGAAGACCCTGAGTGATATCGGTATTTGAGGCAACTCCACCCGTGTGGAAGGTACGCATTGTAAGCTGTGTACCAGGTTCCCCGATAGATTGGGCAGCGATTGTACCAACTGCTTCACCAACTTCAACCGCATCACCAGTCGCCAAGTTGATACCGTAACAGTGACGGCAGACACCATGACGAGTGTTACATGTAAATACTGAACGGATAGTTACTTCTTCGACACCAGCATTGACAATTTCACGTGCTTTGTCTTCTGTAATCAATTCATTTGGACCGATGATAACTGCACCAGTTTCTGGATGCTTAACAGTTTTCTTAGTGTAACGACCATTGAGACGTTCTTCAAGAGACTCAATCATCTCTTTACCTTCAGTGATAGAACGGATCAAGAGACCACGGTCAGTTCCACAGTCGTCCTCACGAATAATCACGTCTTGGGCAACGTCAACCAAACGACGAGTCAAGTAACCTGAGTCGGCTGTCTTAAGGGCCGTATCGGTCATACCTTTACGAGCACCGTGAGTTGAGAAGAACATTTCAAGTACTGACAAACCTTCGCGGAAGTTTGAAAGGATTGGCAATTCCATGATACGTCCGTTCGGAGCAGCCATCAGACCACGCATACCGGCAAGCTGTGAGAAGTTTGAGATGTTACCACGGGCTCCAGAGTCCATCATCATAACGATTGGGTTCTTAGGATCTTGGTTAGCAACCAAACGTTTCTCCAATTTTTCACGGGCAGCACGCCATTCAGCTGTAACAGCGTTATAGCGCTCGTCATCTGTGATCATACCACGACGGAATTGTTTGGTGATTTGTTCTACACGTTTATGTGATTCTTCGATGATTTCAGCCTTGTCTTCAACGACTGGAATATCGGCAATACCCACTGTCAAACCAGCAAGAGTTGAGTGGTGGTAACCGAGGTTCTTCATACGGTCAAGTAGGGCAGAAGTCTCAGTCGTACGGAAACGTTTGAAGATTTCAGCGATGATATTTCCAAGGTTTTTCTTCTTGAATGGTGGGTTAATTTCAAGTTGGCTAATAGCTTCCTTGATATTCCCACCTAATGGCAAGAAGTACTTAGCAGGAACACCTTCTGTCAAGTTCGCATTTGTTGGCTCTTGCAAGTAAGGTAGACCTTCTGGCATGATATCGTTGAAGAGAATTTTACCGACAGTTGTAAGCAAGATTTTGTGTTTTTGCTCTTCTGTCCATGGTTTGTTCAAGCTATCAGTTGCGATACCTACACGTGAGTGAAGGTGAACATAACCATTGCGGTAAGCCATGACAGCTTCGTCACGGTCTTTGAAGACCATTCCTTCACCTTCACGACCAGCTTCTTCCATGGTCAAGTAGTAGTTCCCCAAAACCATGTCCTGAGATGGTGTAACAACTGGTTTACCATCTTTAGGGTTCAAGATGTGCTCAGCAGCAAGCATGAGGATACGCGCTTCTGCTTGGGCTTCTTCTGAAAGCGGTACGTGGATGGCCATTTGGTCACCGTCAAAGTCGGCATTGTAGGCTTCACAGACAAGTGGGTGTAAGCGAAGGGCTTTACCGTCAATCAAGACAGGCTCAAAGGCTTGGATACCCAAACGGTGAAGGGTAGGTGCGCGGTTCAAAAGAACTGGGTGTTCTTTGATGACTTCTTCGAGGATATCCCAGATACGTTCATCCCCACGTTCTACCAAGCGTTTAGCTGCTTTAACGTTTTGAACGATATCACGAGCTACGATTTCACGCATAACAAACGGTTTAAAGAGCTCTATGGCCATTTCACGTGGCACACCACATTGGTACATCTTAAGAGTTGGACCAACGGCGATAACGGAACGTCCTGAGAAGTCAACACGTTTACCGAGCAAGTTTTGACGGAAACGTCCTTGTTTACCTTTGAGCATGTGGCTCAATGACTTAAGCGGACGACTACCTGGTCCTGTGATTGGACGACCACGACGACCATTGTCAATCAAAGCATCAACTGCTTCTTGCAACATACGTTTTTCGTTTTGAACGATAATACCTGGTGCATTCAACTCAAGCAAACGAGCCAAACGGTTGTTACGGTTGATAACACGGCGGTAAAGGTCATTCAAGTCAGATGAGGCAAAACGGCCACCATCCAACTGCAACATTGGACGAAGATCTGGTGGAATAACTGGAAGGATATTAAGAACCATCCATTCAGGTTTATTTCCAGACTTGTAAAAAGCATCTAAAACATCCAAACGGCGGATTGCTTTGACACGTTTTTGTCCAGTAGCTGTTTTCAACTCTTCTTTGAGTTCAGCAATTTCTTTTTCAAGATCAACTTGTTTCAAAAGGTCTTGGATCGCTTCTGCACCCATTTTGGCAACGAATGATCCTTGACCATATTCACGCAAGCGTTCACGGTATTCACGCTCTGTCATGATAGATTTGTGCTCAAGTGGTGTATCTTTCGGATCGATCACCACGTAAGCAGCAAAGTAGATAACTTCCTCGAGGGCACGAGGGCTCATATCAAGGGTCAAGCCCATACGGCTTGGAATCCCCTTGAAATACCAGATATGAGATACAGGAGCTTTCAACTCGATGTGTCCCATACGTTCACGACGAACTTTTGTACGCGTTACTTCAACACCACAACGGTCACAAACAATCCCTCTGTAGCGAATGCGTTTGTATTTACCACAAGCACATTCCCAGTCTTTTGTAGGACCAAAGATCACTTCGTCAAAGAGTCCTTCACGTTCTGGTTTCAACGTACGGTAATTGATTGTTTCAGGTTTTTTGACTTCTCCATAAGACCATGAACGGACTTTGCTTGGAGAAGCTAGTGTGATTTGCATACTTTTAAAACGATTTACATCAACCACTATTTCTTCCCTTTCTATTTTAAGTGAACTGCTTATTCTTGTTCAGCAGCTTCTTCTGTTGCTTCCGCTTTTGCATTTTCTTCAGCTTCAAAGGCTGCTTTTGCCTCTTGAGCTGCTCTTTCGCGGGCTTTTTCAAGGTCATCTACGTGGATGACATCTTCGTCCATTCCTTCATCAAGGTCACGAAGTTCCACTTCTTGATCATCTTCGTCAAGGACACGCATGTCAAGACCAAGAGATTGCAATTCTTTTACAAGAACTCGGAATGATTCTGGAACACCTGGTTTTGGAATTGGTTTTCCTTTAGTAATAGATTCATAAGCTTTCAAACGTCCGTTGATATCGTCAGACTTGTAAGTCAAGATTTCTTGAAGAACATTTGATGCACCATAGGCTTCAAGCGCCCAGACCTCCATCTCACCGAAACGTTGTCCACCAAACTGAGCTTTACCTCCGAGTGGTTGTTGTGTAACGGTTGAGTATGGTCCGACTGAACGAGCGTGCAATTTATCATCAACCATGTGGTGAAGTTTGATCATATACATGACACCAACTGACACACGGTTATCAAATGGTTCTCCAGTACGTCCATCGTAAAGGATTGTCTTGGCATCACTATCCATACCTGCTTCTTTAACAGTGTCCCAGAGGTCTTCTGAACTTGCTCCGTCAAAGACTGGTGTTGCGATGTGAATACCAAGTGTACGAGCTGCCATACCAAGGTGAAGTTCCATAACCTGACCGATATTCATACGTGATGGTACCCCAAGAGGGTTCAACATGATATCGACTGGAGTTCCATCTGGAAGATAAGGCATATCTTCTACAGGAACGATACGAGAAACAACCCCTTTGTTCCCGTGACGTCCGGCCATCTTATCTCCGACCTTGATCTTACGTTTTTGAGCGATGTAGACGCGAACTAGCATGTTAACGCCAGATTGTAATTCATCACCATTTGCACGTGTAAAGATTTTAACATCACGAACGACACCGTCGGCACCGTGTGGCACACGAAGAGAAGTGTCACGAACTTCACGAGATTTGTCTCCGAAGATAGCGTGCAAGAGGCGTTCTTCAGCAGAAAGATCTTTTTCACCCTTAGGTGTTACCTTACCTACAAGGATATCCCCTTCTTTAACCTCAGCACCGATACGGATAATACCCATTTCGTCAAGGTCCTTAAGGGCATCTTCACCAACGTTTGGAATTTCACGAGTGATTTCTTCAGGCCCAAGCTTTGTATCACGTGTTTCTGATTCGTATTCTTCGAGGTGGACAGATGTATAGACATCATCTTTGACCAAGCGTTCGCTCATGATAACGGCATCCTCGAAGTTGTAACCTTCCCATGTCATGTAGGCAACGATTGGGTTTTGTCCAAGCGCCATTTCACCTTTTTCCATAGAAGGTCCATCAGCGATAAAGTCACCTTTTTCAACGACATCGCCAACTTTTACAAGGGTACGTTGGTTGTAAGCAGTACCTGAGTTTGAACGACGGAATTTTTGGATATGGTAAACATCAAGAGAACCATCTTCACGACGAACCTCTACCTTATCCGCATCTGCATAGGTAACTTTACCATCGTATTGAGCGATAACAGCCGCTCCAGAGTCGTGAGCTGCTTGATATTCCATACCAGTACCAACAAATGGTGCTTTAGGGTCAATCAATGGCACAGCCTGACGTTGCATGTTGGCACCCATGAGGGCACGGTTGGAGTCATCGTTTTCCAAGAATGGAATACATGCTGTCGCAACGGCAACTACCTGTTTAGGAGAAACGTCCATGTAATCGACACTTGATGCTGGATATTCTTGGTTAACCCCTTGGTGACGTCCCATGACAACTTTTTCTGCAAAAGTGCCATCAGCATTCAATTTAGAGTTAGCCTGAGCAACTGTGTACTCATCTTCTTCATCGGCAGTCAACCAAACGATTTCGTTGGTAACTTTACCAGTCGCACGGTCAACTTTACGATATGGTGTTTGAATGAAACCATACTTGTTGAGGTGTCCGTATGAAGACAAGTTGTTGATCAAACCGATGTTTGGTCCTTCAGGTGTTTCGATTGGACACATACGACCATAGTGAGTGTAGTGCACGTCACGCACTTCATATCCAGCGCGGTCACGTGTCAAACCACCAGGTCCTAAGGCAGACAAACGACGTTTGTGTGACAACTCAGAAAGTGGGTTGTGTTGGTCCATGAACTGTGACAATTGAGATGAACCAAAGAATTCTTTGATTGCCGCAGTTACTGGACGGATGTTAATGATTTGTTGAGGTGTTAATACTTCGTTATCTTGAACAGACATACGTTCACGAACATTACGTTCCATCCGTGAAAGTCCAAGACGCACTTGGTTGGCAAGCAATTCACCAACGGCACGGATACGACGATTCCCGAGATGGTCAATATCATCGACACGACCGATACCTTCAGCCAAGTTGAGGAAGTAACTCATTTCAGCAAGTATATCTGCTGGAGTGATTGTGCGAACTTTATCATCTGGGTTTGCATTACCGATGATTGTTACAACACGATCTGGATCAGTTGGTGCTACAACCTTGAATTTTTGGAGTACGACTGGTTCTGTCAATACCGCTGAGTCATTTGGAGTGTAGACAATCTTGTTCAAATCACCATCCAAGTGACTTTCGATACTTTCGATGACATCGCGAGTCATTACAGTACCTTTTTCAACCAAGATTTCACCAGTTTCAGGGTCCACCAATGGTTCAGCAATTGTTTGGTTCAACAAACGGTTCTTGATATTGAGTTTCTTGTTGATCTTGTAGCGCCCAACAGCTGCCAAGTCATAACGACGTGGATCGAAGAAACGAGCTACAAGCAAGGTACGTGAACTCTCAGCAGTTTTTGGTTCACCTGGACGAAGACGCTCATAAATCTCTTTCAAAGCTTCGTCTGTACGAGAGTCCATTGGGTTTTTATGGATATCTTTTTCAACAGTGTTGCGAACCAATTCGCTGTCACCAAAGATATCAAAGATCTCATCATCACCTGAGAAACCAAGCGCGCGAACCAAGGTCGTAAATGGAATTTTACGAGTACGGTCGATACGAGTGTAGGCGATGTCTTTTGAGTCACTTTCAAGTTCCAACCAAGCCCCACGGTTAGGGATAACAGTTGAACCGTAGCCCACTTTACCGTTTTTGTCTACCTTGTCATTAAAGTAAACACCTGGAGAACGCACCAACTGTGATACGATAATACGTTCACCACCGTTGATGATGAAAGTACCCATCTCAGTCATGATTGGGAAATCACCAAAGAAGACTTCTTGAGTTTTGATTTCGCCAGTTTCTTTGTTGATCAAGCGGAAAGTTACAAAGATTGGTGCTGAATAACTTGCATCATGGATGCGAGCTTCTTCAAGCGTGTATTTTGGTTCTTTGATTTCGTAGCCAACAAACTCTAACTCCATAGTGTCAGTAAAGTTTGAAATTGGCAATACATCTTCAAACACTTCCTTCAGACCATGGTCTAGGAAATCTTTGAATGAATCAGTTTGAATTTCAATCAAATTTGGTAAGTCAAGAACTTCTTTAATTCTTGAAAAACTACGACGGGTACGATGTTTCCCGTATTGAACGTCATGTCCTGCCAAGATGATTCTCCTTTGTAAATAAAGTTCCAAGCTTAGTCGCCTAAGCTAATAATTATCGTTAGATGGTTCTAAAACCCCTATCAACTTATCCTCTTTGGGTAATTTTCAGAATCTTTAAATCTCTGTTACAGATGCAAAAAAACCCGAAAAAAAAGCACAAAAAGAGCAGTTAAATCCGACTTTTTTCAGGAGATTTAACTGCTGTGAGCCTTGTCTGGACAATATTTCAGACAAAACCTACGACAAATGATTACTCACATTATACCCGATTTTCTCTAATTTTTCAAGTCCTTTGACGGTTTTTTCTTGCTTTGGTATAGTTGTAAGTTGTTTCTGAAAAGATTGTTTTCAGAGGTTCGTTCTTGAATAATTAGAATCACTTGTATGATATATCCTGCCAACCAACTGAAAAAACGATTCTCCCTTGTTTGTAGGGTATCATCTAACATACTGGAAAAGCACAAAAATTTTTCTAAATAAGAAAGAATGCTGATCAATTCAACTTGCTTGACAAAAGCACTTCTTAGTGGTTTAATATACCCTATACGGGTATATTTGGAGGTGCCTATGTTTTACTTATTTACAAAAATTGATAGTATTTCTACCAGCGAATTAGAAGCTAAACTCAAGGAACCGATTCAGCTATTGGACGTTCGGACGCCTACGGAATTCCGTAAAGGTCATATCAAAAATGCAAAGAATATTCCTCTAACCGAAATCGGATCTTACACACCTGCGACAAAAGAAACTCTCTATGTCATCTGTCATTCTGGTATCCGAAGTAAGATGGCTGCTAAAAAGCTCAAGAAAAAAGGCTATGATGTTATCAACGTCCGAGGCGGTATGATCGCTTGGACAGGCGAAACCATATAGAACTAAAAGGAAGAAACTCAATGAAGATTATCATTGTTGGATGAGTTGCAGGTGGTATGTCAGTGGCGACTCGTCTCAGACGCCTCATGGAAGATACTATCATCTCTCTAGCTTCTCCTGCTAACCGTCAAGGACGTCAGGTGGCAGATGTGATTGCGGGAATGGAGCGCAAAAATAAGGGTAGTATCGGTACTGCTATCGTTCGTGCCTTTGGTATATCCGCTGCTTCGACAGGTCTCAGCGAGCGTACTCTTCGTGCCAGCCAAATCCCATATAAAGCACTTCATGTCAGCGGGAAAGATCATGCTGGTTATTATCCAGGAGCTACTGATATTACCTTGAAACTCCTCTTCGACCCAACCAGTGGAAAAATATACGGTGCCCAAGGAGTTGGGAAGAAAGGTGTTGACAAGCGAATCGATATCCTAGCAACTGCTATTAAAGCAAATCTCACTGTCTTTGATTTGCCAGAGTTAGAGTTTTCCTATGCACCGCCATTTGGCTCTGCCAAGGATCCGGTCAATATGCTGGGTTACGCCGCTATGAACCTCATCGAAGGTCTCAGTGACAATATCCAGTGGTACCAACTAGAAGATGAACTGGCTAAGGGCAAAAAGTTCTTAGATGTACGAACAAGCAACGAGTTCCAAAGTGGTAAAATCAAGGTCAATACCATCCACATTCCATTGAATGAACTAAGAAATCGCTTGGACGAACTAAATAAAACCAAGCTTACATTGTCAGCTGTCACAGCGGTCTTCGCAGTTATATCGCAGAGCGCATCCTCAAACAAGAAGGATTTACCGTTCATAACCTTGACGGTGCTTATTCCCTATACAAAATAGCTAACCCAGAAGGAGTCGAATATGAAAACTAATATCAGCATGACTGACTTTTTTAAGAAATATCAAAACGAAGAACTTAACCTAATAGATGTACGCGAAGTTCATGAATACCAAGCAGGACATGCACCGGGTGCAACCAATATTCCTTTAAGCACTTTGGAGCAAGGCTACAAAGAACTCAAATCTGATCAAGAATACTATATCATCTGCCAAGGTGGTGGGCGTTCCGCGACTGCCTGTCAATTTCTCAGAACCCAAGGTCTGGCTGTCACCAATGTAGAAGGCGGCATGAACCACTGGCCTGGTGATGTCGAGTAAATAAAATTCAAAAAGAGCAATTGGTCTACTTTCAATAAGACCAACTGCTCTTTTAATAATTTGTTCACTATTTATGAGAAACGCTATTTATATTACTTGCGTTTAATCAAGTATTTAATTGCCTTTTCCAATCGTTCCTTCTGTGCTCGAGGATCCTCTAGAGGGTCGTTAATGCAAGCTGTTAAATTCTCTGTTATCATCAGTTCAATAATACGATCAACACTGGATCGAACTGCCGTTAACTGAGTAATGATATCGACACAATCACGCTCTTCCTCCATCATCTTTTGGATACCCCGCAATTGACCTTCTGAGCGTTTGAGGCGTGTAATGTACTTTGATTTTGTCATCTCTTTATCCTTAACGATTTTTCTACATTATATCTCTAATAAAGGGCTTTGTCAAAAGTATCACTTTTTTAGTAGTCAAAGCCTTCTAGCCCCCATTCTCACATAAGTAACAATCCCATCTTTATCTGTAATAGAGAATTCTGAAGAGGAAACCCATTGAACATTAGGCTTGCCAGTTTGAGATTGAGCAAATACTTTTAATAATTCCTCTTTGTTCTCAACTTCAACCACATAGTAGGCTAGACCTGCCATCCCATTTTCACGTAAAGCTAAGTTTTTACCTCCCCATTCATTAACTGCTAGATGATGATGGTAATCTCCCGATGCAATCCAACTTGCGTGTGGAATCGTGAATTTATCCTCAAGACCAAGAGACTCTTGGTAGAAGACAGATGCTTCTCGGCTATTTTTAACAGATAGATGAACATGGCCCATACGAGTCCCACTTGCGATTGCAAAAGACTCTATTTCTTTTCCTAGTTCGTAGATATCTTGGGCAGAAAGTTCTTCTGTCACACCAATAATTCGACCATCCTCACGAATGTCCCACTCTGCTACTGGCTTGTCTCTATAGAGTTCTATGCCATTGCCCTCCAAATCTTCAAGATAGATAGCCTCACTATAGCCATGATCAGCTCCACCAATCAAGGGAACCTTTAAGTCTAACAAGTGTTTAAAAACGTTGGCCAAATCTTCACGATTCGGCAAAAGAAGGGCCATATGATAAAGACCATAACTCTGCTTAGGATTGCCTGTATTTTCTGTTTGGATAAACTTCACAAGCGGTTTTTCTCCCGCACCTAAGAGAACCTCCTCTTCCGATTGATGTACTATTTCCAAACCTAGCAATTGATGATAAAATGCTGTCTGACTTTCTAAGTCCTTGACATTTAAAGCTACTTCAGCCAAATGAATGCGACTATTATATTCGTAAACCATAGAAAAGCTCCTTTGTTGTAACTTTTATTGTTACATCTGTTATACTCCCCTCTCAGCTAATGTCAATCCAAAAGCTCAACGCTGATAAAACAAGAAAAATCCTCCCCATGTAGGAAGGATTGTTTGGATTTAATGAGCCAACATTTCTTGGGCAATCTCTTGACCTGATAAGCCATCTGGATAGTAAGTTGGCCAGTTGTCCATCTCTTCAAAGAGGGCTTCTTGGCTAGTGCCTCCAAAGAAGATATGGAAATGCTCTGCCTTGACTGGAGCAATATTGTGGTCGCTGAATTGAACATACTTGAATTGTCCGGCGTCTGCATCAGTCGCTTCAAAGAGGAAGCGTACTCCACGATTCCCTTTCTTATAAGTCAAGATTTTCTTGCCGACATACTTGTAAGTATATTTCTTACTTTGGCCACCTTGGATGAATTCCATAGTGTTATCCGTGATGTTAATCTTGGTCACGTCTGTTTGGTAACCCTTTTGATAGTAGGCCTTATACTCATCCTTGGTCATCTTACCAGTCAATTTAGCCTTGTAGTCAAATACTTGGTCAAGAGTCCCATTTTCAAGGAAAGGATAGACTGACTGCCAGTTGCCAGCATAATCACTCAAAGTACGATCCTTAACATCTGCATCCTCAAAGTAGCCATTTTGAACGGTTTTAGTTTCCTCTGCCTTTTCTGGTTCAATCTCTGCTCCTGCCTGATCAGTTGTCTGCTTGAGAGACTTGAGGTTTTTCTCCATGACAGAGATATAGTTTTCTCCAGCCTTCATGTCCTCTTCGGTCAAGCTTTCAAGAGGATTCAGAACATCTAACTTCACTCCTGTTTCTTTTGAGAGGGTATTGGCTAGGGCTTGAGAAGCATTTTCTTCAAAGTAGATATAAGAGATTTTGTTTTTCTTGATGTACTCGGTCAATTCTGCCAAACGGCTTGCTGAAGGCTCCGCATCTGGTGAAAGACCTGAGATAGAGACTTGATTGAGTCCGTAATCTAAGGCTAGGTAACGAAAGGCAGCGTGTTGAGTCACAAAACTCTTTTGCTTAGCATTAGAAAGTCCTTCAGCATAAGCCTTATCCAAGGCTTGTAGTTTTTCGATATAGGCTGCTGCATTTTGCTCAAAAGTCCCCTTCTTATCTGGATAGTCAGCTGAAAGACTATCACGGATATGTTCTACAAGTTTGATTGCACGCGCAGGAGACAACCATACATGAGGATCATACTCGTGATGATGACCTTCTTCGCCATGAACATGGTCTTCCTCTTCTTCACTTCCTGGAAGAAGCAACATATCTCCAGTAGCCTTGATTGTTTTTACTTTTTTCTCATCTAGTGAATCTAAAAGTTTTGGAACCCATGTTTCCATGTTCTCATTCTCATAAACAAAGGCATCGGCGTCTTGAATTTTAGCGACTGCCTTAGGCGATGGTTCATAATCATGTGGTTCTGTCCCAGCTCCGATTAAGAGTTCGACATTGGCTGTATCTCCTGCTACTTGCTTGGTAAATTCGTATACAGGGTAAAAAGTTGTGACGATATTTAATTTCCCGTCTGCTTGTTTTTGATTGGAACAAGCGACTAAGAACACTGTCACAAAACTTGCCAAAAGTAGGCCTAGTTTTTTCATTTTCTTCTCCTATTTGATAAAACGTTTGAGTAAGCTGACTAACAAAAAGACAACTACAAAGATAATGGTAATACTTGCACTCGGTGGTGTCTCTGCATAATAGGATATATAAAGTCCCGCCACCATACCTAGAAATCCAATAACACTGGCAAGAATCATCACCGAACTAAAGTTTTTCCCTAAGCGCAACGCGATACTAGCTGGTAGGACCATGATGGTCGATACCAAGAGTGCTCCTGCAGCTGGAATCATGAGTGCAATGGCCACACCCGTTACCATGTTAAAGAGGATAGACATGGTACGTACAGGTAAACCATCTACAAAAGCTGTGTCCTCGTCAAAGGTCAGGATATACATGGGTCTTAAAAAGAGGAAGGTCAGGATTAGTACAACCGCTGCAATGACAAAGAGTCCAATTACCTGTTCTTGACTGATGGTCACAATAGAACCAAACAGATATTGATCCAAACTCATCGAGCTAGAGCTCTTACCCTTACTCATAACAATGAGTGAAACTGCAAGACCCGTCGACATGAGGATAGCAGTTCCAATCTCCATAAAGCTCTTGTAAATCGTGCGGAGATACTCAAGAAAGACCGCCGCAATCAAGACAATAGCAATGGTTGAAATGGTCGGAGAAATTCCTAAAACCAAGCCAAAGGCAACCCCTGAAAGCGAGACGTGACTCAGAGTATCACTCATGAGACTTTGACGACGCAAGATAAGGAATGTCCCCAGAACTGGTGAAAAGAGACTCATGGCAATAACTGCCAAAAAGGCTCGCTGCATAAAATCATAAGACAATAGATTAAGCATGCTCCACCTCCTGGTCACTTTCATGGACATTGAAGCAACGCCATGGCGAATCTTGGTCACGAACAAGGTGGATATTGCGATCTGCGTAATCCTTGACTTCTTCAGGATCGTGAGTAATCATCAAAACAGCCTTACCATGATGGTGGGCACTATGATGCATGAGCTCATAAAATTCATTCTTGGTACCTGCATCCATCCCTGTTGTCGGCTCATCCAAGATAAAGATATCTGGATCTGAAGCAAACATACGTGCAATAACCGCTCTTTGCTTTTGCCCACCAGAGAGAGAACCAATCCGTTTATCCCGATGTTCCCACATGCCGACAGAGTTTAAACTAGCCTTGATATGTTCTTCATCGTGGGCATTCAGACGACGGAACCAGCCCTTTCTTGGGTAGCGACCTGATTTGACAAACTCATAAACAGTACTAGGAAAACCTGCATTAAAACTGGCGATCTGCTGAGGAAGATAGGCGATTCTTAACTTTTTCCCATGAATATTTGTCTTTGAGATGGTTACTTTCCCAATTCGTGGTTGAAGAATTCCAAGACTAGCCTTGATTAGCGTTGTCTTGGCTGCTCCGTTCTCTCCAGTTAGAGTGACAAACTCCCCACTATCAACACTATAATTGATGTGTTCAAGCACAGGCTCCTTGTCATAATAGAAGGACAAATCCTCTACCGTGATGTATCTCATTACTTGATTTCTCCTACTAAAGCAGTTAAAAACCGCTGGATAATTTGTTGCTCGTTTGGTGTAAATTGAGTAGCAACCTGCTCATAGATCGAGAGGGTATGTTCATGATGGTGATGGTGTTCTTCTGCGATAGGTCGAGCCAAATCTGTCAATTGATAAAAAATCACTCGAGCATCCTTGGGATCCTTAGAGGTTTCAAGCATACCCTCTTTAATCAAGGATTTGATAGCCTTAGTGACAGCAGCTTGACTGACATTGAGACGTCGAGCTAACTCAGAATTGGTTAATGATTCTTCTGATAATAGCATCAGGATATGCTCCTGGGTATTTGTCAAAGCCACATCACTCGTGCAATGACCAATCAAAATTTCATGCTGGTTTTCAGCTTTTAGGATAATCTCATTTAAAAATTGATCAATATCCTTCGCCAATTGTCTCATGATTTGCTCCTTTCTCAGAACAGAATTACTTTAAAATACAAGTTTTTTGCTTCATTTCTTTACCAGTTAAGTATATCACATCCCAGTTAAAAGTCAAGAAAAAAGATGAAAACATCTGACATGTTTTCATTTCCTCTACAGACTTTTTACTTCCTTCATTCAAATAGAAACTTCACTACTATACTGACCTTTACCCAAAATTCATTGATTACAAAAAGCCCAAACCAAGGTTCAGGCTCTGTTGCTATTTATTGAAAATCTTTAATATTCCCATCGTAATTTGCCCAATCCTGACTGAAGAATCGATCATTCATTTGGTAATTAGGAGCTGTTGTTGGATTACTCAAAAAAGGATTTACAACCTTGTCAAACGCCAACCAGCCTAACCAACCAATATGAATCGTATCCTTAACAAAGTAGGGATCTCCACCGTTTTTTGAAAAATCAGCAATATTGGTGAAACCTTGACTCTCCAACTGGTAACGAATTTTTTCGACAGAGTGTTGATACATCTCCTCACTCAAACCTGTATAATCCATCCATTTTTTATTGACAGGTTGAAAGACAAAGAGCACATTGACCTTAGATTTTGCAAATTGATCGAGCACTAACTGTAAATCATTGTATTCCCTTGACTGGAGGAAGTTGTAATTTTTTTGATACCCTTCCCACTTTTTCAAATCCTTCTTTAATTGAGTATTGTAGAAGTGATTCTCCATTCCCAAATCATTATTGGTCGTATTTGCTTCTGCGTCCTTACGTGCAATATTTTCCAATTCTTCATACGAAAATTGATCCGGGAGGCTATTCAAATATTTTTCAATATGATCTTTATACTTTAATTGGCCTCGAATAGAGAATTGACCAAAAAGGGCAGCTTGTCTTTCATTGAACTCGGCAGAGAGATTTACCATCGTTTGATCAAAGTCTGACAACTGTTCATTATTAGCCAGTTTCTCAACAATTCCTTTCATCGGAACTCTTGGATTTAGCTTTAAGAGTCTACTAGCCGCATATTGAGAGGCAACATCCCCAGATTGATTCTCCAAAAAGGCAGTCAACTGATCATTATTAAAATATGTTTGAAAAATAGTCGGATCATGATCCTCTTTTGTAAACCACTGTGGAGAGATTACAAATACAGCTTGTTTATTTTTAAGTTCAGGTATGATTTGTTGCATCCCAAAATACTGACTAAGAGAAGCCGCTCCTGCCTGCCCCATAAAATACGGACGGTAGGGGCGATTATACTTTTCAGCTAATACACCTGGATGCATACTGTCAAAACGGATCCATTCACTTGACCCAAAGAAAGGGATAAAACACATATCAGGGTCTGTGAGAGCTCTCACTTTTTGACTTCTCTCCTTAAAGCTTTCTGCACTTATTGAGGCCGCAGAGTATTTTTCCTCCATAAGATTGTGACTTTTACTACTAGGATAGAAAAAGATAAGCAGAAGAACCAATAAACCAGCTATAAGGAGTGGCCCAAAAATTAACCACAAGCGTTTAATCATTCTTTAACTCCGTAATCCCTGCTACGATTTTATTGGCTGTATTCCAGTCATCACGACCAAATTCTGTAACCGGGACACGAATATCAAAGCGATTCTCAATTTCCACAATTAATTCAACTGTTCCCATACTGTCCAAGACACCTGCATCAAAAAGATCCTCATCCATCATGTCAGAAACATCTTCCATAAACAATTCATCAATAATTTCAATAACTTCCGATTTGATATCCATTTTTTAATTCCTTCTATTTTTTAAACCATAAATCATTCAAGAATCCGGAGAAGATTAAGAATGAAATCATCACGACATGGAAGGTTATCACCATGCCAAGTAACTGAACCCAACGGTTCTCAGGCAAGGGAGCTCGCCCTGCTTTCTTACGTTCTTTATTGAGCGTTTTTTTCTTCCGAACCCAGGCATCATTCATCACTAAGCCTATCCCATGAAAGAGTCCGTAAGCGATATAAAACCATGTTATCCCATGCCAGAAGCCCATAAGGAGCATATTCAGGATATAGGCGACACTTGAAGTCACATTTCGATTCTTAAAAAGCTTCTTTCTCGTCATTAACATGACCATACGCATAAAGACAAAATCACGGAACCAGAAAGATAAACTCATATGCCAACGATTCCAAAACTCCTTCAAATCCCTCGATAAAAAAGGTTTGTTGAAGTTGATCGGACTACGAATTCCCATCAGATTTGAAATCGCCAAAGCAAACATAGAATAGCCCGCAAAATCAAAGAAAAGATCCAAACCAAATGTATACATGACTGCTACTACATAATAGTTAAAGAATCCACCTGCCTGAAGAGCTAGATTTTTTAGGGGCGTTAACATAATTTCGCCTAAAATATGAGCCAGGATAAATTTATACAGAAACCCCATCATGATATATCGAACTGACTCAGCTAGCATGTCCATCAACTCATCACGTTCTGGAATCGTCTTATAATTTTCATTAAAACGCTTGAAACGATCAATGGGCCCACTTGAAAATGTCGGCATAAAGAGGAGAAAACGTAAATACTCCCACAACTTTAATTCCTTAATGACTCCATCTCTGAGTTCAATAATGATTCCCACCGAACGAAAAGTCAAATAGGAAATACCAATAAATCCTAATAAAGATTGTGTGCCATTAATAGCTGGTTGCACTTTCACAAAAATGATGGGAAGTAACGATAATAGACTCACCAAGTAGAAAATCCATTTGCCATCTCGGACTTTTCGATACTGCTTGTAAAAAAGTACCAGTAATATTTGCCATATCAGATAAATTCCTAAGGCAGCTATTTGATTAGTCTTGCCCCCCGTCAACATAGTAACGATAAAGAACAAACTAACCAATATTTCATACCAGGCAAAACGTTTTTTGAAAAAAAGTCCGATAAAGATTGGCAAGGTAGCCGTAATTACGTACAAAAAGTACTGTGGATTCCCATAAGGCTCAATATGAGGTAGCTGTTTTAGGAAATCCATCATCTATTATTCACCTCATTAATCAATCCTTTAATATCAATTTTGCCATTTGGAGTTAGTGGTAAATCTTGTCTATACAGGAACTTAGATGGCATCATGTAAGACATCATGATATCTTCCAAGTCTTCCTTGATAGCTTTCGTGATATCAATTTCGCGCTCAAATTGTTCTTTAACGCCATCTTTTAAGATAACATAGGCCAAGAGATTTTGGACCTTGTGATCTTTATTATAACGCGGTACTGCGACTGCTGAGTCAATATACTTCGATTTGTTCAAGTTTTGAGAGACATCCTCTAGCTCGATACGATAACCGTTAAACTTGATTTGGAAGTCCATCCGTCCACCATAGAGAAGGAGACCTTCATCCGTCATGGTTCCGACATCTCCCGTATGGTAGGCTGGAAGGCCTTCAAATTCGAAGAAGGCTTCTGCTGTTTTCTCTGGATTATTCATATAACCTTTTGAAACGGCTGGGCCAGATACGATGATCTCCCCTTGCTCACCATTTGGCAATTTGTTTCCTGCCTCATCAATAATGAAGGTTGGAGAATCTTCTTTGGTGTAACCAATCGGCAGACGTTTCAAAGTAGCTAACATCTCATCTGTAATAGCCACTGCCGACAAAGCTACCGTCGCTTCCGTTGGACCGTAGGCATTGATGATGCGCGCATTTGGGAAACGCTCGCGCAATTTCTGAGCGGTTTTAACGGTCAACTCTTCCCCATCAAAGTAGAAATGGGTGATCCCTGGCATCTTTTCAGCATTGAAATCCTCAGACAACATGGCCATATCTGCGAAAGATGGTGTTGAAGTCCAGATCGCAATCGGAAGAGAAAAGATAGTTGCAAAGAGTTGTTTGAAGTCTTGAGTGATGGCTGATGAAAGAGCAAAAAGGGTTCCTCCAAGAGCCAAGGTCGGTGCCCAATACATGACAGACAAGTCAAAGGAATAGGGTGGTTGCGCCAACATTTGCGGACGCTCTGGCGTTGCAAATTCCTTGTCTGTAATCATCCAGTTGGTAAAGCTGAGCAAGTTATAGTGCGAAATTTGCACCCCTTTTGGTTTCCCAGTTGTCCCTGAGGTAAAGATGATGTAGTAGTTATCATCCCCTTTGACAGGATGTTGCAAGTCATAGGTATACTGAGCCTTATAAGCTTCACGCACTTGCTCCAAGGACATGATCGGAGCAGCTGGGTTTTTCAATGGGAATTCATTGATGGCAATAATCAAGCTTGGCTCTGCTACTTCAAGAATAGCAGACACACGCTCCAAGGCAGAGTGGCTATCAATTGGGATATAGGCATGGCCAGATTTGGTCAAGGCCACAAAAGTAGCCAACATCTCATACTCTTGACCACCAAAAACTACTACAGGAGATTTCTCAGGCAAGTCTAGTCGATCAATAGCTGCAGCCAAGCTATCTGAATCAGCCTTCAATTGACCATAGGTATGCTCTTCTCCAAGGATATTATATACTGGAAAAGCCGGCTGAGTTTGAGCGAAATGCTCAATTCGTTCAATCATATCTCTAATTGGCTTATTAGACACGATTCTTTCTCTCCTTAAAACTAAAATTCATTGTAAATAAAGCTTCCCTGACTTTGCCCTAAATAGCTAAAGAAATAAAGTAAACCCAGTAAAACAATAAAATACAGGACAGTTTGTCCTAAAAAAACATAGTATGGTTTCTTTTTATTCATGATTGATTTCTTTTCTGTAAATTTTCATCATTTTTTCTCAAACATACAATTACTATTTTATCTTGTTCTCATTTTACCACTTTATTCCCTTTGTTTTCAACTGTTTACCATTTTTTAGAAGTTGATTTTAGCTTATTTTAAGACAAGCCAAGCTAGGAATAAAAACATCACCCTTTTGTTATCTAGCGAAAACAATTTTAAATCATGCAATTTAAAAGACTAGCAAACACACGGCTCCCCCTTTGGGCATTTTTATGCTAAAATAGTAGCTATGGATAAAATTATTAAAACAATATCAGAAAGTGGATCTTTTCGTGCTTATGTACTAGACAGCACTGAAACTGTCCGCACTTCTCAAGAAAAACATCAAACCCAAGCTAGCTCAACTGTAGCACTTGGTCGGACCCTCATTGCCAGCCAGATTCTCGCAGCCAATGAAAAAGGAAATACCAAGCTGACTGTCAAGGTTCTTGGAACGAGCTCCCTCGGTGCCATTATCACAGTTGCAGATACCAAGGGTAACGTCAAAGGCTACGTTCAAAACCCTGGAGTTGACATTAAAAAGACTGCAACAGGAGAAGTCCTCGTTGGACCTTTTGTCGGCAATGGTCAATTTCTTGTGATTACAGACTACGGTACTGGAAATCCATATAATTCCATGACACCTCTCATCTCTGGAGAAATTGGCGAAGATCTAGCTTTCTACTTAACAGAAAGTCAACAAACCCCTTCAGCTGTAGGGCTTAATGTCCTTTTAGATGGAGACGACAAGGTCGAAGTTGCTGGTGGCTTTTTGCTCCAAGTATTGCCAAATGCCAAGGAAGAAGAAATCGCCCGTTTTGAAAAACGTATCCAAGAAATGCCAGCCATTTCAACACTGCTAGAGAGTGACGACCATATCGAAGCCCTTCTCAAAGCTATCTACGGCGACGAACCATACAAACGTCTGTCTGAAGAAGAAATTCGTTTCCAATGCGACTGTAGCAAAGAACGCTTTATGGATGCTCTTGCGAGCCTTCCGAGCTCAGATTTACAAGAAATGAAGGATGAAGACCACGGGGCAGAAATTACTTGTCAGTTCTGTCAAACTACTTACAACTTTGATGAAAACGACCTGGAGGAACTCATTCGTGACAAATCTTAATACACCTTTTATGATTGGTAATGTTGAGATTCCCAATCGTACCGTTTTAGCACCTATGGCGGGAGTAACCAACTCTGCCTTCCGCACTATTGCAAAAGAGCTCGGAGCTGGACTCGTTGTTATGGAAATGGTCTCTGACAAAGGAATCCAATACAACAATGAAAAGACTCTTCACATGCTTCATATCGATGAAGGAGAAAACCCAGTTTCGATCCAACTTTTCGGAAGCGACGAAGATAGCCTAGCACGCGCAGCAGAATTCATCCAAGAAAACACCAAGACCGATATCGTCGATATCAACATGGGCTGCCCAGTTAATAAAATCGTAAAAAACGAGGCTGGTGCTATGTGGCTCAAGGATCCAGACAAGATCTATTCTATCATTAACAAGGTTCAATCAGTCCTTGATATCCCTCTCACTGTCAAAATGCGTACAGGCTGGTCTGACCCATCCTTAGCAGTAGAAAACGCCCTCGCTGCTGAAGCTGCAGGTGTTTCTGCCCTTGCCATGCACGGTCGTACCCGTGAACAAATGTATACTGGCCATGCGGACCTTGAAACCCTTCACAAGGTTGCCCAAGCTCTTACAAAAATTCCATTTATCGCCAATGGTGACATCCGCACTGTCCAAGATGCAAAACAACGTATTGAAGAAGTCGGTGCTGATGCCGTTATGATTGGACGCGCAGCTATGGGAAATCCTTACCTCTTCAACCAAATCAATCATTACTTTGAAACAGGAGAAATCCTGCCTGATTTGACCTTTGAAGATAAAATGAAAATCGCCTATGAACACTTGAAACGCTTGATTGACCTCAAAGGAGAAAAGGTTGCTGTCCGTGAATTCCGTGGACTAGCTCCTCACTATCTCCGTGGAACATCTGGAGCTGCTAAACTCCGTGGAGCTATTTCACAAGCTAGCACTCTGGCTGAGATTGAAGCACTCTTGCAATTAGATAAAGCATAATCTTCTATCTCACAAAAAGGCAAAGCTCAAAACGAGCCTTGCCTTTTTATATATTTTCATCTTGCAAATCGAGTTGCTTCACTCTAGCAATATAGTAGCACATAATCAAAAATAAATTAAAGCTGACAATCCAAATCGACCATTCATGGAGAAAATGCATCGATACAGCCAAACTAATTGCCCCCGCTACGAAACTCCCTACAACAATCCCATAGTTCAAGGCTTGACGACGATATTCTTGGATATTTCCTTCTCCCCTAGTTATGCGATACAAAGCAGTCAACATCTTTCGGTAATTTCCAGAGGTCATAAAAATGACATAGGGATGATCCTCAATCAAACTACCCGTAAATGTTAGCATCATCATTCCTGTTCCAAAAGCAATAAAAGGAACTTCTAGTAAGGGAAATCTTGAAAAGAAGGGCAGAAGAAGAGTCCCGATAAATAAGGGAAGTAGCATCTTAACTCGCCAATAGGCTGTTTTACGATATTCTTTCACGTGTAAGGCAAAAACAAATCCTAGGGAAAAGAAAATAATGGAGCAGAATCGCAGCATGGTATTGATGACATTTGAGTCATGCCAATCTGATATCAGTAGGAGAATATTCCCTGTCTGTGTAGCCACCAAACTATGGTACTGGATGTGACAAAACACATCCAAAGAACCACCTATAAAGCCCAGAAATACTCCCATGAGTCGTGTATTTTGAGGTAAAATTAATTTATCCGCCATTGCTTTGTCACTCATTCCCTTTCGATTCATTTATTATACCACTTCTATTAGAGAAATTAAGTGAAAAACAGTTGAACTACTCTTTTATAAATCTAAGTCTAGACAAGATTTGAGGCGAGGCGGCTTTCTATGGTTGAATCAAAACAACACTAGATACCGTACCATCTGCACCTGTTGTAATTTGGATGACTTTTCCACCACCTACTTCAGCATTGTATTTCCCATCATCAAGAGTATAAGAATAGCTTTGGATAGAATAGTTTTCTTTCTTACCATCGGCAGATTCTACTGTAAACTGACCACCTGATGAAACAGTGATTGTTTCACCATTAGCACCCTTCCAATTTCCAGCTGCAGCCGAAAAATCTTTGTCCACCATAGTCAAGACACCTTTATAACGTTTGTTATGTTCTGCCTGCTTGTCTTGAAGTTTGCGATCAGTTGTTGGATCATAAGTTGACTGATTCGATTTTGCTTGTGTTCCTTCTTGATTGGATGGAGCTTGAGAAGGGGTTTGCTTAGCAGAAGATTCTTGGTTTTGTTTTGTTTCTGGTGCTGGTGTTGCTTGCGATTGATTTGCAGTAGCAGCTGACTGATCAGAAGAGGACTTAGCTTTTTCTGAAGTAGTGGTGCTTGTTGAAGTTTGAGATTTGTTTTCTTTGTTAGAAGAGCTTGTCTTTGAACTTGATGTCGTTTGCGTTGTCTTATTAGCATTGTCATTTTTAGCTTCTTCTTTTTTATTGCCGCATGCTCCCAAGAGCAATGTTGAAGCCAATACGGCAACTGCTAGCAATCGAATTGAGTTTTTTGTTTTCATAATATTTTTCTCCTGTAATCTTTTCGAAATGTTGTGCAACACTTCTGTAATATTATTGTAATATTTTCTTGCTTGTTTGTCAACTATTTATATATGGTTTTTATTTATACTTGTCCCTTTTTAATCCTCCTATCTCTACTATTCGTAAAGAATTAAAAAAAGAAGATTCTTTCTACTGAAATGCTATATTTTAAAAGTGTAATCGCTTGCATTTTTTTCTTGAAGGGCTATAATAAAATTGAAATAGGATATTGGAGGTGTAGACTTATGTCAAGCAAATATTACAAATATCTTCCTTGGATAATTTTAGGTGCTTTCTGCTCTTATCAGTCTGCAAGTCGCTATGCCCAGACTACATTTGATTTATTTTATTTAACCACAATCTTCATGATTGTATATATGTCTCTACTATACTTACACGAACATTATTTAAAATACAAATACAAAGATTTCTTCATTCGAACCATGAGTAATTCTAAAAAAGATGAACATTCTTAAACAAAAAATAACAACAAAAAGAGGTTGGGATTTTGTCCCGACCTCTTTTTTATTTTAATCGATAAATAGTGATGACTTCCTTCTGAGGAATCCGTTTAAAACCAACTTCCTCTAAGCTGTCTCCATATTTCTCTAAGAAACTCTCACTCGTATCTGATTTCCCTGGGCATAGAGTCTCAATGAGAGCTAGGCCGTCATCCACTGTGAACTCATCCTCTAGTAGATAAAGGAAACGAGGGTCATAGTCGATAGCTTTTTGAATCTTCTGGATGGATGTTTGAATAATGGATAAGTGGTCAAATGCAAAGTCCTTCTCTTCCAGTTCTTTTCCATCCAAATAACACTTACCTGTGTGAAAATCAACATCTACAAGAACGATTTCTTTTGCGTCGTCTCCTGCCTGGACCAAGTCAATCGCTCGGTTCGGTAGGTAAACCAAGTGGGCAATGGTAACCGTCCAACCTCTGGGATCACGAGCAGGAGTCGATACTGTTACTAACTGTTCAATCTTTTCTAAGGGAAGTTCAAGATTGATTTCTTCTTTCACTTCACGCTGACAAGCATGGGCAGCATCTTCCCCCTTATCCATAAATCCGCCAACTAGCGCTAAACAATTTTGGAAAGGATGTGCCTTCCGACGAATCAGAAAGAGTTTCATTTTCCCTTCTACAAAGCAATAGGCTACCATATCCACAGTCACACTTGGCTTTTCATACTGAGGGAGTTCTTGCTGGTGATACCACTCAAGAAACTCCTCCTGGCTTGCATGAACTTCAAAATACTCTTTTTCTGTCATCCCGGTTGGAATAGTTTGATTCATCATCTTCTACTTCCTTTCTGCATTGATGGCAATGAAGGGTTTCTATCTACCTGAACTAAAGTATCCTAGTTTTTGTTTTATGCAATCTCAAATTTTAATTGACCAGCTTTGACACCAATCTTCAGGGTCTTGCCAGCTTCCAATTCTCCTTTAAGAAGAAGCTCTGCTAGTTTGTCTTCTACTTCAGTTTGTAGGGTTCTACGAAGCGGTCGAGCTCCCATCTCTGGATCATATCCCTTCTGAGCTAGAAGTTTAAGAGCAGATGCTTGAAGTATCAAGTCTATCCCTTTTTCTTCCAAACTTGCAATCAATGGTTTGACCATAATCTTAACCACGTCCTGCATATCTTGACTTGACAAGCTATGGAAGACTACCTTCTCATCAATACGGTTGATAAACTCTGGACGATAAGCCTTTTTCAGCTCTTCAAACATCCGTTTTTCCATATTTTCCTGGTCAAAACGAATGTCCTTAGCTCCAAAGCCGACTGTCTTGTCATCACGAAGAGCTGTCGCACCAAGGTTCGACGTCATGATAATAATGGTGTTTGAGAAATCAACCTTGCGACCCTTACTGTCCGTCAAGACACCATCATCCAAAACCTGTAAGAGCACATTAAAGATGTCTGGGTGCGCCTTTTCTACTTCGTCAAAGAGAAGTACTGAGTACGGTTTATTGCGAACCTTCTCGGTCAACTCTCCACCTTCTTCGTAACCTACATAACCTGGAGGAGCTCCGTTGAGACGGCTAGCTGCGAATTTCTCCATATACTCACTCATATCAAAGCGGATAAGGGCAGATTCGTCATCAAAGAGAACTTCTGCCAAGGCCTTGGCCAACTCAGTTTTACCAACACCAGTCGGCCCTAAGAACATAAAGGATCCAATTGGACGTTTGTTATTGCGGATTCCCGATTGATTTCGGCGAATAGCACGACTGATACTAGATACTGCTTGTTCTTGCCCAATCACACGCTTGTGGAGTTCAGCTTCAAGATTGAGATACTTCTTAGCATCCGTTTGTGTCAATTTTTGAACTGGAATACCTGACAAGCGACTCAAAGTTGTCAAAATATCAGATTCTTTTACTACATCTTTGTAAACAGGTGCTTCCTGCTCTTTTGAAATGAGTTGCGCTGCTTGCTTCCATTTGCCATCCATTAATGCCTTGTCAGCTGCTGTTAAACCTGACTCATCTTGTTTAGCGTGTTTCGATTTGTTTTGAACTGTCGCTGCCGCTTCATCCAAAAGGTCAATCGCTGAGTCTGGCAAGTGACGGCTTGTCAAATAGCGATGCGCCATTTTAACAGCTGTTTCGACAGCATCGTCTGTAATTTGGACATGGTGGTGCTTCTCATAAGTTGCTTTTAATCCTTGTAAGATTGCCATACTGTCCGCCACGCTCGGCTCTTCAATCATCACTTTTGCAAAGCGACGAGAAAGGGCTGCGTCTTTTTCGATGTGTTTTTGATACTCTTCCTGAGTAGTCGCTCCGACAGTTCTCAGAGTTCCACGTGCCAAGGCAGGTTTCAGGATATTGGCCGCATCCAAGGTCGAGTCAATCCCACTTCCTGAACCCATAATAGTATGAAGCTCATCGATAAAGAGGATAACCTTACCATCTTCCTCGATATCTTTGATGATATTGTTCATACGTTCTTCAAAGTCACCACGGAATCGAGTCCCTGCAACCACATTCATCAAGTCAAGCTCTAGAATACGCATCTTAGCCATTTCAGCTGGTACATCTCCATTAGCAATTCGCTGTGCAAGGCCAAGTGCCAGTGCTGTTTTACCGACACCCGCATCTCCAACTAAAACTGGATTATTTTTGGTCTTACGACTCAAGATTTGAATCATCCGTGAGATTTCTTGGTCACGACCAATAACTGGTTCCAACTTGCCAGAACGAGCTTGCTCTGTGAGGTCATGAGTGTAATCTTCCAAACCGCCACTTGGAGTTTGAGGCATACCCATCATATTGGCCATCGAATTTTGCTTATCTGCTACTGAGCGATGGCGCTGACGTAGAGCCTTCAAATCTTCCTTTGTCCAACCAGCACGCGCTTCAAGGCTACGACGAAGTCCAGCAATCTTGATTTGGTCCTTCTGGTCTTCATAAGAAAAACCTGCTTTTTCCAAAATGCGAGTAGCTAAAGCATTACCGTCATGCAAGATTGCGTAGAGAAGGTGCTCAGTCCCCAATGCTTTGGCATGTACAACCGAAGCAACATGTTCCGCCTCCAACATCAAGACATTTAAGCGATAGGAAAAAGGGAGTTCCTGATAATCTTCCTTGTGGTTAAAGTTTGCCTCTGTTAATTCAACAGCAACTTCCTCTAAACGATCAATCTCATACGGGAATTCATTCAAAGTTGCTCCAGCAACACTGTAGCTATGATTGGCCATCGCAATCAGCAAATGCCAAGACTCTAGGTAGTCTGCATTAAAGCGACTCGCTACCAGAAAGGCGCTATCTATACATTCTCTTAATGCTTTTGAATATTTCATGTAATTTTATTTTCCTTTTCTATCTACTTCATGCAACAACTGGCGAAGCATATTGGCACGAATATAATTAGCTTCCTCACCTAGAATTCGGTCTGTCCCCATAGCTAATAATAGACTCATCTCTTGGCGTGTCAACAAGTCTTGTTCGACTAAGAGTCTTAAGACGTCTTCAAAGATGACTTGGTTTACCTCATCACCCACTGAATACAACAAATCACGGAGCATATCATGGTGGTTGGAGAATTCAATTCGACCTATGCGAATATAGCCCCCACCACCACGCTTACTCTCAACTAGATATCCTCTACTCTCTGTAAAACGAGTTTTAATCACATAATTAATCTGGCTAGGTACGACTTGAAAGGTATCCGCTAGCTGGCTACGTTGCAATTCGACGATACCAGATTGTTCTAAAATCGCCTTGATATAGGCTTCAATATGGTCTGATGTATTTTTAAATTTCATAGCTTGCTACCTCCTTTTCAAACTTTGACTATCTTTGACTATACTATCATTTAAGACTCTATAAGTCAAACTTTTAGGGCTTAATCCTTGAAAATACTGAGTTTTAAAAATCGCTACCGATAGCAAACTATGCCTTATTCCGTTTTCTATTCTACATTTATGTTATAATAACAAAGTTACACCTAGCTTTCAAATCCTTTGAAAGTATGTTATTTATGATCAAATCTAAGAAATATTTCGTAAAGTCTAGAAAAATAAAACTTCGGTATTATTAATGGTATACCGAAGTTTTTTGTAGCGTGAATTTTTCACAGTTTTTTCTACTATAGTCCATATTCTATCATCGAGAGAAAAAATCTCTCCAGAAAGGATTCTCGCTATCAAAAATTTTAACCTCTTCTTCAGTCATGTTGTGAGGATAGTCGAGAAAAATGTTATAAATTTTTTTCTTATCAAAGCTGAACAGAATCTCTCCTATAACATCTATTTTATCAATCCACCAAACTTTTGAATCTTCACTATCTTTGTAAAAATCACTGTACCCTTCAAGATTAGACTCCGAAGTAATGAGTTCATCTATTTCATCGGATGAGTCTTGTTTGTTGTAGTTATGTAGTTCATTATTTAACATCATTCATGCTCTTTCTATCATCTATTGCAATAATGTGTCCATATTTTTTATTTTAAGATATTTGTAGAAAAACTTCATCCCATATATCTACTAAACTTTTACCATCAAAAACTTTAGCTTCCATAGCTTCATCAATTGTATCAAACTTCTGACCTTCATAATCATAACCAGCTACACAAATGCTAGATAAGAAACAAGCACCTCGGCCATTAACATTAAATTCAAGATCTGTGTCTAAATGTTTTTTAATTTCATCTTTTTCATCATAACACCATAGGTCAATTTTATCACTTTTTATCTATCAGAATTCCCATTTATAGATAAAAAAGAGCTGGCAAAGTAGCAACCTCACCAACTCCCTATTTTTCTAATTATCTAAGCCTAATTCTGCCAAGATTTGACGTTTGTAAGCAATCTTTTGGACTTCCTTGTCCTCGTCTTCAGACCAATCTAGTTTAATTTCTGAAACAATCTGCCCCGGGCGATTTTTCAAGATATAAATCCGATCACTAAGGTTAAGAGCTTCCTCTATACTATGCGTAATAATGAGTGTCGTCAGGCCTAGCTGTTTATGAATATCAAGATACCAGGTATGAAGCTCCATCTTAGTCATCTCATCCAAGGCACTAAAGGCCTCATCTAAAAGAAAGAGCTTGTGCCCAAAAAGGTAAGTGCGGAGTAAGGCCACACGCTGGCGCATCCCTCCACTAAGCTCATGAGGATACTTATCCCTGACGGCTGTCAATTGAAAAGTAGCAAGGATTTCGTCTGCACGGGCAATGGCTTCCGCCTTATCCACCTTTTGAATCAAGAGGGGCAGGATGATATTGCCTAGAACAGTCTTATGTTCCAAAAGTAAATCCTTTTGTAGCATATAGCTCACGCGCCCCTTGGGATTTTCCTCTCCATCAAGAATGATTCTACCAGACTGGACTTCTAAAATCCCAGCAATCAGGTTAAAGAGGGTGGTCTTTCCAACACCACTGGGGCCTAGGATAGAGACCACTTCACCTGAAGTCACTTGCAGGTTAATATCCTCTAAAATCTTTTCATTGTCGTAGGCATAGCTTACGTGTTCTAGTCTAATTTCTGTCATTATTTTACAAATTCGTTGGTAAATCCTTTATCAGTCAAGTCTTCCTTGAGGATTCCATTTTCCTTATCCCATTTGTAGAAGGCATTCCAACGGTCAGCATCAAATTGTCCCCATTTTTCCTTGTCGCTTGCGTATTCTTTTGACAAGTATTTCTGAGATTCGATGACAAAGTCACGTTTATCCTTAAGTTCAGGTGCATTTTTGATGAGGATATCTGCAGCTTCTTCTGGGTGCTCCATGGCATATTGGTAGCCTTTTTTGATGGCTTGGATGACTTTGCGAGCTTCTTCTTTGTTGTCTTTCAGATAATCGTTGTTAGCGATGATAACTGGTGAGTAGTAGTCAAACTCTTTTACGTAGTCTTTCAAATACATAAAGTTTGCATCCACACCTTGAGATTTGGCTAGAATTCCATCCCAACCATAATAAATCCAAGCAGAGTCAAAAACGCCATTGGCAATCGGTGTGATTGAGTTTGAGTCGTTGTTTGGTACTTTTTCGACCTTCTCAAAGTCTCCACCTTGAGATTCTACCAAGGTTTTCAACATAGCAAGCTCAGTCGGATCATTCCAGGTTCCGTATTTCTTACCAACTAAGTCTTTTGGACTGCTAACATTGTCAGACTTACGAGAGATGATTCCTGATGTATTGTGTTCAACTATAGCGGCAACGGCAGTAATACCTGCCCCCTTTTCCAATTTCTTAGCCATGTAGTCTTGGAAGTAGATAGCAAACGGTGCCTTACCATTGATAACTAAATCAGATGAACTTTCTTCTGGCGGCAATTTCAAATCAACATCCACTCCAGCTTCCTTGAAATAGCCTTTTTCTTTGGCTACATAAAGCCCTGTATGGTTGGTATTTGGTGTCCAGTCTAGGATAAAGTCAATTTTTTTAAGTTCTGCTTCTTTGTTATCCTTAGAAGCAGTTCCTTGGCCACAAGCCACCAGCACGATAGCTACAAAAGCTGTTACAATCGTTAAAAACACTTTCCATGTTTTCTTCATTTTTATTTCCTCTTTTCTTTTTCTCAAACGTTATTGTTCTATGAACGTTTCCATTTAATCACATATTTTTCACTGATATCGACCAGCTTCATACCCAGAAGGCTGATAAGCGATACCAGAATAATAATGGCAAACATGGTATCATACTGAAACAGTTTCTTGGACTGAATCATGTAGACACCAAGTCCTTCAAAGCCTCCCAACCACTCAGATACCACTGTTGTGATAAAGGCGTAAGAGACACTGACCCTCAATCCTGCATAAAAGTAGGGCAGGCTGACAGGGATTTTAAAATGCCACAGGATTTGCCAGGGATTTGCACGCATCAGACTAAATAAGGTTAGCATGTCCTTGTCACAATGCCTAAATCCATCTAAAATACTGACAATAATCGGAAAGGTTGTCGTCAAGATAATCAAGACAATCTTGGGCAAGATTCCATAACCTAACCATAAAACCAGGATAGGAGCTATGGCAATGGTCGGTATGGTCTGGACAACCACCATCATTGGGTAAATCAGGTCATTTAACCAGCCCAGACTATCCATAAGGACGGCCATGATACAGGCTATCAAGACACCCAATACCAGACCTAACAAGGCAACCTTTAACGTTGCCCAACTATGGTACCAGAGAAATTCTCTGTCACGAACAAAAGACTGAAGGATTTCAAGTGGTGTCGGCAAGATAAACTTTGGTAAGAGTTTTAACAAACCCGCTACCTGCCAAAGAGATAAGACACCCAAAAATCCTAGCAGACTAATGTGCCGTCTCATTATATTTTTCAAGTTTCTCATCGATGCTTAAAATCTCTCCTACATTTATTTTCACATTGGCAAAAACATTGTCTGCCCCTTGACCTGCCACTTCTAACGCTTCTTTGAGAATGCGCATGAGTTGATCAAAGTCTCCCTCTAAGACCGTTTCAAAGGGTGTCACTACCATAGTCACTCCTTGAGCTTGCAGATAAGCAATGACTTGATCAATAACAGCTATGTGGTCAATCCCTTGTGACAGGGGTAGGACTTGTAAAGCAATGCTTGCTTTCATTAAAACCTCCTTCTAAGTTACAGTTTTTCTTTGAAAAAAGAAAAACCTCTTTCATATATGAAAAAGGTGCATGATTCGGCTAAGTTTCGTTCCCTACGCTGGCATTACCCAGATCAGGTGCGGTCGAAGTTTAACACTTCCTCTCAGACTGTACACAGACTCCCATATATTATATGGACATATGATAACGCAAAAAAAATAAGATGTCAAGGAAACTGCTTGCAGAAAAAAAGAGACGGTAATCCATCTCTTTCAATTAAAGCATTGGTGCAAATAACTGTGTAATTTCTTTAATCATCATTTGATACCATGTTGGATTTATGGTATCTGTGAAGATTTCTTGCGACACTTCAAAAATCTCTTCAAAGTCTTTACGAATAGCTGCAATAGACGGTGTTTCATATAATAAAACCGCATTTTCATAGTGATGAACCAAGCTACGATAGTCTAGATTTATGGTTCCGACAGCTGCAAATCGATCATCGACAATCATTTGCTTACTATGGATAAAACCAGGAGTATACTCAAAGATACGTACACCAGCAGATAAAAGGTCTGGATAAGATCCTCGAGTTACCAACTGGATGAGCTTTTTATCCGGTATATATGGAGTTACAATTCGTACATCCACGCCTCGCATGGCCGCATTTTTTATATCCTCTGTCAAATCATAATCAATAATGAGATAAGGCGTTGTGATATAGACAAAATCTTCCGCTTGATTAATCAAGTTTTGATAGACAATTTTACCCACCTTCATCTGGTAAATCGGTTTCGGTCCACTACCGTATGGGATACAAAGACCACTACCAGACCGTGTCTGATTTTCCAAATGATACTGATCAAAGTCACTGATTTCCCCACGGTTGATGTACCAGTTCATGAGAAATAGTCTGGTAAAGGCTTGAGTCGCCGGACCATCTATCCGAATTCCACTATCTTTCCAGTGTCCAAAACGTTCAATCTGATTGATATATTCATCTGCAAGATTAATTCCACCAGTATAGGAAATCTGTCCATCAATGACCAAGATTTTACGGTGGTCACGGTTGTTATAGGCCACTGTCATACGAGGAATCACCTTATTAAACTTATGAGCATCAATTCCTTTAGACCGCAAATAAACAGTATAATCCCCAGGCAAAGTCACCATACAACCAATATCGTCATAGAGCATCTTGACTTCAACACCCTGAGCAGCTTTTTCTTCGAGAATTTCGAGCATGCTATCCCACATCAAGCCCTCTTCGACAATATAGTATTCAAGAAAAATAAACTTTTCAGCTCTTTTAAGATCCTTCAGCATCTGTTGCCACATTTCCTCGCCACTTGCGAAAAATTGTGAATCTGTCTGGTCATAGACTTCTGCATTACTATCCATATGTAGCAAGGCATTGATAATTCCATAAGCTGATTTATCTGTCTCCTGTAGCTGCAGATGGAGTTGGCGCCCATTATTCTCATGAAATGCAATAGAATTCAATTCCTGGAGTTGTTTCAGTTCTTTTTTTGATAGCCTTCTTTCACCGAACATGAGATAAAGCAGTGGACCAAACACCGGCACAAAGGTCACAATCAACCAAGTCACCTTGCTCTCAGGAGACATGGAGCGATTAACAATCGCTATAACAGTTGCCACGCTAACCAGAAATACAAGGGAAACCCAAACAAGCGGAGCAATCTGACTCATGTAAAGAATAATGCCAAAAATAACAAATAATTCTATCAGAATTATCGCAATACTAAAGCCATACTTGGACATCAATAATCGAAATTTTCTTGTCCCCATATCTCCCTCTCAATTTCTAAGTCTACTCCCTAATTCAACGTCTGAAAATGCTTGTCACCTTCTAGTATACTTAGTTTCATAAAACTTATCAAGCTTTTTCTGTATAGGCCGATAGTTCTACGTTTAAAATTAATTTAAAAAGCAGGCCACTTATAGGTGCCTGCTCTTATTTTACAATTTCAAAGCCAACATATTAACCGTCATACCAGCTGCAGTCCCCATTAAGAAGATAGTATCTCCTTCCTTCACATAGCCATGATCGAGTGCATAGGCCAAGCCAAAAGGTACCGCAACGGAAACCATATTCCCATACTCACTGACAATATTGAGATACTTGTCTTTGTTAACTCCTAATTTACCCATAACAAGTGGTAATGCTCGACTAGCTTGGTGTGGAATAATATAGTCTACAGCATCTTTAGAAATACCGGATTTCTCTTGGAATTCTTGGAACATTTCTGGAATGACACGAGCAGAAAGCAAGAGGATTTTCTTCCCTTTCATATCAAACATGAAATTGGTCTTCGTTTCTTCAGAGTACTCTTTTGGTTGATATGAGGTCAAACCTCCACGGATTTCAGTATCGTGAGCTCCTTCCGACCAAGTACGTTGAAGGCTTGCTATCACTCCCTTATCCTTGTTACTTGCTTGGAAAATAAAGGCTGCGGCCCCATCACCAAAGAGTTCATAACTTTCTTTTTGCTTTGGATTAAGACCCAAGCTACCAACTTCACTAGATACAATCAAAACGCGACGATATTCTCCTGCTTCAATCAAATGTGACATCGTTGATAGAGCTGAAATAAAACTTGTACAAGTCGTATTGATATCCATGGCTGGAATAGAGAGTCCTTTTGCCACGCGCTCATGAATCAAAGCAGCTGTACACGGAATAGGCTGAACACCTACCGCGCTAGCTGATACAAGGCAATCAATGTCTTTAATACTTAAGTTTGCATTTTCAAGTGCACGTTGGATAGCCGCTTCTGCCAAATCTAGCTGTGTTTCTTCATTTTCTACGACACGGTAACGGGTTTGGTCTTTAAATTGCACTGTATTTTTTGGAAGGTAAACTCCATAGCCTGCGATTTCTACATGTCTTTTCACTTCTGTCATAATCTTTTTTCCTTTCATAAACGTTGGATACGCTTGAGCTTACGGCTTGTATCCCAGTGATAATCTGAAAATCGAATTTCAGGTTCTTTAAACTCTTTTTGTTGAGCCAAGAGTCGAAATTGCTCTGTAATGGCTGTTTCCAATTGCTCGTCCCTTCGACTCAGACAAACTTCTATTAACCTCTCAGAATGTTGTTTAACTTGGTAATCTCCGACATTCTCCACAAAGAGAATGCAACGTCTGATAAAGTCAGGATAAATCGTGACCTGACCTCCATCTTGCCTATCAAAATAGAAGATATCATCAGAACGCCCTTCAACCTTGTCAATCCTTGTATAATAAGACCCACATAAACAAGGTTCAGGATTTTCAACCAAGATATCGTTGAGCTGGTAGCGATAAACAGGCTGACTGCTCCGCTTAAAATCAGTAATGACTGGATAAAAACGTCGGTCATCCAAATAGTGTTTTTCCACAAAGATGATGTCTTCATTAAGATGCAGATTCCCAGCCGAACAAGTACAAGCTAGAAAACCTTCTGTTGCTTGATAGACTTGGTCAATAACTGGTAGTGCAAAAGCCGCAGAAATCCGTTCTCTGTCACTATTTTCCAAGATTTCAGCTACTGAAACGATTTTTTGTGGCTGAATCTTTAGCTCTCCCGCTTTTAGACGCTTACTCAATTCAATCAACATCGAAGCAGGCGCCACCACGATGGTCGGTTGATAATTGTTGAGGCGCTCGATATGCTCATCTGTATTCTTGAAAATATCAAAGTATTCTAAACGAATGAGCGCCGTATTGATGGTCTGATACAGCTCATTATCTGCTCTCAGGAAAAAAGCTATACGATGTCCAAAAAGGTGACCTTTGGGCAACATCTTGGCTAGAATTGCCGACGCCCACATACTGCGCTCTTTTTCAGTTGTGATAAAGAGTCCCCGGTGTCCAGATGTTCCAGAAGACAACCCAACTGCTATTTCACCTTTGAGTTCTGTAAAATTACGGGTCTTCTCGCTTTCGATAGCCAAAGCCAAGGCCTCATCTCGATCCACTCCTTGAGTATTAAGTTCGTTGAAATGCGTCATCATAAAAGCTTTATCCATATGGTCAAAGTCGTGAGGCACACCATTTTTGAAATAAGGTGACTCACGTTTGAGAAAGTCCATATAGGCAGCCAACTGCTTTTTCTGATAGTTTTCTAAGGCTTCTCGAGACTTAAAATTATGTAGCCAACGAGTTTGGATAAAAGTTTTAAGAAAGGTTATTTTTTTCATACAAAATCCGCTCAATCCTTTCTACAGGGTCATGGCTAACGAGCACTTCTATTCCATCCTTTAAAACCTCTTCCAAGAGCTCTGTTCCTTTGATATATTCAGCCTTACTATCTTGCACCAAGGAAGGAATCAGATGCATCTGTTTCGTATAGGATAAAAGGTCAATTCCCCAGCAAAGGTCTGCTGCAATAAAGAGATGATAATCTGGAATAAAGAGACAGGCTTGGCCCTTAGCATGCCCATCAATAGAAGCTACCAGGATACTTCCGTCTCCAAAAAGATCATTGGTGGAACGATAATTGAAGTTGGAGTTTTGCTGATTTGTCTTGATGACTGTCAATCTTTCCTCGAAGTCACTCGGTAAAAATTCTTTAAAAATTAAATCTTTTAGTTTGGGCTTCTTGTAAACATCATAGACTTCCTGGGTCAGGATAAAGTTTGCATTCGGAAAGAAGCTAGTCCCTCCCAAATGATCTGGATGTAGATGAGACAACAAGACATACTTGATTTCTTCTGGCTTGATTCCTTTAGCTTTCAGCAAGTGCGAAATCTGATCCTGTTCTGTCATTTGAACGGGCGTCCCCAAGCGATATAAAGCATATCTTAGTTTTGTCTTAATATCATAGTGATAGCCAGTATCATAGAGCAAATATCCTTTATCCCTGTGTTTGATCAAAAAGACACCTGCAGGGAAAGTCATCTTTCTATTCTTAACACCTTTAAAGAGCAAACCGGCATAACTCGTACAATATCCCGCTGGGAAATACTCAATGCTTTCGATAATCTTGGACATATTGTTCAATCCCTTCTGAAATACTAATTTTCGGACGATACCCCAATTCCCTCTCAGCCTTGCTAATATCTAGAGTTTGACTATAACGAAGTAGATAATAGGTATATCGTGTTAAAGGCGGTTCCCCTTTCAGATTCAAGGACTTGTAAAGAAACTCTAAACTACTTGCAATTCTTGCTAATAGAGATGCTGGAATTTTTCTATATTTGATTGGGTAACCCAAACCTGTCAAACTTTCCTCTAGCAAATCCCTAAATGCCCTCGGTTCGCCATTAGTAATGTTATAGACCTCACCTTTTGCTTCTGGGACTTCTAAGGCTAAACGAATTGCGAGAGCAACATTTTCCACGCAAGTCATGTCCATGAGCTGACGCCCATCTCCAATTAAAGGAATACCAATTTTTTGACTAAGATTAATCACCCGTGGCAAGATGCTGGTATCTCCAATCCCAAACAGTCCCCGAGGTCTCAAGATGATATTAGGAACATCTGGATAATCTTTAAAGAGCTTCTCTGAAGCCAATTTGCTACGAATATAATTATTGAGATTATTTTCCTCTGGAGCATCATTTTCTTTGATAGCCAACTGATCCTTAGGAGCAGCATAGATGCTTGGTGAGGATACATAGACTAAACGTTGAATACCTGTTTGGTGACATGCCTCGAGAACATATTTGGTTCCTAAAACATTAGCCTGATAAAAATCTTCCCAAGGACCCCAAACTGTTGACAGGGCTCCCGCATGAACGACCAGGTCCATCCCCTTGCAAGCCTCTAGCACATCATCAGCTTTGGTCAAATCCCCCTGAAAAAAACTGACAGAAGAGTCTTCCAAGGATTGCCCTACCTGACTGTTTCTACCAAAAGCTCGCACTTGGTAACCATGCTCAACTAGTTCTTCTACTACATATTTCCCCAAGAAACCAGTGGCTCCTGTGACTAATACTTTTTTCATCATTCTTTCTCCTTATCTGCTAACAGACGGTGGATTTCGCTTTCCAAAATTTCTGTTGGATGATAGGATTGTGCAGCCTGGCGTAAAATTTCTAATTTTGACCAATCTTCTTTAGCAATTAATTTTTCAAAGGCCTGCCCAATCTCCTTGCTATTATCTCTTTTAGCTGTGAAAGCAACACCTGCCTCCAAACCCCGAACAGCATAATCAAATTGATCATAATCATGAGGCAAAATCAAAGCTGGTTTACCATAAATGATACACTGATAAAAAATCCCAGCTCCACCATGATGAATCACATAATCCATCTGAGGAATGTATTCTTTGTAAGGAAGATAAGAAACAACGGACAGATTCTCCATGAGATTTTCACATTGGAAGGGCTCTCCACCTACACCACGAGTTACAAAAAAGTGACAATCAGGATGAGATTTTGCAAGTTGCGTAGCTTGATAAATAAGATTTTCTTTGGCCCAAGCTAGTTGTGTCCCACAAGTCACCAAAACTTTCTTTCGATCCATAAAAGGAGACAAATCTAAAGGATAATCCTCTCCTACCTCAACCGAAGCTCCAGAGGGTCCTACCCACTTGTAGTGTTCTGGGAATCCCTTTTTTAACTCTACTTCTTTCATCCCTATACCAAGGATTGAATATGGAGAATAAATAGTCTCTTGGTCCAGCTGATTATAGAGTCTAAAATTATATCTCTTTAAACGATCACGAAACGAAAAAGATACAATCCGTTTTACTAACCGAGTTCCCTTTCTACCTAAAAATTGTACTGCAGAATCCCAGGCATTCTTGGGACTCCCCATCCCACCAATTAGACAGGGCGGGCCGTCAGTCGTTTCTAAAACAAATTGTGTAGCCATGGTAGTAATCCAAGGAATACCAAGCTGATTTGCCACGAGCCCACCTGACAAAGTTATAAAATCAGCAATAACAATATCTGGACGATTCTTTTGCCACTCATCCAATAATTGATCTGAAACTACGTTAATTAAATCAATACTAGCAGAAAGTTGATGATAGGCCGATAAAATTCCTAATTGCTCAGAGTTATTTGCTGCACTTTCAAACTCCTCAATGTGATCTTCAAGTATGGGAACTACTTGAAAACCAGATGCTTCGCAAACAGCTTTCTTTTGAGGACCTGTAAACAAACGTATCTCATATTGAGGATTGTCTAAAAGAGGGAGCAATAAATTCATAGTTGGATACAAATGTCCGCTTAAAGGAACAATCACAACATCAATTTTGATTCTTTTCATATGACTAGGATACCAAAAATAAAAAAAAAGAACTATCAATTAGATAATCCTTTGAACAATTATAAGTATTTGAAAAGAAAACAACACAAAACCTTTAAGAAAATGTAATGAAATTTACAGGTAAATAATAAATTTGAAATTGTTACATTTAAATTCAACAAATAAAAAAAAAGGCAATCGCCTCAAATCAAGTATTGACCAATCGGGAAGACAGGATTCGAACCTGCGACACCTTGGTCCCAAACCAAGTACTCTACCAAGCTGAGCTACTTCCCGAATTAAATTGTAATGCACCCTAGAGGAGTCGAACCTCTAACCGCCTGATTCGTAGTCAGGTACTCTATCCAGTTGAGCTAAGGGTGCTCATTTTTATATGCCGAGGACCGGAATCGAACCGGTACGATCGTTACCAATCGCAGGATTTTAAGTCCTGTGCGTCTGCCAGTTCCGCCACCCCGGCCTCTCTAAGCGAACGACGGGATTCGAACCCGCGACCCCCACCTTGGCAAGGTGGTGTTCTACCACTGAACTACGTTCGCATCGACTCTGGTTTATATTAAAAAAAATGCCGGCTACATGACTTGAACACGCGACCCTCTGATTACAAATCAGATGCTCTACCAACTGAGCTAAGCCGGCTAATTTCTATTATGCGGGTTAAGGGACTTGAACCCCCACGCCGTTAAGCGCCAGATCCTAAATCTGGTGCGTCTGCCAATTCCGCCAAACCCGCAAATATGACCCGTACTGGGCTCGAACCAGTGACCCATTGATTAAAAGTCAATTGCTCTACCAACTGAGCTAACGAGTCAAATAACTTTCGTTATTACGGTCCCGACGGGAATCGAACCCGCGATCTTCGCCGTGACAGGGCGACGTGATAACCGCTACACTACGGGACCTATGGGAGTTAACGGGATCGAACCGCTGACCCTCTGCTTGTAAGGCAGATGCTCTCCCAGCTGAGCTAAACTCCCTAGAGCTAAGCGACTTCCATATCTCACAGGGGGCAACCCCCAACTACTTCCGGCGTTCTAGGGCTTAACTTCTGTGTTCGGCATGGGTACAGGTGTATCTCCTAGGCTATCGTCACTTAACTCTGAGTAATACCTACTCAAAATTGAATATCTATCAAATTCCAAGAAAACCTTACGCTTTCATATTCTCAGTTACTTTGGATAAGTCCTCGAGCTATTAGTATTAGTCCGCTACATGTGTCGCCACACTTCCACTTCTAACCTATCTACCTGATCATCTCTCAGGGCTCTTACTGATATAAAATCATGGGAAATCTCATCTTGAGGTGGGTTTCACACTTAGATGCTTTCAGCGTTTATCCCTTCCCTACATAGCTACCCAGCGATGCCTTTGGCAAGACAACTGGTACACCAGCGGTAAGTCCACTCTGGTCCTCTCGTACTAGGAGCAGATCCTCTCAAATTTCCTACGCCCGCGACGGATAGGGACCGAACTGTCTCACGACGTTCTGAACCCAGCTCGCGTGCCGCTTTAATGGGCGAACAGCCCAACCCTTGGGACCGACTACAGCCCCAGGATGCGACGAGCCGACATCGAGGTGCCAAACCTCCCCGTCGATGTGAACTCTTGGGGGAGATAAGCCTGTTATCCCCAGGGTAGCTTTTATCCGTTGAGCGATGGCCCTTCCATACGGAACCACCGGATCACTAAGCCCGACTTTCGTCCCTGCTCGAGTTGTAGCTCTCGCAGTCAAGCTCCCTTATACCTTTACACTCTGCGAATGATTTCCAACCATTCTGAGGGAACCTTTGGGCGCCTCCGTTACCTTTTAGGAGGCGACCGCCCCAGTCAAACTGCCCGTCAGACACTGTCTCCGATAGGGATCACCTATCCGGGTTAGAGTGGCCATAACACAAGGGTAGTATCCCAACAACGTCTCCTTCGAAACTGGCGTCCCGATCTCATAGACTCCTACCTATCCTGTACATGTGGTACAGACACTCAATATCAAACTGCAGTAAAGCTCCATGGGGTCTTTCCGTCCTGTCGCGGGTAACCTGCATCTTCACAGGTACTAAAATTTCACCGAGTCTCTCGTTGAGACAGTGCCCAAATCATTACGCCTTTCGTGCGGGTCGGAACTTACCCGACAAGGAATTTCGCTACCTTAGGACCGTTATAGTTACGGCCGCCGTTTACTGGGGCTTCAATTCATACCTTCGCGTTACCGCTAAGCACTCCTCTTAACCTTCCAGCACCGGGCAGGCGTCACCCCCTATACATCATCTTACGATTTAGCAGAGAGCTGTGTTTTTGATAAACAGTTGCTTGGGCCTATTCACTGCGGCTGACGTAAAGTCAGCACCCCTTCTCCCGAAGTTACGGGGTCATTTTGCCGAGTTCCTTAACGAGAGTTCTCTCGCTCACCTGAGGCTACTCGCCTCGACTACCTGTGTCGGTTTGCGGTACGGGTAGAGTATGTTTAACGCTAGAAGCTTTTCTTGGCAGTGTGACGTCACTAACTTCGCTACTAAACTTCGCTCCCCATCACAGCTCAATGTTATAGAACTAAGCATTTGACTCAGTTCACACCTCACTGCTTAGACAGACACTTCCAATCGTCTGCTTTAGTTAGCCTACTGCGTCCCTCCATCACTACATACTCTAGTACAGGAATATCAACCTGTTGTCCATCGGATACACCTTTCGGTCTCTCCTTAGGTCCCGACTAACCCAGGGCGGACGAGCCTTCCCCTGGAAACCTTAGTCTTACGGTGGACAGGATTCTCACCTGTCTTTCGCTACTCATACCGGCATTCTCACTTCTATGCGTTCCAGCGCTCCTCACGGTACACCTTCGCCACACATAGAACGCTCTCCTACCATACCTATAAAGGTATCCACAGCTTCGGTAAATTGTTTTAGCCCCGGTACATTTTCGGCGCAGGGTCACTCGACTAGTGAGCTATTACGCACTCTTTGAATGAATAGCTGCTTCTAAGCTAACATCCTAGTTGTCTGTGCAACCCCACATCCTTTTCCACTTAACAATTATTTTGGGACCTTAGCTGGTGGTCTGGGCTGTTTCCCTTTCGACTACGGATCTTAGCACTCGCAGTCTGACTGCCGACCATAATTCATTGGCATTCGGAGTTTATCTGAGATTGGTAATCCGGGATGGACCCCTCACCCAAACAGTGCTCTACCTCCAAGAATCTTTATGTCGACGCTAGCCCTAAAGCTATTTCGGAGAGAACCAGCTATCTCCAAGTTCGTTTGGAATTTCTCCGCTACCCACAAGTCATCCAAGCACTTTTCAACGTGCCCTGGTTCGGTCCTCCAGTGCGTCTTACCGCACCTTCAACCTGCTCATGGGTAGGTCACATGGTTTCGGGTCTACGACATGATACTAAAGCGCCCTATTCAGACTCGGTTTCCCTACGGCTCCGTCTCTTCAACTTAACCTCGCATCATATCGTAACTCGCCGGTTCATTCTACAAAAGGCACGCTCTCACCCATTAACGGGCTCGAACTTGTTGTAGGCACACGGTTTCAGGTTCTATTTCACTCCCCTCCCGGGGTGCTTTTCACCTTTCCCTCACGGTACTGGTTCACTATCGGTCACTAGGGAGTATTTAGGGTTGGGAGATGGTCCTCCCAGATTCCGACGGGATTTCACGTGTCCCGCCGTACTCAGGATACTGCTAGGTACAAAGACTATTTTGAATACGAGGCTCTCACTCTCTTTGGCTGATCTTCCCATATCATTCTTCTATAATCTTTGAGTCCACATTGCAGTCCTACAACCCCGAAGAGTAAACTCTTCGGTTTGCCCTCCTGCCGTTTCGCTCGCCGCTACTAAGGCAATCGCTTTTGCTTTCTCTTCCTGCAGCTACTTAGATGTTTCAGTTCACTGCGTCTTCCTCCTCATATCCTTAACAGATATGGGTAACAGGTAGTACCTGTTGGGTTCCCCCATTCGGAAATCCCTGGATCATCGCTTACTTACAGCTACCCAAGGCATATCGTCGTTTGTCACGTCCTTCTTCGGCTCCTAGTGCCAAGGCATCCACCGTGCGCCCTTATTAACTTAACCTTATTTTTTTGACCTTTCAGTCATAAACTCTTATTAATACTACAGCGTTTTCGGTTTATTTTCTTGTTACTATTTGATATAGATATTCAATTTTCAATGTGCATTACTTGGTGATCTCTCACCAATGGAGCCTAGCGGGATCGAACCGCTGACCTCCTGCGTGCAAAGCAGGCGCTCTCCCAGCTGAGCTAAGGCCCCACAAGACCTCTCAAGACTAAACAAGACCAATGTGCATTCCTTATCCTTAGAAAGGAGGTGATCCAGCCGCACCTTCCGATACGGCTACCTTGTTACGACTTCACCCCAATCATCTATCCCACCTTAGGCGGCTGGCTCCAAATGGTTACCTCACCGACTTCGGGTGTTACAAACTCTCGTGGTGTGACGGGCGGTGTGTACAAGGCCCGGGAACGTATTCACCGCGGCGTGCTGATCCGCGATTACTAGCGATTCCGACTTCATGTAGGCGAGTTGCAGCCTACAATCCGAACTGAGACTGGCTTTAAGAGATTAGCTTGCCGTCACCGACTTGCGACTCGTTGTACCAGCCATTGTAGCACGTGTGTAGCCCAGGTCATAAGGGGCATGATGATTTGACGTCATCCCCACCTTCCTCCGGTTTATTACCGGCAGTCTCGCTAGAGTGCCCAACTGAATGATGGCAACTAACAATAGGGGTTGCGCTCGTTGCGGGACTTAACCCAACATCTCACGACACGAGCTGACGACAACCATGCACCACCTGTCACCTCTGTCCCGAAGGAAAACTCTATCTCTAGAGCGGTCAGAGGGATGTCAAGACCTGGTAAGGTTCTTCGCGTTGCTTCGAATTAAACCACATGCTCCACCGCTTGTGCGGGCCCCCGTCAATTCCTTTGAGTTTCAACCTTGCGGTCGTACTCCCCAGGCGGAGTGCTTAATGCGTTAGCTACGGCACTAAACCCCGGAAAGGGTCTAACACCTAGCACTCATCGTTTACGGCGTGGACTACCAGGGTATCTAATCCTGTTTGCTCCCCACGCTTTCGAGCCTCAGCGTCAGTTACAAGCCAGAGAGCCGCTTTCGCCACCGGTGTTCCTCCATATATCTACGCATTTCACCGCTACACATGGAATTCCACTCTCCCCTCTTGCACTCAAGTTAAACAGTTTCCAAAGCGTACTATGGTTAAGCCACAGCCTTTAACTTCAGACTTATCTAACCGCCTGCGCTCGCTTTACGCCCAATAAATCCGGATAACGCTCGGGACCTACGTATTACCGCGGCTGCTGGCACGTAGTTAGCCGTCCCTTTCTGGTAAGATACCGTCACAGTGTGAACTTTCCACTCTCACACTCGTTCTTCTCTTACAACAGAGCTTTACGATCCGAAAACCTTCTTCACTCACGCGGCGTTGCTCGGTCAGACTTCCGTCCATTGCCGAAGATTCCCTACTGCTGCCTCCCGTAGGAGTCTGGGCCGTGTCTCAGTCCCAGTGTGGCCGATCACCCTCTCAGGTCGGCTATGTATCGTCGCCTTGGTGAGCCGTTACCCCACCAACTAGCTAATACAACGCAGGTCCATCTGGTAGTGGAGCAATTGCCCCTTTTAAACAGCTATCATGCAATAACTGTTGTCATGCGGTATTAGCTATCGTTTCCAATAGTTATCCCCCGCTACCAGGCAGGTTACCTACGCGTTACTCACCCGTTCGCAACTCATCCGCTCGGTGCAAGCACCAAGCTTCAGCGTTCTACTTGCATGTATTAGGCACGCCGCCAGCGTTCATCCTGAGCCAGGATCAAACTCTCATTAAAAGTTTGAGTTCTCACTCATTTCTGTCACTGACAGATTTATTGTTTTTTCATTGTTCAGTACTATAACCTTCAGTTATAGTGCCCTGCACATTGGTTCGTCTTGTTCAGTTTTCAAAGGTCTTTGTCGCGCTTGCGACAACTATATTAGTATATCACAGTCAGTTTTCTCTGTCAACAGGTTTTTTAACTTTTTTTAAATCCTATCAACCTTAACCGCGATACACCCATAGTCCGTACGGGATTCGAACCCGTGTTACCGCCGTGAAAAGGCGGTGTCTTAACCCCTTGACCAACGGACCTTGAGTTTTTCAACTCTTTCTATTATACCTACTTTTTAGCGCTTGTCAACTGGTTTTTGCTATTTTTTATTATTTTGGTCCAAAATCTTTTAAGACAAGTTGCAACTCTTTAAGCATAGCTTTTCTGCCTTTAAATCGTTCATCTGCCATCAATCGTTCGAAATATTCCAACTTCTCCTTTCCTAAACCAGCTCGATATTTCTTAAGCATTTCTTGTAGAGCGTACGACTCATCCAAGACAAGTCCTCCCTCCCTTAATCTGTGGCTAATTTCACCCACTTCTTCATATGCTTGACGATCTAATTTTCTTTTATAACTCTCTTGTTTTCGCACAGCATCTAAAATCCGATTGCGAAATTTTGTTTTAAAGTAAATATAGAATTGTTTATTTTTTTTCTCCTTGAATTCTGGGTGGTTCTCCATTAATTCATGAAGACAAATCATTCCTTCTTGGTCCCAATCTTCTTTTTCCCATAAATGAAGATAGTACTCCTTTCGGCACTTGTGTACGATAGCTCTTACTTCTTGGTAATTTTTTTCTAACATGATTACCCTCCTTTTCTGCATTTAGTATAGCAGAGTCAACCTTCATAAATGCCTTTATGATTTATTCTGATTATATACTTGTCTAAATTGACACTTTGGAGACCAATATATCTCTCTTAGATTATTTTAAAGTCATTTCAGGATAAAAAAATGACAAGAAATTATTCTTGTCATTTAAGAATTATTGGAACAAATCTACTATTGTATCCCATATTGTTTTTGCTTTTTCTTTAATCTTAGCATCTGAAATTGCTCGTTCTGCTTCATCGATAAGATTCTGAGCTCGTCCTCTAATATCGGTTATAGTATCACTTGATTGCGTTCCACCACTGTCAGTAACATGATTTTGAGCATTTTTAGGTGCTATACCGTTTAGTTCATAAGCATTCTTAACTGTAAAAGTACTTCCCGGCGTATAAGGAAGGATTGTTTCAGCCATGCTTCTAAAAATATGAGCTGCGCCATTTGAAGTCGAGCCTGATAGATAATGATTTTCGTCCGTAGTCGGGAAACCAAGCCAGTGACTGATTACCACATCAGGTGTATAGCCAATAACCCACTGGTCACTTGTATATACTGGGTTAAATGCCGCTTCAGTTGTACCAGTTTTTCCAGCTAAAACATAGCCATTAGGTGAAGAACTTATTCCTGTACCATTTGTAAAGGTTCCAAGCATCATACTTGTCATTTTATCAGCTACCGATTTGTCAACCACTCGTTTTTGAGTATTTTTGTGAGTAGCAATGACTTCTCCACTTGCATTTTCAATTCGTGTAATAAAATGTGCTTCAGGCATTAAACCTTCATTTGCAAATGCTGCATAAGCTTGCGCCATTTGTAGTGGGTTAGTTTCCACGCCACCACCTAGAGCTACACCTAACACGCGATCCACATTCGTTAAATCAAGTCCAAATTTTTCACCTGATTCAAAAGCCTTATCGATGCCAAGTTGTTTAACTGTTGCTACTGCAGGGAGGTTTAAAGATTCGGCTAAAGCTTGATACATTGGAATTTCTGGTGACGTTTTGATTCCAGCGTAGTTATCGACCTTGTAGTCTCCATATTCCATGGTATGATTATCCAACTCTTTATTTAAAGCCCAACCCGCTTCGACTGCTGGTGTATAAACTACTAATGGTTTAATCGTTGACCCTGGACTTCTTTTTGATTGAGTTGCATAGTTGAAATTTCGAAAACCAACTTTATCATCTCCGGCAACGCGACCAACAATCCCTCGAACTCCACCCGTTTTTGGTTCCAAAGCGACACTACCTGACTCTGCATGTGTCCCATCTTCAGCCGTTGGAAAGAGAGATGTATTTTGATAGATTACCTGCATATTTGCTTGGTAATTTTGATCTAGCTCCGTATAAATTCGATAACCGTTATTAACGATTTCTTCCTCTGTTAGGTTATACTTTTCAATAGCTTCATTAACAACTGCATCAAAATAAGAAGGATAACGGTAGTCTGATATTTTTCCTTCATAAACATCCTGAAGCCGAGATGCCATGTCAACACCTGCAGCTTCCGCTTCTTTATTTTTATCAATATAGCCAGCAGCTACCATATTTTGTAGAACAGTATCTCTGCGATTAGTAGAGTCTTCAATGGAATTCAAAGGGTTGTATAACTCTGGCCCTTTAAGCATTCCTGCTAAGGTTGCAGCTTCATCAAGTGTCAATTGAGAGGCTGAAACTCCGAAGTACTTTTTACTTGCATCCTCAACACCCCAAACTCCATTACCGAAGTAGGCATTGTTCAAGTACATGGTTAGAATTTCTTTTTTACTGTATTTTTTGGTTAATTCTAAAGCAAGGAAGAATTCTTTAGCCTTTCTCTGCACAGTTTGGTCTTGTGAAAGATAAGCATTTTTCGCCAACTGTTGGGTAATTGTAGAACCACCGCCCGAACGACCAGCTGTTAGGATAGCCAGGAAAAAGCGCCCATAGTTAATTCCACTATTTTTATAGAAACTTCTATCTTCTGTCGCAATAACAGCATTCTGCAAATCTTCACTAATATCAGAAAGTTCGACATAGGTCCCTTTTTGTCCTGACAGGGCTCCCGCTTCTTTCTCTTCTCGGTCAAAAATCAGAGTTCGAGTTTTTAAAGCATTTTGCAAATCTGTAACATTTGTCGATTTTGCTAGGGCAAACAGATAAACTCCAACAAACAAGCTAGTACTGAGTCCCAAAATCAGAAAGATTTTTGTCAGATGATAGCGACGCCAGAATTTTCGGATAGAACCAACTGACCCAGATTTCTTCCGTCCTGATCTTGAACGTCGTAAATTACTAGACCCGTTACCTTCATGTTCAACTTCATTAGTCTCTGTTTCTTCAATTTCAGATTCTTCTTTCTTAAATAAGGAAAGAAATTTTTCAAATAATGTATCTAATTTCATGCGTTTATTTTATCATCTTCCCTATAGGAAGACAAGAATTTAGCTAGTCCCCTGTCCAAATAGACTAATTTTTGTTACAATATCTGTATGAAATTTACCTTTACTATACCTGATTCTTTGCCTGAAATGACAGTCAAACTTTTTCTGGAAGAGCAACTGTTAATCCCTCGAAAAATACGACATTTTTTGAGAGTTAAGAAACATATCCTTATCAACAAAAAAGAAGTTCATTGGCACCAAACTATCAAAGCAGGAGATGAATGTCAATTGATTTTCGACGAGGAAGATTATCCTGCAAAAGAAATTACTTCGGGAGACGCCAAACTTGTAAATGAAGTCTATCAAGATCAACATTTAATTATCGTCAATAAACCTGAGGGTATGAAGACACATGGAAATCAGCCAGATGAGATAGCTCTTCTCAATCATGTCAGCGCCTATGTCGGTCAAACCTGCTATGTTGTTCATAGACTAGATATGGAAACAAGTGGTCTCGTACTGTTTGCGAAAAATCCATTTATATTGCCTATCCTCAATCGATTATTAGAGAAAAAAGAGATTTCGCGAGAATACTGTGCCTTAGTGGAAGGAAAAACAGAAGCCAAAGAACTTATCTTTCGAGATAAAATCGGCCGCAATCGCCATGATCGTAGAAAAAGAGTTGTGGATCAAAAAAATGGTCAATATGCCGAAACTCAAGTAACTCGGTTGAAACAGTTTCAAAACAAAACCAGTCTCGTTCGGTGCAGATTGAAAACAGGACGTACTCATCAAATTCGAGTGCATCTATCTCACCACGGGCATCCAATCCTTGGAGACCCTCTCTACAATCCACATTCAAAAACTAAGAGACTGATGCTACACGCATTCAAACTATCCTTTGTCCACCCTCTAACTTTAAACAAGTTAAGTTTTACTGCGCTATCAGATACATTTGAAAGAGAATTAAAACAAAATGGATGATAAAACCATCCATTTTTATTATAAGCAAAAAAGCAAGGCCAGTTGACCTTGCTTTAATTGACTCAGGAATTATTTAGCGATTTTAGCGAAGTATTCAAGAGTACGTACAAGTTGTGCAGTGTAAGACATTTCGTTGTCGTACCATGATACAACTTTAACCAATTGTTTACCGTCAACGTCAAGAACTTTAGTTTGAGTTGCGTCAAACAATGAACCGTATGACATACCTACGATATCTGAAGATACGATTGGATCTTCTGTGTAACCGTATGATTCGTTTGAAGCTGCTTTCATAGCTGCGTTCACTTCATCAACAGTAACGTTCTTTTCAAGAACAGCTACCAATTCAGTAACTGATCCAGTTGGAGTTGGAACGCGTTGTGCAGATCCGTCAAGTTTACCGTTCAATTCTGGGATTACAAGACCGATAGCTTTAGCAGCACCAGTTGAGTTAGGAACGATGTTTGCAGCACCAGCGCGAGCACGACGAAGGTCACCACCACGGTGTGGTCCGTCAAGGATCATTTGGTCACCAGTGTAAGCGTGGATAGTAGTCATCAATCCTTCTACAACACCGAAGTTATCTTGAAGAGCTTTAGCCATTGGAGCCAAGCAGTTTGTAGTACATGAAGCACCTGAAATAACTGTTTCAGTTCCATCAAGAACATCGTGGTTAGTGTTAAATACAACTGTTTTAACGTCGTTTCCACCAGGAGCAGTGATAACAACTTTCTTAGCTCCGCCTGGGTGCAAGTGTTTTTCAGCTGCATCTTTCTTAGCGAAGAATCCAGTTGCTTCAAGAACGATTTCTACACCATCGTTAGCCCAGTCGATTTGTTCTGGGTCACGTTCTGCAGAAACGCGGATGAATTTACCGTTAACTTCGAATCCACCTTCTTTAACTTCCACAGTTCCGTCGAAACGACCTTGAGTTGTGTCATATTTCAACAAGTGTGCAAGCATAACTGGATCTGTAAGGTCGTTGATGCGAGTAACTTCAACACCTTCTACGTTTTGGATACGACGGAAAGCAAGACGACCGATACGACCGAAACCGTTAATACCAACTTTAACTACCATTAGTGATTTCCTCCTTATGAAAATCATGAAAATTTTATTGTGAAAAGAGTAACTTGAATCACTACAAATCACCTTTCAACAAACCTATTATATAACTATTTTAGTTTTATTGCAAGCGCTGACGTTGATTTTCACTTCAGTTTTCTACTTTGCAAAGACTCAAATTTATATAAGTTAATTGAGCCAAAAGCCTTTCAACATAGATATTGACAGTTAGTTACAAGCCTTTCTTTCTAAACTTTTAACCTCATCTATTTTGAAAAACTATAAAAAAGAGACAGGATTACTCCTGCCTCTGACTGATAATCAATTATTTAAGACGTCCTGGTCTTTCTTTGTAACCATAGTAAGCATCTTCGATGATTTCTTGCATATGATCAACCATTGGAAGACGTGGGTTTGCAGGTGAACATTGATCTTCATAAGCAAGGAAGGCCAATTCACGTGAATGTTCTTTCCATTCTTTCTCGTCAATACCTTGTGCTTTGAAGTTCATTTGGATACCTACGCGCTCACCGAGTTCGTAAACAGCTTTAGCATAAGATGCAACCCCTTCTTCTGGTGTAGAAGCTGGAAGGCCAAGCATACGAGCGATATCTTGATACTTCTCATCTGCACGGTAGTAGTTGTACTTAGGCCATGTAGCTGTCTTAGCTGGGCGTGTACCGTTGTAACGGATAACGTATGGAAGCAAGATTGCATTTGTACGTCCGTGAACTGTGTGGAATTGTGCACCAATCTTGTGAGCCATTGAGTGAGAAATACCTAGAAAGGCATTCGCAAAGGCCATACCAGCAATAGTTGAAGCGTTATGCATTTTCTCACGTGAGTGGAAGTCTGCATTCTTCACTGAGCTTTCCAAGTTTTCGAATACAAGTTTGATAGCTTGAAGAGCAAGACCATCAGTGTAGTCGCTAGCCATTTGTGATACGTAAGCTTCAGTTGCGTGAGTCAATACGTCCATACCAGTGTCAGCAGCAACAAATCCAGGAACTGTCAATACCAAAGCAGGGTCTACGATTGCCACAGTTGGTGTCAATGAGTAGTCAGCAATTGGGTATTTACGGTTGTTTGCTTTATCAGAGATAACGGCAAATGGAGTTACTTCAGATCCTGTACCAGATGTAGTTGGGATAGCGATGAATTTAGTTTTCTTACCAAGCAATGGGAATTTGAAGGCACGTTTACGGATATCCATGAATTTTTGTACAAGGTCACGGAAGTCCACTTCTGGTTGTTCGTAGAAGAGCCACATTACTTTAGCAGCATCCATTGGTGATCCACCACCAAGAGCGATGATTGTATCTGGTTTGAAGGAACGCATGATTTCTGTACCACGTTCAACAGTTGTGATATCTGGATCTGGCTCTACATCTGCAAAGATTTGGTAAACAACCTTATTGCGACGAAGGGCAAGTTGTTCGATGATACGATCAAGGAAACCAAGTTCTACCATAGCGTGGTCTGTAACGATCATGACACGCTCAACGTCACGACATTTTTGAAGGTATTGAATTGAATCACGTTCAAAGTATGTTTTTGAAGGAAGTTTCATCCATTGCATGTTATTTCTCCGTCTTCCGACTTTTTTGATATTCAAGAGGTTAATGGCGCTAACGTTATCCCCAACTGAGTTACGTCCGTAAGAACCACATCCGAGTGTCAATGATGGCAAGAAGGCATTATAAACGTCTCCGATACCACCGAAAGTAGAAGGTGAGTTACAGATAACACGAATAGCTTTAACAGCTTTACCAAATTCTTTAGTCAATTCTTCATCAGCGGTATGGATAGCAGCTGAGTGTCCGAGACCGTTAAATTCAACCATTTGACGAGCTTTATTAATTCCGTCTTCACGGTTTTCAGATTTCAAAACTGCGATAACTGGTGACAATTTTTCACGAGTCAATGGCTCGTTTTCACCAACTTCTTTACATTCTGCAGCAAGAATGTTTGTTCCTTCTGGAACAGTAAATCCTGCTTGTTCTGCAATCCAAGTTGCTGGTTTACCAACGATGTCAGCGTTCAATTTTGCACCAGCACAGTTTTTACTGTTAGCTTTTACACCAAAGCAGAACTCTTCAAGAAGAGCTTTTTCTTTTTTGTTTACAAAGTAAGTGTGATAAGATTTGAACTCTGCTACAAATTCATCGTAAATTTCTTTGTCAATGATAACCGCTTGTTCAGATGCACAGACCATACCATTGTCAAATGATTTAGACATTACGATATCGTGAGCAGCTTGGCGGATGTTAGCTGATTTTTCAACATAAGCTGGAACGTTACCCGCACCAACCCCAAGAGCTGGTTTACCACATGAGTATGCAGCTTTAACCATGGCATTACCACCTGTTGCAAGGATTGTTGCAACACCTTCGTGGTTCATCAATGCGCTAGTTGCTTCCATAGATGGTTCAGTAATCCACTGTACACAGTTTTCAGGAGCTCCTGCTTTAATCGCTGCGTCACGTACGATTTGAGCTGCGTGAGCTGATGATTCTTGAGCTGATGGGTGGAATGCAAAGACAATAGGATTACGAGTCTTCAATGAAATCAACGCTTTAAAGATTGCTGTTGAAGTAGGGTTTGTTGTTGGAGTGATACCACAAACAACACCAACCGGTTCAGCAATAAGAGTCAATCCTGTTACATCATCTTCTTCGATAACACCAACTGTTTTAGTGTGGCGCATGTTGTTTACTACGTGCTCACAAGCAAATAGGTTTTTAGTTGCTTTATCTTCAAATACTCCACGTCCTGTTTCTTCAAAGGCATGTAAAGCCAATTCTCCGTGAGCATCAAGTGCTGCAACTGAAGCTTTTGCTACGATATAATCGACTTGATCTTGGTCAAGTTTACGCATTTCTTCAAGGGCAACTAAAGCTTTTTGCACCAAACCATCGACATGCTTTTCAGCAGCGAGTTTCTTTTCCTCTGGTGTTACAGTTTTTTTATCAGCCATATTTTCCTCCATAGCTTTCAAGGATTGTAAGTCCTTTGTTAATTTTTTCACAAGATTATTATAACTCTTTTTTTAAAATTTGTAAACAGTTTCATAGACATTTCACAAACTTTTTTTAGTTGTTTGTGAAAACAATTTCAAATATATTCACACATGCGCTTTTTCACTCAAAGTTTGTGAATTATTCCGTAAAAGTTTTATTTTTCACAAACTTAGTTGTAAAACAGTCTTGTAAGCCATTTTTATTTCCATGTAAGCGCTTTCTAGTTGTGCAGTGTAATACCTCCTCATAGAGGAGGTTATTGTGCTTGTTGGAAGAGCCCTTGTTTAAAGTCACCTTCATAGACAACTTCTTGCTCTGTAGTCAGTTTTCCTTTTCCTTCAGCTTGGCCGTTAACAAAATCACCTTCATAAACCCAGCCATCCTTTGCTTGGTAGGTACCTTTACCGTTAAATGCTCCATTTTTAAATTCACCAGTATAAGTGTCGCCATTTGAGAAGGTCATTGTGCCTTGACCATTCATCTTTCCTCGGACGATGCTCCCATCGTATACAATTGAGTCACCATCTAGCTTTAGGACTCCTTGCTTGGGCATATTCCCTACAAATACAAAAATTGCACAAAGAACTATGATTACTACCGTCGCAATTTCTAAACGAGGACGCGTTATATAGACACTGTATTTATCATAGAGTTTCTTTAAATTATCCATTTTTTGCCTCATTTTCTAAACGTGATAGCCATGCTTGGCAACCAGCTAAAACTCGATCATAAGTTTCATTGAAATCACCTGTATACCATGGATCTGGAACACTTTCAGAAGCGAACGCTTCTATCTTGTGCTGTTGTTTTTGAGGACACATTCGAGTCAAGTCAAGGAGATTCGATTCGTCCATACCAATGATATAATCAAAATATTCAAAATCATCCTTAGAGATTTGTTGTGATGTTTTTGATGAATCATAAGGAATACCGTGAGTTTTAAAGATTTTCTGAGTTCCTTTGTGAATTGGGTTGCCGTGTTCCCAAGAAGAAGTTGCTCTACTCTCAATCTCATATTCATCGGTTAAAGATTTCATAACAAATTCTGCCATAGGGCTTCGACAAATATTACCAAGGCAAACAAAAACAATCTTTTTCATCATCGTTCCTCATCTTCATAGAAAAACGGGAATGAGATCACCCCGTTTTATTCTTCTATCGCGCTTTCGCCGTCAACAACTGTACCTTCAGGTGTAACAGCTTCTTTGACTGGCAAAACTGTTCTAATTGCACCTAACTCGAAAGTCAAGTATACTCCGTCTACATCAAGTACAATCGTTTTGTTTTCAGTGTCAACTTCATCAACTGTACCGTAGAGACCACCGATAGTAATTACTTCATAGCCTTTTTGAAGTTTGTTGAGGCTCTCCATACGTTTTTCAGCTTGTTTCTTTTGAGAACGTTGCATGAAGAACATCAAGCCGAACATCAAAACAAGCATAATCAAGAATGTTAAATTCCCACCCATTATTTTTTACTCCTTTGTAATTCAGATAAAACTACTATAACAAATTTCACTTGTTTTTACAAGATTGTACCCTGGTTTTGGAACAATAAAAAAACCAGAGCAATGCTCTGGTTTTTCTTACTTCAAGTTGTTTACAATTTCAACTAAGTTTTCAACTGTAAATCCATATTCTGCTAAAACTTTTGAAGCTGGAGCAGACGCACCAAAGGTATCAATACCGAGAACCGCTCCATCAAGACCGACGTATTTATACCAGTTTTGAGTTGCTCCCATTTCGACAGCTACACGGCGACGAACTGCATTTGGTAAGATTTCTTCTTTGTATGCTGCGTCTTGTGCATCAAATACATCTGTAGATGGCATGCTGACTACGCGAACTTTTCCACCTTGACTTGCCAATTCTTTAGCAGCCGCAACAGCCAGATTCACTTCTGAACCTGTTGCAATCAAAATAGTGTCAAAATCTGCTGCATTTTCATATACCACGTAAGCACCTTTAGCAACCTTCTCAAAGTCTGTTCCTTCCTCAACAGTCAAGTTTTGACGAGTCAAGACAAGGGCAGTTGGTGTTTTCTCACTCTTCACCGCAAGATACCAAGCAGCTTGAGTCTCACGCGCATCTGCTGGACGGAAAACATTGAGGTTTGGAATTGCACGAAGTCCTGCCAAGTGTTCAATCGGCTCATGAGTTGGTCCATCTTCTCCAACAGCGATTGAATCGTGGGTAAAGACATAGGTTACAGGAAGGCCTTGCAAGGCTGACAAACGAACTGCTGCTTTCAAATAGTCTGAGAAGACGAAGAATGTTCCGCCATAAACACGAAGTCCACCGTGAAGAACCATTCCATTTAAGACTGTACCCATAGCAAATTCACGAACACCAAATTGGATATTACGATTCAAGCGATTTGCATCATCTTGGAGTCCATCTGTTTTGATATAAGTCATATTTGAATGTGCAAGGTCTGCTGATCCACCAAGGAAAGTTGGCAATTTAGCTGCCACTACATTCAAGGCATCCTGGCTTGAGTTACGAGTCGCTTGAGAGAAACCATTTTCTAAAGCTGGGAAGTCTTCTGGAATCAATTCAACTGGATCGCGTCCTTCGATGATGGCTTCCACTTCTGCAGCCAATTCTGGGTGAGCTTCTTTATAGTCTGCAACTAGTTTTGTCCATGCTTCATATGCTGATGCACCACGGTCCGCAACATTTTGTTTGAAATCAGCATAAACTTCTGCTGGAATTTCAAATGGTTCGTAGTTCCAACCAAGTGCTTGGCGAGTTGCTGCAGTTTCATCCGCTCCAAGAGGAGCGCCGTGTACAGCATTAGTCCCTTGTTTGTTTGGAGAACCATAACCAATAACTGTTTTCACTTCGATTAAAGATGGTTTTCCTGAAGCCTTAGCTTCTTCAATAGCAGCATGAATCGCTTCTAAGTCTGTCCCATCTTCTACCAATGCTGTATGCCAACCGTAGGCATTGTAACGGTCACGAACACTTTCTGTGAAGGAATCTTTTGTCTCACCATCCAAGTTGATATCATTTGAGTCATAAAGAACAACCAACTTGTCAAGTTTTTGCAAACCTGCATAAGAAGCAGCTTCACTTGAGACACCTTCCATCAAGTCACCATCTCCACAGATAACGTAAGTATAATGGTCAAAGATGTTATAACCTTCACGGTTGTACTTAGCTGCAAGGAAACGTTCTGCTTGTGCAAAACCTGTCGCAGTCGCAATCCCTTGTCCTAGAGGACCTGTTGTTGCATCAACCCCTGCTGTATGACCAAATTCTGGGTGACCTGGTGTTTTAGAACCCCATTGACGGAAGCTCTTTACTTCATCCATGCTCACATCTTCAAATCCAGAGAGATGAAGAAGGGCGTAGAGGAGCATTGAACCATGACCTGCTGAAAGAATGAAACGGTCGCGGTTAATCCAGTTTGGTTGAGCTGGATTGATACGAAGTTCTTTAGTGAATAGGCTGTATGCCATCGGTGCAGCTCCCATAACCACCCCTGGGTGACCTGAGTTTGCTTTATTGATAGCGTCAATACCTAGAAAACGAATCGCATTAACAGATAGATTTGACATAGAATTTCCTTTCTCTTTGAGGTGATAAGTATATCACTCATCCTATTTTACTATTATATGAAAAAATACCTAGAATAGCAATAAAACAATTTACTATAAAATGACTCAGCCGATTAGATTAATTTCTGGTTGCTTGATAGAAAGGCAATAATTTTTCAAAAGTTTGGTCCAGTTTATCTAATACTGTATCCAGAGTTTCTTCATCAGTTACTGGAACATCCGCTTTTACTAAAACCTTACGAATCTCTTGGTTAGATAACTGTTGTCTCAAAAGTTGTCTATTCTCCTCAGTAGCCTGCACTCTATAACTCTCATCTTTTTTCTGAACCCAATAATAGATTCCCTCAACCACTGGCACATCCAATACTTTAGCCTGTTTTGATAAGGTAGCTTCACCCTTCTTTCTCTCTATAAAGCTAACTTCCAAAGAAATACCCCAATTATTCTGATTTCCATACAAACGAAGGGCCAACATAGGTTCTGTTATTTGTCCCTCTCGCTGTAAATAAGCCCAAAAATGGGGGCGTAATCTCTGTGCTTGGTTCATCCATTGACTAGTTTGGTGTAACTGCCAATCAGAGTGTTTAGCTTGAAAGCGCTTAGCTATGTGAGTAAATGACTTTCGCGCCTCTTGCCCTTTTTTACGCAATACAAGCATTTTCTCCTTATCATCCTCAGCCTTGTCAGGATTCCGATACTGTTCTCCTTGATAAGCAAGGTAGTCCTCTATTTCTTTCATTTGCTTCCTTCTTTAGTGAGAAAAAAATCAGGAAAAACCTGATCTTTTATTTATCTTATTCTGTATCAACTACAACGTAACGGTTTGGTTCATCACCTTCCGAGTAACTCGTTACACCTTCCATTCGTGAGATGATGCGATGAATAATTTTACGCTCGCTACTTGACATTGGATCTGTCATCTGACTACGTCCTTCTTCCAAGACACGTATAGCCAATTTTTGCGCATAGCTCTGCAACACTTCTGCACGATGTTCCACATAGTCATTCACGTTAATAGTGATGTAGAAAGTTTTTGAATAACGGTTATAAAGGTAGTTTTGTGCCAAAAGTTGAAGAGATTTCAAAACTTTACCATGATAACCAATAATACGACCTGGCTCATTTGTATCAATTTGCATATTGATAGAGCGACGGTTAGAGGTACTAGAAATAGTTCCCTCAACATCCATATCATCTATGATTGCTTGAACATAGTCCGTCACTTCTTCAACAACCTTTTCAGTGTCATAAGTTGGTTCGACTTTCAAACCAAGGTTTTCTAAATCACTACTTTGCTCTTCGTCATCATTATCTTGAACTTCTTCAGGTTGCAATTCTTTTAAAACAGCAATATGCCCTGTTTCCTCTAAAATCGTACTTGCTTCTTTATCGTTTTTAAGAATTTCAGCCTTGACTTCTTCAGAAATTTCTTGACCTTCTTCTTCAATTTTCTTGATAGCTGCAACTACATGCCCTAAATCAACTGTCGCTTCACTGACTGTTTTAACTGGGTCATTTTGATCATTAATTTCTTTTGGAACGCCTTTGATAGCCTGCTGATTTGCTTTTACAACAGTAGTCTCACTAATTGCTTCTATATCAACTTGAGCTGGTTTCTTTCCGAAAAGCCCAAAAAATCCTTTTTTCTCTTTCGAAACAACCTTGATATGAGCTTTCATTCTCGGAATATTTAATTCATTCAATCCTTTTTGGATTGCTTCTTCAACAGTTGAACCTGTAAATAATACCATTATCAGATTTCTCCTTACTTTTTCTTTTTCTGTGCTTTCTTCAGAGCTTTTCTTTTCTTAGCTTCTAGATCTCTTTTAGCCTTCACATCCGCTTCACGCTCTTCAATGATTTTGAAGGGATTGTTCAGTAGGTAAGTTTGCAATACTTGATAAGCGTTTGAAACCGTCCAATAAAGAGCAACACCGCTTGGTGCAGACATTGCAAAAAAGAAGATGATGACAGGCATTCCATACATCATCGCTGTCATTGCACCATTTTTTTCAGGCAAGGCTTTGTTTGAAAGCCAGCTACTGAAGAAAGTGAATAAGGCAGCTAAAATTGGTAATACCAAAGTAGTGTCAGCTCCACCTAGATTGAACCACAAAAAATGGCCAGTCTTCAAAAAATCTACGTACGATAAGGCTTGGAAAAGGGCCAATAGAATTGGCATTTGAATCAAAAGCGGCCAAAACGATGCAGATTGCTTAATTCCTAATTCTTTAAATAGTTTGCGTGTTTCCTGATCTAGTTTAGTGCGACTTTCCATATCGCGACCTGGATAACGTTCGCGCAATTCTTTTATACGAGGCTGCGCTTCTTGCATTTTTCTGGATGCCACCATTTGCGTTTGAAAGACCGGTAATAAGATTGTTCGAATCAAGACTGTGAAAATAATAATCCCTAAACCAATACTTACATTAAAGGACAAAAAACGAATGGTTTCAGCAAAAAAATAAACAAGTTTACTCCAAAAATCTGACGAATCAGCAGAAACTTCACTAGTTGCACAAGCAGTCATTACCAACAAGGACAAACCTAGCATACTAGTCAATTGTAATTTCTTCTTCACTCCTATTTCCTTCCTGGTATATCTTTGCTAATCTCAAAACATGAAGTAGGTTTTTTTCGATTTCTGCATATTCTAGAGTTTCAACGCCTTTTCGAGCAATGACAACAAAGTCTACATTATCAACTATCTGGTGACTGTTTTTAATCAAAACATGTCGAATTCTTCTCTTGATTTGATTTCTTGTTACAGCATTTCCTAACCTCTTGCTAACTGATAAGCCTACTCGAAAATGTTGTTGCTGGTTTTCTAATCGATAAATAACAAATTTTCGATTAGCTACACTTTTCCCCTCTTTAAATATGGCGTCGAAATCTTTCTCTTTTTTTACACGAAAGCTTTTTCTCAAAAATCATACTCCATCTAATAAAACTACTACTATTATACCATAAAATTTCAAAAAGCCAATCATGGCAAGGTTTTAGGCTAGTTTGACTTAGAAAAAAGTAGCCATTTTTAAAAAAATTGGTTAGAATCAATGATATTTTAGTAGTTTTTTGAGAATACAAAACAAAAGTCACTCTTACGAGCGACTTTTTGTAGGAGATTATTATGAAAAAGTTTAGGATTTCTATTAAATAAAGTTAGGAGGTCTTTATTTAATGATTAGAGTATACATACTTATCCTTAAATTGAACTTAAATCATTTTATTTTTTATTAATTTTTAAAACTATGAATTGGAGCTGGAATCTGTCCTCCACGAGCAATGAAATCAGCCGAAGAAGCTCCATTGACTTTCATAACTGGGGCAGTTCCCAATAAGCCACCAAATTCAATCATGTCGCCTTCTTTACCCTTTGGAATGATACGGACAGCTGTGGTTTTCATATTAATGACACCAATTGCTGCCTCATCCGCAATCATAGCCGCAATCGTTTCAACGGGGGTATCCGCAGGAATGGCAATCATATCTAACCCGACTGAACAGATAGCGGTCATTGCTTCTAATTTTTCTAGATTGAGAGAACCATTTTGTACAGCTGCAATCATACCTTCGTCCTCAGAAACTGGAATGAAGGCACCTGATAAGCCACCAACTTGGTTACAAGCCATAACCCCACCTTTTTTAACCTGATCATTCAAAAGTGCTAGAGCTGCAGTCGTCCCATGAGTTCCAACTGTTTCCAATCCCATCTCCTCAAGAACGCGAGCCACGGAATCTCCAACTGCTGGAGTTGGAGCTAAGCTCAAATCGACGATTCCAAAATCAACTCCAAGTCGCTCACTAGCCATTTGTCCAACTAGTTGACCGATACGGGTAATCTTGAAAGCTGTCTTTTTAACAGTTTCAGCAACTACATCAAAACTTTCCCCACGAACCTTTTCCAAGGCACGTTTAACAACACCCGGACCAGAAACACCAACATTAATAATAACATCAGCTTCACCAACACCATGGAAGGCACCCGCCATAAAAGGATTATCTTCGACTGCATTGGCAAAAATGACTAGTTTAGCAGCTCCCATTTCTGAAAGTTCAGCTGTTTCCTTGATAATTCGTCCCATATCAGCTACAGCAGTCATGTTAATTCCTGACTTGGTTGAACCGATATTGACAGAGGAGCAGACCTTATCCGTTTCAGCCAAAGCACGAGGGATAGAATTTATGAGAATTTCATCACCTTTTTGGTAACCTTTTTGTACCAAGGCAGAAAATCCCCCAATAAAGTCTACCCCAATTTTTTTTGCAGCCTTATCCAATGCTTTAGCCAACACTACATAATCTGTCGCATCTGTTGCTGCTCCAATCAAGGAAATAGGAGTTACCGATACGCGTTTGTTAACAATTGGAATCCCAAGTTCCGCAGCAATTTCATCACCAACAGCAACTAAGTTTGCTGCCTTACTAGTTATCTTATCATAAATTTTATCTGCAGCCTTATTAATATCTGGATCTATACAATCAAGAAGAGAAATACCCATGGTAATTGTTCTGATATCAAAATTCTGCTCCTCAATCATTGCAATTGTTTCAGTAACTTGTCTAATATCCATACATGCCTCCTAGATATTATACATAGCATCAAAAATAGCTGCACTTTGAATATTTATTTTAACATTCAAAGTCTGTCCAAAAGCCTCAAATTCGCTTCTAAGATGAGTAAAATCTTGTTTTTCATCACTAGATACCACAGCCATCATTGTGAAGAACTCGTCCAAGACAGTTTGTGAGATATCATCAATATTTAACCCTAATTCAGCAATTTTAGTCGCAACACCTGCAACAATTCCGCCCTTATCTTTTCCAACTACAGTTATAATAGCTTTCATATAGACCCTCCATTTTTAAACTATAGAAAATTTAGTTTTGTGTTTTTCTTTTTTTCTCAGTATAGCACATTTACAACAAAAAAACTAAAAAACGCCTGCTTACGAAATTGTTCTTAAAAGAAAAACAATTTCGTAAACAAGCGTCTACCCGATCATCTTATGATGAGTGTTCCCGCTAGGACAAAAGTCCTAGCGGTAGACCAGAGCTAGACTAAGAGCACAGGGGCTCCATCATCATAACACTCAACAAAATTGATGATTTTATACTAATTCGATGATCGCCATTGGCGCTGCATCACCACGACGTGGTTCAGTTTTAAGGATACGAGTGTATCCACCGTTACGGTCTGCGTAACGAGGTGCGATTTCTGAGAACAATTTTTGAAGAGCTGTAGTAGAAGTGTACTTGTCAGTTGCTTCATCATAGTTTTCAGATGCGATTTCATTACGTACGAAAGCAGCAGCTTGACGACGTGCATGCAAATCACCACGTTTACCTAGAGTAATCATTTTTTCAACAGTTTTACGGATTTCTTTAGCACGAGCTTCAGTTGTCACGATTGATTCGTTGATCAAAAGGTCAGTTGTCAAATCGCGAAGCATTGCTTTACGTTGTGAGCTAGTGCGTCCTAGTTTACGGTAAGCCATGTATTCCTCCTTTATTTATCTTTTAATCCAAGACCCAAATCAATGAGTTTGAGTTTCACTTCTTCCAAACTCTTGCGTCCAAGATTTCTTACTTTCATCATCTCTGCTTCAGATTTTTCTGTCAAATCATGCACAGTATTGATACCAGCACGTTTCAAACAGTTATATGAGCGTACAGATAAGTCAAGTTCCTCAATCGTACGTTCCAAAATACGGTCGTCCGATTCAGTATCAGCTTCTTTCATCACTTCTGCAGATTTAGCAATCTCTGTAAGATTTGTAAACAAATCAAGATGTTCTGTCAAAATGCGTGCTGAAAGCCCTAAAGCATCTTCTGGAATAATAGTTCCATTTGTCAAGATTTCAAGGGTTAATTTGTCGAAACCATCATTGCTTCCTACACGAGCAGGTTCTACTTGATAGTTAACTTTTGTAACTGGTGTATAAATAGAATCTACAGCAAGCGTTCCAACTGGTGCATTATCTTTCTTATTTTCATCTGCAGGTACATATCCACGACCACTATTTACAGTCATAGTCGCTTTAAATGAAGCACCTTCTCCGATTGTGAAAAGATAATGACCTGGATTTACGATTTCGATATCACTATCAGTCAAAATGTCTCCAGCTGTAACTTCAGCAGGCCCTTCGACATCAAGTTCAATAGTCTTTTCGTCTTTTACATATGATTTAACTGCAATCCCTTTAATGTTCAAAATGATTTGCATCACGTCTTCGCGAACACCAGGAATTGTATCAAACTCATGTAATACTCCATCGATATCGATAGATGTAACAGCTGCTCCTGGAAGAGAAGCAAGAAGTACACGACGAAGAGAGTTACCAAGTGTTGTACCGTATCCACGTTCTAGTGGTTCGATTACAAACTTGCCATAATCTTTATTTTCATCAATTTTTGTTATATTTGGTTTTTCAAACTCGATCATTTAGTTACTCCCTCTTAAACGAAAAGCAGTGTAAAGGTAATGATTATACACGGCGACGTTTTGGAGGACGAGCACCATTGTGTGGCACTGGAGTCACATCACGAATTGCTGTTACTTCAAGACCAGCGGCAGCAAGAGCACGAATAGCTGACTCACGACCAGAACCTGGACCTTTTACAGTAACTTCAACTGATTTAAGACCGTGTTCTTGTGCAGATTTAGCAGCAGCTTCTGAAGCCATTTGAGCAGCAAATGGTGTAGATTTACGAGAACCTTTGAAACCAAGAGCACCAGCTGATGACCAAGCGATTGCATTACCATGCACATCAGTAATCATAACAATAGTGTTATTAAATGTAGCGTGAATATGAGCAATACCAGATTCGATATTCTTCTTCACACGACGTTTACGTGTTGGTTTAGCCAAGACTTTTACCTCCTATATTATTTTTTCTTACCAGCAATCGCAACAGCTTTACCTTTACGAGTGCGAGCATTGTTTTTAGTGTTTTGTCCACGGACAGGAAGTCCACGACGGTGACGGATACCACGGTATGAACCGATTTCCATCAAACGTTTGATGTTCAAGTTTACTTCACGACGAAGGTCACCTTCAACTTTAATTGCATCAACTTCACGACGGATAGCATCTTCTTGATCTGATGTAAGGTCGCGAACACGAATATCTTCTGAAATTCCAGCAGCTGCTAAGATTTTCTTAGATGTTGCAAGTCCGATACCATAGACATAAGTCAATGAGATAACTACACGTTTGTCATTTGGAATGTCAACTCCAGCAATACGAGCCATGTTTTCTCCTTTCTATCTTATCCTTGACGTTGTTTGTGTTTTGGATTTGCTGGGCAAATTACCATAACACGGCCATTACGACGAATTACTTTACAGTATTCGCAAATTGGTTTGACCGATGGTCTTACTTTCATTTCTTATCCCTCCAAGTTTTTCGATTATTTAAAGCGGTAAGTGATACGTCCACGTGTCAAGTCATATGGACTCATTTCAACAGTAACACGATCTCCCGCTAAAATACGAATATAGTTTTTACGAATTTTACCAGAAACTGTTGCTAAAATCTGATGTCCATTTTCAAGTTCAACCGTAAACATTGCATTCGGCATTGTATCGACTACTTTGCCTTCAACTTCAATCACATCGTCTTTTGCCACGCAAAAGTACCTCCCTAAATTTCGATTTGATGCCTCTAGACACAGAGACAACAATTATAAGTCAGACTAACTCAGTATAACATTTGTCATGACATTTTGCAAGTCTGAAAAACGCTTTTATTTCAAATTTGTCAATACCTTTTCGATATCTTTAAAGACATCATCGATATCTTGGTTACCTTCGATATCATGTACTAAACCTTTAGCACGATAGTGAGCAATGATTGGTTCACCTTGAGCAATATTAACATCCAAACGACGTTTTACTGTCTCAGGTTTATCATCTTCACGTTGGTAGTAATCTTCCTCTTTATAATCAACCGGCGGATTGAATACTTTATGGAAAGTCTCTCCAGTTTGACGATGAATGATGCGTCCGCTCAAACGCTCTAAAAGACTGTCTGGATTTACTTCGATGTTGATAACACCTTCAAGCTCAATACCAAGTTCAGCCAATGTTTTATCTAAAGCATGCGCTTGTTCAATAGTACGTGGGTACCCATCCAACAAGAAGCCAGTTTCTTTAATATCATCTTGAGAAAGACGTTCTTTAACAATTCCGTTTGTAACTTCATCTGGAACCAACTCGCCTTTGTCAATATATGATTTAGCTAGCACACCCATTTCAGTTTGGTTAGCCATTGCTGCACGGAACATATCACCTGTCGAGATGTGGGCAACGTGAAATTGTTCAACGATTTTCGCCGCTTGTGTCCCCTTACCTGCACCAGGTAAACCCATAATCAAAAGATTCATGATTCATACTCCTTTTTTATTTTTAAATAGAAGCAAAAATTCATTTCAACTCCTATTTAAAAACAAAATAGAAGAGAGGAGATAAAAATCTGACAATGTCTTTGATTTTTACACTCCACTCTCTGAGCAATAGTGAATTTTATTTTCTATTACAATTATTCTGTTGTATCTAAGAAACCAACATACTTACGTTTCAATAGATATCCTTCCAATTGTTTAATTCCTTCAATACCTGTAGAGATAATGATTAGCAAACTTGTTCCCCCAAAAGCAACAACTTCTGAAAGACCAAATAAATCTTTAGCTACGATAGGTAAGATAGAAATAACACCTAGGAAGAGAGATCCGACAGTAGCGAGACGACGAAGAAGTTTTGACATGTACTCCTCTGTCCCCTTACCTGGACGGACACCATGGATATAAGCTCCACTCTTTTGTAAATTTTCTGCTGCTTTCTCTGGATTGATCTGTACAAATGTATAGAAGAATGTAAAGAGAATAATCAACAGAGCATACAATGCAACACCTGTTGGGGTTGAAGTAGATACCAACTCTTGAGCGGTTTTTACCCATTCCCAATTAAGGCCAGACGCACTTACGAATTGTAAAATTGCTGCCGGTGCTGCTGTAATAGAGCTGGCAAAGATAACAGGGATAACCCCAGCAGGGTTAATCTTCAAAGGAAGATAGGAACTTGATGGTGCACCTTGAGCTACCTTTGTATACTGAATTGGGATCTTGTATTTAGCTTGTTCAACGTAAGTTGTAAAGTAAACAATCAACAAAACAGCAACGATTAAGATGGCAACGAAAATAAGAGACGATGTCAAACGACTGCTTGGTACATTGACAAAGTAATCCACATAGATGCCTTTAATCATATCAGGAATTGAAGCAACAATCCCTGCAAAGATAATCATTGAAACACCATTTCCGTATCCCTTATCTGTGATTTGCTCTCCTAGCCAGGTCACAATCATACTTCCTGCGGTTAAGATTCCACCAATTACAAGGAAAACTTGTGGTGTAAGTGGTACAGTCAAAAGTTTAGCTCCAGACAGAGCATTAAAACCAGCAGTAATTCCGATTGATTGAACAAATGCGAGCACAAGTGCAATGTATCGAGTTGCTTGGTTTAACTTTCTACGACCAACTTCCCCCTGTTTCCCCCACTCTACAAATTTTGGTAATAAATCCATTTGCAAGAGTTGAACGACGATTGAGGCTGTGATGTAAGGGCTAACTCCTAGTGCAAAAACCGAGAAGTTTTTCATGGCATTTCCTGACACCAAGCTCAACATATTCAAAAAGGATAGTCCACTCAAAGCGTTCAAGCTATTTGCATTTACCCACGGCACAGTAATGCTTGTACCAATACGGAATACAAATACGATAAAAATTGTAAATAGAATTTTTGATCGAACTTGTTTAACTTTGAATGCTTCTCTCAATAATTTAAAAAACATAGGTCACCTCACTTAGATGACTTCAACAGAACCACCTTTAGCAGTGATAGCTTCTTCAGCTGATTTAGAGAATTTAGCTGCTTTAACAGTCAATTTCTTAGTCAACTCACCGTTACCAAGAATCTTGATACCTGATTTTTCAGCTTTAACAATTCCTGCTTCGATAAGAACAACTGGAGTTACTTCTGCACCATCTTCAAAGATGTTCAATTGGTCAAGATTAACAATTGCGTATTCTTTAGCGTTGATGTTAGTGAATCCACGTTTTGGAAGACGACGGAACAATGGAGTTTGTCCACCTTCAAAACCAAGGCGTACTCCGCCACCGCTACGAGCTTTTTGACCTTTTTGACCACGACCAGATGTTTTACCGTTACCTGATGAAGTACCACGACCAACACGGTTACGAGTTTTACGAGAACCTTCTGCAGGTTTCAATTCATGAAGTTTCATTATATATTTTCTCCTCTTTTGTAAAATGCTAGCGCCGATAAAGAAGAAAAGGTTGTCTCCTTTATCAACTCGCCTATACTGAGTCATTTTAGATGACTATATCTAGTTTTAGGGGATGGTCTTATGCACATCCCCTAAAATTTTATTAGTTTACTTCTTCAACTGTTACCAAGTGAGATACTGCAGTGATCATACCACGGATAGCAGCGTTATCTTCTTTAATAACAGAGCTGTTCAATTTGCCAAGTCCAAGTGCTACAACAGTTTTACGTTGTGATGGAATGCGTCCGATTGGAGACTTAGTCAAAGTAATTTTAATTTGAGCCATTTTATCCCCTTTCTTATGCCAAATCAGAAACTGAAATACCACGAAGGGCAGCAACTTCTTCAGCGCGTTTCAATTGTTTCAAACCTTCAACAGTTGCGCGAACAATGTTGATTGGAGTGTTAGAGCCAAGTGATTTAGATGTAATATCTGCCACACCTGCCAATTCCACAACGGCACGAACTGCACCACCTGCGGCAACTCCAGAACCTTCTACAGCTGGTTTCAACAATACTTTAGCTCCACCGAATTCTGAAAGAACTTCATGTGGAATTGTTGTTCCGACCATAGGAACTTCGATCAAGTTTTTCTTAGCATCTTCTACTGCTTTGCGGATTGCTTCTGGAACTTCTTGAGCTTTACCAGTACCAAATCCTACACGACCATTGCGGTCACCAACTACTACAAGAGCTGCGAAACGAAGACGACGTCCACCTTTAACAACTTTTGTAACACGGTTAACAGCAACTACGCGTTCTTCAAGTTCTACTGCATTGTCTTTAAATGCCATTTTCTAGTGTCCTCCTATTAGAATTTCAATCCGTTTTCACGAGCTGCATCAGCCAAAGCTTTCACACGTCCGTGATATAGATATCCACCGCGGTCGAACACCACTTCTGAAATACCTTTAGCACTTGCACGTTCTGCAACGAGTTTACCGACAGCAACGGCTTGTTCAGTTTTAGTTCCTTTTGAAACTTCTTTGTCAAGAGTTGAAGCACTTGCGAGCGTTACACCCGCTACGTCATCAATCACTTGAGCGTAGATGCCTGTATTAGAACGGAATACGTTCAAACGTGGGCGATCAGCAGTTCCAGAGAGTTTTCCGCGTACACGACGGTGGCGTTTTTGGCGGAGTTTGTTTTTATCTGGTTTAGAAATCACAGTTTTCACCTCTTTAATTTTAAATCATGTGCTATGCACAAAGTTGGTAATGAGGTTGGTGGTTGACAATCAACCACTCAACATTATTTACCAGTTTTACCTTCTTTAAGACGAACATATTCGCCAACGTAACGGATACCTTTACCTTTGTATGGTTCTGGTGAACGAAGGCTACGTACGTAAGCAGCTGTTTGACCAACTACTTCTTTTGAAATTCCGCTGACAACGATTGTTGTTGGGTTTGGAAGTTCAAAAGTAATTCCTTCTGGAGCTTCAACTTCATCTGGGTGTGATTTACCAACAGCCAAAACAAGTTTGTTTCCTTGAAGTTGTGCACGGTAACCAACCCCACGCATTTCAAGTTCTTTCTTGAATCCTTCTGAAACACCAATAACCATGTTGTTCAAAAGTGCACGAGTAGTTCCGTGGATAGTTTTCATTTCTTTTGAATCGTTTGGACGGTGAAGAGTTACTTCAGTTCCTTCCACACGGATTTCAATATCTTTTGAGAACTCACGAGTAAGTTCTCCTTTAGGTCCTTTTACAGTTACAACGTTGTCATTGTTAGTGAGTTCAACACCAGCAGGCAACACGATAACTTTATTACCAATACGTGACATGTTTTTATTCTCCTGTTAAATTGTCAGGCCTTTAAAGGCCAGTTTTCACGGGGTTAAATCTTTTTGATTTAAGAGTTAATGTTTAGGTCTCAATTTCTAAGTGAATCGAGGCATCGCCTCGCAGGCATAACTTTGGGTTAGGTAAGAGACGATAACGAAGAGTCACAACGAAATTGGGAGCTAAATATTACCAAACGTAAGCGATAACCTCTCCACCAACGTTCTTTTGGCGTGCTTCTTTATCAGTAAGCAAACCTTCAGAAGTTGAAAGGATAGCAATTCCAAGACCGTTAAGTACTTTTGGAAGATCTTCACGTTTTTTGTAGACACGAAGTCCTGGTTTAGAAACACGTTTCAAGTTAGTGATAACTCGTTCACCGTTTGCTCCGTATTTAAGGAATACACGGATGATGCCTTGTTTGTCATCTTCGATGATTTCTACGTTCTTAACAAAACCTTCGCGTTTAAGGATTTCAGCAATCCCTTTTTTGATGTTTGATGCAGGTACTTCAAGTACTTCGTGTTTTGCTTGGTTAGAGTTACGAATACGAGTTAGGAAGTCTGCGATTGGGTCAGTCATAACCATTTTATTTTTCTCCTCTTACTAGTAGTTTGCAAGTTGCACTTGCTAGTTAATGATTGAGCTGTGCTCAGATAGTATTGACACATTCAAACAAGATAATCTCATTTGAACACGAGCTACAACCTGGGCAAAAAAGATAGATTTGTCTTGGAGTATTGCTCCTGCACCAAATCTCCTATTTTTGCTGGGGTTGTTACGCTCTTTGTATCATGTTATTACCAAGATGCTTTAGTGACACCAGGGATTTGACCTTTATATGCCAATTCACGGAAGCAAACACGGCAAAGTTTAAACTTGCGGTAAACTGAGTGTGGACGTCCACAACGTTCACAGCGAGTGTATGCTTGAGTAGAGAACTTCGCTGGGCGTTTGTTCTTAGCAATCATAGATTTTTTAGCCATTAGTTATACCTCCTATATTATTTTGCAAAAGGCATTCCAAGGCCTGTAAGCAATGCACGTGACTCTTCGTCTGTGTTAGCAGTAGTTACGATAACGATGTCAAGACCGCGAGTTTTGTCAACGTCATCAAAGTTGATTTCTGGGAAGATCAATTGCTCTTTCACACCAAGTGTGTAGTTTCCGCGTCCGTCAAATGATTTTGTTGGAACACCGTGGAAGTCACGTACACGTGGAAGTGATACTGAAACCAATTTATCCAAGAATTCGTACATACGTTCACCACGAAGGGTAACTTTTGCACCGATCGCAACACCTTCACGAAGACGGAAGCCGGCGATAGATTTTTTAGCTTTAGTGATAAGTGGTTTTTGACCTGAGATAAGTGCTAATTCTTCAGCAGCTTTTTCAAGGCTTTTAGCGTTTGATACAGCTTCACCAACACCCATGTTCAAAACGATTTTATCCACTTTAGGAACAGCCATCACTGATGAGTAGTTAAATTGTTCTGTCAAAGCAGGTACTACTTCATTAAGATATTTTTCTTTTAAACGATTTGCCATTATACTTCTCCTTTCCTTCGTGATTAATCAAGCACTTCGCCTGATTTTTTGTTGTAGCGAACTTTTTTACCGTCTACAAATTTGTAACCAACACGACCAGCTACACCATTTTTGTCCAAAACTTGAACGTTTGATACGTGGATAGCTGCTTCCTTCTCGATGATACCACCTTGAGGAAGTTCGTTTGTTGGACGTTGGTGTTTCTTAACGATGTTAACACCTTCAACGATAACTTTGTTTACTTTTGGAAGGGCAGTAAGGACAACAGCTTCTGTTCCCTTATCTTTACCAGCGATTACGCGAACTTTGTCGCCTTTTTTTACAAACATTTTTTTCTCCTTTTATTCTTACGCCCAATGGGCACCCTGGCTAGGCCAGGGGACTGTGTTTGTTTTTTTATTGATTAAAGTACTTCTGGAGCAAGTGACACGATCTTCATAAAGCCACCTTCACGCAATTCACGTGCAACTGGGCCAAAGATACGTGTTCCGCGAGGAGTTTTGTCGTCACGGATGATAACTGCTGCGTTTTCGTCAAATTTGATGTATGAACCATCAGCACGACGAGCACCTGATTTAGTACGAACGATAACTGCTTTAACAACGTCACCTTTTTTAACCGCACCACCAGGAGTAGCTTGTTTTACAGATGCCACAATAACATCACCGATGTTCGCAAATTTACGTTTAGAACCACCAAGAACTTTGATAGTCAAGATTTCGCGTGCACCGCTGTTGTCTGCGACTTTCAAACGAGTTTCTGTTTGAATCATTTCAGTTTTCTCCTTTCAGGCTTGATTAGATGATAACCGCTTCTTCAACAACTTCTACAAGACGGAAACGTTTTGTAGCTGAAAGCGGGCGAGTTTCCATGATACGTACGATATCGCCTTCTTTGGCAACATTGTTTTCATCATGTGCTTTGTATTTTTTAGAGTAGTTAATACGTTTACCATAGACTGGGTGGTTACGTTTTGTTTCAACTACAACTGTGATTGTCTTGTCCATTTTGTCAGATACAACACGTCCAACAAGAACTTTACGATTATTGCGTTCCATTGAAATTTCTCCTTCCCTAGTCTATTATTTCGCTTCAGATTGAACTGTTTTGATACGAGCGATTTGTTTTTTAACTTCTTTCAAGCGAGCTGTTTGTTCTAATTGACCAGTAGCAGCTTGGAAACGAAGTTCGAACAATTCTTTTTTCAATTCGTTTTCGCGCTTCGCGAGTTCTTCTTGAGAAAGACCACGAAGTTCTTTAACAAATTCTTTTACTTCATTAAGTTTCATGCCTTCTCCTTATTCTGCTTCACGTTTTACGAATTTACATTTAACTGGCAATTTGTGGCTTGCAAGACGAAGCGCTTCGCGAGCGACCTCTTCAGATACACCTGCAACTTCAAACATTACTTTACCACGCTTAACTGGTGCTACCCAACCTTCAGGTGCCCCTTTACCAGATCCCATACGAACCCCGATAGCTTTAGCTGTGTAAGATTTGTGTGGGAAGATTTTAATCCAAACTTTACCACCACGTTTCATGTAACGAGTCATGGCGATACGAGCAGCTTCGATTTGGCGGTTAGTGATCCAGTGGCTAGTTGTAGCTTGAAGACCGTATTCACCGAATGCCACTTCTTTTCCACCTTTAGCTTCACCGCGCATTTTACCACGGAATTCACGACGGTGTTTAACACGTTTAGGTACTAACATTGGTTATTTACCTCCTTTAGTGTTTTTACGAGCTGGAAGAACTTCACCACGGTAAATCCATACTTTAACACCAAGTTTACCGTATGTAGTATCTGCTTCTTCCCAAGCATAATCGATATCTGCGCGAAGTGTGTGAAGTGGAACTGTTCCTTCAGAGTATCCTTCAGCACGGGCGATATCTGCACCGTTCAAACGACCTGATACTTGAGTTTTGATTCCTTTAGCTCCAGCACGCATTGCACGTTGGATTGCTTGTTTTTGTGCACGACGGAAAGCAACACGTTGCTCCAATTGACGAGCAATTCCTTCACCAACAAGGTGAGCATCCAAATCAGGTTGTTTGATTTCGATGATGTTGATGTGTACTTGTTTTCCAGTCAATTTGTTAAGTTTAGCACGAAGTGCATCAACGTTAGCACCACCTTTACCGATAACCATACCTGGTTTAGCAGTGTGAAGTGAAACGTTAACTTTGTTTACTGCGCGTTCGATTTCAATAGTTGAAACTGCTGCGTCAGCAAGTTCTTTTTGAACGAATTTACGGATTGCAAGATCTTCATGAAGGTAATCCGCGTATTCTTTTTCAGCATACCATTTGGCATCCCAATCACGGATGATGCCGACACGCATACCAATTGGATGTACTTTTTGACCCACGATTTTACCTCCTTATTTTTCTGCAACAGCTACAGTGATGTGAGCTGTACGTTTGTTGATTGGTGAAGCTGAACCTTTCGCACGTGGACGGAAACGTTTCATAGTTGGTCCTTCGTTTGCGAATGCTTCAGATACTACCAAGTTAGCTTTATCCAAACCAAAGTTGTTTTCAGCGTTAGCTACAGCTGAGTTCAAAACTTTCAAGATGATTTCAGCAGCTTTGTTTGGAGTGAATGTCAAAATTGCGATTGCATCGGCTACGCTTTTACCACGGATGTTGTCAAGAACAAGACGTGATTTACGAGGTGAAACACGTACTGTGCGAGCCATTGCTTTAGCTGAAGTAATTTCTGCCATTTATGTTCTCCTTATTTTCTACGTGTCTTCTTGTCGTCTGCGGCGTGACCTTTGTAAGTACGAGTTGGTGCAAATTCACCAAGCTTGTGACCTACCATGTCTTCTTGGATGTAAACAGGTACGTGTTTACGTCCATCATAAACTGCGATAGTGTAACCAATGAAACTTGGGAAAATCGTTGAACGACGTGACCAAGTTTTGATGACTTTTTTCTTTTCGTCGTTAGCTTGAGCTTCAACTTTTTTCATCAAATGCTCATCGACGAAAGGTCCTTTTTTAAGACTGCGTCCCATTTTAATATTTTCTCCTTTAAATATAGTACCACAGCGGCTTGCGCTCACGAGGAGCGCTACCGAGCTGGCGGATTATCTAGCACTTAAGCGACTAGTTTAAAATTATTTCTCGTTGCGACGACGAACGATAAGTTTGTCAGATTTCGCTTTCTTATTACGAGTTTTAAGACCAAGAGCAGGTTTGCCCCATGGAGTTGATGGTGCTTTACGACCAACTGGTGCTTTACCTTCACCACCACCGTGTGGGTGGTCGTTAGGGTTCATTACAGAACCACGAACTGTTGGGCGGATACCTTTCCAACGGCTACGTCCTGCTTTACCAAGGTTTACAAGTCCATGTTGTTCGTTTCCGACAACACCAACTGTTGCACGACAAGTTCCAAGAATCATACGAACTTCACCTGATTGAAGACGAACAAGAACGTATTTACCTTCTTGACCCAATACTTGAGCTGATGCTCCAGCAGCACGTACCAATTCTCCACCACGACCTGGTTTCAATTCGATGTTGTGGATCAAAGTACCAACTGGGATGTTAGCAAGTGGAAGAGCGTTTCCGACTTTGATATCTGCTTCAGAACCTGAAACGATACGTTGACCAACTTCAAGACCTTTTGGAGCGATGATGTAAGCTTTCACACCGTCAGTGTAGTGTACAAGAGCGATGTTTGCAGAACGGTTTGGATCGTACTCGATAGTTTTAACAACTGCTTCAACGTTGTCTTTGTTACGTTTGAAGTCAACCAAACGGTAGAAACGTTTGTGTCCACCACCTTGGTGACGAACAGTGATACGACCGTTGTTGTTACGACCAGCCTTGTTCTTCAAAGCAACAAGCAAAGTTTTTTCTGGTGTGCTTGTTGTGATTTCAGCGAAATCTAAAGAAGTCATATTACGGCGACCGTTTGTTGTTGGTTTATAAACACGAATTCCCACGATATTTCCTCCTTAGATTATTCAGCTTCAGCAGCAAACAACTCGATTGCTTTTGAATCAGCTGTAAGAGTGATGATAGCTTTTTTAGTTTTGTTAGTAAAACCAGTGTAACGTCCAACACGTTTAGCTTTAGGTTTTACGTTGATTGTGTTAACATTTGCAACTTTAACACCTTCAAAAGCAGCTTCAACAGCTTGCTTGATCAAAAGTTTGTGTGCGCGAGTGTCAACTTCAAATACATATTTCCCTGCTTCAAGTTGAGCCATTGAGCTTTCAGTGATAACAGGTTTTTTGATAACATCATACAAATTCATTATGCAAGAACCTCCTCGATTTTAGAGATAGCTGCTTGAGTAACAAGAAGTTTGTCACTATTTGCGATGTCAAGAACACTTGCAGTTGTAGCAGTCGCAACTTTCACGTTTGGAAGGTTACGAGCTGAAAGAGCTGCGAATTCGTTTCCTTCTTCAAGAATAACAAGGACTTTAGAATCGATGCTCAAAGCTGCAAGAACTTTTGCAAATTCAGCAGTTTTTGGAGCTGTAAATTCAAGAGAATCAACGGCTACAAATTTGTTTTCAGCAACTTTTTCTGAGTAAACAGATTTAAGTGCAAGGCGACGAACTTTTTGAGGAAGTTTGTACGCATAGCTACGTGGAGTTGGTCCGAAGACGATTCCACCACCACGCCATTGTGGAGAGCGGATAGAACCTTGACGAGCACGTCCAGTTCCTTTTTGACGCCATGGTTTGCGTCCGCCACCTGAAACAGCTGAGCGGTTCTTAACTGCGTGAGTTCCTTGACGAAGGCTAGCGCGTTGGCTGATGATCACATCAAACACAACAGATTGGTTTGGTTCGATACCAAAGATTGCATCGTTAAGAACAACTTCGCCCGCTTGTTTACCAGTTTGGTCGAATAATGTTACATTTGCCATTTTGACTGTGTTCCCCTTTCCTTATTATTTACCAGCTTTAACTGCTGACTTGATAGTGATAAGAGATTTCTTAGCACCTGGTACGTTACCTTTGATAAGGATAACGTTCTTTTCTGGAACAACTTGTACAACTTCAAGGTTTTGAATTGTTACGCGGTCGCCACCCATACGTCCTGCAAGGTTTTTACCTTTGAATACGCGGTTAGGTGCAACAGGTCCCATAGAACCTGGACGACGGTGGTAACGAGAACCGTGAGCCATAGGTCCACGTGATTGTCCGTGGCGTTTGATAACACCTTGGAAACCTTTACCTTTAGATGTACCAGTTACATCAACAATGTCTCCAGCTGCGAAAGTTTCAACTGTGATTTCAGCACCAACTTCCAAGCCTTCAACGTTTTTGAATTCACGAATGAAGCGCTTAGGAGCCGTGTTAGCTTTTGCTACATGTCCTTTAGCAGGTTTGTTGCTCAATACTTCGCGTTTGTCATCGAAACCAACTTGGATAGCGTTGTAACCATCTGTTTCAACAGTTTTAACTTGAAGAACAACGTTTGGAGTTGCTTCGATAACTGTTACAGGGATCAATTCGCCAGCTTCAGTGAAGATTTGAGTCATTCCCACTTTTTTCCCTAAGATTCCTTTTGTCATGAGAAAATAGTTCCTTTTCTATATTTTTTATTCAAAAAGTTTTTAACGAGCGTTTTTTATGCTCAAGGTATCAAGCTTTAAATTAAAGTTTGATTTCTACGTTTACACCACTTGGAAGATCCAATTTCATCAAAGCGTCAACTGTTTTTTGAGTTGGGTTGATGATATCGATCAAACGTTTGTGTGTACGCATTTCGAATTGTTCGCGAGAATCTTTATATTTGTGAGTCGCACGAATGATTGTGTAGAGGCTACGCTCAGTTGGAAGTGGGATTGGACCCGCAACTTGTGCACCTGTACGAGTAGCTGATTCTACGATTTTTGCAGCCGCTGTGTCAAGCGTACGGTGTTCGTAAGCTTTCAAACGGATACGGATTTTTTTGTTTGCCATCTTTTTCTCCTTTTCGTCTATTTAAGATAATAGGCTAGCTCCACAAGAAAACCGACGCGCGTTGCGTGGCAATGCAACCGAGCGTGTCGCAACCTCTTGCATCAAAGCTAAGGCTGTAATTTACAGCACCATAATAGAATAACACAAAGCCCCTGCGATTGCAAGGGATTTGGCAGGATTTTTTTAATTTTTTACATGAAACTGTTTTCTTATTGCTCTTTACCTCAAAAAGGCAAAAATGAAGAGCAAATTTTTATTTTTTCTTCTATATAATATTTATAATATTTGTTTTAATCTGAAATTTATCATTTGATTGATTTATCAAGATATCCGCTTTTGACTCGGTTTCTTTATAGTATTGCAGATACTGCTCTCGTCTCATTTGCTTATTAGCCAATATAAAGGATGCATCGCCATTTCTCACAGCCGTATCTCGAGCTAGACGCCTCTTTAATTCTGTCTCTTCATCCGTGTAGAAACAAATGGTTTTGTCAAAGAGTTCCTTTGGAAGAAAACCCACAGACATCCCTTCGACTATCAGAATTGGTTTTGCTCCCGATAAGACCTCACTAGCCTTCCAAGGTTCTTCGATAGTTAAGACATCCATACCCGCTTGTAAGGCTAGAATATCTCTCTGTAAACTTGCCAGTTCATGTGCCACTGGTAAACATGCTGTCACCTTTTGGTCCGGTGTTTCTTTAGGCACTACCAAATGTCGTCCTGAAGTAATATAGGGATCTGTTTCTAGTAAATTTACCTTTTCAGCATCCAATACTTGGTATAATTCTTGAGCAAAAGTTGATTTCCCTGAAGCTCCATGGCCGTAGATACCCAGTGTTTTTACTTTTCCAGTTTCTATCTCTGAGACCAGTTGTTCTATTAAGTCTTTTTTCTTCATTCTCTCTTCACCTGTTCATAGCTTTCTTTTCCATCGTTAAGCTTGTCCCAAATGACTACCTTTCCACTTTGGAGAGACTTTTGCACATCGATAATCCGTTGGTTGGAAGAGCCACGGAACTGAAGCATGAGATTACGCTTGCTTTTATCATAGCGACCATCTACCAGGATATCAATCAGGGATAAAAGTTCTAGTTTATCAGGCGTCTCCAACATCATTTCTTCCCAGGTGTATCCTGTCCAAGACCAGATGTCTTTTTCTGGCAATTCCTTTCGAATGCGTTTTACAAGGGGCAAAAGAATACCTGTATTGAGGAATGGCTCTCCTCCTAGCAAGGTCAATCCTTGAACATAGGACTGTGCTAAGTCTGCCATAATCTGTTCTTCCAACTCTGGCGTATAAGGAATTCCTGCATTAAAGGACCAGGTCGCTACATTGTAACAGCCCTCACAGTGAAACATGCAGCCGGCTACATAGAGAGAATTGCGCACCCCTTCTCCATCGACAAAGTTAAAAGCCTTATAGTCAATGATACGCCCTTGACTAAGCTCCTCACTCTTCCACTCGCCAGGTTTTGGTGTATTCCATGTCATACTTCTACTCCAACTCTATCCAATAGCGCTCCGTTCCATTACGAACATCCTCCAACTCTCCACCATTAGCTAAGATAACAGCTCGGCTGGCAGGATTTTCTGCGCTACAAGTCACAAGTGCTCGTTTGATATTCTTTTCTTTAGCAACTTGCAGACCTTGATGGAGAGCTTCCTTGGCATATCCTTTTCCCCTTTCAGAAGGGCGGATGGAGTAACCGATATGACCAGCATAATTCAGCAATCCCTCATTTAGTCTCAATCGCAGATTCAAAAATCCTATAGCACGACCTACATCATCAAATGATACAAATTGAATAGAAGGAACGCGATTTTCAGGCAAGTTTATTCCCATTTCTTTATTAAGGTTAGTTTCTAGCCAATTCTCATAATCAAAGTTCTCAGCATCCCAAAATCCACCATCGTGGGCTGATTGAGTCTGTTCAAACTCTGCCATCATCTCTAAAACTGTTTCTTTGTCTGTAAATGTTGGTCTGCGTAATTCCATGTATTCCTCCCGCTATGAGAAAAGTGAGAGGGGACTCTCACTTTTTCTTGTTCTTATTTAAAAATTGTTCTCTAAGGCTGGCTACTCGATCTTTTTTATTGACTCCACCCTTTGAATGCTTTTCGTGGAATCGTTGAACCAAGGCCTTACCCTTATCGTCTAATTGATATTTTCCCATGCTATCTCTTTCTAATTTGTTACTTCATGCCCTGCTGTTTTAATAGTAGAACCGTTCATGTGTTTAACACGCGCAGCAATTTCCTTATGACGTCCATTCACCATCGGACGCGCTTGCGGATTTCCAAGATAGCCACAAGTCCGTTTAACAACATCGACTGTTTTAGGATCACTATTGCCACAGTTAGGACAGGCAAAACCTCTCTCGGTTGGATTAAAGTCTCCTTCAAAATCGCACTTGTAGCAACGATCAATCGGAGTATTAGTCCCTAGATAACCTACACGATCATAAGCATAATCCCAAACAGCTTCCAAGGCCTTTGGATTTTGTTGAAGAACTGGGTACTCACAGTAGTGGATAAATCCACCTGATGCACCCGCTTCTGGATAAACCTTCTCGAAGTCCAATTTTTCAAAAGGAGTTGGATTTTTTCGGACATCATAATGGAAGGAATTTGTGTAGTACTCTTTATCTGTGATGTCTGGAATAGAACCAAATTTCTCTGTATCCAGGCGACAGAAACGGTCCGTTAAACTTTCAGATGGTGTTGAATAAATAGAGAAGTGATAACCGTATTGGTCTGACCATTCTTCTACTCGATGTTTCATGTCTCGAATGATATCAAGGGTGAATTCTTTGGCTTCTGGATTATTTTCCCAATTGTTGCCAAAGAATACTGTTGCCACTTCATAGAGCCCGATATATCCAAGCGAAACAGTAGCACGGCGATTCTTAAAGAGTTGGTCAACACTTTCTTCTTTTCCTAGGCGATGACCGAAAGCACCGTATTGATAGAGGATAGGCGCATTAGCTGGCGTCGCCTCCTTGGTTCGCTCTACACGATAGACCAGTGCATCTTCTGCAATATTCATACGCTCATTGAAGATTTCCCAGAACTTATTTATGTCGCCTTCAGATTCAAGGGCAATCCGAGGAAGATTGACCGTTACCACACCTAGGTTCATACGACCTGAATTGACTTCAACTCCATTTTCATCCTTCCAACCTTGGAGGAAAGAACGACATCCCATCGGAACTTTGAAAGAACCTGTCAACTCGACAATCTTATCGTAAGACAAGACATCTGGATACATACGCTTAGTTGCACACTCAAGAGCCAACTGCTTAATATCGTAGTTAGGCGAACCTTCCTCCAAGTTAAGTCCTCTTTTAAGTGTGAAGATGAGCTTAGGGAAGATTGCTGTACGATGTTCTGAACCCAGCCCCTTGATTCGAATATTCAGGATTGCCTTTTGAATTTCGCGTTCAAAACGACTAGTGCCTAAACCGAAACCAAGAGAAGTAAATGGCGTTTGCCCGTTTGAGGTAAAGAGGGTGTTAATCTCGTACTCTAAAGATTGCATGGCATCATAGATGTCTTTTTGAGTTTTCTTCCAGGCGTATTCTTCGTGCTTGTCAGGTAGGACCCATTCCTCTGCATCTTTAAGGTGTTTTTGATAATTTTTCTCTGCATAAGGAGCCAAAACTTCATCTATACGGTCTGCCGAACAGCCCCCATACTGGCTAGATGCGACGTTTGCGATGATTTGTGAAATTTGCGCCGTCGCAGTTTGGATAGATTTCGGACTTTCTACCTCAGCATTCCCAATCTTAAAACCATTTTCTAACATACCCTTAAAATCAATCAAACAACAGTTGGTCATAGGAGTGTAGGGGCTGTAGTCCAAATCGTGATAGTGGATATCCCCTTTTTGGTGGGCATTTGCCACATGCTTAGGAAGCATTTGAAGTCCGATGGATTTTCCAACAATCCCTGCCGTCAAATCACGCTGGGTGTTAAAGACATCACTGTCTTTATTGGCATTTTCATTGACAACTGCCTGATCTTTGTTGAGAAGTTTATGAATGCTAAAGTTGATGTCTGTCGCTTTTGAGCGCTCAAAATCCCTTTGTGTTCGATAGGTAATATACTCCTCGGCCAAGGCATATTCTTTAGCTTCCAACAACTCGTGTTCTACGATGTTTTGAATTTCATAGATTTTTACACCTTGTGGGAAACGGCTATGAATCTCGTCAACGATACGTTCAACGAGGGTACTAAGTCGCTTTTCGACCAAAGGAGTTACATCCATAATCTTTTCCGCAGCCTTATGAAGCGCTTTGTCAATCTTATCTACATCAAAAATAACACGTCTACCGTCACGCTTTTCAACGAATAAAGTTGGATCAGGGACAGTCTTCTCTTCCAATACAATCATATCCATACCCTTTTCTTAAATATAATATTGATTCTAAAAAGTATTATATCACTAAAAAAATAAAAATCAATATCTTGTGTCAAAAAATAATTTTTTTTTAAAATAACACAAGATATTGATAATTTTTATTTTAATTTATAGAGTTTGAAATCTTTGAATTCACTTTGAACCGCTTGATAATTTTCAGCTAAAAGCTGCTCTACTTCTGTCCATAGAGTTGTCTTTGTATTTACAACAATCATCTTTGGTTGATTATCTCGTAGATCATTTACAAGCTTAGTACGATTTGCATCAAGCCCTGTATGTAATCTAGGCGATAGCAACTGACTAGCTGACAAGCGTTCGCTAGCTTTATAGCTACTTGTCAGATTATCCCAAACATAGATACGATCTGTAGCTTGAGTTTCCCCTTTGACCTTAGATTCAATGCTTGTACGTTCTTGATATTGTTCCGCATGGAGCAAATATCGTGATACTACAGGTGCTAAAAATAGGTAAGCCAGAGCTACAATTGGCAGATAGGCATTTCCCTTTAGAAAAGCTCCCCATACCGAAGTTTCTTCTCTGCGTCTTCTACGACGGCTGGCTCCCTCTAATTCCCACGTGCGAATTCGAGTTAACAATAGAATAGACAAGAAGGGAAGGAGCTCAACCATACGACTACCATTGATAAGATCTGTAGAAAAAATTTCTAAAACTAATACCAAAGTGACAGCTATTGCAGCAGAGATTGATAAGACTGATTGCTTCAAAGGTTTCGATTTGAAGAGTCCTGTCAATGCCAATGTCAATACTCCGAGACCTATCGACAACAATCCATAGAAGAGGATATTGTCGAATAATCCTGGGTTAGACGTAAAGTTTAAACTATCTAATGGATAGAGAATTTGACTAATGGCATTTCCAAAGCTACCTTTATAAGCTGTATAGTAGCCAATTGGATAAAAGAAGATTGAAAAACCAAGGCCCGCTGCAAAAAATTGATAGAGGCCATGAGTCAAGTTGTTGCGTCCAACATTAAAAGCTGTTACAGCAAAAAATAAGACAAATGCATATAAAGTTGTCACCAAAGGTGCAAAGAAAAATGCGAGAGCCAAACTAATTCCAATACGAACGAAACCTTTGTCATGGTCTGGTTCGACCAAATATGCAGTCACTAAGCTGAGAGCATAGAACAAGAACGGGAGGGCAAGGATAGTTGCATAGCCACCACCAAAGCTAAAAGCAGCAGTCAATATATAAAATACTGTCAATACTTGTTGCGATTGTTTATTTTGCTCCGTCAAATTATAAGCTGAATGAAAAAGAAAGAATCCTGCACCTATTAAGGCTAACCAATTAAAGACTGCAAACAACAGACTGCCTTTGGTCAGATACTGTAAAAAGTAATAGAGGAGACCACTAATACCAAAATAATCTGAATAGATATCCCCACTCTGATGCATAGCCCATCCATTATAGAAATCCTGAGCCTGCTCTGGACTTAGCAGTCCTAATAAATAGGGTAGAATCACAGACACAAGTACTACTAAGGTACTCAAAATTAGGATATTAAAAAATGGTAAGTGGGCAGGTTGACGAGTTTCAACCTCAAGTTGCTCCTCATTCTCTACTGGAGCATCCTGACTCCCCATCCAAGTTGGAGTTGGTTCGTCTTCTAATCTGCCATATACGTTCATTTATTCTCTCCTATATTTTAATTTGTTCTAGTATATCAAAAAGTCTAGTTCTTGTCAGCCTGCGGCGGACGCTTACACAACTTTTCAGACAAGGAGACAAAACGTTCAATCTCATAAAAACGATGATAAGAAGCTTTTTTATAGTGGTCTAAAAAAGTTTTTTCCTCTACTGTCAGCATAGTCATTCCTCCTTTTCTCTTCATTCGGAAAAAGAAGAAAAATCTAAAAAACTGAATTCCCCAAAAGAGAATTCAGTCTTTTATCTTTAGTCAGCTTTCTTTTCTAAGTTTTTTGAAATGCTTCGATTTTTACCTTCCAGGTACACCATCAGAATAGAAATATCTGCTGGGTTTACACCAGAGATACGGCTGGCTTGACCGATGGTTTCTGGATTAATGAGTTTGAACTTCTGGCGAGCCTCTGTCGCGATAGAGTCAATATCATCCCAGTCGATATTGGCTGGAATCCGTTTTTCTTCCATGCGTTTCATCTTGGCAACCTGATCCATAGCTTTTGAGATGTAACCTTCGTACTTGATTTCTGTTTCAATCAATTCGATAATCTTGTCATCCAATTCTTCGGCAGCAGGTCCAACAAAGACCACCACGTCTTGGTAAGAGACTTCTGGACGACGGAGGAACTCCTTGGCAGTGACTGCATCAGTCAATGGTTTGAAGCCCATTGCTTCAACCTTAGCGTTGGTTTCCTTGACTGGCTTGAGTTTGATGCTATCCAAACGCTTCATTTCATTTTCAAATTGATTTTTCTTGATTTCAAAACGAGCCCAACGTTCATCATCCACAAGACCAATCTCACGTCCCATCTCTGTCAAACGCATATCCGCATTGTCATGACGGAGGATGAGACGGTACTCAGCACGACTGGTCAAGAGACGGTAAGGTTCAATGGTTCCTTTTGTCACCAAGTCATCAATCATCACCCCGATATAGCCGTCACTGCGCTTCAAAATCAACTCAGGCTTGCCTTGGATTTTCAGAGCCGCATTGATACCAGCGATAATCCCTTGACCAGCAGCCTCTTCATATCCTGATGTACCATTGGTCTGACCAGCTGTGAAAAGTCCTGAGATTTTCTTGGTTTCCAGAGTCGCACGCAATTGATGAGGCAAGACCATGTCGTACTCGATAGCATAACCAGTACGCATCATCTCTGCATTTTCCAAACCTTTGATGGAATGTACCAAGTCACGTTGCACATCCTCAGGCAGGCTGGTTGAAAGTCCCTGGACATAAACTTCCTCTGTATTGCGACCTTCTGGTTCAAGGAAGAGTTGGTGGCGTTCCTTGTCTGCAAAACGCACAATCTTATCTTCAATCGACGGACAATAGCGAGGCCCCACTCCCTTGACCACACCTGTAAACATAGGTGCACGGTGGAGGTTGTTTTGGATAATCTCATGGCTGGTACCATTGGTATAGGTCAACCAGCACGGTACTTGGTCTTTGACATAATCTTCATCCCGTGAAGTGTAAGAGAAGTGATTTGGTGTTTCATCTCCTGGCTGAATCTCTGTCACATCATAGTTGATAGAGGAAGCCTTGACACGTGGAGGCGTTCCTGTCTTGAAACGACCGATTTCGAGGCCCAGTTCTTTGAGATTATCAGCTAGGTTAATAGAAGCCAGACTGTGGTTAGGACCTGACGAGTACTTGAGGTCTCCGATGATGATTTCCCCACGGAGGGCTGTCCCTGTGGTCACGATAACAGCCTTGGCAGCATATTCTTGATGGGTCGCTGTACGAACACCGACAACCTTGCCATCCTCCACCAGAATCTCATCAATCATGGTTTGACGAAGGGTTAGATTCTCTTGATTTTCAACCGTTTTGCGCATTTCCTTAGAGTAAAGTTCCTTGTCAGCCTGCGCACGAAGAGCACGAACAGCAGGTCCTTTCCCAGTGTTGAGCATCTTCATCTGGATATAGCTTTTATCAATAGTCTTGGCCATTTCGCCGCCCAGGGCATCTACCTCACGCACAACAATTCCCTTGGCAGAGCCACCGATAGAAGGATTACAAGGCATGAAAGCCAACATTTCGATGTTGATAGTCGCAAGCAATACCTTACAACCCATACGGCTAGCAGCTAGGGAGGCTTCTACCCCAGCATGTCCCGCACCAATTACAATAATATCGTATTCTTCCGTAAAATTATAAGTCATTTTCTCTCCTATTCCTCAAGATGAATGTGTCTTAGTTGGCCGTCCCATTCTGGTAGAGCTGTTTTTAAAAAGGCTGGAACTAGTTGGAAATTCTGGAGTTCATCCAAGTCAATCCACTCACAAGGCTGCGTTTTTTCGTCTTCCTGCATGGTCAATGGGGCATCCTCAAGCAAGTTCACCAGATAATGAAACTCGATGTTGTGATAAGAAACACCGTCTTGTTCAAAACGATTTTCAACCACGAAAGCTAGCTGCCCAGCTTGAGCTTTGACACCCAGTTCTTCCCTCACTTCACGGACTACCGCGCCCTCCGTGCTTTCATTGACTTGAATCGCACCGCCGATAGTGTAATATTTACCCTTGTCTTTAGTAACTAGGAGCTTGCCATTTTGGAGAATCAAGGCTGTCGCCCGAACACCAAAAACAGTATTTCCTACTTTTGTCCGAAAGTCTTGTCGAGTCATTTTTGTCCTTTCCCTTAAACGACACAAAAACAGTCAAAACTCCAAAGAAGTGCAGGACAAAAAAGCCTGCAACATCCATGAGCTTTGACCATCATTTCTATTGCTTTTATTATTGTAGCAAATTGAGAACATTTGTCAATCTAAATGTACTGACAAACCTTGCCATCACGGTAGGCATTGTCAATCAAACCACCACCGAGACACTCTTCACCATCGTAAAAGACAACTGCCTGTCCTGGTGTAATGGCGCGTTGCGGCTCCGCAAAGATGACCTCGGCCTTGTCTCCTTTGACATGAACAGTTACCTTAGAGTCAGGCTGACGATAGCGGAATTTAGCCGTACATTCTAGCGTAAACTCCTCTGGCATGTCACGAGTAAAGTGAACTTGACTAGCCTCTAAGCTAGTTGACATGAGTGCTTCATGATAGAAACCTTGTCCGACATAGAGGATATTTTGGCTCAGGTCTTTGCCAACAACGAACCAAGGGGCATTGTCCCCTCCGTGTTGCCCACCGATACCGAGTCCGCCACGCTGACCAATCGTATAGTACATAAGGCCGGCATGCTCGTCCATATCGCGACCATCCACAGTCATCATGCGACCAGGCTGAGCTGGTAGATAGTTGCTGAGAAATTCTTTAAAGTTCTTTTCTCCGATAAAGCAAATTCCGGTCGAGTCTTTCTTCTTGGCAGTCGCAAGTCCAGCTTCTTCAGCTATTTTTCGGACTTCAGGTTTTTCCAAATGTCCCAGCGGGAACATGGTTTTTTGAAGTTGTTCTTGAGAAAGTTGGCTGAGGAAATAGGTCTGATCTTTGCCATTGTCCACACCACGAAGCATGTGAACGATGCCATCCTCATCACGCGCCACTCGAGCATAGTGACCAGTCGCCACATAGTCAGCCCCCAAGGTCATGGCATAGTCCAAAAAGGCCTTAAACTTGATTTCCTTGTTACACATAACGTCTGGATTTGGCGTGCGTCCTGCACGGTATTCCGCTAGGAAATATTCAAAAACGCGGTCCCAATACTCTTTTTCAAAGTTGACAGAGTAGTAAGGAATGCCAATCTGGTCTGCCACCGCAGCCACATCCTTGTAATCTTCGGTCGCCGTACAGATGCCGTTCTCATCTGTGTCATCCCAGTTCTTCATGAAGATACCGATCACATCGTAGCCCTGCTCCTTGAGCAGGAGAGCCGTCACTGACGAATCGACACCACCACTCATCCCCACGACAACACGTGTTTTAGAGTTATCACTCATGGTAAGTCTCCCATCTATTCGTTTATTCACGATTGAAGGTCGTGTGTGCTTCAACGATTGAAGGTCGCTTGAGCAAGATTCATTATAGCATGCTTTAAAAAAGATGACAAGGAAGATGGAGACAAATCTAGCAATCTCTTCTGTAAATACATAAAATTAAGAACTCAAAAAAGCAATTCATGCCTAAACCTCTATTCACTTTAAAAATTTATTTTTAAAATCAACTAAAAATGATATACTGTAATGAGGAGGAATGCGCACATGATTCCATACATATACCTTTATCCACGTGCGTAGAACTATTGTGAACAACTACAAAGATATACTAAAATCAAAAAATACCATTTTTGCTATTATAATTATTGCAGGTTTTGGACTTTTAACAGCCTTAGTCATTCATCAAGAACATGTTCAAGCAGAGAGAGGAAACATTGCTCTCATCAAACAACAAAAAAATCAACAAGATATTGAACAAGTAAAAAATGCTATTAAAGACTTCAACATCGATTCTGAAAGCATAATAGATGATTGGAAAAAGATTCAGGAATTGAAACCAACCACTGATGCGGGTAAAAAGACACTAACAGACTTTCTTACTTCTACTGCCGATAAAGTCACAAAGCATTATACTGAAAAAGCTTTAAAATTAGATATAAAGGACTCTGATAGCCAGTTTCAAGATAAACAAACACTTGAAACAGGTATCACTTCTTTACAAAAAATACTAGAAATCATTAAAAATATCAACTCTGCTAACGAGCAAACTTCCATTGAAGAAAAGATAAAACCAATTCAAGAACTAATCTCTAAATTCCAAAAACAAGTTGAAGACTTGACCAAAAAAGAAGAACAAAAATCTAACCAAACAGAAACAACTAGTAGCGTTCAGAGGACTGAAGTCTACTATTCGGATGATAGCAGCTACACTCCAACCTATACTGAATCATATGGAAGTATAAATAATTCTCAAGCACCTGCAGCTGAGCAATATTCGTCTGATAGCGCTGGCAGTGAAGGAAATCATAGTGTTGATACACAAGGTCAACCTTCTAATTCTTCCGGTTCTCAAGCAGAGTCTAATAACCACAGTGATTAGACTGAAGTTCACGAAACAAACCGTTCATCTTACTAATTCGAGTGAAAAATTCCGTAAACATCATCAGTATTAATGAATCTGCCATCACTAATCTTTAAAAAGTATCTCTCATTAAATAAAAATAAAAAAAGAGCCTTTCAAGACTCTTTTTTTATTTCTTAGTACCAACCGTTGTTAAGCCAGAAGTTCTTAGCAGCTGTCCATGAACCGTAACGTCCTGAAACGTAAGCATCTGCTACACGTTCTTGGTTTTCTGCTGAATAGTCACCGTTCAAGTATGAATCTGTCAATTGGTAACGTCCGATGTAGCGTCCGTTTGTAGCTGTGTAGCTACCACCTGATTCTTTTTGAGCAATCCATTCTTTCGCTTCTGCTTCAGATCCGCTTACAGTCGCAGCTGGTGTTGTGCTCTCTTCTGCTACTGGTGCTGGTGTTGCAGTTGCTGGGGCAGAAGTTTCTTCTACAACTGGAGTTTCTTCTGCAGTCGCTGGGGCTGGTGTTGAAACCGGAGCTTCAGTATTTGCAGATGGTGCAGGAGTTGTCGTTGCAGGAGTCGCCGCTACAACTGGAGCTTCTCCTTCAATAACTAAAACTTGGTCAACATAGATGAGGTCAACGTTTTTAATGTTGTTCAATTTAGCCAATTTTTCAACTGTTGTGTTGTAAGTTTCAGCAATTTCTGATAGAGTATCTCCAGCTTTAACTGTATAAGTTTTTGATTCTTGTGCGAAAGTTAGTGATGGTGCAAGGAAAGCAAGTACTACTGCTAATCCTGCAAATTTAGATTTAATGTTTGATTTCATTTAAAAAAGTTTCTCCTTCTTTCTTATACTACCATGATACCCTTCTATTGTTACTATTTGTTAACGATTTTGTGTAGAAATGTTACAGAACTGTGATTTATTTACTTAAAAACAGCTTTTTTTGTTACAAAAACCTTGTTATTAAAGGGTTTTTGGTCTTTTTAGAGATTTCAGAACGGAAATAAGCACTTACATCTAAACTTTGCTATAATAGAAGTAAGAATCTTTTTAAGGGGAAACAGATGCAATCACTTCGTTTTCAATCTGTCTTTGATATCATTGGTCCAGTTATGATTGGACCGTCTAGTAGTCACACGGCAGGAGCTGTTCGAATCGGGAAAATTGTTTCATCTATCTTTGATGATACTCCAACCGAAGTCGAATTTCAGCTTTTTAATTCTTTTGCAAAAACCTACCGCGGACACGGGACCGATCTTGCCCTCGTCGCTGGGATCTTAGGAATGGATACAGATGACCCTGAAATTCCTAACAGTCTGGAAATTGCCCACAAACGTGGTATAAAAATCGTATGGACTATTCAAAAGGACAGCAATGCTCCCCACCCAAACACCACTAAAATCACTGTGAAAAATGAGCGAAAAACTATCAGTGTTACTGGAATTTCAATCGGCGGTGGTAACATCCAGGTGACAGAATTAAATGGCTTTGCCGTATCTCTCAATATGAATACCCCTACCATTATCATCGTTCATCAGGATGTCCCTGGTATGATTGCTCATGTAACAGAGGCCTTGTCGCGCTTCGATATTAACATCGCCCAAATGAATGTAACACGCGAAAAAGCTGGTGAGAAAGCCATCATGATTATCGAAGTTGATAGTCGTAACTGTGAAGAATCTATCGAAGAGATTCGGAAAATTCCTCATTTGCACAATGTCAATTTCTTTCAATAGGAGAAAATATGTTTTACTCTATCAAAGAATTAGTCGAACAAGCCGAACTTGATTTTCAAGGAAATGTTGCGGAGCTCATGATTACGACCGAGTTTGAGTTAACCGGTCGAGAACGCGAAGAAGTTCTCCTCCTCATGGAGCGCAATCTTGAAGTCATGAAGGCTTCTGTTGAACTCGGTCTCAGCGAAAAGAAATCTCGTAGCGGTTTGACAGGTGGTGATGCTGCCAAGCTCGACCACTACATCAAAAAAGGAAAGACGCTGTCTGACTTTACCGTCTTATCTGCTGCCCGTAACGCTATCGCTGTTAATGAACACAATGCCAAGATGGGATTGGTCTGTGCAACTCCTACTGCTGGTAGTGCCGGTTGTCTTCCCGCAGTCCTCACAGCTGCTATTCAAAAGTTGGGTCTAACTCATGAACAACAACTAGACTTCTTATTTGCTGCGGGTGCTTTTGGACTCGTGATTGCGAACAATGCTTCTATCTCAGGAGCCGAAGGGGGCTGTCAAGCCGAAGTCGGTTCAGCTTCAGCCATGAGCGCTGCTGCCCTAACCCTAGCTGCAGGCGGAACGCCTTATCAAGCGAGCCAAGCCATCGCCTTCGTTATCAAAAACATGCTTGGCCTTATCTGCGACCCCGTTGCAGGTTTGGTTGAAGTTCCATGTGTTAAACGTAACGCCATGGGAGCAAGTTTTGCCTTCATCGCAGCAGACATGGCTTTAGCTGGTATCGAATCAAAAATCCCAGTTGATGAGGTCATTGATGCCATGTACCAAGTGGGCTCTAGTCTTCCAACCGCCTTTCGTGAAACTGCCGAGGGAGGCCTTGCTGCCACACCGACAGGTCGTCGCCTTCAAAAAGAAATCTTCGGTGAATAATTTCAAAATTACTAGGAGAATCAATGTCATCTCTATCAGCCATCTTTTTTGATTTAGACGGAACCCTTGTAGATAGCTCAGTCGGTATTCACAATGGGTTCACCTATACTTTTGAACAACTGGGAGTCCCTAGTCCAGATGCAAAAACCATCCGTGGTTTTATGGGACCTCCTTTGGAAACTAGTTTCGCTAGTTGTCTCCCTACAGATCAAATTGAGACAGCTATCCAGCTTTATCGTTTCTACTATAAAGAAAAGGGAGTTTACGAAGCCCAGCTCTTTCCACAAATCAAGGAGTTACTCACTGAGCTAGCTAAACAATACCCACTCTATATCACTACTACGAAGAATACACCAACTGCAATTGATATGACCAGCAACTTTGAGATCAATCAATTCTTTGATGGAATCTATGGTTCAAGTCCTCAAGCCCTGCACAAGGCAGATGTTATTCGTCAAGCTTTAACAACACATGATTTAGCTCCAGAAAAAGTGGTTATTATCGGAGACACCAAGTTTGATATGATTGGCGCCCAAGAAACTGGCATTAAAAAACTAGCGGTTACTTGGGGATTTGGCGATGAAACGGAGCTCATGACCTATCATCCTGACTGGATTGCTCACCACCCAACAGACATTTTACAGCATCTACAATTAAAACGTTAAACAAAAGACTCCCAGCCTAAAAGTTAGGTTTGGGAGCTTTTTGTCTGATCATAATGAGGAGAATGACATTCCCCATATTCGTCCAATTATTCAAAAGGGGAAACTTCTTCGCTTTCAACTTCTTTAGGCCTATTGGTTGTTACTATTTCTACTTCCTTACTTGGCATAGCTAGCAGAACTAATAGAGCAAAACGTCCGACCATTGGAACAAAGTGAAGGAAGATAAAGGCCCAGTGGAATCCAGCATCACGCAAACGGCGAACCGACAAAGCTAGTGTTGGCACTAAGATTGCTAGGTAGAAAACTGCATAAATAATAACAACTAAGCCAAACACCATAAAAGTCGCTTCGCTCACTGAATCGTCTATCGAATCCATCACGGCACTAAGAAATACAGTGTAGAAATAGATAATCCAGAAAGGAATAGAAAGGATAAAGTTTCCTAGCCAAACCCACCAGTAATCTGGTCGCGTTGATCGTCCAGTGAACTCTGCATAATTCTTAAAAAAATTCTTATACGCGTTAATCATGAGATACTCCCGACTTTTATTTTCATCAATATAACTAACTATTCAGTTATAGAACACTCCCAAATCTATTTTTAGATATGGGAGTGTTAGATATTTGCTTAACAATATAAAGAAAACTCTAAAACAGTTTCACTTGCAAAACCTAAACTTCTTAGTTTTTGTCTGATTCTTCTAATGGTGAAACTTCTACAACTTCTTCAGTTTCATTGATGGTCACTACTTCTACTTGTTTCGTTGGCATAGCTAACAAAACTAAAAAAGCAAGAGGTCCAACCATGGGAATAAAAATGATAAAGATTAGAGCCCAGTGGAAACCAGCATCACGTAGTCGACGAACTGTCAATGCAAGTCCAGGTAAGAAAAGTGCTATACCGAAGATCATATAGATAATAGCAATTCCACCCAAGGCCATAAGAACCGCCTCATTTCTTGGATTTGCGAGTGCCTTAAAATATACTGAGTAAAAAGGGACAAGGAGGATCATGTTTCCAAGCCAAACCCACCAATAGTCGGAACGTGTTGAACGACCTGCAAAATCTACATAGCCTTTAAAAAAATTCTTATAAGCGTTAATCATAAAATACTCCTATTTACTTTTATGACTATATTTTATCATATGTGTTGAAACCTGACAAGTAAACTTATCATTCATGACCAACACTCCAGACTTTAAAAAAGATATTATCTGTTCCTTCTATAAAAGAAGTCGCGGATAATATCTCATCTATTTTAGTCAGCATGAGTTGTTTCGTTTGCAAAGCTGATAATGGCTCTCTTCAATTCAGAACCCTGCATAGTACGGAATTCTTCAATCTTCTGATTGATCATCTCAAGAGGCATTACATTTACTTTACCAACAAAAATCTTGTCCATAACTTGGTTTTCAACTAACTCCGTAGATACAAGTAACTCTTCATATAGTTTTTCACCTGGGCGAATACCTACTTCTACGATTGGAATTTCATTTTCAGTATGGCCACTGAGTAGAACCATTTTCTTAGCCAAATCATAAATGCGTACTGGTTTGCCCATATCAAGGATAAAGACTTCCCCGTCTCTTGCATAAGCTCCCGCATGAATCACCAAACGACTAGCTTCTGGAATGGTCATAAAGTAACGAGTCATTCGGAAGTCTGTCACCGTAACAGGTCCGCCTTCAGCAATCTGACGTTCAAAGACAGGAATCACACTACCACGACTACCGAGTACATTACCGAAACGAACCGCACAGTAGGTTGATTGGCTACGTTGGTTAAAGCCAGTCACAATTAACTCAGCTACACGTTTAGTTGCTCCCATTACGTTTGGTGGATTAACGGCCTTATCTGTCGAAATCATAACCATTTTTGGTACTCTAGCAGCGTCAACTGCTCTAGCAACATTATAGGTTCCAAGGATATTATTCTTAAAGGCTTCTTTTGGATTGCGCTCCATCATTGGAACATGTTTATGGGCTGCAGCATGGTAAACAATAGCTGGTTCGTACTGTTCAAAAACTTGAAGCAGACGCTCGTAATCTTGAATATCGGCAATGACAGGAACAAAGTCAATCTCTTGGTGCTTACGAATCAATTCATGGTAAATCAGGTAAATAGAATTTTCCCCATGTCCTAACAAAATGACACGTTCAGGATTGAAACGACTAACCTGACGACAAATTTCTGATCCAATCGAACCTCCGGCACCAGTCACCAAGATTGTTTTACCAGTAATTTCAGAACCCAGACGTGATTCGTCTAGTCGAATCTCTTTACGTCCCAAAAGGTCTGTAATGTCAATTTTCTGGAAACCACCAATTGGAGGCTGAATACCTTGCACGACTGACTCGATCATAGGCATCTTATAGCATTTCAAGCCGATATGGTTACACATTTGCAGGATGCGTTCATATTCAGATGGATCTAATGATGGAATCGCAACGATCACTTTTTCAACTCTAAAGCGCTTAGCCAATTCTGGCAGGTCATCATAAGAACCCAATACTGGGATTTTCCCTAGCTTTTGGCCTTTTTTCTTTTCGTCACTATCCAGAATCCCGACCAATTCGAGGTCACTAGTAGGATGCTGGTAGCTATTCATAAAAAGCGCCCCACCATCACCAGCACCAATCAAGAAGGTACGGCGATGTTCTCCTTCTCCATTACCCTTTTTACGTCTTGAGTAAATCAACTGCCAAGTGATACGAGGAAGTAGAATCAAGAAAGTTGTTAATAGGATAAAGAGTACGATAAAGCGGACAGAAAAGAGGGGTAAGAAAGCGTAGCAAATAATATAAGACAAGATACTACTGATAGTCACTCCGAAGAAAATCTTCATGAAATCTGTAATTTTGCTATATCGGCTGATACTAGCGTTAAGTCCCCAGAAACTAATCATAATCTGATAGAAAAGGAAAGTTAAAGCAGTGTAAATCACATAATCTGCTGGTGTTGGATTAATCAATCCATAAAATAAGATGTAAGAAACAATGATTGAGGAAATCATACTGGCAATATCAAAAAATCCCCAAAAAATTTGTTTCTGTTGCTTATTTAATACTTCAACCAGATCAATTACATAATCTGTTATTTTTTTATTCATGTGAATGGTATCCTCCTACACAAAATCACATTTTCTAGAAATTATAATCTTTCTTTAAAATCCTAGCAGTTAATTCTTACTTATTTTTTCTTAGGAGTTTTAAAAAGATAAACTGTCGTACAAATCCTGGACAGAGAGCAACAACAACTTGGATTAAAACACTTTTCAGGTATTCGCCATAAGAAATCTGCCCACGTTCATACATTCTTTTACGTGCTTGGCGATAAAGTTTGAGATAACGAAGACCTCCTCGACGTTCAAACATCCCTGCTCCCACGCGCACCTTACAAAGGATTTGATCCACATTCCCAGTTCGAGCTCCGGCACTAATCATATTGAGCCAGAGGAGATCATCTTCCATATAAAGTCCATCTTCGTAGTTACCCGCCTTGAGCACCATATCTTTTTTGAACATAACTGTCATGTGATTAAAGGCACTTCTCATACGTTGGTAAACAATGATATCCTCATGCTTAATCGGTACACGACGGTAAGATACAATTTCATCAGGCTGGTCGATAAATTCAGCGATATGACCACCTAGCAGGTCCAAATTTTCTGTTCCCATTAACTCGAACTGTTGTTCGAAACGATCTTCAACAGCAATATCATCCGTATCCATACGGGCAATGACATCATATTGGCACTGTGTAACACCATACTTAAGTGCCAACCCTAGACCACGATTTTGCTCAAGCGGACAGCGTTTGATTGGAATGCTTGACTGTGCTTCCAATTCCTCCAACACTTGATATAGTTCAGGTGTCAGTGGGCCATCTTCAACGATGACCACTTCGCTTGGTTGGAGTGTTTGATGTAAGATACTCTCCACAGCCTCTTTCAAAAAGGCTGGATTCTCTTTGATGTAGACTGACATCAAGACACTAAATTTCTGATTTTCAGACACAGCTTTTCTCCAATGTATAGATTTTCTTTCACTATTTTATCACAATTTTTCAGACTTTCCTATTTTTATTTGAATCCCAGAAAAAAACTAGTAAATCTATCCTTCTTTTTTACCCATGATTTCGATCAGCTAATTAGCGGATTCCCTCATCCTATCTTGACATCTATTGGAAAAAGCCTTAAAATAAGCTGTTATCAAAATCAGTTTATTGAGGTTCACATGAAAAAACGATCACTCTTTTTTATTCTAGGAATTATCTTAATCGGAGCGGTCTTAAGAGCTCCTTTTACAGCTTTGCCAACTGTTTTGGGAGATATTGCCCAAGGTTTTGGAGTGGAAGTTAGTTCACTTGGTGTTTTGACCAGTCTCCCTCTCTTAATGTTTGCCCTCTTCTCCTCTTTTGCGACCCATTTGGCTCAAAAAATTGGACTTGAGCACCTTTTCACCTATAGTCTTATCGTCTTATCTGTAGGCTCCGGGATTCGTATCTTTAATCTCCCATTACTTTATCTGGGAACCCTACTCATCGGAGCGAGTATTGCGATCTTTAACGTGCTCCTTCCTAGCCTTATTCAAGCCAACTACCCACAAAAGATTGGCTTTCTGACAACAATTTATGTAACTTCCATGGGAATTGCAACGGCTCTTGCTTCCTATCTATCTGTACCCATCAGCCAAGCAAGTTCTTGGAAAGGCTTGATTCTCTGTTTGTCCTTGGTCTGCCTACTAACTTTGGTGGTCTGGTTACCTAACCATAGTCACAATCATTTTCTAAAAGGGAATGAGAAAAAACAAAAGAAAGAGAATATCTTAAAAAACAAGCAAGTTTGGGCCATTATGATCTTTTGCGGTCTCCAATCCTTACTCTTTTACACTAGTATGACCTGGTTACCTACCATGGCAATCAGTGCTGGCTTATCTCACACAGATGCCGGACTTCTAGCTTCTATCTTTTCTCTGACTAGTATCCCCTTCTCCATGACCATTCCAAGTCTAACGACTCGTTTGTCCAATCGTCACCGTCAAATCATGTTAACAATCGTCTCTCTCGCTGGAATGCTTGCAATTGCTATGCTTTTATACCCGAGCAATAGTTTCCTCTACTGGTTAGTAGCTCATCTCTTGATTGGTACTGCCTGTAGCGCACTTTTCCCCTATCTCATGGTTTGCTTCTCTATCAAAACAAGCTCACCTGAAAAGACGGCTCAATTGTCTGGACTTGCCCAGACCGGTGGCTACATTTTGGCAGCCATCGGCCCAGCCCTCTTTGGTTACAGTTTTAACATTTTCCAGTCTTGGGTTCCAGCGGTATTGGCTCTTCTAGTTATTGATATCATTATCATTATTTCAGTCTTTATAGTGGACCGAGCTGATAAAATCCTCTAAAAAGTTTTTAGAATTTGCCACAAAAAAATACACTTTGAAAACCAGACTAAGTCTGGTTTTTTGTATGAGTATATATTTAAAAAGCATCATACATATACTAGGAGAAAAATATGGTTTTTGATATAATAAAATATGTATAAACTAATCATGAAACGAAAAGGTAGATTAGTTTTAACTAGCAATAATTACTATTTCAAAGTGAGGGCATAGTATGGATGAACAGAAATACAATTTGGAACAAAGTATAGCCGAGTTAGGTAAGCTCCTTGACTTATCGGCCAAGGAAACAGATAAGACTACCTGTGAAGCTCTAGCTAAAAAATCAAAAATAATTTATGAGCAACACCATGAATCAGAAGACATTGCTTTAGGTTATGCTATGGTTCTTTTCAATTTGTCGGTTGAACAAGATAATGTTGAGGATCGATTGAACACTGCTAATTTAGTCAAACAAATTTTTGATAGCTTCAAGTACTCGGAAAGTATTGCCTTACAGTATGTTAAGGTTTTATACAATCTTTCAAACAGACAAAATGATGCCGAGGAGCGTAAAAAAACCATATCAGAAATAGAAACTTTAACCCTAAAGTTTCAACATTCTGAAAACATTGCCTTACAGTATGCTATGGCTTTAGTCAATTTGTCAGCTGAACAAATAAGTGTAGAGGAGAGAAAGAACACTGCTAATTTAGTCAAACAAATTTTTGAGCAGTTCAAGGATTCTGAAGACATTGCGTTACAATACGCTATGGTTTTATACAATCTTTCAAACAGACAAAATGATGCCGAGGAGCATAAAGAAACTATCTCAGAAATGGAAACTTTAACCCTAAAGTTTCAACATTCTGAAAACATTTCCTTACATTATGCTATGGCTTTAGTCAATTTATCAGCTGAACAAATAAATGTAGAAGATAGAAAGAATACCGCTAATTTAGTTAAACAAATTTTTGAGCAGTTTAAACAGTCTGAGGACATTGCGTTACGATATGCTATGGCTCTAGTCAATTTGTCAGCTAAACAAGAAATTGTTAAGGAACTACTAAATACCGTTAATTCAGTCAAACAAATTTTTAAGAGCTTCAAGCACTCGGAAAGTATCGCCTTACATTATGCTAGGGCTTTAGTCAATTTATCAGCTGAACAAATAAATGTAGAAGATAGAAAGAATACCGCTAATTTAGTTAAACAAATTTTTGAGCAGTTTAAACAGTCTGAAGACATTGCGTTACGATATGCTATGGCTCTAGTCAATTTGTCAGCTAAACAAGAAATTGTTAAGGAACTACTAAATACCGTTAATTCAGTCAAACAAATTTTTAAGCAGTTTAAACAGTCTGAAGACATTGCGTTACGATATGCTATGATTTTGTTCAATTTGTCGGTCGAACAAGTAAATATAAAAGAAGTAGACGATACTGCTAATTCAATCAAACAAATTTTTGAACAGTTTAAGCAGTCTGAGGACATTGCGTTACAGTATGCTAGGGCTTTAGTCAATTTGTCAGCTAAACAAGAAATTGCTGAGGAACTACTAAAAACTGCTAATTTAGTCAAACAAATTTTTGAGCAGTTTAAGCAATCTGAAGACATTGCGTTACGATATGCTATGGTTTTATTTAATCTAGAAATCCTTCAAAATGAAAGAGTTAAAAAAGGCGATACAGTTAAACAAATATTAGCTATCCTAACAAATCTCTCTAGCGTTGAAATATTTAAAATTGTAGTGGAAATATTAGAAAAAAATCCTGATACTCCATTAGATACAAACAATACTCCATCTACTAGCCTCACAAAGATTTTAGATAAACTATGTTTTTATTCCAATGAAGATTTGGACAGAAAACTACTAATTCGGGCTTTAAATCTTGACCTTGTTATAAATACAAAATACGATATTTTAAAAGATTGGATAAAACACTATAAAGATGATGAGAATAAGCTCAATCAGTTAATAGATATCTACAGAATTGTTCAAGAAATCAAGTATCAACTTGGCTTGAAAGCAAAAGATAAAGATTCGAATCTTAAATTTGGTCATTATACCAAAGGAAAAACTCTCCAAAATTTATTAGATCAGGATACAGGAAATACCGATGATACAAAGTTTTCCGTATCTGGAAAAACTCGTTTGTATAATGCCAATTATATGAACGATCCCGAGGAAGGTGTAGTTATCGAAGAAATATTAGAACCTAGCAAAGATGGGGAAAGAACATCCTACTTCGAAAAGCGAAATATTTTGGATCCTAGTCCATGGTTTTTAATGAGCTTCACCAGTAAAACAGACGACTTAACTATGTGGTCCCAATACGGCGATGATGCACAGGGTATTTGTCTGGTACTTAAGGAAGATGATTTCTCAAGATTTACTTCTTTCAATGATGTTTCATGGCGTCGAGAAACTACATCCCTAGAGTTCATTAAAAAGATTGATTTGTCTATGTCGGAATTAAGTGGTGATTTAAAAGTCTCAGCAAACGAATCCAAGAAAAAGGAGTCAACTTTTTCTGCTAGGATTGAAGAGATACAGCCCCAGCCTGAAAAAAAAGACAAGGTAGCTAAAGGGAATATTGATTATCTCTATAGAATAGCCTATGTTAAAAATACAGGTGAAAACTTTGAACTAGAAAAAACAGAACTATTTGATGGCAATGAAATCACAAAATTAAAAGAATCTGTGAATAATTTAAAACAAAAATTGTATGAGAGAGTGAATGATGATGATGATGACTTTTATAAAAAAGCTATCTCCAACTGTATCGAAGAAATTCGTTACTTGTTCAAATCTGTAGATTATAAATATGAGAATGAACTGCGTATCTTACGCTATGCTAACCTAGACCCAAGTAATGATAAAATCAAAATTGATAAAACCTCTGGGATAGGCAGACTTTATGTAGAACGTGAAAATTCAATTCAAATCGATGAAGTCATTTTCGGTCCCAAGTTTCCAAATCCTGAATATGTAACTCCTCTACTGAAGCTATTGGATAATCATATCAAATATAAAAAATCTACGATAAAATTTAGATAATATTCTCACAAATTTCCTCTAATCTTCTAGTTCTTACTAGAAGATTTTTTATATGTAAAAATTTTATACATATTGCTTGACAGGGCTTACAAATAGATGTATGATGTATGTGTAGAATAATTATATATAAAATTTTTATATACTAAAAAAGGAGGTGCCCCATGTATTTTCCAACATCATCGGCCTTGATTGAATTTCTCATCTTGGCCATCCTAGAACAAGGGGATTCCTACGGTTATGAGATTAGTCAAACCATTAAACTCATCGCAAAAATCAAGGAATCCACCCTCTACCCCATTTTAAAAAAATTGGATACCAACCGCTATCTGACTACATACTCTCGTGAATACCAAGGTCGGATGCGCAAGTACTACTCCTTGACCGCTGTCGGAGAGGAGCAACTATTTGTCCTTCGAGAAGAATGGACACTCTACACTGACACTATCAACGGCATTATAGAAGGGAGCATTCGCCATGACAAGAACTGAATATTTGAATCAGCTTGAAGCCTATCTGATGAAGCTTCCTCAAGCTGATCGCATCGAAGCCATGGACTATTTCAAAGAACTCTTTGATGATGCTGGTCCAGAAGGTGAGGAGGAGCTAATGGCTAGCCTCGGTAGTCCAAAAGAAGCTGCTCATGATATCTTGACAACACTTCTCGATAAAAAAATCAACGAAGAAAATTCAAGTAAGAATAACCGTCAGGTTTTACAAATTGCTATCCTAGCACTTCTTGCGGCTCCTATCGGAATTCCTGTTGCAATTGGAATTCTCATGACTATCATCGGAATTTTTATCGCAGCGATCAGTGTACTGTTGGCCTTCTTTGGCGTATCCGCAGCTGGAATGGTGCTCGGAGCCATCCTCCTTTTTGAAAGTTTCTACGTTCTCGCTGAATCTACATCTGCTTTTGTACTGATTTTTGGCGGAGGTTTACTAGCTATCGGAGCTTCGTCCCTAGTTTTGCTGGCGACTTCCTATGTGACCCGTTTTTTTGGAATACTAATCCTTCGACTTATCCAATGGATTCTCAATAGAGGAAAGAGAGGTGAAAGACATGCGTAAATGGACAAAAGGATTTCTTATCTTTGGTGTTGTTACCAGTATCATCGGTTTTACCATGATGATCATCGGCATCCAAACCGATGGTGTCAGAAGCCTCCTTGCAATGTCTCAAAATCCAGTCTTTGAGAGCCGAATGGAAGAGCTCACATTTGATCAAGATATCGAAAATCTTAACATCTCACTAACACAACATTCTCTAGTTATTACGGAGTCAAACGATGATAAGATTCACATCCAGTATCATCCAACCATCTCTGAAAAAGAGAATCTTCAACATTCTAGTAAAGAAAAAACTCTTGAAATTTCCGACACCAAGTCAACTACACGTCCTTCTGTTGGTTCTAGTATCCAGGGTATCCTCTATATCGTAAGCGGAGTTTCTAGTCGCAATGATGAAGTTGTTCTCTCATTACCAAGAGGAAAGGACTTAAAAAATCTAACTGCCCAGGTAAACCATCGTATCCTTTCAATTTCCAATGCAAAAATCAGCAATGCCAAGATTCTGTCAAATGGATATCTCCTTCGTATCACTGATAGCGAGATTAAAAATAGCCAACTGATCACAACTGGAATTGTCAATGTATTTGAAACCAGTCTAACAGATAGTCGCATCCAAGCAGACCATGCACATATCTCTGCTGACGACATCCAAATCCATGGCAGAGTGGAATTAGAGGCAGAAAAAGATATGACCATAGAGCTAACCCAAAAAGAATTTGACAGAATCAATCTAAATCTTTCCTCTGACCATGGTTCCATCTACCATCGCAGTCGGGAAGGATATAATCCAAACGAGGAAAACAAGGAAGACGAAGAGTTCTCTAATCCTTATAACTCAGAGAAAAAAGATACACAAGATTTACTTGTCGCAAAAGCTGGTCGAGACATCAATCTACCAAAAGAGGATGTTCGCTCGCCTTCTTATAGACATCATGAATAAAAAGTTACTAATCAAAAGGGAGGTCTCATCATGACACAAGAATGGTTTGAAAGTGCTGATTTCGAGAAAACAGCCGACAATAAGAAAAAAGATAGCCCATCCGACTCAGTTCTCCTTGAAGAAGATTCAGATACAAAGGAAGAATCGCAAGTAGTTGAGGAAAATCTTCAAGTCAATCCTGAAAATCAGGAAACTGACCTAGAAAAAGTAGAGGCAGAAGAACTAGAAGAACCGACAACAAAGACAGAACAGTCAGAAGAGCCTGTTAAAGAAGCTTCTCAGCCTAGCAAATCTTTGGAAAGTCCTTTTTTACCAGACCCTGTACCTACAAAAACGGCAATTTTCAAAGAAGAACTAGCTGACTTTTGGGTTTGGTTACAAGGGGCCCTTAAAGAGCCTACAGCAAGACTTGATACAGATAAAAAACATAGCTATAATGCCTTTGCCCTGCTGACCATCTTTTCTGCTCTTAGTTTCTTCTGTACGATTTATCATATCAAGCATAACTACTACGGCCATATGGCAGCTATTGACTCTAAAACTCTCCAGCATTTCCCTTCACTGAATCTCTTTTCTATCTTCTCCATCTTGGTAGCGACAAGTTTGTTCTTCTTCTCTATCCTCATGGGTGGATTTGTAGTCAAACGTTTTGTCGATCAAAATAATAACTGGACACTCGAGAAAACTTTTCAAGAGTACACCAGACTCTTCGCTATTCCTATCCTTTTGACAGGTCTGGCTAGTTTCTTCGCATTCTTTAACAGTCTCAAGTTTGCCATCCTTCTCTGCCTCATTAGCATTGGTCTGGTACTTCTTGCCAACCTCTATACTATCTCGAAGCCGAGTAAGGAAAGTCAAACAGACTCCTTCTATCGCCTTCTCTTAGCCTTTCTAGTCAACGGAAGCATCCTATTTCTCTTTTTCCTAGCAGAAATGGCACTGGTTTTCGATTATCTTCGAATCCTAGCCTTTATGTAAGAAAAAATCCTGTCAAAATGACAGGATTTTTCTAATTTTGAAAATACTAGTTCCGCTACAAAAGCTGAATGTTTTAAATTATCTACATGATTCGTTTTAGGAAATAGTAAGAAATGATTGTCTTTACACAATCCAGCATAGTTGCTTGTTTATAGTGACTAACCATCATTTTCTCCTTTTTCAACACTTATCTTACTATAGCCATCAACCTCAATGATGCTGTTTGAAGTTTGATTTGTAGTAGGAACCTTTAAAACTTCTCCTGTATTGTTTGTATGCAAAGTATAGATTCCATCAAAGTCTTCAGGAACTGTAATAGATACATCACCAACAAGTGTATCTACAAAAATTTTTTCGAAAGTTGCATTTTTTCCTAAAGAAATGGTCACATATAATTTGTCTTTTCCTTGTGAACTCAGTGCCAAATTAAATCCATGTTGCGAAAACGGAATATATAGACTATCTGAACTTATCTTAACATTTTTAGATATGTTATTCACTGATTCTTCGGAAACTTTTCCTTCTATTTGAACAGTTGTTTCATCTGAGTCACTCTTAACAACTTTAAGATCAATTGCTTGCTTTGAGCCATAAAACTCTAACGTCTTAATACTTTTAGCAGAAAGAGTCCATGATTGTTTTACACTGACTGTCGTTTCCCCTCTTTTTAAGGATAATAAAATTCCAGCTACTACAATCAATAACAACAGCCCAATTACGATTCCTATTTTTTTCATCACTAGTCCTCCTATTTAAATTCTTTTTTGCTAAATACAGCCAAGGCAAGGACAATTACTGCTAGACTTACCACTATAGGATAGCATACGTTTATAAGGGTAAAATGACCGATATCTGGTGATGCTTTCAAATTTAAAGTCATGAACAAATAGTCCTTCACACTCTCACCGTAATTTGGAAGAACGTAAACCAATAGGTTATCAAACAGTAAAATGTAGAGTGTGTAAATCATACATGATTCATAAACCTTATCAAATATTTGAAAAATCAATAAGGAGATACTAATAATGACGAGATAGTATGGAAGCTGGTGTAAAAATGTCGAAACAATCAACACCAAGTCTCCCTCCAAATAGACAAGAGCTGTTAAGCTATAAAAAATAGTCACATACAGGAAAGACAAACAAATGGTTCCCAAAGTTTTATATAAAAATAACTTCCAACGTTGTTTTTCTTTTGTGAGCAGAATATTGATTGTACGGAAACTATAATCTTCTCCCCAGAAAAATAAATTAGCTGAGATGAAAAGCAAAGGAATAAAACCACTCACATTGGAAATTAATACTCGAAATGCTGGTTCATCTTCATTCGATGACTTAAAAAATAAGGAGAATAACAAAATCAATAATCCTATCAACAAACTAGGAAGTATTCCTCTTTTTTCCCAGTAAAATTTATACATATCTGCCTTAAGAGAATTCATGACTCTCCTCCTTTCTTAAATCATCAGATAATATTACGCAAATAGTAGTCCTCAAAGCGTTCCTTCTTAATATAAATATCCAGTATCACTAGATTTGAAGTAACACAATATTGCAAAATAGCCATTAATTTTTCCTTCTCTGCCACAACCAGATAGTCATCCTGCTCAACATTATTGATGCCCTCTTTTTCTAAAAACATTTTTAGAATTTGATTATCACTTGTCTTTAGGAAAATTTTTTCAGATAGATTGTTCGCTAGCATTTGTGAACTCATCACATTTAGAATCTTTCCTTGTTTCATGATGATATACTTATCTGTTATAAACTCCAACTCTGATAGGATATGGCTTGAAATTAAAAAAGTAACTCCCAACTGATCCCTTAAATTCAAAATCATTTTTCTTAAATCTGAAATCCCCTGAGGATCTAAACCATTCACGGGTTCATCTAGGATGATGAGCTCTGGATTATCCAAAAGGGCAATTGCTATCGATAATCTTTGTTTCATGCCAAGAGAATAGTTTTTTACCTTTCGATCCCATGACGGTTCAGGCAAGTGAACCAATTCCAACATTTTTATGATGTCTGTCTTTAAACCAAATCTTGTCTTGTAATATTGTAAGTGTTGGAGTCCAGTCAGGTTTGGATAAAGAGCAGGTGATTCGATAATACTGCCAATCTTATGTTGAGAGACACTCTCGATTTCTCCCTTATCAGCTCGAATTAGTCCTAGGAGAATTCTCATTAATGTCGTCTTTCCTGCACCATTTTCACCAATAAGGCCACATATTTCCCCTTGCTCAATATCAAAGGAAATATTATGGAGAACCTGTTCTTTTCCATATGTTTTATCGATATTTTTAAGACTTAAAATCACACGATTCATAGTTTCTCTCCGTTCATTATATCTTTTGGCTTCATGAATTATCCTCCACCTCTGAAATTCCAAAATTCTTTACATCTGTAACTTCCTCAGGCAGAATTAAAACTCGCTCTTCGCCAGCATCTAAAATTGCTAGGCGAAAGATTTCGTTATTTAATACTATCTCTACCAACTTTTGCTCAGTCGTGTTATTTCGAAACACCAAACTGTGGCGAGTCTGTGTAAAAGTCTCTAGCGAGATACTAAGATTCTCCATCTCTTCCTCCTACTCTAAATAACTCAATTAACCCTTCATTACATCTCTAGTTTACCGCTTTCAAAAACAAAAAAACATGACAAAAATGTCATGTTAGCTCTTCATTTCCTCAAAAGTTTTTAAATCTCTTTCTTTCTCCCCAGAGATTCGCGCTTCTAATACTTGGTCTCCAAATGCTTGAGCGCAGATAATGGCTCTGTCATATAATTGGATAGCTTTTTCCTTATCCCGTTTATGAAATAAGATACACATAGCTTCTAGCATATCTACGATTGGTTTCTTTTGAAAGTCCTGGGATAAAATCATCAATCTATTCATTGCCTTAACATAAGGCTCAAAAGTAGAGTAGGACTTTTCCATCCATTGAACAGCTAAAGAATCAAGCACCGTTTTCTTTAACATATAAGCTGTCTCTAAATCGGATGAATTCGTTTCTCTCAGAAGTTTTTTAGAAAGTTCCCAAAATAGTTCGTGATTATACTCAGTCGGTCTTGCTATACATGAAACAAAGTACAATTTTATGAGAAGCAAATCATTCACCGAATAGTTTTTCCTTATCCTTACTTGCTCAAAATGCTCATCAAGCAAAGCATCGCCAAACCCTGCATCTTCACTTACAAAAACATCAAAACTAGCTTGTAAGGCACTAACTGCAATCTGCTCATCCTCAGGTAAGCTGTCATAATAGTGTTCGTAAACTCTGTCAAACAACTCTTCTTTAATATGGATTCTATCATCATCCCCATAAGTTTGGAACTTAATGAGTTTATCCTTTAAGATCAAGTAATCTGAAGGTAAGATTATATGATCCATGTCTACTATATGTGAAATTGGACAACCTAGTTTATAAGCTATATACTCTACCTTGGGTAAACTTGGAGAAGATTGACCTGATTCAATCCGTGCTAGTTGGCGTACTGTTATCTCGCTTTCATCATCACAAAGAGTTTCACGAGTGATATGTTTCATCTCTCGCAACATTCGGATTCTTTTACCTACTTCCTTCTTGATATCCATATGATCGATCTCCTGATAGTCCTTTGACAAACAATAGCGTCTATATATTGTTATATTATACTGTTTTTTGTTAAGATAAGCAATGTTTAAAATCTCGTATTACGAAATATCACTAAGCTACTCTATCAATAAAATGAGGTCTCATTCTAAGATATTCTGTGAAAACTTAGACTATGGCTTTTACCTATTTTTTCGCATGTGCTAAAGCTTCAAAATCCTCGCCTGAAACAGGGCCTACTTCTACTTGGTTGGCATCTAGATCTTGGTAGAGTTCTTCTGGTAAAGCTCCTAAAAAGGCTTGATAATCTAGTCTAGCCACCGCTTCATAGTCTTCTGGTTTTGAGCCGTCTCCTGATATTTTTACTAGATCAATTTCCCAGACAAGCTCTTTTCCTACCAACTGCTCAACGTAAGGAGCAGGAATCACTGGTTCTTTTGGCAAAATAGTTTTCACCCCCTGAGCCAAGTGATAGATACCATGAACCTTACCTTCACTATCCGGATAGAATTTAGCGCTAGCAGGATATGCATCCGACCCTTGAACCCTCTTAACTAATTCTTCAAATCGCGCTAAACCACCTTCTTCTGAGAAGTTTTCCAAATTCTTCTTATCAAAATAAACAGGTGATAGAATTCCTTGGCAGAAACCCAAACGAGCATCCTTATCCGCCAAATAGTTTTTGACAGTATCGTGGAAATAATTTTCCAAATCAAAGTCTGCCAAGCCTTCAACTTCTTCACCGACCTTGCTAGACAAGGCTTGTAAGAGAGCTTCCACAATTTCCCAATCAGCTCTTGTAATCAAGTCAGGAATGATTACTTGGTAGCCTTTTTGAGAGTCTAGGTAGCGAACTTTAAAGAAGAACTGAGACTTGCCTACGATTCCACACTCGATATATTCGAGGCGATTAAGTGGTTGACGGAGATAGACTGCGTCATAACTATGTGACTCTAAGCCATCTACTAGGGCCAAGACTGACTTAGCTGTAAGAATCTCCTGTTGCCCTAGAATACTTTGTTTGTTTGGAATAAAAAATGTTTTCACCATAAATGGCCTCCTTTGAAATCGTTTACATATAGTATACACCATTTTCCTGAAAGATGCAGAAACAAATTTAAGATTTTTTGGTCAAAAGCATAGAAAAACAGCCCGTCAGGACTGTCCTACTTTTATACGACTTCAGAATGATCTAAGCTCTCACCAATCGCTGCTAGACGCTCGATGACTTGGTCTTGCGTTAATTCATGTTCCAAAACATAGCGATTACGTGGATGAACACGGCACTCGTGCGAGCAGCCACGGAGATACTTGTCTTCATTCTCTTCTGATGTCAAGATACGGCGGTTACAGAATGGATTTCCACAGTTTACATAGCGTTCACATGGTGTTCCATCAAACCAATCTTTCCCTACAATGGTTGGATTGACATGGTTGACATCGACTGCAATACGTTCGTCAAAGACATACATTTTCCCATCCCAAAGTTCCCCTTGAACTTCTGGATCTTTCCCATAAGTCGCAATTCCTCCATGCAATTGACCAACATCTTTGTAGCCTTCACGTACCATCCAACCTGAGAATTTCTCACAGCGGACTCCACCTGTACAGTAAACTACGACACGCTTGTCCATAAATTTTTCCTTGTTATCACGAACCCATTGTGGCAACTCGCGGAAATTGCGGATGTCTGGACGGATAGCACCACGGAAATGACCTAGGTCATACTCGTAGTCGTTACGAGTATCAAGAACAACTGTATCCTCGTCTAGAAGAGCTTCTTTAAATTCTTTTGGAGACAAGTAGGCACCTGTTGTTTCAAGGGGATCAATATCTTCGTCAAAGTTTTCATCTTCTAAACCAAGGTGGACGATTTCCTTTTTGTAGCGAACAAACATCTTCTTGAAAGCTTGTTCTTCTTCCTCATCAATCTTGAACCAGAGGTCTTCCATCCCTGGAAGGCTGTGAACGTAGTCCATGTATTTTTGCGTTGTTTCGTAATCACCAGAAACGGTTCCGTTAATCCCTTCGTCAGCGACTAGGATACGCCCTTTGAGGCCGATTGATTTACAGAAAGCCAAGTGGTCTGCAGCAAATTGTTCTGCGTTTTCGATTGGAACATATTTATAGTAAAGTAAAACACGAATAGGTTTTGCCATAAGATTCTCTTTTCTAAGATTAAATTATCAGAATTTTTTATTCAACTATACCAGTATACTCCCCCAAGAAAGCGAATGCAATTTATTTGACCGAAAAATGAAAACAAGACCTGAAAACAGGTCTTGTTTAGCTGAATATTCGATGAAGAAAAGTTATCAAAAATGGCAAGGTAGCCACAATATTATTGATAACATGAACGATATAACCGGGATAGATACTCTTGGTATAGCGAGTTAGACCCGCATAAAAGATTCCAAATGTCGCAAAAACAAGAATATCTAGTACACTGGGAAAACTTGTAAAGTGAGGAAGAGCAAATAAAACCGAAGGAAGAATCAGGTCAAGCCCAAATTTCGAATCTTTAAAGAAGGCATGTTGGAGCAATCCTCTATAAATCAATTCTTCCATCAGAGGCCCTAGAAAAAATAAGGTTAGGTAGAGTCCCAACTCGGCAAAATTTGTCTCACTATAACCAATCAACACGGCCCAACCTTCATAGGTAGACTGAACATGTCTAGCCGTTTGGAAATTAAACGTTATATGAAGCACAGCTACGAGAATCGTCAAAACTGTATACCACAGCCATTTTTTCTTAGGAATAACAAAAAGATATCCATGACCTGTCTTGACTAATATCCATACCATCAGTCCGATGAAGACAAGACTGACAAGATTTCGAATCCAGAAAAAATTGCCAATCTGAGAAGAAAATTGCCAGTAACTTTGGATTATAAGTGTTAGCTGAGAAAGTCCATATACGAAAAATAGGTAGGATAAGATTGCACTGATTTTGAAAAGAGGATGGTATTTTTTCATATGTCTGTAACCTATTTTAAATGTAAGAGCAAAACTCTGAACAAAATGCAGATAATTATATGCAAATGTTGAAAAAAGAATCACCACCTTATCTAGAAGACTCTAGACAAGGCAGTGATTGCAATTTTTAGGAATGAATACACGAAATCAATTATTCTTATGATTTTTTGCTTTTCAAGAATTCGTCGTATTGTTTTTGCATTTCATCCAATACTTTTTGGTAAGCACCTTCAGATTTAAGTTTTTCCATCAATTCTGGAATAGCTTTTTCTGGGTCTACAGTACCAGTGTTGATAGCTGTATCGAATTGTTGCATAGTGTTAGTGATAGCTGAGATTTCAGATTTCACGTTGTCAGTATTGAAGATGAATCCAAGCGCTGGAGATTCTTTTGCAGTTTCCAAGTCTTTCTTAGATTGTGCAATTTGTTCATCTGTAACGTTTTCGTTGATGTAAAGAATCCAGTTGTTACCAGTGTTCCATCCTGACATGTGAGTGTTTCCTTTGTATCCGTCAAGAACCTTAACACGGTTTTCTTTACCTGCAACTTTTTCCCAGTTCTTGCCTTCTGGACCGTAAACAAGACCGTTCAAGAGTTCTGGGTTAGTGTTCAAGAGGTTCAACACTTCCATTGCTTTTTCTTTGTTCTTAGAGTTGTTTGAGATTACAAAGTTAGCAACTTGAGTTGTTTGGTTTTTCTTGATGAAGTTAGTAAATGGTTTGATTTGGATGTCTCTGTTAGCAACACGAGAAAGCAAGCTGCTACCGTAGTCAGCTGGTCCTACTGTTTCTTCGCGAACAAGCCAAGTATCTTGAGTAAGGTCATATGAAGTATCGCTTGTTGCTACGTCTTTTGGAATGTATCCTGCTTCATAGAATTTGTGAAGAGTCTTCAAGTGTTCTACGAAACGAGGAACTTCGTAACGGTTTACGATCTTAGTAGTGTCGCCTTCAAGGTCGATGACAAATGGAAGACCATTTGCAACTGGATAGTCAAAGTTTTCTGATGGGATAAAGTTTTTACCAACAGCGAAAGGCATTACATCTGGAGCTTTTTCTTTGATTTGTTTCAATACTGGTTCAAGTGTTTCGTATGAAGTTACACCTGAGATATCGATTCCATATTTTTCAAGAAGTGGGCCATTGAAAGCAAAGTTTTGTGAAGATGCAACGTTGGCTGCAACTGGAACAGAATAAATCTTACCGTTTATAGTGTTACCTTTGATGTAAGCTGGGTCAAGTGCTTTGTAAAGGTCAGCTCCTTCTTTCTTGTACAATTCTGTCAAGTCAGCATAAGCACCTTTTTGAGCGTTTACGACATAGTTATCTGCAAAGGCGATATCATAGTTTTCACCTGATGAAGTGATAACTGACATTTTCTTGCCGTAGTCACCCCAACCAAGGTATTGGATATCCAATTTAGCACCAACTTTTTCTCCGATGATTTTGTTTGCATTTTCTAGCAATTCATCCAAGTTATCTGGTTTGTCACCGATTTGGTACATTTTGATAACAGTCTTATCACCTGATGACGATGATGATGATGATTCAGCAGCTTTTTGGTTGTTTCCTTTAAGGTTACCACAAGCTGCAAGTCCAGCAGCCAAAGCTAGAAGGCTAGCTGAAGTAAAAGCATATTTTTTCCAGTTTTTCATGATAAAAACTCCTTTTTTTATTTTTAAATTTAAAACAATTTTAGTGATCTACTTTTCACAAGAAAAGTTAGATAGGGTAGAGAAAACTTGTTTCTCAGTGTCTCTTATTCTTTAACACCACCGATAGTTAAACCTTTTACAAAGTAGCGTTGGAAGAATGGATAGAGAATCGCAATCGGAACAGTCGCAACAACGACCATGGCCATACGACCTGTTTCTTTTGGTAAGGCAACAGCAAGTTGTCCTGACATACCAACTGACTTAGCAATGTAATCCATGTTGTTTTGAATTTGCATCAGCAAATATTGCAATGGATACAAGTTATCACTCTTGATGTAAAGTAGGGCATTGAACCAGTCGTTCCAGAATCCAAGTGCTGTCAAAAGTGTGATAGTCGCAATTCCTGGAAGAGAAAGTGGTAAACAGATTTGGAAGAAGATCCGAGCCTCACTAGCCCCGTCGATACGAGCTGATTCGAGGATTGCTTCTGGGATGGTCTTCTTGAAGAAGGAACGCATCAACATGATGTTGAATGGTGATAGAAGCATTGGAACAATTAAGGCCCAAATAGTATCTCCTAAGTGAAGCAATTGAGTTACCACGATATAACCTGGTACCAAACCAGCATTGAACAACATACTAAGAAGAGCGAAAACTGTAAAGAATTTGCGATACTTAAACGTTGAACGTGAGATGGCATAAGCGTAGGTTGTGGTGATGAATACGTTTGTTAATGTCCCAACCACTGTCACAAAGGCTGAGATAAAGAGCGCTTGTAGAATCTTGTCCTTGAACTGAGCCAAGAACTCAAAACCATCTAAACCAAATTGTGATGGGAAGAAGCTATATCCATATTGAACGATACTCTTCTCATCTGTAATTGAGATAATGATTACAAAGATGAAAGGCAAGATACAAGAGAAGGCCAGCAAACCAGATATAATACTAAAGAAGATATCTGCTTTTTTGCTGAAGGAGTGTATGCCAACATTATCAATTTTTTCTTTTTGAATTTTTTTTGCCATATGCTCCTCCTTTCTAGAATAGTGCTGAGTTAGGATCAACACGTCTTGCAAGTAAGTTTGATAGGATTACGAGAATCAATCCGACGACTGACTGATAGAGACCGGCTGCTGATGCCATACCGATATCTGCTGTTTGGGTCAATCCGTTAAAGACATAAACGTCCAATACGTTTGTTACACTATAAAGCTGACCAGCGTTGTGAGGGATTTGGTAGAAAAGACCGAAGTCTGCGCGGAAGATGTTTCCGACTGCAAGGATGGTCAATACTGTCACAAGCGGTGTCAACTGAGGGATGGTTACGTTACGGATACGTTGCCATTTGCTAGCACCGTCCACTGTCGCTGCTTCGTAGTAAGTTGGGTCAATACCCATGATAGTTGCGTAGTACATCACACTACTATATCCAAAGCCTTTCCAGATACCTAAGAAGAGAAGGAGGTACGGCCAGATGCTGATATCAGCGTAGAAGTTGATGCCCTTCATCCCGAGAGCTTCTAAGGTATGGTTGATAAGCCCTTTATCGATATTTAGGAAAGCATCTGTAAAGAAACTGATGATAACCCAAGATAGGAAGTAAGGGAACAACATAGATGTTTGGTAGATTTTAACCATTTGCTTAGAGCGAAGTTCACTAAGGATAATGGCAATACCAACTGACACAACCAAACCGATAAAGATAAATCCAAGATTGTAAAGTACAGTATTTCGAGTGATGACAAAGGCATCTTTGGAACTAAACAAGAATTTAAAGTTATCTAGTCCGACCCATTTACTATTTATAATACTGTGGACGAATCCTTCACCAGTCATATGGTAGTCTTTGAAGGCAACGACATTTCCAAATACTGGGATGTAGAAGAATAAAATCAACCATAGTGTCCCTGGTAGAACCATTAAGAGAAAAATCCAATTATCTCTTAAAGTTTTTGAAAACTTGTTCATAATTTCCTCCCTTTTTATTTTCTAAAACTTGATAATCTCACAATTTTTAGACTTGATAACGTTTACAAAAATAGTATACTCTTATTTTTAGGACAGTTTAAACTACAAATTATAGAAAAAACTCCACAAATTATTTTATGTGGAGACTTTTTTATATAAGAATAGGTTTCACGGGAAACTTTCTTCCTGAATAGAGTTTTTCTAAGTTGTGTAAATAGTCGAAGCTGTCGCAATAGTATGCCACTGGTTGGCTGTCGTTGCTGCGAAGTCCTTATCCCCGTAGAAATCATTAAATGGCAGGATGTCTACTTCTAGTTCGTCGATACGAGAGATTTCGCCTGCTAGGTAGTTTTCAATGCGACTTTCTGCTCGCTTGATTCGTTGCAATAGGCCACCCATACGGATGTCCACTGTATCCAAGCCAAAGACCTTGTTTTCTTTCAACCATTGGTGGCTAAAGAGCTTGTGGAAGGTTTCAATCTGGCTTCTTAATTTTGGTAATTCTTCCCTAGCAATTTGTTGCAAGCTCTCTTTATCACCTTTTTGATAGGCTTGACGAATGCGTCGGCCCACATCCACTTTACTGCTTAAAATCTGGTTCAACTGAGCCTGAGTTTCAAAGAGATAAGCATAGTTTCCTGCTTTTTCTTTAATAGCAACAAGAGTCTCAGCTGCTTGGGTAAAGTGTGGTTTGTCCTGCTCAGGAGTCATGTGCTTGTCAAGGATTGGGCAAAGAACATCCTGATAAAAGACATAGCGATTAGGGTTGATACCACTGAGATTATCTGGTAGGTCTGGCAAGAGGTTGGCAAGATCAAGTTGCATAAAGTCCTCAACCGATAAGCCTGTGTTGGTCTTGAAGTGAGCTGATAGACGCTCTAAATCATTACGATAGCTAAGTTCTGCCCAGATTTGTAAGCTAGGCAGAATCGAGAACTGGGCCGTTTCACCACCGTTGTCCCCCCAACCTGTCACGATGACTTCCTTGATCTGGTTGGCACGGCAGGCTTTATTGGCTTCAAGAGCGATTAGACGACTGAAATGATTGTGTGGTGTGAAGCCAATCCACTTCCAAGCACCACCAGCAAAAGCGATATCCTGGCTAATCTTATGGTGGTTACTGAAGTTGCGGTTGTATTTTTCTTCGCTATCTTGGTAATAATCCCAGTAAACCAAGGTGACACGGTCTTTGAGACGGTCAAGGTAAACACGAGTTTCCTCTGGAATTTCCACGTCACGGTCATATTGGCCATCTGCTGATATGAGCTTGAAGAACATATCACTCCACATCTGGCAGTGGAAACCATACTTGTCTGCAATATCCAGCACGCGCTCCAAGTGTTGGCACATGAGGAGGCTACGATCAACCACACCGTTTAGGATAAGGTAACGTCCCAAGCCAACTAGGTGAGCTTCATCCATCCCGATATTGACCTTGCGAGTTTGTAGTTTAGATAATGTCGCAAACATACCGTCAATCAGGTCGTAGACTTTTTCTTCACCGATGAGAAGAATATCTTCTACATCGCGGAGCTCTTGCACTTCTTTGACGCCCCATTTGACAAAGGCTGACAAATGGGCCAAGGTCTGGATACATGTCACAAAGGTCATGTCAAACTGTTGGGCGTATGCTTCGATTTCCTGTAATTCTTCAGCTGAATAAGCCCCACGGAAATAACCAAAGTAAGGCTGTCCCTCGATTTGGTAGGTATCTTCCATGTAGAGCTCAAAGGTTGAGTAGCCCATGAGAGCCAAAACTTCAATCATCTGTTTGGCCGATGCGACATTGAGCACGGCATTGCGCGAACAGTCCGCCATGTAGGCTAAATCTTCATAAGCCGCTTGTTCTACAATCTCTACCTTGTCCCCTTCTGCTAAAGCTGTTGCGAGGACAGACAAAGCACGGTAGAGTTGATGAGGTTTACGGTAGGTCAGTTGATACTGCCCCTTCTCACCCTTGATAGAGATAGAAGCTTGATCAGACTGAGCGACTGCCACCTCTACATCCGGTAGAGAAATGTGATTATTTAATACTTCGATAGATTGGGCTTGTTTGGGACTAAGTCCTGTAAAAGTTACCATTGGTTTTCCTCCTGTAACCAGTTGACAAGGGCACCGTAGAGATTGGCATCTGCGTGATAGGTGCAAGCTTGAATCACTGGAGCAATTGTATATTCTTCATAGGTTTCGACAAAAGTGTCTACTGCTTTTTGCACACCTTTGATAAAATCTGGGTTTTGACTGATAGAGCCACCTAGGCTAATGACATCTGGATCAATGAGATACTGGATATTGAGCAGTCCTTGAGCAAGATTACGATTCATACGCTCAATAGCTTCCTGGCAAAGAGCATTGCCGGCTGCCGCTTCATGGTAAACCTTGCGTCCGTCCCAATCAGACTGACCAGACTTTTCAATGACGTAGCGAACCATGTTTCCTGTAGAAGCTAGTAGTGACCAGTTGTTGAGTTTTTGTGCAGGCTCGATAGTTGTCATGTAGCCAAACTCTCCACCCAAGCCATGACGTCCACGGTGAAGCTTGCCATTGATAATCATAGCCCCACCGATTCCTGTACCAATCACGACACAGGCTGCATTTTCAATCTCAGGATGAGCTAGTAGTTCACTCAGTCCAACACAGTTGGCATCATTTTCTAGATGGACAGGGAGTTGGTGATGAGCAAGGGTCTCATACCATGAAAAACCATGGATGTAAGGAATGGCACTAATCCCCTCAATCACTCCTGTTTCTTGATTGACCGCTCCTGGAACACTCATAGCGATTCCACTGTAGTCCTGTTCTGATAAGCATTGGTCCAACCAAGCCAATAAATCTTCTAGAGTTTCTGGAGTTGGGGTGCTGGTCTTATCTAAAATCTTTCCATCAGGAGTTAGACTAGCAAACTTAATGCCAGTCCCTCCGATATCAATCGTTGCAATGGTCATTGCTTTCACCTGCAAAAAGGAGCGAATCAGCAGTTTGTTCTTACTTTTTCGCTCCTCCTTTCTGTTTATGTTTACTTTTTGAAATTAAATTTCTTCTTTTTTGATCAATTCTGTACGAATTTCCTGTGGTGCCAATAGTCCTGAATGGATTGGGTATGGGCGTTCCAACAAGTCAAGAATGGTTTGTTGTTTTTCAGACACACGGATATTTTCTTGACTCATGTTATAGTAACGAAGGACATAACCTTCTTCATTCTCAGCCACCTTAAAGGCTGTTGGGCATACTTGTGGCAAGTTCAGGGCCGGATGGTTAAAGAGGCTACCCGTTGCTGCAACGCTACCCTCTTGTTTTGCAACTTGAAGAGCTGTAAATGGCACCTGGAAGGCTTTGGCACGACGGAAAGCTGAGAAGCGTTCCCCTGCTTGGTGACATTCTACTGCAAATTCAACTTCGATAGCTCGCAAGCACTGAGCTTCCGGCGTTGGGAAGTAGCCCCAGTCACCGAGTTCGCCTGAAGCACGAAGAAGAGTTACAGCCATGGTGTCATCTCCAAGAATTTCATACTCGTGCAATCCTTTATTGGATACTGTCACTCCTTTAACATCATCATACAAGCTGACAAAGGCTTGTTGGTGTTGTGGATTTTCAGGATTTTCCCAAGAAGCTGCTGGTTTATTTGGTCTTGTTACAACTTCATAGATGCTTTCAGAATCATTGTTTGGACGGGTGTTATGAGTTTTCACCAAGAGACGGATGCGGTGATCCTTGGCTGTGTTGGTAAAGCGAGTCTTGAAGCGAATCTGTGGATTGTCCACAAAGACAGTCATTTCTGTTTCAAGAGGAATGGTTGTCAACTCTTCTGAACGACCTGCATCTCGTTTCATGAACTCGATGATACCTCTTTGCTCCGCATCCAATTTTTCATCTGCACTGACTGGAATGGTCAAGTCATGTTTGAGCAAGATTTTGGCATAGCGAGCATTGTTTTCTAAGACTTCATAACCTTTCAGTTGAGCATAAATTGGCTCAGTTCCTTTCGGCTGGAAGTAAATGTACTCGTTACCAATATCTCCACGGTCCTCGAATTGGATGAATTCTTCGTAAGCTTCATTAGTAGTCTTGTCATAGACTGTGATTCCTTCATCTACACTCACTGTTACGAATGGGGTATCAATGACTCCGTTTTGGTAAATACCATCACGGTGATCTACTTGACCTTCGACCAATTGGAAACTTGCCCAAGAAAGCGGTGCAAGGTGGATTGGAATTGTCACGCGCACTTGGCGTGCAATATAGGGTTGGCGGAATTTATCCTTAGGCAAAGTATAGCCAAAACTTGCACCCAAGTCTTCAATCTTGGCTTCAAGGACATGGCCATCTAAATCTTCAACATGGTAATCTGGCAAGGTCACGGTTGCCATCTTCTTGTAACCTTCAGTCGGATGCAATTCTTTAAAATCACAAGTCACAACATCCACTACAACACTAACTGTATCAACCTTGTCATGTAAAGCTGTGTTGACAACGGTAAAGAGGTGGTCGCTTTGCGCTTCCTGAGTTGCTATTTTATGTTTCCACTCGTTAAGAAGATTACTCTTAACAAAATTCCCGACTTGATTAACCTTTGCAAAACGAGTTTCCATTTCACGGTGAACTTCGTCAATACTACAACCACAGATACTATCGTGCGGTGCATTTTGCAGAAGTACTTTCCAAGCATAGGTCAATTGATCTTTGTGGTTATGTCCACCAGTGATGATGGTCAAAGGTTCCACCACCTGCTCTAACAAGTTGCTATTTTCTTGGAAGGCTTGTTTGAGGTAAACGCGTGAAGAAGAAGTATTGGCAAGAGTATACCAACCATCCGTTTCCTGACTGGTCAACTCACCTGTAACCGTTGATAGGTGTTCAGGAAGCGCGCTTTCCACTGCTTGCACATATTCGTCAAATGAGCTATGAATAAAGGTCACGTCAGGGAAGAGTTCGTTTGCCACACGAATGGCTTCGCTCAGATTTCTCTGAACAGGCTGGTGGTCACATCCGTTCATCATCAACCATTGATTGGTCGATGCATAGTCACGGACGTCTGCTAATTTTTGCTTCCAGAAAGTCAAAGCCTCGTCTTTATCCACTGGAATTTCATTCCCGTTACTGTACCAGTTGGCAAAGAGAATGCCCAGTACACGGCTACCATCCGCACCTTGCCAGTACATCTCAGAAAATTGAGAGGTAAATTGCTCATCTTCGAGAACTTGGTTGTCAAAGCCGATTGGCTTGACACCACGACCAAAGGCTGCTACGTGAATACCTGATTTTTGAAGGATTTGAGGAGCTTGCCCCATATTTCCAAAGGTATCTGGGAAGTATCCAATTTGAGTAGATTTGCCCCATTTGGCACATTCCGCTTGTCCAATCAAGGTATTGCGAACATTGGCTTCACTTGAAATCAAGTAATCATCCTGCAAGATGTAAAAAGGACCAATCTTGAGCTTGCCTTCGTCGATATAACGCTGCACCTTGTCACGGTTTTCAGGACGAATTTCTAAATAGTCATCGAGGACGATGGTTTGTCCATCCAGGTGGAAACTCTTGAACTCAGGATCATTTTCAAAAAGATCAAAAAGATTGTCAAAAAGTTCCACCAATTGCATCCGGTGACTTTCAAAAGGTAGATACCACTCACGATCCCAGTGACTGTGAGAGATGATATGTACAACAACATTTTCCATGAGTAAAACCTCATTCTAACTTAAATTTTTAATGTTTTAAATATAAACTTGTAATTCTAACAAGAATCAGTGAATCTAAAGCGTGCTCCTTATACTCAATGAAAATCAAAGAGCAAACTAGGAAGCTAGCCGCAGGCTGTACTTGAGTACGGCAAGGCGAAGCTGACGTGGTTTAAATTTGATTTTTGAAGAGTATTAGCGAATATCCAAGTAATCCAAGACTAATTCGCAGAACATCATGTTGGCCCATGAGAACCATTCGCGTGAGTAGAGTGTCGGATCGTCTACGTGGAAGCTTTCGTGCACCACACCTGTTCCACCATCACAGGCAACCAACTGATCTAGCAAGAATTTCTTCTCTGCCTTATCCGTTGTTGTCAATCCTTTGATAGAAAGGGCAATCGGCCAGATATAGCGGTAGAAGGTATGAGAACTTCCAAGTCCACTTGCGTACTCTCCTTGGTAGAAGTATGGATTTTCAGGGCTCAGGATAGTGCGACGAGTAGCTTGATACACTTCATCATTGACATCACAGTAACCAAGATATGGAGCCGCTAACAAACTTGGCACATTCGGATCATCCATGATGCTAGCATTTCCTAGACCGTCTACCTCAAAGGCATAGATCTTCTCGCCCTTACTATTTGTAGTGTAGGCGTAATTTTCGATTCCTTCTTGAATCTCAGCTTGGAGTCGTTTGGCATCAGCAATAATACTTTCGCTATCAGCTAGATTCAATGTTGCAAAGATTTCTTGCACATAACCCAAGACAACCACTGCAAACATATTTGACGGGATCAAATAGCTATACTGACAGCAGTCATCACTTGGACGAAAGGCTGACCAGGTCATCCCTGTCACGGCAAAGTCAGGACCAAATCCGTCATTTACCAAGGTATCCTCCTTGCGATCAGTGTCACGAACGAAGCGATAAGGTGAGTTGTTATGGTCTTGTTCCACTGTCCAGAGATGAAGGATTTCCTTGGTCGCTGTGACAAAAGTTTCATCAAACTGGCTAGTCTCACCAGTTTCTTTCCACAGAAGATAAGCCAACTGCAAAGGGTAGCAAAGCGAATCCACTTCATACTTGCGCTCCCAAATCCAGCCATTCAAATCGGTGTGGTCGGTCTCGTGATGCCCTTTCCAGTTCTCCTCAATATTGAAAGAGTTAGCATAGGGATCCTTGAGGATCAAGGTCATCTGGCGTTTGACCAAACCAGCAATGGTCTGACGCAAACGAGGGTCTCTTTTAGCCACATGGAGGTAAGGTCTCAGCTGAGCAGTTGAGTCACGAAGCCACATAGCTGGGATATCTCCCGTCAGTACAAAGGTCGAACCATCTTCTAAAATCTCAACTGTATTGTCTAAAGTGTCTGTGTAGCAACGTTCAAAGACATCAACCCACTCAGGATGCTCCTTGGCACGCTCTGCTACCTCATCTAGCCACTCTCTGACAATTTCTTTTGAATAAACCATAAACTATTTTGCCTCTTTCAAACAGATTTTCATTTTCAGTATATAGCTTTTAGTCCAGAAAATATATACACAAATGTTAGTCATTATTCTACAAAATTGTTATATTTGAAAGTCATTTTCTAAAAGTCTCCTTTTTCTGATATAATGTAGAAAACTACTGAAGGAACTACTATGAAACCTATACTCGAAACCATTGATACGCGTTTTGGAACAGCCAGTAAACATGCATTTTCACGAGGAAACACCCTACCCTACACAGGTGTTCCTTTTGGGATGAATTACTTTGTCCCCCAAACTAGTGACCAGGAAGGATCTTGGTTCTTTGATCCCCATCTTCCTATCTTTCAGGGTATTCGACTAACCCACCAGCCTAGCCCTTGGATTGGCGATTACTCCTGGCTCTTGCTGACACCAATTACAGGAGAAATCAGCGGCGATACTCTCTTTCATCGTCAGTCCTCCTATAACCTTGATCGTGCTATTTTCAATCCTCATTTTCTAAAGATTTTTTCTGAGCGTTACCAGATTGAAACGCAACTAAGTCCTACTTGCTATGGAGCTTCTATTCAACTAAGACAGATACAAGGAAAAGCCCTCTCCCTCTATCTTCACGCCGCAGATGAACTGACAGTCGAACAAGTCGATAAGCGAACTCTGGCCCTGATACAAGCAGGTGAAACCGAAACCAATAAAAGTCCCCTCGTCATGTATACTGCTCTCGCATTTTCTGTAGAAATCCTTTCTATTACGCAAGAGGGGCAAGACTGGCGTATTGACTTGGCTGGAGCAGAAGCACTCATTCAACTGGCAACTTCTTTTATTTCCAAAGAACAGGCCCTCTTTAATCTTCCTAAACAGGATTTTGAAGAAACAAAAGCAGATGCCAAAGAAAGTTGGGAAGACCTTCTAGGCCGTTTTGATGTCGTGGAAACTGGTCCAGTAAACCGAACATTTTTTGATCACTGTCTTTATAGACTCTTTCTCTTCCCGCAAACCTTCTATGAGGTAAATGAGCAAGGTGAAAGCATCCATATGGACCTCGCTTCAGGAACAGTTAAATCAGGTCTTCTCTTTACCAACAATGGTTTTTGGGATACCTTCCGCACTTCTTTCCCACTCTTTGCCTTGATTATTCCGGAACGCTATCGTCAGTTTCTCAAAGGCTTCCTCAATAGCTACCGCGACACTGGGTATCTCCCTAAGTGGCTGGCGCCTGACGAACGAGGCATGATGCCTGGCACCTTGATTGATGGTCTTATTGCAGATAGTGCTTGTAAAGATATGGCGCCTGATCTTGAAGAAGAATTTCTCAAAGCTATGCTTGAAACTGCGACCAAGGCTGACCCAAAAGCTGTCAACGGGCGACACGGCCTGGCACAATACCAAGAGCTAGGCTACCTATCCACAGACTTCCATGAAAGTGTCAGCCATACCCTAGACTATGCTTACAGTGATTTTTGCATCTCTACCTGCGCAGCAAAATTGGGTCATGAAGAGCTAGCCCAAACCTATTCCCAATATGCTAAGAATTATCAAAACCTCTTTGACCCTGAGACAGGATACATGAGGGCGCGTGATGTAGATGGCAACTTCCGCCCTGACTTTTCTCCTTATAGTTGGGGCCGTGATTATGCTGAGTGTTCAGCCATCCAAGCCAGTCTCGGCGTCTTACATGATATTTCTGGACTTGGTCAACTAATGGGTGGAAAAGAAGCCTTTAGCAATTATCTCTTAAAAGCTTGTCAAAGTCTCCCACTCTTTGAAACGACGGGTTATGGATATGAAATTCACGAGATGAGCGAAATGGCAACAGCACCTTTTGGTCAACTAGCCATTTCAAACCAACCAAGCTTCCACATCCCTTATCTGTTCCGCTACAGTAATTATCCCCAATATACCAGTCTCTTAATCAAGACTCTCCGTCAAAAAGCCTTTCGAGCTGGCTGGGATGCTTATCCAGGAGATGAGGATAACGGCAGTTTATCGGCTTGGTATGTCTGGTCTGCTATCGGACTTTATCCAACCTGCCCAGGTAAAGCCAGTTATGATATCGGAATTCCACTCTTTGACCACCTTCGTGTCAATCTAGCTCAAGAAGATAAATGGCTTGATATTCGCACACAACAAAATCATGAACACTTCCACTTTGTACAAGACTGTCATCTTGACGGAAAAGAAGTTCAGAGTATTGGTCACCAGGATTTGCTAAACGCCCAATCTCTCGACTTTACCCTCAGTTGGCTACCAAACCATCAATAAACTAACCCCCTTTGTGTCTGACAAAGGGGGTTCTCTTTTATACAAAGTTATCCACAGGTTGTGAATAACATTCAACCCTTTTTCAAAAATCATTTTCAAGCATTTCCAAAATATCTTTCCAATTCTATTCTCTATGTTTTAGAATAGAAAGCATCCAACAAAGCTTGTTATATCAAGATTTATACTAGTTTATCATCTCTTATAATTCCTAAATTTCTTGCCACCTTCCAAACCATTGCTATAAAAATATTTTTGATAGGCTAACGTCGAGTTATCCACAGGCTGTGGATAATCTTTTTCTCAATCAACAAGCCCCACTCTCTATCTGTTAGCTATCCTTTACATTTTTTATAGGAAATTTCGAATTTTGTTAGGCGCTTTCAAAAAAACATGATATACTGAAATTAATAGAAAAGGAGACATTATGAAAAAAGATCAACACCAACTTAATTGGCTGATGGTTTCTCTGATTGCCTTCAACATGGTTTGGGGGCTAGGAAACGTCGTCAACAACTATTCTCAACAGGGAATTTCAGTCGTCGTATCTTGGATTTTAATCCTCGCACTCTACTTTATCCCCTATTCCCTCATCGTCGGACAACTAGGTTCTACCTTCAAGGAAAGCGGAAGCGGTGTTAGTGACTGGGTTGAAAAAACATCAACCAAACGTTTAGCCTACTTTGCTGCTTGGACCTACTGGGTTGTGCATATCCCTTATCTCGCACAAAAACCTCAAGGAATTCTAATTCCGCTTGGTTGGGCCTTGCAAGGTAACGGACAATTCCTTAAACAAATCGACATCCACTGGATCGTTATTCTCTGCTTGCTAATCTTTGGACTTTTCCTCTACCTTTCTACAAAGGGATTGGCAACTCTAAAAGTCATTGGTAGCTTGGCAGGAAGTGCTATGTTGATTATGTCTTTACTCTTTGTGCTTTTGGCTGTCGGTCTGCCTTTCATCAAGCCAGATATTCAGTTTGCGACACCACACATGGATCAACTGAGCACCTACATTCCAAACTTTGATTTTTCTTATTTTACAACAATCTCACTATTGGTCTTCGCAGTTGGTGGTTGTGAAAAAATTTCCCCTTATGTTAATCAAACTCGCAACCCTGCAAAAGAATTTCCAAAGGGTATGATTGTCATGGCTATCATGGTAGGACTCTCTGCTATTCTCGGATCAGTTGCCATGGGAATGCTATTTGATGGCAATAATATCCCTGAAGACCTCATGCGTAATGGCGCTTATCAAGCCTTCCAAATATTAGGAAATTCTTGGGGAGTTGGAAACCTCTTTGTCGTGATCTACGCTCTTACAAACATGGTCGGACAAATCGCTGCGCTTGCCTTCTCTATTGACGCACCATTGCAAATCCTTCTCAATAACGCTGATGAAGACTACATCCCAAGCTGGCTTCGCAAACGTACTGAAAAAGGTGTCCTCATTAACGGCTACCTCCTTACAGGCGTCCTTGTCAGTCTCATCATTATCCTCCCAATTTTTGGTATTCAGGAAATTGACGGACTTGTAAAATGGATGACAAACCTCAATTCGATCGTAATGCCAATGCGTTACCTCTGGGTATTCCTTGCCTATATGATGCTTAATCGCGCTTGGAAGACATACAAAAATGCCGAATACAAGTTTGTGAACAATCCTAAACTTGGCTTTATTATCGGTACTTGGTGCTTCCTCTTTACTGCCTTTGCTTGTATCCTTGGTATGGTTCCAAAAATTAGCTATGCTGAGAATCCGACTGCTTGGCAATTCTCTCTTCTTACGAACATCTTGACTCCAATTATTCTGATTGGATTAGGTGTGATTCTACCAGTACTTGCCAAAAAAGAACAAAAGAAACAAATCAAATAAATTCTACTACTAGCTAGATAAAATCGATTTTATCTTTGCTTGAAAGAATTTTCTCAGCAAAAATCCCCTTTGAACAGTAACGTTCAAGGGGATTTCTTTTTGTTTAATAGTCTATTTTTTACTTGGCCTCATACCAAGTTACGCCTTCATTTTCATCAGCAATGAGGGACACACTGAGTTGAATGGCATCTTCCATGGTTTGTTTGACGAGTTTTTTGATGGCAGCTAATTCTGACTTAGGAACTTCAAGAACGATTTCATCGTGTACTTGTAGAAGCATCTTAGTCTGATAACCACCTTCTACCAATGCTTTATCCAGCTGAATCATAGCGATTTTGAGAATATCTGCAGCCGATCCTTGGATAGGTGAGTTGATAGCTGTCCGCTCTGCGAAACCACGAATATTAAAGTTGCGCGAATTAATATCTGGTAACTCACGACGACGTTTGAAGAGAGTCTCTACATAACCCTTATCACGCGCCTCACGAACCACTTCATCCATGTAGTTTTTGATACCTGGGAAGCGTTCAAAATAGGTATCGATGTAGGCTTTAGCTTCTTTACGGCTGATGCCTAGATTATTCGATAAACCAAAGTCTGAAATTCCGTAGACCACTCCGAAGTTTACAGCCTTGGCATTGCGACGGTCGTTTGGAGTTACATCCTCAGGACGTTCAATTCCAAAGACCCGCATAGCTGTCGAGGTATGGATGTCCGCTCCCTCTTGAAAGGCCTTGATTAAGTGCTCATCCTTAGAGATATGGGCCAAAACTCGTAGTTCAATCTGTGAGTAGTCAGAGCTGAGAAGTACGCTATCTTCCCACTCTGGTACAAAAGCCTTACGAATGAGGCGACCCTGTTCCAAACGAACAGGAATATTTTGCAAGTTTGGATCGACACTAGACAGACGACCTGTCTGAGTCAAATCCTGCACATAGCGGGTATGAATCTTACCATCCGCTAAAATCCAGTCCTGTAAACCAATCACATAAGTGGATTGAATCTTAGCAATTTGACGATAGTCAAGAATTTTCTTGACGATTGGTGCAATAGGAGCTAGACGCTCCAAGACATCTACTGCTGTCGAGTAACCTGTCTTGGTTTTCTTGGTGTATTCGAGTGGGAGCCCTAACTTTTCGAAAAGCAATTCCCCCAGCTGTTTTGGTGAGTTGATATTAAATTCCTCACCAGCTAGTTCATAAATCTCTTGCGTCAGCTTTTCGATGACGAGCTCATTTTCAGCTTGCATCTCAAACAAGGTTTCTTTTTTGACCTTGATCCCAGCGATTTCCATCTTAGCTAGAACAAGGGCCAGAGGTTGCTCCATTTCATAGAGAAGGTCTAGTTGCCCATTCTCATTTAACTTGTCAAGTAAAACAGGCTCTGTCTCAACCAATACAGCAACCTTGCGAGCCAAGTGTTCCAAGAGTTTCTCTCGCTCTGGGATAGCTTTTTTGACACCTTTACCGTAGAAGGTTTCATCATCGACCAAGTATGTTTGACCGTAGAGACTAGCAATGGTTGAAATTTCATTATTCTCGACTGTTGATAGGAGATATTTTGCTAAGCGACTGTCAAAAGCAGGACCCTGCAAATTCAAACCAAAGCGATTTAAAAGGACTTTTGCTTTCTTAAAGTCATACACTTTCAGAGGTGTTTTTTCTAGAAAATCCTTAAGAATCGGATCCTGCAGAAGTTCCAGCTTATCTGTAGCATAGAGCTTGTCTCCGCATGACCAGGCCAAACCAACCAAATCATCTGTATGGTAGTTTTCCCCAAAGAGTTCAAAGTGAAAAATGGAGTCGGCGCTCAGCATATCTTGACTCACTTTATCCACCATAGTGAAATTCAAAATCTCAGCTTGGTTAGTCTGAGAAGCATTCAAGGCTTGTTTGAGCTGCTTAAAGCCCATCTCATCGTAGAATTTCCCAAGGTTTTCCACATCTGAACCGCTATAAACCAAATCATCCAGTCCAATCTCAATCGGCGCTTTCGTGTCGATGGTAGCCAGTGTTTTAGATAGGAAGGCTTGTTCCTTATCATTGACAAGATTTTCCTTCATCTTGGAAGCCTTCATGCTATCGATATTTTCATAAATGCCTTCAAGCGAGCCATGTTCTAACAAGAGCTTAATACCGGTCTTTTCACCAATCTTGGTTACGCCAGGGATATTGTCTGATTTATCTCCCATGAGAGCTTTAAGATCAATGAACTGAGCTGGTGTGATGCCCATCTTTTCCATGAGATATTCTGGTGTAAAGGCCTCAAACTCAGCTACACCTTTCTTGGAAATTTCAACCACGGTATGTTCATCTGTCAACTGGATCAAGTCCTTGTCTCCACTGACGATAGTTACATCAAAAGATTTCTTTTCAGCCAAGCGTCCCAAGGTACCAATGATATCATCTGCTTCATACTGGGCCAACTCATAATGACGAATCCCAAGATGGTCTAGCAACTCACGAATAAAGGGAAATTGCTCACGAAACTCATCCGGAGTCTTAGCACGGCCACCCTTGTAATCTGCATACATCTCTGTACGGAAAGTTGTCTTTCCTGCATCAAAAGCAACCAGGATATGACTAGGTTGGACTCGTTCCAATAGGTGATTTAGCATCAGGTGAAAACCATAGATTGCATTGGTATGTAGTCCATTGTCATTTTTAAAACGATCCAGTTGCTGGTAAAGCGCAAAGAATGCTCGGAAAGCAACTGAAGAACCGTCAATTAATAATAATTTTTTCTTGTCCATACACCCATTATAAAGGAAAGCAAAGAAAAATACCATTGCTAAGAGTTAGATTATAGGAGAAGGCTTATTGAGTTGATTTTTCTACTCGCGCACCATTACTGTCAACTTGGAACCCATCGATTGTCGTATCTACTGCCAATTCTCCAGATGAGTTTACGTAATAATATTTCCCTGAAACCTGAAACCACTGACTAGCCTTCATAGCACCTGAGCTTTCTAGGTAATACCAAATGCCCTTATCCTTTAACCATCCCGTCTGCATTTCTCCAGATGATTTCAAGTAGTACCACTTAGATCCGTCTTTTAGCCATCCTGTTCTCATGGCACCACTTGTTTGGAAATAGTACCAACTTCCGTCTATTTTTTTCCAACCAAGAGCCACTTTGTCATTTTCATAGTAGTACCAGATTGTCCCCTGTTTTTCCCATCCATTCTTAGAGGTTGCCGTTTTAATTAAGGGGATATAACGTCTATTCCCACTTCGTGACATATAACTAATCCATCTATAGCCATCCTTTTCAAGAGTTTGATCATAATGAACACTCATTCCAGGTTCATAGTAATCGATAATAGTAGATGTCAATGATGGCTGATTCATAATAGCTACTTTTTCTGTAAAGTAATGAGTTCCACTAGAAGCTAGTACAGATTGATTATTTCCTACACTAGCAGTCCCCACATCTTTAAAATGAATGAATCCAGTCATAGAACTTGCTTTTACTGTCCTACGATGATACGTTTCTGTGTAATCGTAATTGTACTCCTCGATTTCAATCATGTCTCCAATCACATTAGAAACCCAAGCTACGTGACCATGCGTTCCCCTCGTGCTCCAAGCAATAGCCCCAATCGCTGGTCTCTGATCCACACGATATCCTTCTTTTTGAGCTCGATAGCCCCATTCCTTCGCATGCCCATAAGCAGCTGGTAGTTCAAATCCATTAACACTACTTAATCGAAAAGCTGCAAAAGATGTGCACTGTCTTGAGTATAGGCGCCATTTATCAATATTTTGATTTCCATTTTTATAATAATAGGGATAATCATCTCCACGTGCCTTTGAGCCATTGTTTACCTGATTGGCATGAACAGTTCCTCCACCAAACAAAAAAGCACCTGCTAGCAATAATGATGCTGTACCCACCGTCGTTCTCTTTAGAAAAGTTCCCTTTTTACTATATGTCATTCATTCTCCTTCGAATAGATAAATTTTTGAGGTTAACCTCATTTATATCATTCGAAAGAAAAAGAAAAAAGTGAGAATACTCTCACTTTCAACCTTAATCCAAATAGTGAATCAAATTCTTTTCCGTTAAAATATCTGAATAGGTGAAGGATTCAACATAGACATTGGCCTGTTTGTCCCCTTCAACATTTCCAAATTCAACGATAAAGAGCGATGGATAAACTTCAATGAGTCTTCCTAAGCGATTCTTTTGGCGTTTACGACCATTTTCTAAGGTCATTTCCACGACTTGTCCTTCATGTGCCTTGATTTCCTCTTTGATTTTTTTCATCTTGGCTACATCTGTAAATGCATCTGTCATCTTTGTTCCTCTCTCTTCGAAATGCTTGAAAACTTGTTATACTCTTTTTGGAAAATCAATTCTACCGTTCCACGTGCACCGCTACGGTTTTTCTCGATAATAACTTCTACTTTGTTATTAGGAAGACCTTCCTCTTCTTCGCCACCACGCTCATAATAGTCGTCACGATAAAGAAAGGCTACAATATCCGCATCCTGCTCGATAGATCCAGACTCACGAATATCTGATAATACCGGTCTTTTATCTTGACGTTGTTCAACACTACGCGACAACTGACTCAGCGCGATAACGGGAACCTTCAATTCCTTGGCCAAAATCTTCAACTGACGTGAAATCTCTGACACCTCTTGTTGACGGTTTTCTCTGCCTGTTCCTGTGATTAGCTGCAGGTAGTCAATCAAGATTAATCCAAGATTGCCTGTTTCCTGAGACAATTTTCTGGCGCGTGACCGAATTTCAGTAATCCGGATTCCGGGTGTGTCATCGATATAGATGCTTGCTTTAGCAAGATTCCCTTGAGCAATGGTGTACTTACGCCATTCTTCCTCAGTAAGTTGTCCAGTACGAATAGAGTGAGACTCTACTAGTCCTTCGGCAGCCAACATACGGTCGACCAGACTCTCTGCACCCATCTCGAGAGAGAAAATTGCAACAGTCTTGTCTAGCTTAGTTCCAATGTTTTGAGCAATATTCAATGCAAAGGCAGTCTTACCAACAGCAGGACGAGCTGCTATAATAATCAACTCTTCCTCGTGTAAACCTGTAGTCATATGATCCAAATCTTGATAACCAGTTGCAATCCCTGTAATATCAGAAGTTTGTTGTGAACGAGTTTCTAGGTTTCCAAAATTAAGGTTTAGAATGTCTCGAATATTTCTAAACCCACTACGATTGGCATTCTCGCTGACATCAATCAAGCCTTTTTCTGCACGCGCAATGATTTCATCTACTGGACTAGAGGCTTCATAAGCTTGATTGACTGATTCTGTCAATTTGGCAATCAAGCGACGAAGCATGGCTTTCTCTGCTACAATCTTTGCATAGTACTCAGCATTAGCAGAAGTCGGTACAGAGTTGATAATTTCAACAAGGTAGGATAGCCCACCAATATTTTGCAAATCACCTTGATTATCTAAAATCGTACGAACAGTTGTTGCATCAATGGCTTCGCCACGATCTGATAAGTCAACCATGGCCTGAAAAATCAAACGGTGAGCATACTTAAAGAAGTCTCGAGAGTCAATATATTCTCGAACAAACACGAGTTTACTCTCATCGATAAATATAGCTCCCAATACAGATTGTTCTGCCAAGATATCCTGGGGCTGAACTCGTAGTTCCTCTACTTCTGCCATCAGATTTCCCTTCCTTTTACAAAATAATTACTTAGATCTAGATTAGCCTTCTTTTACACGAAGATTGATGACGCTAGTTACATCCTGATAAATTTTTACTGGAACATCAATCAAGCCAACTGCACGAATTGGAGATTGGACTTGAATATGACGTTTATCAATTTTAATTCCAAATTGTTTTTGAAGTTCTTCCGCAATTTTCTTGCTTGTAATTGAACCGAAAGTTCGTCCGTCCGGACCAACTTTTTCAACAAACTCAACAATTGTTTCTTCTGCTTCAAGTTTCGCCTTAATTTCTTGTGCTTCTGCAAGAAGTTGGGCATGTGCTTTTTCTTCAGATTTTTGCTTACCACGCAACTCGCCAATTGCTTGAGAAGTCGCTTCTTTAGCAAGATTTTTCTTAATCAAAAAGTTTTGTGCATAACCTGTTGGAACTTCCTTGATTTCGCCTTTTTTCCCTTTACCTTTTACATCTGCTAAAAAGATTACTTTCATTCCTCTGTCTCCTTTTCACTAAGTTCATTAGAAATAATGGTTTTCAATTTATCACCTGCTTCTTGCAGACTCATATCTGTAAGTCGAGCAGCTGCCAGGTTGAAGTGGCCTCCGCCACCCAATTCTTCCATAATCCGTTGCACATTAATCTTACTACGACTTCGTGCAGAAATGGAAATATCCCCTTGGCGGTTTTTTGCAATAACAAAGCTAGCTTCAATACCTGACATGGCCAGCATCGTATCGGCTGCTTTACTAATCACTACAGTATCATATTCCTTAGTATCCTTGGCCTGAGCAACAAGAATAGAAGGTTGTACAGCCTGTCCTTGTAAGATGAGTTCATTCACCAATCGATACTCTTCAAAGTCAGTCGCCGCAAGTTCCTGGATCACAACACTATCACTACCGCGTGTTCTTAGATAGCTCGCTACGTCAAATGTTCGGCTAGTCACACGAGAGGTGAAATTCTTGGTATCTAGCATCATACCGCCCATCAGAACACTTGCTTGAATACGACTCAATCGTGATTTCTTAGAGTTTTGGAATTGGATTAATTCCGTTACAAGTTCGCTTGCACTACTTGCTCCACTCTCGATATAGGTAATCACTGCATTGTCTGGGAAATCCTGATCCCGTCTATGATGGTCAATAACAATCGTTTGCGTGAATAAATCATAAAACTCTTTTGACAAGGTCAAGGCCGTCTTAGAGTGGTCCACCATTACAAGCAAAGAACGATTAGTAATCATCTCCATAGCCTGATTTAGAGTAAGGAGTTTTGTTACCCCCTCATTCTCTAGAAATTGAATGGCTCGATGAATATCCGGAGACATTTGTTCAGCATCATAGACTACATAACTTTCATCCAGGACATTACTAGAGAACAATTGCATTCCAACCGCAGAGCCCAAAGCATCCATGTCTAAGTTTTTATGACCAACAACGAAAACATGATCAACACTCTTCAATTTCTCAGAGATTGCCGTCATCATCGCTCTAGTACGTGTTCTTGTTCGCTTAATAGAAGCTGCAGAGCCTCCACCAAAATAAATTGGATTCTTAACTTCGTCATTCTCTTTTACGACAACTTGGTCTCCACCACGAACTTCTGCAAGGTTAAGATTTGATAAAGCAACTTTACCAATGCTCTCATGGTCTCCATCACCGTATGATATACCTATACTCATAGTTAACGGCAACTCTCTCTTTTTAGCTTCTTCACGGAAGGTATCAATTACAGAAAATTTATCCTGCATCAATTGCTCCAATACCGTATAGTCGGTAAACAAGTAAAAACGATCCATGGTCACTCTGCGAGAGAACATCTTATGTTTTCCAGTAAACTCTGCGACATAATTCGCAACAAAACTATTAATATGGCTGATATCTGATTCAGATGTTTCATTCTCTAAATCATCATAGTTATCTACCGAAATGACACCGATAACAGGGCGACTCGTAACCAATTCTACTGTGGCTTCATACTCTCCAGAAACATCAAAAAAGTAGAGTACACCTGAGTTTCTATCTAGGTGTACTGCATAACGTTTTTCTCCCACATTGGCATAAATTCCAGGTGAAGATATGGATGTTTTTATAATTTCTTGAACTTGAGAATAGTCAATTTCTCCATCTTCTGTTGTCAGCATTAACTCTGCATAGGGATTGAACCACTCAATCTCACTACTTTCCATGTTTAGTTTGACAACTCCCACCGGCATCTGTTCTAAGAGTGAACTTAAACTATCTTCCGCTTGATGGTTTACGTACTGGATTTGTTCAATTTCTGTTTTCTGATAAGATCTCTTCTGAAAATAAAATAGCAAAAGAAACACTACCATCAAGAAAAATAAGCATGTTATTGTGACTAGGTTATTTTGAAGAAAAACAACCAATACAGTCATAATTATAAAGGAAATCCCAACAAATAAATATATAAAAAAGGGATTCATTTCATTTTTTTTCATTACAAACCTCTTGCGCAATATTATACCATATTTGCACTGAAAAAGCGACCTTTAAAGAAGGAATAGCGCTTGTACTCAAATGTAGCATTCCTTAAAACAAAAGGTGGTTTACACTAGTGTAAACCACCTTTTTAGTCTAATCATATTAAGTATTATGATTCTTTTACTTCAAGAAGGCCAATGTCTCCATCTTCACGACGGTAAATTACATTTGTTGTTTCATCTTCAACATCAATGTAAATGAAGAAATCATGACCCAATAAGTCCATTTGAAGAAGGGCTTCTTCGAGGTCCATTGGTTTTAAATCAATTTGTTTTGAACGAACTACTCTTGGCTGAGTAACATCTGACTCTTCAACCAAAGCGTCTGTGAATAATTGGCTAGTTGATACTTTATTTCTGTTCTTGCGTTCGATTTTTGTTTTATTTTTACGAATTTGACGTTCAATCTTATCTGTCACTAAATCAATTGATCCATACATATCTTGAGAAACATCTTCTGCACGGAGAGTAATGGATCCAAGTGGAATCGTAACTTCTACCTTAGCAGTCTTTTCACGGTACACTTTCAAGTTTACACGTGCATCTAATTCTTGATCTGCTTGGAAGTATTTTTCGATCTTTTCGAGTTTAGAAACTACATAATCACGAATTGCTTCTGTTACTTCTAGGTTTTCACCACGGATACTATATTTAATCATATAAGTACCTTCTTTCTAAACATATTTGTTTTTCTACATTTATTATAACGCTTTCATAAAATTATTGCAATCTTTTTCCTCATCTTACGAGGGAAAATGTTCGAACCTCCTTTGCTCCTGCGTTCTCAAGCAATCTCTTCACACGATTAACGGTTGCTCCAGTAGTATAAATATCATCAATTAATAAAATCTTCTTTGGAATCGTGACACCAGCTTTAATAAAAAATGGAAGTTTCGTGGCCAAACGTTCTGAACGATTTTTTGAAGAACTTGCTTTCTCTTCATTTTTTTCTAAAAAATCATGATAAGAGAGTCCTGTAGCTTCAATTAAACCCTCAACCTGATTAAATCCTCTTTTGGAAAACCTTTCTGAACTTAAAGGTATTATAAGAAATTGAAACTCTTTGTACTTTTTTAATCTCTCCCTTAAAATCGATGCGAAAATCTTTCTCAGAAGATAGTCTCCATCAAACTTATATCGACTAAAGTAATCCTTCATTGCTTCATTATAAGTAAAAATTGCTTCATGGTCTACGTCAATTCCTTCTTTACACCATAATTGACATTCTTGACACAAAGTTGACACTCCTATTTTGTAGCAATTTGGGCAATGTTCTTCCCCAATCTTTTCAAAAGTAGAGGAGCACGCTAAACAAAGTGGATTCTCCTCCTTTTTCAAGAAAAGAAGTTCTCCAAAGGTTAGATTGTTTTTTGACTGTTCCCCACATAGTAAACAAGTCATAAGCCTGCCTCCTTGTTCATCAGTTTAATTTCTTTAATAGCATTCTTAATTGAACGATTCAATCCATCATGAAAGAAAATCAAATCTCCAGTTGGTCTATCCATACTACGACCAACTCTCCCTCCAATTTGTATGAGACTTGATTTTGTAAAGAGGCGATGATTGGCTTCAACAACACAGACATCTACACACGGAAAGGTAACTCCGCGTTCTAATATGGTTGTGCTTATCAATATGGTTAATTCTCTATCCCTAAATTCTTGAACTTGTTCTAATCGGTCTTCAGTAACCGAAGATACGAAACCAATTTTCTCATTTGGAAACTGTAGCTGCAAGATTTCCTTTAACTTCTCTCCTTTTTTAATCTCTGAAGCGAAAATGAGTAATGGATAGCTCGATTTTCGTTGTTTTTCTATATAGCTTTTTAATTTTGGGGGGAGACGATGTTTGTCTAAGTAATTGTCCAATTCAGATAGCCAGACTGGTTTTGGAATTATTAAGGGGTTGCCATGAAACCGCCTTGGTAGACTCAACCTTTTTAACTCTCCTAAGCGAACCTTTTTATCCAACTCGTCTGTAGAAGTTGCTGTAAGAAATATGCTGAGTCCATCTTCCTTTACACAATTCTTTACAGCTTTGTAAAGCATCTTGTTATCAACATAAGGGAAAGCATCTACTTCATCTACTATTAACAAATCAAAAGCATGATAAAACTTTAATAATTGGTGAGTCGTTGCAACGACTAGAGGTGTCCGAAAATAGGGTTGAGACTCACCATGTAAAAGCGCGATGTCACAGGCAAAATCATTTTGTAGTCGCTTATGTAACTCCAAACAAACATCTATCCGGGGACTGGCTAGACAAACCGCCCCACCATCATTAATAACTTTCGCAACAACTTGATAAATCATCTCTGTTTTCCCAGCGCCAGTCACGGCATGAACTAAAGTTGGCTGCTGACTTTCTACAGCTTTAAGTAATCCTTTTGATACTTTCTCTTGAAATGGAGTCAATTGTCCCTGCCATTTAAGAACCTCTTGTTTTGGAAATTCTTCCTGAGGGAAATAATATAAACTTTGATCACTCCTAACTCGCTTCATCAACAGACATTCTCGACAGTAGTATGCATCAATGGGTAATAACCATTCTTCTTGAATCACACTATCACATCGTTGACAAACTAGTTTCCCCTTCTCTTTTCGCATACTTGGAAGTTTCACTGCTAACTCACGCTTTGCTACACTTAATTCCTCTTCAGTAAAAAGACGTCCTAGATAATTTGGATCTATTTTCATACTTCTTTATTCGTAAAATCTAGAACTTTATCCTATTTTTTAGTACAATAAAAATATGGAATGTAGAACAATTAAAGAGGACGGACAAGTCCAAGAAGAAATCAAAAAATCACGCTTTATTTGCCATGCAAAGCGCGTCAATAGCGAAGAAGAAGCTCGAGCTTTCATCACTGCTATTAAGAAAGAACACTATAAAGCGACCCACAACTGCTCTGCTTTTATTATCGGTGAGCGGAGTGAAATTAAACGAACTAGTGACGATGGAGAACCAAGCGGAACTGCTGGAGTACCAATGCTAGGAGTGTTAGAAAATCACAATTTAACTAATGTCTGTGTGGTTGTTACCCGTTATTTCGGTGGTATTAAGCTAGGTGCTGGGGGGCTCATTCGCACTTATGCTGGTAGTGTCGCTTTAGCTGTTAAAGAGATTGGAATTGTAGAAATTAAAGAACAAGCAGGGATTCAGATTCAAATGAGTTATGCTCAATATCAAGAATATGGCAATTTTCTTAAAGAACATAATCTCATGGAACTTGAAACAAATTTCACTGATCAAGTCAAAACAATCATCTTTGTTGATAAGGAAGATAAAGAAACTATCAAAGCTTCTCTCATAGAATTTTTCAATGGAAAAGTCACCTTAATTGATCAGGGGTTACGAGAGGTTGAGGTTCCTGTTAACTTAGGGTAAAATAAAGAAATACTACCTTATCATCTAAATTTCCTCATTTATATCTGATATAAAAAAATCCTATCGCTTCGATAGGATTTCTATATTTTACAAAAGGTAAAGTTAGCGTTATACTAGTAGCATCTTATATATAGAGGTGCTAATATGGCTATTTATAACAATATCACTGAACTTGTCGGTAGAACACCGATTGTTAAATTGAACAACATCGTGCCTGAGGGTGCAGCAGATGTTTACGTAAAACTAGAAGCCTTTAACCCAGGGTCATCCGTTAAAGACCGCATTGCTCTAAGCATGATTGAAAAAGCTGAACAAGAAGGCAAACTTAAACCTGGTTCTACTATTGTAGAGGCAACAAGCGGAAACACTGGTATCGGTCTTTCATGGGTTGGTGCTGCTAGAGGCTACAAAGTTGTCATCGTTATGCCTGAGACAATGAGTGTGGAACGTCGTAAAATCATCCAAGCATATGGTGCTGAACTCGTTCTAACTCCAGGAAGTGAAGGTATGAAAGGCGCTATTGCTAAAGCTGAAGAAATCGCTGCTGAACGTGATGGTTTCCTACCTTTGCAATTTATCAACCAAGCTAACCCAGAAGTTCACGAAAGAACAACAGGAGCTGAAATTCTAGCTGATTTCGGAGCTGACGGTTTAGATGCCTTTGTTGCCGGTGTTGGTACTGGAGGAACTATTTCAGGTGTTTCTCATGCTCTTAAAGCTGCGAATTCAAACATTCAAGTTTTTGCAGTTGAGGCAGACGAATCAGCTATCTTATCAGGTGAAAAACCTGGACCTCATAAGATTCAAGGTATCTCTGCTGGATTCATTCCAGAGACACTTGACACACAAGCTTACGATGGTATCGTCCGCGTAACATCAGACAATGCTCTTGCACTTGGTCGTGAAATCGGTGGAAAAGAAGGGTTCTTAGTAGGTATTTCTTCTGCTGCAGCTATCTATGCAGCAATTGAAGTCGCTAAAAAACTTGGAGCAGGTAAAAAAGTCCTTGCACTTGCACCAGATAACGGAGAACGTTACCTATCTACAGCACTCTATGAATTTGAAGTGTAATCTCCTAAATACACTAAATAGAAAAAGTAACATGTCAAGCATGTTACTTTTTCTTATGTTCTATTTTTAATAATTGCTAATACATCTGCGACGCTATTGAGGTTGTCGATTTCTTCATCACTAATTTCGATTCCAAATTCGTCTTCGATTGTTAAAATGAATTCCATCAAATCCACAGAGTCAGCATCCAAATCATCCTTCAAACTCAAGTTTTCGGTTACAACAAAGTCTTCCCCTTGACGTTCTTGGATAATCATAACAACACGGTTAAAAATTTCTTTATCTGTCATATTATTCTCCTGAAAATTCACGCGCAGTTTGTGCAACTACATCTGTCTCAAGCATGGTACGAATCTGACGAAGCGTACTGTATACAGCCTTAGCGTCACTTGAACCATGAGTCTTAACAACAGGCGCCTTAACGCCAAACAAGACGGCACCACCAACATCTGAATAGTTGAGCTGTTTTTTCAAACCTCTGAGATTATCCTTGAGGAGGAATGCACCGAGCTTGGCTCTAAGTCCACCACCTACAATGGCATTCTTAAGTAATCCCATGATCCCCATAGCAGTACCTTCAATAGCTTTGAGAACAGCGTTTCCCGTGAAACCATCGGTTACGACTACATCTGCAACACCATCCATCAAGTCACGTGCTTCCACATTCCCGACAAAATTCAAACTCTCGTCAGCTACTAATAAGTCATAGGCTTCCTTGCGTAGTGGATCTCCCTTACTGCTTTCTGTACCGTTGTTGAGAAGGCCAATACGGGGATTTGCAATGCCACGAACATTCTTGGCATAGAAGGAACCTAGAATTGCATATTGATGGAGGTGATGAGCTGTATTTTCGGCATTAGCTCCGAGATCCAGCATATCAAAACCCTTACCATCAATCGTTGGCAATGTTGACATAAGCCCAGGTCGGTCGATATTTTTGATACGACCAACGATGAAAAACCCTGCCGCTAACAAAGCACCTGTATTTCCTGCCGAGAGAACAGCGTCTGCTTCTCCGTCCTTGACAGCCTTAGCCGCCAAGACCATACTAGCATTTTTCTTTTTGCGGATAGCTTTTGTAGGCTCGTCGTCAGAGTCAATTTTCTCATCTGTATGGATAATGCTGACACGGTCTGTAGCTGTTAGATATTGCTTGATTTTACTTTCGTCTCCGTAAAGTTGAATCTCAATATCTGAAAAGTCAGCAAGGGCTTGATTGACACCCTCTACAATAGCTTGTGGTGCATAATCGCCACCCATTGCGTCTACTGCGATTTTTTTCATTTGTCTTCCTCTTTTAGTAATTGTCCCCAGTCGGCTAGGGAATCAATAAATTTCTTTGATTTTAGGTGAATACCGACATATTCCTCGTAGATTTGATCTATAAACTTACGCAAGTCCTGCTTGATTTCGGACTTGAGTGAGATAGTCTCCAAAGTTTCAAAATCAATGGCTTGAAATTGATTGAGCAGATAAGGAATATTCGGATTCAAATGGCATCGTTTTTCATCTTCATGGTAATGATCTGGGCAAAGGCAGGCACCGTACTTGAAAGAAAAATCAAAGGCCTGCCCAACACGATGGCAGAAAGTACACTCATTAAAATTCAGACTAATCCCAAAACGTGTCAATATTTGAATTTCAAAAATATTGGTCAAAACCTGATAGTCTAAGCCCTCTTCCATCAACTCTAAAGTCTTTTGCAAAAAAGCAAACAAGGGTGCATCCTGCTGATTATCCTGCAAACTCGCATCTGCCAAAGCTGCAACATAGGTTGCATATGCCATAACAAAGAGGTCGCTATTGATTTTAGGAAAAGTCTTTACCTCATGGTAATCCTCAATATAGCTGAGTCCATCTTCGTTGACCTTTAAGAGAAAACGAGCCAGCACCAAGGGTTGAATGACTGGAGCAAGTTTAGATTTGCTAGCATGTTTCACAAAAAACATCCGTTTCCCAGCTTGCTCTGTAAAGATTTTGACCAGCTTATCATCCTCACGAAAGTTACGATTGTAGAGCACCAGGCCTTGACTCGTAATAGACTGAATCATGCTTCCTTCATATACTCCTCAAGTCGTTTTATAGCTTCTTTAATCGTTTCCATGCTGGCTGCATAAGATAGGCGAACATACCCTTCTCCGTACTGACCAAAGGCAGCACCTGGGATAAAGGCAACAGCCTTCTTATGAGCAAAATCTTTTAGAAAAGCAAAAGAATCTTGATTGTAACCTGCAGGAATCTTAGCAAAAATGTAAAAAGCACCATCTGGTTTGATAATCTCAAAGCCAAGGTCAGTCATCTTCTCGATAATGTAGTCTCGACGTTGGATATACTCTTTCTTCATCGGTTCTGCATCATCTTTACCAGCTGTTAAGGCTTCTACTGCAGCATGTTGCGCCATAGTATTCGCAGCAGTTACCAAGTACTGGTGACTCTTTATGAGTTGAGCTGTGAAGTTTGCTGGTGCAAAGATAAAACCTAAACGCCACCCTGTCATGGCATGGGATTTAGAAAGACCGTTAATGATAATGGCTTGATCTCTCAGCATGGTTCCCAAAGAGACATGATTTTCCCCTGTATAGGTCAATTCTGAGTAAACCTCATCACAGACTACGAAAATCTCATACTTACGTAGAACGTCTGCCAAGGCTTCTAATTGCTCGCGACTATAAGTGATACCAGTTGGATTAGCTGGATAGTTGAGAATGACAGCCTTAAGCTTGTCACCCTGCTCCAAAATTGCCTTTTCCAGCATTTCAGGAGTCAGAACAAAACCATTTTCAGTTGTATCAATCTCGACAATCTCTGCCCCCACTAGATTGACAATCGGCTCATAGCCAGGATAGGCAGGAGCTGGTAAGAGAACCTTGTCTCCCTCTTCTAAGATAGCTGTCAAAGTAGCTGATAAAGCCTCTGTCGCACCAATAGTGACTAGGATTTCATTTTCAGGATTATAGTCTAGCTGGTATTTTTCTCTTACAAAATTACTAGCCGCCTGACGCAAGGTCAGTAAACCGCTCATCCCTGTATAGTAGGATTGGTCTTGATCAATGGCTCGTTTTGCAGCCTCCTTGACATGATTTGGTGTTGTAAAATCCGGTTCTCCCAATGTCAGACGTAACACTCCAGGAATCTCTGAAATAGCCTGGTCAAACTGACGAATCAAGGAAACTTGAATCTTATCTAATTGTTTATTAAAGCGCTTGGTTAAGTCCATAGATACCCTCCTTGATTAAAGAACATATATCTATTATACTACAAAAGCTCCTTGACCGCAAAAATCCATTTAGTTACAGCGTGCTTCCAACTTTCTATTTTACTTTTCTGATAGACAAGCTTATAATAAGAAGTGCTTATTTTCGGAGGTTTTTATGTCATTTCTATCAAAAAATTGGGCCGGACTTCTAGTCTGTCTTATCATTTCTATCATCTCTTGGGTTTTAGGAGGCTTCTTGCCTGTTGTAGGAGCGCCAGTTTTTGCCATCTTTATCGGAATGATTCTCCACCCCTTTCTCAATTCCTATAAACAGCTAGATGCTGGTTTGACTTACAGCTCTAAAAAATTACTCCAGTACGCTGTCATCTTGCTTGGATTTGGACTCAATATCTCTCAGGTTTTCGCAGTTGGGAAATCTTCCCTCCCTGTCATTCTTTCTACCATTTCTATAGCCTTGATTGTAGCTTATCTCTTCCAACGATTTTTTGGCCTCGATACAAAGCTGGCTACCTTAATTGGAGTAGGTTCTTCTATCTGTGGAGGCTCTGCCATTGCGGCAACCGCTCCTGTCATCCATGCTAAGGAAAAAGAAGTCGCTCAAGCCATATCTGTTATCTTTTTCTTCAATGTCATAGCTGCGCTTATCTTCCCGACCCTAGGAGGCTGGCTTCACCTATCAAACGAAGGGTTTTCTCTCTTTGCAGGGACAGCAGTCAACGATACTTCTTCTGTAACAGCTACAGCTAGCGCCTGGGATAGTCTTTATCACACCAACACTCTTGAGTCAGCAACCATTGTCAAACTGACCCGTACCCTAGCTATTATTCCTATTACTCTCTTCCTCTCCTACTGGCAAAGTCGTCAACAAGGAAATAGCCAAGGGGTAAAACTTAAAAAAATCTTCCCCGTTTTCATCCTCTACTTTATCCTAGCTTCTCTGCTAACCACCGTCCTTACTTCTTTTGGTGTCAGCAATAGCTTCTTTTCACCTCTCAAACAACTCTCCAAATTCCTCATCATCATGGCCATGAGTGCTATTGGCCTCAAAACCAACCTCATTGCTATGATCAAATCCAGTGGAAAATCCATTCTTCTTGGAGCCCTTTGCTGGATTGCCATCATCCTGACTAGTCTTGGTATGCAAGCCTTCATTGGTATTTTCTAAGAAAAAAGGTAGCCTAAAGGCTACCTTTTTATTGTTCAAGAATTAAACGTGTATGTTCTCTCTTAATGCAACGGTTCATCACGATGTCATCGCATCCTCCAGCACGTAAAATCTCCTCTGCTTCTAAGCTTTCAAGTCCTAATTGCGCCCAAAAAATCTTAGCATCCGCCTTGAGGAAATCACGCGCTACATCAGGTAAAAATTCACTGCGACGATATACATTAACGATATCTACAGGGAAAGGAATTTCAGCTAGACTAGCATAAGCCTTTTCTCCCAAAATCTCGCCACCTGCAGCTTTAGGGTTAACTGGAATGATTTTATAGCCACGAGCCTGCATTTCTTTAGTCACTCGATTGCTAGTTGTTTCCTCACGGTCAGACAAACCGACTACTGCCAGAGTTTTACTAGTTTCTAGATACTGACGGATTACTCCATCACTTGGATTAATAAATTCTTGAGTCATAGAATTCCTCCTTTTTCTCAGTATAGCATATTTTGAAAAGGCTTGCAGAAATTTGCTATGAAAATAAAAAATCCTCCCAAAATTAAACTATTCATTTAATTTTAAGAGGATTCCATAAAGATTTTATTTAAAGATTATTCTCTTGTTGGTTTATACTGAAGGCTTTCTCCGTGTTGTTTAACAAAGTCACTCATCTCTGAATCAGGAATTTGTCGAAGGTAGAGATTGGCACGAATTGTATCATCTTCTTCACGACAAGTAGAAAGCACAAGATATTTATCCTTAGCTGATACTTTAACATTTGGTTTCTTAACCTCTGCAGTATCATAAATAGTAGTTAGCTGTTTCTCAAAATCTGCATCATCATCAAAAGAAGTACGGTAAAATGCTGTTTCTTCTGGAACAATAATCATGGCAACAGCTTCATAATAGTACTTTCTCTCTGGAGTTTCAATAACTACATAAGGATGTTCATCAAAATAATCTTGGCGACTGAAATAGTTCACATCTTTAAACATACGGTGGTCAGCCACTTTACTACCACGAGCGTGTCCAAATAACCAAGTTAATCGATCGCTAAAGTCCTTTTTGTTATCAGCGTCCATAAAGACTGTCCCCATTAAAGGCTCGTTAACGCCATCAAAGCGCTTATCTAAATAAGTCGCATTATCCGTTGTTTGAACGACTGGTTCATCTAACTGTGTACCCGGAATATATACATACCCCACAGTTTCAGAGTTTGTTGCAAGTAAACCTTTAAATTTATTAGAGAGATATTCCTTTTCTTCCTCGCTAGCAGTATAAGCTTGCTTTGACGCTTCCTGGGTAACGGTAGTTTCAGTCGTCTTATTCTCACTTGATGCTGAGAAGCTGTTATTATATATAAACAAGCCTCCCAAAGCAACGATAGCTACTGCTGCGATAGAAGCAATTATTTTAGTAATTGGTGTTTTCTTTGTTCTAGAGTGTCCACTCATTTTTCTACCTCGTTATTTACTAAAAAAATCACTGAAACAAAGTTTCAGTGATAGTATACTTCACCAAATAAATAAATTATTTAACAGCGTGAGTTTTTGGAAGAGCTTTTTGACCTGCTTTTGCAGAAGCTCCTGCTTTTTTAGCTGCTGCATCAGCTTTTTTAGCTTGATCTACAGCACCTGGTTTACCACCTTCTGGTTGCATTGCTGCTTGGTCAGCTGCTGCTTGAGCAGCTGGTTGTTCTGCTTGAGCAGATAGACCATGTTCTTTCAAGTAACGAGCATTTGCTTGTTCTGGAGTTTCGTTCAAGATGTAGTAGCTGCGTTGTGCTTTGTCAGCAGTGTTGTATGTTTTTTGAGATTCTTGGATTTTAGCGTTACGAGCAGCATTACGAGCATCGTTCAATGCGCTTTCGTAAGCAGCTTTCTTTTCACCGTAAAGGTGTGATCCACCTTCAACAGCGTCGAATGCTTTTTTAGCTTCAACTACTGCTGGGTCTTGTGATGCAATAGCATCAACGTTATCTTGGTGACCACCAACATATTCGTTAGCTTTACGACCATTTTTAAACTCAGTTTGAGCGTTGTAAGCGTCGTTTACACCACCACCAGTTACTGGTTGGTCGTATGCACCTGGAGTGTTAGCTCCACCGTTGATATCTGCAAATGCTGGAGCTGCTGCAGAAAATACTGCAAGAGCTGCTACTGATGATAATAAAACTTTCTTCATTGTTTTATCTCCTCTTTAATTTTAAAATTTAATTTATAAGGACAACCCTTATTACATCAAATTATATCATATAAATCTAAGTTGTCAAGCTTTTTTTAAAATAAATTTATTTTTTTCTGGTAAAAAATAAGTAAAATTCATTCTAATTAAAAAAATCAAATAATATTCTTGTAACAATTGATACAAAAATATTTAAACTCCGAACAATGTAGAGTTTTGCGAGTGTTAGGGTTCTGTATTTCTAAGAGTATATTTTATTTCCTCAACTGTAAATTTAAATAGTCTTCTCGATACTAAACAATGGAGAAAGAGGACGTTTTTCGTGGATACGGATGATTGCATCGCCTAAAAGATGAGCGATAGAGATTTGCTCAATCTTATCAATCAAACGTTCCTCTGGTAGGTAGATAGTATCCAAAACAACCAATTTTTTAATGGCTGATTTCTGGATATTGTCCATAGCTGGCCCTGAAAGAACTGGGTGCGTACAGCTTGCGTAAACTTCAACAGCTCCTGCCTCAGCAAGGGCATCTGCTGCGTGACAAATAGTACCAGCTGTATCGATCATATCGTCAATCAAGATACAAGTCTTGCCTTCTACCTTACCAATGATGTTCATCACTTCGCTAGTGTTCATTTTGTCTACGCTACGGCGTTTATCGATAATGGCAATTGGAGTTTTCAAGAACTCTGCTAATTTACGAGCACGAGTTACCCCACCATGGTCTGGACTGACAACAACATAGTCAGAACCAACCATACCACGGCGCTCAAAGTAATCCGCAATCAAAGGAGCACCCATCAAGTGATCAACAGGAATATCAAAGAATCCTTGAATCTGTGCAGCGTGCAAATCAATCGTCAACAAACGATCCACTCCAGCCACTTCAAGCATATTTGCAACGAGTTTTGCAGTGATTGGTTCACGCGCTCGAGCCTTTCTATCCTGACGCGCATAACCATAGTAAGGCATCACAACGTTGACAGATTCTGCACTAGCACGCTTCAAAGCATCAACCATAATCAAAATTTCTAGTAGATTGTCGTTTACAGGTGAGCTAGTTGATTGTAAGATAAAGACATGTTTCCCACGGATAGATTCTTCGATGTTAACTTGAATTTCTCCATCTGAAAATTGACGAACAGTCGATTTTCCCAATTCTATTCCAATCTCTTGCGCTACACGCTCTGCCAATTCTCTATTTGAAGAAAGGGCAAACAGCTTTAAATCAGAAAAAGACATGATTTCCTCCAGTATTTATGTATCACTTGTGTTTTTGCACAATATTTTCCATCTACCATTGTAGCGCTTTTTTCTTGATTTTTCAATAAAAAATAAGACAAGAGTAGACTTTTATCCCCTTGTCTTATGCTATTTTATATTAGTGATAGTAAAGCAAAAATTTATCTATTTTAGCATCCTATTTCTGCCTACGAGAAGCACTTTCACATGAAAAATTAATATACTTCGCTCATTCTTCCTGTGTCCACATCATAAACAGCTCCTGAAATAATGACATCATCCGGAATCAATGGACATTCTCGAAGTAATTTCATATCCTCGCGAACACTCTCCTCGACATCTTGGAAAGGAAGAAAGTCTTTGCCAGATACATCAACCCCCAATTCACGTTTTAAATGCTCTTGGAAGTCCTCGTTATTGAATGTTTGGGCACCACAGTCTGTATGGTGAAGTACCACAATCTCTCTTGTTCCCATCTGTTGTTGGGAAATCACCAGTGAGCGAATCATATCATCTGTCACACGGCCACCCGCATTTCGTAAAATATGGGCATCCCCCAGAGCTAACCCCAGAGCCGGCGCAACGTGGAGACGCGAATCCATACAAGTGACGATTGCAACCTTGGTCTTGGGTTTAATGGATAAGTGCAAATCTCCATGTAGTTCTACATAGGCTTGATTGGCTTTTAAAAAATTTTCAAAATAGGACATGACAACTCACTTTCTAGTCTGCCAGATAATTTGAACACCAAATTATTTATCTCCTATCTTACCATCTTTTGCCTCGTTTGTCAGCTTTCAGACTATATATAGAAAACTAGGACAGAGACGTCCGGCTTCTAGCTTGGGTTTCTGTCCTAGTTTTATTTTTATGAACTACTTTTTGGAATATACTTGTTGAGTGCCCCTGCAAAACTCTGAAGATTGAGACTTTGTACATAAACCTCACCAGTACCTCGGAAAGTATTAACAACTCCTTCCCCTGTACCGATAGATTGCCAAAAACCATTTTCTAAGTGAATATTATAGTCTAAAGACTGACTCCAAGCCACCACATGGGCATTGTCAATCGTCACTTCTTGGTTTTGGAGTTCAATTTTCTTAATAGATCCAAAAGCATTGGCCAAAAGAGTTCCCTGACCTTTGGTTGTCATCACAAAGAGACCACCTTGCCCTCCGAACAGGGCTTTCCCAATAGACTGACGCTCCATTGTATAAGTTGCCGAACCATCAAGAGCTAGAAAGGCTCCATCATTCAAGCGATACTGCTTTTCGCCTAGTTCAAGAGCAATCACTTGACCAGGAGTATCTGGTGCTAAAGCAAGATGTCCGTTGTCAGATTCTGCAATAGCTTGAGTAATGAAGGTACTTTCACCAGAAACCATCGAACGTCCCACAGCTTTGACAAAGCGCCCCAAACCAGAACCGCTAGCATTAAGCTGGGTATTGAGGCTGACATTAGATGTGTGGTAAACCATACTCCCACGCTGGATAAAGACTGTTTCTCCTTGATTGAGCGATAACTCTACCAAAGGAAATTGCATTTGACTATCCATAGAAAATTTCATCAGAAATTCCTCCTTGTTTTAATAAAAGTTAGCAATAAAATAATTAGTAATATAAACCTGAGTACAACTATTAGGAGAACACTTTTTTCAAGACTTCTCCAATAGTCGTCACTCCAATCACCTGAATTTCTTTAGGCGGTTTAATACCTGTCAAAGAATTTTTCGGTACATAAATTTTTGTAAATCCAAGTTTCGCAGCTTCATTGATCCGTTGCTCGATACGATTTACGCGTCGAATCTCTCCCGTCAAACCAAGTTCTCCTACAAAACATTCTTGGGGATTGGTAGGCTTGTCCTTGTAGCTTGACGCAATAGCAACTGCTACCGCAAGGTCAATGGCAGGCTCATCCAATTTGACGCCACCTGCAGATTTGAGGTAGGCATCCTGATTTTGGAGGAGCAAACCTGCCCGTTTCTCCAAAACAGCCATAATCAAGCTAACACGATTGAAATCAAGACCAGTTGTAGTTCGCTTGGCATTCCCAAACATAGTCGGTGTCACCAGGGCCTGAACCTCCGCCAAAATCGGACGTGTCCCTTCCATAGTCACAACAATTGACGAACCAGTCGCCCCATCCAAGCGTTCTTCCAAAAACACTTCACTAGGATTAAGAACTTCAACCAATCCACCTGATTGCATCTCAAAGATTCCAATCTCATTGGTCGAGCCAAAACGGTTTTTGACCGCTCTTAAGATACGGAAGGTATGGTGGCGCTCCCCTTCAAAGTAAAGTACGGTGTCCACCATATGTTCCAACATACGTGGGCCAGCCAAGGTTCCTTCTTTTGTCACATGCCCCACGATAAAGATGGCGATGTTATTGGTCTTAGCCAACTGCATGAGTTCAGCCGTTACCTCGCGTACTTGAGAGACTGATCCCTGCACCCCTGAAATCTCAGGAGACATAATGGTCTGAATCGAGTCGATGATAAGAAAATCTGGTTGGATACGCTCCACTTCTGCCCGCACACTCTGCATATTGGTTTCTGCATAGAGATAAAACTCACTGTCGATATCACCCAAGCGCTCTGCACGGAGTTTGATCTGTTGAGCAGACTCCTCCCCACTAACATAGAGAACTGTTCCTACTTGAGATAACTGGGTTGATACTTGTAAGAGAAGGGTTGATTTTCCAATCCCTGGATCTCCACCAATGAGGACAAGACTTCCTGGCACCACACCGCCACCAAGCACTCGGTTAAATTCCTCCATCTCAGTCTTAGTTCGATTGACATTGATAGAAGTCACCTCAGCCAATTTCATAGGCTTGGTTTTCTCACCTGTCAAGGACACACGCGCATTTTTGACTTCTGCGACCTCAACTTCTTCTACAAAAGAAGACCAGGCTCCACAGTTTGGACAGCGGCCTAGATACTTGGGTGAATTATATTCACAATTTTGACACACAAATGTCGCTTTTTTCTTTGCTATAATAAACCTCTTTCTAAATCTCTATCTCACACTCAATCACTTGGCAAAAATCAATCTTCTCGTCTGGCACAAATTGACGCATGAGCATTCGATGAGTGACAACAACGACTGTCTGATAGTCTCGATACTTGCCCATAGATTCTAGAAACCGAGACCTCATTTCCTCAGCTGTCTCATATTGAATAGGACTATTAGGCGATAAGGATCCATTATTTCCTAGAAACAGAGTACGAGCTTTTTCAAAATTCTCTACGCCACTTTCATAGACTTGCCATTCATGCAATAATGGTTCCACTCTCAAAGGAAGTCCAATAGCACTAGCAAGATAAGAAGCCGTTTCTAAAGCTCGCGTCACTGAAGAAGCTACTAGCAAATCAGCTGATTGGAACAAGGGATTTTGGCAAAGGTCCTGAGCCTGTTTCCTTCCCTTCTCAGATAAGGGAGCTAGATCCATTCCAAATCCGGAATAAGCATACTCCTCTAACACACGATAATCTGGCTCCCCATGACGGACAAAGATAATCTTCATCTTAATGCCCTGTCGATCCAAATCCACCAGTACGAACGCCATCTGCTTCATCCCCATCTGCGATCAAGAAAGGTGCAAAGACAGCCTGAACCACACGTTCCCCAACTTCAAGAATCACTTCTTGGTCCGTAATGTTTTTCATCTGAGCAAAGATATGGCCTTCATTTCCTGGATTGCCATAGTAGTCTCCATCAATAACCCCCACAGAGTTGATTAAAACTAGGCCTTTTTTGCGAGGGTTAGAGGAACGATCATAAAGATAGAGCACTTCAGTCGGCTGCATATAGGCCTTGACACCAGTTGGGACAAGAACAATCTCTCCTGGAGCGATAACCGTACGTTCTGCAACTTTTAGATCGTAACCAGCTGCGTGAGCTGTCTCACGCTTGGGTAACAAAGTTTCATCTGTAAAACTAGAAATTAATTCAAAACCACGAATTTTCATATTTTTCCTCTTTTTAAATCTTATATTCTAGGCTATTTTATCTTATTTATTCGAAAAAAGCACGAAAAAAGAGCACACAATTCACATCGCTTAGGGCTGCTGGATTCCTCCCCTGACCCGCTTCACGCAGAACTGTTGCTCCACTAGTTATTATACCACATTCCTTTCTGTTTTTAAAGAGAAATTATTTTTTCCGTCGATTTCGGAAAAAGTCCTGCATAATCCCTGCACACTCACTCTCTAAAATGCCTGTCTCAACAACCACACGGTGATTGAGCCGCTCATCCGTCAAAATATCATACAAACTTCCAGCAGCGCCAAATTTCTGGTTTTTAGCCCCGTAGACCACGTTTGGAATCCGTGCGAGCCCAATTGCCCCACTACACATGACACAAGGCTCGATGGTCACAAAAAGCGTACAATCAAGCAATCGCCAACTCTCTTCGCTCAGATTAGCATCCTCTATAGCCATAATTTCTGCATGCATGACTGCACGTTGCAATTCCTCGCGCGCATTATGGCCTCTCCCGATGATTATCCCATCCTTGACAATCACACAACCAATCGGGATTTCATCATTCTCTAAGGCAATTTCTGCCTCCTTTAAGGCCTCTCTCATAAAAGCTTCTTTCTCTTCAAGCGTGTAATCCATCTCTTCTCTCTTCCTAGCTATCAATTCTATCATTATATCACGTTTTTGAAGACAAAAAAAGCCACCGAATGCGGTGGCTTTATAGGGAGATTATTATGAAAAAGAAAAGTTTAGGAAATTTGTTACAACAAGTTAGGAGGTCTTCTTGTAACTGTCTATAGTATATCCGACCTGTCTTAAACAAATCTTAAAAAATCTCCTATGACCAGACACTTTCTAAAATATTTGTCTGTTCACGGCCAGGACCTACAGAGAATGTAGAAATACGAACACCCACCAATTCGCTAACACGACGAACATAGTTTCGCGCATTTTCAGGAAGGTCTTCCAAAGTACGTACTCCAGTAATATCTTCATGCCAACCTGGTAGCTCCTCGTAGATTGGTTTACAACGTTTCAATTGTTCAAGACTAGCAGGGTAATAATCAATACGTTGACCGTCAAGATCATAGGCCACACAGATTTTTACTGTATCCAAACCACTCAAAACATCGATAGAGTTCAAAGAGAGATTTGTGATGCCAGACACACGACGGCTATGGCGCATAACAACTGAGTCAAACCAACCTACACGACGCGGACGACCAGTGGTTGTTCCATACTCATGCCCCACTTCACGGATACGATCTCCAACTTCATCAAATAGCTCAGTTGGGAAAGGACCATCACCAACACGACTTGTGTAAGCTTTACATACACCTACAACCTTGTCAATCTTGCTTGGACCTACTCCAGAACCAATTGTCACACCACCAGCAACAGGATTTGAGGAAGTAACAAATGGATAAGTTCCTTGGTCAATATCAAGCATAACGCCTTGAGCCCCTTCAAAGAGAACACGTTTGCCATTATCAAGTGCATCATTCAAGATAACAGAAGTATCTGTTACATATTGCTTGATTTGTTGGCCATACTCATAATATTCTTCAAAAATATCATCAAATGAAATAGGTTCGCTATCATACAATTTTACAAATTGACGATTTTTCTCAGCAAGATTGCGTTCTAAACGTTCACGGAAAATCTCTTTATCCAAAAGATCTGCGATACGGATACCCACACGAGCTGCCTTGTCCATATAAGCTGGACCAATTCCTTTAATTGTAGTACCAATCTTATTATCACCCTTAGCTTCTTCTTGCAAGCGATCTAACTCGATATGATAAGGCAAAATAACGTGCGCACGATCAGAAATACGTAAATTATCTGTTGTAACCCCTTCTTCATGGAGATAAGACAATTCTTTTACAAGAGACTTTGGATTTACAACCATTCCGTTTCCAATTACAGAGATTTTTTCTGGGAAGAAAATTCCAGAAGGAATCAAGTGTAACTTAAATTTTTTTCCATCAATCACAATCGTGTGACCTGCATTGTCACCACCTTGGTAACGAGCAATCACCTCTGCATTAGCTGAAAGAAAATCAGTAATTTTTCCTTTACCTTCATCACCCCATTGGGTACCTACAACAACAACTGAAGTCATAATAAATTTTCGTCTGAGCCTAAAGGCTCGTCCTTTCTCATATACATGGCGGGACTCTCACCCACAATTATATCTTACAATTTATTATAAGAAAAAAACCCCATTTTATCAAGAATAAACACTAGAAAAGATTAGGGTTTTCCATTAATTCTAAATTAAAATTTTAACAATATCTAGTATTTTCTATATATTTTTTATTGTTTGTAAAATAACGTTCGTAATAAATAAAAATTGACTA
>NZ_CBCOPJ010000001.1:0-17500 GCF_965111935.1 Streptococcus sp. Marseille-Q7087 | reverse complement strand
AGCTGCTTCTAAGCTAACATCCTAGTTGTCTGTGCAACCCCACATCCTTTTCCACTTAACAATTATTTTGGGACCTTAGCTGGTGGTCTGGGCTGTTTCCCTTTCGACTACGGATCTTAGCACTCGCAGTCTGACTGCCGACCATAATTCATTGGCATTCGGAGTTTATCTGAGATTGGTAATCCGGGATGGACCCCTCACCCAAACAGTGCTCTACCTCCAAGAATCTTTATGTCGACGCTAGCCCTAAAGCTATTTCGGAGAGAACCAGCTATCTCCAAGTTCGTTTGGAATTTCTCCGCTACCCACAAGTCATCCAAGCACTTTTCAACGTGCCCTGGTTCGGTCCTCCAGTGCGTCTTACCGCACCTTCAACCTGCTCATGGGTAGGTCACATGGTTTCGGGTCTACGACATGATACTAAAGCGCCCTATTCAGACTCGGTTTCCCTACGGCTCCGTCTCTTCAACTTAACCTCGCATCATATCGTAACTCGCCGGTTCATTCTACAAAAGGCACGCTCTCACCCATTAACGGGCTCGAACTTGTTGTAGGCACACGGTTTCAGGTTCTATTTCACTCCCCTCCCGGGGTGCTTTTCACCTTTCCCTCACGGTACTGGTTCACTATCGGTCACTAGGGAGTATTTAGGGTTGGGAGATGGTCCTCCCAGATTCCGACGGGATTTCACGTGTCCCGCCGTACTCAGGATACTGCTAGGTACAAAGACTATTTTGAATACGAGGCTCTCACTCTCTTTGGCTGATCTTCCCATATCATTCTTCTATAATCTTTGAGTCCACATTGCAGTCCTACAACCCCGAAGAGTAAACTCTTCGGTTTGCCCTCCTGCCGTTTCGCTCGCCGCTACTAAGGCAATCGCTTTTGCTTTCTCTTCCTGCAGCTACTTAGATGTTTCAGTTCACTGCGTCTTCCTCCTCATATCCTTAACAGATATGGGTAACAGGTAGTACCTGTTGGGTTCCCCCATTCGGAAATCCCTGGATCATCGCTTACTTACAGCTACCCAAGGCATATCGTCGTTTGTCACGTCCTTCTTCGGCTCCTAGTGCCAAGGCATCCACCGTGCGCCCTTATTAACTTAACCTTATTTTTTTGACCTTTCAGTCATAAACTCTTATTAATACTACAGCGTTTTCGGTTTATTTTCTTGTTACTATTTGATATAGATATTCAATTTTCAATGTGCATTACTTGGTGATCTCTCACCAATGGAGCCTAGCGGGATCGAACCGCTGACCTCCTGCGTGCAAAGCAGGCGCTCTCCCAGCTGAGCTAAGGCCCCACAAGACCTCTCAAGACTAAACAAGACCAATGTGCATTCCTTATCCTTAGAAAGGAGGTGATCCAGCCGCACCTTCCGATACGGCTACCTTGTTACGACTTCACCCCAATCATCTATCCCACCTTAGGCGGCTGGCTCCAAATGGTTACCTCACCGACTTCGGGTGTTACAAACTCTCGTGGTGTGACGGGCGGTGTGTACAAGGCCCGGGAACGTATTCACCGCGGCGTGCTGATCCGCGATTACTAGCGATTCCGACTTCATGTAGGCGAGTTGCAGCCTACAATCCGAACTGAGACTGGCTTTAAGAGATTAGCTTGCCGTCACCGACTTGCGACTCGTTGTACCAGCCATTGTAGCACGTGTGTAGCCCAGGTCATAAGGGGCATGATGATTTGACGTCATCCCCACCTTCCTCCGGTTTATTACCGGCAGTCTCGCTAGAGTGCCCAACTGAATGATGGCAACTAACAATAGGGGTTGCGCTCGTTGCGGGACTTAACCCAACATCTCACGACACGAGCTGACGACAACCATGCACCACCTGTCACCTCTGTCCCGAAGGAAAACTCTATCTCTAGAGCGGTCAGAGGGATGTCAAGACCTGGTAAGGTTCTTCGCGTTGCTTCGAATTAAACCACATGCTCCACCGCTTGTGCGGGCCCCCGTCAATTCCTTTGAGTTTCAACCTTGCGGTCGTACTCCCCAGGCGGAGTGCTTAATGCGTTAGCTACGGCACTAAACCCCGGAAAGGGTCTAACACCTAGCACTCATCGTTTACGGCGTGGACTACCAGGGTATCTAATCCTGTTTGCTCCCCACGCTTTCGAGCCTCAGCGTCAGTTACAAGCCAGAGAGCCGCTTTCGCCACCGGTGTTCCTCCATATATCTACGCATTTCACCGCTACACATGGAATTCCACTCTCCCCTCTTGCACTCAAGTTAAACAGTTTCCAAAGCGTACTATGGTTAAGCCACAGCCTTTAACTTCAGACTTATCTAACCGCCTGCGCTCGCTTTACGCCCAATAAATCCGGATAACGCTCGGGACCTACGTATTACCGCGGCTGCTGGCACGTAGTTAGCCGTCCCTTTCTGGTAAGATACCGTCACAGTGTGAACTTTCCACTCTCACACTCGTTCTTCTCTTACAACAGAGCTTTACGATCCGAAAACCTTCTTCACTCACGCGGCGTTGCTCGGTCAGACTTCCGTCCATTGCCGAAGATTCCCTACTGCTGCCTCCCGTAGGAGTCTGGGCCGTGTCTCAGTCCCAGTGTGGCCGATCACCCTCTCAGGTCGGCTATGTATCGTCGCCTTGGTGAGCCGTTACCCCACCAACTAGCTAATACAACGCAGGTCCATCTGGTAGTGGAGCAATTGCCCCTTTTAAACAGCTATCATGCAATAACTGTTGTCATGCGGTATTAGCTATCGTTTCCAATAGTTATCCCCCGCTACCAGGCAGGTTACCTACGCGTTACTCACCCGTTCGCAACTCATCCGCTCGGTGCAAGCACCAAGCTTCAGCGTTCTACTTGCATGTATTAGGCACGCCGCCAGCGTTCATCCTGAGCCAGGATCAAACTCTCATTAAAAGTTTGAGTTCTCACTCATTTCTGTCACTGACAGATTTATTGTTTTTTCATTGTTCAGTACTATAACCTTCAGTTATAGTGCCCTGCACATTGGTTCGTCTTGTTCAGTTTTCAAAGGTCTTTGTCGCGCTTGCGACAACTATATTAGTATATCACAGTCAGTTTTCTCTGTCAACAGGTTTTTTAACTTTTTTTAAATCCTATCAACCTTAACCGCGATACACCCATAGTCCGTACGGGATTCGAACCCGTGTTACCGCCGTGAAAAGGCGGTGTCTTAACCCCTTGACCAACGGACCTTGAGTTTTTCAACTCTTTCTATTATACCTACTTTTTAGCGCTTGTCAAGAACTTGAGATTATTTTTTCTGATATTTTTTACTATCTTTTCATAGATTGATTTTTATAATAAGAAAGAGAGGATATAATGTTACCCTCTCTTGTATCTAGTCTACTAATATTTTAGTTTTCTTCAGCCATTTTTGATTTGACTTCATCATATGATAGAGCACGTGATTCCTCCTCTACTGATTCAGGCATTTTCCCTGTTTCATAAAGAGATTTGATTTGTGTACTATCCAATGTTTCATATTTCAATAAGGCTTCCGCAATAAGTTTGTGTGTTTCTCGATTTGATTGAATAATTTCAGCAGCTTTATTGCGTGCCTCATTCAACAATGCACGAACTTCTTCATCAATTTCATAAGCTGTACGCTCTGAAATAGATTTTTGTGGAGATTGAGCACCAAACATTGCATGATTGCCCTCATATTGAACAGGTCCAAGCTTTTCACTCATACCATACTCAGTAACCATAGCACGCGCCATCTGTGTAGCTTGTTCAAAGTCGTTTGATGCACCTGTTGTTTGTACATTAAAGATAATTTCTTCAGCAACACGTCCACCCATCAAACCAGCTAATTGTTCTTTCATATCTTCTTTGGATAGTAGCATTTGATCTTCTTTTGGAAGAGCAATCATGTAACCACCCGCACGACCACGAGGAACGATTGTCACTTTATGCACTACACGTGCGTTTGATAGGACCAAACCAACAATAGTATGTCCTGCTTCGTGGTAGGCAACCATTTCACGTTCTTTTTGTGAAACAGTTTTATCTTTCTTAGATGGTCCAGCGATAACACGATCTTCTGCCTCATCAATATCAGAAGCATCAATCACTGATTTATTGCGACGAGCTGCAACTAAAGCTGCTTCGTTCAACACATTTTCCAAATCAGCCCCAACAAAGCCTGGAGTTTGTTGCGCCACCAACTTCAAGTCTACATCTTCTGCTAACGGTTTATTTCTAGCGTGGACTTTCAGAATCGCTTCGCGTCCCTTAACATCTGGACGACCTACTAACACTTTTCTGTCAAATCGTCCTGGACGGAGAAGGGCTGGATCAAGAACATCTGAACGGTTTGTTGCCGCAATAACGATAATTCCTTCATTTCCTTCAAAACCATCCATCTCAATCAAGAGTTGGTTCAAAGTTTGTTCACGTTCATCATTACCCCCACCAAGACCGACACCACGTTGGCGACCAACGGCATCGATTTCATCGATAAAGATAATAGCTGGTGCTGCTTTTTTAGCATCCTCAAAAAGTGAACGTACACGGCTTGCACCGACACCGACGAACATTTCTACGAAGTCAGAACCTGAAATACTAAAGAATGGTACGCCAGCTTCTCCTGCCACTGCTTTAGCTAGCAATGTTTTACCAGTTCCCGGAGGTCCTTCTAAGAGAACACCAGCCGGGATACGGGCACCTAATTTTGTAAAGCGTTTTGGATCTTTCAAAAATTCAACAACTTCAACAAGTTCTTGTTTTTCTTCTTCTGCTCCGGCTACATCTGAAAAGCGTACTTTGATATCTTCTTTATTAGCAGCCTTAGCTTTATTGCGTCCAAAGCTCATCGGATTACGTCCGCTATTTCCTCCCATATTTCCCATCATAGAAAATAGGAAGAAGAATAAAATGGCAAATGGTACTACTGAAACTAGGATATTGATCCACATACCACTTGAGCTTTCATGTTTCACTTCAATTTGTGTTTGGTGTTCCCCAGCTAATTTTTGCAAATCTGCTACAGTAGTATCCGATGGAAGAATAATACTTGTAAATTTTTCTACTTTTGTTGCAGATGGTGTGAAAAACTGAATACCTGTTTCCGGTTTTTCTGTTTTAGCAGTTTTATAGACACCAGACACTTCGATAACACTACCACTTGGTTGGTAGGTCATTTCTTTTACATTGTCATTAGTGATTTCCTGCACCAATTCTGAGTATTTAATTTGTTGACTATGTCCTGCAGCCCTTCCAGCAAAGAAGTACTGGAATCCCGTCACTAGCAAGAAAATCATCAACAAATAAAGAAATGGATTTTTTATAAAACCATTATTTTGCTTTTGCATTCAACAACTTACCCTTCTATTTTGAGTAAACTTCCTCTTTCAATACACCTACATAAGGAAGGTTACGATAATTTTCATTATAGTCTAAACCGTAGCCTACAACAAATTCATTTGGAATAGTAAAACATGTGTAGTCTGCTTCGATTTCTACAGTACGGCCTTCTGGTTTATCAAGCATTGTAACAATCTTAACAGATGCCGCTTCTCTAGCAGTAAACATATCTCTCAAACTTTTCAAAGTTTGACCAGTGTCGATAATATCTTCCACAAAAACAACATGTCTACCTTTAATATCTTGAGTTACATCTTGTTTGATATTGATAACACCGCTACTTACAGTACCTCCATGGTAACTGGAAACCATCATAAAATCCATTTCAAGATGAGTGTCGATATATTTAACTAATTCTGCCATGAAAGGAATAGATCCTTTTAGAATTCCAACTAAAATTGGATTTTTCCCTTCATAATCTTTTGTTAATTGAGCACCTAATTTCTTAGCAGCTTCTGTAATTTCATCTTGTGAAATCAAAATCTTCTTGATATCTTGTTCTAACATGATTTTACCTATCTATTTTTTCTATATAAAGTATAGTGTTCATTATATCATTTTTCATTTTTATACTCAAATCACTGAGTTCAATTCCTAAAATTGAACAAATTTGTCCGAATTGCTCAACGATAATAGCATTTCCCCGTTTTTCTGTAGGAATTTTTAAATCAATAAAAAGTCGTCTTAATTTTTTTCGATGACCATTTTTTATCAAATAATCACCTGGTTGTCGATGACGTAAAATCAATGATGTTTCACGAGAAACATTGATTTTTTGAATATTTTTACCTTCTAGAGGAATTCCAAATGAAAACAGATAACCTTCAAAATGAACTTGATTCTGATAGTCTAACACACACTTACTACTTTTTTCATCAGACTTTGGTCTGATTTTACAAATTTGAAAGTGTTGATATTCTTTTACAAGTTCATAACCATTTTTTAAATGATGATGATATTGACTTCTGGTCCTTAAAATATGATGGATTTCTTGAAACTGTTCTCTTGTAATATTTAAATCTGGAAAACTACTAAGATATTGTTGTAGTAAAACTCGCTGTGTTGCTTCTGAAAACGATAGAAATTGGGTTAAATCTTCTACATCAATCGTTTGAGAAAATTCAGCCAGAGCAATCTGATAATCTGATACTTCTTTCCCAAACTCTAAAAATGCCTTTTTTATCTGAGTATTTTCTGTTTCTAATTGTGGTAGATAGAGATTTCGAATACGATTGCGAAAATAGTGATTTTCTTTATTCGTTGCATCTTCAAAATGCTTGATTTCAGGAAAATCCTTCTTATAAAAAGATAGCAAAGGACGAATCAACTCTCCCTTATCAAACTCTTGTATTTCTTTGATGGCAGATAAGTGTTGTAACCTAACACCTCGAATTAATCGCATAAAAATTGTTTCAGCCTGATCATCTGCATGATGAGCTGTTACAAGAACTGTAGATGACGTTTTCGCCATTACCTTTCTAAAAAATTCATAGCGAAATTGACGAGCATTTGCTTCTGAAAAATTTCCAGTAAAACAAGCTACATAAATTGGAACTCCAACTTGTTCTGCCAGTTTTCTTAATTCATGTTCTTCAATATCTGATTCTGGTCGTTGTTTATGATTCACATGAGCTAAAAATAATTCAATCCCGAGTTCTTCTTGATAGGTTGAAAGAAGATGAAAGAGAAACATCGAATCCAACCCACCAGACAAGGCTAGCACAACGCTTGAATGTTTTTCAAAATAACCTTTTTCTAGAAAATGATTTAAAAAATCTCGGTCTCTCATTTTAGGACCTCGTAGACATCCTTAGCAATTTTAGAAATAGTATCATAATCAGAATTTTTGGTAAAGATTGAAATCACGAAAGGAGAATCTGTATAGACTACTGCCACATCATGTTTAAATTCATCTGCATCCCCAATTTTATGAGCTACCTTAGCAGAAATATTTTTAGCAATACGTTGATTATCAAAAGAAGTCTGTGATAGCGATTCTAAAACAAAACCATTTTGATTATAAATAGATTCCATAACTTGCCCAGCCATTTTAGCTGAAGCTAACTTATCATTTACATCCCATTCATTACCAGCAACCCTAGTCATCTCTTTTTTGAAGACGTCATCTGATTTATTGGTAATATAATAACCAAGAATATTATGAGCCACATTGTCAGATTCTTTCGCTGTTTTTGTAATTAAATCTTTGATAGTGTATTCTTTATTATCAGCTGTTTTAGAGAGACTTCCACTTCCTTCTGGTTTGTATGATCCAGGGAAATCATTAACTTCAGAAACATACTTTAATTTCGTGTCAAGTTGATAATCACCTTGATTAATTCTTTCCTGAACATAATAAAGATAAGGCAATTTCATAACACTAGCAGCGTACATTTTTTGATTTTCGTTAATCCCAGCTTCCTGACCTGTACTCAATTGTTTCACATAAATAGAAAACTGTTCATTTTGATAATTTGCAGATAGTAACTCTTGTACTTTCTGGATACGATTATCATCATTGGAAATATAATCCGTCGAAACCCAACCAGCTTGTTTGATATGTAAGAATTCACGACCTTCAGCAAAAACAGACATATCTGCTTCAACTTCTTGATAAGGTACTAACGTAGACTTTAATTCTTGTTGATCATAAGGACTATTATAGACAACAAATCCTGGTTCTAACCACACTCGTTTTGGGAAATTATTAACGATTGAACTATCGTATAAAAGTCGTTTATCAGCCATCACAAATTGATTATTAGACAATTTGAAAACAGGCTGTCCTTGTTTATTTAATCGCCATTCTAAAACAGACAATTTTGTTTCTGCATTGACTTTCCCTGATTCTTTAATCAAGTCTTCTGTAGAATAAACAGGTGTTTCACCATAAAATTTTGGAGATTCTATAATATCTTGATAATAAAAATGATACGAAGCATGGGTTAAGGAATAAACTTCTTGTTTTGGAATGATAACTGGATTCTCAGTGCTTACTACTTGAACACTTTTTAGGAAAATAGGAAGTAGTAATATCACTAAAAATTTACGCATTCTTTTTCCCCTCTTCTTCTTGTAGTCGTAACAGATGATTTTTTTGAGATAACTCATCCAATTTTTCATCTGATTGACTTAAAAATTGTTCAACAATCTCTAATAAATTTTCCATTTCACATTACCTAGGAAGCAAGTCCGGAATTGTATAAACTTCTTCCCATGTTTTTGAATAATAATATTTTGCTCGAGAATATTTAGCCGCATAGGATTCATCTTTTAGCTTAGTTGCTAAACTAGCTTCTTTATCCTTTTCATCGCTCAATTCCTGATATTGTTTTTTCAAATCAGTTAGTTGTTGGCGACGTGTTAGCAATTGTTGGTAACTTTGTGCTAAATTGTAAGTTGGTAAGATGAATAACAACATAATCAAAATCAAAACCCAACCCATAAAACGATTACGTTTTTGACGTTCTTCCATCATGTATTTACGTCGTTGGTGTTCATTTTGAATAAATGAATTATTCATTTGGACTATTTTTTTATACATCGCCTTCTACCCTTGTTTCACTGATAATTTCATACATTCTAGCTGCATCTTCTTTTTTTGTGCTATCTTTCATTTCGAGCACCTTTACAAGTAACAACTTATTTCCAAAGCGAATTTCAACCTGATCATTGACTTTTAAATCTGTTGAACTCTTAGCAAGGATTCCATTTACCTTAATTCGCCCTTTATCTGCAACTTCCTTAGCCACCGTACGGCGTTTAATAATTCGTGATACTTTTAAATATTTATCTAATCTCATCTTATAATACCTCAAATTATTATTGTACCATTTTTATCCCTTTTATAGAAGAAAAAAGGTAATTCCTAATGTAACTCTTTTGAATCTTTTATCTTCGCTAATGATTCTCCAAAGGTTAAGAGTCCTTCTAAAATCTCATAGTCTTTTTTATTTCGAATATCAAAAACAACTTCGATTAAACCTTGATTTTCAGAAATATTAGCCTTCAAATTTGTCTGAGAAAGAGCCTGGAAATAATCTTGGGTTAAAAATAGTTGTTTCGATATTTTTTCAAATTGAATGACTAGTTTATTATTTCTTCTTTCAACACGATTGACAAAAACTTTATCAAGATATGCTTTGGCTAATCCAATTTCTAAAAGATAAGCAACCACATCTGGATATTCTCCAAATCGGTCTATCAACTCATCTTGTAATTCTTCATAGTTGACACAGTTGTCAATCTGACGAATTCTCTTGTAAATTTCAATTTTATGGCGCTCATCTGATATGTAATCATCTGGAAGATAGGCATCAATTTGTAGAATTAACTCAGCATTTCCTTTTTCGCGTTTCTTATTCGTTCCATTTTTATTAGCAATAGCTTCTTCCAGTAACTGAGAATACAATTCAAAACCAACCGAATCAATAAAACCGGACTGCGAACTCCCTAAAAGGTTTCCGGCCCCACGAATGGATAAATCACGCATGGCAATTTTAAAACCAGAACCCAATTCTGTAAACCCTTTGATAGCTTCCAATCTCTTCTCTGAAACTTCTGTCAATGATTTATCTGGTCGGTACATGAGATAGGCATAAGCAATTCGGTTACTACGACCCACCCGACCTCTTAATTGATACAAGGTTGACAAACCCATATGATCTGCGTTTTCAATAAACAAGGTATTCGCATTTGGAATATCTACTCCTGTTTCGATAATTGTCGTAGTTACTAAAATGTCATATTCGCCTTCAATGAAATCAAGTAGTGTATTCTCCAAACGAATTTCACTCATTTGACCATGAACAAAACCAATAGAAGCTTCAGGAATCAGTTCTTGTAATTCTGAAACCTTCTTTTCAATCGTGTCAACTTTGTTGTAAAGATAGTAAACCTGACCACCACGATCGATTTCTCTCAACACAGCATCACGAATTACACGATTATTCTGTTCAAGAACATAGGTTTGAACAGGGTATCGATTGGTTGGAGGAGTTTCAATGACAGATAAATCTCGGATACCTAGCATAGACATATGAAGAGTTCGAGGAATTGGTGTAGCTGTCAAGGTTAAGACATCAACCTTCTTTTTTAATTCCTTGAGTGCTTCCTTATGCTTGACACCAAAACGTTGTTCTTCATCGATGATAATCAATCCTAAATCTGCAAATTCAACATCTTTAGACAAAACTCTATGAGTTCCTATCAAGATGTCCACTTGTCCTTTTTTCAATTTTTTAAGTGTTTCAGTCTGTTCTTTTTTACTTCTAAAGCGACTCAAAACATCTACGTTTACAGCAAATTGCTCAAATCTTTCCTTGAAATTACTGTAATGTTGCTGCGCAAGAACGGTAGTTGGTACTAAAACGACCACCTGTTTATGATCATTGACAGCTTTAAAAGCAGCTCGCATGGCAACTTCTGTCTTACCAAAACCAACATCTCCAACTAAGAGTCGATCCATTGGTTGAGGTGCTTGCATATCTTTTTTGATTTCTTCTATACTTCGAAGTTGATCTTCTGTTTCAACATAGGGAAAAGCCTCATCAAAAGCAACCTGGTCTTCGTCATCTTTTGAAAATGCATATCCTTTCAGTTGGCTCCTCTCAGCATACAGTTTAATTAAGTCATCCGCAATATCTTCAACTTGATTTTTAACTTTTTGCTTAGCTTTTTTAAAATGTCCATCATTTAACTTATTTAGCTTTGGAGCTTTTCCATCACTTGAAACATACTTAGATAAGGTTTGGATTTGTTCTACAGGAATAGAAATTCGATCTCCATTTTGATATTGGATACTCACATAATCTCGATGAATTCCTTTGATTTCAATCGTTTCGATTCCTAAATACTGCCCAATACCATGAATTTGATGAACGACGTAGTCTCCTTTTTGTAGCTCATTATAATCCTTTAACCGCTCAGCATTACTGATATTTTGTCTTCTATATTTACGCTTAATCTTCTTCTTAAAAATTTCATATTCAGTGATAAATACAAGATTTTCGTCTACAAAATGAAAGCCATGACGAAGATTTCCTTCAATAAGATTGACAGTTCCTTTACAGATTTCACTTCCATTACTATTATCAACCTGAATTTCGTATTCGTCTAAAATTGTTGATAGTTTTTTGAGTTCAGTTTTACTACTTGACTGAAGAATAATCGTATAATTTAATTTTTTATAACGTTCAATTTCCTCTTTCAAAAAAGAAAACTGATTGAAGAACTCTTGCATTGGATACTGATTAAATTGATAAAGATGATCAAATTTTAGATTTCCAAGACCTTTTTGAAAATTCGAAAAGAAAGTCACTGGTAAATATTTTTTGAATCGACTTTCTACGTCAGCAAAATATTGTAAACTTGATACTGCTTTACTATTATGTAAATTTTCTGTAAAGTAGCTAGCTGTTTCCTTATCGAAAATATTATACTGGTTCATGATTTTTTGATAATCATCAAAAATGAGAGGTACTTCTTGTAAATAATCTAACAGTGTCCATTGTTTTTTATAAAAAACAGACAAAAACTTGCGAATATCAGAATGGATACTCTGTTGCTTAGCACTACTATAGACTTCCTCTAGATATGACTTTAATGTAGGTGAAATAGTTTTATCAATCTCATGTTCTAAAAATTTCTGACCACGATGATAATCTTCATTCGTTAACAAAATATCACTAGCTGGATAGATTAGTACTTGAGTTTTACTATCTTTTGATAATTGAGTTTCAGTATCAAATTCTCTAATCCCATCTATTTCATCACCAAAAAATTCTATTCGGTAAGGAGATAGTTGTGAAGTTTCAAAGATATCTAAAATATCCCCTCGAAGACTAAATTCACCTTGACTTTGAACTTGAGTAACTTTTTTATAACCAAGTGAAATCAATTGATTTTTTAATTCTCTTTGTTCACACTCTTCGCTAACTTCAAGTTTTAACACACTGTTATCAAAGACTTGAGGATCTGGTAAGAATAAACGGCTAGCTGCCATGTTACAAACTAGTATTCCTTTTTGAGATTTATCTCTTAGAAAACGCAAGGCTTCAACTCTTGAAAAAATCTTTTCTTGAGACGATACTAAAAATTCTACCATTGGTGAATCATCTACTAAAAATGGATAAACCATATCAGTACCCAGGATAGAAATTAAATCATTTACTAGACGATCAGCTTCTCCATAAGTAGATGTCATTACTAAAATCTTGTTCTGATTTTTAACACTACTTGCAATAGCTAAAGACTTTGCTGAACCAGAGAGACCTAGTAGTAATTCCCTCTGCTTGAGAGATAAATGTTCACCCCATAATTGTATCTGCTTGTTCTCTAAAAAGAATTCGATTAATGACATTCCCTTACCCATTGTATTTCTGCATTGTTTTTTCAAAGTTTTTCTCTTGTAAATAATAATTTACAGCATCGTCAACCTTGTCAATAGACTGTAAAATACCTATATAGTCATCCTTGTCAAATTTACTCAAAACGTGGTGAACAACAGACATTCCTTTTTTAGGTCTACCGATACCAATCTTTACACGATTGAAAACCTGTGTACCAATATGTTGGATAATTGACTTGATACCATTATGACCGCCAGCTGATCCTTTAGCGCGAAGTCGAATTTTTCCTACTTCCATGTCAAGATCATCGTAAATAATCAGTAAATCTTCAATATCTAAACCATAGTAGGTTAATAAAGCATGAACTGCTTTCCCACTTTCATTCATAAAAGTTGTTGGTTTCACTAGATAAATTTTTTCACCATTAAGGAAAAATGAAGCTAACTCAGCTTGGAATATCTTATCGTGTGTAAAGGTGACATTCTGTTTTTTCGCTAGTTGATCAATCAGCATAAAGCCAACATTATGTTTGGTTTTAAAATATTTATCCCCTGGATTTCCCAATCCCACAAGTAATTTTGTCATTTATTTTTCCTTTCAAAAGCCAAAAGGGTTGGAATTTTTTTCCAACCTAATTGACACTATTATAAATGTTGATTATACGTTAAAGCGGAATTCCATGATGTCGCCATCTTGAACGACATAGTCTTTCCCTTCTTCACGCAAGCGTCCAGCTTCTTTTACAGCCTTTTCAGATCCGTATTTAATCAAATCATCATAAGACATAGTTACTGCACGAATAAATCCTTTTTCGAAATCAGAGTGAATGATACCAGCTGCTTGAGGAGCTTTCATACCACGTTTAAAGGTCCAAGCACGAACTTCTTTTTCACCAGCTGTGAAGTAAGTTCCAAGTCCTAATAGATGGTAAGCTGCACGAGTCAACTTGTCCACACCTGATTCTGTCAAACCAATTGCTTCAAGAAACTCTTTTTTATCTTCATCGTCTAACTCAGAAATTTCTTCTTCAGCACGCGCTGAAATAACCACTACCTCTGCATTTTCTGTTGCTGCGAATTCACGAATTTGCTTCACATAATCGATAGATTCTGGGTCTCCAACCACATCCTCATCAACGTTAGCTACATAAAGAACTGGTTTCGTGGTCAAGAGGAAAAGACCTTTGACAACCTTTTGCTCTTCATCTGTAAATTCAATAGTACGAGCTGATTTTCCATCTTCAAGAACTGGTTTAATCTTTTGAAGTACATTAAATTCTGCAACTGATTCCTTATCTTTTTGCGTACGTGCCATCTTTTCCACACGCGCATAGCGTTTATTCACAGATTCTAAGTCAGCAAGAATCAATTCTAGGTTAATAGTATCAATATCTGCTAATGGATCTACAAAAGCATCTTCACGCCCTTGCTCACGCATGACATTTTCATCATCAAAGGCACGAACTACATGGACAATGGCATCAACTTCACGGATATTGGCCAAGAATTTATTACCGAGACCTTCTCCTTTTGACGCACCTTTTACAATCCCTGCAATATCTGTAAATTCAAAGGTTGTTGGGACTGTCTTCTTAGGAGTAATCATTTCAGTCAATTTTTGGAGGCGTTCATCTGGAACTTCTACCATCCCAACGTTTGGGTCAATAGTTGCAAATGGATAGTTTGCAGCCTCTGCTCCTGCTTTTGTAATTGCATTAAATAGGGTTGATTTACCAACGTTTGGCAAACCCACGATACCTGCTGTTAAAGCCATAATTTCTCATTCTCCGTTCACATTTCAATCTTCAATATTATAACACAAAAAGGGAAAACTTGCTAACCCTCTAACTTCTTGCCTTTAGTCGATGATTTTACTCATTTTTCTTTCAAAATCATAACGACTCATCATGACAACATGGTCACAATTACTGCATTTTATCTTGATATCTGCACCTAAACGTGTGATTTCCCAACGATTCGCTTTTTTACCAGTGGACCTGATTGTACAAGCGTGTGGTTTTTTCATTTCAACAAAATTTCCAACTTGATACATAGTTAGTCTCCTTTTCTATTTTCGATTATATCATAAAAGAGGCGAGCTGAGCTCAACCTCTTTTCATTAATTTGTACGAACTGGAGTAATTAGTTGCATGAAATCTTCATCTGTATCAGCTGGTACCAAGGTAAATGGACGAACTGCTGAAATGAAGCTGATTGTTACCTTTTCACTATTCAAAGCTTTTAGTGCTTCAATCAAGTAAGTTGGGTTAAAGCTAATAGTTAAATCTTCACCAGATACACTTTCTGTATCGATTTCTTCGTTTACTTTACCAACTTCTGGAGAATTTACATGTGCTGTAACCACTCCTTGTTTGATTTCTAATTTTACAGTTCCATTTTGAGTAGCACTTGATAAAAGACGTGCACGTTCCATAGATTGACGTAGATTCACAACATCAAAAGTCACTGTCGTATTAAAATCTGTTGGAATCAGACGATCTGTATCAGGATAATTACCTTCTAAGAGACGTGTATAGAAGCTAATATTTTCGCTTCTAAAGAGAATTTGGTTGTTTGCGAAGAAAATCTCTACTGTTTCTATATCGTCCGTAAAAACAGCTGAAAATTCGCGTAGAGAGCGACTTGGAATCACCACATCAAAATTATCACTGTTTTTCTCAAGAGTTAATTTTTTCTGGCTGAGACGATGTGAGTCTGTTGCAACTGTTTTTAATTCTTGATGATTACTCAAAACAAAGTGAACACCAGTTAAGATAGGACGGCTTTCTTGAACACTTGCAGCAAATGCTGTTTCATTAATAATCTTCTTAAGAAGTTTTGTTTCAAGGACTAAAGGATTACTTGCAGCGATTTCCTGGATACGTGGATATTGTTCACTGTCTTTTCCTTTGAGGGTAATTTCTGATTTACCACTTGTTAATACAATCTGATGTTGTTCAATTTCTTTAAAATCAAGAGTCACATCTGGAAGACTTGATACTACATTGATAAAGAAAGAAGCTTCTAAAAGAATTGATCCTAAAGAGTTAATCAAAAGACCTGCATTTTCATCTTTTTGAGAAATGAAATTCTCAATTGAAATTTGACCATTTGATCCAATTAATGTAATTCCTTCGTTAGTCACATCAATTTTAATAGTTGATAAAACAGGAATAGCATTTTTTGAACTAATAGCACGTTTAGTAATATTTAATGATTGCAGGAATAAATTTTTATTAATAGAAAAATGAATCATGGAATCTCCTTTATTTATTTTTATTATTAGAAGGTTAATAGTAATAGTAGGCTGTGTGAAATCTGTGGAAAACCAAGTTTAGTTTAGAAAAATCAAGAAGTTATACTTGTTTAAAATTTGTTAATAAATCAGTAAAATTTTAAACACTTATCCACAAGTTATTTAATTTTCTTTTTGATGGTTTCGATTTCTATACGTAATTTATCATCAGTTTCAATCATAGATTTGATTTTTGCATGAGCATGAATGACGGTTGTATGATCTTTACCACCAAATTCTTTTCCGATTTTAGGAAGGCTATTATCAGTTAATTCTCTAGCTAGATACATAGCAACTTGGCGAGCTAGAACAATATTCTGAACACGTCTAGTTCCCTTCATCTCCTTAACGCTCACATCATAAAATTTTCCGACTTCCTCTTGGATTTTTTCAATCGGAATGACGATCATGGTGCTGACGCTTTGTTTTCGAGCACGTATAGCTTCAGATGCAATATCCACAGTTATAGTGTTGATTTGTTTGACTTTAGCCATAAGACTAATATCTTTGAGGGCACCTTCTAATTCACGTACATTTGAATCAAACTGGCCAGCCAAATATTCGATTGTGTCAGGTTGAAAATGATAATCTAAATCCTCTGTTTTACTATTTAGGATAGCGATACGAGTTTCGAAATCAGGTGGAGTAATATCCGTTGTTAATCCCCATGAGAAGCGCGTGACAAGTCGTTCAGGTAGATTTTCTAGTTGTTCTGGCCTACGGTCACTCGTTAAAACGATCTGTTTATTATTACTGTGAAGTTTGTTAAATGTATTGAAAAATTCATCCTGAGTTTGTACTTTATTTCCACTAAGAGATTGAATGTCATCAATAAGAAGGAGATCTAGACTTCGATAGGTTTTTTTAAAATTATCCATATCATTGAGTCTTAAATGATCTAAAAATTCATTAATAAAACTTTCAGCAGGAATATATTTTACACGCGCATTAGGATTTTTTTTGAGAATTTCATTACCCAGAGCATTGAGCAAGTGAGTTTTCCCTAGACCAGGTCCTCCATATATAAACAGAGGATTATAAGTTAGTCCAGGATCTTCCGAGACGGCTAAAGCAGCAGACTTAGCCCAAATATTTCCATCACCTTGGATAAAATTATCAAAAGTATAGATGTCTCTTAATCCTGTTTCTGAATAGGGTATAGATTTTTTAATTTCTTCCTGTTGATGATTACTGTTTTCAACATTGCTTGCTATATCGGAGGTATTAGAATCTTCTTTAGTCAATACATATTGAGCTTTTATTTCAGTGTCATAGATTTGAAAACCGACAGCTACAATAATATCATTGAGTTTTGTACTCCAAACCATTTCCATTTCAGATCTTGGCAAAAATATGGTAGCTACATTTCCCTCAACCTTTATTAATTCAGCAGGTGTTGCGTAGAAATCAAACATTGATCGTGTCAATCTCTCTTTAGCTAATTCTAAAATCTGATTCCAAAATTGTTTTTCTTTCAACAA